>CADEDY010000004.1:0-154989 GCA_902826215.1 uncultured Bacteroidota bacterium
GCAGCACCATCTACCTCTACGCCCTCAACAACTACTGGCACACCAACTTCAAGGCCGACCAGGAAGGGCCGATCACCTTCGACCTCTACCTGAAGATGCACGGGCCGTTCAAGCTGGAGGATGCGCGGCGCTTCGGGCTGGAGATGACGAGGCCGTTGATCACGTGGTGGAAATGAGGATCAGATGATCAGAAAATGAGATGATCAGATGATCGAATGCGCCTACTTCGGGGAACAATGCCTTTTCATCATCTGATCTTCTGACCATCTGATCGATAGATCGGCTTCTGGTACACCCGGTAACGCTTCCACAACACCGCTCCCAGTCGCTCGAGTTCAGCGCGCATGCGGGTGTTGCGCTCCATGATCAGGTGACTGTCCAAGTGGGTGAAGTTGCGTTGGCGGGCGGCATCGAAGAGGGAGACACCGAGCGCTGCGGTGAGTCCCTTGCCTTGCAGGTCCGGACGTACAGCGCCCAGTAGCAGATCGAGTTGTTTGGAGCGATTCATGGCCCTCAGGATGTGCAGGAAACCGAAGGGAAAGAGGCTTCCGTTCGCGCGCACGAAGCCTTCGCTCATGTCGGGGCTGGCGATCACGAAGGCCACGGGCTCGTTGTGCGCATCCGCGATCAGGTGAACGAGCTGCGGGTCGAGGATGAACATGTACTTGGCGGCCAAGGCCCGCATTTCCGCCTCGCTCATCGGCGTGAAGCCCAATAGATCGCCGTAGGTGACGTTCACCAACCGCAGTACGGGCACCACCCAGGGTTTCAGTTCGCGCTTGGAGCGCAGGCGCACGCGGTGCAGATCATAGTTGCGCAAACACCGCTCACCAATGACATGGTACACCTCCGGCAATTGTGCGGGAATGTCCATCCGGTAGCTCACCATGTCCTCGAAGGGCGCATAGCCGCAGGCCTCCACCAGCGGTGGCAGCCAGTCGGGATTGGTCGGCGTGGCGATCACGGGCAGGTGCTCGAAGCCCTCGATCTGCAGGCCTTGCGGGTCTTTGTCACTAAAGCCGAAAGGTCCGATGATCCGATCCATGCCAGCGCCCTTGGCCCATTGCTCAACGGCCTCGAGTAGGGCCATCACCGTGGTTCGATCGCGGATACAAACGAGGTCGTAGAAACGAGCGGTAAGTTCACCAAGTGTTTGGTTGTGCTGACGATGGATGATCCCCATGATGCGTCCGACCACCACACCATCGCGCCGGGCCAGCCAATAGTGCACCTCGCAGTGGGCCAGCTGGGGGTTGCGCTTCGGATCGTGGAACTCGCGTTCATCCATCCGGAGCAAGGGCACCCGGTTGGGTCGCTGATCCGGAAGGGTGCCTGAAAGTCGCAGGTAGCTGCGCATGTCGGCAGCCCCGGAGACCACGCTCACGTGTATCGTTCCCTGCATGGGACCACAAGATGCGATCTTGTTGCGAACTTGGCACCAATGAAGAAGCGTCCACCCAGCGGCATGGGCGGGCTGGTTTACAGCACCAACCGCGCGACCACCACGGCCAGCAACCCGAGCACCCTGGCTCCGCAACAGCAGGACCTACGTATCCATCTGGACCGCCTGAAGGGGAACAAGGAAGTGACCCGCATCGTGGGCTTTGTTGGCAAGGAGGCCGACTTGGACGACCTGGGCCGCGCTCTGAAAAGCAAATGCGGCGTGGGCGGCAACACCAAGGACGGCGTGATCCTGCTGCAAGGCGACCACCGGGATAAGGTGTTGGCCTACCTCGCAGAGAAAGGGTACAAGGCCAAGAAAGCCGGTGGCTGATGGAACGCAGATGACGCGGATGATACAGATCGACGCTGATGAATGCGGCTGGATGTACCTGAACTACCAAGCCAAGAAAGTCGGCGGTTTGAGCGAAGCACCTGTAGCGTCGACCCACCGGGTCGGCATGTTACCATGCCCAAGAAGAAACCACAGACCTGGAAGTTCACGGCGCCCTTGGAACGCTTGACCAGCCGTTTCGCTTGGCACTTCGTGGAATTCCCGCACGACGTGAAGGAGCTGTTCGGAAAGCGCGGCGATGTGCGGGTGAAGTGCCTGATCAACGGCGTGCCGGCTGATCGCGCGCTGATGCCCACGAAAAGCGGCTACCACATCCTCGTTCTTGGTGGCGACCTAAGGAAGAAGGCAGGGATCAAGAAACCGGGCGACCTTGTGCAGGTGGAACTGTGGTTGGACCCGGAACCGGACCGCATCACCATCCCGGAGGAACTGGCCGAAACGCTGGACTTCATCCCCGAAATGAAAGCCGCGTGGGACAAGCTGACACCGGGCATGCAGCGCAACATGTGCTACTGGGTGGGCAGCGCCAAGACCGCACCGACGAAGGCCAAACGCATCGTCGAACTACTACGCCGCTTTGAAGCAGGCGACTTTCAGGTGGGAAAAGGACCGAGCCCCGAACGTTAAGGAAGACCGCACCAGTAGCTGGCGGCTTCCGGATCGCAGCGCTCGAACAGGGGCAGTTCCATACCGGGTTTCACCAGCAGAAGTTCCCATTCATCGAGCGCCATCAGGTACGGTAGACCTTCGGCCGTTGGCTCCAGACCGAGGCCATGATCGTTGATCCGTTCAGCGCGTGCCTTCACGAGTTCAGCGCGTAGGAAAGAGCCATCACCCAACCCTGTACGCTTGGTGAAAGAGCGGATATCCATATACCCTTGGAGCAGGAAATTGGCCAGCATTTCGGCCCGTTTGATGCGCCACGTATCGCGACCGGCGTTGGCGCGCATCTCTGCGATGGCCTCGAATTGGGCCTTGGTCGGTTCGGCGTAGGTCTCTTTGAAAGCCGCCTTGGGCGCGGGATCCTTCTTCAGTTCGTTGAAGAGTGCTGCGCTCTTTCCGGGGCGCACCAACACCAATTCCTTCTCGGGGATATAGAGCAGGAAGGCATCACCCTTCTCCGTGGGCACGAACCCATGGTACCGTTGGAACTCGCTCCACTCCTCCCGCTTGCGCAACAGACCCAGGCGGACCAACGGACCCAATGACGCATAGCGACCGAGGAAATCGGACAACTCCTCGAACCCTTGTTCCCGCGACCGCTGAATGCGGTGCCAACGGGCTTCGAACACCAGTGCGGACATGGTGCCAAGGTCCGGCGAGTTCGGATCGACGATCAAGCCCCGGCCTCAGGGTTACGAACAGTGTTTGTTTCATGGGTGACCGAACACGCTGAAAGCCAAGCAGAACAGGCGTTCCGGAAGAAAGAAGGAGCGCCGTCGGATCGTCCGAAAACTATCAACGATCGGCTTGTTGGATCTACGTTCCCACGATCACCGAAGAAGGATCATGACCCTCCCCTACGACCAGGATCCGGTCAAGGAACCACCACGCGCCGGGTGAATGACCCCTTCGCCGAATTCGCTTGTAGAAAGAGAAGTTGCCCATGCCGATCGGCTGTGGAGAAGGACCAAGAAGCGTTGGCTTGGCCGGGAACGTTCTGCTGAAGCACCAAGGCGCCGTCTGCAGCGAACACCGAAAAGCTGACAGAGCCACTCACGGAAGCGCCCATGAACACCATCAGTTCGCTACCATCCGCCGAAGGCCGCACGGTGAAGGAAGTACCTGCATCGATGGAGGCGACGCTGGCAACGAGCACACAATTCACAGAGTCAAGAACATTCGCTGTTCCCGGTGAAGGGCAGCCGACCACAAAGTCCGCATTGTTGTCGTTGGTATCGTTGCCATCGGGCCAACGGTTGAGGCTGATGCCGTCCTGATCGTTGGTGTCGGTCGCAGTGGTACCGGTTCCTTCCACATAGCCCGGAAGTGTTCCGCCGTAGCTCAACACATCCACGACGTTGTCGTTCACGTCGACTAGAACGATCGCATCCATGGGCCCATTCTGCACGAGGTTCGTGATCGATGGTCCTGGGTGATCGCAATTCAGCGTGAGCGATTGGTTCCCACAGATGACGAAGTAAGCCCCGGGGGCTAACGGCTGCCACGATGGGTTGGAGATCGATGCGTACTGCACACCCGTACCGCTGCTGCCATTGATCAGCAACACCGTAAGGTATTGCATGGGATACACCGTGGTCCCGATGTTCTTGATCTCGATGTATTCGGCATTGTCCGTTCCGATCTGGTCGTAGTCGACCTCGTTGATCACCACTTGAGCGCTGGCGTTCAAGGTGATAAGCGTAACGACGAAGGGTAGAGCTTGACGCATGGTATTTTGTTTACACGGGCAAAGTAGGTAGTTCCAAGAATATTCCAGTGTGAAGTGATCCGATCGCCATCCGAGGCGCGTACATAACCATGACAAACCCAATGACTACCATGAGCAAGCTGAAACGAACCCTCTTGATCGCGTTGGGAAGCCTGGTGCTTCTTTTCGGAGTTCTGGTGTGGCATGTACACTTGGTGACCCGACCGAAACCGACCGCCCACCTTGCCAACATCCAATTGGCCCGGATCGATTTCCTGGAGCCTTTGTCGTACCCGGAAGCCAGTACGATCCGCCGTGCGATCGCGGCTCTGCCCGGTGTTCAGCACGCCCGAGTGAACCTAGAGGACCAGAACGTGGTGTATTCGTACGACCGTGCCGTTCAGGATCAGCAAGCCGTGTTCACCATGGTGAATGACCTTTCCTCCGTGCCTTGCGCACGCTTGGTGGTAACGGCAGAAGCCGCCGCCAGCGGATGCCCGGCCATGGCGAAAGGTGATGCCCAAGATCGCCTAGGCCGCTGGATCGCTGGCCTCTTGCATTGAAGGAACCGACCGAAATCAACAAACACCTCAACGACCATGAACACTTTGATGAAAGCCGCCCTATGCTCAACGCTGCTCGCAACCGCCTTTTCGGGCTGCAAGAAGGACGATGATGACCCGATGACGCCAACGCCACCGGCCCCAACGCCAACGCTCTATCAGCGTCTGGGTGGAACCACCATGGTGGGTGACCCCGCGAATCCAGGTCAGATGATCGAGCAAGGATACCTCGGCCTACGCTCCGTGGTGGATAGCACCATTTTCGTGATCGCCGGTGATGCGCAGTTGCAACCCTATTTCGCCGTCTTGCTCGCCGAAGTGGGAAGTGGCGACCTCACCGGTTTCGCAGCATTGAGCGAGAACCTGACCGAATTCTTCGCCGTGGCCACCGGATCGCAGAACTACAACTACGACGGTTTGAACATGGTGGATGCGCACAACAGCGCGAATGCCCGCATGACCGGCTTGGTGACGAACGCCGACTTCGACCAGTTCATCGTTGACCTGGTAGCCGGTGCAGCGCAGAACAACGTTCCCACGGACATCGTCACCGACATCGGTGCGTTGGTAGAGACCCTGCGCGACCCGATCGTGCAACAATAATTGCTACGAGCACCCAGCATGAAGCCTCCGCAAGGGGGCTTTGTGCATTCCGTGAAATGCCTCACAACAAGAACCACATACCGTCGTTCAAGCCTCGAACACCAGGGAGTCGGAAGTCGCTCCCAAGTCCATGAGCATGCGGCTAAGGTCGTCCACGAATTCCTGTGGGCCGCAGAGGTAGAAGTGCTGATCGAAGTTCTGCACCAGTGCGATGAGCATTTCGCGATCGATGCGCCGCTCACGGAAACCGATGACGCGTTGACGGGTGAAGATCTTCAGGTAGCTCTTACCCAGCAGTGCTGTGAGTTCCTCGTCCATGATCACGTCGGTGGCCATGCGATTGGAATAGATGAGCTGGTCGCCCTTCAACCGGCCCTTCCGCTTGAGATCCCGGAAGATCGAGAGGAAGGGCGTGATGCCCGCGCCTGCTGCGAAGAAGGTGCCGTTGCCTTTGTACGTTATGGTGCCGAACACCTCTCCGAGCAGCAACTGGTCGCCCTTGCGGAGCAAGGCCATCTGTTCGGTGACCCCTCCCCGTGGATAGATCTTCACGACCAGCTCCAGCGTGCGCGAGGTAGGCAGGCTCGTGAAGGTGAACGGCCGCGCTTGATCGCGCCAACCATCGCGGTCGATGGTCACCATGCACGCCTCGCCTGGCTTGAACGAGAAACCCTTGGGCTTGGAAAGCACGAAGCGCTTCACGTTGGGCGTGACGTAAACCGAACTGATGATCTTGACGAGATGGGCCGACATGGTCGGCGAAGGTAGCGGGCAGGCCTTCCAACGTCCCTGCACGCCGCTACCGTTCTGCATCATAGGCCGGGTGCGCACGGAACAGGCTATCCTGCAATCCCTTCGGGCCACCATCACGCTTGCTCCATTCGTACTCCACCCAGCGCAGGTCATCGCGGATCCAATGGCGCAAGGTCTTCGGCTCGTTGAAGACCAAGGAGCCGATGCGGTATTCCACCAGCATGCCGCGGCACATGGCGCAGGGTTCGAAGGTCGTTACCATCACCAAGCTGTCGCGATCAAGCGCCCGAAAGCGCTCCGATCCCAGTTGGTGCATGGCGTCGCTCACCGCGTTGATCTCGGCATGACCACCGGCATTACCATCGCGCAGCACGGTATTGTGGCCTGCTCCAATGGGCCGTCCTCCATGGAGCAACACCGCCGCGACCGGAACATCGCCGCTAGCGATCGCCAGATCGCCGTGGGTGCGAAGTGTTGCCGTCACTGCCGGATCGAGCACCACGTCGTTGTGCAACACGTATTGCAACCGCAGCGCCACATAAGCGCAGAACAAGAGGCCGAGGGTGAAGATGAACGCAAGGAAGAACCGGAACATGCGACGAAGCTAATCGCTCCTGATCGTGCTGATCACCGGAACCGCTCCTATTCGATTTGGTTAATTGCTTCAAAATGAGTACCTTGAGCGCTCACCCTTATCTACTAACCCGATCCGAAAGGCCCAAAGACCCAGTTATGCTTCATCGTCTCCTCCTGCTGCTCGCTTTCCTACCAACCACCTTCATCCAAGCTCAGAAAGGGGTGTACGACGACCTCCTGATCCTGTATGTGGACGAGGACTATGAGAAGTGCATTTCCAAGGCGGAACGGTACACCAACATGGACGACACACGTCGTGATGCGCTGCCCCACCTCTACCTGAGCATGTGCTACCACGAGATGAGTAAACTGGAGGAATACACCTCGCAGGACGAGTACAAGTACGCCTCGCGCGATGCCTTGAAGTATGCCGTGAAATACCGAAAGAAGGACAAGAACCTGGAGTTCTTCAACAACTACGAGGACTATTGGATGGAGCTCAACACCGTGGCCCTCGAGACCGGCCTGTACCTCATGGACATCGGGTCCTACAGCAAGGCGAAGCGCCAGTTCCAACGGATGGTGGGCTACGACCCGTCGAACCCCGGAGCGTGGCAGATGTTGGCCCTTTGCCAATTACAGATGAATCTCGCCCGCGACGCCTGCGAGAGCCTCAAGGAATTCGGAAAAGCCTTTGCCGCAGTGCCCGACATCGACCGGCTACCAACGGACCAGAAGCGCCTGCTGCTCGAAGGACTGATCCGCTATGCCGAGCACTTGGACAGTAAAGGCATGATCGATTCTGCACGCACCACCATTGCCTTGGGCGGCGACCACTTCGCGGGCAACCCGGAGTTCGAATCGCTGCGGAAGCAGTTGAACTAGATCGCGCTTCTCACTTCTTGCCGGTCACTTTCCGAGCGGACTTGCTGGCCGCTGCCTTCTTCTTCTCCGCCTTCGGATGCAGCGTTTGCACGTGATCCAAGCTCAACGTGATCCATTTCGTCAACGCCTCCTTGGTGGACACCGCTTCGTGCTCGACGAACAGGAAGCCCTTCATCACCTTACCAGTGAAATCCATCGGGCGGGCACCCGGGAGTTCCACCATCTCCTCGTGTCGGGCCGGGTCCACGCGCAGCATCAGATAGCCCTTGTTGGTGATGCCTACGCTCATGTTCCCATTGACCATGAAGGCCACGCCACCGAACATCTTTTTCGGAACAGCATGCACACCGGCGGAGACGAGAACATCGTCGATGCGCTGTTCGAGGAGCGGGTCGGTTGCCATGATCGGAAGACCAAGGTAATGGCCGACAGAGATCAGGGATCGACTTTGTAACCCGCACAAGCATTCGAACACCAAGCTTCACGAACGCCGCAGAAGCATTCCCATAGTCCACCGCTTTATGCGCTGGTGGCGAACAGTTCACCCCTACTTTCATCACTCCGAACCCTACACCCATGAAACAACTCCTTACGCTACTTGTCCTATCACCTGCCTTCGCCGTGGGTCAATCCCTCGTTTACGATACGCCGCAGAACCGCACAGCACTCTTGGAGGACTTCACCGGCCTCCATTGCGGGTATTGCCCCGAAGGCCACGCGATCATGGCCGATCTCGAAGTTGCATTGACGGACCGCTTCGTTACAGTCGGCATTCACGCTGGAGATTTTGCCGTGCCATCGGGCAGTGAGCCCGACTTCCGGACGCCGGATGGAAATGCCATCGATGCGTATTTCACCATCAGCGGTTACCCAGCAGGCGTCATCAATCGCCATGTGTTCGGGGGCCTCAACGATCTGGGGCGCGGCGCGTGGGAAGGCGCAGTGAACGAGATCCTCGATCTGCCGAGCCCGGTGAACTTGGGCATGGAGAGCAGTGTCAGTGGCGACCAACTCACCGTGCGCGTGGTCGGCTTGTACACCGCAGACAGCCCAACCGGCAGCGACTACTTCAGCGTATTCGTGAAAGAGAACCACCTCAACGGACCGCAGACCGATTACACCAACGGCAACCATGCGAACTACGACCACCTGCATGTGCTGCGCAGTTATGTGACCGATACCTGGGGCGACGACATCGGCAACCACGTTACCGGCGATTTCGTCGAACGGACCTACACCTTCACCATCCCACCCACTTGGAATGTTGCCAATTGCGAGGTCGTGGCCTTCATCAGCGAATACCGGAGCGAAGTGTATCAAGTGCGTGAAGTGCCCATGGACGGTGGCACCACCTTGGTGATCGGCGCACTCGAAGGCGATGCACAACCCTACCGCAGTGGAACCAATGGAACGGCCAGCACCTTCACCAGCAGCTTCGGCAACCAGATCGGTGTGGACGAGGACTATGTGGTCACCCTCACGGGCGTAGGAGCTCCAGGAACTTGGACCTCCTCCTTCACGGTGGATGGGTCAACGCCAGGCAACCCGGCTACGATCAACATCCCAAGCGCTGGTGACGTTTCCATCGAGGTGAACGTGACCCCGGATGGCACCCCAGGCATCGGCACCTACACGCTTACCGTGACGAGTGCGACGAATGCCAGTGCACCTGCCTTGGTCCAGCGCTTCCACGTGATCAGCGGTGTTACCGACCTCATCGTGACCAACCCACAAGCCGAAACGCACGAGCCGTTGTACATCAACGGCATGGCCGATGAACTGGGCAAAGCGGCGACCAGCCGCGCCGACTTCCTTGAGTTCAGCGATGCCGACGCGTTGGTGGGCGTGAACAACCTCTACCTCAACATCAGCTGGACCTTCCCCAGCTACACCGATGACGTCGCCAATGCGTTGAGCACCTTCATGGACAACGGCGGCAACCTGATGATCGCCGGGCAGGACATCGGCTGGGACCAGAGCGGCGTCACTGGTGCTTATGGAACTGCGGTGACCCAAGCCTTCTACACCAACTACATGCATGCGACCTACGTGGCTGATGGTGCCTCGTCGGACAACCAAGTGAATTTCGAAGATGCGGACGCGGTCTTCGGTGCCGTGCCGAACACCACCATCATCAATGCCTTCGGTGGCAACACCTACCCCGACCAGATCACCCCGATCGCGCCAGCCGTGCCGATCATGCGCTACTCGGCCACCAAGATCGGTGGACTGCGCGCCCATACCTCCACCTACAAAGTGGTGTACTTCGGCATCGGACCCGAGCAGGTGGCAAGTAGCGCAGTTGCCAACCAAATGGTGCAACTGAGTCACGACTGGTTCTACGGATTGGTAAGTGTGGAGGAGTTCGACGCGGCGATGAGCGCACTCGGCCAAGCCTACCCTTCACCTGCGAACAGCATCGTGAACCTACCGGTCGGTGAACTGCAAGGCACGGCTACGTTGGAAGTGTTCGATGCCATGGGTCGTGTGGTACTTACCCAACGCGTCAACAGCGCGAGCAGCAACATTCAACTGAACGTGGAGAACTTGAACAACGGCATGTACAGTGCCCGTTTGCGCACCGAAGCCGGGAACGGCCTTGCGCGCACATTCCAAGTGATGCATTGAGCGAATAGCCATGCAGTGGAAAGCCCCTTCACCTCATGGTGAAGGGGCTTTCTCGTTCAAGGGCTTTTTAGATCGTTAGCGCAGAACGGACAGTCGCACGCTCCGCCTTTCGGCAACCAAGGTGTACACACCAGCCGATAGACCGGATACATCGAGTGCGCGATGGGTGTACGGTGCTTGCATCACGAGACGGCCGACGGGGTCGAGCAACTGAATGACTGATCCAGGACGGACACCGGAAAGTTGAACGACTTCGTTCGCGGGGTTCGGGAACACCATCAATGGGTCCACGGTCCGGGACGAACCAAGGCCCATTGCGATCTGGCAGCCTCCTTCCCAATTCTCCGGGTAGAAGCTCTGCGACCCGAGGCCGAAACAATCCAAGCCGTAGCCACATTCGAGGACGATGCCGACCGGCTCGAATAAGCCGTTGGAGGAGCCCACACCTTCAATGAGGTATTGGGCCGAACCATTGTTCAGTTCGAAACGCGCACGCATCTCGTCTCCGATCAGCACGCTGTCCACAGCGATCACGGTGACCTCCGTATTCCAGTTGGTATAGCTCACAGGCAACGGATCACCCACATCCAGGTCGAAATCGAAGAGCAGCTGATCCACGCCCTCGGTCCAGATCCGCAGCTGACGGCCTTCCTGCCGAACCAAGTAGATACCATGCCACTCGGGCCCATACGGTGCCTCACCTTGGCAATCCGGAGCAACTGGCGGACTGCTTTGCCACGAGTAGCTCACCACCCCTTCACGCACCACCTTGGACCAAGTGGTACCGGCGATCACAGAATCGCCGATGGTGGAGTAATTGTAACTGTCCGTTGCAATGCACGGCGCAGGCACAGCGCACACCGAATGGACCAACCAGATAGGGTCATTTCCGAGGTAGTTCTGGGCTTGGGAGCCGATGGCGGCGCATGCCAAAATGGGAAGTGTAAGGTGGCGCATGTGGATCGGTTTTATTGTAGGACGAAAGATCGGGTCTGAACGCTGCATGGAGGTCACCGACGGCCCTGATCGTTCTGCTGGTCCACGATCTCACGGTTCGTCACCCCAATGTTGGAACCCAGCAGCGTCCGAGGCGTTTTCAGCGTCATCATGGTCATAAGACACCCCGCATGATGACAACAGCTACACACTTTCTCCGATCCTTCTCGGCGTTCACGGCAATTTCTTTGGTCAGCAGCACTGCATTGGCGCAATGCCCCTTCGACCCAACGATCTCGCCCGACGATCTGATCCTATGCCCGAACAGCGTTGGTGTGCTGTTGACAGAGACCTACGACAGCTACCAATGGTACAAGGACGGCAGTCCCATCATCGGCGCAACCGACCAGAGCCTCGTGGTGGATTCCTACAATGACAGCGGCTCGCAGTTCAGCGTGGAAGCCACGCTGAACGGATGCACGGAAGCATCGCCGCAGGTGCTGGTGGATGGCTGGGCCTTCTTACCGCCTACGGTGATGACCGTCGGGCCCGAGCCGCTCTTCTACAGCCAGAATGGTCCTCTTTATTGCACACTCGACACCATTCTGTTGGTGATGATGCAGCCCTACGACACCAACATCCAATGGACCGAGCAAGGCGTTCCCATCCCCGGTGCCACCGATGATACACTCGTGGTCCACACCACCGGCGGTCAATTCAGCGCGAGCGGGGCGCCATCGATCTGCCCAGACTTCCAGCAGGATCTTGGTGTGTGGATCTGGATCGGCTTCATCGAACCGACGCAGCCGGATATCGTTGCGGACGGTGATCAGCTATGCGCCTACCCCGCAGGTGAGTCCTATCAATGGTACTACGACGGAGCGCCGCTACCCGGTAGCAACACGGCATGCATCACGGCAGATGCGCCCGGCAGTTATGTGGTGGATGTCACCTACCTAGCGGATTGCTCGATCCCTTCGGAGGCCTTGCTGGTCACGGGCCTCGACACACAGGACGATACAGCGAACTGGCAGGTATACCCCGTACCTGCGACCGATCAGATCACGGTGACCTGGAACGATGGCGCTGTGATCATGGACTGGTGCCTGTTCGATGTCACCGGCCGTGTGGTGGATGGCGGGAAAGGCGCTTGGGCTTCCCCCTTCGCCGTGGATGTGAACGGATTGGATCCTGGGCGGTATTGGTTGAACGTCGATGGATCGCGAACCATCGCGGTGAGCGTGGTTCGGTAGCTTGTGTCTTGGGGATGGAACTTGGATAGTTCGTAGTGATCACGCACTGCTCGAAGACGGAACGCTGCATGGAGGTCAGGACTGTTGTATTAAACACGAGCCAGGTCAGTCGTCACTCCCAATCATGGCGCTCACGCCACGAAGTGACCACGAGGGTCGCATTGTTCAATCGCATTGCACTGCGCAAGGTGCCGGTTCCACCGGCCAATTCATAGATCTTCTCCGAAGGCAGTTGGGTGCCATTTCGTAGCGAATCCATGGCCAGTTCAAGGGGGTCGCTCAAATACAAACGACCCTGGATCGGGTCGCGCCAGTTATAGGTCGAATACATTGATACATTGTAGTACAGCCCGCCGTGATCCACCACGAGGTCGGCCTGATCCAGACACGTCCCACCGGCGATCATCTTGTGGAGGACTTCTCCGATCCGTCCGATGACAACGGAATCGGCGGGGTCGAACCGCTCGATCAAGGGAAGTAGTCCTACGGCGTGCTCTGGTCGGAGCAAGAAAGCGTGCAGGATCCGGAATTGTTCCTCGCGACGGCGCTCATCGATCTTGCGCAACTGCAGGATCAACAGCACCAGCAGTAGCGGGATACCGAATAGAGCAACCCAGCCACGCGGCGTTATTCGGATGCGGTCAGCGTCCATCGCGGTCGGGATTTCGATCCTCCATAGCACCGGCCATGCGCTCGATGCTGATCGATGTGATGCTCATATTCACCATCAACACGATTAAGAAGCACGCACCTAGCACCACGCCAACGGACGCGATGATCATGCCGAGCACGCGCTCCACCGTGCGGCTGAAAATGTCCCAATCCAAGATGTTATCCGCCATCAAAAGGATGATGAAAACGGCTAGGACTGCGGTAAGCCCGAAGGAGAGCGCGATGCAAGCGGTCTCGATCTTCCGGCGCGGGAAGTTGAACGTCATTCGTCAGGGGTTTGGTGACCCTGAGAACGGAGGAGACCGAGGCTTGGTATGTGGATGGATCGATGGAGCGTGATCGCCGAAGGCCACCTTAACCTCCAACGCGTCAAGCGAAGTGATGGACAGGCTCGATCAGAAAGTTCAGAGGGCTAACGCCATTTCGCAGGATTCTGTTCGATATACGCTGCGATCCGTTCGAATTCACCGGCCTGTCTACGGATGTACCGTTCGTGATAGCCCAGTTGCCAATAACGCTGGCCGGGTGTCCCGTTCAGTGCATTCATCCGATAGGTCGTCCCGGATTTGAATGCACCGATGATCGCGCCCAGCGACCCGGGAACCGGCCCGCGCGGTCTAGCACCAACGTTGTCGACTGCACCCGCAGCGTCGACCCTCAGGGTCGACCCACTTGCCCTATCATCCAGCACTAAGGATGCCGTGCATATGATCAGGCATCAATTGGAATTGATCCAAGCGCACATGCGGAAAATATCTTGGCAGCGCATTCCAATCGGCCACCACGATCCGGCCCAATTCATTCGGTTCCATGATCGCGTTGACGCCGCTGCCAACGATCCGTCCGAACCATTCACGGCGCAGGCGTGTACACAGCGTCACGAAATAGGCACCCGTTGTGTAATCATTGCCCAGTAGTCGCAGATGTTTGTGGTATTTCGGTGGGTACGGCACTGATCGAAAATACGATACACATAGCCAACAATTGCCGCCCGGTAGCAGTACATGTCGACCCTGAAGGTCGACGCTGCGGGCGTTCCAATGCAACGTCGGCGCGTTGACCGGATCCATCAATACCCCACCAACCTCTCCACCGCCCCCTTCAACCTCCCCTTCGCCAGGAACCCGTTCTCCAAGGGGATCGCGAACGGCACCGGCGTATCCCAACTGGCTACGCGCACCACGGGCGCATCCAGGTATTCGAAGGCGTGTTCGTTGATCAGCGCGCTGATCTCGCCACCCATGCCGGCGGTCAAGGTGTCTTCGTGCAGCACGAGGGCCTTGCCGGTCTTCTTCACGCTGGTAAGGATGGTGTCCACATCCAGCGGCACCAAGGTGCGCAGGTCGATGATCTCGATGTCGAGGCTGGTCTCCTTCTGCACGTCCACGGCCCAGTGCACGCCCATGCCGTAGGTGATGATGCTCATGGTAGCGCCTTCGCGCACCACCTTGGCTTGGCCGAACGGAATGCCATAGGGCTGTTCGGGCACCGGTCCGCTGATGCTGCGGTACATCGCCTTGTGCTCGAAGAACATCACCGGGTTCGGGTCGTCGAAGGCCGTCATCAATAGGCCCTTGGCGTCGTAAGGGTTGCTCGGGTACACCACCTTGAGGCCGGGTGTCTTCACGAACCACATTTCGTTGCTCTGACTGTGGAAGGGTCCAGCACCAACGCCTGCGCCCGTGGGCATGCGCACCACCACGTCGGCGTTCTGGCCCCAGCGGTAGTGGATCTTTGCGAAATTGTTGCAGATCTGGGTGATGCCCTCGCTCACGAAATCGGCGAACTGCATCTCCATCATGGCCTTCATGCCTTTGATGCTAAGACCCAGCGCTGCACCGAGGATCGCGCTTTCGCACAGCGGCGTATTGCGCACACGGCCTTTGCCGAACTGCTCCACGAAACCATCGGTGATCTTGAATGCACCGCCGTATTCCGCGATGTCCTGCCCCATCAACACCAGGTTCTCGTGGCGCTCCATGCTTTGGCGCATGCCTTCTTGGATGGCGTCGATCATTCTGATCTCTCTGGCCGCGAGCTTCGAGCCTTGAGCCTCGAGCTCGCGGCTCGTGGCTAGCGGCTCGTGGCCTGCGCTCATCGGAGCATAAACGTCACCAACCTCGACGGTTTCAACAGGCACCGGTTCCGGCTCCTCGAATGCATGCTTCAGGTCCTCCTCGATGCCGTCCTTCAACCGGGTGCGGATCTCGTCCCGCTTGGCGATGCTCAGCACTCCGATCTTCAACAGCCACGCTTCGTAGTTGGCCACGGGATCCTTCTTGCCCCAGACCTCGAACAGTTCCTTGGGCACATACTTGGTGCCGCTCGCTTCCTCGTGACCGCGCATGCGGAAGGTCATGCACTCCACCAGGATCGGACGCGGGTTCTCGCGGATGCTGTCCGCCAATTTCGCTAGGTTGTTGTACACCTCCAGGATGTTGTTGCCCGCGAGCTGCACCGACTCGATGCCGTAGCCGATGGCCTTGTCGGTGAAGCTCTTCATGCGGAACTGCTCGCTGCTGGGCGTGCTCAGTCCGTAACCGTTGTTCTCGATGATGAACAGCACCGGCAGGTCCCACACAGCGGCCACGTTCACGCTCTCGTGGAAGTCGCCTTCGCTCGTTGCACCATCACCAGTAAAGACGATCGTGCAACGGTTCTCCTTCTTCAGCTTGTGCGCCAGCGCGATACCATCGGCAATGCCCATTTGCGGCCCGAGGTGGCTGATCATGCCCACCACCTTGTGCTCCTGACTGCCGAAGTGGAAGCTGCGTTCTCGGCCTTTGCTATAGCCGGTGGCCTTCCCCTGCCATTGCGCAAAGAGCTTCTGGAACGGCATGCCCCGCGTGGTGAACACGCCCAGGTTGCGGTGCATTGGCAGGATGTACTCATCGTTCTGCAACACCATGGCGGCGCCCACGCTGATGGCCTCTTGCCCGATGCCACTGAACCACTTGCTGATCTTGCCCTGCCTCAGCAGGCTGAGCATCTTCTCCTCGATGATGCGCGGATAGACCAGCTTCTCGTACGTGCTGATCAGGAAAGCATCGTTGTGTGTGCCACGCTCATAGTGGAGCTGGCGATCCTCGGTGGTCTGTAGGGACATGGGCTTGTTCAGAGGCGCAAAGGTATTTCGGGGGCATTTGACGGGTGCAGGAGTTGTTAGTTGTGGGTTGTCAGCTAACATCTGCCGGAACAGGGCCTAGTGATCCATTCGAAAGAGAGGCGGAAGGCTTTGGGCGTGCCCCCGCCACTGCGCACGGCTGCGTGGCGCGGTCCGGCCATCCGTTCCAAGTCCTCCCCAGCCCAGCGGGGTCCGGGCTTTCCTCTGCTGTCCATCACGCGGGGTTCCCGTCCGGCCTTCGCCGGTTGAACGGGCATTCGCCGTTACTTCGTCGTGTTCATGTCTGCTCCCAACATCGCCGTCATCGCCCCGTGCTTCAACGAAGAGGGTGCGGTGCTGCCCTTCCTTACGGAACTGGAGCAGGTGCTGGCCCGGCTGGAGGAGCCTTGCATTATCATCCTCGTGGACGACGGCTCGCTGGACGCTACGCGGGAAAAGGCCTTGAGCTATCGCCCCAGCTCTGCCAACGTCACTATTCAAGTGATCGCCCTCCCCTACACCATGGGCCATCAAGAAGCCATCTACCAAGGGCTGCTTTACGCCGAATCAACGACTGCACGTCGGTTCGTGGTCATCGACGGCGACGGCGAGGACGACCCCGGTGCCATCGGCGAGTTGGCCAGCATTCGCGATTCCTCCATCGTTTTCGTGGGGCGTGGCAAGCGGTCCGAATCGGTCGGGTTCCAATTGGGCTATCAACTCTACCGCATGGTCTTCCGCTTGGTTGCCGGCAAGCGCATCACCTTCGGCAACTACTCCATGATCGATCGGCGGGTACTGGCGGCGGTGCTGGACCGGTCCTTCGTTCACTACGCGGCTTTCCTGTCCAAGCAGCAGGTGCCCTCGCGCATCATCGTCCGCGACCGTCGCAAGCGGCTCGATGGGCATTCGAAGATGGGCTTCGGCAGCTTGTCACTTCATGCTTTCCGGTCCCTGATCGAGTACAGCGAAGAAGTGCTCGCCATCTTCCTGAAGGCCTTTCTGTACATGAGCGTCATCTTCCTGCTCTCATCGCTCACGATCGTTGGCATCAAGGTCTTCACCTCGCTGGCGATCCCGGGTTGGGCCAGCATCCTATCGGCCACCTTGTTCAACTCCATGCTCCTGTGCTTGGGCTTCTTCGTCATCGGCTTGCTGTTGGCGAACACCGCACATCGCCGGGAACGTGCTGGGCTGCATCTGTACGAGGTGCTTCCGGGTTCTACCAGCGCCTCATGAACTACGTCGGTTCGGAGCTGGAGCTCTTCCGGCATGCTGTGCGTTGGAAGAAGTACTGGGCCTCGCAGGTCGTGCAGTATGTGAACGGCCGCATCCTCGACGCGGGCTGTGGCATCGGTGCGAACGCGGATCACTTGTGGTCGGAGCGTGCGATCTCCTACACCTTCCTTGAACCGGACGAACAATTGCTCGCACAGGTTCCGAAGAACGTTGGCGAACCTGTGAGGTCCCATGCCGAGTTGATCGTTGGAACCACCACGGATCTCCACGGAAGAGCCTTCGACAGCATCCTGTACATCGATGTGCTGGAACATCTTTCGGATCCGAAGGAGGAGCTGCAACGCGCATTGGAACTGCTTGCACCCAAAGGACATCTGATCATTCTCGTTCCCGCTTTCCAGTTCCTGTACAGTCCGTTCGACAAGGCCATTGGGCATCATCGGCGATACGACCGACCATCGCTTCACGCACACCTACCGAGCGGAGCAACCATCGTGAAAGAGCGCTATTTGGACAGCGTGGGTATGCTACTTTCACTCGGAAACAAACTGTTGCTGCGAAGCGCTGCGCCCACGATCGCTCAGATCCAGTTCTGGGATTCACGCGTCGTGCCGCTCTCCCGCTTCTTCGATCCGCTGATCCGTCACGCGTTCGGCCGCTCCTTGGTGGTTGTCTTGCGCAAGGACTGAAGAAGGCCCGGCTATCTTCACCGCCATGCTGCCCGCGCTGGAAAACGCATCCATACTTGGCATACCGCTGCGGAGGCTGTTCGTGATTGCAGCAGTCGTTATCGCAGCGTTCAACCTTGGCCTGCGGGGCCGCATGGTGTTCCAGTACCGCTCCGATCTCGGTGGTGTGGAGCACAACGTGGTACACGGCATCCAGAAAGTGATGCAGGGCGATGTGCTCTACGACGACCCGGAGGCACCACCTTTCGATGTGATCCAATACACACCGGCGCACTTCTTGGTCTGCGCAACCATCGCAAAGGTTTTCGGCTTCGATGCAGGAGACGTTCGTGCCATCTACTTGATCAACCGACTGGTTGCCTTGCTGTGCAACGTGTTGCTCGCGTGGCTGGTCTTCCGTCTTGCACGTGTTGGCGGTGCGGCGTCGTGGTCTTCGATACTGGCTGCGTGTTTCGCGTTCGCTACCCTTTGGGAACAGTCCTATGGCCGCATGGATGCACTGGCCAGCGCCGCGCTATTCGGGGCCTTCTTGGCTTTTGCGAAATGGCTGATGGACCCGAGGGACCGTCACCTGATCATCTGTGGCGTACTCGGTGTATTGAGTTTGATGACGAAGCAATCCGGCGTGATCGCGTTGATCATTCCGGTGCTGCACGTGTTGCTTCATCGGCAATGGCGACCGTTCCGCATCCTAGCAGTATCGATCGTCGTGGGGTTGCTCGTTGCACTGTTCGGTCTGTCCTTCATGGGTTCATGGGCGCACATCCAACAACACATCGTGCGCGGTCTCGCGAACGGCTACAGCCTGATGATGTGGCATGATCTGTTCTCGCCTGCGACCTACAAGTACTTCATCGGCTGGCACGTTCTGGCCATCGGCGTTGTCCTGGTCGGCATGCGCTCTGCACACAAGGCCCTGCGCTTCCTGGCATTGGCCGTAGCCATCAGTACGGTCTTCGCCATGGTCACCGGACTGAAGCTCGGCAGCCGTTTGAACTACCTGCATGATGGCCTGACCCTGACATTCATCGGCACATCATTGCTTATCGCACGATCGGGATCGCCAACACGCAAGAACCTGCTCGCATGGGCTTTCGGGCTCTACGGCTGCCTGTTCGCCGCTTTCCGCACGAACAGCGCCATGTCGTGGTACCACTTGGGAGAACCGGATGAGCTCGCTCAAGCCGAAATGGAGAAGGACCTTGTGGTGCGCGATGTACTGATCAACGAGCTTCATCTACTTCCGAACGAATCCCTGTACATCACCTACCGCGGCTACTTGGAACATGATTTCGTCGGCCAGTGCGTACTGACCCAGAAGGATATTGTTCAATTCAGCACACGACCACTGTTCGACTACGGCCGATTCCACGATGCCATGACCGATGGAACGGTCCGCTACGTCGTCACCGACAAGCCCTCACAACCCGTCTCTATCCTCGGGCACACCTACCCGGGCTGGGTGCCGATCCGGTCGGTTGAAGGACGGACCATTCTTGGCCGAGACACAACACCGTGATCGGTTGCGCATCTTCGCACCCATGTTCCGTGGTCCGCTGACTGTTCTCCTCCTGCGCTTGGGCGTGGTCGGCGGCTTGTACTCCGTGTTGCGGCTTCTATTCTGGTTGTACAACAGCGCACTGTTCCCTGCACCGCCGGTCGTTTCCTTCATGGGTGGTTTGCGCTTCGATGCCTCGGCCATTGCGTGGATCAACCTACCCTGGGTGCTCCTGATCCTCATCCAACCGAGGCCCGGAAAGCGCTTTGCGCGCATTCAGTTCGGCGTCTTCTTCCTGGTGAATGCCTTCGCACTGTTCTTCAATTGTGTGGACCTCGGCTACTATGCGTTCAGCCTGAAACGGAGCACTGCCGACTTCTTGGAGATCATCACCACCGGAGGCGACACGGCAAGCCTTGCTCCCGCCTTCGTGCGCGACTACTGGCACATTCTATTGGTCTACCTCGCTTGCTTGGCGATCCTGATCTGGAGCTATCCACGCATCGGACGAATGCAGCCGACCGCTGTCCCCAGGTGGTCGTGGCGGATAGGCTGGCGCGTCGTCGCCATTGTTCTGCTTGGCCTTGCCACACGCGGCGGCACGCAACTGATCCCCTTGCAAGCGCTCGATGCGGCGAAGTACGGCGGCGCGAACTACATCCCGGTCGTGTTGAACACCCCGTTCACCATCCTTACGACACTCGGTAAACAGACCCTGACGGACCGCAACTACATGACCGCTGCTGAAGCCGAGAAGCTATGGCCGGTGATCCAAACCGATCACGTGTACGTGGCAGATAGCACGACGACCGCCCTGCGCCCAGAAAAGCCCAATGTGGTCGTGATCATCCTCGAAAGCTTCTCCGCGTTGTACAGCACAACACTCGCCGGTGGTGAAAGCTACATGCCCTTCCTCGATTCGTTGATGGGCCAGAGCCACACATGCACCAACGCATACGCCAATGGTCGGCGGAGCATCGATGGTATTCCTGCGATCCTGGCGAGCATGCCGCAATGGATGGATGAGGCCTTCATCACCTCACCGTATTCGAGCATTCCATTCTCCTCCTTGGCGAACGTCCTTGGACCAGAAGGTTACCGCACCAGTTTCTACCACGGCGGTCGCAACGGCACCATGGGCTTCGATGGGTTCTCCAAGAGCGCAGGATTCGAGCGCTACGTCGGACTGAATGAATACGGCGCGGACTCCCCGGACTTCGATGGGCACTGGGGCGTGCGCGACCAGCCGTTCCTGCAGTTCTGCGCGCGCGAACTCGACAAGGAAGAGCAACCCTTCTTGAGTACGGTCTTCACCCTGAGCAGTCATCATCCCTATGAGTTGCCCGCGCCCGATGCCGCGCGCTTCGCAGGTGGAACACAGCCGATCCAACCAACGCTGCGCTACACCGACGATGCCTTGCGCCAATTCTTCGCAACCGCCCGAACGATGCCTTGGTATGCCAACACCCTGTTCGTGATCACCGCCGATCATACGGCCGATCTGGAACGCAACGGATCACAAGGCAACAAGCCCATCGACTACTGGGTACCGCTGATCTATCATGCGCCTTGGCTAGAGCAGAAGTTGGATCCGCAGGTCACGCAGCACATCGACATCCAACCAACCGTGCTGGCCATGGTCGGTCATCGCGGCCCCTTCTTCAGCTTTGGCCACAACGCTCTTGATCCTGCGCATCCGCCGGTGGCGATCTGGTCCAACAACGGTTTGTACACGATCACCGATGCTCAGCAACAGGTCCAGTTCAATGGAGAAGAAACACTCGGCGTGATCCAGCTTCAGGATGACGTTGAGGTCGACAGGAACGAGACCTTTGATCTGGAGCGCCACTTGAGAGCGGCGATCCAACAATACAACCACCATTTGATCAACGCAGAACTCACCATCAAACCCGTGCGACGATGAAGGCGATGGTGATCTACAACCCGCGATCGGGCAAGAAACAAGCGGCACGCATCAAGGCCATTGCCGCGACCTCCGCAGCTGCTCGAGATGTGCACCTTGACCTTCGCGGGATCGAAGGACCGGGGCATGGCACCGTGCTGGCAAGGGAGGCGGTTGCACAGGGCTTCGACCGGGTGATCAGCGTAGGCGGCGATGGCACGAACAATGCCATTGCCCAAGGCTTGGTGAACACGAAGGTTCCTCTGGGGATCGTGGCCATGGGTAGCGGCAACGGGTACGCACGTTCCATCGGTCTTTCGTTGGATCCGGAGAAGGCCCTGGCACATGCGCTCACCGGCACTGCTCGTGGCATGGACGTATGCTATTTGAACGACCACCTCTTCCTCGGCACCGCAGGTATCGGTTTCGATGCGCGTGTGGCGGACCGTTTCGACAAAAGCAAGAGCCGGGGCATGTTCGGCTATGCGAAGATCATCGTGCAGGAGATCTTCGGTGCGCCGCCGATGCGTGTTGTGGTGAAAGCGAATCACGAAACGACGGAATCACAGGTCCTGATGGTCGTGTTCTGCAACACCCGCGAATTCGGGAACGGTGCGGATATCAGTCCGGGTTCGTTGCCCGATGATGGCTTGGCGGAACTGCGTATCGTTACCAAGCCTTCCTTCTTTCCACTGATCCAGGCCTTCGTGCAGATCTACACCCACCAAGCCGACAAGAGCAAGTACATCCGCAACATCGCGACCCGCGAAGCGCAAGTATGGCAAGCGGGAACCATCGCACATTTGGATGGCGAGCCCGTCGAAGTAGGCAATGAGGTGCGCTTCAGATTGGAGCCGAAACGGTTGTTGGTGGTGGGTTGATCGATCCCGCCACACGCACGGATCACTTCGTGAAAGTGCGCTTCAAGTTCCGTTCGAGCTGCTAGCTCACTTCAGGAAACCACCATCCACAACGAGCAACTTCACCGGCCCAACCGTTCTCGATCGGTGCGAACTGAGACCATCGGATACCACGTAGGACATTCCCGCCTTCAGCACACTGGAGCTACCGTCCTTCAGGTCGTTGATCAACTCGCCTTCGAGCACATGGACCAAGTGCCCCAGTTCGCACCAGTGATCAGCGAGGTAGTTGGCGGAGTACTCGACGATACGGATGCGGAGGTCGCCATGTTGCTTGATGCGCATGGTGGCCGTGCCCGTGGTGCCTTGCACAACGGTGATCGGGACGTTCTCCCAATCGGTGATCTGGAAGGGGATGTTCATAAGGGACATTGGAATCAATGTTGGTGAACCTTTGCTCAAGACCACATCAGCTCAATCCCAAACCTGAACAGAATCAACCCGATCGTCCAAGCTGTCGAAATGAACATCCATATGGAACATTGCAGTCCAGCCAAGACCGAGATGATAGGTCCACGTCCGATCCGAAGTATCACGTGGGATCGTCAATAGCTGTGCGACCTCGGTTCTTGTAATACCTTTCAATTGATGCTTGTTCAGCAGATCATCAACCATCCAGCCACGAAGGCGATGATCACCCTCCGCCCACTGACCCCGTTCAAATGATCCAACCGCATGATCATTGCAGGCCATGGATCCTGCGATCAGACGAAGAAGAATGAGAAGAAAGAGATGGTTCATTCCAGCTACTGCCCCTTCATCTCCCCGCCCACCTGCTTGTTGCGTTCCATCTGCATCGGGTTCGGTTGGCGCCCTTCGCGTTCCTTGAATACATCGAAGCGCGTGGGTACCAAGCGTGGTGGCCAACTGTTGTTGTTGAGGTCGCAGTCTGCAGTTTCCAAGAAGGGGTCCAAGGTCACGCTCTTCACTTCCTTGCGCTTCACGAAGACCTTGCTCACTTCGTCGCTGGTCTTCCAGATCTCGGCGGGGATGCGGTCCACCTCCTTCGTGCCATCCGCATACTCCCATTCCAGGATCACGGGCATCACCAAGCCACCGATGTTCTTGAACTGAACCTCGTAGAGAAAGAGGTCTTCATTGAGGAGTGCTTCATCCTCGGGCTTCAAGCCTTTCTTCCACTGCTCGTATTTGGCCCTATCGCGTTCGGTTGCGGTGAGCGGATCATAACTGTTGTAGAAATCCTTGGTGCTCGGATCGCGTTCCACGACCACCTGCGGGACATCCTTCATGTTCCTTTCTCGGCTGAGGTCGGCGACTTCGCGTGACTTGTCCGCTCGTTTCAACTGCTCGGCCAATGCCGGATCGCGCGGGTCCATGCGCTTGTACTTCAGATCCTCGATGCTGAGGTCCACATGGTCCGTGGTATAGAACCAACCGCGCCAGAACCAATCCAGGTCCACGGCACTGGCATCTTCCATGGTGCGGAAGAAGTCGGCTGGTGTCGGGTGCTTGAATTTCCAACGCTCGGCGTAGGTCTTGAAGGCGTGATCGAAAAGCTCCCGTCCCATGACCGTTTCGCGCAGGATGTTCAGCGCGGTGCACGGTTTACCGTATGCGTTGTTGCCGAACTGCGTGATGCTTTCGCTGTTGGTCATGATGGGTTCGATGCGTGCCTTCACCTGGCCGGGTGCCGCATTGGGATCGCCTTTCATGTAATCCACGATGTTGCGTGGTTTGCCGCGCCAGCTCGGGTAATCGCGGTCCCACTCCTGCTCGGTGAGGTATTGCACGAAGGTGTTCAACCCTTCATCCATCCAGGTCCACTGGCGCTCATCGCTGTTGATGATCATCGGGAAGAAGTTGTGGCCCACTTCGTGGATGATCACGCCGATCATGCCATACTTGGTGCGCTCACTATAGGTCCCGTCCTTCTCGGGTCGTCCGCCGTTGAAGCAGATCATCGGGTACTCCATGCCGATGCGATCCGTGTGGACGCTGATGGCAACGGGATAGATGTAATCACAGGTGAACTTGCTGTAGGTCTTGATCGTGTGTGCCACCACCTTGGTGCTGTATTGCTCCCAAAGCGGATTGCCCTCCTTCGGGTAGTAGCTCATGCAAAGGACATTGTGCTTGCCCACAGGCTGGTTCTGGCCGTCCCAGATGAACTTCCGACTGCTGGCGAAGGCGACATCGCGCACGTTCTGTGCTTTGAAGACCCAGGTCTTCTTTCCCGTGGCCTTGGTCTTCTCGGCCTTCGCGGCTTCCTCCGGGGTCACGATCATAATCGGTTCATCGGCACTGCGCGCCTTGGCAAGTCGGCTGCGCTGCTCGCTGGAAAGCACAGCACTTTCATTCTGAAGCACACCAGTGGCACCCACGATGTGGTCACTGGGCACGGTGATGCTCAACGAATAATCGCCGAAGTCGAGTGTGAATTCACCTGAACCAAGGAACTGCTTGTGCATCCAGCCGCTGTAGTCCATGTAGGCGCACATGCGCGGGTAGAACTGCGCACAGGTGTAGAGGTAATTATCCTCATCCGCGAAGTACTCGTAGCCGCTACGGCCGCCCACCTTCATGCGGTCGTTGATCGGGAACCACCAGTCCAACTTGAAACTGTAGACCGCTCCCGGCGCCAATGGCCTGGGCAGGTCGATCCGCATCATGGTCTTGTTGATCTTATGATCCAGCTTATTTCCGGACCCATCGGTAACGCTGGTGATACGGAAGCCACCATCGAAGGGCTCCACCCATTTCCGGAGTTGATCGATCGAGACACTGTCCGAGATGGTACCGGTGCGGATCAGGTTGGCGTCGCTGTTCGGTTCGAAGATGTTGCCATCCAACTGCAGCCACAGGTAGTCCAGCTTATCGGGGCTCTGGTTGTGGTAGGTGATGGTCTCGGTGCCGGTGAGCTTCTGCGTGGCATCGTCGATCTCCACCTTGATGTCGTAGTCGGCCTTCATCTGCCAATAGGCATGACCGGGCGCGCCGCTGGCGGTGCGCTGCTCGTTGGGCGTGGGCAGTTCCTGGTCCAACTGGCGGAACTTGTCGCGGCCATAGCGCGGAGAATCCTGCGCGGAAAGGATCGAGACGAACAAGCAAGCAACGGCGGTGAGAGAATGCTTCAGTACCATGGTCGCGAAGGTAGTTGGCGGCCCTGAGAGGTTGAACACCGCCCCGCATGCCGATCTTTGCACGCGTGAAAACCCTGTTCGTCGCTCTTACCCTGTTGCTCGTGGCCGCTGCGCCGCATGAGTTCTACGTCTCCATCCTCACCATCCGTCACCATCCGCAGGAACGGACCCTTGATCTCACGTGGCGCATCACGGCCCACGACATCGAGCACGCTTTGGCGAATGTTAGTGAACTGAAGATGAATTCCGACCATGAGCATCCCAAGGCGGACAGCTTGTTGAACGCGTACTTCCACCAACACCTCACCCTTTTCCAAGAGGACAAGCAACTCGATTGGATCTGGATCGGCAAGGAACTCGACGGCGAGACCTTGTATTGCTACCTGCAAGTGGAAGGGATCTACACACCGAATGACCTGAGCGTATCCTGCACCTTGCTCCAGGACGCCTTCACCGAGCAGCAGAACTTGGTGCATGTGGAAAGCGAGGTCCTTCCCACCCGCTCCCATACCTTCATCCTTGGTGCTTCGGCACACACCTTCACTTGGTGATGAAGCACGCTGCCACTTGTTGATCATGTTTGAATAGGATGAACTTCTTGCGAAGACTCCTGATCGGTTGTGCTGCTTTCTACCTCCTATGCTGCGTTGGGATGTACTTCTTCCAGGAATTACTGCTCTTTCACCCCACCAAGCTGAGCAAGGACCATGTCTTCCAGTCCGATGTGCCTTTCGACGAGAAGTACATCCAGACCAAGAAGGGTGGGATACTGCATGGGCTACTATTTCATGCAGACCATGCGCAGGGTGTGATCCTCTATCTACACGGCAACGGTGGTTCGGTGAAAGGATGGGCCGATGTCGCACCGACCTACACGAGTCTAGGCTACGATGTATTCATGATCGACTATCCGGGTTTCGGCAAAAGCGAGGGAACCATCGCGAGCGAGGAGCAATTGATCGCAAGTGGGCAAGCAGCGTACGAATACGTAAGAACCAGCTATGAGGAATCTGACATTGTCATCCTCGGTTACTCGCTAGGAACTGGGATCGCGGCCCACCTCGCATCCAACAACCAAGCAAGGATGCTGATCCTCCAGGCACCCTATCTGAGCATGAAGGATCTTGCTCGACGGAAATTCCCATGGGTGCCGTCGTTCGTTCTCCGTTATCCCCTGATGACGGATGAACGCGTTCGGAGCTGCAACATGCCTGTTGTGATATTCCATGGCGACAATGACAACACGGTGCCTTACGGATCCTCTCTGGGATTGATGAAGGAGTTGAGGTCCAAGGATACGTTGATCACCCTGCATGGATGGGGCCACAACAACTTCACTGATTGCCCCGAGTATCTCGAGGCTATCCAAAACGTGTTGAAATGACCCGACCAAAGAAAGCCCCCTTTGTCTTTCGCGACCCTTCCGCCAGTATGACTCTCCGATCCAATGTATCCAGCTTCGCGACCGGTCTCATCTATCTGGGAATGATCGCTTGTACCTATTCAAGAAAGGATACCACTGGATCCGTGAGCCCCATGGTGATCGATAAGTTGGTTTCTGACTTGTCAACAGACCGGATCAGGCATCACAGTACCGTTGCGGACACCGCCGGCTTGGATGCCGAGCTCCGCATCATCGAGGCCAAGCTCGGCCCGCTCGAGCCCGGCATTCGTGATCACCTTGCCGTGGTGGAGGTCATGTACTTCACCTTCGCAGATAGCACGATGACCATTATCGATAAGGTCAACCTTCATTCAGGGGCGCTCGTGGTTCATGCCTGCGTGGCGGATGATGTGAAGGCGATCTTCGAGATCCTGCGCCGCGACACCTTCCCTATTGCCAAGGTGATCCCGATCAACACGTATGGATTGAACGCAGATAGCACGGGTTGGAACGACGCGGCTTCCATGGCCGACAACAACACGAGTGCATTCAATTACCGGACGAAGCCAACATCACGAGAACCGAGCAAACACGGGCAGGGCATTGCGATCGACATCAATCCAGTGTTCAATCCGATGGTACGACGCGAAGCTGACGGCACTACCGTTGAGCCTCCTCAAGGCCGCTATGTCCCGAACAGGCCCGGCACGTTGACGCGCGCCAACACGGACGAATACCTGCGGCCACTGGGTTGGTCCTGGGGTGGACGGTGGCCGAAACCAACGGATCATCAGCACATCGAGAAGAGCCAGGGACGGTGCGAGCATATGCAGTTCAGTTTGAAATAGACAAAGGTTGTCTTTGACCTTGGCGCTCCTCAACGCGAACATGACAAAGAAGGAAAGCTGACCTTGTTGTACCAAAGCAGGTTGACAAACAACAGCTCATGCCATGAAAACTGCACGCAAGGTCGTGATCGGGCTCGCTTGGACAGGCATTGCAATACCCTTGCTCATTTCGGTGACCCTAGCGCTTGGTCCGCTCGAATTCCAAGATCCCTCCTATGAGATCGGGGTTCTGACATGGTGGATATTCGGTGTTCCAAGTTGTGTAAGTGCATTGATACTATTCGGAATTCGAACGGGTGATTCCGGATCCACCATCGCAAGAAGAATCGCGATAGCCTTACTCGTCCCCTTTATACTGCTTGTTTTCATCGGCACAGTTGGATTCGCGAACGCAATGTGTACATGGACGGAATGGAAGACTGTTTTCGTCCACAAGAATGATCCTGGACGAAGAATTGTAGTTCGTGGTCTCGGTTGTGGTGCTTTGGACAGCGGCCCTCCAGCAATGAGGACTGTTGAAATAGTGGCATTGAGCAACTGGTTGAACCACATTCAAGAAGTTGACACCACCTTGATCGATCGAAGTCGATGGAACCGAGTTGGAGGAACGCGATGACAAAGAAGGAAAAAGCCGCTTTCGCCGCTGCGACCTTGGCGAAGCTCTACCCACGTACAACCATTCCGCTGGACCACGATGGTCCTTTCACCCTGCTCGTCGCCGTGGTCCTCAGCGCACAATGCACAGACAAGAAGGTGAATGAGATCACCCCATTGCTCTTCGCGAAAGCGCGAACGCCGCACGCCATGATGAAGCTACGCGTGGAGGAGATCCAGGACATCATCCGTCCCTGTGGCCTTTCGCCGATGAAGAGCAAGGGCATCCATGGCCTTTCGCGGATCATTGTGGAGGAGCACGGTGGCAGGGTACCCGCCGACATGGAGGCTTTGGAGCGATTGCCCGCCGTAGGGCACAAGACGGCCAGCGTGGTCATGTCCCAACCGTTCGGGGTTCCTGCCTTTCCGGTGGATACGCACATCCACCGATTGGCCTACCGCTGGACCTTGAGCACCGGCAAGAACGTGGAGCGTACGGAGGCCGACCTGAAGCGGTTGTTTCCCGAGAACACGTGGAACGACCTGCACCTCCGCATCATCTACTTCGGACGGGAGCAATGCCCAGCGAAAGGCCACGATCCTCGGAAGTGCCCGATCTGCTCGGTCATCGGTCGGAAGGAGCTATTCAACTGACCGGCGTTCGGCGCGCTAATTTCACGCCCCTTCCATGGGCGCCTTGGGCTACTACCTCGCACTACCCTTCCTGTATGGCATCGCCGTGCTGCCCTTCCCCGTGCTCTATTTCTTGAGCGACCTCCTCCGCTTCGTGCTCTTCACGGTGATCGGCTATCGCCGGAAGGTCGTGCTCACGAATCTGCGGAACAGCTTTCCACAGAAGTCCGAAGCCGAGATCCTCAGGATCGCAGCTGACTTCCATCAGTGGTTCTGTGATCTGGTGGTTGAAACTTTGAAGACCTTGACCATTTCACCGAACGTATTGAAGGAACGGGTCGAATTCACAGGTACCGAACTGCTGCGCGACTTCGCAGCCAAGAACCAGAGCATCATCATCGTGCTCGGTCACTTCGGGAACTGGGAGCTCGCCGGAGCCCGATACAGCGCGGAGGTGGGGCTGCCGCAGTTGTATGTGATCTACCATCCCTTGCAGAACAAGCACTTCGACGGATTGATGTACCGCATGCGTACTCGGCTGGGAACCAAGCTCTACACCATGCGCGAAACGAGCAAGGCCATGCTTCGCGACCGTCCTTTGAACACCGCCACGGCCTTCATCGCCGACCAAACGCCCTCACCTGAACGCGCCTATTGGATGACCTTCTTGGGTCAGGACACACCGGTCTACCAGGGAACCGAGGCCTTGTCGCGCAAACTGGACTACCCGGTGGTGTACATCAGCATCACTCGTCCGAAGCGTGGATACTACCGCATGGTGGCGGAAACATTGGTGGAAGACCCGCGCCGGACCAAGGAAGGAGAAATAACCGAGATCCATACCCGCCGATTGGAACGGGATATCCGGAACTATCCCGACCTTTGGCTCTGGACACATCGTCGTTGGAAACATAGTAGACCTTCCGGTGTTACATGAACGTGAAGAACGAAAAAGAACTGATCCTTGCCACGAAGCCCTTCGCCAAGGAGGTCAAGTGGAAAAGTTGGTGGCACCTGCTGAGCACGGGCACCCTGTTGGCTGGCTTGTATGCAGGCATCTTCATTCCGAAGTCACCCCTGTGGGTAAAATCGGTGTGCAGTGTGTTCGCAGGGCTCACCATCGCCCGGATGTTCATCATCTACCATGACCATCAGCACAAGGCGATCCTCCAGAACTCCAAACTGGCTGATGCTTTGATGACGCTGTGGGGACTCTTCGTTCTTGCGCCTACTAGCATCTGGAAACGGTCGCACGACCACCACCACACGCACAATTCGAAGCTTTACACCAGCAGCATCGGCTCCTACCCGATCGTAACGGTCGAGAAGTTCAAGAGCTTCAACAAGCGCGACCGCACGATCTACCTCTTCGTTCGCCATCCGCTCACCATCGCCTTCGGCTATGTGTTCGTCTTCTTCTATGGCATGTGCGTGCGATCCTTCGTGAACAACCGCAGCAAGCACTGGGATTCGCTGCTCTCCATGATCCTGCATCTAGGCATTGCCGTTGCGATCGTCCTGACCCTTGGTTGGACCGCTCTGCTGCTCGGCTTGGTGGTACCCGCTTTGATCTCCTTGGGCCTTGGGGCATACCTTTTCTATGCGCAGCACAACTTCCCTACGGCCACTTTCTCGGACAAGGAAGGCTGGAGCTATGTGAACGCAGCCCTTGGTAGCAGCAGTTACATGAAAATGAACCCGGTGATGCACTGGTTCACAGGCAACATCGGCTACCATCACATCCACCACCTCAACGCACGGATCCCGTTCTACCGACTGCCGGAGGTGTTCAAGGCCATTCCTGCACTTCAGAAAGCGAAGACCACGTCGTTGATGCCCGGTGAGATCATCCGCTGCTTCCGCCTGAAATGGTGGGACCCGCAGCTCGGCCGCATGATCGGCTACCGCGAATTGGCCGTGTGAAAGATCGGCTGAAGCAGAAAGCCCCGCCTCGGATCACCGAAGCGGGGCTTTCTGTTAACACGACCTGATCTCAATTCAGGATCAATGCGATCTCACCTACGGGCGGGGCATCCACCACACGCAGGGCCTTGGAGTATCCGAGGATCATTTGGATGGTCGACGCACGTGGGCCGGGCTGGAGATCGAGGTTCATGGTCTTCTTCGAGCGTCGACGTGAATTCTTCCGAAGCGTAGAGTGGGTCATGAAATAGAGGGTTGGTTTGTTTTCGTGTTGATTGAACGCCCCTCTCCCTCGCCGTATTGCGTGCCACCCCCGAAAAATTGAATGGAAGCCTTTCAACAAGAAGCGGCGGGCCTACCGCTAGACCCGCCGCTACCTGAATATCAATGAGTTGCACTACATACGATCCAGGGTCATGTCGTACTCTGTGATCATCTTGCGCATGTTGATCAGGGCATACCGCATACGGCCCAGAGCGGTGTTGATGCTCACCTCGGTGTGTTCCGAGATCTCCTTGAAGCTCATTCCAAGGTAGGTCCGCATCATCACCACTTGGCGCTGCTCGTCCGGCAAGTGATCGATCAGCTTGCGGACATCCGCATCGATCTGCACGTTCACCAATTGCTGCTCCACGTTCTTTCCAGGCTGGGCGATCGTGGCGAACACATCATGGTCCTCGTTGCTTCGCACGGTGGGCATCTTCTTGACCCTGCGGAAATGATCGATCACCAGATTATGGGCGATGCGCATGACCCATGGCAGGAATTTGCCTTCCTCGTTGTACCTACCACTCTTCAGGGTGTTCACCACCTTGATGAAGGTATCCTGGAAGATGTCCTCGGTCAACTCCCTGTCGCGCACCAACAGGAAGATGTGGGACCATACCTTGCGTTTGTGACGACCGAGCAACCGCTCGAACGCCTTTTCGTTGCCCTTAAGATAATCGTCGACCAGTTCTTGGTCGTTGCGCACCCCTGCCTTGGCAGGACTTGAAGTCTTTGATAGCATGGCCTTCCCTTTTAGGTCCGTGGATCGGAGCGAAAACTGATAGGGTATAGGTCCTTGCTATGCTGGGTGTGTTTTGGTTCTTGGAGCGAACGGCACCATGGCCGTTGGTGTTCAGACGTAGTTGGAGGTGGAAACGTTGCCTCTTGACCGGTTATTGTGTTCAGACTGCAAAATTTCCTTGTCCGCCTTCCAAAGATAGGTTCTTCGTCATTCCCGGGCTTACCGTTACCTAATTTCGCGCCGCCTTTGCCTGCCCCTACCCACACCGATCCAGTTGCTGGTGCCTTGAATGGCTCCAGCGCCCCCTTGAAAGGCCCGCACGGCGGTCTTATTCGAGTACAGGGAGCGCGCGTCCACAATCTGAAAAACATCAGCGTCGACATTCCGCGTGGTCGTTTGGTGGTGGTCACCGGATTGAGCGGTAGCGGAAAGAGCAGCTTGGCCTTCGACACGCTCTATGCAGAAGGGCAGCGCCGGTATGTGGAGAGCTTGAGCAGCTATGCACGCCAGTTCATGGGCCGGTTGGAAAAGCCGGATGTTGACCGCATCATCGGCATCAGCCCGGCCATCGCCATCGAACAGAAGGTGATGACCAGCAACCCGCGCAGCACCGTGGGCACCAGCACCGAGGTGTACGACCACCTGAAACTCCTCTTTGCCCGCGCTGGTCACACGATCTCGCCGTCGAGTGGCGACGAGGTGAAGCGCAATACCATTGAAGATGTCGTCGCCGGGATGCGCACCTTTCCAGAAGGCAGCATCGTCCTCCTCCTCGCTCCTATCCGCTTGCCGGAAGGCCGCGGGCTGAAAGAGCACTTCGACATCCTTCAGCAACAAGGCTATGCGCGGGTCCACGACGGAACGGAGGTGCACCGCATCGATGACCTGCTGACCCAGAAGAAGGCATTGAAAGGGACCTGGTTCCTTGTGATGGATCGCCTGACCGTAACTTCAAGTGATACCGAGAACGACAGCCGTGCCGCCGACAGTGCAGAGACGGGGTTCTTTGAAGGCCAAGGTGAAGTGATCCTGTTGGGTGAGGATGCCAAAGGGAAGCCACGACAAATGGGCTTCAGCGACAAGTTCGAGCTGGACGGCATCACCTTCGAGGAGCCGAGCCCGAACCTCTTCAGCTTCAACGACCCGGTAGGCGCTTGCCCGAAATGCGAAGGGTATGGCAACGTCATCGGGATCGACCGCGATCTCGTGATACCGGACAAAAGTGTAAGCGTCTTCGATGAGGCCGTGGCTCCTTGGCGTGGCGAGAAGCTCAGCGAATGGAAGGACCATTTCATCCGGGACTGCGCACGCTATGACTTCCCGATCCACCGAGCGATCCGGGACCTCAGCCCCGAGCAACTGGACCTGCTCTGGAAAGGTGGGAAAGGCCTTGCCGGCATCGACCGCTTCTTCCAATATGTGGAAGAGAAGAGCTACAAGATCCAATACCGGGTGCTCGGCAGCCGCTACCGTGGCAAGACGACATGTCCGGTCTGCAACGGCAGTCGACTGAAGCCTGAGGCACGTTACGTGAAAGTGGGCGGCAGGGACATCACCGAGTTGGCAAGTCTCCCGATCGCACAATGCCTTGATTTCTTCCTGACCTTGGAATTGAGCGAGAGCGATCAACGCATCGCGAACCGCTTATTGAAGGAGATCCGGAACCGCCTGCAATACTTGGTGGATGTCGGAGTCGGGTACCTCACCTTGGCGCGACGAAGCAATACCTTAAGCGGTGGAGAAACGCAACGCATCGATCTGGCCACTTCGCTCGGCAGTAGTTTGGTAGGCAGCTTGTACATCCTGGATGAACCGAGCATCGGCCTGCACCCGCGTGACACCCTTCGCTTGATCGAGGTCTTGAAGAAACTGCGCGACCTGGGTAACACCGTGATTGTGGTGGAACACGATGAAGAAGTGATGCGCGCTGCCGACCACATCATCGACATGGGCCCGATGGCGGGATCCCAAGGCGGTGAGGTCGTCTTCAGTGGCAACCACGAAGCTTTGTTGCAGAGCGACAGCCTCACCGCACGCTACCTCACAGGTCGGGAGATCATTCCGAAACCGACGCGACGCAGAACGGTGAAGGACAAGTTGATCCTGCGCGGCGCACGTGAGCACAACTTGAAGGACATCGATGTGGCCTTCCCGTTGCACATGCTGACGGTCGTTACCGGCGTTAGTGGAAGCGGCAAGACCACCTTGGTGAAACGCATCCTCTACCCTGCCCTCAAACGCGAACTGGAAGGTTTCAGCGAGCGACCAGGAGAACATCGTTCACTGGAAGGAGACATCCATCGCATCAAAGCGGTGGAGATGGTCGATCAGAATCCCATCGGGCGCAGTTCGCGGAGCAACCCGGTCACCTATGTGAAAGCGTGGGACGAGATCCGACAGTTGTACAGTGAGGTGGACATCTCGAAAATGCGTGGTTACCGTCCCGCATTCTTCAGCTTCAACGTGGACGGTGGACGCTGTGAAGTGTGCCAAGGCGAAGGCCAAGTGCACATCGAAATGCAGTTCATGGCAGATATCAGTCTGACCTGTGAGGCGTGTCACGGCAAACGCTTCAAGGAAGAGATCCTGGACGTGAAGGTGGGTGGAAAAGACGTAGCGGAAGTGCTAGACATGACCGTGGATGACGGCATCACTTTCTTCATGGAACAAGCCAAGACCTCGACCGCATGCCAACGCGTGGTGAACAAACTGCTCCCCTTGAAAGAGACCGGCCTAGGCTATGTGAAACTGGGCCAGAGCAGCAGCACGCTATCGGGTGGTGAAGCACAGCGGATCAAACTGGCGAGTTTCCTGACCAAGGGACAAGAAGAAAAGCCGACGCTCTTCATCTTCGACGAGCCTACAACGGGTCTGCACTTCCACGACATCGCCAAGCTGTTGAAGGCCTTCAACATGCTCATCGACAATGGACACAGTGTTCTTGTGATCGAGCACAACACCGAGGTGATCGAACGCGCAGACCACTTGATCGACCTCGGTCCAGAAGGAGGTGATGGCGGCGGAACGGTGCTGTATGAAGGGCCACCGGAAGGTATCTCGGCCGTGAGAGCTTCCTATACCGGGCAGCACTTGGCAGCGATCCGCTGAACTACCGCAGCAGGGTAACGTGTCCCGTGAAGTTGGTCCCCGGCTTCTCCGAGCACCTATCCTTCATATCGATGATGTAGTAGTAGGTGCCGGCCGGGACTGCATTCGACAGGGCATTGTCCAACCCGCCGTTCCACCCTTTGCTGGAGGAAACGGTCTCGTACATCTTCAATCCCCAGCGATCGTACACCTGCATGCGGAAATCATCGATCGCCAAGCCGATGACCTGGAAGGTGTCGTTCTTCCCATCGCCATTCGGCGAGAAGACGTTCGGAATGATGGCAGCACCTTGGCCTGGTTCAGCGATCAGCACGGTAACGGTGTCGGTGACCGGGCAGCCCAAGCCATCGATACCCACGAAGGTGTAGGTGCCGGCAATATCCACTGTGATCGAAGGCGTTGTGGCACCCGTGTTCCAAAGGATGGACTGCACGGTGTAATCCGGGCCGATGGTCGAAGTCGCTTGTGAACAGGTGACGACATCAGGGATCAGCGCATGGACAGGTATGCTCTCCACGACGATGGTTCCGTCACCGGTGCAGTAGCCTTCGGTGACCGTTACATCATACGCGCCGGGTTGCGTTACGGAGATCACTTGTGTTGTCGCGCCAGTGGACCAGAGGTACGAATCGTATCCGGTGCCGGCATCGATCAACGCGCTCGTCCCATTGCATATGGCCACAGGTGTTGCGGGTGAAAAGTCGATCGTTGCAGGAACCAAGGTGATGGTCTGCGTTGTGAACACGGTATCCACACACACCGGATCCACGACACCCAAAGTGATCTCGTATGCACCTGCTTCGTCGTACGGATGCACAGGATCCGCTTCCGTGCTTCCCGTGCCATCCCCGAAATCCCAGATGTACTGGGTACTACCTGTGCTATTGTTCACGAGGTCCACACTGTAGCCATTGCAATCCGCCGAAGGTCGAGGGTCGAACTGTGCTAGGATCAAAGAGGAATTGACCACGTTGACCGTCGCGAACGCGGTATCACTTCCGTTGCACGAGGCGATGTCACTACCAATGAGCATGACCTCGTAACTACCAACAGCCCCATATAGGTGCGAAACGTTGACACCTTCTTCCGGCGTGCTTCCATCACCGAAATCCCACGTGTACACTTCTGCATTCCCTTCAGCGGTGAAGGCGAACGGTCGGTCGAGACAAGCGATCAGATCCGTGGCATCCACGTCGATGAAGGCCTGCACCCCTTGTTCGAAATTGATCTTGAAAACACCGAGGTTGCAGTTCTGCCCCATATCGGTGCTGCTCCACGCGCCAGGCGTAGTTGGAAATGTTCCGGAGCATCCGGCACAAACAGCTTGGTACACGATCCCATCCTTATCGAAGCGCGAGGTTCCGCCATCCACGTGCTCGGCGGAAGACCCACCGAAGAAGGTCGCATAGGTCAACGCGCTCGCGTCGGGTTCAAGCACGATCAGGTAGAAATCGCTTCCATCCGTGGTGGCTTGATGCGCATCCGACGTCACCGGCAAACCGATGGTGCTGCTGACGGAAAGGCCTCCTCCAGCAGGATTGGTCGACCCGGCCCACCCACTGAAATAGATCTGCCCGCAAACACTGACAAGGAATGCAGAGGGCGAAATGTTCTCGTTGCCCGTTCCACCAATACGTGTCGACCACGGCGAAGAAGAAAGGTCCGGTGTGAATTTCTGGATGAACTGCGAAGCTTGCGGGTTCGCATAAACGCCCGGCGTAACCGGAAAGGCTCCTGTGGTCTGACCAACAACATAAACTTGATCGTCGAGGTCCAGCTGGATGAAATAGCCCTGATCGAAAGAACTCGTTCCGACGTAGGTGGAACTCAACAATTGCTCTCCGGTCTCGTCCAAACGGATGATGTAACCGTCCACACCACCGTTGCTATTGAGGGCGTAGGGTGCACCGTTCATCAAGAGGTCATTGCTCTGCGTGCCTCCGGTCATGTACACATCGCCGTTGGACGCGACTTGCACACCCAACCCTGCATCCAACGAGCTACCTCCATAATAGGTCGCAAAGAGCATGTTGCTCAAAGTAGGATCCATGCGGAAGAGGTATGCATCCAACAGGCCGCCGAAGAAATCCTGCGGCGCCGCAGGCGTGGTGAACATATCTGGACTTGCCGTGCTCATCGCCACGATCGGGCGTTCCAAGGCATCCATGATGATCTCTCCCCGGAACGGGTCACCATAATTCCGCAGAAGCGGAGCACTCTGATTCAGTCCATCGTTGCCTGAGCCACCGACGTACGTTGCACCGATCAAGTCGGTCGCCCCCGCATTGAAATGAGCCACTACCGCATCGGACCCCGTGCTATAGGTGAACCCGTAGGATCCTGCAAAAGGAGGAGTCGTTCCGCCACCGAAGCTGTCGTCGAAGCATCCCGCAGTGGTCGGAATGTTCGTAGAACCCGTGGTGCCCAACACGTAGAGTTCTCCAGCAGCGCTCACGACCATACTGTGCGGTACTTCATTCCCGGAGCCACCGTAGTAAGTACTCCAAACCAGGGCCGTACCATCGGGTGTGAATTTGGTGATCCCCATGTCGGTACCTGTGCCGTTGTGATCAGGTTGCACTACACCAAGGGTGGTGGGGTAACCAATACCGAATACAGTACCAGCGCCATACAAATGACCTTCCTCATCATAGGTGGCGGTAGTGCCGAAATTGTCCGCACTGCTTCCGCTATAGGTGCAAAAGGTCACCACCGGATCGATCACCAGCGGATAACGCGGATCATGGCCACTGGGGAATGTGTAGGATACCCGAGCGCCTTCCACTTTGTAGAAGACCGCGATCGGTTCCTGTCGACCGTGGATCTCCTGCCACGCCACCGGCCTTTGCTCAACCACTTCGCCAGCGGAGGTCCGGATACGAAGGATGCCGAGATCAGAGACGAGTTCATCCTGCCCCTCGAAAGCCAAGGCGATAACGGAAGGATCCGCGCCGGGCGCCACCACCCAATCGTACTTCAATCCGTTGGCCCCGGAAATGGACAGGTCGATCCCCGGATAGACTTCTTCCAGTTCAACGCCACCATGGACCGGAACGCCGCCGGCCCACTTCTTCGGATCATTACCTAAGAAGTAGTTCGCGTAGTGCTTCAGTGTCTTCGCACCATGGTGGGCCTGGGCCGAGCCACCGACGAACCGGACCCGATAAGCGTGCATGCGCAAAGGATCCGCAACGGCGTCTGGTCGACCGTGCACGCTGCGCTCCCCGCCCGACATCAGCACATGGGTGAAGGCATTGTTCTCCAAAAAGACCGCACCGCCCGGCGTATTGGCACGGTATAACACCTGTTGCGGCCATTGACCACGATTGGCGTGGAACTGCACCAACGGTGCAGCCGATCCGGCGGATCCACTGGGCTCGTGGGCGATTGCGGAGATGGAAAGCACGAAAAGGAACAGGAATGGCACTGATCGCTTCATCTTGTAAAGGGCTGGCTCGTATCGAATAGACGTTGTGCCAAGGTAACCGGTTGCACCCATCCATGGCGCTTCCAGCCACTTTGAGAACGCAAAAGCCCATGGCTCGTAGCCAAGCCCAAAGCGGCACTTGATATGGTCGCCAATTGATGGGTCCGATCCACTCCTCCATCGACTGTGGAAGCTCTGACGCAAAGCCACAAGCATTCGCGCAGCAGGAAAGTCGATCAACTAGCGCAGCAAGGTCACATGCCCGGTCTTTGTCGTGGCTTGATCATCGGCACAGCGGTCGCGGAAATCGATGATGTAGTAGTAGGTACCTTCTGGCACTGCCGCCGCGGTGGCGTTATCCAAACCACCGTTCCAGCCGTTGCTGATCCGCGTGGTCTCGAACATCTTCAATCCCCAACGATCATACACCTGCATTCGGAAATCAAGCAGTCCTTCCCCATCCACTTGGAACCGATCGTTCTTGTTGTCGCCATTCGGTGTGAAGACGTTGGGAATGAAGCCTGGCAGCGTGGCATCCGGCAAGCGCATCACTTCGACCGTATCCCGGAAGGTGCAGCCTTGTTCATCCACGGCGACGAAGGAGTACGTACCTGTTTCCTCTACTTGGATCGCCGTGGTGGAGCTTCCTGTACTCCAAAGGATCTCCGTGACAGGCACGCCGGGCACCAATGAAAGTTCGCCTCTTGGACAGATCACTTGATCAGGAAGAGGCTCTGGAGAAGGAACCAAGAGCACATCGACGGAATCCTGCGCGACACAGAAGCCATCCGTTACCACAACGGTGTAAACTCCTGGAGTGGATACCGTGATCGCTGGCACTTGTGCATTCGTTGACCACAGATACGTATCATATCCCGCTCCAGCTGAAACCTGCACGGTTCCACCCGGACACATGAACGCAGGTGATGCAAGTTCGAATGGTATCGATGGCACGGTGAACGTGACCGGCACGGAGACATCCGTCGAATCCACACAGAACGTATTGAGTGCCTCCAAGTAAACGGTGTAGGTCCCCGGGCCAGCGTATTCATGTGTGGGCGCCGCTGCATTGGAGGTGGTGTTGTCACCGAAATCCCAACTGTATTGAGTTGCTCCTACCGAGTTGTTCTCCAACTGGAGGAAATATCCATCACACGTACTCTGCGGGGTCGCCTCGAATGCTGCTAGCAATTCGTTCGGGTCGTACACGTTGAGGGTGATGTAGGTCGTATCCGCCAAGTTGCAGGCTCCAGGATCCGATCCTATCAAGGTGATGACATAGGCGCCGATCTGATCATAGGACACCGTGATCTGTTGACCGGTCTGGAGCGGTGAACCGTCGCCAAGATCCCATGTGAACTCCACTGCTTGACCGGTCGCGTTGAGTTCGAACGTTGCCGGTACACAACCGGTCAACGCATTGCTCGTGATGTTCGCTTGAACTCCAGCAGTCTCGAAGTCGATCTTGAATACAGCGATGTCCCAAGCGATCTGGTTGTTCGGCGCGAAAGCCCACGACGTGGATTGCATGCTTTGACCACCACTGCAAACGCCTTGATAGACCACCCCGTTCTTATCAAAACGGCTTGTACCGCCGTCTACGTGGCTACCCCCGTAATATGTGCCGAAAAGGATCCCCGTCAGATCCACATCGAATGAGGCCAAATAGAAGCTACCCGTGGTATAAAGTGCGTCAGGCGTGGTCGGTAGAGCACCGTTCGAGTTATAGCCTGAAATGTACACGTGGTCACAAACATCGACCAGGAACGCAACAGGAACAGCACTACCCGGAATCATTGTTGTGACAGGAGCGTCGGATAGATCAGACAGGAACTTGGCCAAGAACAAGTTGCCATTTCCTGTTGAACCAAAGGTTCCTTCCGGGAACACCCCCACTTCACCATCGGTCTGACCATATATCCAAACCCTGTCCTCACTATCAGTATCCAGGAAATATGGTCTATCAGATCCGGTAGTTCCGAAGAACGAACCGTTGACCATGGATGTCAGATCAGCGCTCAATCGCACGATGTACCCATCACGCGCTCCACCTTGGAAGGATGTCTGAAATCCGCCAGAGGTCATTGGAAAATCACTACTTGCCGTTGCGCCGGTAACGAAGATCTCTCCGTTCTCGGCGACCCGGATCCCCATCGCATTATCGTCACTCGAGCCACCAAGGTAGCTGGATGCCAGTACATTGGAACAACTGGGATCAAGCTTGAAGACCACCCCATCCTGACCGCCGCCATGCATGGATTGAAAAGCACCTGACGTCGTCGGGAAGTCAGCCGAACTGCTGAAGCTCGCCACCAGAATGTTGTTCACGGCGTCGGTATAGACCTCTCCACGATACGCTTCACCGTAGTTCCCTCCCATGCTATTCGTTCCATCGGAGCCACTTCCTCCCACGAAGGTCGAGCCGATCAAACTTGATCCATCAGCCGCGATATGCACCACGGCGATATCCTGATCAGCCAAAGTTCCATCGAACGCACCATCGGTGATGGGGAAGTTGGTCGATGAAGTGGATGCGAGAACCACAAGCTCCGACAAGGAATTCGCGATAAGGCTGTGGGGATTCTCTCCATTGCTACCACCCAAGTACGCAGCCCAGATCAATTCGCTTCCATCCGGGTTGTACTTGCTCAGGGAAATGTCCGTACCACCGCCACCCATGCTGGTCTGGAATGCGCCGACCGTAGCCGGATAGGTCGGGCCGAAGTTGCGACCTGCCGAGTAGATGTGCCCTTGATCATCGTAAGCCGCACAGTGACCGTAGTTACTCGCACCAGTTGCTCCTGAATAGGTGCCGGCCACCAATACAGGATCGATCACGACAGGTCGGTTCTTGTCGAATCCATTCGGAAAAGCGAACCGAACCGTGGATCCCTCCAGAACGAATCGACAGGCTATCGGACCACCAATTTCATCACCGTAAAAGGCTACCGGTGCAAGCTCTGTGACATCCCCTACGGAGGTTTTCATGAGCAGTTCTCCAGCCTCGTTGATGGACATGCCCATCAGACCGTCGTAGGCCAATGCCACCAGCTTCTCGTTGGCACCCGGAGCAATAAGTACATCGTATTTGAAGTTACCCCCAACAAGGCTCAAGGCTACATCGATCCCGGGCCAAACGCTTGCTTGGTGAACCTTTCCGAAAACCCCGACGTGCCCCTTCCAGGATCGGCTATCATTCCCCAAGAAATAGTTGTGGTAGAATGCTGCTTTGTCCAAGCCCTTGGGAGCCTCACCTGCACCCCCAACGAAGCGCATGCGCCAAGCATGACCGTTGAACTGCAATGTGCGCTTCTCTTCGGCAGTGAGCGTGGCGAAATCGTGCATGCGATCCGCAGCGCTTGCTTCCAGCTTGGACCAAGCCCAACCGTTGTTCTCCAGAAAAAGTGCGCCGCCGTTCACGTCAGCACGGAAACGCACTGGAGCGGGCCATTGCCCGAGATTCTCAATGAATGAGCCGCCGTGCTCTTGATGATCATGATCCGTATGACCAGTGGAAGCCGTTCCGCAGAATGGAACAAGCGTGGCAAGGGAGAACAGAAGCAGGTGTTTCATGGCAGAACTTCGGAGTGGATAAGCTCAAGATCGATCAGCGGACCACGGTCACGTGGCCTGTATGACTGTATTCCTCCGAGCCTGTACAAAGCCCGGTGTAGTGCAGTATGTACACGTAAATGTCGTTGGTGACCGGCTTACCGTTGTAGGTTCCATCCCAAGGCTTATCCATGGAAACGGTCTGGTAGAGTTGTTCACCCCAACGGTTGAAGATCGTCAACTCCAAGGTGCGATCCCCATAGCCCAAGAGTTCGAAACGGTCGTTGATCCCATCCCCGTTCGGAGAGAAGGCATTTGGCGTGAACAGTTGGACATCAGCATCGTAAAGTTCCACCACGGCAGAATCCGAATAAACGCAGCCGAATTGGTCCACAATGGCGAACCCGTAGACTTCGGCTTCACCAGGAACCTCGATCCGTCGATCGGTGCTTCCATCTTCCCACAGATAGCTGACCGCGTTGTCCATCGGAATGCTCAGCGGCACTTTGACGCCGGGGCAGGTGGTTACCTCAATGGCAAGATCATACTGCGGAGGTTCGGTAACAAAGACCGTATCCGTACCAACACAACCCGCTGCATTCGAAATGGTCACGGAATATTCACCCAGTTCATCCACGGTGATGACATCGGTGGTCTCTCCAGTGCTCCACAAGTGATCCCCAGCGATCACGCTGGCATCCAACATCACCGAGGTATTCAAACAAAGCACGCGATCCGGAACATCGAAATTGAATTCCAGTGGTGCTACGGAAATGGGAACACTGATGGTATCGCTCTCACTGCAGCCCGTTGGATCGAGCGCAATGAGCAGGATCTCGTAATCACCTGCCACGTCGAACACATGGGTGATCGAGTCGGCGGCATACTCCGTTCCATCGCTTATCTGCCAGATGTGATCCAAGGGATCGCCCGTGCTATTGTTGACGGCGTTGATCCGCATCTCTGTGCAATCTTCTTCCTGGGTCCAGGTCAAGGCGGCTAGAACAGGCTGCTGCTCTCCTATGGTGATTGGGAAATAGGTGGTATCAGCCAGATTGCAGGCCAACGAATCCATGGCCACCAAACGAACCGTGTACTCACCGGGATCGGTATAGAGGTGGCTGGGTTCGAAGGCTTCCACGATCGGGCTGCCATCTCCAAAATCCCACAGCCACGTGTCTCCTGTGCTCGCGTTGGAAAAGTCGACCTGGATCGGCGCGCATCCGGTGTTGATGGCTGAAGCACCGGCTGCGTTCACACCTGCCACACCGAAATCGATCTTGAACACACCGATGTCCCAGCCGATCGTTTGACCTTGCGCCCATGCCCAGGACGTCGTCTGTAAGCTGCCGGTGCCGCTACATACCCCTTGATAAACCACACCGTTCTTGTCGAAACGACTGGTGCCGCCATCCACATGACTACCTCCATAATAGGTACCGAAGAGGATGTTCGCCATGTCGGGTTCAAAAGCGGCGAGATAGAAGCTTCCGGTCTGATATAGCGCATCTGCGGTGGTCGGCAAATCTGTACTGGAATTGTAGCCGGACATGTAGATGTTGTCGCAGACATCTACGAGGAAGGCCACAGGCACGGTACCATTACCAAATCCCCCACCCCCCAAAGGCCCGATGGTGGTCGATATGGTCACGGCAGAGAGATCACTGTTGAGTTTTGCGATGAAGATGGGACCATTCGCCTGACCATATGTGCCGGCCGGTATGATGGGAATGTTGCCGTCCGTTTGGCCATAGATCCACACGTCATCCGCCAGATCGGTATCCAAGAAATACGAGCCGTCCTGTGCGGTGGTGCCGAAATAGGTACCAGCGACCATTGCCAGCGCACCCGAAGTCATTCGGACCACGTATCCATCACGATCACCAATGGCTGTTGGCTGGTAGGACCCTGGCGTTGTCGGAAAATCAGCGCTTTCGGTGGACCCGGTCACAACGAGCGCTCCATCCAATGCCAACCGCACACCTAGGGCATTATCATCATCGCTTCCACCCAAGAATGAACTCCAAAGCAAGGAACTGCAATTGGGAGGCATGGACACCAACACACCATCCTGCCCCCCTCCCAACGTGGATTGGAATGCTCCTGCGGTCACTGGAAAATCAGCCGAAGAAGTGCAACTCGCAATGATGATGTTGTCGGCATTGTCGAGGAAGATCTCACCGCGGTAGTTCTCACCGTAATTCGCGAACATCTGGTTCAACCCATCCGAGTCGGCTCCTCCAAGAAAGGTGGAACCGATCAGGTTGCTTCCATCCTCACTGAAATGAGTCAACACGATATCCGTTTGACCGCCAAGCGTATTGTCATAAGCACCGGATGTGACGGGAAAATCAGCCGAACTGGAGGTACCAAGAACGCAAAGTTCTCCACTCGTGTTCACGATCATGCTATGCGGATTCTCACCGCTATTACCGCCCAGATAGCTCGCCCAGATGAGCAAACTGCCATCCGGGTTGTACTTACTGAAGGACATGTCCGTACCTCCACCACCCATACTGGTCTGGAAAGCACCGACCGTTGCGGGATAAGTAGGGCCGAAATTCCGGGCCCCACTGTAGATGTTCGCATTCGAGTCATAGGTCGCACAATGCCCATAATTGCTGGCTCCTGTGGCACCGCTCAGGGTACTTGCGATCAGGATCGGATCAATGGTCACTGGGCGTCCATGGTCCATGTCGGCCGGTAAGTCGAATCGTAGGATCCCGGCTTGCAAGCGATAGGTGCATACCAAAGATTCATGGGCACCATCTGAATAGAAGGCAACGGGCTTCAACTCCACCACTTCACCGACCGAAGTCGCCAATATCAAACGTCCTTCCGGATCAACAACTGCTCCATCGATCCCGTCATAGCGGAAGCCGACCTGGTCCACATCAGCACCAGCTGCGATCAGGACGTCGTACTTCAAATGACCATCCATGGAATGGTAGCGAACATCAACGCCGGACCACACCCCTCGGTACATAACCTCGTCGTAGCCCTTCACATGGCCCTTCCACGCGGATGGATCGCTGCCCAGAAAGAAGTTCTCATATCCCTGCTGGGTTCCTTTGGCCTTGACCTGCAGACCAGCATGTGGTTGATGGAAGCGCATCCGCCATGCATGTCCGTGCAGCATGGTCGACTCTCGTTCCTCCGGGGTCATCTTCAGTGCGTCATGGACCAGATCGGCAACACCATCGGCATATTTCACCCATGAAGCTCCGTCGCGCTCGAGAAAGACCGTTGCCCCATTCACTCCGGTACGAAAGAGCACGGGATCGACCCATTGCCCTTTGTTCTCCGTGAAGCGAACGTGGGCAGGCCCATGGTCATGGTCGTCCGCCGCATATGCAGATGATACAGATAGGGCCGTCACCGCAACGGCGGAGGAGAGTATGAGTCGAATTTCCATGTGCAGTTCGATCGGGTACAGGATGTTGACGATGGAAGTGTTCCCGGTGTTGCCTGATCGAAGATAGAACAGCAACCGACTCTACCAACCCCCTGGCAGACCGAACCGAAAGGATGTCAAAGCATTGATATTCATAGACTTGAAACTACCTGAACTGCAATTCATACAGCTTCCGGTACGCCCCGTTCTGGCTCAAAAGCTCTTGGTGGTCCCCCTGTTCCAGAATACGGCCTTTATCCAGCACGATGATGCGATCGGCCTTTTGGATCGTGCTCAACCGGTGGGCGATGACGATGCTCGTACGGCCTTTGGTGATACGCTCGGTGGCTTGCTGGATGAGCTGTTCGCTCGTACTGTCCACACTACTCGTGGCCTCGTCCAGCACGAGAATGCGAGGCTTGTTCACTGCAGCTCGGATGAAAGCGATCAGCTGCCTTTGACCTAAACTAAGGATGCCACCACGTTCGCGCACCTCGGTGTCGTAGCCAGAGGGAAGGCGTTCGATGAATTCATGGGCACCCACGGTCTTCGCAGCCTCAATGACCACCTCGCGGGTGATCGCTGGATCGCCCAAGGTGATGTTGTTGTGGACCGTGTCGCTGAAGAGGAAAACATCCTGTAACACGACCGAGATGCTCTTGCGCAGTTCGGCTTGCGCATAGGATCGGATATCTGCGCCGTCCAACAGCACCTCGCCGCGCTGGAACTCGTAGGCCCGGCTGAGGATATTGATGGTGCTGCTCTTGCCCGAGCCGGTGGCGCCCACCAAGGCGATCATCTGACCGGCCTTTGCCTCCATGTTGACGTCCTGTAGAACGAAGTTCTCATCCTCGTACGCGAACCAAACGCCCTTGAAGGCGATGTCACCGCGCATATCCTTGGTGGACCGTGTGCCATCGTCGGCCACCTGCGCCTCGGTATCGAGCACCTTGAACACACGCTCGCTGCCCACCATGCCCATCTGCAGCACATTGAACCGATCGGCCAATTGCCGGATCGGGCGGAAGAGCATGTTGATGAAAAGGATGTAGGCGAACAGATCACCGATCGTCGCTACGCCTTCCAGAACATCCCGAACTCCCCACCAAACGAGAAAGGACAGGGAAACGGCGCTGAGGATCTCCACTACGGGAAAGAAGATGCTGTAGGCCAATACCCCGCGGATATGGGCTTTCCGGTGTTCACGATTGATGGCTTGGAACTTCGTGTACTCCTGTTGCTCACGCCCGAAGAGCTGCACGATCGACATGCCTTGGATGTGTTCCTGAACGAAGGCATTCAACCGGGCCACCTGGGTGCGCACATCCTGAAAGCTCTTCTGGATGCTGTTCTTGAAGATGTTGGTGCTCCAGAGCAGCAACGGGATCGGCACCATGCTGAGCAAGGCGAGCTTCCAGTTGTAAACGAACATCACCACTACTACGACCACGAGCTTGAGGATGTCGCCCATGATCATGAGCAGGCCTTGCGAGAAGATGTCATCGATGGTCTCGATGTCGCTGATCACACGGGTCACAAGCGTTCCGATCGGTGTACGGTCGAAGTAGCGAAGCTTGAATGCGAGAACCTTCGCGTAGAGCTTCTGACGCAAGTCGAAGGTGACCGCTTGCCCCAGCCAACTGGTCCAATAGGCTTGAAAATACTGCACCACCGTTTCAATGATCAGCAGGACCACCACCACGATGGTGATGGCCCAGAACAAGGTCAATGTGCCTGGACCGGAGATCGAGCGCACGGTGGTCGCCATCCAAGCGATGCTGCGTGCGTTCCAATTCGAGTCTTGGGTGAGCGCGAAGAGCTGGTCGTAGCTGGTAGCGGCGACGTCCACCAGCCAGCCAAGCATGATGGGTCGCACCACGCCAACGAGGCTGAGCACCACAGTGAGAACTACGGCCCAGTTGAAGACGCTCCGGTAAGGTTTCGAGAAGGCGAACACTCTTCCGAAAAGCTCGCGATCGAACGCCTTGCCTTGGACCTCTTTGGTCACCTTTCCTTTGACCGGTGCAGTTGCTGTCGCGCTCATGCCACGATATTGGTCGGAATGAAGGGATAGACCACGTGTTCCAAGTAGAGTCCTCTTGCAGAAGCGCTCTTACCGGCCATGGATCGATCCTTGGCGGCGATCACCTCGGCCATGCTCTCCGGTGGAGCTTGGCCCTTACCTATCCGAATGCAGGTGCCCACAATGGCCCGCACCATGTTGCGGAGGAAACGGTCAGCGCGGATCCGGAAGCGATAACCGTTGGGAACGACCTCCCATTCGGCCATGCGGACATCGCAGATCATGGTCTTCGCATCGCTTCCCGCTTTGCAGAAGCTGGTGAAGTCCTGTTTCCCGATGAGGTGCTTGCACGCTTCGTTCATGGCGCCCACGTCCAACGCGGGATGCAGCACGTGAGCGCGATCGGCCATGAAGGCATCCTTCTTCCGCAGAATGAGATAGACATAACCCCGCTCCGTTGCGCTGAAGCGCGCATGGGCATCGTCGGCAACCGGGATCACGCGCTTCACGGCGATGCTATCGGGCAGCATGCTGTTCAAGCTGTACACGAGGCGCTCATCCACTGGATGATCCGAAGGGGCATCGAAATGCAAGTAGTAGTCCGTGGCATGAACACCGGTGTCCGTCCTGCCACAGCCCACCACGAAGAGTTCCGGCAGGTGCAGGATCGTGCGCAACGCGTGCTCCACTTCCTCCTGCACGCTTGGAGCTTCTGGTTGCCGTTGCCAGCCCCGGTAAGGCGTTCCGTCGTAGGCGAGTTGCAAGAAATAGCGCGGCTTGATCTCCATGTGCCGATCGGCAGGAAGGGCGTAAAGGTACCGGTGTGGTCGATCCTGTTCCTCAACGCGTGATCAGCAACCGGCAGCAATGGTCATCTTCGCCCCATGCGCATCGGCCTTTTGAGCGACACCCACGGCTGGTTGGACCCTCGGATCCAAGAGCACTTTGCGGAGTGTGATGCCATTTGGCATGCAGGTGACATCGGCGGTAACGGGGTTGCGGAGGAATTGGCGCGTTGGAAGCCGCTGATAGCCGTGCACGGCAATATCGATGACGGCCGGACGCGGGTCGCCTACCCGGAGCACCAACGATCCACTGCTGAAGGCGTTCGGGTGTGGATGACCCATATCGGCGGAAAACCGCCGCGTTACAGCCCTCCCGTTCTCAATGAGCTACGCACCACCCCAACGGACCTGTTCATCTGCGGGCATTCGCACATCTGTTCGGTGCAATTCGATGCGAAGGTGAACTGCTTGTACATGAATCCCGGTGCGGCGGGCAGGCACGGCTGGCATCAGGTGCGTACGATCCTGCGCTTCAGTCTGGAGGCAGCGAAGATCAAGGATCTGGAGGTGATCGAACTGGGCAAACGTGGTGCGCTGTGAACCCAACATGGGATCGTGGATACGCAACTTGGACCGTTCACCGTTGACCTCGTGGGACCTGATACTTTCGCAAGCGTGAAGAAGCTATTGGAATACATTCCTGCCCGGTTACGGAATCGATACGGCTTTGCTGTGCTCGGGCTATTAGCGTGGATCACCTTCTTCGATCGGAACGATGCCTGGACCACCTTCAAGAACAAAAGGGAGCTGGGGCGGATGCACGACCAGAAGGAATGGTACGCATCGGAGATCGAGCGGACCAAGGAGCAGTTGCACGAGTTATCCAGCGACAAGGAACTGTTGGAGAAGTTCGCCAGGGAGCGCTACCTGATGAAGCGCGACAACGAGGACATCTTCGTGCTCGTTCCGGAGCAGCGTTAAGGCGCTTTTACCACCCCGTTACAGCATTTCAACGCTTCCACTTCGCAGAGGTCACGGATCAACCGCGTGGTCCTTTCCTGCCGTCCCCAAGCCCGCAAGTGGTAGTGTGTGTCGTAGAAGGCGGAGTCCGGGAAAACATAGTCCTCGGTGTTGCCCAGCATCGTGTACCCGTGAAGTTGGAGCCCGGTCCGCATGGCCTCATGGTACTCCGCTTTGAAACTCGTTCGTGCGATGGAAGGCCATACGAAGACCAATTGCCCGCCCGCTTTGCTCACCCTGCTCGCCAAGGTGTCGGCCAGCGGTAGGAAGTTCGATCCGAACAGCGGTGGGTGATGCTCCACGTGCTGCTGGCGTTCAGGCGGTCGTGCAGGTCGATCCAAATGACTGATCACATCGCCGTACGTGTTGAAGCCGCTTGAGCGATAAACGGGATCCCCCTCTTTCCCCTTCCAAGCCCCGCTCGCAAGCTTCCAGGCGCCTTGCATGCGCATCACCGCAACACCGGCCATCACCTTCGGTCGAAGGTAGCTCGGCATCCACGCCAGCGCTTCCGGATAGCGATCCGCCGTGAGCACGAGCATGTCGTTGTCCTTGGCGGGTTGGCTGTAGCCCGAATGCTCCAAAGCCACGATCACCACATCTCCTGGCCCGATCTCGTTCTTCACCTCTTCCACCATGAACTGAAAACCCAAACTGGCATGAATGCTCATGTTCACCAACGGTTTGCACAAGGCCTTCTCCAATCGTTCGCTGTCCATACCGAATGCGGCATTGCTCCCACCGATGATGATCACCTTCGGTGACGGCAAGGAAGCGAGGCGCTCGTGCTTCTGGACCACGGCACCCATATAGTCGATCGGTGAGGCATGCGGTCCCCAGCGAAAAGCCGCCAACAGCAAGGCGATCGGAAGCGCGCTGAACAACAGCACACGCCCAAGAAGCCGAAGTGGTTCAGAACTGGAAGTAGATGAACTCATGCGAAGACTGCAGATCGAGATGCAGCAGGATCTCGATGGTGATCAACAGGTAAATGGTCCAGCGCAGAAAAGTGCTGAACGGCAGACGCTCCAGGGCGTGTTCACGACGGCGTGCGATCCACTCCACGACGACCAGAAGCACCACCCACCAGAACTCCGACCGTGCTCCCCATTTGAGCAATGCGCCGGGATTAACCAGTGCATTTGTGGCCATGTAGTAGAGGTACGCAGCACCGGTCCGGACACTCGGTGCACGGAAGAAAACCCAAGCCACCACCACCAAGAAGAACGTAACAAGGATCGACGGAAGGTCCCGGAGCTGGGCATCATCGCGCCGCGCTTTTCCATCTCGCATGATCTCGGGCACGTAATAAAGTCCATGTAGAACTCCCCAAACGATGAAGGTCCAATTGGCGCCGTGCCAGAACCCGCTCACTGCGAAGGTGATAAGGATGTTGCGGAGCCTCCCCCACTTGGTGCGCCAACCTCCCAAGGGCATGTACACGTAATCGCGGAACCAGGTGCTGAGGGAGATGTGCCAGCGGCGCCAGAACTCCGAAATGCTGCGTGAGAAATACGGAAAGGCGAAGTTCCTGTTCAGGTGGATGCCGAAGAGGCGTGCACAGCCGATGGCGATATCGCTGTAGCCCGAGAAATCACCGTAGATCTGAAAGGCGAAGAAAAAGGCGCCGAAGAACAAGGTGATCCCCGAGGTGGTGGAGACATCACCTGCGAAGATCTCACTGGAGATCACACCGCATCCATCAGCGATCACCAGTTTCTTGAAGAAGCCCCACAACATCTGGCGCAGGCCATCGACAGCACGATCACGTTCATAGGTGCGTGGTGCAAGGAACTGTGGCAGCAGGTTGGCCGCACGTTCAATGGGCCCAGCGACCAATTGTGGGAAGAAGCTCACGAAAGCGAGAAATGCCACGGGATCCCGGGTCGCGCGGATGCGACCGCGACGGATGTCAATGGTGTAGCTCAACGACTGGAACGTGTAGAAACTGATCCCCACCGGCAGGATGATGCGCAAGGTTGGCAGGTGCGGCGCCATGCCCACGGACAGGAGCAGATCATGCAATCCATCCACGAAGAAATTGAAGTACTTGAACGTCCCGAGTAGTGCCAGATTCAGAAAGACGCTCAGCTGCACCCAATTGCGCTTGCCCTTCTCGCTCGACTGTGCTTCAATGGCCAGCCCGATGGCGAAGTCGGCCATGGAACTGAAGAAGAGCAGGCTGAGAAATCGCCAATCCCACCAGCCGTAGAACACGTAGCTCGCGACCAATAGGAAGGCATTCTGCCACTTCAACTGGCGTTGGAACACATACCAATAGGCCAAGAAGACCACCGGTAAGAACACCATGAAAGCGAACGAGGGAAAGAGCATTCAGCCGTGGTCGCGTGCAAATGGCACCTTGGCGAAAGTAGCGGTCACCACGCCGAGGCGTCCCTTCGCCCAGGATCAGAACCGCGCCGCCATGGAAAGCGTGAAGGACGTGTTGTCCTGCGTGGGTCCGTGAACGCTCTCGAAAAGGGCATCTACGCCATGGAAGGTACGCACCTCGAAGCGGATGAAGGCATCGGGCATCACTTGGTGATCCAGGCCGAGGGAATAACCCACTGTGGTCAGACCATGGGGTGTTCCGGTGGATACGATCACTTGTCCGGGGTCGGTGTAGTACTCGGCACGTGCCGTTGCCCGTAGCGTTCTATTCAAGCGGCGCTTCACGATCCCAACTGCACCTGCCCAGCTGTCCCAACCGATCGAGGACACTTTTTCCTGCATTCCAGCATCAGCTGCGACCTGAAGGCCCCATTTGCGCCCTTCCCAACTCCACCACACGTTGTTGAATATGCGGTACAGGCCCAAGCTGTCCGGCGCATCGCTTCCCAAAAAGGTGCTCCAGTTCACCTGCATACTGTCGTTGATCGTCCACAGGACTTGTGTACCGAAGCACGGTGTTTCGTTCTGCACGCGCCGTATCCGCTGCCAACCGTTCACGAACAGACCGGCCACTTCCAGCTTCGGTGAAATGGTCCACGTGAGCTTGGCACCACTGAGGTAGTAGGGTGAATTCTCCGCGTTCACGCTTCGGGTCAAGGTCCAGTTATCGATACCGATGGCGCTTTCCATGCCGATGTGCGAGGTGAAGATCCCGGCATCGAGCCAGAGCTCCTTCTTCTTGCTCAGCTTCATCCCGACCCGCGCTTCGTAGATGTTGCGCAACAATTCCGGCTCACCGATCAAATTGGCTTGGGCGTATGTGCCTGCCATCAGTCCGAAGGCAGCGCGGGTGCGGTCCTTGGCATAATCCACGCGGGCCATGCCAAGGTTCAGATCAACCTCGTTGTGCCGGTTGTACTGATAGAGGAACTGCGGTCGGTCGTCGTTGTGCGGATGACCGAGATCATAGGCATAGTACACATCCACGAAGCCGGAAAAGGTGATCTGTGCGGTATCAGCTTGACCATGGGAGCTGGTGCAAGCACCCAATGATCCGAAAAGGACCAACCAACCAGCCACCTTCGTGATGGATAGGCTGAAGCACTTTTCCGAGGCAAAGGAGTTCATCCCGATCGATCGGAAGTGACCTTGCCGAAGATCAATGGTGATGCCCTCCCTCGCCGTGCACGTGGCCATGGGCGAGTTCCTCTTCCGTAGCCTCGCGCACATCGGTCACCTCCACGTTGAAGTGCAACGTAACGCCAGCCAACGGGTGATTCCCGTTCAACGCCACGATATCGTCCTCCACACCGATCACCGTGAAAACGCCCATTTCGCCACCTTCTTCGCTACCGGCTTGGAACTGCATGCCGACCTCGAGGTTCTGGCCACCGAAACGGTCCTTGGGCACCTTGTGCACCAAAGAAGGGTCCAGTTCACCGTAGCCCTCTGCTGGTGGTACGATCGCCAAAAGGGAATCACCTGCCTTTTTCCCTTCCAATTGACGCTCCAGACCGGGCACGATCATGCTTTGGCCTTGGATGTACGCGAATGCGTCGCGACCAGCGCTGGTATCCAGCAATTTGCCGTCGGCATCATTCAGGGTGTAATGGAAGGAAACAACGGAGTTCTTGGTGATCTGCATGTGCATTACGTGATTGGCTCGGCAAGGTAAGTTCCTTGCACAGAACAGCCATGAACGGACCTACTGGAATGACAAAAGCCCCGCAAATGCAGGGCTTTCGTTGAAAACGTTGGTCGGCTTACTTCTTCGCGTGGCAATCGGCGGAGCATGCATGCCCTTCTTCGCCACAAGCGTAGGCGTGCGCACCTTCCTTGCAGGCGTCGGTGCATACATGTGCCTTCATGGCACCATGGTCATGCCCGTGTGCTTCGGCGTGCCCGTGTCCATCACCCGCTTCGGCCTTAGTGTGGTCGCAGGCCTTTCCGTCCTTGGCCATCTTGGCGCAGCAAGCGGGCATCGTCCCATCTGCGTTGGCTTCCGCCTTCGCACCGGCTTTCCCGGCGCAACAGGCCTTGCCGTCAGCTTTGGCATCGCCGTGGCCTGCACAGCTGTGTGACTTTTCAACCTTTGCATCCTCTTTCTTCGGAGCATCGGTGCTTGTTGATTGAGCGTTAGCGGCACCCATTGTGCCAATGAACGCGAGGAGGGTGAATAGCTTCTTCATGTTGTTCGGGTCGGTGTTGATGGCTGGTCCTGACAAAGACCGTGCAAAAGAATGGCATTCTTCCGATCCTGGGGTGATCAGCGCTGGGCAAATACTTCGCGAACGAGGGATCCAGCGATCCAGGACCGGTCAGTTCTTCTCCACGCGAGCCACACGCACCTGACCCGAGAGAAAGGATCGAATGATGTACAAACCGGATGGGAAGGACGAAAGATCGACCTGCGAAGTGTTCTGCACCATCAGGATCGAACGGCCTTGAAGATCAGAAACCTCGATCCGCGAAACACCACCACCACTCGAACCGGAAACCGTCAACGGACCGTTGGTCGGATTCGGGAACACGTTCAGCGAGGCAGAGGCATCGTTCTGTTCAACCAGACCTACCGAGGCACAATCCACCGCACCGTTCAGGTAACTGCTTCTTGAAGCGATGAATGACTTCAGACCATAGATCGTTCCTCCACCTGGCCCGCCACCGGTCGTGATGTTGGTTTCGATGTTGGTCGTGAACTGGGCGGTGGTGTACTGCTTATTGGGGTCGGCTGCTATGTGTGGTTCGATCAAGGTCTTGATGGCATCGATATGCGCATCCATATCGGCATTGGAGAATCCATCCAGTACACTGCAGTACTCAACCAAGTAGTTGTTATAGAACGCGGGCACCCCCATGATCTTCGTCATCAATGGTCGGGTCGCGGCCACATAGTTGGGTGGGAGGTTCAGCAAATTGCCTACGCCCATTCCGCCATAGGAACCGAACGCTTCATTGGCATCCCATTTGATCCAATTCCACTTGAAGGTGGTGGAATCGTGGTAGATGTAGTAGTTCCGGGCAGAATTGATGTAGCTGTCCAGGTTGCTGAAGACGTTGTCGATCGCCAGTGAACGCAACATGCTCTCCCACTCCCAGTTCGCCGGGAACTGTGCCACGAGGTCCTCATTCGACGAGGTGTTGAGTTCCTGTAAGAGCGCGAGGAGATCACTCCAATCATTCTCTGTTTCATTGGTCTTCAGCTCGTAGCGCGCGGTATAACTGGCTTGGTCCTGTCCGTAATAGGCAAGGTCCGCAGCAGTGGTCGGCCCCGAGCCTCCGAACTGGTCACCTGCCTTGAACAGATTACCGTTGTTGTCATCCACCCAACGGTCCAAGAAGTTCTTGTCCACCGGCTCCACCAGATCATAGAAACCCCAGAACATGTCATTCATGCTCACGTTCGCGTAGCTCACGCGCGGTGCCAGCACGCCATGTTCGCGGCAGAAATCGAGGAAGATCTTCTCGCGCATGAACGTGGGATCCTTGAAACAGTTGTTCAGGTGGATCTTGGTCATCCCGTGGTATTTCTGCCCACTGATGTTGTCGTTGAAGTCGATCTTGAAACTCTTCTTGTTCCCCGGATGGCCGTAGGTGCTGTTGCCCTTCAGATCCACCTCGACCTGCAGATAGGTGTGGGTTCCGGTCCCGTCCGTGATGGTCACATCGGCCGTGAGCGTCTCACCAAGGTCGTTCGCATAGTTCGTGGTCAACGTGGACCAGAAATTCCCATCCGCGAAGGTGAGGTCGATGGTGACCACCTGGTCCGTATTGAAGAGGCTGTCGCTGGGAGCGGTCTGCGCCAGGGTTGCAGTCGAAATGAACAACGCGATCGGTAGAGCGAAGGACTTCATGCGGTGGGACTTGGGGTTAACACGGATGCAACAGCTTGGACATCTTCCGAAAACAAAGGTTTGACGACGGATCGAATGGAAACCTTCGATGAACGGTCACCAAGCCCGAACTTCGCCTCGATGGCGAACGATCTACTTTTCGAAGCATTCACTCCTCCCACACGTGAGCAATGGGAAGCAGTGATCCTGAAGGAACTCAAAGGCAAAGACCCTGCTAGCCTAGATGTGCGGGTAGGCGATACGACGCTTCGCCCTTTCGGCATGGCCAGGGAGGTTGACCAAGCAGCGGTTCTGCGGCGCGGTCACAAGCGCAATGGGAATCCGTGGCGAAGCACCGTATCCGTGGATACGACAGCAGCCAATGCCAATGCGCTGGCGTTGGATGCGCTTACCAGCGGGGCCGACGCACTGGAGTTCCTTGGTAAACCTGCCGACCTTAAGGCCTTGTTGAAAGATGTCTGGGTCGGCGCCATCGATCTTTCCGTGGATGGTGATCCGGCATCGCTCGACACCGTGCTCGCCTTGCACGAAGAACAAAAGACAGCGGCTGCAGAAGTGAGCATCTGCCTTGGTCTCTCCCATGATGCTGATGTCCGGGACCTGAATGACCGTATATCATCGTATCCACGGATCCGCCTCTTTTGCATCAGTGACGGCGGCTTGGGGAATTCGGAGGTCACCATTGCTCATTCCTCCGAGGCACTTGAGCAGGGCAAGGCGCTCCTCTCCCACTTGATCGGCCAGGGCTTCCACGTCGACGACGCGTGCGCGCGCTTGCAATTCCGACTGCATTTGGGCGATGACCTCTTCCTCGAAGCCGCTCGCCTGCGCGCTTTCCGCGAAGCATGGGCTGCGATCGTGGATGAATTCAAACCGGAACACGATTGCTCGCGCAACACATGGATCCAAGCCATCGTCACGTACCCTAAGGTCGATGTGGTGCTGGCACCGATCGAAAACCAGCCATCGCCCTACGACAATGTGATCCGTGCCACACTTCAGGCGATCAGCGCGATCACAGGAGGTTGCGATGGATTGACGATCCCAACGCCCAAGATCCCCGAAGGTGATGTACTGGCTCGTCGCGTGGTGCGCAACATCCACAACCTGCTGCGCGATGAAAGCTTCTTGGACCGCGTGGCCGATCCCGTCGGGGGCTCCTACACCGTCGAACAGCTCACCTCCACACTCGTCAAGGCGCTGACCGACCGAGAAAGCGCTGCCCAGCCAGCAGCCAGCAGCCAGCAGCCAGTGGCTGGACTTCCCAACAGAGAAGAGATCCCCCTCAAGTCCTTCTACACCCGCCTGGACCTCGAGGGGATGGAGCACCTGCACTTCGCCGCAGGTCTACCCCCCTACTTGCGCGGTCCCTATGGCAGCATGTATGCCATCCGTCCGTGGACGATCCGGCAGTACGCGGGCTTCAGTACCGCTGAAGCGAGCAACGCCTTCTACCGCCGCAACCTTGCCGCAGGGCAGATGGGGTTGAGCGTTGCGTTCGATCTCGCTACCCACCGCGGCTACGACAGCGATCACCCGCGCGTGAAGGGCGATGTGGGCAAGGCCGGCGTGGCCATCAGCAGCGTGGAGGACATGAAGATCCTCTTCGACAGCATCCCGCTGGACAAGATGAGTGTGAGCATGACCATGAACGGCGCCGTGCTGCCCATCATGGCCTTCTTCATCGTGGCCGCGGAGGAGCAAGGCGTAAGCCCCGAGCAGTTGCAGGGCACCATCCAGAACGACATCCTCAAGGAGTTCATGGTGCGCAACACCTACATCTATCCGCCGGGGCCGAGCATGCGCATTGTAAGCGACATCTTTTCGTATTGCGCGAAGAAGATGCCCAAGTTCAACAGCATCAGCATCAGCGGCTACCACATGCACGAGGCGGGCGCGCCTGCGGACCTTGAGCTCGCCTACACGCTGGCCGATGGTATCGAGTACGTGCGCACCGGCATCGCAGCAGGAATGAAGGTGGATGAGTTCGCCGGTCGACTCAGCTTCTTCTGGGGCATTGGCATGGACCTCTTCATGGAAGTCGCCAAGATGCGCGCCGCGCGATTGCTTTGGGCGAAGATGTTGCACGAGGTCGGCGCGACAGACAAGAAGAGCCTTGCGTTACGCACCCATTGCCAGACCAGCGGTTGGAGCCTCACCGCGCAGGATCCGTTCAACAATATCGCGCGCACCACGGTGGAAGCACTGGCCGCCGTGCTCGGTGGAACGCAATCGCTGCACACCAACTCGCTCGACGAAGCCATCGCGCTGCCCACCGACTTCAGCGCCAAGATCGCGCGCGACACGCAGCTCTACCTGCAGAAGAACGCTGGCATCACGAAGTGGATCGATCCGCTCGGCGGTAGCTACTATTTGGAAAGCCTTACGCACGAACTGGTGCACAAGGCCTGGGCGCGCATCAAGGAAGTGGAAGAACTCGGCGGCATGAGCAAGGCCATCGAGACGGGTCTGCCCAAGATGCGCATCGAGGAAGCCGCCGCGAAACGCCAAGCCCGCATCGATACCGGCAAGGACAAGATCATCGGCGTGAACGCTTTCGTGACGGAGGAAGAGACGAAGATGGAATTGCTCGAAGTGGACAACAGCGCGGTGCGGGAGTCGCAGATCGCGAGGCTGAAGAAGATGAAGGAGGCGAGGGATGAGAAGAAGGTGAAGGAAGCGTTGGAGGCGTTGACGGAAGCGGCGAAGGGTCCGAGGTCTATGGTCCAAGGTCTATGGCCTGAACCCGATCCGGTTTCAGGCCATAGACCATCGACCTCGGACCATAGACCCGAAGTTCAAGACAACCTCCTCGAACTCGCCGTCATTGCGGCCAGACACCGAGCTACCCTCGGAGAAATAAGCGACGCCCTGGAAAAAGCCTTCGGCCGTTACAGTGCCACCATCCGCAGCATCAGTGGTGTTTACTCAGCGGAAAGCATGCAAGACCCCGAGATGAAGGAGGCCATGCGCCTCGCCGATGAATTCGCAAAGGCGGAAGGCCGTCGTCCGCGCATCCTCGTGGCCAAGATGGGCCAGGACGGGCACGACCGCGGCGCCAAGGTGATCGCCACCAGCTTCGCCGACATCGGCTTCGATGTGGACATCGGTCCACTGTTCCAAACACCGCAGGAAGTGGCCAAGCAGGCGATCGAGAACGATGTGCACGTGCTCGGCATCAGCAGCCTTGCCGGGGGGCACAAGACCCTGGTGCCCGAGGTGATCAAAGAACTACGCGAGACATACAACCGTGGTGATATCCTCGTGGTGGCCGGTGGCGTGATCCCGCCGAACGACTATGATTTCCTGAAGCAGGCCGGGTGTTTTGATGTGTATGGGCCGGGGACGCGGATACCGGTGGCGGCGAAGGGGATCATTGAGGCGTTGTCTGCTACGAGGAAATGACTAAACGACGAATTGCATTAGCGCTACTGATCATCTCCCTTGGATTGGGAGGATCGCTGCTATGGAAGATGCGTGTCTTGTCAACCGATACAGTAGTTCTGAAAGGACTCGCGTGCACATGCCCAGACTATCGCGTTGTTATCGGGTCGTGGAAACTCGATAATCCGCTCCTCGACACCCTCAATCAATTGGATCGAGGTGAGGTGTACGTTACTGGCGTACACAACAAGTGGAACGATGACTACCGAACGATGTATGATTACATGGTAGCCGAAGGAGAGGTTGTTGGCATCGACCGCGTTTCGGAAGGTGATCGATGGAACCCGACGGTCAATATTGCCAACTGGGGGCACATTAGTGAGTTCGACTACTTCATCAGGAAGTGGATATCCCTGACCGGATCAGCCATTTCCATTCTTTGGCTCTGGACGCTACGCAAGAGATCATAGTAGGCTCTGCACTTCGCGTTAGGGATAGCAGGGGAAAGCCCGGAGCCGTCTTTGGCGAGGACTTGCAGCTCATGACCCGACGGCGACATCCTGAGCGCAGCAAAGCAGAGCCGAAGGACGAGCCGGAACGTCCGATCCTTCTATATGATGCTCTAACGCATCATTTTTTGCCATTTGTTCACTTTATGATGCTCCGGGGCATCGTTGTGATGTATCGCGTTCTTTGGGAATGCGTATACTTGTGGCGTGAAAGCTGCGTTGTTGAACTGAAACACCGTTTACGATGGCTGCAAGCAACATCAACTGGAAGGGCATGAAGGATGCCGCCGTCGTGGTGCAACTGGGCAAGGAGCTTCGGCGCATGCGGCTGGAGCGCAACCAGAGCCAGGCCGAGGTGGCCCAGCGCGCGGGCCTGGACCGCACCACCGTGGTGAAATTGGAGGCCGGTCGCGCCGCCACACTGCAAACCCTTGTGCAGGTGCTGCGCGCCATGGACCGCCTGGAGCTGCTGGATGCCTTCCACCAGGAGCCGCAGCCCACGCCCTACATGCTGGTGGAAGCGCAGGAGAAGTACCTGAAGAAGCAGCGCAAACGCGCGGGGCGCAAGAAGCCCGATGTGATCCCGCCCAAACCGAAGAGCACATGGTAACGCACGCGACCGTGAAGCTGTGGGGCCAACCCGTGGGCCTGGTGGTGTGGAACGACCAAGAACACCGAGCGGAGTTCCAGTACGACCGCCGGTTCTCACGTGGCAACTTGGAGGTGGCCCCGCTGATGATGCCGCTGCGCGAGGCGAACGGCGGCGAGCACGTCTTCGCCTTCGGCAATCTGCGCGACGAGACCTTCCGCGGGCTGCCGGGCTTGTTGGCCGACAGTCTGCCCGACCGTTTCGGCGATCAGTTGATGAATGCGTGGCTGACCAGCCAGGGCCGCCAGCCGGGCACGGCGAACCCCGTGGAACGGCTGTGCTACACCGGTGTGCGCGGCATGGGCGCGTTGGAGTTCGAGCCGGCGCACCACGAACTGGAGGCACGGGGCGAGTCTCTCGAAGTGGAGGAATTGGTGGACGTGGCGAGCCAAGTGTTGGACACACGCAAGCGGTTTGTCACACGCAAATCGAAGGGCAAGGAGGAGGCGCTGCACGACATCATCCAAGTGGGCACCTCCGCGGGCGGCGCGCGGGCGAAGGCGATCGTTGCGTTCAATGCGAAAACGGGTGAGGTGCGCAGCGGGCAGATCGACGGATTGGAGGGTTTCACCTACTGCCTGATCAAGTTCGATGGCGTCACCTCCGATGAGCTCCGCGATCCGAAAGGCTTCGGTCGCATCGAATACGCCTACCACCTGATGGCGCGCGCCTGTGGCGTGGAGATGATGCCTTGTCGGTTGTTGGAAGAGCACGGCCGCGCGCACTTCCTTACGCAGCGCTTCGACCGGGTGCTCGACGCCAAAGGCATCGTGCATAAGCTGCACATGGCCACGCTCTGCGGCATCGCGCACCTTGACTACAACGATCCGCTGGCCCACAGCTACGAGGTGGCCTTCGGAGTGATGCGCCAACTGGGCCTCCATTACCCCGCCGCCGTGCAACTCTTCCGCCGCATGTGCTTCAATGCCATCGCGCGCAATCACGACGACCACACGAAGAACATCTCCTTCCTGATGGACCCGCAAGGCGAATGGCACCTCAGCCCCGCCTACGACGTGACCTTCGCTTACAACCCAGGCAACATCTGGCTGAAGCAGCATCAGATGAGCATCAACAGCAAGCGGTTGGGCATCACCCGCGCCGATCTATTGACGGTGGCGAAGGACATGAACATCAAGAAGCCCGAAGTCATCATCGACGAGGTGAAGGCGGGCGTGAAGAAGTGGAAGACGTTCGCGAAGAAGGCGGAGGTGGATGGGAAGCAGGTGGCGGCGATCGCATCAACGCATTTGGCGCGGATATGAACCCATCGAAGTGTCCATTCGGCGGGAGATCCTTGGGCTCCAATGTTCGATGAACCGGGATAAGAACCATCGGTTTCATTGGATCCATCAACAATTAAGGAGATTCTCGGCGTAAGACTAAATTCGCTTCAAACTTCTACCATGCGCCGGATCCTGCCCGTTCTTACCCTCCTTGGAAGTGCGCTCTTCGCACAAAACCCACTTTATCTAAAGAACTTGGGTGGAAGCACCTACGACATGGGCACAGGCGTTCTAGCTGGTCCGGTCAGCGGAAGTTACTTTACTGGAACCTTCAATGGGACTGCGGACTTGGACCCAGGTGTAAATGGGGGAACCGTTACCAGCGCCGGAGGAAGAGATGCCTATTTCGCCAAGTACACGAATGATGGTACATTCGTTTGGGGAAAAGCCGTCGGTGGTAGCAGCGCCGATGAAGGTGTGGCCATGGTCTCCTCGAATGACAATGGTCTGTTTCTTACTGGCACGTACACGTTCGAGGCGGACATGGATCCAGGTCCTGGTATCACAAACCTTACCGTGGCTGGAACGAATAATTCAAGCATAGGCACTTTCATCGCACGTTACACAACGAATGGTGATCTGGTCTGGGCAAGGAGCTTGAGCGGCGTCAATGCAGGATGCTATGTAGCCGGAATGGCGAGGGATGGCATAGGGAACCTTTATGTGACAGGTTGGTACACTGGTCCCGTGGATTTCGACCCATCTGGGAATAGCCAGATATTCATGAACAATCCCAACACCAATTCTTTTGTGGCCAAATATGACGGTGATGGTAACCTCATTTGGGCGCGTCAGATCGGCGGAAGTGCCCTGACGCGGGCCTACAGCATCTACGTGAACGGATCCGGGTCGGTGCTACTCGGTGGGTACTACGATAGCGGCACCTGCGATGTGGATCCGGGGGCTGCAACGGTGGCGTACACGGCCGCTAGTGGTGTGCGCAATGGTTGGGCGATAAAACTGACCACGGACGGTCAATACGCTTGGTCCGCGGATCTTGCCGGAGACAACACTTGCACAGTGAAGACCGTACTCTTGGATGCATCAGGTAATGCGTTCTTGGGTGGCACCTTCTCTGGAACCTATGACTTCAACCCTGGACCGGACATCACCAGTTTTACAAGCGACAATTCCCAGGATGCGTTCCTGATGAAACTATCCGGCACAACAGGGACCTTGACCCAAGCTGTTCCATTCCAAGGCTTCTTTGATGAAGATGTGTCCCTTATGACCTTGGGCAATGATGGTTCGCTCTATTTCTCTGGAGCAACGTGGGGCGATTCCGACTTGGATCCGGGACCAGGGACGGTTTTCCCGACATTGGAACTTCCGGTCTTTTTCTGCCACTACAGCACGTCCATGACCTATTTGGGGCACTATGGCTGGAGCGATCTCGGCAATATCATTCATACAAGTATGGACGTGGATCTTAATGGACAAATGATCTCTACCGGGCGCTTCGATGGGACGATCGACCTTAACACGGGATCTGGCTCGTTCCCGCTGACAGCCGTTGGTGAGCAGGATGCGTTCATTGCCAGCTTTGGCGACATCAACGTGGGTTTCGTTCAACCCGTTGCTGCACAAGGCATTGGCGCGTTCCCGAATCCATCCAAAGGAATGTTCCACTTGACGTTGCCGTATCCGGAGATGACAGTGACCGTCACGGATGATCTTGGTCGGACCGTGTTCAAGTCTTCCAACATGTCATCCTCCATTTTGGACATTTCCTTGCAGCCAGCGGGCGTGTACTTGATCACAGCTTGGAACGACAAATTCAGTGCAGCACAAAAGGTATTGGTGGAATAAAGCTGTGTGCGGGGCGCATGAAAGGCCCCATAGTGGATCCCATGGTCGGCCTGCTACACATAATCGATCCGAATAACTGGATCCTACAAGGGTTGGAAGTAGGCATTTTGCCTGATGAGGATCGGCGCAACCCATATGGTAGATAGATACCGGGAAGCACGTCGTCATCACGCGTGCCGACCTACTGGCGGTAGCGAAGGAGATGAACATCGGCAAGCCGGATGCGATCATCGACGAGGTAGTGAACGGTGTGAAGACCTGGACGAAGCACGCGAAGAAGGCGGAGGTGGATGCAAAGCAGGTGGCTGCGATCGGGAAGTTGCACTTGGTGCGGATCTGAGAACTGTGATCCACAGCTTCTCCAAGTTCGCTCTGTCGATAGAGAAGGAGGGGCTACTTTTGATTCATCCAAATCGAACGGCATGCGATCCACACTTCTACTTCCTTCTTTGTTATTCGGAACATTCTCGATCGCGCAGTTCCAAACGACATTCGTTACACCGCCTACCAGTGGATGTAACGGCGTTTGGGGTGTCCAAGTAACCTCCTTGTATTGCACATCTTCCTCGCCATACACCTTCGTCATGGAACCTAATGGCTGTCTGCAGCTCAATGGTTGGACGAGCGATCAAGGCACCATGCTGATCCCGCTCTGTGCGGTTCCATGCTCATTGACGGTGACCACTGCGGATAGCGTCACTTGCTCCGGATCCACATCCGATGCACCGATAGGGATCACAGAAGTGCTGGAAGTCCAGTTCCGGATAAGCTTGCAGGGTGGGATGATCGAATTGGTGAGCAGTATGCCTTTGTTGAAACCGATGATCCGTGTTGTGGACATCAGCGGTAGGATCCACCATACGTCCATACTTCCGAGCGGTGACCGTTGGCGGATCGCGGCGCCTGATGCTCCGGGCGTGTATTTCCTGGTTGCAGAGAGCGACGGAACAAGCAGCGTCCATCGGTTCGCGATCGGCCAGTGATGTGATCCGTCCATGTCGAAACACAAGCTCGACCTCCACGACATCTTCAACAAAGGCCAGCAGATCGATCGTGCCTTGGATGAAGCGATGGAATTCTGCGTGGACAGGCGGATCCCGATCCTGGAGATCATTCCCGGCAAGGGAAGCGGGCAGTTGAAGAAGAAGGTGATCCGCTACCTGCAGCAGTCGAACGTGAAGAAGCTGTACCATCGGATCGATAAGGACAGCGATAACTTCGGAAGGTTGTTCGTGCGGTTCAAGCACTAAGGTCGGGTCGCGAACCACAAATGGTGCTTGGTGCCCTTGTCGCGATGCGCGTACACTTTCTGCTCATCCACCTTGAATCCGGCCATGCCAAGCCTTCTTGTGAACGGCGCGTGCGGATGAGTGGACCACACGGCGAGCACACCTCCAGGGCGAAGCACATCGTAGGCGGATCGCAATCCGCGGTGTGAGTAAAGCCGGTTGTTGCGGGCTTGCGTCAATCCTTCGGGGCCGTTGTCCGTATCCAACAGAATGGCATCGAACTTCCCTTTGCCACCGCGGATCAATTCCAGCACATCGCCTTGGTGAACGATCGTTCGTGGATCATTCAACGGACTTCCTGATCGCTCGCCCATGGGGCCTTGATTCCATTTGATCACTTCCGGGACCAATTCGGCAACGATCACTTTTCCTTGATCACCCACAAGCCGAAGCACTGTAGCTAAAGTGAATCCCATGCCTAGACCACCGATCACCACGTGGGCTTCTTGCGGTTTCTTCAACCGTTTCAGTGCTAGTTCAGCCAAAGCATCCTCGGATCCATGATGCGCCGTGGTCATCAGTTCTCCGGAGATGCCGACCACTTCGATGGTGAATTCATCATCGCGTTGATAGAACAGCAGTTCACCGCCGTTGTCCGGGATCAATGCCCGGTCCAACAGTTTATTGATGCGCATCTTCATGGAACATTGCCCTGCGCTTTTGCACAAAGACGGCGCAAGGTCGGCAAATGGCATTTGCTGGGCAGTAACTGACGATCCGACCGAAGATCAGCGATGGCCCGACAGTTGCCGATGGCGCACCACCTACCTTCCAATTCTTCCAATTTGAGTTCACGACCACTTTCCACAGCCCGCGCTGAACGCACGCCCAATGGGCCTCGGGCCAAAATGCGCGCCGCCGCCGGCGAATTACCGAAGGCCAAGTCCAGTGTCACATGGGGCATGGCGTTCCGTCAGTTCATTTGGCCACGCCGCAAGAACGTTTTCATAGGTCTGGTGCTGATCGTGATCAGTCGTGCCGCAGGGCTGGTACTCCCGGGATCCACCAAATACCTGATGGACGATGTGGTAGCCAACCACGACATGGACATGCTGAAGATCCTGCTCATCGCGGTAGTGGCGGCCTTGATCGTACAAAGCGTTACGAGCTACGTCCTCACGCAGCTGCTCAGCGTTGAAGCGCAACTCCTCATCAGTCAGCTGCGGACCAAAGTGCAGCGGAAGATCCTCTCGCTACCGATCAGTTTCTTCGATAACACCAAGAGTGGTGCGCTGGTAAGCCGCATCATGACCGACGTGGAAGGTGTGAGGAACCTTGTAGGAACGGGTTTGGTACAGTTGGTGGGTGGAACGCTTACGGCGATCGCCTCGCTCATATGGCTGATCCAGATCAGTCCAAGGATGACGCTCTTCACCTTGGTTCCGGTAAGCATTTTCGCGTTCCTCGCGATGAAAGCCTTCGCGCGGATACGACCGGTATTCCGAACGCGGGGTGTGATCAACGCGGAAGTGACCGGACGGCTCACGGAAACGCTCAACGGCGTTCGCGTGATCAAAGGGTTCGGTGCGGAAGAACAAGAGAACAAGACCTTCGAACTGGGCGTACAGCGGCTCTTCGAGAACGTGAAGACCAGCCTCACTGCAACCTCGTTCATCAGTAGTATCTCCACCCTTCTGCTTGGATTGGCAAGTGCGGGGATCATGGGCATCGGGGCTTCACTTATGATCGACCAGAAGCTCTCACCTGGAGAATTTCTCCAGTTCACGGTACTGTTGGGCTTCATGATCGCGCCGATCGTGCAAATGAGCAACATCGGCAGCCAGTTCACCGAGGCTTTCGCTGGGCTCGATCGTACCGAAGAGATCATGAATATGGAGCCCGAGGACTATCCGGATCATCGGCCCGTGGAACTGGAGAAACTGCACGGAGACATTGCATTCACAGACGTCGCCTTCGAATATGAAGAAGGCAAACCGGTGTTGCACGGCGTGAGCTTCGAAGCCAAGCGAGGCAGCGTGATCGCCTTGGTGGGCACCTCCGGTTCGGGAAAGAGCACCATAGCCAGTCTCGCGGCATCTTTTCTCACCCCTACTTCCGGTACTGTCACGATCGACGGCCAGGACTTGAGCAAGGTTCAATTGGCGAGTTACAGAAGGCGCCTGGGTGTGGTGTTGCAGGATGATTTCCTTTTCGAAGGAACGATCCGTGAGAACATCCTATTCCCGCGTCCGGATGCCACAGAGGAGCAGTTGCGGAAAGCGGTGGAAGGAGCCTACGTGCATGAATTCACGGATCGCTTCGAGCTCGGCTTGGAAACGGTGATCGGTGAACGCGGCGTGAAACTGAGCGGCGGTCAACGCCAGCGCGTAGCGATCGCGCGTGCGATGTTGGCCGATCCTCGGATCCTGATCCTGGATGAGGCCACGAGCAACCTCGATACCGAGAGCGAAGCCTTGATCCAGAAAAGCTTGAATGAGCTGGTGAAGGACCGCACCACCTTCGTTATTGCCCACCGATTGAGCACGATCCGCCAAGCCACGGAGATCCTGGTGATCGAACACGGAATGATCGCCGAACGCGGTACCCACAACGAGCTGATCGCCAAAGAAGGGCGGTACTTCGACCTGTACACGTACCAAGCGCGCATCTAAGGCCTTGATCTCCATCCGGTGTGCGGGATCACCCAAATGGCCTTTCAGGTTGATGGAATGTTGGGCAGAGCGTTGGACGGGTCGTTCGGATCGGCGGCTTTCATTGCAACCATTCGTCAACCCGAACTGCCTGATCATCAGACCAGACGGCCATTCATGCTGAACTGAACGTCAGACAAGCCTGCTATTTCAGCAATGATCTTGTCACTGAATTAGACCACATTTCCGTGTTGTATAGTTAACATTGTCTTCTGCAATGATGCTTTGCTCCTTACTAACGACCAGAACAAATCCCTGACCATGAAAAGACAACTCCTCTCAACCAGCTTGATCATTGCCACCAGCCTGCTCTTCGGACAGGGCAGCGTGGTGGTTCAGGTGCTCACACCGGTCTCGATCGCCGACTCCTACGACAATGCGTTTGCTTCTGCTGCAAATTCTTGGGGTGTTGCAGACCTCACTATTCCCGCCAATGCCGTTCAAGGCCCGCTGATGATCGGTCTTGACGGAACTGAAGCCGATTCCTTGGGCTGTGAGCCGCTCGTGAACGACCTTACGGGGCAGATCGCCGTGATCTACCGCGGAACCTGTGGCTTCTCCACCAAAGCCTTGAACGCCCAGAACGCCGGTGCGATCGGCGTGCTGCTGATCAGCAATGCGGACAACTTGGCCATTACAATGCAAGGAGGCACTGTTGGGTTGGATGTGACCATTCCAGTCGCCATGATCAGCATGAGCAGCGGTGCCATCATTCGACCTGTGCTTGATGCAGAGGAAGTCACAGCTTTCATCGGCAACAACTTCGGTGCGTTCCCGAACAACATGAACATCGATGTAGAAGATGTTCTTGTTCCAGCGGCTACCAGCGTTCCACCGTTGATCGCTGCGAACGCGACGGAATTCGAGGTTTCCATGGGTTCCTTCATGCACAACTTCGGCTCCGAAGACCAAACGGCCGTGCGTTTGCGTGCCATTGTCAGCCAGAATGGAACCGAGATCTACAATGAAGTTTCGGACCTACAGACGGTTCTGACCGGAGACAGTGTCTTCGTCGAGCTTCCTGTGTTCAGCGCGGCTAGCTATGCTGGAGAATACACGATCACCTACTCCACCGAGTTGGAGGGTGGAGATGCCTTCCCGCAGGACAACAGCTACTCCGTTCCATTGGTGTTCAATGATGTGTTCAGCTACGTTCCCACCGACAATACGACGGCACAACCCGTTGCGAACAACTACTTCCGCCCGGCGACGAGCCAAGGTGCTTTCCGCACTTGCATGCAATTCAGCAATGCCAATGCAAGCCGCTTGGCTGTGACCGGTATGTACTTCTCCAGCACCACGCCTGCCGACCTTGCAGCCCCACCAGATAGCGCACTGACCGACCGGTTGGTGACCACGTTCGCCTTCCTGTGGACGGACGCGATCGCGAGTCCTTTCGACACCCCTACTGATGCAGGCCTGTCGTTGCTAGCTCCAGGTTCATACAGCTTCACCGGTGACCTGCAAAGCGAGAACGTGTTCATTCCCTTCGAAGAAACCTTGTTCCTGGAAGACAACCTGCGTTACTTGTTCTGCGTGGAGACCAACGACGAGATCATGTTCCACGGTTGGAATACGGATGTCGACTATGGGCAGAATGCGAACTTCGGCTTCATCGACCCAACATCTGTGATCCGCAATGGCACCTCTTGGTTCAACGGCTTTGCTGGAACCACCGGTGGACCCGCGATCGCGATCCAGACCATCGATGCCACGAGCATCGGCATCAACGAAAACGCGAACCGCGTAGAGATCACACCATACCCGAACCCGACAACCGACTACCTCCGTATTCCGATGAAGGGCTTCGCGGGCAAAGCAACGTTGCAGATCTTCGACCTGAATGGTTCAAAGGTCGCTGAGCGCACGCTTGCGGTGGGTGGCAACAGCATCGCCACGGTGGACATGACCGGCATCGCAGCTGGTACCTACATGTTCCACATGGAGTTCGAGAACGGTCAGCGTTCCGATTTCCGTGCAGTGGTCGTGAAGTAATTCAGTGCAGTCCGACCGAATGGCGGCCGCTCCGAAAGGGGCGGCCGCTTTTCATTCTGGGAATGGTAGGTTGGTTCTGTGAGCAGGTTCGACCGGGATGCATACCGATCGCAGGATCCGAACGTTAGGCATCGAGATAAACCACCACGACCATGTTCCGGTATGCACTTCTGCTCGGCCTATTGTTCACCTCGCACCTGACCACCCACGCACAACAGGATGACCCCGACCACAGCCTTGCACCGCATTTCATCGTTCGCGATAGCACAGGCGCCCCGATAGAGGGCATCGACCTTCCCTTGATCTCGACACGCGCTGAAGTGCGGATCATCGGAACGATCGCGAATGTGACCATCCACCAGTCCTATCGCAACGATCATCCCTCAAAACTTCAAGCCGAATACGTCTTTCCGGCGAGCACCCGTGCCGCTGTCCATGGCATGACGATGCGCGTCGGTGAGCGCGTGATCGAAGCAAAGGTGAAGGAACGCGAAGAGGCCAAGAAGGAATTCGAGGAAGCACAGAAGGCGGGTAAGAAAGCGTCACTGCTCGAGCAGCACCGGCCGAACGTATTCCAGATGAGTGTGGCCAACATAAGCTCGGGGATAGCGATCGACGTGGAGCTGCGGTACACCGAGAACATCATCCCGGAAGAGGGTGTGTACGAATTCATCTACCCCGTGGTGGTTGGCCAACGCTACGATGCCGGGCCACACGCATCCAACGAGAAATGGGCCCAGAATCCGCACACACAAACCTTGCAAAAGGACTTCGCTCAAGCTCGCCCGCGATTCGACTTCCACGCTACCATCGACGGTCCCTTGCCACTGAAGGACGTAGTGGTCCCGACCTACCCGTGCGACATCACCTTTCCGAACGCGCAGCAAGCGGAGATCACCTTGAAGTCCAACGGCGCTAAGCATGACCATAACAATGACCTTGTGCTCCGATACCGGCTGAGCGATGAAGCCATCTCCACAGGTCTACTCACTGGCAGTAGCGGTGGCGAGAGTTTCTTCCTCCTGATGGCGGAGCCACCGAGGCGAGTACAAAGCACGCAAGTGGTGCCGCGCGAGTACGTGTTCATTCTTGATGTTTCGGGTTCCATGAACGGGTACCCGATCGACGTGGCGAAGAAAATGATGAAGCGGCTGTTCCGCGACTTGCGTCCTCAGGACAAGTTCAATGTCATCCTCTTCGCAGGTGGATCAAGTCAATTGGCCGAGCGATCTCTGCATGCTACACCCGACGAACTGGCCGAAGCGTTCAGTTTTATTGCACAGCAGACCGGAAAAGGGGGAACAGAACTCCTGCCTGCCCTGGAGCGCGCCTTGAAGATCCCGCGTACCGAGGGCATTTCCCGCAGTTTCGTGATCGTGACGGATGGTTATGTCACCGTTGAGCGCGAGGCGTTCCAGCTGATCCGCGAGAACCTCGGGAATGCCAACGTATTTCCCTTCGGGATCGGGACGAGCGTGAACCGCTACTTGATCGAAGGATTGGCTCGTGCGGGACAGGGGCAGCCATTCATCGTGCTGGGTCAGAACGAAGTGGATGAAACGGCCGAACAATTCGCGCAGTACGTGGAGGCGCCGGTGCTCACCGATATCTCCGTGAGCTATGAGGGTTTCGAGGTGGCCAAGGACGCCCCTGTGCACGTCGCCGACCTCTTCGCACAACGCCCGATCACACTGTATGGCAAGTACACGGGCAAGACCACAGGCATCATCGTCGTTCGCGGCACCACGGCTTCTGGAGCGTACGAAAAGCGCATCGATGTGGCTTCCGCAACAGCACCCAAGGATGCCGATGCCCTGCGCTACCTGTGGGCACGGAACAGGATAGCGGAACTCGATGATGACCAACAAACGACCAATGATGAGGACACCAAGGAGCGCATTGTCGAGCTCGGATTGAAGTACAACCTGCTCACCCGCTTCACGTCCTTCATTGCTGTGGAAGAGGACAAGGAGGTTGAAGAAACGACGATGCCTCCTGGTGCCGTTCCCGAGCCCCACGAATGGGCCATGATCGTGCTGGCCGGCCTCACGCTCCTATGGTTCGTACATCGTCAGCGCGCGGCTTGATGGTCTTGCGCGGATCCATCCTTACTTCCGGAAAGTGGCGTGCAGGGCTCCTTTGTGTCGTGCTCTTCCTCTGTCTCTGGCCTGGACTGAGCGACCACGTGAGCGTGGAATGGGGCATGCGCTACTTCTGGCTCCTGCTACTACCGGTGATCATACGTGTCCGTGAGCCAGGGAACTTTTCCTTGCGCTACCTCTTCGTCCTCGCTCCTTTGTTCGCGCTGGCTTTCTGGCTGCCACATCCGCTGTTCCGATTCGGTGTGCTGTTCGCTGCGATCTTCCTGGTGATCGAAGCCTTCGTGGGCAAATTGGATCGCTTGGCTCCGGTCTTTGCTGTCCTCGTGGCACCCATCACCCATTACTTCATCAACACCTTCGGGTTCCACGTGCGATTGAGCATCAGCAAGGTCGTCGCTCGAACATTGAAGAGCATCGACCCGGAGGCGATGGACATCGGCAATGCGCTCATGTACCAGGGGCAGGAATTCCATGTGGACCCGGAATGCATGGGACTTCGGATGATCACCACTTCCTTGATCGTGACCATGGCGCTCATCGCCCTCCGCGAAAGACGCTTGAAGACCTCGCTTTCCGAGTTCGCGCTACCTGTTCTCCTGCTCGTGACCTTCGTGTTGGTCGCCGTTTCGAACTACGTGCGCATCCTACTGTTGGTGGTCAGTGCCGCGCCTGCGGGTGGTTTCTGGCATGAAGTCATCGGGTTGATCAGCTGGCTGCTCTTCGTGTTGCTACCCATGATCCACATTGTGGAGCGTTGGGACCGGGTTCGATCCGTTGCCTCAATGACCAAGACCGTGTGGCCGATCTGGAAACAACGTCTTGTCACCACCGCGCTTCTCCCGACCATGCTGGTCGGGATGATCCACCCGGTGGTACCAGTGGAGGATGAACGCGACCTCTTCGCTGAGCAATTGAACATACCCGGCTGTGAACGGACCATCCTTCCCAACAACGTGGTGAGCTTCACCAGTGATCATCTGCAGATCTTCATGAAACCCGGAAAGGCATTCTACAGCAACGACCACCACCCGATGAGCTGTTGGATCGGGAGTGGCTACCACTTCACGCACGAAGTCCTCGAACCCTTCCGTGATGGCACGATCTGCTTCGGGCAATTGAGCAATGGCGCATCCACACGGTACTCCGCATGGTGGTATGACAATGGTTCCACCCGCACCTGCGGTCAGTTGGAGTGGCGTTGGCTTGCCGCACTTGGCGAAGGTCCGTTCCGGTTGATCAATGTCACGGCCGACACGCCTCAAGAATTGATGCGGGAGGTATCGCGGCTTTACCGACCGTTGGAGGCTGAAGGGCACCTACTGAAAGGAACGCAGATGACGCTGATGTAGCGGATCAACGCTGATCCGCTCAATCCCTCTCTATCTCAGATCTGCGCTCATCAAAACGATCCGCGTCATCCGTGTTCCATCCTACTCCCCGATATCCTCGTTCCACAGCTCCGGCTCGGCTGCGATGAACTCCTCCATCATCTGCACACACTCCGGCAGGTTCAGGTCGATCACCTCCACGCCGTGGCTCTCCATGAAGGCCTTGGCACCAGCGAATGTGCGGCTCTCGCCCACGATCACCTTCTTGATCTTGAACTGCACGATGGTGCCCGCGCACATGTAGCAGGGCATCAGCGTCGAATAGATCGTGGTGCCCTTGTAGCTGCCGATGCGGCCCGCGTTGTTCAGACAGTCCATCTCGCCATGCAGGATCGGGTTCTTCTCCTGCACGCGCTTGTTGTGCCCCCGTGCGATGATCTTGCCGTCGCGCACCAGCACCGAGCCGATCGGGATACCGCCCTGTGAACGGCCCAAGCGGGCTTCGTCGATGGCGGCTTGCATGTGGGGGTCCATGGTGTAGGTCATTTATCCGTTACATCAGCCCGAAGCACTCCAGCGTCATTCTTTCCACACATGCCGCAATACTCGGACTCATTCTTCTTGTTGTCACACCACTTACATCCCTTCGGATTCTTCAATGGAAATAGATGAACTATGAAGTAGCCGAATATGGGCGTGGCCAAGACGCAAATGGCCAAGGCCCCTGCAAAACCACATGTTCGCGGTCGTCCATCCTGCCACGCCATCCCAACAACTAAGACAAGGAAAATGACACCTATGATGTAGTCCATCAAACTTGTGATCTGGTTACCCTTTGTAGTGCCTTGGCTTCTTCGTCACCAACGCCTCCGCTGGCTCCGGCACCCAATGATGCAGCCCACCAGCCAGCGGATCGTCAAACGTCTTCGGAATGTTCCCTGCCGCCGTGCGCTCACCCCAAGTCAGTTGCTCCTTGCCGTCATCGCGGCGCTCCATGGTGATGCACTCTTCCACCGGACAAACGATGGAGCAGAGGTTGCAGCCCACGCAGTTCTCCTCGATGATGCTCGGAATGCGGATCAGCGGGTCGCTGGATAGACCGATGGCCTGGTGCGCACCGTCCTCGCAGGCGGTGTAGCACAGCTGGCAGCCGATGCACTTGTCGGCGTTGATCTCCGCGACGACCTTGTACTTCAGGTTGAGGTCCTCCCAATGCACGATGTTCGGCAGCGCCTTGCCCCGGAAATCATCCAAGGTCTTGAAGCCCTTCTCGTCCATGTAGCGCTCTAGGCCTGACTTGAGATCGCGGATGATGCCGAAGCCGTAGTGCATGACCGCAGTGCAGACTTGCACCGAGGTGGCACCGAGCAGAATGAACTCCGCCGCATCGCGCCAGTTCTCGACACCACCTATACCGCTGATGGGTATTCCCACTTGCTTGTCCTGCGCACAGTTCTTCAGCATGTTCAAGGCGATCGGCTTCACGGCCGGACCGCAGTAGCCGCCGTTCGTGCTCTTGCCATCCACGTTGGGGTATGGCACGAAGGTGTCCAGGTCCACGCCCACCACACTTTGGATGGTGTTGATCAAGGAGATCGCATCGCTCCCACCAGCCCTGGCCGCGCGCGCCGGACGCGTGATATCCGAGATGTTCGGTGTGAGCTTCGTGATCACGGGGATCTTGGCCACTTCCTTCACCCACTCAACAATGGTCTGCAACACCTTCGGCTCCTGCCCCACCGCGCTGCCCATGCCGCGCTCGCACATGCCGTGGGGGCAACCGAAGTTCAGCTCGATGCCATCGGCGCCAGCGTTCTCCACGTCGCGGACGATCTGGTGCCATTCCTCCTTCGTCTCCACCATCAGCGAGGCGATCACCGCATGGTCAGGGAAACGCTTCTTCACCTCGCTGATCTCGCGCAGGTTGTCCTTTAACGGCCGGTCGGTGATCAGCTCGATGTTGTTGAAACCCACCATGCGCTTGTCCCGGTAGTTCACAGCGCCGTAGCGGCTGCTGACATTCACCACTGGCACGCCGAGGGTCTTCCACACGGCACCGCCCCAGCCCGCGTCGAAGGCTTTCATGATCTGGTAGCCGCTGTTCGTGGGTGGCGCGGAGGCCAGCCAGAAAGGGTTCGGGGATTTGATACCGGCGAGATTGGTTCGGAGATCGGCCATTTGATTAGCTGATTAGCTGATGTGACGATTAGCTGATGGTTGGCGGGCGACAGCTACTTGGTGGACTTCGTTCGTTCGATCAAACGTTGCTTACTCGTTCCGATGATCTTATTGAGGATGCGCATGACACGTTGGATGCGGGCGATGAGGTCCTCATCAATGCCTTTGTCTTGGGTCGCGGCGATGAGGTAATACCAATATTCGGCTTCGTCGGCTTCCTTCAACGCGATCTTCAGCTTGTGAATGAAGTCCTTCAGGCTTTCGGCATTCTGGGCTTCCTTGGAATTCGCTCCTGGCGAACATGCCGACCGCTCGAACTGGTCGATCAACCATGCGCGCTCACAACCGAGTTGGTTCACGAATCGGATTGTGCGAACGGACAATTCAAAAGTCTCCTTGAGCAGCAGGTTCTCGCGATACAACGGGCTACCGGAATAGCTGGCCTGCGGCTCGTGAGCGACCATTGCGTCAAGCTGCTCCACACGATCTTCCTCGATCACAGCATCGCAGATCGCCAGCCAATCGGAGCGATCCCCAGTGATAAACTCATCATGCTCTTCCATCATGCCAGGCATTTTCATCAGCTGATCCGCTAATCATCCCATCAGCTAATCACTTCCCCAAGTAGGTATCGATCCCATGCGCCGCCTTCTTCGCTTCAGCCGCCGCGTTCACCACTTCCACACCACCGTTCATCGCATCCCCTGCAGTAAAGTATTTGGCGTTGGTCGTTTGGAAGCGCTCATTCACCACGATGCGCCCTTTCTGATCCAACATGAGGCCTGAGACCTGCTTCAACAGTTCCACTTGTTTTCCTTGACCGGTCCCCAGCAACACCATATCACAAGGTTCCAGGAACTCGCTGCCCTTGATGGCTTCCAGCTTCCCATTGGCGGAACTGTTCCGGATGAACTTGACCCCGGTCACGGAGCCATTGCCCATCACTTCAACGGGCGTCACATTGAACAGTGCCTTCGCACCGCTCTTCTTCGCCAGATCGAACTCGAAGGTGTACGCACCCATCTCTTCCGGACCACGACGATAGGCTATCGTCACGCTCTCCGCGCCCATCCGGCAGCTTTCGCTCGCGGCATCCATCGCTGTGTTTCCGCCCCCGAGCACGATCACCTTGTTGCCGACCGGCGTTGCTTGGTGCTTGTTCCGCAGTACTTCCACGAACTCAAGCGCACCCATCACGCCTTTCTTGTCTTCGCCGGGAATGCCTAGCGCCGAAGTGCCGCCCAAGCCGATGCCGATGAAGATGGCGTCATAGTCCTTCTCCAAGCGCTCAAAGTCAACACGACCGGTCACTGGCTTGTTGTAGTGGGCGTTGAAACCGAACTGCTCCTGCAAGTAAGCGATCTCATCAACCGCTTCTTCGTTGGTGAGCTTGTACGGTGCGACGCCATAAACACACAAGCCACTTGGCTTTTCGCGCGCCTCGTAGATATCCACCGCGTGGCCCAACATCCGCAATTCACACGCACAGGAAACACCCGCTGGCCCCGCACCGATCACAGCTACCTTCTTGCCTGTCGGCTTCCCGGTGATGAAGAGCTTCTTCTTCGCGTGGATCACCTTGTCCGTGGCATGTGCCTGCAAGCGCCCGATCTCGATCGGCTTCACATCGCTTTTGGTGTACACGCAGGCCCCTTCGCACAGTTCCTCCGTCGGACAGACGTTCCCGCAGGCATGTCCCATCCAGTTGCTGTCGTAGATCGTCTTCGCGGCCCCGTCCTTGTTGTCGTTGTTGATCTGCCGGATGAAGGTCGGGATATCGATCCCCGTGGGGCACGCGTTGATGCACGGCGCATCGTAGCAATACAGGCAGCGCGAACTCTCGTAGTACGCCTCGGTATCGCTCATCAGCGGCTTCTTCGGGTGGAAGTTGGCTGTGAACTCGGCTTCGGTGGTGGGTCGTTTGTATTCTGCCATGGGGAATGGGACGCAGATGGCGCGGATCTTTATGATTTCCGCTGATATGATTTGTCGGTGTGGTGCGTGGGGTGCTTCATGCGATGGGACGCAGATGACGCGGATCTTTATGATATCCGCTGATATGAGTTTGTATGGACCTTCCTTTTGACTTGGGGCTTCTTGCCGAAGTTCAGGAGCAAGCCGACTTCCACATCGGTGGCTTTGAGGTAGTTGATCAACTGGCACTCGTGCTCTTCGCAGATGCTCTCCGCAGCTTTGAGTTCCACGATGACCAGTCCCTCGACGATAAGGTCGGCATAGTAGCTACCGACCTCCACGCCATCATAGAACACCGTGATCGGTTGTTGACGCTTTACCTCGAGCCCAGCGGAGATTAACTCATGGAACATGGCGTTCTCATAGACCTTTTCCAAAAACCCGTAGCCCAAGGCGTTGTAGACCTTGTAGAACATCTGAATGACCTGCTCGGTCAGTTCAGAATGCATGTAGTTCTCTTTATTCAGATCAGGCATGGCAATTCGCATTGATCCGCGCTCATCATAAAGATCCGCGTCATCAGCGTTCTACAACTCCGTCAGCCGTCCATACGTCTCCGGCCTCCGATCCCTGAAGAACTGCCATGTGCTCCGCACCTCCTCGATCATGTCCAGGTCGAATTCTGCGACGAGCAGTTCATCGTCATCACGCGAGGCTTGCTTGAAGATCTGTCCGCGCGGATCCACGAAGTAGCTCTGCCCATAGAACTTGCCGAGGTTCCAAGGCTTCTCCTCCCCTACACGGTTGATGCAGCCCATGAAGTAGCCGTTCGCCGCAGCGTGCGCGGGTTGCTCCAGCTTCCAGAGGTATTCGCTGAGACCAGCCACGGTGGCGCTGGGGTTGTAGACGATCTCGGCACCGTTGAGGCCAAGGCAACGCGCGCCATCGGGGAAATGGCGGTCGTAGCAGATGTACACGCCCACCTTGGCGTACTTCGTCTGGAACACCGGATAGCCGAGGTTGCCGGGCTTGAAGAAGAACTTCTCCCAGAAACCGCTCGTGTGCGGGATGTGGTTCTTGCGGTACTTGCCCAGGTAGGTGCCATCCGCATCGATCACCGCGGCGGTATTGTACAGCACGCCGGCCTGCTCCTTCTCGTAGATCGGAACGATGATCACCATGTTGTACTTCTTCGCGTACTGCGCCATCAGCTCCGTGGTGGGACCGGGCACGCTCTCCGCGCTCTCGTACCATTTCCGGTCCTGGCCCGGGCAGAAGTAGGGCGTGTTGAAGATCTCCTGCAAACACAGGATCTGCACGCCTTGCTGGCCGGCCTTCTCGATGTACGGGATGTGCTTCTGCACCATCGCATCGATGATCTCCGGTATGGTGCCTTCGCCCTCCGTCTTAGGGAGGCTCATCTGGATAAGGCCGCTCTTGATGTTCCTCGGCATGGGTTGAATGATTGGAACGCTGATGACGCTGATTTAGGTGATCCGCGCTGATGGGTCTTGGGTTGCTGGAACCAATGTTAAGAGGAAGTACGCGCATTTCCTAGACTGGTCCAGGTGGGTGCGGAAGGATGGAACGCTGATGACGCGGATTAGGCTGATCAACGCGGATCTAAGGGACTGTTGGGTTGGACTAGGGTGATGTTTGGGCGTGCCCCTCGCAAAAGCCTCGGGTCGGGCTATCCGCTATACTCCTCGCTCGTTCCTCGCTGCGGGGTGCCGCTTCTATCCCTCAGGCAAGCGCTATAATATCAACCATATCACCGGACTGGCCTATCCAATACTCGCAATGCCGCATCCGTAAGATTCGTCCGAGCAGGATGCCCCATTCCTAAGAAGACCTTGAGCTTTTCGCCTAGAGTTTCTGGGGCAAGATCCTCCACGCTCCACATTGCTTGTCCCATCACTTCCGGAGGCCACAGCAACATTGTGTCCCACCTTGCTGAACCCGTAAGTCTCGATGCAATTTCAGTCCCCAAGTACTCCGTGAGCAACTGCAACATGACCTCTCTTCCCTTTGCGTAAAAGGAGACCTGTTTGCAGTCCTTCTTCGACATGTAGAAGACGATAAACCAATCATCAATAACAGGTCCTTCCGCCGTCGTGTATTCTCCGATCAGGCGAACATCGCTCAACACGATTTCCCCCACACGTTCGCCTTGGATCTCCCAAATCAGCTTACCACCCTCGCTGAAGACTCTACCCGAGAGTTCGGCTTCATCTCGCTCGGTCTTGCTCTTGACAGTCATCCTTGAGGAGTTATGGATTTCGCGTGAGCGATTGCAGCGGAAAGCCCACAGCGCGGTAATCCGCGCGAGGACTTGCAGGCCCGGGTCGGAGCCCGGGCTGAACTCCAAGCGCGACGGCGAGTCTTCGAGCCGGCACGCCCAAAACCTTCCTCATCTGCATTTCATATCAGCGTTAATCTGCCCGATCCGCGTCATCTGCGTTCCATCTTTTCAAAGCATCCCGCTCACCTTGTTCCGCTTCACAAAGCTCCCATACCCCTTCTTGATCCGCACTTCGCCGTTGTGTACCGCCACCTGGCCGCGGAGGATGGTGGTCTTCACCTTGCCGGTGAGTTGCATGCCTTCGTAGCCGCTGTAGTCCACGTTCATGTGGTGCGTTTTGGCGCTGAGGGTGTGGCGCTCGTTGGGGTCGAGCAGGATGATGTCCGCGTCGCTGCCGATTCCGATGGTGCCTTTGCGCGGGAACATGCCGAAGATCTTCGCCGGGTTGGTGGCGGTGACTTCCACGAACTTGTTCACGGTGATGCGCTTCTTGTTCACGCCTTCGCTGAAGAGCAGTTCCATGCGGTGCTCGATGGCGGGGTGACCGTTCGGGATCTTCGAGAAATCGGCCGAGCCCATGGCCTTCTGCGCCATCATGAAGGGGCAATGGTCGGTGGCCACCACTTGCAAGCTGCCTTGTTCGATGCCGGCCCAGAGCTGCGTTTGATCCTTTTTCTCGCGTAGCGGCGGGCTCATCACCCACTTGGCGCCGTCGGCCCGTTCGTAGAGCGAGGCATCGAGCAGCAGGTATTGGATGCAGGTCTCGGCGAGCACGCGCTGGCCCCGGCGCGCAGCATCGCGCACGGCGTTGAGCGCGCCTTCGCAGGTGAGGTGTACGATGTACGCGGGCACGCCAGTGTAGCTGGCCATGTCGCAGAAGCGGTGACTGGCCTCGGCTTCGGTGATCTCCGGCTGGCTGAGGTAGTGGTACAGCGGCGAGAGCTTGCCTTCGCTGCGATGCTTCTGCACGAGGTAGTCGATCATGTCGCCGTTGGTGGCGTGTACGATCACCATGCCGCCGTGCTCCTTCACCTCCTGCATCAGGCCCACCATCTGGCGGTCGTCGATCATGAGCGCGCCCTTGTACGCCATGAAGGTCTTGAAGCTGGTGATGCCTTCCTGCTCGATCATCGTGCGCACTTCCTTCTTCGTGTCGTCGTTGAAATCGGTGACGGCCATGTGGAAGCTGAGGTCGCCGTAGAGGTTGCCGTTCATGCGGCCCTGCCAGCTTTCCAGCGCGTGGCGCAGGCTCTTGCCTTGTGTTTGCAGGATGAAGTCGATCACCGTCGTGGTGCCGCCATGCAGCGCGGCCAGCGTGCCGGTCTCGTAGTTGTCGCTGCTGAAGGTGCCCATGAAGGGCATGTCCAAATGCACGTGCGGATCGATGCCTCCAGGGAGCACGAACTGGCCTTTCGCGTCGATCACTTCGGCGTCGGGTGCATGCAGATCATGCCCGATGGCCTTGACGTGTTCGCCTTCGATGAGGACGTCGGCGCGGTGGAAGTCGGCGGCGGTGACGACGGTTCCGTTCTTGATGAGGAGGCTCATGGATCAGAAAATCAGATGATCAGACGATCAGTTGATCGAATGCGGTTCCAAGATAATGAGGGCGTGCCCCTCGCAAAGCCTCGGGTCGGGCTATCCGCTGTACTCCTCGCAGGGGCGATGCATGCTCTTCCTTCGGGCGAAGCATGCTTCGCCCCTACTGCGGGGTGCCGCTCCTATCCCTCACGCAGCACACGTTTACCCTTCAACGCCCAATACACGGCGAACGCCACACCCGTTCCGCTGAACCACGAGAGCGTGTAGAGGACCTCCAGCGGCTTCACCCAATATCCGATGATGGCAACGAACACACCAGCCACCAAAGCCACGATGGCTGCTCTGTTCACACCCGCGTGCGGTCCATCCTCCATGTACAGGTCAGCGATCACCAACGTGCGCTTGCGGATGATAAAGTAGTCGCAGAGCAGGATGCCGAGCACGGGGCCGAGCAGTCCGCTGATGAAGATGAGGATCCCGCTGATCTCGTTCATCAACCACCACGGGCAGATGATGATGCCAACGAGTCCCGCCATAACACCACCAACACGGAAGCTGATCTTCTTCGGGAACAAATTGCTGAACGCATTCGCCGGTGCGATCACGTTCGCCGCGATGTTGGTGCTGAGCGTAGCGATGAGCATGGCGATCTGCGCGAAGATGACCACACCCGGGCTCTTGAACTTGTCCACCAGCGAGACCGGATCCCACGGCGCATCCTCGGCGATGAGCACATCATCGAAGGCCACCACGGCCGCGCTGGTGACGAAGATGCCCACGAACGAATAGAAGAGCATGGTTCCCGGTAGCCCGATGAACTGTCCGGCTAACTGGTCCTTCTGGCTCTTCGCATGGCGTGTGATGTCGGAAATACTGATGGACATGGTGGCCCAGAAACCGACCATGGCGGTGAACCACATCAGGTATTGCCAATAGCCGACCTCGCTTGCACCGGCACTGTCGGCCTTGAACTCCAGCTTGGCCGACTCATGACCTTCCGCATCCTTGAACTGGATTTGCACCTGCGCATCCATGCCGATGTTGATTGCGGTCATCGGCGCGGTGATCGGCATCCATTCGCCCGGCCTGGTTTCGTTTTGCCTTGGATAGCTCAACCGATAGTGTGTGGCCTTCGGCGTGCCATCGGTGTTCAAGAGCGGTGACAATTGTAACGTGCGGCCGGGCGCATCGGCGTAAGGCAACTGCGTGATCGTGCTTTGCTGTAATTGCTTCCCTTGCTCCAATGCATTGGCAAAACCACCCGCACTATTCGCGCCCCACACGATCAGCACGATGCCGATCAGGATCAATATCGGCGCACTCCAGTCCTCGAGCCAACGGATGCTCTCGGTGCCTTTCCAGATGAACCAGATGTTGATGAGCCAGAACACGCCGAAGCAGATGAACTTGCCGATGCTCAGCGCCACATCACCTTCCTGACCTGTTGCCGCGTTCCAGATGGAGTAGATCGCCAGCCCACCGATCCACGTCTGCACACCGAACCAGCCGCAGGCGACGATGGCGCGGAGCAGACTCGCGATATGGATGCCTTGCGTCCCGAAAGCCGCTCGCCCTTGCACGGGGAACGGGATACCGTACTTCACGCCCGCATGACCGTTCAATACCATCGGTATGGTGATCACCAAGTTCGCCAGGCCGATGATCACCAAGGCCGCCCGCCAGCTGAGGCCCGCACGCATCATGTACGAAGCGAGCAGGTAGGTGGGGATGCACACCGCCATGCCCACCCACAGCGCGGCGAGGTTCCACTTGGTCCAGGTGCGCTGCTCGGGCGGGATGGGCGCGAGGTCCGGGCTGTAGAGCGGGGAACGGGTGATATCTTCCATGCGACTTGTTCGGTACAGCAATGTAATCGGAATCGAACGTTCCATTCGGAAGCGTGTACTTCGTACTGCATGGGCCGCCTCACCACCCTACTCCTTATTTGTACACTCCTGTGCGTTTCGACCGTTCGCGCACAAAAGACAGTCTACTTCCCCGTGCGTGGTGTGACCTGGCCGGTATGCGAAAGCGTACCCGATGCCTTTGTCCATCGCGTACGCCACGTCCTCGCCGATAGCGCGAAGATGTTCCCCGAATATCCGGACCCGGTGCCCTTCACCTGCGACCTCCTCAAAGGCCTTCAAGAAGCGATGACCGATGATTCCGTACGCTACCACTTCGAGCGTCTGTCGCAGCGCTATTGGTCGGTCGGTCCCCACTATAACAACGTAGAGCGCTACATCGATCGACACATTGACTTTCACTTGGCCATCGCATGCACAGGGCACTTCTTCTGCGACGTGCGCATCATGGGCCTGAAGAAGCTCTACGACTACCGACGCATGCGGCCGATGGTTTGCGCGACGCAAGAGCACTACGTCCAATTGGAAAAGCAGGATCGGCAAGCCGTGCGCTACCTGATCCATGTGCTGGAGAACACGCCGTGGAGCATCAGTGGCAGCGAGAACGCGACCATCCACGAGGTCTACATCCGGGAGATCGCCAAGACGCTCGATCTGTTCACCGGACAAGAACACGTCGACCCCAAGGATCTGCGGCAGTACCTGCCGCTCACCGATGAGAAGTTGCGCGTAGCGCTGATCGATTGGCGGAAATGGCTCGACCCATGAGGTGTTTGTTGATCCTTGCATTCTGTACCGCGAACGCCTTGTGCGCGCAGGATGCTGATGCCCTGGCACGAGCACTTGAACGCAAGAGTCCACGCGCATTGGACCGCTGGATGAAGCGCGAACTGCATGAGCACCGCAAAGGCACGCGGATAACCTCACCGGGTAGTAGCTACACGAGCCACTCCGCTACCTACGACACCCTTGTCGCTTGGCTGCGGCTACAACCCGGCGTGGTGGATGCCGAATGGGACCGCTGCATCGGCAAGCTCGATCTCTGGCCAGGGCACTCCACCATCGGTGTGCAGGTGCGGCTTGGTGGTGTGGTGCGCGAGCGCTGCTACACGTTGCAGGAAGGACGGCCCGGCACCATCAAACTACCCGGCTGGCGGCCGAAAGTGCGGAAGACGCGGGAAGAGTTGAAGCTGGTGGGGATAAGGGAATGCGCGGGGTTCGTGACGGAGCAGCGAGGGTATTGCGCGGGGTTGTCGCGATGAAGGAATTCGCGTGAGCGATCGAAGTGGAAAGCCCACAGCGAGGCACGAGCGAGGACTTGCAACGAAGAGCGCGACCCGAGGCTTTGCGAGGGGCACGCCCCAATTAGAAAGATGGATCACCGCGACGCTGCAAATCCGCAACAGCTCCTGTGCATGAGAGAATCCAGGAGCCCATTTTGGCAAAGTCCAAGCTGAAGGCCACAGTATCCTTACCAGTTTCGATATCGAACATCTCAGGCCGCGAAATGGAGAGAAGCCATCCACCAACAACCGAACCGGCTTCAGTTCCGTTTGATTCGACGATCTCGGCTTGAGAGAACGTGAGCTTCAGTCGACGATGTTCTGAAGTTAGGATAATCACGATCGTAGGACCCATGCGAAGGTCTTCGATCACGAAGTCCCGAATGTCCAGTTCCTCCTCGTTGATCACGAAGTCCACGACTGGAACGAAACCTACGACGTCGATGAGATCAAAGACCATCACACACACGCTTCATCCGCGATCGCTATCGCCTTGCTCAAGATCTCCATCCCCTCATCCACCCCCGCCTTGTCGATGCACAGCGGCGGCGCGACGAAGATCCAGTTCCAACGCACGAAGGTGAACATGCCCAGCTCGTTGATCTTGGCGGCCACCTTGTTCATCACTGTCATTTCCTCGGGCTTCGCGTTCCACGGCGCCATCGGCTCCTTGGTGTCGCGGTTCTTCACCAGCTCGATGCAACCCAGCAGGCCGGTGTTGCGGAAGTCGCCGATGCTCGGGTGCTTCTCTGCCAGCTTCGCCACGCTCTCGTCCACGTAGCGACCCATGTTGGCGGCGTTGGTCACGAGGTGCTCTTCCTTGTAGATGTCGATGACGGCGTTCGCGGCGGCGCAGGCCACGGCGTGCGCGCTGTAGGTGAGGCCGATGGGCAGCGGCTTGTCGTCGAAGTGTTTGATGATCTCCTCGCGCACGATGAGGCCGCCAAGCGGGATGTAGCCGCTGGTGATCCCCTTCGCCATGCACAGGATGTCCGGCACCACGCCGTGGTGGTCGATGCCGAACCATTTGCCGGTGCGCCCGAAGCCGCTCATCACCTCGTCGCAGATGGTGAGGATGCCGTAGCGGTCCGCGATGGCCTTCACGCCTTTCCAGTAGCCCGGCGGGTATTTGATGCAACCGCTGCTGCCGCTCTCGCCTTCCAGCATGATCGCCGCGATGTACTGCGGGCCTTCATACTTCACGATGCGCTCCAGGTGCGACAGCGCGTTCTCCGTGCATTCCTCCGGCGTTTTGCTGTTCCACGGGCAGCGGTAGAAATACGGGTTCTCCACGTGGATGATGTTCGGCACGCCCTGGCTGTCGTGCGGCAAGCCGCGCGGATCGCCACCGGCGCTAAGCGCTCCGTACGTGGCACCGTGGTAGCTCTGGTACAGCGTGATGATCTTGTGCCGGCCGGTGTACAAACGCGCGAGCTTCATCGCGTGCTCCACCGCCTCGGTGCCGCCGTTGGTGAAGAAGGTGCGGTTGAGGGACCCAGGCGTGATCTCCGCCAACGTCTTGCCCAGTTTACCGCGCGCCTCGGTGATCATGCCCGGATGCACGTAGCTCACCTCGGCCATCTGCTTCGCCACCGCCTCCGCCACTTTCGGATGCCCATGCCCGATGTTCACGTTCATCAGCTGCGAACTGAAGTCGATGTAGCGTTTGCCGCTTCGATCGTGCAGGTAAATGCCCTTGGCGCGCTCGATGTTCAGCGGGGCCAGACCGCTCTGCTTGCTCCAGGAGAAAATGGTGTGCTCGAGATTGTCCTTGAGGATCTCGGCGGGGTTCACCCGAAATGAAGTTTCCATGCTCTAATTCTCAACTGGTCCGACATCCATGCCGTCGTATGACTCCAACCCCAATTCATCCGCAAGCTTGTACAGTTCGCCATTTCGGATGTGCAAGGACTGCGGTGTATGTGTCTCGATTCGCTCCACGTGGAGCCAATGTGTGCTCATATCATCCGCCTGATACACTTTAACGAAATGATAACCTCGCCCACTAAGTTCCTTAGCAGCACTCTCCAACTTCTCAGGGTTTGGATCAGTGAAGAAATAGCCCCAAAGCATGTCTCCATCAACGTTCCATTTGGTTTCAGCGCGCATGTTCGCAAACATGTCCTTCATCTGCTCAAGGGTCATCTTCTCTTTCTGTTTCTGGGTCGTGCTATAGTCGCCTGCAACTTCGGTTGTACACGCACTGAAGACCGCAGCGCCAACCATCGCAGTGGCCAAGTGCAAGATTTCGTTCGGGAATACTCGACTAGTCACGACATCCAATTGGTTTTGCCTTCCGGATTCCACTTCGTCGTGGTCTTCTTCAACTGCGTCCAGAACTCGATGCTGCTCTTTCCGGTGATGTCACAGGTACCGAACTTGCTGTCGTTCCAACCACCGAAGCTGAAGGGCTCGCGCGGCACGGGAACACCGATGTTCACGCCGATCATGCCGGCGCTGGCGCGTTCCATCACTTGGCGGGCTTGTCCGCCACTTTGCGTGAAGACCGCGGCTGCGTTGCCATAGGGATTCTCGTTCTCGATGGCGATGGCGGCGTCCAGGTCCTTCGCCCGCACGATGCTTATCACCGGTCCAAAGACCTCTTCCTGAGCGATGCGCATGTCGGTGGTCACGTGATCGATGATCGTGGGTCCGAGGTAGTAGCCGTCCTTCGCACCGCCTTCAACAGAAGGGTTGCGACCATCAAGGATGACCTTGGCCCCGGCCTTTTCCGCTTCAGCGATGAAACCGGTGATGCGTTCGTACGCAGCCTTGCTGATCACCGGTCCCAGGTTCTTGCCGGGGATGAGCTTCTTCGCTTCGATGATCATCTGGTCGATGATGTGCTCCACGCCCCCTACACCGACCATCTGCGCAGCGGCCATGCAGCGTTGTCCCGCGCATCCGCTCATGCTGGCGACCACGTTGCTTGCGGTCATCTCCAAGTGCGCGTCTGGCAACACGATCAGGTGGTTCTTCGCGCCACCGAGGCAGAGTGCACGCTTCAAAGTGCTGGTCGCACGGACGTATACGATCTTGGCCACCTTGGTGCTTCCCACGAAGCTCACCGCCTTGATACCCGGATGATCGCAGATCGCTTCCACGATCTCGCGGTCACCGTTCACCACGTTGAAGACGCCATCGGGTAATCCTGCTTCCTTCAACAGTTCCGCAATGCGGATAGCGCTGATCGGCACCAATTCGCTTGGCTTCAGGATCATCGTATTCCCGAGCATCAGCGCGTTCGGGATGGTCCAATGCGGCACCATGTTCGGGAAGTTGAACGGCGCGATGCTTGCCACCACGCCCAACGGCTTCCGCTCAATGCGGCACTCCACCCCTTTGCTCACCTCCAGCACTTCACCCTGGATCAGCTGCGGCAGGCTGCAGGCGAATTCGGTCAGTTCCATGCTCTTATCCACCTCGGCGTACGACTCGTCCATCGTCTTGCCGTTCTCGGTGTGGACCAATGTGGCAAGCTCTTCACGATTCTTCCACAGCAGCTCGCGGTAGCGGAAGAAGATCTGCGAGCGTTCCTTGATCGGTGTGCCGCTCCAACCGGGGTAAGCAGCCTCTGCGGCTTTTACGGCTCTATCCAGATCATTGGCATTGCTGAGCGGGACCGTTGAGATGATGGAACCATCCAAAGGTGATCGCACATCCATCTTCTTCTGCCCGTTCACTTCGGGCTTACCCGCGATGTAGTTCTTGGTCTCGGGATAGGATAGGTCGGTGGTTGCCATTTGGATGTCGCTCTTTTGCCCGTCGAAGATAGCGTGAGCGACCTCTGAAGGACCTATTCGCGCACGGATCCTACCTTCGCCGGAGACCGATCCACACCAACCATGCCCTCCGTAGATATTCTCTCCAAGGTCGACCTGCAAATGCTCGACAATGCCATCAACGTTGTGAAACGCGAGATCGAGAGCCGGTACGACCTACGCGGGACCAACAGCACGGTGGAAGTGGACAAGAAAGCACTGACCATCAAGATCAGCACCGAGGACCATATGAAACTGGACGCGGTGCTCGATATCCTGTTGGAACGAAGCGGCAAACAGAAGGTGGACGTGCGCAGTTTCGACCTGAAGGAAGAGCCGGTGCCGAGCGGAAAGACCCTTTACCGCATCATCAAAGTGAAGCAAGGGATCGAACGCGAGACAGCTAAGAAGATCGTGAAGGCGATCAAGGATAGCGGGCTCAAGGTCCAACCACAGATCATGGACGACCTGATCCGTGTAACGGGCAAGAAGATCGATGACCTCCAAGCTGTGATGGCTGTTTGCAAGGAGAAGGATTTCGAATTGCCCCTGCAGTTCGACAACATGAAAAGCTGATCCGTGGCACGCGAACGGGCAAAGCGCCTGGACTGCCCGAATTGCGGGCGTTCCATGACCGCAGAGGACTACTTCTGCGGCACCTGCGGACAGGAGAACCATACGCACAAGCTCCCTGTTCGACATTTTGTGGTCGAATTGCTTTCCGGGCTCTTCAACTTCGACACGAAACTTCTCCGCACGCTTCGTGATCTGTTCTGGCCACCCGGACTGGTGATCCGAGAATTCAACGCGAACAAGCGTGCGCGCTACGTGCATCCTTTGCGCTTATACCTCTTCACCAGCGTCCTGTTCTTCCTGTTCCTTGCTTGGACCACGGCGAACCTCGAGAACGATGAAGGCCCAGTGCTGGTGGTCAGTGGGGATCTAACGGAAACCAACGATGATCCTGGCCTCACCGTGGAACTCGAGAACGGAAGTACGGTTACTGATAGCATGCTCACCGAACTATCCGCAAGACCACAGGTGACCGATGCCATGATCGACAGCATGCTCGTCGGGATCGGCAGCGAACCTTCCGTTATCACTCGCATCGTTGTTCGCATGGCCATGAACGCGAGCGGTAACAGTGTGCGCAAGGAAGCCTTCATAGCGCGGTTGTTCGCGGCATTCAGCAAACTGCTTTTCCTACTGCTTCCGATCTTCGCACTTCTGCTCTATCTGTTGCATCGGCGCTCGGGCTACTACTACACGGAGCACCTTGTATTCGCCTTGTACTTCCATACAGTGGCCTTTCTTTTCATCGGTATTCGCATGCTCATCGGGCAGTTCATGGACATCGGAATACTGAGCCCGGCGGTGATCATTTTCGTGGCGTTCTATCTCGTTTGGGCGGTGCGAACGGTTTACGGCAAGCCTTGGTCCCGATCCATCCTCAACATTTTCGTTCTTCTCTTCCTTTACGGTATCCTCATCGTGTTGGGCTTCGGCGCGGCCGCAGTGATGGGGGCACTTCAGGATTGACCCGAACGACAAGCAGCCTTTTTTGGCTTCAACGCGTCATCATCCTATCATACAACCCAGTCACCATGATCCGGACCCTACTCTCCGCCATTCTATTGGTCACTTCCTTGCACAGCGGTGCGCAGACGTATTTCTACATCGACGCGATCACCGTATCGCCATCGGCACCAACAACGAGCGATGCGATCACCGTATCACTCACCGGGAACCTGAGCAGCAGCGGTGCGTACATCGTTTCCGCGAACTACATGCTCATGGGGAACACGGTGCACCTGACCGTGGAGGCGGCCGATCCCGGTGGTTTGGCTGTTCTGGTTCCGCATACCGAAGTCATCCCCATCGGCAGTCTTGCAGCTGGCGACTATACCATTCTAGTTGATGGAACAGGTCTGCTCGACTCTGCATCGCCTTTACAGCACCAATTCACCGTCACTGGCGGAGGGTCGCCATGCGATGACCTGATCATCGACTTCGTACGTTGGGGTGCCTTCAGCGATACGGCCGTGCTCGTTCACGTATACAACAACAGCACGGAACTGTTCGACTATCCAGGCTTCGTTCTGCTGGATGGAAGTGGGGACACCTTGGCGAACGAAACGGTGAACTTCTTCGGCATCGGACAAGAGAGCTACCACACGCTGGCCATTCACCCGGATGCAGTGTTACCCAACGGGTCTTTCACCGGGGGGCTTCACTTATGGACCGGTTTCTACGACGTACAAGCCTGCTCGTGGGAGTTCGAGATCGACCTGTGCCCGCCTTCATCGTGCGACACTGTTATCGTCGGCCTGGAAAACTTCGGAAACGCCTTGACCTTGGGCGATTTCGACTGGACCCTGCTCGACGAGGCACTCGAAACCGTGGCTGCAGGACAGCTGACCTTGACGGCGAACATGCAATTCGACCGGGACACATTATGCCTTCCTCCCGCCCATTATACGTTCAACTTGACCCCGGCCCAACCTTCCACTGGTGGCCAACCATACCTGACAGTGGATCGGACAGGCTGGCTTGGAGGCCCTTCCACTCCCTTGCTCTCCGACGAGCTGAATTCCTTGGAATTCGACTTCTATCCGAATTGCTTTGATGGAACGAACAACATTCCGGCATTCACGAAGGGCGAAGGACTTCGGATCCAGCAGCACGTGAATGGATTCGAGCTTACGAACCTGAACGGATCAACTATCGGTACGGTTGAAGTCTTCGACGCCGGAGGGCGACTCGTTCGATCGGAGCGCACCATGTCTAGCAACGTATACATCGATCTGCGTGGCACCCCGAATGGCCTAGTGATCGTTCGCGCAGCTGGTGAAGCCCGACGATTCCCTTGGCTGGCGCAATAGTCCAGAAAATGAAGTGGCTCTGGTGAGCGACCGGACCAAAGAACGGGTTCAGCTCCATCCGGTTCATCCTCGAACATCAAGTGCAATAACGGGCGAAGCCCGCCTTACGGGGCGGGCTTCTTAGTATCCCGATCTCCAGGCTTACGGGCTTGGACGAGGACTTTTAACGCCGCAAGGCTGATGTCCCCTGTGATCAGGTGTGCCTGTGGCTTGCTGAAAGCAAACCTCTGACTGTTGTAACGCACGGTTCTGGAGAATGTTACGTCTTCTTGATCTTTTCCTTCTCATACGCTTCCAGGAAGGATTCGGCCTCGGCTCTTTTGAGATCACTGGCCTTTCGGTCGATCGTACTCAGCCTGTGCGATTCCGCCAGAAGTCCGCGATAATGATCCATGGCCTTTTGCTCTGGATCTTTCTTCTTGAAGAAATTGAACATGCCTTTTGGGAACTAGAACACGCGCGGGAGATAAAGGTTCCATGATCGACCTATTCGCTAGTACACAAGGTGGGCACTTGTCAAGAAAAAGTACCAGTAGCTCGTGGAGACCTGTACCTGAAGATCAACTGGCCAAATGGGATGAGCAGTTCAATTTTCTTGCACTTGAACACCTCTGCGCGAGCGATCGGGCAACGAACAACAGGTACACTTCCAGACATTCACGACGCGGACAAGAAAAAGGAATAGGCCAGGTCAGAGCTGCCAAGCTGAACCTCAGAACATCGTCTCCCCTTTCAAGAAGAGCACGAAGATGAAGGTCATCAAAAAGTGATGGAACAACAGCAGTGCAGTGACAAGGGTCAGCACCGTTTTCCCACTGGGCGTAAGCTCTGGGAAGAGTTTCTTATTGTTCACCGCGATGATCGGCAATGGGATCGTGGCCAGTAGAAAAGTGATCGCCAAAGCCTTGAACATGACCACATTGCTCATAAGTCCGAAGAACAAATGAGCGTAGTAGAAAACAAAGCCCACGAAGGACAATAGTCCCAGGCGGACGAAGAGCCGCGCTTCTGCTACCATTTTACCTCTGCTATCCATGACAAAAGACGCACGGTTCAAACGGGGTTGCGTCCTCTGTGGTTACACATTATCCACAAGACCGGGTTCGGATCGGGATCCTATCCCACTGCACGGGCCCTCTGAAAGCAACGCAGCACGGCCAATATTCCGATGATGCATCCACTTACGAACCATTCCCAAGGAAAATGCACTGGTATGTATGATCGGCCTCGCTGCAGGGCCATTGCTTGACTTTGCTGCACACCATCCGACAGCAGAAGGTCCTTTCCACTGAAGGAATTCAGGAGTGGATCCAAGGTGAAAGAAATGAAGATCAGCACAGCGGACAAGCCCAAAAGACTCCATGTCCACACATCTACGAGGCCAACAGGGCGTTTGGATCGTCCATAGAGCAAGGTCAGGGCCAACACGATCAGTCCCAAGGACACGATGCACGGTGCCCATACAGGACCTACCCACGGCACTGGGATCAGGAACAAAAGGTCGCGACTGGAGAGGCTTTCTGGCCAACCCAGCAACACCTTAAGCCATACGTAGTAGAAGATGTCCCAAACGCCGAATCCGAAGCAGAACCAAGCGAACCGAGCCAATGCGCTCCGCGCCACAAGTGCACCAGGAACCAGCAGCATCAACAACGTGGCTGCCTCTCTTGCCACTTCCGTTGTGACCAGGTTCCGATCCATCGGCACCAACGGAAAATCGAAACCCGTCGGGTAATACAACGCCCGCAAATAGACCACCACCGCGCTTTCCAAGAATGCCATGGCCGCAAAAAAGATGGTCATCCAGATCACATGGCGGCGGAATTCACTGGGCATGCTGCGGAAATTGTATCTCGGCGATAAGCCCTCGATGATCGCTTCCTGGAATATCGACCGTTCTCAACGATCGAAGTGCTAGCCCATTGGAGACCAACACATGGTCCAGCGGGATGAATGCGAGCGGCCCCAAGGACGGCCAAGTGCGCTGTTGAAATGGCGTGGTCGAAGACAAGCCTGTTCGATAGCAAAATCGCTGATAGGTCCCATCCCAAGGCACCGTGTTCAGGTCGCCGACGACGATGGTTGCCGTATCACAGTTCATCAAGTGTCGGGCAAGGATCTCGAACTGCTCATTCCGTTGTTGGAAATGGCCGTAACTGACCGGTGAAGTGGTGTGTACAGTGACCAATCGAACGGTTCCACCCTCCAATTCGAACAAGGCTTCGATGACCGGAGTGCCTGCCAGATCAAACGTACAGATCTGCTTGAACGGCTGCTTGCTGAAGAAAGCGATCCCATGATAACGCGCACCGGGGATCAAGTGGGCAAAAGGATAGGCTCCGCACAGACCGGTCTGCAAGGCATCGGCCCAATCCTCGCTTACTTCTTGCACAGAAACCACATCAGCACCACTTTCCAATGCCTCCGTGATCGCCTCATCGAATCGACGGTTCGGTTGGAGCACGTTCATGTGGAAGACACGCAGCGAAGGGCCGCGCTCCAAATTGCTCATCGGCAGGACCGGGGTGATCATTTGGCCAGCAAGTAGCAATGCCCCGAACAGTGCCGTCCAGAAGGTCCATTGGTACTTCTTCCAAAGCGCAAGTCCTGAAATGAGCAACATGGTCAATGAAATGGGAAGCATGAATGCACGCGCCAGCATGGGCAGGTATGCATCAGGGGCGAAGGCCAGGGCGACAGAAACGACCAACAGCACAGCGGTGTATCGAAAGTCGCGGTAGGGAATGGAGAGTATCATGACCTGATCGTTGGAGTTGAAATAAGGCGATCGATACGGCGAAGCACCATCCAAAGTGGAATGGCGCCGAGCACACCGAAAGAGGCATCCACGCAACGCCAGAAGAACGGGATACCGCGAACCGGAGCCCACAGGAAGGCCAAGGGTAGAACCAACAAGCAACACCAAAGTCCCCATTGGATCACCCAGCGGTTCTGCACCGGGTCACGGTAAGGCCCAACAAACGCCAAAGCGATCACCACATGCGCGAAAGCCAACCAATCTGTTCCATAGAACAGGAAGGGATACGTGGAACCAACATGGGCGACAGCCTCTGCCGCATGCGCGGACCAACCCGCCCAAGGATCACCCCAAGAAACGGTGATCCCGGCCAACCATTCGGTGCCCCATTCCAGCGGTACAGCGGTCAGACCACTGATCACGAGGGCGACCATGAAGAACATGATCCATCGCCGAATGAACCGAAGGTCCATACTCATTGTGCTTCGGATAGTTCGTGAAGTGCGTTCGCCGTTCGCTGGTCGGCGAGGTTCCATTCTTGCCAATGCTGTTCAGCGTAGCGCTGTTCGAACCGATCACGCTTCGCATCGAGTTCCATTCGAAAGGTCTGCGGATCGAGATGATCGACCCAGCGCACCGTTTTGGATCTGTGTTGGGCCATTTGCGCTTCCACCTTGTCGATATCAGCATACAAAAGCGGCAGCACCTTGTCCGACATGGCCAGATAATTGTCCACGTCGATCTCGCCTTGGTTCCAGTGGTTCAAGTTGAACCGAACGATCACGCTGTCCCAATCAACAGTGGTCGAGGCGACCAGAATGGCGAATGCGGCCCAGCCATTGATGCGCGCGAGGTAGAATAGGCTCTTCTTGTCGCGCACTTTGAAATAGAGCGTCACCAAGCCCAACAAGACCAGACCCAAGAACACGATCACACCGATGCGCTTGTACGCCAATCCATGGAATGCGATGTAATGGTAGTTGCGCAAGAACACCGAGATCCCGAGCACCAGATTCTGACCGACCCACAGCAGAGCCAATGTTCTCAAGCCTTTGGATCGAGCATAGAAATTCAGGTTGTTGCGAAAGAGAACCATCAGGATCACCATGCTCAACAGAATGCTGATGATCAACATCCAGGTCCCTTCATGGACGAATTGCTTCAAACTGAAATCGACCGGGACCTCGAAGCCGAACCATATCCATTGAATGTCGATCACGTTCACGACGATCAATAAAAGGTTGACCATCAATAGGAGGATGACACCCATTCGTCGTTCACGTTCGAGCCCGTCCATGTTCCGTGGTGATGCCCGATCAGGCAACCGTCGACGCGTTCGGACCAATACGTCCCTCCATTGCTCTTCCATGTCGACCACCGCTCGAGGCGCGAAGCGGTAGATCAAGCCTGCACAGACCAGAAGACCGAACGACAGAAAGAGCGTATGCGCAGTAGGGATCCAGGAAAGTGCATCGCCGAGGAACTGCAATAGGCCATCCATGAATCCTGCTGTCAAATGATCGAACTTGGGGTTGCCCGCGCGGTAGAGTTGGGTGAAGAGAGAAAGCAGCAATAAGGGCATCGCACCCAACTTCACCCAGCGCCAACCTGTCCGTGGCACTCCATGGACCTTAGGCAACTGATCAAGGCTGCCTATGGCGATGAAAGGGGCAACCAGGAAGTTGGTGAAGGCGTGGAGCAAGGAATAGAACAAGGATCGCAAGCGTGCTTCCTGAGCGGTAGCCGAAGTCACCAGAAGAGCGACCATGGCTACCACAATGGCAAGAACACTATGGTGGACGTAAACCATGATCCCAGCCAACAACGAACCGCCCATGGTCATTCGGGCCGTGTCTGAAAGCCCGGTCCAACCTGCATTTCCCACAAGAACAAGCAATACAAGGATGATGAATACGAGGAGATCAAGGCCGAGCTCACGCTCCCAGAACAATTGGTCGAACGCCAATGTCAGGCACACCAACAACAGCGGTTGCCGCCACGCACGCAAAAAGGAGTCATTTACAGTTAACATATGCACGGTCAGGGTTTGGGGATCAAGCGTTCAATGGCATCCAAATGGGCACGAAAGGCTTTGGTTCCGGGAATGGTGGACCGGTAACTCGTGTTGGGTCGTTTACCGATGAATCGCTTTCGGACCTGCACGTACTTCAACTCTTCCAATGCAGCTAAATGACTTGCCAGATTGCCATCGGTAACGCCCAAAAGCTCCTTGAATTGCGCGTGATCCACCCACTCGTTCACCACGAGCACCGCCATGATGCCCAAACGCACACGACTCTCGAACGCTTTGTTCAGATCCTCGATCATTCTGCAGATGAAGTGGCTTCCCGCTCGTAGCGCAGATACATGAGCGCCCCATAAATGATATGCAGCACGCCGAACCCAAGTGCCCAGAACAACAAGCCTGCTTCCAACCAGAAGATCGCAACAAGCCCAAGAGCGAGTTCACTGAAGCCCAACCAGCGTATCTCGTCTAGCGTGAACTTGCTGGCGTTGAACAAGGCCAAGCCATAGAAGATCAGGGTTGCTGGAGGCACAAGACCGGGGAGACCGTAGAAGAACAGTGCCAAGCAGAAAATGCCCCCAACGGCCAATGGTATGAGCATGTTCCACATCAACCGACGTGCGCTGGCATCCCAGAGGTATTGGCCTGCCTTGGTGCTACGACGCCAAGTGAACCAGCCTGCACCGAGCAGCGCCACGAGGAGCACCAATGCCGCATCGGTGATCAACGTGATGAGCAACGCATCCTCCGCGGTGAACGACCCACCGGTCCCGTACGTGAGCACATCGCGCGCTGGCCCGAGCGCTGCGTTGATATGGTAGCGCGCCAACACGGCTCCTGACAAAGCCACGCAGCCAGCGAACACGCCGCTAAGTCCACTTAGGCTCAAGAAACGGGTGCTGCGATCCATCAGCCCACGGATGTGGGCGAGTTCCTTCAAGTGGTCGTTCTGATCCATTACAAAGTACTTTGCAGTACAAAGTAACGAGATCAAGAAAGAAACATTGCATGCTGAAGTTATTTCCCTTGGAAAGGCTCAGTGCATCGACACCATTGCAAGCGCCGCTCCCACCAGCACAGCCACGAACCGGGCGGCATTGAACCGATGCTCAGGGGCACTTTCAAAGATGATGGTGGTGCTGATGTGTAACAACATCCCAATGGCCAAGCCCAGCATATCATGCAGGAAGGCATGCCCTAGACCCTCTCCTACCAGCAAACCTGTACCGATCCCCAAAGGCGCAGCAGAAGCGAACACCAGGATCATGATCCAACTGGAAGCGGTTCCAGTTCCTGATCGGAGCAGGACAGTAGCCAGTGCTATGGCCATGGGCATCTTGTGCAACAACACCCCGATGAGGAACGGGAGATCACCTGCGACCTTCGGATCGGCAAAAGGGATCCCTTCGGCGTAGGAATGCAGGCACAAGCTCACCAAGGTCACCAAGGGAAGAGCCTTTCCAGGTGTGGTATGTACGTGGCCATGCTCAATGCCATGGCTGAAGAACTCAAGCACTACTTGAAGGAGAAAGCCTCCAAGAACCCAGAAACCGATACGCATGCCTTCCTCGGCATACAGTTCCGGCAACATGTGCAGGAACACCACACCGAGCAGGAAAGCACCACTGAAGGAGAGCAGGATGCGCAACCAACGCGCTTCAGGGCGTAACACACGCACCAAAGCAGCAGCGATCAAAGGCAAGAGAAAGAAGGCAAGAACGGTGATCCTGGTCATTGCACGGGTTTACGCATCCAAAGGACGAATCGGTCCGATCGCTCGGGATCGAACGGGGTCAGCACAGGTCCGTTCGTGCGATCCTCGATAAGGAAGCCTGCTTCCAGAGCCATGGACTCCAGTTCCAAAGGTGTCAACGTCTGAACGCGTTCCTCGAATTCGTGCACCTCGGCGCCATCCTTCACATGAATGCGTTTAACAAGGATCCCGTCTTCACAGGCTCGGTCGATGCGGAACCCAATTCCAGAACGTTCCAATGTCTCTGCTGCGACCAAGTCCCGGACAACAAGGTCAGAATTCATGAAATCCAGCACAAAGCGCCCACCGGGACGCAGTGCATCGAATACGGCACGGAACACGGCCCGGTCATCATCCAAGGTTTCGAAGTACCCCAGGCTGGTGAACAAGCAGCATCCGAGATCAAAATCCTCATGAGCAAAAGGCTCGCGCATATCATGCACATGGAAGGTGGCGTCCGGAACAGACACACGTGCCTCGCTGATACTGGTCTCAGAGATGTCCACCCCGGTGACTTTCAAGCCCTGTTCCGTGAAATAGCGGGCATGACGTCCCCTACCGCAGGCCAGATCCAGGATACGATCACCGGAGGAGGGGCTCCATTGGCTCATGATGGCGTCCACCCACAGCTCCGCATCTCCTTCGTCCCGATGGCCATACAGCAGGGCGTAGTACCGTGTTCCGAACCAGTGTTTGAACCAACCCATTTGCGACCGACGAACGGACGGCGAATGTACCGGCTGCCGGGCGGGTTGACAATTCCGTGGAAAACTCCTGCTGGGCCGACCCCTCTGGGCTGAACCGGTACTTGTTCTTTGTAGGACAAGTACCGAACAGGCCCAAGATCCATGTTGAACCGCATCCACGACCTCTACGACGAGTTGGAACGCGAGCGTGTGATGCTGTCCTTCAAAGGCGCTTTGACACCGGAACTGGTGACTGCGCTGCTCGGCGCGGTGGAGAGGAAGGTGGGATCCTTGGAACCCGATCCACGTACCCGGAAAAGGGTATTCAACGTCGTGATGGAGTGTCTCCAGAACCTGTATCACCACAATGCCGAGCCTAAGTTGGAGAACAGCGATCCCGGTGCGGCGATCGAGCCACACGGCGTGGTAATGATCGTCCATACGGAAAAGGGCTACTCTGTGCTTACCGGCAACTTCATGGACGGAGCAGAAGTTGAACGTCTGAAGACCCACCTGGACAGGATCAATTCCTTGCAGGTGGAAGAACTCCGCGAATTCTACCGCGCCACCTTGGCCGATGGGAAATACGGTCGCAATGGCGGCGGGGGTTTAGGTATGATCGATATCGCCAGGAAGAGCGGCGGAAAGTTGGAATACGGCTTCGTGGCCTACGACAAGGACAATGCATTCTTCAGTTTGAACGTGAACGTGACCTCATAGACCGCAAAACATGGCACCGCTACAATTGGAAGGAAGTCCGAAGACACCCACCGTGAACTTCGATCCCGAGACCGGCTTGCTCGAACTCAAGGGCCGATCCATCCCTGAGAACTCCATCGACTTCTACAAACCATTGATCGATTGGTTGGACAAGTACGGGCGTGAGCCCAAGCCAAAGACCGCTCTGCACGTGCAGCTGGAGTACTTCAATACAAGCTCCTCGAAGTGCATTCTGGACGTATTCAAGAAACTCGAAGGGGTGCGAGCAACGGGTAACGAGGTGACCGTGCTTTGGCACTACGAGGCTGATGACGAGGATATGTTGGAAGCCGGCGAGGACTATGCGGGGATAATCAATATCCCTTTCAAGATGATCCAGATCGAAGAGGTGGACGGAAATTGAAATCCACGCACTTTCTAGGAAAGCCCTGGCTTCGGTCGGGGCTTTGCCGTTAGTGGGTCCGACGGGTAGGAATGGCGCGCATCAGTCGAGGGAAGACCTCGGCATACAGTGTTGCAGCTAGCAACAGCGCCATACCCCAAAGCACGAGCACATTGGCCCAAAGCGTCGGTATGCGGATACCAACAAGCCATTTTGCCGGTGCGTAGAAGTGCGCGCCGAAGAAACCATTCTCCACGGGCTCGAGATAGATCGGATCGCTTTTCTGAACGAGTTCCCCTTTGTCCACCACGATCACATTCACATCGTTCTTATTGGTCACCACGTCGGCAAGGCTCTCGTTGCGGTAGGAGTCGAGAAGCATGAAGTAGTTCGTTCGAAGTTCAGGAGTAGCGGTCATTTCGGCGATGCGTTTCTCCTTATCCGCTTCTGCAACCTTGTAGGTATTCCGGAAATGCTGTGTGAGCAGTTCCAAACTGGACTCCACCTCAACGAGCAGATCCGGTGTCACTTTCTCAGGGTTCAGTTCTTGGAGCCTGTCGAAACGGAATCCACTGATCTGCTTTTGGGCTTTGGTCAATTCTCCACGGATCAATTGAAGCTCGAACGATACATCCACCCCCTCAGGATGCCCATTGATCGCCCTGCGCACGTTGCCTACGCTGTTCTCCAATTCGCGTACCCAAAGATCCTTCTTCCAATTGGCCGATTTCATGCGCTGATCCATCCCATAGAACAGACGCTCGTAGTCATTGTCCATGAACTGCGTTACGGCGAGGCCTTCGTACGCCCATCGCGAGGCCATCACATTCCCAAGCAAGGGCACACTGCGCTCAGATGCGAACCACGGATGCAGTTTATCGAATTTGACGATGATACCACTGAAGAGAAGCTGCGGAATGATGAGCACCGGGATCATGATGTAGATCACTTTGGCGCTGTTGAAACTGGCGCTGACATTCAGGCCGAGCACATTGGCGAAACAAGAAGTGCTGAACAACAACAGCCAATGCTGCATATGCAGCCCGTGTATGCCCAATACCCCATGTCCGACAAGCACGAAAAGGAATGTCTGCATCGCGGAGATAAGGAAGAGGATCCCGATCTTACTGAGCAGGTAGCTCATCCAGCTTAGGTCAAGGAATTTCTCGCGTTGCAGGATCTTGCGGTCACGGATGATCTCCTCAGCGCTCACGGTCAGTCCTAGGAAAAGGGCCACGATCACTGCGATGAACAAATATTGCGGGATGTTGTCGTTCTGGCGAAAGATGTAAGTCCCCGCTGTACCGTGTCCTACCCGATAGAACTTCAGGAAGAACGCCATCAAGAAAGCAAGCGCTGGTGCTTCGAGCAAATTGATGAGGACGTACTGACGATTGGCCAATTTGCTGAGTAGGTCACGTTTGAAATAGACCTTGAGCTGCCGGAGCTTGTCGGGTACGGCGAAGGTGCTCTTGGGCACGCTTCGTTCCTCTGCTACCAGTGCAACACGACCATCCATCTGCGCGCGGAACACTTCATTCCAAGCCTCTGGACTGATGCGCCGCTGATCGGTCTCGTTACCGTACTCGTCCACCAACTTGGCTTCGAGGATATTGAAGATCTGTTCGGGATTCACGTTCCCGCACGCGCCGCATTGGCCCACCTCGCTGTTCACCTGGCCGGTGACACGCTTGAAGTAGACCACGGCATCCACTGGATCGCCGTAATAGACAGGATGCCCTTCCTGATCCATGAGCAACAACCGATCGAAGAGCTTGAAGATGTCCGATGAGGGTTGGTGGATCACCACGAACACCAGCCTGCCCTTGAGCGCGAGCTCCTTCAGCAGATCCATGATGTTCTCGGAATCACGGGAACTGAGGCCACTGGTGGGCTCATCCACGAACAATACACTCGGCTCCCGGATGAGTTCCAACGCGATGTTCAAACGTTTGCGCTGGCCGCCGCTGATGGTCTTCTCCAGTGGGCTGCCCACCTTCAGGTCCTTGGTCTCATACAGACCAAGCGTTTGAAGCATGCGCAATACGCGCTCTGCCACCTGCTCGTTGTTCTGATCGCCGAAGCATAACTTGGCATTGTAGAAGAGGTTCTGGAAGACCGTGAGTTCCTCGATAAGCAGATCGTCCTGGCTTACGTGCCCGATCACACCGCGAATGCGGGCACGCTCCGAATGAACATCAATACCGTTGATGGTGACGTGTCCACGGCTCGGTTTCAGATTACCGTTGAGTATGTTCAGCAGGGTGCTCTTACCGCTCCCGCTCCCGCCCATGATGCCGATCAGCTTTCCACCGGTCTCTGCCAGCTTCAATTCGTGAAGACCCAATCGTCCGTTCGGGAAAGCATACTCGATGGCATCCGCCTTGAAAACGATCCGAGACCGGCCGCCCTTGTTCATGAAGGCGCCGAGGATGTCGCTGTAATAGATGGGGGCACCATTCGGTGGCCGTACGCTCGTACCATTGCTGAGAACGTAGTGGCTGTCGTTGCCCATGCGCTGACCGTTCAGGAGCACTTCGTCCTGCCCGGTGTAACGCATCACGTACAAATTCACACTCGGCACATGGAGCACACGGAGTTCACCTTGCAACCCGTGTGCATGGATGTGACGAGCCTTGTCCATCCCGTTCTGAACGGCAGCGTCGATGTACAGCAAGTTCGCCGCGTCCACGCGCTCGGACTGTTGCGTTTCGACGAACCGACGACATTGCGCGAAATCCTCCTGACCGATGTTGAAGGTCTCTGCAACGGTGGAGACGAACTCGGCCTCCTGCTCGGACACTTCATCGTTGGAGCGAATGAATTCCAAGAGATGGACAAGCACCACGAACTTCTGATGTTGGTTGAGCTCTTCGTTGACCTGCGTGCAGATCTTGAGAACCTTCACCGAATTGAGCGAAGTTCGCTTCCGTCCGCTGCGGCTTTGACCACCGCTCGCATGGAACGCCTGCACGAAGGCCTGATAGCGTGCCATATGGGCCGCAGCCAGTTCAGAACTGAACTGCTTCCGCAGGAACCGCTCCAGGATCGCCGCATTGTCCGGACGCGCACCTTCGGCCACGGCATCGCCTTTGGCGATGATGGCGAACAGTTGCAGTAAAGCCTTGAGTATCTTCTCGCTCATGCGTCCTTCCTTCCACGCTCCCTTGGATCGTTCCAAAAAAGAGCGCCCCTCTTTACGGGAGGAGCGCTTGAAAGTTGCGTTCGGAAAGGAAAAGGGCCCAGCCCCGAGAGTCCTACTTCTTGAAGCCGATCAACATCACGGCGCAGCCACTACCAGCCTTGGAGGGATCCAATGAAGCCTCCACCTTCACATCAATGGTGTTGGTGACAGCAAGATCCCAATAGGGTGCGTTACCTTGGTCCCTGTTGGTGAAGAGCACGTGGTCATCCTTGTCCACGACACTGAACACCAGGATGCCATCCGTGTCCCCGCTACACGCTGCAACGCGGTACGTGGTGCCTCCGAACAACGTAAGGTTGAACTCTGCTTGTTCATCGCCCTGCAACAGTGCCCGGTAGAACTGCCCATCGGGAATGTACTGGGTGGTGATGTGCTTTTCGCAGCGATCCGCGATGGTGCCGCACAATTCCTGAGCTGGGGCTCCGATGCCCGCTGCCAAAGTGAGTAGAAGGATGGTCGAGCGCATGTTCAAGCAAGCATCATGTTACGAATGGCAGTGACTTTGGCCACGATGGCGGTCAACTTCTCTGCTGGAATGTTGACGGAACTTGTGCTGTTGATGAAGGTGGTTTTCTTCGCCGCGTCGGTAACTGGCTCTTGGAACGTATAGGTGCTGCTCACACCGGAGAACAGACCCTGCAATTCCTTCAACGCTGCCAACAATGGTCCGGCGGCCTTTTCCTTGTCGCTGTTCTCCAATACTTCCACCAGTGCATTGAGACCGGCCTTCTGTTCGCCAACACGGTTCATCAACGCCTGATCCTTCACCGCTTCCGGGTCGGAAACAGTGAGGTACAGCGATTCGATCCAGCCTCCAGCAAGGACCAAGGCGCTTACGTCATCGCGGTCGTTGTTCTTGAGATATTGATCCGCAGCGCGGAACGCCGTACCGCTCAACTGTAACAGGCTGTCCTCGCTACCCAAGTTGGTTTTGAAACGATCCAGCATCGAACGATCGAACGAATTGGTGAGTTCCAACTTTCCCCCCAACTTCTCGATGGCTTGCATCGTGGCCATGGCACGCTGTCCGTCCTTGTGTACGGCTGCGTATGCGAGGTCTGCACCGAAAAGACCAAGTCGGGTGCTTTGCGAAACCTTGTCCACGGCAGCCTCCCCTTTCTCCAAAGGCGCGGTCATGTCCTTCTTATAGGCCAGCCCGGACTTCCGGATAGCCAGCGCGGCTTGTACCGGCGAGGGAATGCTGAAGACCTTCCCGCCCACGTTGAGCAGCTGGTTCTCCGATGGGGAGGTTTCCACGGCGAGTGTGTCCGTGTGGTCAGTGGTATCGGTGGTGCCCGAACCGCCACAGGCCACCAAAAGGGAACCTAGGCTGAGTAGGAGAACCGGTCTCCAAGTGGTTGACGATGACATGGTGTACGCAATGAACGTTCGTTATCCGGGTGTCGAAGGTAGGGTCCGAGGTATGCGAGCACCTCCCGGGCCCTTTTCAGTTTTCAACACCCAACCGGGGTATTGACTCACCGGAACCTCACCAGCGCGCTATAAGTGCACCTTTCAGCGCATACCAGAGGATGAAGAGGTAGCATGGTATCATGACCCAATAGGCCTGTTGCGGGCCGATCGACGCATGTGCCGAGAGTGATCCATATACCAAGGGTAGAATGGCACCACCCGCGATGGCCATGATCAGGAATGCACTTCCCGTCTTCGTATGCACGCCCAGTCCAGATATGGCCAAAGGCCAAATGGCTGGCCATACCAATGCATTTGCCAAACCAAGTATGGCGATGCAGTACACGCTGATCGGGCCGTTCAAGAAGATCGCAGCGATCGTGAATACCACGCCTAGTATCGCTGAAGCGGCCAGTGCTTGGGATTGGCTGAACAAACGAGGAATACCAATGATGCCGATCACATATCCGACCACCATGCAGCCCAAGGTGTAACTGGTCAGCACTTTCGAGGCTTCCAAGGACATTCCTTGTGACTGGCCATACAGACCGATGGTGTCACCTGCCATCACTTCGACCCCAACATAAAGGAACAAGGCCAACGCGCCGAGCAACAGGCCAGGGAACGAGAATACACTGCGGCCGTCCGAAGTTGGAAGATGCGTATCCACCTCCGGATCCAATTCCGGCAGCGGCGAATAAAGCACCATGAAACCCAAACCCACCAGCACCACGGCCATGATGCCATAGGGCAGGATGACACGAGACGCCACCTCGTCCAGGCGTGTAGCGTACGCGTCCGGTGTCAGCGAAGCCAACTCCGATTGGAGCGTATCGGCATCGCCAAGGAGGACGAACCCCAAAATGATCGGAGCCAACACACCGGCCATCTTATTGCAGATGCCCATGATGCTGATGCGAACCGCGGCACTCTCGATAGGACCTACGACCGTGATGTATGGGTTGCTCGCCGTTTGCAGGAGCGAAAGACCGGTCCCGATGACGAACAGGCCCACGAGGAACAACGGATACGATCGCGCCTGCGCCGCGGGGACGAATAACAAGGCACCTAGCGCCATGGTAAAGAGCCCATACATCATACCGCGCTTCATCCCTGTTCGGCCAAGAACAGCGGACATGGGCAAGGCCGTCACAAAGTAGGCGATGTAGAAGGCGAAGGTCACGTAGAACGGTTCTGCCCCATCCTTCAACTCGCAGATGATCTTCAAATACCCGATCAATGGCCCGTTGAGCCATGTGGTGAAGCCGAACAGGAAGAACAACGCACCGAGCACGGCGACCGCCGCAGCGGTATGGGAAGAACGGGACATGGGGTGAAAGTACCGGGCCGCCAACTATGTTGCACGGCAGCCAGCCCAAGGTCGCGAACAGCGGTCTGTGAATGTCGGACGGCAGGTCGAACCTACCAGTTCAACGAACGCTTGTAGTAGCGCGGAAAGCGGATGCTCTTTCGAACTTCCTTGTAATATTTCGCCCACAACGGCGTCGACAGGTCGTAGGCATCCTTGGTGACTTCTTCACCCTCCTCTTCGCGCACCAACCGGGCCTTGGCAGTGGCGTTGTTGAATTCTGCACGCTTACGTTTCATGCCTATAGGACAAGCTGTTCGGTGGAATTGTTGCCCACCGTTCCTCGTTCTGCACGCGCCTGACACTTCGGTGACAACGACCGGTGATCCCTACATGCCCCACCTTTGTGTCCGATCCTCCCCACCGTGTTCGTAGATGTGATCCTTCCTTTGGCCGTTCCCGGCGCCTTCACCTACGCCATTCCAAACGACTTGGCAACGGTGGAACCTGGCATGCGTGTGGTGGTGCCGTTCGGTAGGGGTCGGAAACTTTACAGCGGAGTAGTGCACCGTGTTCATGAGGAAGCACCTCCTCACCGGAACGTGCGTTCCATTCTTTCCGTGTTGGATCTCGCCCCCATCATCAGGCCTGAGCAACGTGCACTCTGGGATAGGATCTCCACGCACTATCTGTGCATGCTCGGCGAGGTGATGATCGCAGCGCTGCCAGGTCCGCTCACCCTTTCGAGTGAAACGCGATTGGTCGCAGGCCCACACATTGCCTTGGATGTCGACCACCATGCTCGTGCCTCGGTGCTTCTGCAAGTTCTGGAAGAGCAGCAGGTGATCACCTTGCAGCAAGCAGGCGAATTACTGGGGCTGAAGGACCCCTTACCCGCTGTGAAACGCTTGATGGAAAGCGGTGCTCTGCACTTGGAGGAGCAGCTGAAGGATGACTGGAAGCCACGCATGGCGACGTACGTGCGTTTGGTGCCGGAAGCAGCGAACGAAGAAGCCTTGCACGGGTGGTTCGACCGGTTGGAACGAGCGCCGAGGCAATTGCAGGTATTGATGCGTTTCGTGGAGTTGAGCCGTTGCCTCAGCGATTCACCGAAAGAAGTGGAGCGTGCCAAGCTGGTGCACGCCAGTGGATCCACGACTGCCGTGGTGAACCAGTTGATCGAAAAAGGATTGTTGCAGCGCTACGAGCGAGAGGTCGGCCAACCCGATCCGACCGCTCCGCTCCTTTCCATGCCGGATCTCTCGAGCGCACAGTTCGACGCATTGCTCTCGATCCGAAAGCAGTGGGATGCGCACGACGTGGTGCTACTGCGCGGCGTCACCTCATCCGGGAAGACCGAATTGTACATCACCTTGATCGCAGAAGCACTGGAACGCGGCGAACAGGTCTTGTACCTCTTGCCGGAGATCGCCCTTACCACGCAGATCATCGCCAGGTTGCGGCAGCGCTTCGCGGATCGTATAGCTGTTTTCCATTCGCGCATGGCACAGCACGAGCGCACCGCCTTGTGGATGCGATGCACGAAGGACGACGGGCCAAGTGTCATCATCGGTGCGCGATCAGCACTCTTCCTTCCTTTCGCGGAACTCGGCCTGGTGATCGTCGATGAAGAGCACGACCCGAGCTACAAGCAGCATGATCCGGCCCCGCGTTACCATGCTCGCGACATGGCAGTGGTGCTAGCGGATCTACACAAAGCCAAAGTGCTCCTCGGTTCCGCTACACCGAGCATGGAAAGTCAACACAATGCCCGTACCGGCAAATACGGGCATGTGGAATTGCTGGTTCGTTTCGGTGAAGTGCAGATGCCGGTGATCACACGTGTGGACCTGCGCGATTCGGCGAAACGGAAATTGATGCGTGGGCACTTCACGAGCACCCTGATCGATGGGATCCAGCAAGCCCTGGATCGGCGGGAACAGGTGATCGTTTTCCAGAACCGCCGCGGCTACGTGCCCGTTTGGCAATGCGAAACATGCAGTTGGGTGCCCGAGTGCGACCAGTGCGACGTGAGCTTGACTTATCACAAGCAGCAGCACCAGTTACGCTGCCACTATTGCGGAAGGCATTACACACCGCCGACCCATTGTGGAAGCTGCGGCAGCCCTCGTTTGCGCATGTTGGGGTTCGGCACCGAGAAGATCGAAGAGGAGATCGGCGAACTCTTCCCGAATGCGAAGGTGGCCCGCATGGATCAGGATACAACGCGGGGCAAGCATGCACTCGAACGGATCCTCACCGCTTTTGGGCAAGGTGCGGTGGATATCCTGGTCGGCACACAAATGGTGACCAAGGGCTTGGACTTCGACCATGTTAGCACCGTGGGGATCCTGAATGCCGACAATCTGATGCGCTTTCCTGACTTTCGAGCACACGAGCGGGCATTTCAATTGATGGCACAAGTGGCGGGTCGTTCAGGGCGCCGGAAGCATGCAGGCTCCGTTATCATACAAGCCCAGGATGTGCAGCACCCGGTATTGGAATTGGTCGTCCACCATGACGTGGATGGCATGTACGAGCGCGAGATCCAGCATCGCATGGCGCACGGGTATCCACCCTTCACCCGGTTGGTGCAATTGACCTTGAAGCACCGGAATGAGGAACGCGTTGCGAACACCGCCAGTTACTTGGCTGCGGCGCTGCGTGAAGGTCTCGGCGACAACGTGCTCGGTCCTGAGATCCCCATCGTTTCCAGGATCCGTGACAAGCACCTTCGACGTTTGCTGGTCAAGCTCGGGCGTTCGCAACACCATACAGCGAAGGCATTCGTTCGCGAAACCATCGACCGTGTCTTCGGTGACCCAGCGCACTCACCGGTGCAGTTGGTGACGGACGTGGATCCGATGTGATCAGTTCACGACAAATCGGCCATTCAGCCTTCTACCATCTGCAATGGCTTGATAGATGTAAACGCCTGCCGGCCAGGTTGCGGCGGGCACATCCAAACGACCACCTCGACCCACCACATCATGGACCAAGCGGCCTTGCGCAGACCAGATCCGAAGGACCACGCGCGTCTCTGGATCCACCCGCAACAACAAGGTGCCATTGTCGAGCATAGGAGACGGGAAGACCCGATGCTCAGCCATGAACAACCGCTTCAAGTCGATGCGTTGAATGGAAGAGAAGCCATTCGTGCCCAGTTGCAAGCGATAATAGACGGTGGTGAGTTCGGGTGGGTCACTATCCTCGTGATGGAAATAGGTGGGCGTTGAAATGGACCCACAAAGGCCGCTGAGCGATCCGATCTCCACGAAGTTCAGGCTGTCCAGAGAGCGAAGGATCCGCGTTCCGTCGCAGGTATTCCCACTCTCCATGGTCCAATCCAAAAAGACCTGCCCATCGCCTTCCGTGATATCGAACCGGGACAGGTACGGATGCTCCTGAGCATGAACGACCAAACTTGCCCAAAGAGCTAGGGACAGAGTCCCGGTGCGCAGGTCCATCATGATCCGAAAGTGCTATTGGTGCGCTGTGCCATGAATATCTGCCAGATGGTCGTCAGTGGTGGTTCAGCATGACAGGTATTTCGGGTCGTACTTCCAGGCAACCAGAACGTTATCGATCGGGCATGTAGCGCAATGCTCCGATCCTTTTCGCCACGTCGGGCACCGTATTTCACATCACCCTTGATCGGAAACCCGGCGGCAGCGAGTTGCGCACGGATCTGGTGAAAAGCGCCACCCTCGGGCTTCAGTTCCAAAAGACTGTATCGATCACCTTGTGCCAGAACGCGCACCTTCAGGCTTGCCCCTTCCTCATCGGAAACGGCCACTTCCTTCGCACGCGCCTTGTGCGCCTTGGCGTCGTGGACGAGAACGTGCCTCAGGTTCCGATCCCCAGGAAACCGGCCTTCTACGATGGCCCAGTACACCTTCTGGATCGTCCGCTCCCGGAACTGCGCACTCAACGTCGCTGTGGCGGCTGCTGTCCGCCCGAAGAGCATCACCCCGCTCACCGGTCTATCCAAACGATGGATCAATCCGAGGAGAGGTTCATTGCGCTGTGATCGCAGAAGGGTGAGCACATCCGGATCACCGGTCGGGTCGGGCTGTGAAGGCATTCCGCCGGGTTTGTATGCTGCGATGACCGTGTCATCGAACCACAAGACCTCAACCGCCCCCATCCTATTCAGTACTGCTCCTCTGCGTTCGGGAAATCGGTGGACCGCACATCGCGAACGTAGCTCGAGACCGCATCGGTGATCACGCCATGCAGATCGGCGTAACGGCGCAGGAACCGTGGATTGAACTCATGATTGATACCAAGCATGTCGTGCACTACAAGCACCTGACCATCTACGCCGCCACCTGCACCTATACCGATTACGGGTATGCTGACACTGCTCGCCACCTCCTTCGCCAATGCCGCTGGGATCTTCTCCAGCACAAGGGCGAAGCAGCCCGCTTCTTCCAGCAACTTGGCATCGGACCGCAGGCGATCAGCTTCTTCCTGCTCCTTGGCCCGCACCACGTAGGTACCGAACTTGTAGATGCTCTGCGGGGTCAAGCCCAAATGTCCCATAACGGGAATTCCGGCGGTCAGGATCCGTTGGATCGATGTGATCACTTCACGACCGCCTTCCAATTTCACAGCATGGGCACCGCTCTCCTTCATGATGCGGATGGCGGAATTCAAGGCGCCCTTGGAGTTCCCTTGATAGGTGCCGAACGGCAGATCCACTACGATCAGTGCGCGTTCGCTGCCTCGCACCACACCACTGGCATGATAGATCATCTGGTCCAGCGTGATCGGCAAGGTGGTCTCGTGGCCGGCCATCACATTGCTGGCACTGTCGCCCACGAGGATCACATCGATACCTGCACCGTCAACCAGCCGAGCCAATGAGTAATCATAGGCCGTGAGCATGGCGATCTTTTGGCCATTCGCCTTCATCTCCTGCAACACGTGGGTGGTCACGCGCTTCACATTCTTCAAGCTGGTGCTCATAGGCTGGGCGCCGGTGTTGATGCACTGACGATGGGCCAAAACTAAGCGCTTGGTGACCGGAACAAGCGCTTCCAACGATTCTGAATTGCAATGTTGACGGTTGCTTTGGCATTCGAAGGAGCATCGGGCATGCTGAGCCTTCTATCTTTGGCCTCCTTCCCCCTATCAATGGTTCGGGAAGTGAACTGAAGTCGATCGAAACACGCATGAAACGAGCCGCCATCATCATTGGTGCTGCCGCCACGCTTTGGGGCTGTAGCACGGATCTGGACATAAACGCACCCTACAAGGACATTACCGTGGTGTATGGCCTGCTGAATACAAGGGACTCAGTTCAATACGTGAAGATCAATAAGGCCTATCTCGGCGAGGGCGATGCGTATGTCTTCGCACAGATCCCGGACTCGAACGAATGGGGCAATTCGATCAACCTGGCCAAGGTTCATCGGGTAGTGAACGGGGTGCGTCAAGCTTCATTCGACTTGCGCGACACGCTCATTACCAACCGCGAACCAGGGGACTTCTATTCACCGGAACAAACTGTGTTCAAGTTCGAGGATACGTTCCGGGAAACGGTCCTTCAGAATGGTCAGCCGGTTACTCTCTACTTGGATGAGGATGCGGACTATGAACTCGAGTTGGAGGTCAAAGGACAACCTGTTTCTTCCACGACCAGTATTGTGAACGACTTCAGTTTTCAAGCTGCGGATCAGAGCCTTACGATCCCAGTGAACCTGATGAACGGAAGCAATTACAGCAGCTTCGAACTGAACTGGAACAGCAACCGCGACGGTAAGCGCTATGTAGCCGAATACCGCTTCAACTACAAGGAGGTGCGAGGATCCGACACCACGGAACTACTGACCATCACTCAACGGCTTGGAACCCAAGTTAGCACGAGTTCGACCACGAACCAACCCATGGCCGCTACGGTGGAGGGCTTGCAGTTCTTCAATACCCTCATCAACGTTATCCCTGATGATCCAACAGTCAGCAAAAGGATCTTCCTCGGATTGGATTTCGTCGTCAGCGTTGCCAATGACGAGTTCCATACCTACCTCACCTTGACGGAGCCCGTATCCGGGATCATCGAGGACCGCCCGACCTACTCGAACGTGACGAACGGATATGGGATCTTCGGTAGTCGATACAACAAGTACATCATCGGAAAGAACCTAGGGCCGACCACGATGGCTGAACTCGTTGACGGTAACATCACTGCCAATCTCCGGTTCTGCACAGCAATACCGATCGATGTGAACAGTCCGTACTACTGTCCCTGACGATCTGTCCTTTTGGCAGTCATGAAGCCCGCTAGATCAGCGGGCTTCATACGTATTGGCAGTCCCCATGCCTCTGGAAGCCAATGGCATGGACCTTGACAACTGCGGGCGTCGCCCGTAACAGTACGGGTTGATGAACGCAACAAAGAGCATGAGCAAGATCATTGGCATCGACCTGGGAACCACCAACAGCTGTGTAGCTGTCATGGAGGGCAATGAGCCGGTCGTAATCGCGAACAGCGAAGGCAAGCGGACCACACCAAGCATTGTGGCCTTCGTGGAAGGTGGCGAGCGCAAAGTGGGAGATCCCGCCAAGCGTCAAGCCATCACCAACCCGACCAACACCATCTTCTCCATCAAGCGCTTCATGGGCAATACCTACGAAGAGGATGCGAAGGAGATCGCTCGCGTGCCGTACAAGGTGGTGCGCGGAGGGAATGGCATGCCTCGGGTGGCCATCGGAGACCGCGAGTTCACTCCGCAGGAGATCAGTGCGATGATCCTGCAAAAGATGAAGAAGACAGCTGAGGATTACCTCGGCACCACGGTGACTGAAGCGGTGATCACCGTACCAGCCTACTTCAACGATGCGCAGCGCCAAGCCACCAAAGAGGCTGGTGAGATCGCGGGCCTGAAAGTGCGCCGTATCATCAACGAACCGACCGCTGCTGCCTTGGCCTATGGCTTGGACAAGAAGCACATCGACCAGAAAGTGGTGGTGTTCGACTGCGGCGGCGGAACACACGACGTCAGCGTACTCGAATTGGGCGACGGTGTCTTCGAAGTGAAGAGCACCGATGGCGATACACACCTTGGTGGCGACGACTTCGATCAGGTCATCATCGACTGGTTGGCCGATGAGTTCAAGAATGACGAAGGCCTCGACCTCCGCAAGGACCCGATGGCCTTGCAGCGTTTGAAGGACGCGGCTGAGAAGGCCAAGATCGAGTTGAGCTCCACGACCAGCAGCGAGATCAACCTGCCCTACATCATGCCGGTGAACGGAATGCCCAAGCACTTGGTGCGCTCCCTCACCCGTGCCAAGTTCGAGCAATTGGCCGATAGCCTGATCAAGCGGACCATCGCCCCTTGCGAAAGCGCATTGAAGAACGCAGGACTGAAGGTTTCCGACATCGACGAGGTCATTCTTGTTGGTGGAAGCACCCGTATCCCTGCCATTCAGGAGGCCGTGAAGAAATTCTTCGGTAAAGAACCAAGCAAAGGTGTGAACCCGGATGAAGTCGTTGCCATTGGCGCGAGCATCCAAGGTGGCGTGCTCACCGGCGAAGTGAAGGACGTGTTGCTTCTGGACGTTACCCCGCTGAGCCTCGGTATCGAGACCATGGGCGGCGTGATGACCAAATTGATCGAAGCCAACACGACGATCCCTACCAAAAAGAGCGAGACCTTCAGCACGGCGAGCGACAGCCAGCCGAGCGTGGAGATCCATGTACTGCAAGGCGAGCGCCCCATGGCGAACGGCAACCGCACCATTGGTCGTTTCCACTTGGACGGCATCCCACCTGCACCACGTGGTACGCCACAGATCGAAGTCACTTTCGACATCGATGCGAACGGCATTCTGCACGTTGGTGCTAAGGACAAAGCCACCGGCAAAGAGCAGAGCATCCGTATCGAAGCGAGCAGCGGCTTGAGCAAGGAGGACATCGAAAAGATGAAGAAAGAGGCCGAGTTGAACGCTGATTCCGACAAGGCCGCACGTGAGCTGGTGGACAAGCTGAACCAAGCGGACAGCCTCATCTTCCAGACCGAGAAGCAACTGAAGGAGTTCGGCGACAAGATCCCTGCAGATAAGAAACAACCGATCGAGGACGCCTTGGCCAAATTGAAGACTGCCCACGCTGCACAAGACATCGCAGGTGTGGACAGTTCCATAGCTGAACTGAACAGCGTGTTCTCAGCAGCAAGCGAAGAGATGTACAAGGCTGCCCAAGAAGCGCAAGCAAGTGGCGCTTCTGGAGGAAGTCAGGACAACACCTCTTCCACCGCTGACGCCGAAGTGACCGACGTCGACTTCGAGGAAGTGAAGGACGACAAGAAATAAGAGGCAGAACCAAGAAGGAAGCCCCGCTGCGGAGAACCGCAGCGGGGCTTTTTCATTCTCGAATGATGGCGGGCTTAGTGGACCATGGCCACCTTTCCTTCTTCATAGTCCTCATGCCTCACAACACCGCCGACAAGGTCATAGTAGGTCCAAGTTCCGATGCGTTGGGAATCCATCCGTCGCGGGTCGTATCGGGCACGGCCTTCGCACTTGAGCGCACCACCAGGGTGGAATTCCTTCTGAACGAATTCGACGCGCTTCTTGTCGACCAATTGCAATTGGCTGACCGGCTTACCATCGGCGGCGAAGAGATCCATTCGGATGTAGTACGGTTCACTCTTGTGTCGCTCCTCGGCATAGCGCAATCCCCCATTCACATAGTGATCCTCATAGGAAACGGAAACGCCATTGACATAGCGCGTCGCGGAACGTAACTGGCCATTGTCGTGGTAGGTGCGCTGCATGCTCTTCACGGCATCGATCGCCTTGTACTCACGTTCAATCGTCCCGTTCTTGTGATAGTTGCGGTAAACGGTCAATTGGCCATTGTCATAGTAGCCTCGGTGCTTCAATGTTCCGTCCAAGTAATGATCTTCCACCCAGCCGATGCAGGGGTGACCTCCGCACGTTCGGACAGAATCACCTCCCAGCGTTCGGTTCAGCGCCTCGTAGGCGAACAGTTCCGGCGATGGATCCTCACCCACATCGCCCATGGCGAAATGCTCGTCCTCGTTGATCAATTCAGGTTGGGCGATGGCGGGTTGAGCCAAGACCAGAAAGACCAGCAATGCGGTCCGGAAACAGGGTAACATGGTCCGGTTGAACGGAACCATGGCCTCAGGGGTTACTCTGGACCTTTGTTACGAAGCTTGGCTATCCGGAACCCGATGGCCCCTTGGAATACTGTCATCAGCGGACTCAATAGGTTGAAGAAGCAGAACGGCACGTAGGCAAGGGTTGCTACACCAAGAACGGACCCCATGTACGCTCCACAGGTATTCCACGGAACCAGAGCGGAGGTAACCGTCCCACTATCCTCCAAGGTCCGGCTCAGGACCCGTGGATCCAGGCCCCTGTCCTGGAACACGGGTGCGAACATGCGCCCGGGAAGCACTATGCTCAAGTACTGATCAGAAGCGGTCGCGTTCACGAAAATGCAGCTACCCGCCGTTGTCGCGATCAAAGCCCCATCGCTGTGGACCCTCGATATCAATGCGGAGGTGATCCGTTGCAACAGCCCTGCTCCCTCCATGGCCCCACCGAAGACCATGGCGCAGAGGATCAACCAGATCGTCTTAAGCATACCGTACATACCGCCAGCAGAAAGCAATTCATCCATGGCCGCATTGCCCGTGACGACAGAAATGCCTGAACCCATTGCGGTGAGCACCACTTTGTACGCTTTGTAGCCATAGTTACCCTGCGAGCCGGCCAGTTCAGAGATCAGTTGCGATTGAAAGACCAAGGCGAAAACGCCACCAAGAACTGCTCCTATGAACAAAGCGGGAATGGCCGGCACCTTGCGCCAGATCATGACGATCACTGATAGCGGGACCAGATAGAGCCACCAACCCAGTTCGAACTTGGTAGCCACAGCAAGTCGGAAAACAACCACATCCGTCGCCTGCGAGCCGCTTCCCGAGAACAGACCTATTCCAATGAATATCAGCAAGGTGATCGCCATCGTGGGAACCGTTGTCAACAGCATATAGCGGATGTGGGTGAAGAGATCGGTACCCGCTACGGCCGGGGCCAGGTTCGTGGTGTCACTCAATGGGCTGAGTTTATCGCCGAAATAGGCACCACTGATCACAGCGCCGGCCACGAGGCCTTCGGAGAAGCCCAGCGCGCGTCCGATTCCCATAAGGGCGATACCGACCGTGGCCGCTGTACTCCACGAACTTCCAGTAGCCAAGGAGATCACCGCACAAACAGCGCAGCTAGCGACCAGGAAAACCTTGGGCGAAAGCAGTCGCAGCCCATCGGTGATCATCATGGGCACCACGCCACTGAGCAACCACGTGCCAGCCAGCGCCCCGATCAAGAGAAGAATCAGCAAGGCACCCAACGCTGTATGGATGCTACGGAGGATGTGATCAAGCAGATCGCTGAAGGAATGACCATTGATCAAGCCGATCAACAGCGCACTGGCCGCTGCAAAGAGCAAAGCCAATTGGTTCGGGCCATCCAAGCCCCCATCCCCGAAGACAAAGAGGTTCGCCGTCAATAGCCCCATCAGGAGACCGATCGGCAAGAAGGCTTGAAGAAGGGATGGAGTGCGACCCGGCATGCGCTGGAGCCGAAGATAGATGGCTTAATGTTCAACCTCGAAGCCTCCTCTATTCGTCAAGGAGGATGACAGAAGCCGAATTGCTCCGGCAGATCATCGCTTCATGGGGTCCATAGCCACTATCCTAAACACAGCTATCGACGATAAAACAACGTTCATCGACAATCAGGACTCATCCATGCATACCGGACAAACTCCGACAAGTTGACCGGATTCAGGTATATCTACTTGATATTCAGAACATTAGCCCTACAATACCCCACTTCTTTCGCCCAATGGTCAATTCGCACTTGAACGATATTGGTCGACGATATTTAGACATTCATGGGATGTATTTTGAACTTGGACGACATAAAGGGCTTGACAAATGAATGTCACTTCTCTCAAATTGCATTCAGAAACACGAAAAACAAGTTACATGAAGCACTCTCCTCATCAATCGTTACTAAGCAGTATCTGTTCGCGGATCCTGTTAGTGGCTGGTCTGTTCTTGGCGCAGATCGCCGAAGCTCAAGTTGTGAGCACATTTACAAGCTCTGGCACGTTCACGGTACCTGCGGGTGTAAGCCAGGTGACCGTTGAATGCTGGGGTGCAGGTGGCCGCGGTGGGATGCGCACGAACAATGGAAGAGGCGGTGGAGGTGGAGGAGGTGCCTATTCACGCTCGGTGATCTCGGTCATTGAAGGAAATTCGTATACGGTTACGGTGGGTAGTGGTAGCTCTGATACCGACCCAGGTGAAGACTCTTGGTTCGGCACCGCCACCACGGTCATGGCCAAAGGTGGTGCATCGGCTGGCAACAATAGTTCCAGCGGAGCCAATGGCGGTAGCGCCGGAGCTTCTATCGGAACGGTGAAATTCAGTGGTGGAAATGGCGCGAATGCACCTGGCAGTACGGGTGGCGGAGGAGGATCCTCAGCCGGTACCGCAACGAACGGCGCCAATGGCAGTAACCAATCCGGTGGTAATGCACCAGCTGGGGGTGGGGATGGTGGAGATGGCGGAAATGGAACATTTGACGCTGGCGATGCGGGTAGTGTTCCTGGTGGTGGTGGTGGTGGCGCAGAGCGCGGCTGCTGTATCACTGTGAATGGTGGTGCCGGTGCCAATGGCCGCGTTATCCTGACCTATACACCCTGCAGCGGACCCATTGTGTCCGTTCTGCCAAGCGCCCCATCGATCTGTAGTGGTTCAAGCATAGTGCTAACAGCCTCTGGTGCAAGTGCTGGATACACTTGGTCTCCAGCTATTGGTCTTAGTGGAACTAGCGGTGCAGTAGTTACGGCCAACCCGACCACGACCACGACCTATACTCTTACCGGTACGAATACGGGATGCTCGATCACGGGGTCTGCCACAGTGACCGTGACTGTTGATGAGGCGCCTACGGCCCCGGTGATGAGCCCGACGAGTGTCACCACTTGTTCTGGTTCGTCCACTGTGCTGGGTGCAGCCTCTAGCACGAACGCAACGCTGTCCTCCTCACCGTTCAACAGTACAGGCGGACCAGCTACGACAACCACTGGAGCGGCCCAAAATGCCTCTATCTATCCTTGGAACATCAGCGTGAGCGGCTTACCGACCACTGGAGTCACCGTTGAATCCGTAACGATCAACGGCATTACGCACACCTTTCCGGATGACCTGGACATTCTACTTCAGTCTCCAACTGGCACGAACGTGATCTTGATGTCTGATGCTGGAGCAGGAGATAACATCACGGGCCTTACATACACCTTCAAGGACGGAGAAGTGTCACTTCAGGACGCTGTCACCAACCCGAGCGGAACTTACAGCCCATCGAACTACACCGGCACAGGCGATGAAACATGGTCAGCACCGGGTCCAGGGGGATTAACTCAACCTAGCCCTGCTTTGTCCATGTTCACTGGGAACGTGAATGGCGTATGGAAACTCTTGATCCGTGATGATGAAACTGGAGATGCTGGTTCCATCGGAAGTTGGAGCATCACCTTCACGATACCCGCGACCGTATCCTACACCTGGAGCCCCAATGTCGCGTTGAGCAGTACAACAGGTCCTAGTGTAACAGCTTCACCAACAAGTGACCAATCCTATACGGTAACTGTGTCGCACAACGCGAACGGGTGCACAAGTCAAGGTACGGTGGTTGTCACAGCAGTAGCGCTTCCTGATGCCGGAAGCAATGGCACCATGGCCATCTGCAGCAACGGTGCTGCGATCGGTCTTCTCTCCCAATTGGGCGGCTCACCTGACGTTGGTGGCACGTGGTCCGGTCCGAGTGCGGTGATCAGCGGGCTGTACGACCCTTTGACAATGGATCCTGGTACTTATACCTACACGGTTACAGCAGCACCTTGCACGAACGCCACCGCCGATGTGGTCGTCTCCGAGAACATGGCTACCGCATGGTATGCAGATGATGATGGCGATGGTTTCGGCGACGTCGGCGATGTGCTTATGGCTTGCTCGCCTCCTGTAGGGTATGTGGCCAACAACACCGATTGCAACGACAGCCAGATCACTTACGCCGACGCAGATGGCGACGGATTCGGAGCAGGCGCCCCTACCCCATGTGGTGTGGCGAACAACAGTGATTGCAATGATTCCGCGATCCTTCACGCCGACGTGGACGGTGATGGATTCGGGGCTGCAGCCAACGCGCCATGCGGCATAGCGGACAACAGTGATTGTGACGATATGCAATTCCTGTATGTGGATGGCGATGGTGATGGCTACGGAACAGGAGTACCGGTCGCATGCGGTGTTCCGAATAACACCGATTGCAACGACACCCAGATCCTCTATGCTGACACCGATGGTGATGGCTACGGGGCCGGAGCACCTGCCGCGTGCGGTGTGACGAACAACGGTGACAACTGCCCGAATATCGTTGGACTCCAAGGCGATTACTGCGACGTGAACAACGGCTCTGGTCCGTTCCTCTTCGGTCAGATCAATGGCAGTTGCCAGTGTGTTGCCGTTCCATGCACCGAAACAGTGACCATGGAGCTACGCACCGATGCGTTGAGCAGTCAAGCTTCTTGGCAGATCCTGTTGCAAGGCACCAACCAGGTTGTTTGCCAGTTCAGCATTCCGATCAATGGCATCACGAGCCCGATAACCGATAACTGCTGCTTGCCCGTTGGTTGCTACCGACTGCGTGTGAACGATAGCGGTGGAGATGGTTTCGTAAGCGGTGGCATCACCGGTGGCTATCAACTGCGTGAAAGCGGACCGACCGGAAGTCGTATCATCGACAACCTCGGCAACTTCACCAGCGGATCGACCAGTGCTTTATCATCGACCTATGGCGATGGCGCATTCTGTGTACCCGTTGGAAGCGACCGTCCGATCTTCAGCAGTTGCGATAAGATGGATTGGGTGAATGACAAATTCATCGTTGCCACAGAGAACACGGCCGTGAGCGCTCAATATGGCATCACCAACACCACGAGTGGCTACCAGTTCTGGTTCTTCGATCCGAATGGAACCTATAGCTATCGTCGCTTCCGCAACCACGCAACGAGCGACGGCTTCGGATCGGGTGCATTGCGGGCCAACCACTTCCGTGTGAACGGTTGGTCGAATACCATGACGACTCCGCACATTCCAAGCGACATTCTGCTGAACGTGCGTATCCGCGGCCGTGTAGCCGGCGTGGATCAACCATTCGGTCCTGCATGTCTCTTCAAGATCGACGCGGTCCGTGCCGCTGCTCCATTAGTGAAATTGCAGGACAACCCGCTGAGCAACGACTTCAGCTGTGGCGTAACGAAAGTGTTCGGCGGCAGCAACAGCGCTGCCAACCGGATCACGGTGAACCCGCCGCAACCTGTTCCTGCTGTGAGCAGCGGCAACGTGCGCTACCAGTTCCGCTTCCGCCTGCCTGGCGAGGTACCGAACCCCGGTTCTTGCATCGTACGCCCAATGCAGACCAGCCCAACTCTTTACTTGAACTGGGCGACCGGTGACAAGCTCAAGTGCAATACCCAATACGAGGTGGATGTACGTGCCAGCCTCGATGGTGGCTTGACCTGGAACATCGCGAATGCGGAAGCTGAGTGCGATCCGAACCCGACACCATGGGGTAAGGTGTGCATGGTGAACATCAGTTCCAGCACCTACTGCCCTGGTTCGTTGCAAGGATCGAGCAGCAGCATGGCGCAGCAAACGAACGGCGACCTCACCATGTACCCGAACCCGAACCGTGGCGAGCAACTGTTCATCAACCTGAGCTCCGTGGAGAGCAACGTGAATACCGTTAGCGTGGACATCTATGACCTCACCGGAAAGCGCGTTGTGGCTCGCACCATCGCCGTGAACGAAGGCTTCGTAAAGACCACACTCGATCTGAACGGTGACCTGAACAGCGGTATGTACCTAGTGAATGTCACCTCCGGTAGCAAGACCTACACCGAACGACTGGTGATCCAGAAGTAACTACCACGACCGACCAAGAGAAGCCCCGTTCATCGAAAGGTGAGCGGGGTTTCTCGTTCGATGCACGTTCAATGATCGAAGTCCGGATACAACAGATACTTCGCTCGGATCGGAAGGAAAGCCTTCAAGCCATTCTCCCAAGAAGTACGGATCGCTAACTCATCCGCCCCGGCGATGATCTGCTTCTTCAACTCCGCGGTGCCCGCCAACTTGTCGAAATAGGGCGTGAAGAAAAAGGCCTTATCAGGTGCTTTGACAAACATCTCGATCAGCCAATCCAGTTCGATCCTCCGATCCAACCGGGCTTGAATCCGACCGTATTCGCGCAAGTCGAAACCGGTGAACAACAGATCCTTGTGTGGTGGTGTCTTGGAGGCCGACGTGGAATGCGGGGTGAATTCGAACTCACCGATCGGACAACCCGGATAACCAATGCATTGGAAGGGAAACTCCGTGCCTCTCCCTACACTGACGATCGTTCCCTCGAAGAGGCCCAGAGAAGGATACAGAAGTACGGCGGCATCGTTCGGCAGGTTCGGCGAAGGGCGAACCGGAAGTGAATACAGCGTAGCGTGATCATATCCCTGGCACGGGACCACGGTCAAGTTGCACTGCACCCCACCCTTCAACCACCCCTCTCCATTGATCATTCCGGCCAGTTCACCGATCGTCAAACCGTGCACGAGCGGAATGGAATGCATGCCGACGAAGGAAGCGTACGCCAGATCCAAGACCGGCCCATCCACATAGAATCCATTCGGGTTGGGGCGGTCCAGCACGATCACCTCCTTCCCATTCTCAGCCGCCGCCTCCATCACGAGATGCAGGGTGCTGATGAAGGTGTAGAATCGAACACCCACATCCTGGATATCGAAGAGCAGCACATCCACATCCTTCACCTGTTCCGATTCGGGCTTCTTGTTCGATCCATAGAGCGAGATCAACGGCAGACCCGAGCGCTCATCCACCTCGTTCTTAACATGCTCACCATCCGGCGCTTCTCCCCGAAAGCCATGCTCCGGCCCGAAGACCTTCACGATGTTCACCTTCAAAGTGAGCAGCGAATCCACGAGATGTGCATTCCCGATGCGGCCGGTCTGGTTGGTGACCACAGCGACGCGCTTCCCATTCAAGAGGGGCAGGTATTCACCAGTTCGATCAGCGCCCACTTGGATCACGGATGCCCCGATCGTTCGCACCTTCGGGGACTGGGTGTGACCGCATGCGGAAAGCAGTAAGGCCGCCCAGAGGGTCGCTCCTATCTTCGCCGCAGCCTGTCCAATCGGCAACTGTTTGAACCTATCGCATTTCATCGCACGTCGCATCCTTGTCGACAAGGACCGGGCTGAACGCTTTTCGCGGCCGATCGTGAGCATTGCGGTATTGGGCATCGTCATCGGTATGGCGGTCATGATCGTCACCGTGGGCATCACCACGGGCTTCCAACGTGAAGTGCGGACGAAGGTAACCGGCGCGGGCGGGCACCTCCAGATCACGGCCATCCGACAAGTGGACCCGAAGGAGACGCCACGCATCGTGATCGGTCAACCGTTCTATCCGTCGCTGGATACGGTGCCTGGGATCGCGCATATCCAGGTCTACGCCACGCGACCGGGCATCATCGAAACGGAACAGGACATCGAGGGTGTGGTGCTGAAAGGCGTTGGTGCTGATCACGACTGGAGCTTCTTGGCGCAACATCTGGTTGCTGGATCAGTCCCTGCGATCGGAGACACGACACGCCCGATCGACCTGCTGCTCTCCAAATACCTCGGCGAGCGCTTACTGATCGGCGTGGACGATACGATCACGGTCTACCTCGTGAAAGGTCGTGATGACATCAGGCCACGTAAATTCAGGGTGAGCGGCTTGTATGAGACCGGCTTGGAGCAGTTGGACCATCAGTTGGTCTACGTCGATATCGACCATCTGCAGCGGTTCGCGCAGTGGGGCTTGAAAGCCGAGATCCTTGTGGGTGATCCGGACGAAAATGGCTTCGCGAGCGTGGAGGCGATGGCGTATGGCGGCGATCGTATCTACACCTACACGTGGCCGGGATCCGATGTGCGCGGCAAAGGACCACACCTTTTTCGCCCGAATGGCGACACAACGATCACCGTGATCGTCAGCGATGCAGACCACACCATTCCGGATACCGCATGGGTGCACCTGACCTTCACCGGAGCGTCTGAAAAGGGGGAAGCCATGGCTGTATTACGAGGTGGTAGTGGTGGCAGCCACACCAAGTATTGCGGTGGTTTTGAAGTAGAGTTGGATCACTTCGAAGATCTTATGGCCATGGACGACCTTGTCTATCGCCGTTACTTGGACATCGGCTTGCGGTCGTTGAGCGTGCGTGATCGCTTCCCGGAGATCTTCGCTTGGCTGGAACTGCTGGACACGAACGTCATGGTCATCATCCTGCTCATGATCATCGTGGCCATCATCAACATGACCTCGGCGCTGCTCATCATCATCCTGGAACGTACACCCATGATCGGCGTATTGAAAGCACTCGGCAGCAGCAGCGGTGCCATCCGCAGGATCTTCTTGATCGATGCGGCCTACATCCTTGGCATCGGCATCATCCTCGGGGACCTGCTGGGCATCGGCCTCTGCTTGCTCCAACAGCAATTCGGGATCGTGCGACTTCCGGTACAGAGCTACTATGTGGATGCCGTGCCGGTCCAGTTGGAATGGATGCCGATCCTGCTGCTGAACGTCGGCACCATGCTCATTTGCGTGCTCGCACTGCTGATCCCGAGCATGTTGGTCACGCGCATTGCGCCGGCCAAGGCCATTCGGTTCGATTGACGACCGGCCGCCGGTCCGAAAGCACCGAGGTACATTTGCGCACCGGGCAAGGCCTGCAACCTGACATGAAGATCCACGACAACATCCTCACCACCATCGGCAACACGCCCATGGTGCGCCTCAACAAGATCACCAAGGACGTAGCTGCCACCGTACTCGCCAAGGTCGAAACCTTCAACCCTGGCAACTCGATCAAGGACCGCATGGCCATCAAGATGGTGGAGGATGCGGAGAAAGCGGGCCTACTGAAGCCCGGCTATACCATCATCGAAGGCACGAGCGGCAACACGGGCATGGGCCTCGCGATCGCGGCCATCATCAAAGGGTATAAGTGCATCTTCACCACTACGGACAAGCAAAGCCGGGAGAAGGTGGACATCCTGCGCGCCTTCGGTGCCGAGGTGATCGTGTGCCCCACCAATGTGGATCCGGAAGATCCCCGCTCCTACTATTCCGTATCGTCGCGTTTGGTGAATGAGACACCGAATAGCTGGAAGGCCAACCAGTACGACAATCCAAGTAACGCACAGGCCCACTACGAAAGCACCGGACCTGAGATCTGGGACCAGACCGACGGCAAAGTGGACCACCTCGTCGTAGGCGTTGGCACGGGCGGCACCATCAGCGGCACCGCGAAATACCTGAAGGAGAAGAACCCCAACTTGAAGGTCTGGGGCATCGACACCTACGGCTCGGTATTCAAAAAGCTGAAGGAGACCGGCATCTTCGATAAGAACGAGATCTACCCCTACATCACCGAAGGCATCGGCGAGGATTTCGTACCCGCCAACGTGGACATGGACCTGATCGACCACTTCGAAAAGGTGACCGATCGCGACGCCGCCATCTTCACCCGGAAGATCGTGAAGGACGAAGGGATCTTCGTAGGCAACAGCGCGGGGAGCGCCATGGCGGGCTTGCTGCAACTGAAGGACAACTTCAAGAAAGGCGAAACGGTGGTGGTGATCTTCCACGACCACGGCACGCGCTACGTGGGCAAGATGTTCAACGACGATTGGATGCGCGAACGTGGTTTCCTCGTGGAAGAAAAGCCGACAGCTGGTGATCTCCTCAAAGGCAAGGACCTTCAGTTGCTGAGCGTAGAAGCCGACGAACCAGTGCTCAATGCCATCGACAAAATGCGGGCGCACAACATCGATCAATTGCCCGTATTCGAAGGTGGCAAACCGGTTGGAACCATCACCGATGCTCGCCTGTTCGATGCGATCCTCGAAGATGCCGAAGTGCGCCACCAAAAGGCGCGTGTGGTCATGGGTCCTGCCCTGCCCGTTGTCGGATTGGACGCAACCTTGGAAGAAGTGGCGAAGCGTCTAGGCAACGGAAGTCCTGCGGTTCTTGTGGAACAGGTGAATGGTTATGGGATCCTGACAAAGCAGGATATCATTGGGAAGCTGAAATAGGAGGTCATGGAAGACCTCCTGAACCTTTTCTATTGGGTCGGAGACTTCGCACGCAGGGCATTTAGCCGTGCGCGGAATGGACCAAAGGACGACTACTTCTATTGGAGCAATCTACTGATCGGGCCCGCTGTCCTTCTAGCAGCGTTCTTCCTTATTTACGTCATCTTCGAGATCGCCCATTGACCAGAGCAACATGGAAAGCGTTGACCAGATGGGCCGCCAGGTCCCAGTGCCTTCCGCCCCGCAGCGCATCGTCTCCCTGGTCCCCTCCAAAACCGAACTCCTCTATGACCTCGGCCTTGGCGAGCGCGTCGTAGGCATCACCAAATTCTGCATCCATCCGGAAACGTGGTTCAAGACCAAGCACCGAGTAGGCGGAACCAAGAAGGTGGACATGGAGAAAGTGCGTGCTTTGAAGCCCGACCTGATCATCGGCAACAAGGAGGAGAACGATCGCAGCGACATCGAAGCACTGTCCGCAGAATTCCCGGTCTGGATGAGCGATGTGCGCGACCTGCCGGGTGCACTGGAGATGATCGAAGGCATCGGCGCATTGACCGGGACGCAAGAGAAGGCAGCAAGCTTGACGAAGGGCATCGATGCTGCGTTCGAAGGTCTCGGCAAGCGTGAAGAGCCAAGGACCGTGGCCTATCTGATCTGGCGGGAACCCTTCATGGCCGCAGGTCATGGCACCTTCGTGGATGATATGCTGCAACGATGCGGTCTGGTGAACGTATTCGACGAGGGAGACGCGCGCTATCCGGAGTTCAGTGCGCAAGGTTTGGCCGAAGCCGATCCGGAGGTTGTACTGCTCTCCTCCGAGCCCTACCCGTTCCAGGAAAAGCACATCGCCGAGATCAACATGATCCTGCCGGGGACACCGGTTCGGCTGGTGGATGGCGAACTCTTCAGCTGGTATGGCAGTCGCTTGTTGAAGGCCCCGGGATACTTCAACGGTCTGTCCATCGTTTGAGCGGGGGCGCTGGGTGGCCGATGCGGCTACTTTTGCCTTGCCTACTGCCCATGTCCCGATCCATCCTCTCCATGCTACTTTGCCTCAGCCTCTCGGCAGGCCTGGCACAGCGCGTGGGTCTGGTGCTCAGCGGTGGCGGTGCCGTAGGCCTCACGCATATCGGCGTCATGAAGGCGTTGGAGGAGAACGAGATCCCCATCGACTACATCACGGGCAGCAGTATGGGTGCCTTGATCGGTGCTCTGTACTCCTCTGGATGGTCACCGTGGGAGATCGATTCCTTGTTCCGCACAGAACAATTCCGGGTCATGGCCGAAGGCGGCATCGAACCGCGCTATCAATACTTCTTCAAGCAGGATCAGATCGATGCTTCGCTGATCAGCCTGAAGCTGGACCTGGATACCGCCCTGACCACTTCGTTGCCCACCAACCTCCGCAGTCCTGCCCTCATCGACTTCGAGCAGATGCGCAGTTACGGGCCGGTCACGGCGTTGTGCAATGGGAACATGGATAGCCTTTTCGTGCCGTACCGCTGCGTGGCTTCGGACATCACCGATCAGCGCTCGGTGGTCTTCAGCAAAGGCGATCTAGCCCAGGCCGTGCGAGCGAGCATGAGCTATCCGTTCTACTTCAAGCCCATTCGAGTAGATGGTCATTTGATGATGGATGGCGGCCTGTATAACAACTTCCCGAGTGACGTGATGTACAACGATTTCCTGCCGGATTTCATCGTCGGCAGCAACGTCTCGTACAACTCTCCACCGCCCAGTGAAGATGACCTGGTCAGCCAGTTGCGCGCCATGATGCAAGAGCGCACGGACTATTCGATCGAGTGCGAGCACGGCGTGATCATCGAGCCGAGAACGGCTACCTCGCTCTTCGATTTCAGCGACCCCGCACTGCCCATTGCCGATGGCTATGCAGCAGCCATGGCACGCATGCCGGAGATCCTTGCTCAAGTGAAGCGAAGGGTACCACGTGAAGAGCTCGCCGCCAAACGCAAGGCATTCCGTTCGCAGCGGCCTCCGATGATCTTCGATGAACTGCGGATCCATGGATTGACCCGATCCCAAACGCGTTACGTGGAGCAGAGCTTGGACCGCGGAGTTGGCTTGCTCACTCCCGAACTCTTGAAGCCGAAGTACTTCCGATTGATCGCGGATCGCAACATCGCCATGCTCTATCCGAAAGCGACCTGGAAGCCGGAAATGCAGCGCTTCGATCTGGACCTGTATGCCAAAACGGAGAAGGACCTGATGGTCCGCTTCGGTGGCATGTTCTCTTCTCGTCCGATCAATACAGGTATGATCGGCCTGCGCTACAACTTGTTCGGTCGATCCTCGGCGCACGTGGAAGCGCTTTCCTATTTCGGGAAGTTCTACGCAGCAGGTCAGCTCAGCCTGCGGGCTTACCTGTCCACTAAGGCTCCTATCTATTTGGAACCGCAGTTCACCCTGCACCGTTGGGATTACTTCCGCAGCTTCAGCACCTTCTTCGATGAAGTGAAACCATCCTTCATCGTGACCCGTGAAGCGTTCGGAGGCGTGAACGTGGGAATGGGTTTGGGCAACAAAGGACTGCTGCGACTGGACGTCAAATTGGCGGAAACCTTGGACAAGTACTACCAGAGTCCGGATTTCACCGGTCAGGATACGGCGGATGCGACGACGTTCCGGCACTTCACCACCGGCTTGATGACCGAGCGGAACTCGCTCAACCGCAAGCAGCATCCGAATACCGGCGGCTCGTTGAAGGCTTCGTTGCGTTACGTGACAGGCGATGAACTAACGGATCCGGGCTCTACGCGGATCAACAAGGACATCGATTACCGGGAACACCATGACTGGGCTAACGCGAAAGTCACCTTGGATCAGTACTTCCTTCCGCGTGGGGTATTGCGCTTCGGGGTCTTGGCGGAAGGGGTCTTCAGCACCATGCCAACCTTCCAGAATTACACGGCCAGCATCATCCGATCCCCGGCGTTCCAACCGACACCGGAAAGCCGTACGTATTACATGGAGCAGTTCCGATCACCGAAGTACGTTGCTGGTGGCGTTCGGGCGATCATCGCAGTAGCACGCGAGAAGTTCGATCTGCGGCTGGAAGCTTTCGTGTTCCAGCCCTACGAACCCTTTGTTCGAGGTGAGGACAATGAACCGTTGCGCGCTGCAGCCTTCACGCAACGCTATTACCTCGGTTCGGGATCGTTGATCTACCAAAGCCCGCTCGGTCCGGTCTGGTTCAACCTCAGCTATTTCGACGGGCTGAAGGAGCCGTGGGCCTGGAGCCTGAACTTCGGGTACATTCTCTTCAACCAGAAAGCGCAGGATTGAAACGATGATCCACCACGCCTTCCTTGATGTGTACGAAGCTGCCGCCGGTGATCCGGACAGGTTATCGGCTGCCGATCGCCGGTTGATCGGTGCAGATTGGACCACCGTGGATGAATTGCTCTTGGACCTGCACATGATCAAGCACGGCTATACCTCGGAAGGATACGAACGCCACGTCGATCGCCGGTTGAAAGAGGTTTGTGCCGATGAGAGTGTTGTCGAGCGGATGAAAGGGCTACGATTGTGATCCGGACCGGATCGCATTCCGGTCAGTCCCGGGACGTTCGTTATGAATGACTTCATGGAATGCGAAAAGCCCTCCGATCCGGAGGGCTTTCCCTTTTGTGGTATGAAAACGTTCAAGCCTGCGCGGTAGGTCCACCGAAATTCATCGGGATCTCGGGCATCTCCGATTCGTGGATGCTTCCGTGCACGCTCTCGAACTTCTGGATATTGTCGGCCAAAGCGCGCATGAGGCGCTTGGCGTGTTGCGGTGTCAAGAGCACACGGGCGCGCACCTTGGCTTTGGGTACACCGGGCATCACGCGTACGAAGTCCAGCACGAACTCCGAATTGCTGTGGGTGATGATCGCGAGGTTGCTGTAGATACCGTCCGCTACCTCTTCGCTGATCTCGATGTTCAACTGGTTCGGGCGGGGTTGATCCTTCTGGTCTGCCATTTTGTAGGGGTTCTATGAGCTTGGAACCGAAACGGCGAGTAGCACCCGAAGATGTACTCGCCGCTTCTATTCACGTTCCAACACCCGGTTTCAATCGTTCACCTCTTCGGTCTCAACGTTCTCCGCGAGCATACGCTGGTATTCGTCCTTGTTCGCTACAATGATGTTCTGGTACGAACGCGCTCCGGTACCTGCAGGGATCAAGTGACCAACGATCACGTTCTCCTTCAGGCCGTTCAAGTGATCCTCTTTCGCGCTCACGGCAGCCTCGTTCAACACCTTGGTGGTCTCCTGGAAGGAAGCCGCTGAGATGAAGCTCTCGGTCTGCAACGATGCACGGGTGATCCCTTGCAGCATGGTGCGAGCAGTCGCCGGATTCGCCGTGCGCGCCTCCGCGAGCTTGGCATCCTTGCGCTTCAGGCCGCTGTTCTCATCACGAAGTTTGCGCATGGTCACGATCTGGCCCACTTTCAAGGTGGCGCTGTCACCGGACTCGGTGATCACCATCTTGTCGTAAACCTGATCATTCTCCTCCATGAACTCCGTCTTGTTCACGCTCTGGCGCTCGAGGAACTTGGTATCACCTGGGTCCTCGATCTCCACTTTGCGCATCATCTGACGCACGATCACTTCGAAGTGCTTGTCGTTGATCTTCACACCCTGCATACGGTACACCTCTTGGACTTCGTCCACGAGGTATTCCTGCACACGTGTCGGACCTTGGATATCGAGGATGTCACCTGGGGCGATGCTACCATCGCTCAGCGGCTGACCGGCCTTGATGAAGTCGTTCTCCTGCACGAGGATGTGCTTGCTCAAAGGCACCAAGTAGAACTTCTTCTCCCCAGTGCGGCTTTCCACGATGATCTCGCGGTTACCACGCTTGATCTTGCCGTAGGAGATGATACCGTCGATCTCACTGACCACAGCGGGATTGCTCGGGTTACGTGCTTCGAACAATTCGGTAACGCGGGGCAGACCACCGGTGATGTCACCACCCTTGCCGGAGCTACGGGGGATCTTCACCATGACATCGCCCGCTTCGATCTTCTTACCGTCCTCCACGATGATGTGCGCTCCAACAGGCAGGCTGTAGCTCTTCAGCTCTTCCTTGCCTTTCGGATCCATGATCTTGATGGTCGGATTCTTCCGCTTGTCGCGGCTCTCCACGATCACCTTCTCGGCGAAACCGGTCTGTTCGTCGATCTCTTCACGGTAGGTCGCATTCTCTTCGATGCTCTCGAATTCGACCTTACCGGCCATTTCGGAGATGATCACCGCGTTGTAAGGATCCCAAGTGCAGATGAGATCGTTCTTCTTGATCTTCTTACCCGCCTTGTTGTACATCATGGCGCCGTACGGGATGTTGCTCGTGGTGAGCACGATACCCGTGTTGCCGTCAACGATGCGCATCTCCGTGCTACGACTGATCACCACTTCGGCATCCTCGCCTTTGCGATCCTTCTTCTTCACGGTACGCAGTTCATCGATCTCGAGAACTCCATCGTACTTCGCGCGGATCTCGTTCTCTTCGGTGATCTTACCGGCCACACCACCCACGTGGAAGGTCCGGAGGGTAAGCTGTGTACCTGGCTCACCGATGGATTGCGCTGCGATCACACCGACTGCTTCGCCCATCTGCACCAGACGGCCTGTGGCGAGGTTACGTCCGTAGCACTTCACGCACACGCCCTGCTTCTGCTCGCAGGTGAGTACGCTGCGGATCTCCACTTCTTCGATCGGGCTGTTCGCGATCGCCTTGGCGGTATCCTCGTTGATGTTGTCTCCGCTCGCAACCAGCAGATCGCCGGTCTGTGGATGGTACACATCGTGCACAGCCGTACGGCCGAGCACACGGTCGTAGAGGCTCTCCACGATCTCTTCGTTCTTCTTCAGCGCGGTCGCGATCAATCCACGCAGGGTACCACAGTCCTCGGTGGTGATCACCACGTCCTGGGCAACGTCCACGAGTCGACGTGTGAGGTAACCCGCATCCGCTGTCTTCAACGCCGTATCCGCAAGACCCTTACGGGCACCGTGGGTGGAGATGAAGTACTCAAGAATGGACAATCCTTCTTTGAAGTTGGAGAGGATCGGGTTCTCGATGATGTCCTGACCGCCGCCGCCGCCGCTCTTCTGGGGCTTGGCCATCAGACCACGCATACCGCTCAACTGACGGATCTGCTCCTTGGAACCACGAGCACCCGAATCCATCATCATGTAGATGGAGTTGAAGCCTTGGCGGTCGTTCTTGATCTGCTCCATCAAGGTGAAGGTCACCTTGCTGTTGGTGTGTGTCCAGATGTCGATGGTCTGGTTGTAACGCTCGTTGTTGGTGATCAGGCCCATGTTGTAGTTGCCCGTCACTTCGTCCACTTCGGTCTGCGCGGCCTTCACCAGCTTGTCCTTTGCTGGCGGAATGACCACGTCGTCCAAGTTGAAGCTCAAACCACCACGGAACGCACTCATGAATCCGAGGTCCTTGATGTCGTCCAAGAACTGGGCGGCGCGTGCCGTACCTGTTTCCTTGGTCACCAGTCCGATGATGTCACGCAGCGCTTTCTTGGTCAACACCTCATTGATGAAGCCCACTTCCTTCGGCACCACCTCGTTGAAGAGGGTACGGCCACAGGTTGTTTCGATGATGCTGGTCTTGCCATTGATATCGGCCCAACGCAATTTGACATGCGTGTGCAGATCCAACTGACCCTCATTGAATGCGATGATCACTTCCTCCGGGCTGTAGAACGTGCGGCCCTCACCTTTCATGGTGCGCTCTGCATCGGTCTTGCGGCCTTTGGTGATGTAGTAAAGGCCCAACACCATGTCCTGGCTCGGTACCGCAATAGGTGCACCGTTCGCAGGGTTCAAGATGTTGTGGCTGGCGAGCATCAACAGCTGCGCCTCCAGGATCGCGGCGTTGCCCAAGGGCACGTGCACAGCCATCTGGTCACCATCGAAGTCAGCGTTGAACGCCGTACAAACCAGAGGGTGCAACTGGATCGCCTTGCCCTCGATCAGCTTTGGTTGGAAAGCTTGGATACCGAGGCGGTGAAGGGTCGGTGCACGGTTGAGTAGCACAGGGTGGCCACGCAATACGTTCTCGAGGATATCCCACACCACAGGTTCCTTCTTGTCCACGATCTTCTTGGCGCTCTTCACCGTCTTCACGATGCCGCGCTCGATAAGTTTGCGGATGATGAACGGCTTGAAGAGCTCAGCGGCCATGTCCTTCGGCAGACCGCACTCGTGCAATTTCAGCTCAGGTCCGACAACGATCACGGAACGTGCGCTGTAGTCCACACGCTTACCGAGCAGGTTCTGACGGAAGCGGCCTTGCTTGCCCTTCAGTGAATCGCTCAAGGACTTCAGCGGGCGGTTGCTCTCGCTCTTCACAGCGCTGCTCTTCCGGCTGTTGTCGAAGAGGCTATCAACGGCCTCTTGCAACATGCGCTTCTCGTTACGCAGGATCACTTCCGGCGCTTTGATCTCCATCAATCGCTTCAAGCGGTTGTTGCGGATGATCACACGACGGTAAAGATCATTCAGATCGGAGGTTGCGAAACGGCCACCATCCAAGGGGACCAATGGGCGCAGTTCGGGTGGGATAACAGGAACCACCTTCACGATCATCCACTCCGGGTTGTTGCTCCGGCGGCTGATCGCATCGCGGAAAGCTTCCACGACATTCAGTCGTTTCAATGCTTCGTTCTTCCGCTGCTGGCTGGTCTCGGTGTTCGCTTTGTGGCGCAGGTCGTAGCTCAAGGTGTCGAGGTCCAAACGCTTCAGCAGATCATGCAGGGCATCGGCCCCCATTTTCGCGATGAACTTGTTCGGATCACTTTCATCCAAGTGCTGGTTCTCCTTGCCCAAGGTCTCGAGGATGTCCAAATACTCTTCTTCCGTGAGGAAGTCGAGGTGTTGAACAGCGACGCCTTCCTTGTTCATGGCAGTACCGGCCTGGATCACCACGTAACGCTCGTAATAGATGATCTGATCGAGCTTCTTGGTGGGGAGGCCCAACAGGTAACCGATCTTGTTCGGGAGGCTGCGGAAATACCAGATGTGGGCCACAGGCACCACCAACTGGATGTGACCCATGCGCTCGCGACGCACCTTCTTCTCGGTCACTTCCACTCCGCAACGATCGCAAACGATCCCTTTGTATCGGATGCGCTTGTACTTTCCGCAGTGGCATTCGAAATCCTTCACAGGACCGAAAATGCGCTCGCAGAAGAGGCCATCACGCTCCGGCTTGTACGTCCGGTAGTTGATCGTCTCCGGCTTGATCACCTCGCCATGGCTGCGCTCGAGGATCTGCTCGGGGCTGGCCAGGCTGATGACGATCTTATTGAAGTTGCTGTTCAGCTTTACTTCCTTCTTCATGTTCTCGCGTTGCTTGCTTCCGTTCGACGTTCAAATTCTACTACCCGCGGATCACTCGAGTGAAACGTTCAGTGCCAAGCCACGGAGTTCGTGGAGCAACACGTTGAACGATTCCGGAATGCCTGGCTGTGGGAGTGGCTCGCCCTTCACGATGGCCTCGTAGGCCTTGGCGCGGCCGATCACGTCATCGCTCTTCACGGTGAGGATCTCCTGCAGGATGTTGGCGGCACCGAAAGCCTCCAACGCCCACACTTCCATTTCACCGAAGCGCTGACCACCGAACTGCGCCTTACCTCCCAACGGCTGCTGGGTGATCAAGCTGTACGGTCCGATAGAACGAGCGTGCATCTTATCGTCCACCATGTGCGCGAGCTTGATCATGTAGATCACGCCCACCGTAGCAGGTTGGTCGAAGCGAACACCCGTGCCACCATCGGTGAGGTAGGTCTTACCGTTGCGCGGTACACCGGCCTCATCGGTCTCGGCATTGATCTGATCGTGCGTTGCACCGTCGAAGATCGGCGTTGCGTACTTGCGACCCAGGTTCTTACCAGCCCATCCAAGAACGGTTTCGTAGATCTGACCCAGGTTCATCCGGCTTGGTACACCCAACGGGTTCAGGACGATGTCCACTGGCGTTCCGTCATCGAGGAACGGCATATCCGCATCGCGAACGATCTTGGCAACGATACCCTTGTTACCGTGGCGGCCCGCCATCTTGTCGCCTACGGTCAGCTTACGCTTCGCAGCAACATACACCTTGGCCAGTTTCACGATACCGGTCGGCAATTCGTCACCGATGCTCACTTGGAATTTCTTCCGCTTGTACACACCGCTGATGTCGCTGTGACGGATGTTGTAGTTGTGGATCAATTGGCGAACCAGCTCGTTGGTCTTCTTGTCCGCGGTCCACTCGGTGGGGTCCACAGTGATGAAGTCAACAGCTTGGAGCACCTTCGGGCTGAACTTCACGCCCTTCTTGATCTGCTCTTCCTTGTATTTGTTGAAGACGCCGTTGCTGGACTGGGTGCCCAACAGCTTCATCATCTTGTCGATCAATTCGTTCTTCAAGGTGCCGAGCTCCTTGTCCTGCTCCTTGTCGATCTGATCGAGCACACCCTTCTCGTTGCCTTTGGCCTTCTTGTCCTTCACGGCACGGGCGAAGAGCTTCTTGTCGATCACGACGCCCTTGGTGCTCGGTGGAGCCTTCAAAGAAGCGTCCTTCACATCACCGGCCTTATCGCCGAAGATGGCGCGGAGCAGTTTCTCTTCTGGCGAAGGATCGGTCTCGCCTTTCGGGGTGATCTTACCGATCAGGATATCACCTTCCTTGATCTCGGCACCGATGCGGATGAGGCCATGCTCGTCAAGGTCCTTGGTCGCTTCCTCGGAAACGTTCGGGATATCGGCGGTCAATTCCTCCAAGCCACGCTTGGTGTCGCGCACCTCCATGATGTACTCATCGATGTGGATCGAGGTGAAGATGTCCTCACTGGCCACGCGCTCGCTGATCACGATCGCATCCTCGAAGTTGTACCCCTTCCATGGCATGAACGCCACTTGCAGGTTCCGGCCGATGGCCAATTCCCCATCTTGGGTGCCATAGCCTTCGCAAAGCGTTTGGCCTTCCGTCACCTTTTCCCCTTTGCGCACGATCGGGCGGAGGTTCATGCAGGTGCTCTGGTTGGTCTTCAGGAACTTGGTGAGCTTGTATTCTTTCTCGTCGCCATCGAAGCTCACGGTACGTTCATCTTCGGTCCGCTTGTACTCGACCACGATACGGTCGCTGTCCACGCTCTTCACCACCCCGTCTCCTTCGGCAACCAACAATACGCGGCTGTCGCGGGCAACGAGTTCTTCCAGACCGGTACCGACGATCGGTGCTTCAGGCCGCAGCAAAGGCACGGCTTGACGCATCATGTTCGATCCCATCAGGGCACGGTTGGCATCGTTGTGCTCCAAGAACGGGATCAACGAAGCCGCGATCGACGCGATCTGGTTCGGTGCCACGTCCATCAAGTGAAGCTCCTTCGGCTCCACCACTGGGAAGTCACCCATCAAACGCGCTTTCACACGGCTGGTGGTGAATTCTCCCTTGTCGTTCACCTTGGCGTTCGCTTGCGCGATCATCAAGTTGTCCTCTTCCTCAGCGCTGAGGTAGGTCACCTCGGCCTTCATGTCCACCTTACCCTCCTTAACGGCACGGTAAGGGGTCTCGATGAAGCCCAGGTTGTTGATCTTGCTATACACGCAAAGGCTGCTGATCAGACCGATGTTCGGTCCTTCAGGCGTCTCGATGGTGCAGAGGCGGCCGTAGTGGGTGTAGTGAACGTCACGCACCTCGAAACCAGCACGCTCACGGCTCAGACCTCCGGGTCCAAGCGCCGACATGCGGCGCTTGTGGGTTATTTCGCTGAGCGGGTTCGTTTGGTCCATGAACTGGCTCAACTGATTCGTTCCGAAGAACGAGTTGATCACCGAGCTCAGGGTCTTTGCATTGATCAGGTCGGTCGGAGTGAACACCTCGTTGTCACGCACGTTCATGCGCTCGCGGATGGTACGGGCCATACGGGCCAGTCCCACACCGAACTGGGCGTGCAACTGCTCACCCACGGTACGCACACGACGGTTGCTCAAGTGGTCGATGTCATCTACATCGGCCTTCACGTTCACGAGTTCGATCAGGTACTTGATGATGAAGATGATATCCTCCTTCGTCAACACCCTCACGCTCAGTTCGCTTTGAAGACCGAGCTTCTTGTTGATCCGATAGCGTCCAACCTCACCGAGGTCATAGCGCTGCTCGCTGAAGAACAGTTTGTCGATGACACCACGAGCCGTCTCCAGATCAGGTGGTTCTGCATTCCGCAACTGGCGATAGATCACCTCGACAGCCTCCTTCTCGGAGTTCGAAGTATCCTTCTGCAACGTGTTGTAGATCAACGCGTAGTCAGCAGCATTGATGCCGGCTTTGTGCAGGATGATCGTTTTGGCTCCGCTTTCCACGATCTGGTCCACGTGCACATCTTCGATGATCGTTTCGCGATCGATCAGCACCTCGTTCCGTTCGATGGACACCACTTCCCCGGTATCCTCATCCACGAAATCCTCCACCCAGCTCTTCAACACACGGGCAGCGAGCTTGCGGCCCACAGCCTCTTTCATGTTGGCCTTGGTCACCTTCACCTCGTCGGCGAGATCGAAGATGTTGAGGATGTCCTTGTCGCTCTCGTAGCCGATGGCACGGAGCAAAGTGGTCACAGGTAGCTTCTTTTTCCGGTCGATGTACGCATACATGACACCGTTGATGTCCGTCGCGAATTCGATCCATGAACCCTTGAACGGGATCACACGGGCGCTGTACAACTTGGTACCGTTGGCATGTCGGCTTTGGCCGAAGAACACACCCGGGGAGCGGTGCAACTGGCTCACGACCACCCGCTCGGCTCCGTTCACTACGAACGATCCTTTAGGGGTCATGTAGGGGATCTGACCCAAGTACACGTCCTGCACGATGGTCTCGAAGTCCTCGTGCTCGGGATCCGTGCAGTACAGCTTCAGCTTGGCCTTCAGTGGCACGCTGTAGGTCAAGCCGCGCTCGATGCACTCATCGATGCTGTAGCGGGGTGGATCGATGAAGTAGTCCAGGAACTCCAACACGAACTGGTTGCGGGTGTCCGTGATGGGGAAGTTCTCGCTGAACACCTTGAAGAGACCTTCGCTCTGGCGGTGTTCGGGGAGGGTCTCGATCTGGAAGAAGTCCTCAAAACTCTTCAGTTGGATATCGAGAAAATCGGGGTAGTCGATCGAGAGCGGGCTGGAGCCGAAATCGATTCGCTTGCTTTTCTTGGAACTGGTCTTCGCCTGGGCCATGTGTGCTGGATAAAGAAGAACGGAAGACGACCGTGTGAACGACGGATCCTGATTTCGATCGGACCGGACGCCCTTACCTGGATCACGGCAAGGGAGTGCGTATTGGTAGGCCCCGAAGGGCTTCGATCACAGAACAGCCGGAAAGGCCCGCCTTGGGGCCTCTCCGTGCTGCTATGATGCAAGCGCGATCAAGTTCTTACTTGACCTCAACTTCTGCGCCGGCTTCCGTGAGCTGTTGCTTCAGGCTCTCAGCGTCCTCTTTCGAGACACCTTCCTTCAGCGGCTTAGGAGCGCCGTCAACGAGGTCTTTCGCCTCTTTCAGTCCCAGTCCGGTGAGCTCCTTAACGAGCTTCACAACGGCCAGTTTGTTCTGGCCACCGGCTTTCAGGATAACGTCGAAGCTGGTCTTCGCTTCAGCAGCATCGCCACCACCGCCAGCGGCAGGTCCTGCGATCGCTACTGCGGCTGCAGCTGGTTCGATCTTGTATTCGTCCTTGAGGTATGTGGCGAGTTCATTCACCTCTTTTACAGTGAGGTTCACGAGTTGATCGCCGAGTGATTTGATGTCTGCCATCGTTCTTGGGTTGTTACAGTGGGATAGGGAAGCTAACTGTGCGTAACGCGTTCGATCTTTTTAAGCGGCTCTCTCTTCGAGTGCCTTGACGAGGCCCGCGATCTTGTGTCCACCGCTGCCCTGAAGGCCGCTGAGAACGTTCTTGATCGGGCTTTGGAGCAGGGCGATGATGTCACCAATGAGTTCCTCCTTGCCTTTGAGGTTGCTCAGCATCACAAGTTGGTCATCTCCAATGAAGACGGCCTCATCGATCCAAGCGCTCTTCAGTACAGGCTTGGTGTCCTTCTTGCGGAAGTCCTTGATCATCCTCGCTGGGGCGTTGCCCTTGTCAGCGAAGAGCACGGAGGTCTGCCCTTTCAGCGTGGTGATCACCTCGCTGTAGTCGCGGCCTTCGATGCGCTCCATGGCTTTCTGCAGGAGGGTGTTCTTCACCACCTTCATGCGGATGCCGTTCTTGTGGCAGGCACGACGCAGGTTGCTCGTGGCTTCTGCGGTCATGCTGGTGGTATCAGCGAGATAGAGCACGTTCGTGGCCTTGATCTCTTCGACCAGCACTTCGATAGCTTGGTCCTTTTCGGTACGGGTTGCCATTGTTCTGCGCTGTTATCAGACCGAAACGGTACGGGTATCCACCTGTACGCCTGGGCTCATGGTACTACTGATGCTGATGCTCTGGATGTATGCTCCCTTGGCGGTGCTGGGCTTCAGCTTCACCAAGGTCAGGAGGATCTCGTGAGCGTTCTCACTGAGTTTCGCAGCGTCGAACGAGGCCTTACCGATCACCGCGTGGATGACACCGGCCTTATCAACCTTGAAATCGATCTTACCGGCCTTCACCTCTTTCACGGCCTTCGCCACGTCCATGGTAACGGTACCGGTCTTCGGGTTCGGCATCAAGCCACGTGGTCCAAGAACACGACCCAATGCACCCACCTTGGCCATCACAGCTGGGGTGCAGATGATCACATCCATGCTCGTCCAGCCGCCTTTGATCTTCTCGATGTAATCGTCCAGACCGGCCATATCGGCACCGGCTGCGAGGGCTTCTTCGCACTTGGCGGGGTCAGCCAATACCAACACGTTCACGGTGCGGCCCGTGCCATGAGGAAGGCTCACAACTCCACGCACCATTTCGGTGCTCTTCTTCGGGTCAACACCGAGTCGGACAGCAATGTCCACTGTGGCGTCGAACTTGGTCGTGCTCACCTGCTTCACGATCTGGGTCGCTTCCTGCAGGGAATACACCTTGGATACGTCGTACTTCGCCAACGCCTCCTTACGCTTCTTTGTCAATGTGCTCATGGCGGTGGGTTAGAAAGGTTGGTCGCCGGTTACGGTAACACCCATGCTGCGCGCGGTACCAGCCACCATGCTCATGGCGCTGTTCAGCGTGAAGCAGTTGAGGTCAGGCATCTTGTCCTCGGCGATCGCTTTGATCTGATCCCATGTGATGCTGCCCACCTTTTGGCTGTGGGGAACACCGCTACCGCCTTTGATCTTGGCGGCATCGATGATCTGCACTGCAGCAGGTGGGGTCTTGATCACGAAGTCGAACGACTTGTCCGCGTATACCGTGATCACGGCTGGCAACACTTTGCCTGGCTTGTCCTGCGTGCGTGCATTGAACTGCTTGCAGAACTCCATGATGTTGACGCCCTTGGCACCGAGTGCGGGGCCTACGGGGGGCGACGGGTTGGCCGCTCCGCCCTTGATCTGCAGCTTGATGAGCGCTGCTACTTCCTTTGCCATTGTTCTTGGTTTGTGTCCTTGTTAGCGCCTTCCTCTCGGTCGGCTCGGACTGGTTTTCGTTCTGTTCGTCTTTCCGTTGGTGCGGGGATCGATGATCACCGCCTCTACACCTCCTTCTCAACCTGCATGAAGCTCAGTTCCAATGGGGTCTTCCTTCCGAAGATCTTCACCATCACCTTCAGCTTCTTCTTCTCTTCATTGATCTCCTCGATCACGCCGTTGAAACCATTGAAAGGACCGTCGATCACTTTCACTCCTTCGCCCACGTGGTAAGGGTTGTAGTTCGCTTCAACCGTTTCGGCCAATTCATCCACGGTGCCGAGGATCCGGTTCACTTCGCTCTGGCGCAAGGGAACTGGATCGCCGCCTTTTTCCGAGCCGAGGAATCCGATCACGTTGGGCAGGTTCTTGATGCTGTGCGCGATCTCACCGGTGAGGTCTGCTTCCATCAGCACATAGCCCGGGAAGAAGTTGCGCTCCTTGCTCACCTTCTTGCCTTCGCGGATCTGGTAGAACTTCTCTGTCGGGATGAGGATCTGCGCGATGTAGTTGCCCATGCTCTTGGAACGGGAAACCTCCAGGTCGATCATTTCCTTCACCTTCTTCTCCTTCCCGGAGATGGCGCGGATCACATACCACTTCTTCGAGCCGTCCGCCATTACCTAGGAGCCGATGAGTTTGTAGATGAAGCCGAGCATGCCTTTCCAGAAGCCATTGTTCGACATGTTCTGCACGCCGAAGATGAAATCCATGAGGAAAACGATCAGCGAAAGGAGCAAGGCGGAGATCAGGACGACGATGGCGCTGCTCTGGAGTTCTTTCCAGGTAGGCCAGCTCACCTTGTGCATGAGCTCGTTGTAACTCTCAGCGAGATAGGTCTTGAAACTTGCCATCGTTCGTTCGGTTGGGTCGCTGTTGGCACGGGTGGCAGGAATCGAACCCGCAGCCTAAGGTTTTGGAGACCTTCGCTCTACCAATTGAGCTACACCCGTAGAAGTCCTGTTTCGTGGTTCTCTTTTCGGCGGCGAAGGCCGTCCCGACAAGTCGGGACGGCCCTGCCTCCTGAAGGTTATGTTGCTTACTTGATGATCTCGGTCACCTGACCAGCACCTACGGTACGACCACCCTCGCGGATAGCGAAACGCAGACCCTTGTCCATAGCGATCGGAACGATCAGTTTCACGCTGATGGTAACGTTGTCACCAGGCATGATCATTTCGCGACCGGCCTCCATGGTGATCTCACCCGTAACGTCCGTGGTACGGAAGTAGAACTGAGGACGGTACTTGTTGTGGAATGGGGTGTGACGACCACCTTCTTCTTTCTTCAACACGTAGATCTCACCCTTGAATTCGGTGTGCGGGGTGATGCTACCGGGCTTCGCGATGACCATACCACGACGGATCTGGTCTTTCTCGATACCACGCAGGAGCAGACCCACGTTGTCACCAGCTTCGCCGCGATCGAGGAGCTTACGGAACATCTCCACGCCGGTGCAGGTGCTCTTCATCTTCTCTTCTTGCATGCCGATGATCTCGACTTCTTCGCCGGTCTTGACAACGCCGGTCTCGATACGACCTGTGGCAACGGTGCCACGGCCAGTTATCGAGAACACATCCTCAACGCTCATCAGGAATGGCTTCTCCACTTCACGCGGTGGAACGGGGATCCAAGTGTCAACAGCATCCATCAATTGCATGATGGTATCGACCCACTTCTCTTCGCCGTTCAATCCACCCAAAGCGCTTCCACGGATGACAGGCGTGTTGTCGCCATCGTACTCATAGAAGCTGAGTAGTTCGCGGATCTCCATTTCGACGAGGTCGAGGAGTTCAGCGTCATCCACCATGTCGACCTTGTTCATGAACACCACGATCTTCGGCACGCCTACTTGGCGACCGAGCAGGATGTGCTCACGGGTCTGTGGCATAGGACCATCGGTAGCAGCCACCACGAGGATGGCGCCGTCCATTTGCGCAGCACCCGTAACCATGTTCTTCACATAGTCAGCGTGGCCTGGGCAATCCACGTGTGCGTAGTGACGGGCAGCCGTCGAGTACTCCACGTGTGAGGTGTTGATGGTGATACCGCGCTCCTTTTCTTCAGGTGCGTTATCAATGGAATCGAAGCTACGCATCTCGGACAAGCCTTTGGAGGCCAGTACGGAAGTGATCGCTGCGGTCAGTGTGGTCTTGCCATGGTCAACGTGGCCGATAGTGCCGATGTTGACGTGCGGCTTATCCCTTTTGAAGGTCTCCTTTGCCATGATCGATGGGTCTTGTTTGTTCTGTTCTTCGTTCGTTGCTAGTGTTCTCTTTTGCTGTACTGGCTGTCTGTAGCGATCACTGGTTCTCCAACAACTGGAGCCTTTGCCGGGAATTGAACCCGGGACCTCTTCCTTACCAAGGAAGTGCTCTACCCCTGAGCTACAAAGGCCTACATTCTTATTGCTCATTCATCGATCGACGCAGAACGATGCGCTTTTCGATGTCGCAGAGCGGGAGACGAGATTCGAACCCGCGACATTCAGCTTGGAAGGCTGATGCTCTACCAACTGAGCTACTCCCGCATGGATGAAATGCTGCGAGGGGTTCTGATCATTGCTCCCGAAAATGTGGTAGCAATTTCCCTTGGCTCCGAGTTGAGGAATGGTGGGGAGAGCAGGATTCGAACCTACGAAGGCGTGAGCCAGCAGATTTACAGTCTGCCCCCGTTGGCCGCTTGGGTATCTCCCCTTATTCCAACTACACGGAGCCAATGGACGGATTCGAACCCCCGACCTGCTGATTACAAATCAGCTGCTCTACCAGCTGAGCTACATTGGCCTGTACAACTAAAAAAAGAACGTCTTCTTACCCACTTTTGGACGCAAGGTCCCGAATTGGGCCTGCAAATGTAGTAAGAATCCGTACTCCACCAAACAAGGCGAGCCACGACTTTCGTCATGGCCCGGCAATTCGGATCTCGGTGGGCAATGCACCACCCGCAAGAAAGGATCAGGAAATGCTACGGGCACGCTCCTTTGTGCGCTCCACTTGGCTCCGTAATGCTTCAACGGTATTGACGGCAGCTTCCTCGAAACTCTTGCCTTGGCGCTTGGCGAAGAGGTCGTTCCCGGGAACTGCGAGGCGGATCTCTACCACTTTGTTCTCGCGATTCTCGCCGTCGTGCTCCAAACGAAGGAACACATCCCCAGAAAGGATGCTATCGTGGAATTGGGTCAACTTCGAGAGTTTGTCCTTGATGAAAGTGACCAGTTTGGTATCTGCGTCGAAATGGATGGAATGGACGTTCACGTTCATGATGTGCAGTTCTTTTGTTTCGTTCTGGTTCAGATCCTATTGCCCACCGCGTGGGTGGGCTTTGGCGTGTACTTTCCGAAGTTTCTCAACAGTGTTGTGCGTATACACCTGCGTTGCGGCGAGGTTGGCATGCCCCAAGAGCTCCTTCACCGCGTTCAGGTCGGCACCATGCTCGAGCATGTGTGTGGCAAAGGTGTGGCGGATCACGTGCGGGCTACGTTTTTGTTGGGTGGTGACCCCACTAAGGTAATGCTTCACGAGACGTTGTACGGATCGGCGCGCCAACGGTTCGCCGACCGGATCCGAAAGCAACGGGGCATCGGCCGGCACGGACCCGCCCGACCCGTGGCGCGACGATACGTACTGCTTCAAGGCGGCTACTAGATCCGGTCCGATCGGGATGATCCTCTCCTTATTCCGCTTGCCTAACACCCTCAATGTACCGGCGCGCAGATCGGCATCGCCCACGCGAAGCCCTACCAGTTCCGCCAAACGCATTCCCGTCTGGTAGAACAGGTCCATCACCAAGCGGTCGGTCTCCCCCTTGTTCCCTGGAGGCCATTGCTGGTCATCCATGAGGCGCTGCATCCCCTTTTCCTCCACGAATTCAGGGAGGCGCTTCGGGGTCTTCGGCGGATCGATCAGGGCCGTAGGATCGGTGGACGCCTCCCCCACCAGACGTGCGAAACGGAAGAATCCACGCAGGGAGCTGAGCTTTCTGTTCACACTTCGGGCTCCAACACCCTGCACCATGAGCTGCATCATCCAAAGGCGTACGGCCTTGTCGGTGGCGGCTTCCACTCGTGGAACACCGGCTCCGGCCAAATAGGTCTGGAACTGTTCCAGGTCCTTTCGGTATGCCGATACCGTGTGCGGACTGTAGCGCTTCTCGTACGTCAGGTGTTCAGCGAAGCGATCGAGCAGCATCAAAGCAAAGAAGGCGAAAAGTCCATATGGACCTTTCGCCTTCGAACGAAGATCGTGAACGAACTATTGTTCGTCCGTCTGCAATGTCAACTTGTAGGCCGCACGGATCATCTCCTTGCGACGCGAAATGGAAGGCTTGGTGAAGCTTTGACGCTTACGCAACTGACGCATGGTCTGGGTGCGCTCGAATTTCTTCTTGAATTTCTTGAGCGCCTTATCGATGCTCTCGCCTTCTTTGACCGGGATGATCAGCATGGTCTTGTTCCTTTTCGCTTAGGGGCGGCAAATATAGCGCGGATAATGATCCGTGCAAACGACTTTTCAACTTCAGCCTTTCAGCACGTTCCGACTGATGACCAATTTCTGGATCTCGCTCGTGCCCTCACCGATGGTGCAGAGCTTGCTGTCACGATAGAACTTCTCCACGGGGAAATCCTTGGTGTAACCATAGCCCCCGAAGATCTGAACGGCTTCGTTGCTAGCCCAAACGGCCACTTCACTCGCGTAATACTTGGCCATCGCACCGGTAGTGGTCACCTTACGGCCGTTGTTCTTCTGGAAGCTCGCTTGTTGGATCAGCAGTTCCGAAGCTTCGATCCGTGTAGCCATATCGGCCAGTTTGAAGGCGATGGCCTGGAAGTTGGCAATGGGTTGACCGAACTGCTGGCGCTCCTTGGCATACTTCACGCTGGCGTCGAAAGCCCCCTTGGCAATGCCCAAACTCAAGGCCGCGATGCTGATGCGGCCACCATCCAGGATCTTCATGGCCTGTTGGAACCCCTCTCCTTCCTTACCAAGGATGTTGTCTTCCGACACGCGGCAGTCCTCGAAGATCACTTCGGCCGTTTCGCTTGCACGCATACCGAGCTTATTCTCCTTCTTGCCCGCTTTCATGCCGGTCGTTCCGCGCTCGATCACGAAAGTGGTCATACCCTTGCTATCCAACAGATCACCGGTCCGGACGATCGCGACGACCACATCGCTGCTCTTGCCGTGGGTTATCCAACATTTGGTACCATTCAGCACCCACTCCTTTCCCTCTTTCTTGGCCGTGCACTTCATGCGCATGGCATCGCTGCCGGTATTCGGTTCGGTGAGGGCCCATGCCCCCAACCACTCGCCGGTGGCCAATTTGGTGAGCCACTTCTTCTTTTGGTCGTGGGAACCGAAGTAGTTGATGTGACCTGTGCACAGGCTGTTGTGCGCTGCAACGCTGAGCCCAATGCTGCCGCAGATCCGGGACACTTCCACGATGGTCTCCACATACTCGTTGTAACCCAAACCGGAACCGCCGTATTCCTCCGGAACGAAGACGCCCAACATACCAGCCGGGCCGAAGTGATCCGTGAACAGCTCTTTCGGAAAGTGTTGGGCTTCATCCCAATCCATGACGTGGGGTCGAACTTCGCGTTCGCAGAGATCACGCACGGCCTGCGCGATCATGGTTTGGTTCTCTGTGCGGGTGAATTCCATGGTCCGGTTGATCTCTGACAGGCGTCGTTCAGGTCGACACCCCGAGGGTTGTGGTTCAATAAGTGACGAGCCTGATCGCCTTGGCGTTGAAGGGTTTCAAGCGCTCCATGCCGTTGAGGAAGGACAATTCGATGAGAAAACTGAAGGCGGTGACGGTTCCACCCTGCATGCGCACCAATTCGGCCGCTGCCATGGCGGTACCTCCAGTGGCGAGGAGATCATCGTGCACCATCACGTTCATTCCGGGTCGGATGCTGTCCACGTGCATTTCCACCTCAGCGCTGCCATATTCGAGATCATAGCTGTAGCTCACGGTCTTCCACGGCAACTTCCCTTTCTTTCGAACCGTAACGAATGGGATCCCCAAGGCCAACGCAAGGGGCATTCCGAAGAGGAAGCCTCGGCTCTCTATCCCAGCGATGGCGTCAACGCGCACGCCTTCCATGGCACGCTGAAATCCTTCTACCGCATCGTTGCACAACCGAGCATCTTCCAACACCGGCGTGATATCACGAAAAAGGATCCCCGGCTTGGGGAAATCGGGAACAGCGCGAATGGCACTCTTCAGTCGGGTCTCGAGGTCGCTCACTCCACGCTCAGGTAAGGTGCAAGTTTACGGAACACACTATCAACGACGAGCGGACAACCGCGGATGTCTTCGACACGCTTGAACGGGCCGTGTTGCGTTCGGTAGGCGATCAACGGCTTGGCCACGCGCCAGCGCGCATAGGGGTGGGCGGCAAGTTCCTGCACCGTGCAGGTATTGATCGGTATCCGCACGATCGCCATGGTATCCAAGGTCAGCAGTTCCTTCAGCTTCAAAAGGGCATCCGGCTTGTCACGAAGGACATACACTTCGGCCAACTGATCCAGCGAGCGAAAGCCCCCGAGCGATCCGCGGTACTTCACGATGCCGCGCGCAAAGGCTGGTCCTATGAAAGGAAGGGTAATGAGTTCCGTGGTATCGGCCGTGTTCACTTCCACGACCTGCCACTTCTTCGGAACGTAGGCGGTTCGTTCGATCTGTTCGGAAGACCCTCCGTCGTTCGAAGGTCGAGGGTAACGGTCAGCATATTCTTTCTTGGGATAGGTTCGCTTGGGCAGGCTATCCGGGAGCAGAACGAACGGCAACAGCCTTTCTACGAGTTCGGGTTTCAAACTGTACATGCGTCCAAGGTCCTTCTTGGTCCGGAATTCCCCGCCCTTTTGCAAATAGCGTTCTATCCCATCCACTTGCCTGTCGCTGAGTCCCAGCGCACGCCACTCTTCGCGGCCGATCGTGTTCGGGTCGAACGGAAACAGCTGCAGCGGAGTGGTATCAGGACGCTGTGCTTCGAACTCGGCGACCCAAGCTTCCATGCGCGAGTTCAAGGCCGTGAGGTCATGTTCCTTCGGTGCTCGACCCCATTGCTCGTAATACACCCAACCAGCCAGAAGCAATAGGAGAACGATGAGAACGGAGACCCCTCTACGTTCATCTCGATGCATGGAAAGAAGGTCCTTGAGAACTTCCCTCCAGCGGCTATTCCGCTTGGTGCGGGCCATGGGTATTATCGGTGGACAGAAGGAAGGAGAGCGTCCCTACTGGTCGTTGTCGGAGTAGCTGTCAGGCTCTGGACGTGGCGGGGTTGTTAGGACGCGGTAGAAGAAATAACAGGTAACGCAGGTCACCGTGATCTGCGTGGCCAACAAGAGGATGAGGGCTTCGGAGTTCATCGGTCAGCAGGTGTTGTGGAACGCAGCCTTCTATTTGCAGCAATGTAGACCAAGAACGCAAGCGCAGCAAAAGTGAACGTGAGGAGGCCACGGGCCATGTTCGTGTAGAACAACCGGTCCGTAATGCGCGCTACTTCAACAGGGTCGGAGGCTTGAGCGAGCTGCTCGTGCAGGCCGCTGTTCGCGATCGTCTTCAGGATCGAAGCGTTGTCCAAGGTCCATCCATTTCCACTGAACATTGAATGGAACGCGGCCGTCCAATCGTTTTCGGTAGGCGTGAACAAAGCACCCAAGAAAACGAGCAGGAGCATCAACGGCGTGATGTACTTGATGATGAACTTGTAAACGGTCGGCACCTTCAGGTCCGAACCGGATAGCAGTTCCTTCCACCCCTTATCGATGCCGAACACCCAAGCGAAGAGTATGGATTCCGCTAGGGCGAAGACCACTAGGCTCACGGTCCCTGCCCAATAGTCGTACTCATCGAAGACGCCGTGTTCAAAGAAGATCACGGTTGGCAACCCCAATGCTAGCACGATGGCACCAAAGCTCCAAGCCCCTTTGTTGCGCCCCCAGCCGAACTCATCGCGCATGAAGCCCATCCAAGGCGTACCCATGGCCAGACTGCTCGTGATCCCGGCAAAGAACAAGAGCCCGAACCACATGACCCCAGCGACCGTGCTCAGGATCGGGCCCCACTTCTCGAACAAGAAAGGCATGGTCTGGAATGCCATGCCGAAGCCTGCATTCTCTTTCACCCAATCCAGACCGAGATAGCCGGCTGCGATCGGGATCACAATGGAAGAGCCAAGCACCACTTCAACGAATTCGTTCGTGAAACCTGCGCTCACTGCGTTCAACGCGACATCATCCTTGCTCCGCACGTAGGCTGCATAGCAGTGAATGGTCCCCATGCCTACGCTGAGCGTGAAAAAGATCTGCCCCGCCGCCGCGAGCCAAACTTTCGGGTCGCTGAGGCTGGAATACTGAGGCGTCCATAGGAAGTTCAGTCCATCCCAAGCGCTGGCGTTAGGCACCTCTGGGCTGGCGCCGCTGGTTCCCAAAGTGAGCCCTCGGATGGCAAGGAACGCTCCGAATACGAGCAGCAAAGGGATCCCGATCTTCGCCGCGCGCTCCACCCCGGCCAAGCCGCGCGATAGGATGAACGTATTCAGCAGCAGGCAGAGGACGTAGAAGACCACGGCCTCATACGGTATGCCGGTCAGGCTCTTGTCGATGTCCACATAATTGGCGAAGAACTGCGCCACCTGTGTCTGCGACATGCCATCGAAAGTGCCGATGATGCTGTGCCACACGTAGCTCATGGTCCAACTCTCGATGTAGCAGTAGTAGGCCGCTACGGCGATGTTGGTGAAGATCCCGAAGACCCCGAAATACTTCCAGAACGCCTTCTTGGTCATACTGTCCAAGATGAAGGGGGTGCTGTGGTTGTTGCTGCGACCGCCGAAACGGCCCATGCTCCATTCGATCCAGAGCAACGGAATGCCCATTAAAAGAAAACACACCAAGTAAGGAATGATGAAAGCCCCTCCACCGTTGTTCACGGCTTGCACGGGAAAGCGGAGGAAGTTGCCCAATCCCACAGCGTTACCCGCCATGGCGAGGATCAAGCCCACACGGGACCCCCACGATTCCTTTTGTCCCAACGTCATGCGATGTGGTTAGTGATGGCCCAAGATAGAATTTCGCGGGAATGGTGGACGCCTTTGCCCAACTTCATGCATTACTGCCGATCTGCTACGCTTGTGAAGATCGCGCAGTCAATCGACCTGATCCGCCAACTGACGCTTAAGCACTGCTAGCCCTTGTTCAAAGTTTCGCGGCGCATAGCCCAGATCGCGCCTTGCCTTGTCCAGGATGAAGCCTGTGCGGGGCGGACGTTTCGCCGGTTGGCCCAACGAGTCGCTTTTCACGGCGGTAACCACGGACGTATCCAGTTGGAAGTAAGTTCCCACGCGCTGCACGAGCTCCAGAATGCTCATGCCATCGGGTCCGCTGAGGTTGTACACGCCAGTAGCACCTCGCTTGACGATGCGGATGCAACCGTCGGCCAGGTCCTCCGCCAAGGTGGGCATGCGCCATTGGTCATCCACCACCTTGATCGGTTGGCCTTTCTCCAACGCGCTCTTGGCCCACAGCACCACATTGCTTCGACTGAGCCCTTCAGCGATACCGTACACAATGATGGTGCGGGCGATGGCCCACTTGGCCAGTCCAGCGTTCATCACGACGTGCTCAGCATCCAGCTTGCTCTTTCCGTAAATGCTCAAAGGTGCGGGTCGATCATCTTCCCGATACGGTCCGTTCAGCCCATCGAAGATGAAGTCGGTGCTGAGGTGAAGAACGTGGGATCTGTACCGAATTGCGGCTTGCACGAGCAACTCCGTCGCCGTCACATTCTGCAGTTGGCAAGCCTTGGGGTCCAACTCGCATGCATCGACATTCGTCATGGCGGCGGTGTGGATCACCGCATCGGGCTTCACCGCGGCGAATACCGCATCCACTTCTGCAGGTGAGGTGATGTCCATGGATCGATAGCCCTCACCGAGCGGCTCGGGCGTACGGTCCGCTCCCCTACTGGTCGCGATCAAGTGCACCTCGGGATCATTGCGAAGGGCGGCCACGAGTTTCTGCCCTAAAAGACCATTGCTTCCGGTGATCAGGATCTTCATCAACTGCGAAGAAAGGTCGATCGACCGGAACTGCGCATGGTTGCGCTGTCCTTCACAGGTCCCAGACCGTACTTCGCCTCTTGAACGGCTGCTTGATCCGCTCTTTGTGCTGAAGCACGAACGCCATGAATAGGTACGCTACCAAGTGGACGCCAGCTGTGATGAAGCTGAGGTAGATGAACGACAACCGGACCTGTTCGGCTTTGATGTTGAGCTTGCCCGCCCACCATTCGCACACGCCGAATGCTTGCTTTTCGAAGTATGTCTTGATGTTCGCGATCATCACTTTGAAGCTCCGCTTGTTAGACGGTGTTCTTGAGCAATTGGTTTCCGATGCGGCAAGATAAGCAAGCGCGCTGGGCGCAATAGGAATTCTTCAATTCCAGCAACGCCTGACCACGCGCCGCAATATCGGCTTTGATGCCAAGATCCGCCCAACCTTTCAGGACCGCATTGCCTTCGGCAGGTAGTTGTTCCAGAAGCCCCAAGGCCCTCTCGCCATAGGTCGGCCGACCTAGTATCCTGCCCAAAGCGAACAAGGTGGGGACGATGGCGTTGATGATCAGATGATCGGCTCCGGAACGCCCTAAACGTTTGGGACGTGCTTCGCTCGGCGTATCGAAGGTGTAATGATCCGACCAATAGGCGCTGGCTTCGACCTCCAGCAATGCACGAAGCACTGAGCTATCGTCGCACGCAAGAAGGCGCGCCGGGTCACCATCCAGTTGAACAAGTAATTGGGCGAGCTGCGCGATGCGGATGGTAGGGAAGTTCACCGGTCGCATCCGAGCGAATTTCCACGCCGCCAAAGGGGCAGGACGCAGGTCATGCAGTTTGGCCAAGAGGGCATGTTCCGCTTGCAATCGGCGGGGGTGATCGTCCAGGAGATCGATCTGGATGAGACCAGATTGCCCGAACAGCAGTGATTCGGTGCGAAAGGCATCATCACGGTACTTGTGGATGATGCGAAGGGGAAGCGCGTGTGCGAGCATCCCGAATGGCTCAGCGTTCACCTTGAAACCGAACGCACGGGCCAGCATATGGTATAGCGTCCCGGCAGCATCTCCGTTCAGTTGATGGAAAAGCGCTTCCACCTCAAGGGTCTTGCGTTCCAACCGCTCGATGAGGACACGCTCCAGCCACATGCTCCATTCCATGGCATCCACACGCTGGATCAACGAGGCGCAAGGCACGAAGCCTTTATTGCGCATGAGTTCGAGATGCAAGGCAATGCTTCCCGTGGAAACCCGGGTGAACAACTCCACCGTTGGAAGAGCCCGGCCTTTCGCGGTCCTCACTTCATCGTCGTGCTGGTAGACCACGTGCAGGACAACGTTCTCGTACGCCGGATCGAACTGATGGCCATGTGCGTTCCATTCGCTGCTGCGCAGGTGCACTTCCACAGTACCGGCCCAGAGTTGACCATCGATGCGCAATTCCGCGCCGCCCAGATCCGGGCCACTGTTCCGTTGGATGTGACCGGGCTTTATCACCTCCACCGGCTGACCATCGGTGGTCCGCAAGGCATGCTGATCGAAAACGCGCTGTTCCCAAATGGATTGGAGCAACTCTTCACCATAAGGAAAATCAGGCTCCAACAACATGTTCGGAAGAACGGCAATTGGTTCGTGGCGCTCCCTACGGATGCGACCCATCGTTCCCACGAACGACCCACTATCCCCTCGTGATCCGCGCGATCCTTGTTCCATGGTCCGTTGGAATGACGTGGATACCGTCGATCCACCGCCCCTTAAAGTAGGAACTTCAACGGAAGATCCCTGCGATCGTCATTCGATGATCCATGGCGCGCTGGAGTTCAGAAGCTGCCTGTCGCGCTGCTGGTATGGCTTCCTGACCCGTGCCAGCGTAAAGGATACCACGGCTACTGTTGATGAGCAGGCCACCTTCGTGGGTCATGCCCGCCGTCAGAACGACCTCCAAACTCCCCCCCTGTGCACCAACACCGGGAACGAGAAAGAAATGATCCGGAGCGATCGCCCGCACTTCCGCTAGGACCTCGGGACGCGTGGCGCCAACCACGAACATGAGCTCGTCCGTCGCGCCCCATCGGGCTACCCGTTCGATCACCATTTCGTAGAGCGGCCGCCCATCGCTCATAGGTTGGAACTGTAGATCCTCAGCACCGCTATTGCTGGTAACACCCAGCACAATGGCCCACTTTCCTTTACGACCCAAGAAAGGAGAGATGCTGTCCTTACCCATGTATGGCGACAAGGTCACTGCATCCACATCCAGCACATCGAAGAAGGCCTCGGCATACTTCCGGGCTGTGTTACCGATATCGCCGCGTTTGGCGTCCGCAATGATGAAGCAGTCGCCTTTGCTACGGATATAGGCGATCGTGGCCTCCAGGTCGAGCCACCCGGCATCGCCCAAGGCTTCGTAGAAAGCAAGGTTCAGCTTGTAGGCCACCGCCAGATCGTGCGTCACTTCCACAATGGCCTCGTTGAAGGCTCGAACAGGATGGCTCTCTTCCTTGAAATGGTCGGGGACCAGATGTGCTTCGGTATCCAGACCTACGCACAGCAGGCTCCGTTTCCGGCGGATTGTCGCGATGAGTTCGGTACGTGTCACGGTGCGAAGATCGGTCCTTGGGCCGAAGAACTGATGGTACGTTGATCAAACACCCGCCTCGGCCTTCAACTTCTCCGTCCGTTCGGCCAACTGCAATGCATCGATGACCTCTTGCAGATCACCGTTGAGCACCTGCGGCAGGTTGTGCACCGTGAATTCGATCCGGTGGTCGGTGACGCGGCTTTGCGGGTAGTTGTACGTCCGGATTTTGGCGCTACGATCGCCACTGCTCACTTGGCTCTTGCGATGTGCAGCGATCGCAGCCTCCTGTTCCCGCACCTTGTCCTCGTACAGTTTGGTGCGCAACATCGTCATGGCCTTCATGCGGTTGCCCAACTGGCTACGTTCCGTCTGGCACATCACCACCAACCCTGTCGGAATGTGCGTAAGACGCACCTTGGTCTCCACCTTGTTCACGTTCTGCCCTCCGGCACCACCGCTACGGGCGGTCTCCATTTTCACGTCGCTTTCCTTCAGGTCCACGTCGGTCTCTTCGGCTTCGGGTAGGACGTTCACCGTGGCCGCACTGGTGTGGATGCGCCCGCTGGCTTCCGTGGACGGTACGCGTTGAACACGGTGCACGCCGGCTTCGAACTTCAACACACCATAGGCACCATCGCCGATCACATTGAAGACCACTTCCTTGTAGCCACCCACCGTGCCTTCGCTCACATCAGCGACCTCCACCTTCCAACCGCGGTCCTCGCAGTAACGGGTGTACATCCGAAAGAGATCCCCCGCGAAAAGTGAGGCCTCATCCCCTCCTGTACCGGCACGCACTTCCACCGTGCAATTGCGCGCATCGTTGGGGTCCTTGGGTACGAGCATCATCCGCACCTCCTCCTCCATGGCCTCGATCGCGGCGCGCGCTGAATCCCTCTCGGCACGGGCCATCTCCAACATTTCAGGGTCCTTCTCACTGCGGATCATCCCATCAGCCCCGCTGAGGTCGTCGTGCAATTGTTTGAACCGGTGGAAGGCCTCGATGATCGGCTCCAGATCGCGGTATGTACGATTCAACTCCACGAAACGCTTCTGGTCGGCGATCACACTGGGATCAGCCAGTTGTTTGCCGATCTCTTCGCGTCGATCGTGCAGGGAAGAGAGTTTGGAAAGGAGGTCGCTCATGGAGTTAGCCGAAGACGATCAAAAGCGCCAGGAAATGCAGATCAAGAATAGATGAAAGTGCCGTGCGGGCCCGTCAACACGACTTCTTTGAAGGGCGCAGCCTCCACCCGACCGATCACCTTCGCTTCGATGCCAAAGGAGCTCGAGATGGAGAGGATCTCAGCCGCACGTTCTTCCGGCACATAGAACTCCAGACGATGGCCCATGTTGAAGACCTTGTACATCTCCTTCCAATCGGTACCGCTCATACGCTGTATCGCATTGAAAAGTGGCGGGATCGGAAGCAGATCGTCCTTGATGATGCGAAGACCTTCCACGAAGTGCAACACCTTGGTCTGTGCACCGCCGCTGCAATGCACCATGCCATGGATCTGTGAGCGCATGGTTTCGAGCACTTGCTTCACCACGGGGGCATAGGTACGCGTGGGTGATAGCACAGCTTTTCCATGATCCAACGGGGTTCCTTCCAATGGGTCAGTCAAACGTGCCTGACCGCTATAGACAAGATCCTTGGGCGTGCCGGGATCGAAGGTTTCCGGATATCGAGATGCGAGATCATTCGAGAACACATCGTGGCGAGCGCTCGTGAGGCCGTTGCTGCCCATACCGGCATTGTAGGCATCCTCGTAAGTCGCCTGACCATAACTGGCCAAGGCAACGATCACATCACCGGCTTGGATCCGCGCATTGTCGATGACGGCATCACGTCGCATCCGACACGTCACCGTGCTGTCCACGATCACCGTGCGCACCAGATCACCAACATCGGCGGTCTCTCCACCGGTGCTTCGGATGCCGATACCGAGACCCCGCATCTTGGCGAGGAATTGTTCCGTGCCTTCGATCAATGCGCTGATCACTTCCCCAGAGATCAAACGCTTGTTGCGACCGATGGTGCTACTGAGCAGGATGTGGTCCGTAGCGCCGACACACAAGAGGTCGTCCAGGTTCATGACGATGGCGTCCTGTGCGATGCCGTGCCAAACGGTCCTGTCACCGGTCTCCTTCCAGTAGGCATAGGCCAAGGAGCTCTTCGTTCCGGCACCATCCGCGTGCATGACGATGCAATGCTCGTCGCTACCGGTGAGGTCGTCGGCCACCACTTTGCAGAAAGCCTTCGGGAAAAGGCCTTTGTCCACGTTGGCGATGGCCTTGTGCACATCCTCCTTGCCTGAGGAAACACCTCGCTGCGCGTATCGGTCTTCGGAGGTCATGGGTGTGAACGAAGAAGAGCACCTCGACACGTCGAGATGCTCTTCTTCTCAAGGGTTCAGCTAATTGGCCTTGGGAACGTAATCGTAGTTGAGCACCTTGAAGTCGGTACGGCGATTCACTTGGTGTGCCGCTTCCTTTTCCTCTTTGGTGGCCATCTTCTTGATCGTAGTATCATCGATCTTGGTTTCTTCGGCACCACGACCCACTGGAACCATACGTGCTGGATCGATGCCCTTGGTCACCAAATAATTCACGCAGCTTTGGGCGCGCTTCTGCGACAGTTCCATGTTGCCGCCCTTGTAACGGCGGGTCGGACGTGAATCCGTGTGCGAACGCAACTCCACCACCATGGTCGGGTTGTCGATCAACGTATTGTACGCGATCTCCAAGGAATCCATGCTTGCAGGGAGCAGTGCGAATTCATCCACATCATATTGCACCGATGGCAATTCCACCACATCACCTACTTCTGCAGGCTGCAGGAAGTACTCCTTCACAAAGGTGGTGCTCTCTTCCAAGCCCACGGTGGTCACCTGGTCCTTCACCGTCAAGTAACCCTCCTTCTCAGCAAGGATGCTGTAGGTGGTGTTCTCCTTGATGTAGCGGTCCTTGCCGTTCTCCACGAAGCTGAATCCGCCGTTGTCATCGGTGATGGCGCTGAAGTTGCTGCCGTTGGTACCCACTACGCTGATCTTCGCGCCAGGCAGCGGTTGGCCGGTCTTCTTATCGTAGGCTGTGCCTTGCAGGGCGAAAACCATGTCAGGCAGATAGAAGCGCCATATATCATCCTGTCCCTTGCCTCCTGGGCGGTTGCTGGTGAAGAACCCACGCTCCTCTTCGCCTTCGAATGCGATCCCGAAATCATCCGAAGCACTGTTGATGGGTGAGCGCATGTTATCCACGGCGCTCCATGCATTTTCGCCCGCTTTCTCGGCACGGTAGATGTCCATACCACCCATTCCAGGGCGACCGGTGGACGAGAAGTACAATGAACCATCCTGACGAACGAAGGGGAACATCTCGTCCTTAGCGGTATTGATATCTGCACCAAGGTTGGTGGCCGCACCGGTAGGCATACCATCCTTGTCCAACTTCACGATGTACAGGTCCTTACCGCCTTTGTGGCCGGGCCATTTCATGTCACTTGCGAAGATCAGGGCATCTTCGTTCGTGGTCAGCGCCGGGTGACCGATGGTGATCGTGTCGTTCTTGTCCGGACGCAGGGCCAATAGAACCGGCTCCGCGTAGTTGTTACCAACCTTCTTGCTCACCCAGATGTCACAGCCGTAGACCTTCTTCTTCTCCATCGGGCAGCGCGTGAAATACATCATGCTGCGCTTGGCATTGAAGATCGGAGCTCCCTCGTTCCCTTGAGTATTGACAGAAATAGGCAGTTTCGTCGGCTCGCTCCACTTTCCCAAACGATCGCGGCTGCTGGTGAACAGGTCACTGAAGCTTTCGCCGATGATCTGATCGGTCTCAGTACCTGTCGACCCAGGACGAGTGCTGGTATACACCACCATTTCGTTCTTCTTGTCCGCGAAGGCTGGGGTGAAGTCGTACTGGGGCGTGTTCAACAGCACCTCAGGATCGACACTGTAACGGGTCGGTGAATCCTTCCAAGCTTGCGCCTGTTGGCATTCAGCGATGCTCGCATCAGCGCGCGCGTCACAGGGCTCTTCTTCTTT
>CADEDY010000004.1:154999-178107 GCA_902826215.1 uncultured Bacteroidota bacterium
CCCTCCCGCTTCTGCATATCACCGATGTACAAGTAGGTGATAGGGTCCGTGTACTGGGCCTTGTTCGCCTTCTCGTACCAGATCGCAGCCTGCTGCGGGTCGCCGATGGCGCGGTAGGACTCACCCACTTTGAAGATCAATTCAGCCTTGGTACTGGCCTTCTTCTCCACGGTGTACGCCTTCTTGTACAGTTCGATGGCGTTGAAGTAGAACCCCTTCTTGAACGCGTCGTCCGCCTCCTCGGCAAGCTTGCCTTGCGCAGCTGCGGTGGTCACGAAGACAAGCGTTACGAACAGGCTAGCCAGGATCTTCCTTATGGTCATCGGTGGAAAATGGTGTGATGAGGTCCTTTTTGGTTCCGGGCGAAGATAAGCAGATCCTCCAATGGAGAACATCAACCTTGAAGTGGGCAAAAAAGGGGATGAATAGTTGTCCTAGCGGGTGAACATCAACTCACGCATCTTCGGCAGGGGCCACAATTCGTCATCCACCATTGACTCCAGTTTGTCGCTGTGGTAGCGGATCCGATCGAAGTACGGCTTGACTTGATCGCAATAGGCAATGGCCTTGGCCCGGGTATCCTGCAGGGCATTGGCCTTCTTCCGGGCTTCTGTCATCTCGTCCACCAAGGTCATGATCCCGCTGATGTGTTCGCTGATCTCCTCGATCAATTTCACTTGGGTAGCAGCGGTCTTCTTCGCCTTTTCGGCACCGAAAACTTCGCGCAGCCCTCGAACATTCTCGAGCAGTCGGTTCTGGTAGGAGATCGCCGTAGGCACGATGTGGTTCTGTGCCAGATCCCCACAAACACGGCCTTCGATCTGGATCTTCAACACATAGCTGTGCAGCTCAATCTCATGTCGTGCTGCTAATTCCACACCACTGAGCACCCCCATGGCCGCGAACAGTTCCTTGGTCTCCTTCCGGCCCCAAACGTCCAAGGCCCGGGGCGTATCGGCGATGTTGCTCAAGCCGCGTTCGGCAGCTTCCACCTTCCACTCATCGCCGTAGCCATTACCCTCGAAGCGGATGGCTTTGCTTTCCACGATCAGATCGCGGATCACGCGCAGCACGGCTTCGTCCTTCTTCACACCCTTATCGATCAGCTTGTCGACAGTGGTCTTGAAGACTTTCAATTGATACGCCACGATGGTGTTCAGAACCGTCATCGCCGCGGCACAGTTGGCGCTGCTCCCAACCGCGCGGAACTCGAATTTGTTCCCGGTGAACGCGAAAGGACTTGTCCGGTTCCGGTCCGTGTTGTCCAGCATCACCGAAGGGATGCGACCGATGTCGAGCTTCAATTCGGTCTTGCTCTCGGGTGACATGGCCCCCTTGATGTTCTCTTCGAGACCGTTCAGCAACTTGGTGAGATAGTCACCGATGAAAACGCTGATGATGGCGGGTGGCGCCTCGTTGGCTCCCAAGCGGTGATCATTGTTCGCGCTGGCGATACTGGCGCGGAGCACATCGGCATGGCTGTGGATCGCCTTGATGGTATTCACGAAGAAGGCCAAGAAGAGCATATTCTCCTTCGGCGTCTTCGCTGGGCGCAGCAGGTTCTTCCCGGTATTGGTAGAGAGGCTCCAATTGTTGTGCTTGCCACTGCCGTTCACGCCAGCGTACGGTTTCTCGTGGAAGAGCACCCGGAAGTGGTGCTTGCGGGCCACTTTCTCCATCACGTCCATAAGGAGCATGTTGTGGTCCACCGCCAGGTTGAGTTCCTCGAACACCGGTGCACATTCGAACTGGTTCGGCGCCACTTCGTTGTGCCGTGTCTTCACGGGGATGCCCAATTTCAGCGACTCGGTCTCGAAGTCCCGCATGAAGGCCATGGCGCGATCCGGGATACTACCGAAGTAGTGGTCCTCCAACTGCTGTCCTTTGGCCGGGATGTGTCCGAACAACGCGCGCCCGGTCATCATGATATCCGGACGGGCGTAGTACAAAGCCTCGTCGATGAGGAAGTACTCCTGCTCCCAGCCGAGGGTGCAGGTCACTTTGGTCACTTCCTTATCGAAGTATTGGCAAACGGCCGTTGCCGCCTCATCCACCGCTCTGATCGCGCGGAGCAAGGGCATCTTGTAATCCAATGCATCGCCGGTATAGCTGATGAAGATCGTCGGGATGCAGAGCGTGCGACCGATGATGAATGCCGGACTGCTCGGATCCCAGGCCGTGTAGCCGCGTGCTTCGAAGGTGTTCCGGATGCCGCCGTTGGGAAAGCTGCTGGCGTCGGGCTCCTGTTGAACGAGCATGCTGCCATCGAACCGCTCGATGCTGCGCCCGTTGCCAATAGGCTCGAAAAAGGCATCATGCTTTTCCGCACTCGTCCCCGTGAGCGGCTGGAACCAGTGAGTGTAGTGTGTCGCTCCCTTCGTCGCTGCCCATTCCTTCATCCCGCTGGCCACTTGATCCGCGAGCTTCCGCTCGATCCGCGAACCATGCTGGATCGCTTGACGAACCGCATAGTACGCATCCTCGATCAGGAACATGCGCATGGCGTCCTCATTGAAGACGTTGGTACCGAAGTACTCGCTGATCTTGGCCGAAGGGGTCTCAACCACACGTGGGGTACGAGTAGCTACTTCTTCCAGGGCTTTGTGTCGGAAACGGGGGGGTGTCATCGGAAAATGTTGTTTTCGGAGGCGAAGGTATTCCTCGAATGGGGGTATTGGTCGAAAGTTGATTACTTTTTTAGAGCACACCCCCATAAAATAACCAGACAATACACTGCCGAATGAACACGAATGGTCAGGGGGTGTGGGCGATCACTTGATCCACTGCTGGACAAGGAAGCGATCCACGCGCATATCGGCTTCTCAGAGCGAAAAGCACTCGGACCCTAATGAGCGTATTGAGTTCCCAACTTTCAAGGGGCTTGATCAATCTGGTGACTGATCACTCGAAGTGGGCTCAGTTCACTGTTGGCGGCTCTTCCACTGGAGGTGGGGGCTCTGCTGGTGGCGGCGGATCCGACTTTCTTGGGGTATCGGCCTCGATGCTCTGTTGGAAAGCACGTCGTTGATCGCTCACCGAACGTTGCACCTCATTGGCCCCGCGTTGGATCTCCCGTTGCACTTCGTTGCTGGCATCGCGCACTTGACGCATCGTGCGGCCCAAGGTCCTGGCCAGGTCCGGAATTCCTTTCGAACCGAAGAACAACAGGGCGAATAGGAGGACAACGATGAGTTCACCACCACTGATGTCGAAAATGAGAGGTAGCGCCATGGTCGGCTCAAAAGTAGGAAGTCCCGCCGGTGGGGCGGGACTTCCTGATCAGTTGCTTGATGCTTATGCTCTTGGCTCCGAAGGCTTGCCCTTCATCAGGTCCAGCACGATGCTGCTGGCCACGAACACCGAGGAATACGTACCGATGAAGATACCCGTGAACAAGGCGAAGATGAAGCCTTGAATTGATACGCCACCGAAGAAGAAGATCACGACCAACACCAGCAAGGTAGTGAGGGCGGTGTTCATCGTGCGGCCCAAGGTCGAATTGATCGCCTTGTTGAAGACCACCTCATTACTGTCACGTTTATGGTCCTTCAGGTATTCACGAATACGGTCGAATACGACCACCGTATCGTTGATGGAGTATCCGATCACCGTCAGGATCGCCGCAATGAACGCCTCATCGATCTCCAAGGAGAACGGCATGATCTTGTATAGCAGGGAGTACAGTCCGAGCACGAAGAGTGCATCGTGCGTAAGGGCGAGGATACCTGCCAAGCCGAACTGCCATTTGCTGAATCGCACCGCTACATAGAGGAAGATGAAGATCAAGGCAAAGGCCAAGGCCGTGACGGCACTGGTCTTGATGTCATCGCTGATGGTCGCATCCACCTTGCGCGACTCGACGATCTCGTACCCGCCGCCCATGGTCTTGAGCCCGGTTTCGAGCTTGCCGTCCACAATGGCGTCGACTCCATCACCACTCTCCGTGGACATGAAGTTGGTGGTGATCTTCACCTGACGTGCGCCACCGTATGTCTTCACATTCACGCCGCTCTGCACACCTTCATCCGTAATGAAATTGGGCTTCAGGGCGCTTTCCACCTCATTCACCTTGATCTCGCTGTCGAACTTCACCACGTACATGCGACCTCCACTGAAGTCCACGCCCCAGTTGAAACCGTTCGTGAACATGGAACCGAGGCCGATCGCGATGACAATACCGCTCACCGCGTAGAACACCTTGCGCTTCGCCATGAAATCGAAATTGGCGTTCACGAAGATGTTCTTGCTCCAATTGGTCCAAACACTGAATGGCTTGCCCAACTCCAAGCGGCGCGAGATGATCATGCGCGAAAGGAACAAGGCAGTGAACAGTGAGGTAAGGATACCCAGACCCAAAGTAGTAGCGAAACCACGGATCGGACCTGAACCGAAGATGTACAGGATGATCGCCGTAACGAGCGTCGTTACGTTCGAGTCGATGATCGCGGACATGGCCCCTTTGAAACCAAGGTCAACGGCCGACTTCAACATCTTACCGTGCCGCAATTCCTCTCGGATGCGCTCGTAGATGAGCACGTTGGCATCCACCGCCATACCCATGGTGAGCACAATACCTGCGATACCGGGCAAGGTGAGGGCTGCTTGCAAGGACGCCAAGGATCCGATCAATACGAAGAGGTTCACCAACAAGGCCAGATCAGCGATCAAACCTGCCGTGGAATAGTAGAGGATCATGTAGATCATCACGATCAACAGCGCGATCGCGAACGAGATCATCCCCCACTTGATGTTCTCTCCACCCAACGAAGGACCAACAACGGTCTCGTCGATGATGCGGGCTGGAGCTGGCAAAGCACCCGCCTTGAGGATGTTCGACAAGTCGTCCGCTTCTTGGATCTGTTTGTTCAGGTTATCGTTGCCCAAGCTGATGCTCGAGCGGCCACCCGCGATCTCCGTTTGCACTACCGGAGCACTGTAGACCAGATTGTCCATGACGATGGCAACAACGCGACCCACGTTATCGCCGGTCATCACCTTCCAGGTCTGTGCGCCTTCTGCATCCATCTGCATAATCACTTCCACATCGCCCTTGAGGTCGAAATCCTGATAGGCGTTGGTGATGGAGCTCCCATCCAACTTGGGCTTGCCACCGCGCGGCACTTTCAAGGCATAGAGCGAAAGGAATTGCGCGCTTTCCCCGTTGGTGAGCTCGAATACATCCGACTTCGCGCCCCAAGCCAACTTCACATCGGCAGGTAGCAACGACTTCATTGTCGAAGAGTTCAGGATCGCATTCACTTGGGTGGTGTCCGCCACGCGAGCGCTACCGACGATCGCACCTTGCGCTTGATTCGAAGGCTGGAATACGGCGAACAACGGGTTCTTCCGACGAGCTTCTGCCTTTTCCTCCTCGCTCATTTCATCGAAAGCCTTGGTCGTATCAGCGGCCAAGCTATCGGCCTTCGCGGCAGCAAGTGCATTCGCCTCAGTACCCAGATCCAACACACGCAGGGCCATGCGGCGGTTCGCTGCGCGGCCTTCTTCGGTATCATTCGAAGCCACTGGATGCTCTGATCCATAGCCTTCAGCCTCCAGGCGATCCGTAGCGATCCCTTTTGCTACCAGGGCAGCGGTGACCGCTTCTGCGCGTTGTTGGGATAGTTCCTTGTTCTTCGCTGCATTGCCGGTATTGTCGGTATAACCACCGATCTTCAGGCGCAAGCCGGGGTAGGCGTTCAGCACCTCGACCAAGTTGTTCAACTGACCTTCGGATGCAGCCATGTCAACATTTGCGCTTCCGGTAGCGAACGTCGCGCGGTCGAAGTTGAACCATGTCTCTTTATCCACCGGCTTTCCGCTTTGGATGAAGCCGATAAGGGCACTTTCCACACCATCGCCGGCGCCTTTGATCTCCACGCCGGAGGTCAGCTTGTGGGAGAACTCCCCTTCAGAAGTCGCGGTTTCTGCACCGTTCATTGCACCCAAGCGATCGTTCACTTGCTGCAGAACAGGGAATACCGTTTGGTTGTCCATGGTCTCCCAGAACTCCAAATTCGCTGTGCTCTGAAGCACCTTACGCACCCGCTCCTTGTCCTTCACACCGGGAAGTTCGATCTGGATACGACCGGAGAAGGCCTGCTTTTGAATACTTGGCTGCGCCACACCGAACTTGTCGATACGGGTGCGTAGGATCTTCTCCGTATTGTTCAGGGCCGTCGCTGCTTCGCCACGCAACGCGGTCAGATAATCCGCGTCCGAACCTTCGCGATCGAAGATCCCTTTGCGCTCTGGGCTGTAGAAGATGGCAGAAAGCGGTCCGTGCCCGGGCACCTTCTCATACTCCTCTCCGAAGAGGGTGATGAAATCGGCATCGCTGCTCTTCTGTCGTTCACGTGCATTGGCAATGGCGGTCTGGAAGGCAGGATCCGTGCTGTTCTCGGCAAGGTTCAACACCAACTCCGGAATACTCACTTCCAAGGTAACGGCCATACCGCCCTTGAGATCCAAGCCCAAGTTGATCTCTTTCTCCTTGCACTCGTTGTAGGTATAGCCCAGAACAGGGTACACCTTCTCTTCGCTCCGCGCACGCAAGAAGCTGTTCTCGAATTGAAGCATCAGGGCCTCGCGATCCTGGTTCTCATTTCCTGGCAGTGCCAGAACCGAATCGGCCTTGTAGGCGCTTTCTTGACGGGCCTTCTTTTCCAACCCTGAGGTGAAGATGGAAAATGAAAGCTGATACGCACACGCCAGCGCTAGAAGGATGGTGAATATCCAGAGCGCGCCCCTATTCTGCATGACCGATTGGTTTTTCTAAAGAGGCGGCAAATATAGCGTTGTTGCCCATCGGAGAAAGGAATGCTGATGGGACGGCGATTACAGAAGGAATATCGGGGTCAAAGCAACCGAAATAGGCCCCTTTTCAGGATCACTTCAACAGCTGTATGAATGGACCGGAAGATCGTCGCTCATTCATCACCTTTGTACATCGAAGCCCGAACAATGAAGATCATCTTGAATGCTGTCCTTGTCCTGATCACCGCTGGAACCTGTACAGCACAAGCCGACCTGCAGTTCGACGGGAGCATTCCCGTTTCTCGGCAGGGTGCCAACTTGGTGATGCCATGGGCAGGCGGCATCAATTATACCCAAGTAGGCCAGTTGGATCTGGATCTTGATGGACTGAAGGATCTTTTCTTCTTCGATCGGACCGGCAACAAGATCACGACCTTGCTGAATACCGGTGGTACCGGGACCGGTGCCTATACCCTTAGTCGTGCCTTCGACACCATCTACCCGTTCAGCGAACTGCACGATTGGGTGCTTCTGCGGGATTACAACTGCGATGGCAAGGAGGACATCTTCAGTTACTCTCAAGCGGGATTCTCGGTTTACCGGAACACCTCCACGACGTCCGGACTTTCGTTCGATCGGTTGAAATTCCGGGTGGAATGTGATTTCGTGTTCACCGATGGCTCCTCGCAACGCACGAATCTCTTCATTTCCTCCGAAGACATTCCTGGCATTGCCGATATCGACGGCGACGGCGATCTGGATATCCTCACGTTCAGTCAGTTGGGTTCTTTTGTGGAATACTATAAGAACCTAAGCGTCGAGAACCATGGCACTTGTGACAGCTTGGATTTCGTGCGCCGCAATGCTTGCTGGGGGCGGTTCGCCGAGAATGCATCCACTAACGCGATCACACTGAATTCATCCTGTGATTTCCAAGTACCGAACCCGGAAATAACGGGCCCTGATGACCGTGCACATTCCGGAAGTACCGTTACACCTTTGGACCTGGACGGCGATGGTGTCATGGACCTTCTGCTGGGTGATATCTCCTTCCCCAACATCGTTGCGCTTACCAACGGTGGCTCGGTGGATGATTCCTTCATGACGGCGCAGGACCCTTTGTTCCCGAGCAACTCGGTCGGTGTTCAAGTCCCCATTTTCCCAGCCTCGTTCTTCATCGATGTCAATGGCGACGCCAAGCGTGACCTGTTGGTGTGCCCTAGTGCGCGGTCGCTGGCCCAGAATTATGAAGGCGTTTGGTACTATGCGAACACAGGCACCGATGCGGCCCCTGTCTTCGAATTCCAACAGACGGACCTGTTCCAGAACCGCATGCTCGACTTCGGGGAAGGCGCTTACCCCGTCCCTTTCGACCACAATGGTGATGGGCTGATGGACCTGGTGGTAGCCAACGACGGGTACTATTTCCAAACCGGTGACAACATCGGGAAGTTGGCCCTATTGGAGAATGTCGGAACGGCAGAACAACCGGCCTTCAACTTGACCACGGACGATTACATGAACCTGAGCACCAGCGGGATAGGTAATGCCATGTACCCCGCTTTCGGTGACGTGGATGGGGACGGCGATCTGGACCTATATATCGGTGACGAGAATGGGAAACTGCATTTCTACCGCAACACCGCCACAGGACCCATTGCGCAATTCACGCTGGCACAGCCGAACGTGACCAATACCGACGGCGCAGACATCGATGTTGGTCGGTACGCCACTCCTCAATTCGTTGACCTGGATCAGGATGAACTGCCGGACATGGTGATCGGGGAGCAGAACGGTAACCTGAACTATTTCCGCAACACCGGAACCGCATCCCAAGCGACCTGGACCTTGGTCACGGATTCGCTAGGCCATGTAAGGACGAATACGATCTACACCCTAGGTCACTCGGTCCCTTTCGTATTCTCGAACGCGGATGGCGAGCACGAGATCCTGGTGGCCTCTGAATCCGGTTTCTTGTGGCACTACACGGGAATCGATGGGAACTTGAGCGGCACCTGGACCTTGCAGGACACCAGCTACTTGGATCTGAACGAAGGCTATCGGGCTGGCCTCTGCGCCTACGACTTTACCGGGGATGACGAACTGGATCTGGTGATCGGCAACTACCGAGGCGGCCTATCCTTCTGGCGCAGTGATCTGCCCTCCACGATCTCCATTCCGGAACGGTCAGAACGCACCACTGTTGTTGCCAGACCCAACCCGACCGCTGGCTTGGTTGAGATGCTGTCAAGCGACGTGCTTCTCCCTAGTGCATCCTGGGTGGTGCGCAATGCCTTGGGCCAAACCTTGTTGCGGGAAAGGGTGCAGGGCGAAAGGACCACCTTGGACCTGAGCAAACTCGCTGACGGACTCTACACCATTCAGGTTGAAGCGCCTGGTTTCCGTTCGTCCCCTGTTCGCGTCGTGCTCGACCGGCAGAACTGATCACGGACCAGGATAGTTCAAACGCAGAACGGCGTCCACTTGTACGCCGTTCTGCATTTCAGATATGGTCAGGTTCCGGCTTCAGGCTGTCACGTTCATCTTGTCGAGCACCTCCATGACCTCTTTCACCGCAACGGCGCTGGCATCGCAGAGCGCTTGCTCATCCTTGTTCAACTTCAATTCCAGGATGCGCTCAACGCCTTTGCGACCGAGGATCACAGGAGCACCCATGTAGATGTCCTTCAGGCCATATTCACCCTGCAACCAAACGCAGCAAGGGAATACGCGTTTCTGGTCGCGCACGATCGACTCCACCATCTGTGCAGCCGCCGTACCCGGAGCATACCAAGCACTGGTACCCAGCAGGTTGACGATCTCGCCCCCACCCTTCTTGGTCCGCTCAACGATCGCATCGAGCTTATCCGCATCGATGAGTTCGGTCACAGGAATACCGCCGACCGTGGTATAACGTGGCAGAGGAACCATGGTATCCCCGTGTCCACCCATGAGCACCGCTTGGATGTCCTTGGGGCTAACACCGAGTTCCGTAGCCAAGAATGCCCGGTAACGCGCCGTATCCAAGATGCCAGCCATACCGAACACCCGGTTCGCTGGGAACTTGCTGTTCACGAAAGCGCAGTAAGTCATCACATCCAACGGGTTGCTCACCACGATGATGATGCAATCGGGGCTGTGCTTCACCACGTTCTCCGTCACACTCTTCACGATGGCGGCGTTGGTGGCAATGAGGTCATCTCGGCTCATGCCCGGTTTGCGGGGCAGGCCGCTAGTGATAACCACCACATCGCTGTTGGCGGTCTTGCTGTAATCGTTCGTGCTTCCGATGATCCGCGAATCGAACAAGTTGATCGGTGCGGTCTGCCAGATGTCCAAGGCCTTGCCTTCGGCGAATCCTTCCTTGATGTCCAGGAGGACCACTTCATTGGCGAGTTCCCAACGGGCTACGGCATCGGCGCAGGTCGCGCCCACATTGCCTGCCCCTACTACGGTAACTTTCATTTCACGTGCTGGATTGAGGGTTGAATATCCTCGAAAGCGCCGAAATGGACACCCCAAGGCGGTGCGAAAGTAGCATGTTCGGCAGCAGACCGATCTCAGGGAATGCGGATCGGATCGATGTGTTGCTCAGGCATCCTTTTTCACAACCTTGCGTCTACCAATAAAGCATGGCTATCTTACCGGCACTTATGGTACGGTCCATTCCCGATCCGGCAACCGAAAAGACGCCCTTGCGTCTGGTGCCTACGTGGGTGGAAATGGATGTCCCCGACCAAACTTTCGCCCCGCTGATCGACGGCTGCCTGAAGGAGGACCGCAAGGCTCAGCAGCGGGTGTACGAGATGTTCTATGGGAAGATGATGGCCGTATGCTTGCGGTACACGAAGAACACCGATCAGGCCAAGGACATCCTTCAGGACGGGTTCATCAAGGTCTTCCGCAGTGTTGATAAGTTCAATCGAGCGGGTTCCTTCGAAGGTTGGATCCGGAGGATCATGGTGAACACCGCGATCGACCACTTCCGTCGCACGAAGAACTCCTACTTGTTGTTGGGTGAAGAACGAAGCATAGAGGATTTCGGCGATCAGGACGAAGAGGATATCCTGGCTGAAGAAGAGCATGATGATGTCATGGACCTGAAGCCTGCGGACATCATCAACGCCATGCAAAAGCTGACACCGGCCTATCGCACGGTGTTCAACCTGTATGTATTCGAAGAGCTGACGCACAAAGAGATCGCAGATGTCCTAGGGATCAACATCGGCACCTCAAAGAGCAATTTGGCCAAGGCGAAACACAATTTGAAGAAGCTGCTTACCAAGGAGCAACGGCTCCGATAACGGCATTAGAACATGAACGGTCTTAATCCATTCGAACGGTCCATCAAGGATTCCTTGGAGCCTTACGAGGTACCTTACAACTCCGCCGATTGGGCGCAGTTGGAGCGCAGCCTCGATCAGGGTTCCGGCTCCGGGCGTGTGAACCGGTCCGGTCTTTACGCCTTGCTCATCGGCGGCGGCATTGCAGCCATCAGCACGGTATTCGTGCTCACGGCACCGGTTCCTTCCAGAGGTTCAGCTCTTGCGGGTAACGAAACGGTGACCTTGGTGGCCGAAGATGTGAAGTCCCCGATCCTGATAGCATCCCAAGAAAGATCCACTGTAGCGCCAAGTGCTGGCGATTTGAAAGAACAGCCATCTTCTACGACCCGACCAACCCGCCCTTTGACGAACGAACAGGAGGGATCGAACATCACGACAACTAGCAAGATCGTTGCGCAGACCATTGCAACTCCTGCGATTCCTGCGATCAACCCTTCCGGATCGACCGGCCCTCTGGTGCGCTCGAGCATCACCCAAGGATGCCCTGGAACCTTGATCGAATTCGCGGCGGAGAACCTACCCGACGAAGGCATCTATCTCTGGAATTTCGGTGACGGCTCATTCTCGAACAAACCCACCCCGAACCACGCCTTCTCGAAGTCGGGAAGTTTCGAGGTGATGTTGTCCCATTCCTCCCGTGGAGGTGGGAACATCCACAACAAGCCGGCTGGAGATAGGATCATCATTTTCGAAGCACCCGAAGCTTCCTTCAATGCACTGAAACAGGAATATGACAACACGGTTCCTTCTGTCCACTTCGAGAACAGGAGCCTTGGTGGAAAAGTCTACGAATGGGACTTCGGTGATGGATCCACATCGACGGTTGCACATCCGGACCACGTGTATAAGAAGGGAGGTCTCTACCATATCAGCCTCACGGTCACCAACTCCAACGGCTGTGTGGACCGCACGGAACGCTCGGTACGGATCGATTCGGATTACGACCTGTTCGCACCGAAGACATTCTCACCCAACGGGGATGGTGTTGATGACATTTTCATGCCAGAAGCGCTCAAGACCCTTGGCGTGAAGTTCCATTTGTCCATTTTCGAAGCCGGAACCGGCCAACTGGTTTACGAAACCTCAGATCCACAGCGACCTTGGAATGGCCGCATGAACAATCGTGGGGAGGCCTGTGTCTCCGGAGATTACGTTTGGATGGTGGAGATGAAGGACGGCGAAAAGCTCGGTGGGACCTACAACGGATCGCTTGATCTGATGCGGTAGCCGACCACTATGACCATGAATATTGAGGACCCGGAGCATCTCCGGGTCCTTTATTTTTGTGATCAAGCAACGGAAAACACGCTGTTGAGGTCACGTTCCCGAGGAACGTTCGATCACCGATCATGGAAAACGCCAGTTTGAACGTGAAGCAAGAAGTCGACCTTCCAACCACATTCGCACGAATGCTGAAACATTCGATACTTCCATTGGCCCTGAGCCTGATCTGTTCCTTACAAGCCGATCGATCATTCGGGCAACAATTCAGCATCACCTCAGGTACCATTACAACGTGCGCGGGTGTGTTGGAAGACACCGGCGGACCTGCGTCGCAATACGGGAATGGGGAGAATGCCACCGTGGTGATCTGTGCGGACAACCCGGGAGATGCGATCTCCTTGACCTGGGTCGTGTTCAACTTAAGCCCAACAGGTCCGAATCCTCCTGACAGGATCCGGATCTGGGACGGCAATTCCACTGCTGAGACCTTCTTGGGAGAATATACAGGTACCGCATTGCAAGGCCTCATCACCTCTGCCACCTCGTTCAATACAACGGGATGCCTGACGGTCCAGTTCATTTCCAACGCCAATGGAACAGGGGATTTCGCAGCCTCCATCACCTGTTACACCCCGTGCGAACGACCGACCGCCGTGGCTACGATGAGCGAAGCAAGTCCTGCCTTGATCTGTGTTGGAGAAGTCGTCGATTTCGATGGCAGTAGCTCCTATGCTGCCGCGAACTTCAACGTTGCATCGTACACGTGGAACTTCGATGATGGTGCCACATTCAGCGGGCCCACCACATCACACAGCTTCGCCGAACCCGGAGAATACGTCGTGCAGCTCTTCTTGCTGGACGACAACGATTGCGCGAGTGCGAACCTGGTCGATCTGCAGATCCTGGTGAGTACGACCCCCAGTTTCGCGGGAACAGTGGAAAGTTCACAAACGTGCATCGGAGCCACGGTGGATCTATCTGCTGTTGTGACCGCGATCACGTGGACGGGAATTCCTGAAGCGAATTTCGGCGATGGTGTTTATCTACCGGATGACTTGGGACTGCCGTTCACCAGTGAATTGAATTTCACGCAATTCGAACCCGGGCAGACCTTGACGAACGTTTCGGACGTGCTATCCATTTGCGTGAGCTTGGAGCACTCGTTCATGGGTGATCTGGTGCTATCGGTGACCTGGCCCGGCGGACAGAACATGATCCTCCATCAACAGAGCGGTGGTGGCACCTACTTTGGTGATGCCAATGATGGTGATAGCAATGCCAACCCGGTTCCCGGCACGTGCTGGGACTATTGCTGGTCTCCGACGGCCACCTTGGGTATCATGGCGGACTGTTCCCAGTTCGGCGCGACCCCGAATACCATCGCATCCAGCCAAGGGACCGCGCTTGCTCCCGGAACCTACACCAGTGTGCAGCCTTTCTCGAATCTTTTGGGTTGTCCCTTGAACGGAACATGGACCTTCACTTCGACGGATCTGTGGGGAGCGGACAATGGTTTTCTGTGTTCCTGGTCCTTGAATCTGAACCCAGCGATCATTCCGGATGTCACGCAATTCACACCGGATCTTGGCATATCGACCTTGGATAGTGCTGCTTGGACGGGTCCTTTTCTGACCGAGGACCCGAGCAATCCTTTGAGTGCGACAGCAACTGCGACAGCACCAGGCGACTACGACTACACTTTCATCGTTACCGATAACTTCGGGTGCACGTACGATACCACCATCACCATCACGGTTCCGCCGCTGATGGAACTGGATGCTGGCCCGGCCTTGGTGCTCTGCAGCGACCCACTTCCCATGGGGGGCGTGATCACCGCCAACGGCCCTCCGAGCAATTGTGTTTGGACCCTCACATTGTATGAATCCTTCGGGGATAGTTGGAACGGAGGAGCAACCTTAGCGGTCACCATTGACGGCGTGACCACGAATTACACCGTGCCGAGCGGACCGGAGGAATTGAGCTTTCCACTGAACGTGGCAACAGGAGCGACCATTTCGCTCAATTACACGGCCGGTTCCATCTACAATACAGAGAATTCCTACACGCTGTTCAACGATATCGGTGCGGAGGTCTATAGTTCGGTATTCAATCCACCAAGCGGTGTCGCCTATTCGAATACAGTTGTTTGCGGCGGAGGAACTACCCCGGTGACCTTCGTTTGGAGTCCTTCCACCGGCCTCACCGACCCCTCGGATCCGACCTCCGACGTGTATGTGACCGCTCCGACGGAATACACGCTTTCCGTCTACCCAACCGGTTTCCCGGAATGTGCGGTGACGGACAACGTTTGGGTCAGCCCTGACCCTTCGATCAACGCGGGCGAGGATGCCTCGATCGTTCTGTGCGCAAGTGATCCCATGATACTTCTCACTGATTCATTGCTCGGGACTCCGGATGCGGGTGGTGTTTGGACCATGAGCGATGGCACCGTCGTTCCGAATTTGTTCCCATCTGCAACAGGCTTGGCTGACACATACACCTACACGGTTACCAGTGCCGCCGGATGTGTGGCAACCTCGACATTGGAGATCGCGATACTCGCTGCCGATGATCCGATGTGCTGCGGGATCCCAGTTGCCAATAGCGGTGGACCGCTGTTCACGTGCGACTTAACGATGACCCTGAACGCAACTCCGGGAAATACGAGTGTTGGTGTGTGGACCGGCCCTCCAGGTGCGGTCTTCTCCGACGCCTATGATCCGGGATCAACGGTGACCATGCCTGCCGGAAGCGGAGGAGCATATTGGTTCTACTGGACGGAGAACGACGGCGCTTTCTGCTCCAATGTGGACAGTGTGGAGATGACATTCACAGCACCCTATGTCTTCACACCCACCATCGTCGACGCACTGTGCTTCAGCTATTGCGATGGTTCCGTTGAGATGGAAGTCTCTGGAGGGAATTCGGTCGGCGGCCTGGACTTCACGTGGTCGACGGGAGACGCTGGCGTGCTGTTGAATACGATCAGCGATCTGTGCGCAGGTGACTATACCCTTACAGTTACGGACGACAATGGCTGCGAAGGCACCACCACTGTTACGATCGCAGAACCCATCCTGTTGGAGATCGACTCCTTGGCCTATCAGCCGGTCACTTGTTCCGGTGACTGTGATGGGCAAGTGGAGGTATACGACAACGAGGCCGTGGAGTACAGCTATGACGATGGTGCAAGTTGGTCTTCGTCGCCGATCCTCGTGGACGCATGCGAAGCCTTCTTCCCTATCCGGATCAAGGATGCGATCGGGTGCATCGGAACCGGGAACATCATCGTTACGGGACCTCCGCCCGTTGTCGCCGATTTCCTCTGGGGACCGAACCCGGCCAACGTGAATGCACCCACCATCACATTCGGGAACACCTCGCTGAATTCTGAACGGTACTTCTGGAACGTGAATGACGTCTTCTCCAGCACCGAGACGAATACGGCATACACCTTCTCGAACAAGGAGCCCGGTGTCTATGAGGTTTGTTTGATCGCGTACAACTTCAACGACTGCGCCGATACGACCTGCCAGGACGTCGTGATCGATGATGTGCTCTTCACTTACATCCCGAACAGCTTCACACCGGATGGTGATGATGTGAACGATACATGGGGTGTTAGTTTGAACATACCCGTGGTCACCGATTTCGAGATGATGGTGTTCGACCGCTGGGGCGAACAGATCTACAGCACACAGGATCCGTACAAGCCATGGCTGGGCAGTTTCCAGAACAGTGGAGCGATCCTGAAAAGCGATGTGTACGCCTATCGGATCGTTTACGGCATCAAGAACACGGAAGCGCGAAAGGAGATCATCGGCCACGTTACACTGATCAAGTGAATGGACCGGATCGCAAGGTTTCGAAGACCCTCAACTCAAGTGTTGAACTACGGTGAAGTTGTTGTGTGAAATGAAGGAAGTGTGCGGAACACGGAGGCGTTGGTTCGTTGCTTTGGTGCAGTTCATTATGCTCGGTGCATTCGGCTTGGGTTGCGCGTTCGAAGTTGTTGCGCAGAACACAGGAGATTGTTTCTCGGCCATCCCGGTTTGCCAAGGTGTTTATACCGAAGCCAACAGCCCACCTGGCGAGGGCGACCTTCCAGATGAGATCAGTTCGGCGCTTTCGTGCTTGGGTGGCGGTGAGGTGGATGGCCAGTGGTACACCTTCACGGTACAGAACAGCGGGCAGTTCTGTTTCTCAATCGTACCGAACAACATTGCCAACGACTACGATTGGGCCGTATTCAACCTGACCAATGCGAATTGCGAGGATATCGCAACGAACGGATCATTGGAAGTGAGTTGCAATTTCTCCGGGGTCTCCGGTGTTACTGGTGCCAATGGTCTTGGCGGTGCGCAGAACAATCCGTGCATACCCGTACAGACCGGACAAACCTATGTGCTGTATGTGAGCAATTGGTCCCAGTCGGCTTTCGGCTATACATTGAACACGCAGGTCCCGGGCACCTCTGCCAGCATCTTCGACAACACGCCACCTTCCTTAGCGACCAGCATTACCGTTGAATGTCCTCGAACGGAGATCGCCTTCTCATTCAGCGAACAAGTGCTCTGCTCGAGCGTGCAGCCCAGTGATATCACGGTTTCAGGCCCAGGTGCGGCGTACACGATCACAGCGGTCACCAGCGATGTGTGCTCGGCGGGTGGTGATCAAGCGAACGAATTCGTCGCGACCGTTTCGCCTGCGTTGTCCGGTACAGGTCCCTTCACGATCAACATCTCCGGCGAGGTGATCGACCTCTGCGGTAATCCGAGCATCGTTGGCACATCGGTCACCTTCAACCTCGACCAGGAGATGACCTTGGACGTTGCCATGACCCCGACCGGTTGCGGAGGACCAGCCACTGGTTCATTGACCGCCACCGCGGTGGACGGGCAGGCCGCTTTCATCTACCGATTGAACGGCGGCTCTCCGCAAGTGAACAATGGAACCTACTCGAACTTGGCTGCGGGAACCTACACCCTTTCCGTCCTGGACGCGAACGGTTGCATCGCAACAGCGCCCGGAACCGTCGAGGTCGAATCGGACATGGAAAGTGCGGTCACATCCACTAATGTCATCTGCCATGGTGATGCCGATGGCGAGATCGTGGTTTCCACGACCGGACTTGGCGGCAGTTGGGATTACACCTGGTTGGATGCGAACATGAACGTGATCCGGTCGACCATCGGCGCTGTTGGGGACACCCTACTCACCGGCCCCGGGAACTTTGCAGTGGTCATTGCTGAGACCACGCCCGGCGTGGTGTGCACCGATACATTGGAAGCTACTATTTCGGAACCACCGCTTCTTGAATGGATCACGACTCCAAGCGATACCACGATCTGCCAGACCGGAAGTGCGACAGTGCAAGCGAGCACGACCGGAGGCACGAACCCTGTTCAAGTGATCTGGTCACCAGTGCTAACGGGTATCGGCCCTCACGTCATTTCACCTTCATCCAATGCGAACTACTCCGTGCGAGCGGTCGACGGGAACGGATGCACGCTCGCGCCGGTGCCTTTCACCTTATTCGTTCATGACTCGATCCGCACGGAGCCTTTGGCACCTTTCACCATTTGCAATGGCGTTCCATTCACCATCGACCTGAGTGCGACGAGCGGTGGCGACGGAGACCTTCACTTTACGTGGAACAATGGGGCAGATGATGGGCCTGTCATCACCGATTCGTTGTTCATGGACGCTACACTTTGCGTTACGGTGAGCGATGGTTGCGAAACCCCGTTGGTGAACTCTTGTGCTGAAATCACCGTGTTGCACACACCTGTGCTGGAGATCAGCGCCGACACTACTTTCGGTTGCGTTCCCTTTGAGGTGCAGTTCATGTTGCTGGACACAACGGGCAGTGCCTCGGTGCTCTGGAATTTCGGGAACGGTATTACTGCTACCGGTTCTGCAACGATCAGTTACATCTACCCGCACTCGGGCTTGTTCGATGTCACACCAACGGTCACCTGGCCGAATGGATGTGTAACCGACACCACCCTGTTCGATCTGGTTCGCGTGATCCCTGTTCCACGACCTGATTTCACGTGGTCGCCGAACCCACTTTCCATCTTCGAACCCGACGCCCGTTTCATCGAACTCGCTGGCCCGAATGAGGTGAGCTATGCGTGGGACTTCTTCGAATTCGGCATTTCCGGTGATCCCTCCCCTGTGGTCGCCTTTCCCAATGACATCGGGCGTTACTATCCGGTTCAATTGACCGTGGAGAACGAATTGGGCTGCCGCGATTCCATACTACGGCAGGTTCACGTGGAAGACCAGTTCCTGGTCTACGTGCCCAATGCATTCAGCCCGAACGGCGATGGTATCAATGAAGTGTTCGGCGTCGTAGGCAACGACATTTCGCCGGAAGAATTCGAGCTCTTGATCTTTGACCGATGGGGCGAACAAGTATTCGCTTCGAAGGACCAGCGCATCTTCTGGAATGGCACGGATGGCGGTGGTGGCGGAGAAGTGCTCCAGCAAGGCGTGTACAATTGGCGACTGAACATCCGATCGCTACAAACGCTGCAGAAACGCATCGTTTACGGGCACGTCACGCTTCTTCGGTAGGGCTCCTAGTTGGCCGTGTCGTCCCTGTGATCACCGGCAAGCACATTTGTAGCTGACATGGGTCGCTCGGTCTTCCATATCGGCCTGTTCGTCCAAAACCTGAATTCAGCATGAAAGGGTTCATTTATTGAATCTACTTTACGTCCGTGAACAACTGCTACTAAGTCGAAATCGGAACGCGCATGGTGCCATTCTCCACCAGTGTTATTCTCGCGCGCCTGCCTTCAAATGACCGTTGGTCCTTGAAGGTCCTACTCGTTTTTCCGGTCTTCGTTCTTCTCTTGGTCGTTGCTCCTTTGGAAGCTTTCGGTCAAGCCTTCCCGATCTTCAATGGCAGCGTGAACACATGTGTGGGCGCATTCCTTGACAGCGGTGGAGAGGGTGCAACAGGCTATAGCAACAACGAGGACTATACCTACACGATCTGTCCGGACTCGCCGAACGATGCGATTTCGCTCCAATTCTTGACTTTCAATTTGAGCGCCGCGGGTGTCGCACCAGCGGATCGCATGTTCATCTACGACGGGAACAGCACAGCTGCGCCCACGTTGGGCAACTATGCAGGCACAGCGTTGCAAGGAGTTACCGTCAGTGCCTCTCCACTCAACAGCAGTGGCTGCTTGACCATCGTGTTCCAATCGAACAACGCAGGGACGGGCGTATTCGCTGCCAGCATTTCGTGTTACACCCCGTGCCAACGACCAACGGCCGTTGCGGTGATGAGCGAAGCAGCTCCAGCCATGGTGTGCATCGGTGAGGCTGTCACGTTCAACAGCTCGGCATCCTTCGCGGCACCCGGTTTCTCCATCGCTACGAGGCGTTGGGAATGGGGCGATGGAATGGTGCAGAACAATGCTCCAGCCGTGGCCTCACACGCCTATGCCGCACCCGGCGCCTACACCGCACAGTTGTATCTCGTGGACAATAACGGCTGTGCAAGCACCAACCGTGTTGACCTCGAAGTATTGGTAGGTACAGAGCCTGATTTCTTGGGCACTGGAGGCGACGTATTAGGTTGTGTCGGCGAAACGCTTTGCCTGAATGCGGTGGTGAATGCGACCACCTTCAACGAGTTGCCCACCGGTGATCTGGGCGGTGGCATATTCCTGCCTGACAACGTTGGATCCTGTTTCAATGCGGAGATCACCTTCACGCAATTCGCGGCCGGCCAAACCCTGAACTCGGTGAATGATCTGCTTTCCATCTGCATGAACATGGAGCATTCGTTCATCGGCGACCTGGTCGTGAACATCATCAGTCCGACCGGGCAGACCGTTACCATGCACCAACAAGGCGGCGGCGCAACCTTCCTTGGCGAACCGGTGGACAATGATCTACAACCCAACGCGCAAGGCGTTTGCTACAACTATTGTTTCAGCCCAACTGCCACGAACGGAACATGGGTGGACAATGCGGGCGGAACCCTTCCTGCGGGAACCTATGAGAGCCTGAACAACCTGAACGGCTTGCTCGGTTCACAGTTGAATGGCATATGGCAATTGCAGATCTGTGACCTCTGGGCCTCGGACAATGGATTCGTATGCGACTGGAACATCGACTTCAACCCGGCCCTGTTCCCCGATCTCTTGGAATTCACTCCTGTATATGGTACCGATTGTGACAGCAGCAGTTGGAGCGGATCGAACATCGGTTCAACAACAGCGAATTGTCAAGGTGTCTGCACCACCCCACCCGGACCAGGCAACTACCCCTATACCTACACCGTAACGGACAACTTCGGATGCACTTATGACACGACCGTAGTGATCACGGTGATCCCACCGCCCATTGTGAGCGCAGGTCCCGATGCATCCACGTGCGCAGACCCGGTGCAATTGGGTGCTTCGATAACAAGTGGAGGGTTCCCAACGGGATGTACCTATGAACTTTGGCTGCGCGATTCCTATGGCGATGGATGGAGCTTCGGATCGAGTATCACCGTGATCGCGGATGGTGTATCCACGACATGGACATTGGATGATGGCACTTTGGGTATCGTCTCCATTCCCGTCAACGATGGATCTTCCATCGTGCTGGATTACGATGCTGCTCTCCTCTTCAACGGCGAACAAGGCTTCACGCTTTTTGACAGCAACACCTCGCAGATCTACAACTCACCGAATGGACCGGCCAACGGCATTGCATGGTCGGGAACGGCATATTGTCCTGGCGGTGGCTTTGTGTACAGTTGGTCTCCAACAGCTGGACTGTCGAACCCGAACGTCGTGAACCCCACCGCAACCGTGGCCGGCACGACGGTCTATTGCGTAACAGCCTATCAAGTAGGGCATTCGGGATGTTCTGCCACGGATTGCATGACGATCACGGTGGACAATACCGTCGATGCGGGAGGCAATGGAACGACTACAGTATGCAGCAGTTCGCCTTCGTTCAGTTTGTTCCCCTTGCTATCTGGATCCCCTTCATCCGGAGGAACCTGGACAGCACCGGACGGAAGTTCGCATAGCGCAACATTCCAGCCGGGTGTTGACGCTCCTGGGATCTACACATACACCGTGGTGGGCTCTGGAGCCTGTGGAAGTGCGTCAGCAAGTTCTACCGTTACGGTAACTGTCAACCCACTTCCGAATGCGGGTGTGAATGCTAACCTCTTGTTGTGTAGCACAGATGCTCCGTTGAACCTGTTCGCGGAACTGGTAGGTACGCCGGAAGTTGGAGGAAGTTGGATCGGACCAAATGGATCCGCGTTCACCAACCCGTTCAACCCCGCGACCGGAACTGCAGGGACCTATACGTACAGTATTGCCGGTATCGCACCATGTCCGAGTTCGAATGCAACCGTTACCGTCTCCGTCAACGCTCCCCCGAACGCAGGAACCAATGGTCCCTTGACACTGTGCACCAGTGATGCGCCAGTGTCCCTCTTGAATGTGATCAGCGCAGCCCCGGGAGGAACCTGGAGTGGTCCGAGCGGTTTGGCCGGAGGCGTTTTCGATCCGGCAGCGAATGCAGCAGGCACCTATACGTACACCGTTATTGGCGCGGCCCCTTGCCCGAGTGCTTCTGCCCAAGCAACTGTTGTTGTTCACACGCCTCCCAACGCTGGAATCAACGGCACCATTACACTCTGTTCCACTGGTGCCGCGACTTCGCTCTTCGCGCAGCTCGGCGGAACGCCTGACGCTGGTGGAACATGGAGCGGACCAAGTGCAGTCGTCGGCGGCATGATCGATCCAGCTTCGATGAGCGCTGGGGTCTACACCTACACGGTGACTGGAACTGCGCCTTGTCCCGATGAAACGGCAACGGTCACTGTGACGATCAACACGCCAACGGATGCAGGAACCAACGGCAGCATCACGCTATGCTCCACGGATGGCGCTGCAAGTCTCTTCGCGCAACTCGGTGGTACGCCCGATGCAGGTGGAACGTGGAGTGGACCAAGTGCTGTGGTTGGTGGCATGATCGATCCAGCCACGATGAGTGCTGGCGTTTACACGTACACCGTGGCAGGAACAGCGCCCTGTCCGGATGAAAGTGCAACGGTGACCGTGACCATCAACACGCCATCGGATCCCGGAACGGATGGTGCGATCACCTTATGCAGCAGCGATGCAGCGGTTTCGCTCTTCGCACAACTCGGTGGTACACCCGATGCTGGTGGAACGTGGAATGGACCAAGTGCGGTGGTCGTTGGCATGATCGACCCGGCGACGATGAACGCTGGTGTGTATACCTACACAGTGGCAGGTACAGCGCCTTGTCCGGATGAAACTGCGAGCGTGACCGTCACGATCAACTCACCTCCGGATCCCGGAACGGATGGTACGATCACCTTATGCAGCAGCGATGTGGCGGTGTCACTCTTCGCACAGCTCGGTGGTACGCCCGATGCTGGCGGAACGTGGAGTGGACCGAGCGCGGTAGCCGGTGGTTTGATCGACCCGGCGACGATGAACGCTGGCGTGTACACCTACACCGTAGCAGGTATAGCGCCTTGTCCGTCAGAAACTGCGAGCGTGACCGTGACCATCAACACGCCACCGGATCCCGGAACGGATGGCGCGATCACCCTGTGTAGCAGCGATGCAGCGGTGTCGCTCTTGGCACAGCTAGGAGGTTCGCCGGATGCGGGTGGAACATGGAGTGGACCAAGCGCGGTGGCCGGCGGTTTGATCGATCCGGCGACGATGAACGCTGGGGTTTACACCTACACGGTTGCAGGCACAGCGCCTTGTCCGT
>CADEDY010000004.1:178207-207067 GCA_902826215.1 uncultured Bacteroidota bacterium
CGCCTTGTCCGTCAGAAACTGCGAGCGTGACCGTGACCATCAACACGCCACCGGACCCAGGAACGGACGGCGCGATCACTCTTTGCAGCAGCGATGCAGCGGTGTCGCTCTTTGCACAGCTAGGCGGTACGCCGGATGCGGGTGGAACATGGAGTGGACCGAGCGCTGTCGTTGGTGGTTCGATCGACCCAGCGACGATGAACGCTGGGGTTTACACCTACACCGTTGCAGGCACAGCGCCTTGTCCGTCAGCAACTGCGAGCGTGACCGTGACCATCAACACGCCACCGGACCCCGGAACGGACGGCGCGATCACCCTGTGTAGCAGCGATGCAGCGGTGTCGCTCTTCGCGCAACTTGGAGGTTCGCCGGATGCTGGTGGAACATGGAGCGGCCCAAATGCTGTGGTCGGTGGCATGATCGATCCAGCCACGATGAGTGCTGGCGTTTACACCTACACCGTAGCAGGTATAGCGCCTTGTCCGTCAGAAACTGCTACAGTGACCGTGACCATCAATGCACCACCGAACCCGGGTGTAGATGGCGCGATCGCGTTGTGTGCGACAAGCCCACCAACTTCACTGTTCACTGAACTGGGAGGAAGTCCAGCAGTTGGGGGAACGTGGAGCGGACCAAGTGCACTGAACGGGGATCTGTTCGGTGCGGTGACCATGACACCGGGTACATACACGTACACGGTTGTCGGCTCGTCACCCTGTCCGTCGGCATCAGCGGAAGTCGTTGTCAACGTGGTCACGAACCCGGACCCTGGTACACCTGGGTCGATCACGCTCTGCACATCGGCTTCAGCGATCGACTTGTTCGAGGAGATCGGCGGCACTCCAGATGCAGGTGGGACATGGTCGGGACCGAGTGCGATCACGAATGGTCTTTTCGATCCGGCCAGCATGAACGCGGGTGTCTACACGTACACCATCACCGTGCCACCACCCTGCACCAGTGTGAGCACCACTGTGACGGTCAACCTGGTCCAACCGCCCGATGCAGGCACTGACGGCGCGCTCACGCTTTGCATCAGCAGTCCTTCCACACCGCTCTTGCCCTCCATCGGAGGTACGCCTGATGCGGGCGGAACCTGGAGCGGACCGAGCGTACTCGTTGGTGCCGCGTTCGACCCCGCGACAATGACGCCGGGAACGTACACCTATACCGTTGCTGGCACCACACCTTGCCCCGCTGCATCGTCGGATGTCGTGGTCAATGTGGTCACAACGCCGGATGCAGGTTTACCCGGCAACATCACCGTCTGCTCTTCTGATGTGGCTTTCAATCTCTTCGATGAACTCAACGGAACTCCGGACGCAGGTGGCACGTGGAGCGGACCGAGCGCTGTTCTCGGCGGTCAGTTCGATCCGGCAACAATGGTGCCCGGCGTGTACACCTATACGATCTCTGTTCCGCCTCCTTGCCTGAATGTGAGCAGCACCGTTACCGTTAGCGTCGTGCAACCGCCCGATGCAGGCACTGACGGCGCGCTCACGCTTTGCATCAGCAGTCCTTCCACACCGCTCTTGCCCTCCATCGGAGGTACGCCTGATGCGGGCGGAACCTGGAGCGGACCGAGCGTACTCGTTGGTGCCGCGTTCGACCCCGCGACAATGACGCCGGGAACGTACACCTATACCGTTGCTGGCACCACACCTTGCCCCGCTGCATCGTCGGATGTCGTGGTCAATGTGGTCACAACGCCGGATGCAGGTTTACCCGGCAACATCACCGTCTGCTCTTCTGATGTGGCTTTCAATCTCTTCGATGAACTCAACGGAACTCCGGACGCAGGTGGCACGTGGAGCGGACCGAGCGCTGTTCTCGGCGGTCAGTTCGATCCGGCAACAATGGTGCCCGGCGTGTACACCTATACGATCTCTGTTCCGCCTCCTTGCCTGAATGTGAGCAGCACCGTTACCGTTAGCGTCGTGCAACCGCCCGATGCAGGCACTGACGGCGCGCTCACGCTTTGCATCAGCAGCCCGTCCACATCGCTGTTGCCTTCCATCGGAGGAACGCCGGAGGCCGGAGGTACGTGGAGCGGACCGAGCGTACTCGTAGGCGGTTCATACAACCCGGCGACGATGGTAGCTGGGGATTACATCTACACCGTAGCTGGCATCGCTCCGTGTCCTGCTGAAAGTGCCACGGTGCAAGTCGATGTGGTGGATGCGCCGAACGCAGGCACACCTGGTGTGATCGCGTTATGCACGAGCGATGATCCGACCGATCTCTTCGCACAATTGGGAGGTGCTCCGGATGCGGGTGGGACGTGGTCCGGACCTAGTGTAGTGAGTGGCGGTTCCTTCGATCCAGCGATCATGCTCCCCGGCGTGTATACCTACACGATCGCTGTGCCGCCGCCTTGCACGAATGCGAGCAGCACCGTCACCGTATCGGTCGCACAGCCGCAGACCGCCGGTCTGGATGGTGGCTTGACGCTCTGTGCGACCAGCGGTCCCGAAGCGCTGATCAATGGCCTTGGAGGCACCCCGGATGCGGGCGGCACTTGGAGCGGACCGAGCGTCGTGAGCGGTGGGAACTTCAACCCCTCTACGATGACGGTTGGTGCGTACACCTACACCGTGGCGGGCGTTGCACCCTGTCCTGCGGCATCAGCGCTCGTTGAGGTGAACGTGGTGGACAACCCGGATCCTGGCGCTCCTGGCTTCATCACCTTGTGTTCCACGGATGCGGCCGTGGACATGTTCACCTGGATCGAAGGTTCACCGGATGTCGGTGGAACGTGGAGCGGACCGAGCGCAGTGAGCGGTGGACTTTTCGACCCCGCCTTGAACACACCCGGCATCTACACGTACACGCTCACGGTTCCGCCTCCATGCACGAGCGCGAGCACCACAGTGACCGTAGATGTGGTACTGCCGCCGGATGCAGGCCTCGATGCTGCCACCACCTTGTGCATCACGAGCGGATCAACACCGCTGTTCCCGGTGCTGCAAGGCACCCCCGATGCTGGTGGAACATGGACAAGACCGAACGGAACGGCCTTCGATGGCATCATCGCACCAACCACTGACGCTTCGGGCGACTACACGTACACGGTGGCTGGCACTTTCCCCTGCCCTGCTGACATCGCCACGGTGACGGTGAACATCGTGAGCGACCCCGATCCCGGTACGGATGGAACCTTGACCCTCTGCGGCAGCGATGCGCCAAGTGCGCTCTTCGCTGCACTGGGCGGAACGCCGGATGGTGGCGGCACATGGACCGATCCTAACGGGAACTTGTTCGCCGGAACGGTCGATCCATCCATACACACGAGTGGGGTCTACACGTACACCATCGAGGCTCCACCCCCGTGCAGCAACGTGAGTTCCACGGTCACGGTCTCCATCATCGCACCACCGGATGCCGGGAACGATGGCGCCATCACCCTATGTGCCACAGGTGAAGCGATCGACCTTTTCACTGTGCTTCAAGGTGCGCCACAAACCGGCGGCACGTGGACCAATGCAGGAAACGCTGTTGATGCGCTCTTCGATCCAAGTTCGTCACCCGCCGGCGTCTATATCTATACCGTTCCAGGTACGGCACCATGCCCAAATGATGCGGCCAGTGTGACCGTATCCATCACCGATGAACCCAATGCCGGTGACGACGCGATCCTCAACCTGTGCATCTCTGGCGATGCGGTCACCCTTTTCCCAAGCTTGGGTGGCGCTGATCTCGGCGGAAGCTGGCTCGGCCCAGATGGCACATCGGACGGCATTTTCACGCCGGGAAGCAGTACACCCGGTGCATACATCTATGAGATCGCTGGCACAGCACCTTGTCCGAACGCGTCAGCGACCGTAACGGTGGTGCAGCTCAGCGACCCCGATGCGGGCGGCGATGGCGCGGTAACACTGTGCTCCAGTAATGCGCCGATCGAGTTGTTCAATTTGCTGCAGGGCACACCCGATGCCGGTGGGATCTGGCTGAACAGTGCGAATGCTCCCGTTGATGCGACATTCGATCCTGCGACACAAGCCAGTGGCACCTTGCGGTACATCCTCACCGTGCCACCTCCTTGCGTCAGCGATACGGCATTGGTGGTGGTGGAAGTGGTGACCGCTTCCGATGCTGGTGAGGATGCCACCGTGGCCAGTTGCACGAACGGCGCGGAGATCGACCTATTCAACGCGTTGAACGGCACACCCGATACCGGTGGAACATGGAGCGGCCCAGGTGGTAGCGCGGGCGGAAGTTTCCAACCGGGCACGGACGAACCTGGGACCTACACCTACGCCATCACAGCGTTAGCACCTTGTCCGAACGTTTCGGCGACGGTCACGGTCGGCATTGAAACACCGCCTAACGCTGGTCTTGACGGCAGCACCACCTTGTGCCCAGAGGCCCCTTCCATCCTGCTCTTCGATCTCCTTGGTGGAACCCCGGATACCAATGGCACGTGGACCGGTCCGGGTGGTGCGGCCAGCGATGGCACCTTCGACCCCGCCACCGACGCATCGGGCACCTACACCTATACCGTGTACGGCGAATTGTGTCCGCAGGATGCTGCCAGCGCGAGTGTGAACATTTACGTGGTGCCGACACCGAACGCCGGGCCGGATGCGCTGTCGTGCAACTTGAAGTTCGACCTGGCCGCATCAGGCACGTGGGCCACAGGAACGTGGACCCTTCCTCCGGCCTTCTTGATCGACGATGCGACCTCCCCGACGGCCTTGGTCTCCGCACCTTCTGGAGGCTCCTACACTTTCGTCTGGAATGTGGCCACCGCTGAAGGTTGTGCGGCCAGCGATACGGTGAATGTGCTCTTCACCGAGGTGATGGAGGGGGTGTCCACCACAAGCGATGCCATCTGTAACGGCAGCTGTGACGGCACAGCATCCGTGAACGCCACCGGGGGGAACGGCGGATACATGTACATCTGGTCCGGAGGAGTTGCTGGTGATGAAGCCGAGGCGATCGGACTCTGCGCCGGCTTGTACAACGTGATCGTGGCTGACACGAACGGGTGCAATGTGGTGATCCCGTATGTGATCGGAGAGCCTGAACCGTTGACCATCGATGGGGTGGTAACGGCACCGGAGACCTGCCCGGGCACTTGCGACGGCACCTTGGTGGTGAACGATGCTGAAGGGGTATCGTTCATTGTGAACGGCATCACCCAGGCGTCAGCGCTCTTCAACGGCCTATGCCCAGGTGCGTATTTGGTGGTGATGACGGATGCCAACGGCTGCATCGCCCAGTCGGCCGGTGTGGTGGCGAGTCCTCCACCGGTGATCCCGTCGTTCACCTATTCCCCTGACACCATCGTGGTGACCAACGCGGAGGTGAACTTCCTGAACCTCTCCTCCTCCAACGCCGTCTCGTTCGCGTGGACCTTCGGCGAAGAGGACGCAAGCACCGCCGAGAACCCGACTTACACGTTCCCAGGCGTCCTCGGCGCGATCTACAACGTTTGCCTCACCGCTTACGACGCCAATGGTTGCAGTAACACGGCCTGTTTGCCGATCCCGATCTACGATGTGCTCGCTGTGCATGTGCCCAACGCCTTCACCCCGAACGGTGATGGCATCAACGATGAGTTCCTGCCCATCTTCAACGTACCCCAAGTGAAGGACTACGAATTCCTGGTCTTCAACCGATGGGGCGAACAGATCTTCGGTACGGACCTACCGGGCAAACCGTGGGATGGCAGCTACGGCGGCGTGGTCTCCCAAGTGGATGTCTACGTGTGGAAGCTGATCTGCAAGGACGCCATCACCGGCGAACTGATCGAGCGCATCGGCCACGTCACCATCGTGGAATAGCGCGCGGAAGAAGCTTGTCGGGGCAGCAAGTTCTTCGGATCTTCGTTCCTGACGGAAGATCACATGACGCGCTTTATTCTCAACGACACGCTGGTAGAGAGCACCGCATCACCTGGTACGGTGGTGCTGGACATCGTGCGGTATCACCAGCAGCTGAAAGGCACCAAGATCGGTTGCCGTGAAGGGGACTGCGGAGCGTGTACCGTGCTGGTCGGCGAGTTGAACCAAGAGCGGGTCGAATACAAGTCGATGACCTCTTGCCTGCTTGCCTTGGCGAATGTGGAAGGCAAACATGTCGTCACCGTGGAAGGGCTCAACATGGAAGGGCTCTCCCCGGTGCAGCAGGCCATGGTGCACGCAAGCGGAACACAATGCGGTTTCTGCACACCGGGTTTCGTGGTGAGCTTGAGCGGCTGCTGCCTTTCGCGCGAGAAGATCACCGAGGAACTCGCGGTACGTGCGATAGACGGGAACATCTGCCGGTGTACGGGCTACAAGTCCATTGAACGGGCCGCTGCCTCCGTTGCGCAACAACTGGCGCAGAAGAACACGGAAGAACCGATCACATGGTCGGTGGAGAAGGGTTTCCTGCCGGCCTATTTCGCGGGTATCAAGGAACGACTGAAGACCATTCAGGGAGGAACTGAGGCGACTATCGACCCCGCTATCCTGGTCGCAGGAGGAACCGACCTCTATGTGCAGAAGCACGACAGCATGCACCACGCCGTAGTGCGCCCGCTGGCGAACGACGCTTCGCTGAAGGGCATTCGCTTCGAGCATGGCGAGTGCATCATCGGTGGCGCCTGCACGGCTGCGGATCTGTTGAACTCTGTGGAGTTGAATGACCACTTACCGAAACTTGAACAACACCTGTTGCTCGTATCCTCCACGCCCATCCGCAACATGGGCACTTTGGCCGGCAACTTCGTGAACGCTTCGCCCATCGGTGATCTCACGGCGATGTTCATCGCGTTGGATAGCACGATCACACTCAGCGGGCCTGCGATTCCGGGTCAAGCCCGGAATGACAGATCCATAAAACTCCGCGACCTGTTCAAAGGCTACAAGCAACTTGACAAGTCACCGGACGAACTCGTGACCTCCTTACGCTTCACCCTTCCCGGCAAGAACACGCGCTTCAACTTCGAGAAAGTGAGCAAGCGGACGCACTTGGACATCGCCAGTGTGAATACCGCGATCCGCTTGGAACTCGATGGCGACACGATCCGCGAAGCCCACGTGAGCGCCGGTGGCGTGGCACCCATACCGAAGTACTTGGCGCACACCTCGGTCTTTCTGGCGGGCAAGCCGGCGAGCCCGGAAACCGTTCACGCAGCGATCAAGGTGATGAACGACGAGATCGCGCCGATCAGCGATGCGCGCGGGACTGCGGATTACAAGCGGTTGCTGCTGCGCCAATTGTTCTTCGCGCACTTCCTCGCACTGTTCCCCGAGCGTTTCACCTTGAAAGAACTGGTCGCATGAATACCAGTCCGAAGAAAGGTGCGGATCGCTTGATCCCTGATCAGGACAAATTGGTTTCCAGCGAGGAAGTCGAGATCAGGCACGAGATATCCGACTTGCGGAACGTGGATGGCAGCGGCCACGTGACCGGGCGATCGATCTACCTGGACGATATCCCGGTGCAACAAGGCACCTTCTACGCCTTGCCATACGATGCACCTTCGGCCCATGCGCATATCAAGAAGCTCGACCTGAGCATGGCGGCCGCAGCGCCAGGTGTGGTCCGCATCCTCACCTACTCCGATGTCACCGGCGAGAACCAGATCGGCGGTATCATCCCGGACGAGCCGCTGTTCGCCGAGCATGAGATCCACTTCTGGGGGATGCCGGTGGCGCTGATCATCGCAACGAGCGAGGATGCGGCGGTGCAAGCGCGGAAGCTGATCACCATCGAGCTGGAAGAACTGCCGGTGATCACCGATCCCCGGGAGGCGCGGGCGCAGGGTGAGCTGATCATCCCACCACGCAGTTTCAAGCTGGGCGATACCGCGAACGCCTGGGCAAACTGCGCGCATGTCTTCGAGGGCCGCGCAGATACCAACGGCCAGGAACATCTCTACATCGAAACGCAGGGCGCCTACGCCTACCCCACCGAGCACGACAGCATTCGCATCGCCTCGAGCACGCAAGGCCCCACGGCCGTGCAACGCACCATCGCCCGTGTGCTGGGCATCCCCATGCACCGCGTAGAAGTGGACGTGACGCGCTTGGGCGGTGGTTTCGGCGGCAAGGAGGATCAGGCTTCGGCCTGGGCGGCGCTGGTGGCGCTCGCTGCTTATGTATTGAAGAAACCCGTGAAGCTGGCGATGCACCGCATGGACGACATGCGCATGACCGGCAAACGGCACCCATACAGCAGCGATTACAAGATCGGTTTCGACAAGGACCTGAAGATCGTGGCGTACGAGGCCACCTTCCACCAGAACGCGGGCGCCGCAGCTGACTTGTCACCGGCGGTGATGGAGCGCACGCTCTTCCACGCGACGAACAGCTACGCCATCCCGAACGTACACGTGACGGCCTACTGTTGCCGCACGAACCTACCCCCGAACACCGCGTTCCGTGGCTTCGGAGGTCCGCAGGGCATGTTCGTGATCGAGAGCGCCATTGCCCATGCTGCGGACAAGCTCGGCATGAGCGCGCGCGAGATCCAACGCCGCAACCTGATGGTGGAAGGCAGCGAGTTCAGCTACGGCCAGATCGCCGACCATGTGAACGCGGAGGCTTGCTGGGAGCTGACCGATCAGAAGTTCGACCTCGATAAGCTACAGGCGGATGTTGATGCCTTCAACGCGAAGAGCGCGACGCACAAGAAAGGCATGGCCATCATGCCGATCTGCTTTGGCATCTCGTTCACCAACACACCGATGAACCATGCGCGAGCGCTGGTGCATGTATACCAAGACGGCAGCGTGGGCGTGAGCACGGGCGGCGTGGAGATGGGCCAGGGCCTCAACACCAAGATGGTGCAGGTGGCGGCGGCTGTGTTCTCGATCGACCCGTCCCGGGTGAAGATCGAGAGCACCAACACGACGCGCGTGGCGAACACCAGCCCCAGCGCAGCCAGCGCTACCGCCGACCTCAACGGCAAGGCGCTGGAGAACGGCTGCAACGCGATCCTCGCGCGCTTGAAGGAAATGGCATCGCGCATGTTGAAGAGCACGCAGGAAGCGATCACCATCGTGAACGAACGCGTGCTGAACAACGGCAAGCCCACCGACCTCGACTGGAAGAAGCTGATCCATGCCGCGCACTGGGACCGCGTGAACCTGAGCGAGAGCGGCCACTACGCCACGCCGGAGATCCACTTCGACAAGACCAAGGAGAAGGGCCACCCCTTCGCGTACCACGTCTATGGCACCGCAGCCGTGATGGTCACGGTGGACTGCATCCGCGGCACCTATGAGATCGATGCGGTGAAGCTGGTACACGACTTCGGCAAGCGCATGAACGACTCGGTGGACATCGGCCAGATCGAAGGCGGCCTGGTGCAGGGCCTCGGCTGGATGACGATGGAGGAGATCGTCTACAACGACAAAGGCAAGCTCCTGAGTAACGCGCTGAGCACCTACAAGGTGCCCGACATCCACAGCGTACCGAAGGAGATCACGATCGAGGCGCTACCGACCGACGGCCACCCGCTGGCCATCCGCCGCAGCAAGGCCGTGGGTGAGCCACCGCTGATGTACGGCATCGGGGTGTACTTCGCGATCCAGAACGCGATCAGGGCCTTCCGGCCGGATGCGCGCATGGTGTTCGATGCGCCGTACACGCCGGAGAAGGTGTTGATGAGCTTGTACAAATAGGTTTCGATGAGATACCGCATTTTCAAACTAGTGGCAGTGTTCATAGCCGGTCAGTTCGTGATGTGTTCAACAAACAAAAACTACAAGCTAGACTACGATCAGATGATTATTCTCGATGCTGAGTCTCTCGGAGAGGCTGGCATTGGAGAAGCATATCAAGTGCTGCTTCCGAAGCTCCGTGAATTCGTGAAGGATCCGGCAAAAGTTGAAGAGTTGGAAGACCCGGATCCACCGTCCTACTCTGTGCGAAGCCAAGGAGTCGAGTACGTCGTCTATGCACCGGAGCTCCCTGAAGAAGGGGGGCAAAGCTGGGGGAGAGCGACTTATGCGTTCTTCCGCATCGTCAATCAACAGCTAGAGCACTCCTCAATCCGTTTCTATGCCATAAACGGTGGTAATGATCTCGGTGGAATGTTCCTCACCGAGTCCGAGAGCGCCGCCGCAAGGCTTTCACTTCCGAATAAAACCGATTGGCCATACCTGCCGACGAATGAGGCTCCATGGTTCGGCCAGTATCACTAGGCTGACGAAGACTCCACCTGCGTGTCAAGAATGCCACGCATAAGGACTAGCGAGAACTTCACTCCATCTTTTTCGGGCAACAAGTCCTTCAGCAAGATTCGAGAGTCTGGGTTGTACTCCACCGGGAACTGAATAGAGAGATAAGTCATTCTCTTCTTGTTGGCTTCCCAGAAGCGGTACTTCACTTCCTTTCGGCCTTGATACTTCTTGAGGAAGCGGTCTATTGATTGGCCTTCCTTGTTCCAATTGACCAACGCTCCACTCACCCATACATCATCCCAAGAATCGAAGAGTGGAAAATGTGCAACGACATTCCTAATGAACTTGAACAGCTCGCTTGCTATCTCTGATTCCATTGGTGGACGGGACTTCTTCATTTGCTCCAAGACCCATCCGATTGGCTCATAGTTGAGCAACTCACCATAGACTGCGAACACCTCCTTGACCTTGGCGTAGCGGTACCAAGGCTCCTTGGTCCAAAACGAATCGGCCATCAGCTCATCGAACAGGTCATAAAACCGATCGTATGCGAGCGTCAGGAACTGCACTTCTGCTGGTGTCGGGCGAGGGTCTGCGGCCATCACTTGATGCTTGGTCTGAGCAATATAGCTGCGGCATTTCGCGTGACGGATTGAAGCGGAAAGCCCGCAAGCGCTGTAATCAGCGCGCGGACTTGGAGCGGAAAGCCGGACCCTGGCTGCATTTGAGCCGGGGGCACGCCCTAATGACCTACTTCTTCCTCCGCCCTTCGAGGATCTTCAGGAACGAGCGCGTCCGGATCTCCGCCAACGAAAGCCCCGTGGCCAGCGCCTCCTGCTCGCTGATGGCCCCGCAATTCAGCCCGCGCAGGAAGTAGTTGAGCAGGCCCTGACCGGTCGCGGCATCGTCGAAGACATCGCTGGTGAGCGTGGCGCGCGCGGCGCGTTCCACGAAGGCCTTGAGGCGCGCGGCGGCATCGTCGTAGCTCTCCAGGAAGAAGCTGTAGACGGCGGCGTAACGCATAGGGAATTGCGCGGGGTTGAGGTCCCAGCCCTGGTAGAGGCCTTTCCAGAGCGAGTGGCGCGTGTGGTCATACGCCTTCTTCCAGTTGCGGTGTACCACGGCCTTGTTCTCCGCGCGCTGTTTCGGCGTCAGTTTCGCGCCGCGGTGCGGACCGATGGGCATCACGTTGGTGGCGCCGTCGCTGAGCCAGATCCCCGTGGCGCCGAGCGAGACCTTCATCATCATGTGCGCGAAATCGCACACGGCGTGGCCCATGTCCTGGTACTTCGCGGTGATGTTGTTGGCGGCCGTGTAGTCGTAGGTGCCGAAGGCCGTGGCGATCATGCGGCCCTTGCTGGAGAGCACGTAGCGCCGCAGCGGGTTGCTGCCGTCCGCGCCGATCACGGACTGCGTGGTCTCCACCATCATCTCCATTTTCAGCGCATTCTTCGGGATCTTGGTGTTGGCCTCGATCGCTTCGAAGAGTTGCACCAGCGCGGTGATCTGCTCGGGGATCGTCACCTTCGGCAGCATCACGACGAAGTTGTCGGGCAGCTTGCCGTTGGTGGCCTTGGCGAGCGTCGTGAGGAAGATGTCCAGCGTGCGCGCGCCGCGTTCCTTCAGGTCTTCGGTGAAGGGCTTGATGCGGATGCCGATGAAGGGCGGCAGCGACTTTGCTTTCATGCCTTTGGCCACTTCCAGCGCGGCCTGCACGGCGGTGGCATCTTCTTCCTCCCAGCTGCGGTTACCGAAACCGTCCTCGAAGTCGATGCGGAAATCCTCCAGCGCTTCGGTGCGCAGCTTGTGGATCACCTTGTTGTAGGTGGCGTAGGCCAGCCAGCCGGTTTCGTCCTTGCGCTTGGCGGGCGTCAGCTTGTCGAAACGCTTCACGAGTTTGGCGATATCGGCCGGCTTCTTTGGCAACTTCTCGTGGCCGGGCAGTTCCAGCGCGCGTGCGAACTCGGTGAAATCGGCGGCGTTCTCGAGCAGCGTCTTCAGCGCGGCGTTGGCCATCTTCTGTGCAGTGTCGGCGCTAAAGAGATCGGCGCCACCGTACACGGTATGCACGGGCTGTCGGTCGGGCCGGTCGCCGGGGTAGATGGCCTGGAACGCCTTGTTGGCCTTGCCGAGCGTGTCGAGGATGCGTGACTTGTCTTTGGAGGGAACGCTGAAGTTCATGGGGTGTGAATATCGAACATCGAACGCTAAATGTCGAAGGCCGAAGTGAATGCGCGCTATCTGGTAGTTCGCAGGTTGGCCTCAGCCGTTCTGACACTTGCCACGAAGATGGCGGTCAGCTCGTTGCATTCGGCCATGCCCGCCTTGACGAGTTCGTGGTCCTTGAGAAGTCCAGCACGATCGATGATCTTCAGGCAGACGCGGCATTCGCGTAGCTCCTTAAGACAGATCTTGACCTTGTGGATGAAATCCCTTCGCGATTCTCCGCTTTGAGCTTCGCCGTAGTTCAAGGCAGGCGACGTTCCGGAGCGCGTCAACTGGCCGGAGAGGTGTTGCCCCGCGTAGGTCTTCGGTAACGCATCCGCCACCTTCAACATCAGAACAGAGAAATCGACGAGTCGATCCTCCAGATCGAACTTCCTCGGTTGAGCAGCGCTAGGCATTTCACTTCGATGTTCAGCGTTCGCCATTCGATGTTCGATATTCCACTAGCTCCCGCGATACGTCGAAAACCCCCAAGGGCTCAGCAGCAACGGCACGTGGTAATGCCCCTCGTTGCCCAGTTCGAACACCACTTCGATGTACGGGTAGAAGCTCTGGGTCTTGTGCTCGCTGAAGTAGGCCGAGACATCGAAGCGGATGCGGTAGATGCCTTCGGCAAGGTTCATGTCCGTGGGAAGCAAGTCGGGAACGCGTCCATCGGCGTTGGTGCTGCCCATGGCGATGTCCTCCCACTTGTGCTCGGCGGTGGAACTTTGCAACGTGACGCGCACACCACGGGCGGGCATGCCGCGGGCGGTGTCGAGGATGTGTGTGGAGATGGTGGACATGTGATCAGAAAGTAATGGAACGCTGATGACACGGATCTTTATGATAAACGCGGATCAGAGAATGTGCTGAACTGGTTTATCAGCGTTCATCAGCTCTATCAGCGTCATCTGCGTTCTATCTATGCGAGTAGCTTCTTCAGCCGCAGGCGCGTGATCTTGTTCTGTTCGCCCGCCGCAATCAGGATCTCGTCCTTCGGATCGTTCTTCATGCGGGCTTCCAGCATCGCGAGCATCTCGGCCGCGCTCTTGCCGGTAGCGCAGACGATGAAGATGTATCCGAATTTCTCTTCGTAGGCGGTATTGCCTTGGGCGAGTTTCTCGATCACTGCCCGGTCGGCACCTTCTAAGCCTTTCTGCTCACCGACCGCCCATGTTTTCGTGTTCGCATACTTCTTGGCGAGACTTTCGACATCGCCGATCTTCGGGTGATGCGTGAAGGCTTCCTCGTAGTCGTCCACGTCGCATTCCTCCCAAATGGTGTCGCTGGTCTCGATCACTTCAGACAAGGTCTCGAAGGGTCGTGCGTAGACCATGCGCTCCACCCATTGGGCCGCTCCACAACACTGTTCGAAAGCCGAGTTGGCGTCGGCCTCGGAAAGTCGGTTGAGTTGATCGATGGTCATCAGGGATCAGGGATCAGCGAATGCAAGCTCAAGGTAGTTGAAGGGGTCGAAATTCAGGCGATCGTTCCCCAAAGCCTCATCCGGCTCACCCCGCCATCCGGGAAGATGTTCAAACGTACGTGTGTCACCGGGGCTTTGCAAACGACCTCTTTCTCGAAAGGATGCTCGTGGTCCGCCTGGAGCTTGGTGCGTTCGATGATGGTGGTCCACTGGGCGTTCTTCAAGGCTTCGCCTTCCGCTTTTGGGTCGACCCTGAGGGTCGACGGTACCGCGGCTTCTATCGAGCATCCTTCTAAGAGGAACGTGTCCGGGTAGTTCCCCTTGAAGTGGCAGGTATCGATCAGCGCCTTCTTGATGATGCCCTTGTGTGCCAGCCGCACGATCACCCAATCGCGGTTGTTGGGTGTGCGGTTGCGCTTGGTCTCCCAGCCATCGCCCATGTTCACGCCACGGCCGGGCATGATCAGGTTGTTCATGTGGCTGAAGAACATGTCGTTGCATTGGATCGCCAGCGCGCCGTTCTGTGCGGCAGCGAGGTCGACGACCTCATCGGGTTTCACGCGTGACCAGTCGCGTTGCACTTCGCCGTAGACGCGCAGGCGGGCCACGCCGCCATCGGGGTAGATGTGCAATCTTACATGTGTCACGAGGCCGTGGCCGTGGGACTCGAAGAAATGTAGGCTGCCCGGGTCCAATGCTGTCTTGGGCAGAACCTCCTTCCATTCGGCCCTTTCCCAATCACCATCTGGTGCAGAGCACGTCTCGATGGAGCATTGCGGGGGATGGTTGCCAAGGAAGTGCGAAGTATCCACTTCAAAGCCCCTGATCACACCGGCTGCGCCAAGCTGGATCACCGCAGCATCGTGACCTGGATCACGCTTGCGGCGGCTCTCCCAGCCGTCCATCCACTTGCCGCGGTCGGTGTACTTGTCGGCGATGAAGACGGGCTTGCTAGGCTTGATCAGGTTCTCCTTCTCGGCGAAGAAGTCATCTGTACACCACAGGACTTTGCCACCGAAGCGCTCGGCGGCGAGGTCGATGAGGTGGGTGAAGGCGGGGGCCTTTTCGTCTTTGTTCATCTTACGGTTCCAACTTGTACTTCTCAATGTCCACCGTTCTGGTCGTGTAGTAAGCGAACACGATGCCTTCGGTACGATAGATCAACTTCACTTGTCCTTGCGAGGTGTAAAGCTCAGGCGTGAAGTTCACCCTCCAAACAGACGTATCGGGCGCAACACCACTCCACATTTCACGCGAGACAAGGAAATCCTGTCGCTCCACATCCGAGGTCCAAGCGTTCATCGAATCGGGTAAAATGCGCAAGATCATGCGGAGGTCGTAGTCAGATGGTCCGGGCACGCTACGACCAGAACCATTGTCCTGATAGTCGATCCGATACTCCGCATCAAGCAATCCCGCCCGGTTCACGAGGTAACGCTCCAGGAAATCAAGCTTCTCCTGTTTCGTCCCGAACTGTGTGCTAGACGTATGCGTGGTGAGACTTTCATCGGTGCATCCGAGCAACCCGCAAATCACTGCCACCAGCAGCATCGTGATGCGTGAATACTTCATGCGACCAAGGGCTGCTTCGGCGTGCCAACAAAACTGCCTTCGTTGAACACCACATCTCCCGCTACATACGTCCGTGCCACCACTCCGCTCAAATTCCTCCCCGCATACGGCGTGAGCTTGTGCCTGTGCTGCATGTCTTCCCCCTTCACCACAAAGCCCGCATCCGGATCCCAGATCACCAGATCGGCATCGCAGCCGGGAGCAATACGGCCCTTCTGCTTCAGTCCAAGGAACTGCGCGGGGTGCTCGCACAATAGCCGTGCGACCTCCTCCAACGAGAAGCCACGTTCCTTGGCACCCGTCCAGAATGCCGGTAAGAGGAACTGAAGCCCCGCGATACCACCCCAAGCCTTCATGAAGTCGCCGCTCCGTTGCTCCTTGATGTCCGGTGGTGCGGGACTATGATCCGTGGCCACGAAGTCGAGCGTGCCGTCCTTCAGCGCTTCCCAGAGCAGCTCGTTGTTCGCCCGCTCGCGGATCGGCGGTGCGCACTTGAACTCCGTGGCGCCATCGGGAATCTCCTCGGCGCAGAACACGAGGTAGTGCGGACAGGTCTCGGCGGTGATGCGTAGGCCGCGCTTCTTCGCATCGCGGATCAGCGGCAGGGCTTCAGCGGCGGAAACGTGTACGATGTGGACGTGGACATCGAACTCCTCGCTGAGGCGGATCATGAGGGCGATGGCGTCGGTTTCCCATTGGGCTGGACGGGAGGCGAGGTAGTTGGCGTACGAGCGCGGATCCGTTGCGTGTTGACGGGTTTCGTGTTGCGGGTTCGCGCTCTCAAACTCACAATGCACCAACAGCTTAGCATCGTGCTTTTTCAAGATCGGCAACGCCCTTCGCAGATCCGCTTCGGTCACGTTCGGGAACTCGTCGATGCCCGAATGGGTGAGGAAGGCCTTGATGCCGAAGACGCCAGCGCTCAGCAAACCATCGAGGTCGTCGATGTTGCCGGGCACCACACCGCCGTAGAAACCGACGTTGACATGCAGCTTTCCCTTGGCAGCTTCCAACTTCAACTTCAGCGCTTCCACCGTTGTCGTGACGGGGCTCGCGTTCAGCGGCATCTCGATCATGGTGGTGATACCTCCGGCAGCTGCGGCTTTCGTGGCGGTCTCGAAACCCTCCCACTCCGTGCGCCCCGGCTCGTTGATGTGGACATGCGCATCGATAACTCCGGGCATGATCACCTGGTCGCCGAAGCTCTCGAAGGAAATGCCTTTCTGTTCCACCCGACCGGGCAGGACGTCCTGGATCTTGCCATCGGCGAGGATGAGCGTTGCTTGGACCACACCGGTTGGAGTGACCACACGGGTGCTATGGATCGCTACGGTCTCCATGAATGCGAATGCAGGTCAACCGCGACGACGCGACGACGCAACGGGACCGCAACGAAATACAAGAAGCTCGAACGCGATGCCACTATTGCATTCACGTCGCGAATTCGTCGCGTCGTTGCGTCGTCGCGGTTCATTGAATTTTGGCGCCTTGCAATATCCATCGTTTCAAGATCGTCCGTTCCTCATCCGTCATGCCTGTCTTGTTGCCTTGGGGCATGGTCTTCGTGCGCACTGCACGCGTCATGATCTTATCGGCCATGGCCTTGATCTGTTCCGGGGTATCGTACATCACGCCATTCGGTGCAGCGGGCCATTGATCATCTGTGGGACTGGCGCTGTGGCATTGCACGCAGCGGGCTTGGATAACGGCGTTGGCTTCCTCGAAGCTAGCAGGTATCGCGGCATCCAGCGAATCCTCGAAGGCGGGTGAGATCGCTACGCTCATGAAGACCAACGCGAGGATACTGACCACCAACACCGACGTGCGTTTCACACCGCGATCCAACAGGTTCCAGTAGTGCTTGATGCCCATGCTGGACAACACCATCACCATCAGGATCAACCAGTTCCAGCTATGCCCGAAAGTGCTGGGGAAGTGGTTACTGATCATGATGAAGACCACTGGCAGCGTGAGGTAGTTGTTGTGCAAACTGCGTTGTCCGGCCTTCTTACCCAGCGTTTCATCCAACGGCTGACCGGTCTTTGCAGCGCGCACCAAGGCCTTCTGGCTGGGGATGATGGTGAAGAACACGTTGCCCACCATGATCGTCCCGATAACGGCGCCGACATGGATGAAGGCCGCGCGACCGCTGAGCAGATGCGTGAGCGCGTAGGTCATCGCACCTAGGATCACCATGCCGACCAGCGCGAACAGATCTTGTCGCAGTATGAGCTTCGAGCTGCACATGCGGTCATAGATCACGTAGCCGAGGATCAAAGAACCGATACCGATGCCTACTGAAGCCGCCGGTGAAAGATCCGCGACCGTTGGATCGATCATGAACGAGCGCGCATCTGCGTAGTACACGATGAAGAGTAGCGCGAAGCCGCTGAGCCAGGTGAAATAGGCCTCGTACTTGAACCAATGCAGGTGAGTAGGGATCACTTTCGGAGCCACATTGTACTTCTCCACGTAGTAGAACCCACCGCCGTGGACGGCCCAGAGGTTGCCGGCGAGCTCGTCGCGCAAGCCCTCGGTACGGTTGAGGTTGTTCTCCAAAAAGATGAAGTAGAACGAGGCACCGATCCACATGATGCCGGCGATCACGTGCACCCAGCGCACACCCAAATTCAGCCACTGCATCACATAGCCCTGCATTTCGGTACCGGCCACCGCGATGTAGGTGAGGTAACCTCCGAGGATCAGCAGACCGAAGAATTTCGCGGTTTGGCGCGAAGCGATGGCCGTAGAACACGCATCCTCCAGATCGGAACGGGTGCCAGCAGGAAGATCAGGGTCGGAGAGTTTCTCTTTCAGTTTGAACGCCAAATTGCGGAACCAGAGAAAGAGGAAGAGCAGCATCCCGATCACGGCACCCACGACCCACTTGGTGGGACTGCCACCGAGTTTCTCGAAAAAGATCGGTTCGGTGGGCTCATCCACGACCGCATCCAAGGCTGCGACGGCAGTGGTCAAGCTGTCAACGACCGAGGTGTCGGACACCGGCGTCTGGGCTTGGACCCGGAAGGTCAGACCAATGCTCAGCAGGAGGAGGATCACAAGGCGCCACACGCCAGCGAAGATGCGGCATCCGGAACGCTTTCACATGCCCCGAGGATCCCAGTACTTTGAACCGATGCCCGTGGACAAGGAATTGGAGTTCTGGAAGAATGCGTTGACTTCGCTTGAGGGCGGAGCAGAATGTGTGTTGCTCGCGGTGGTCCACAGCGAAGGGTCGAGTCCTGGGCGCGCTGGTTTCAAGGCCTTGACCACATCAAGCGGAGCATTGCACGGCTCCATCGGCGGGGGAAGCATGGAGCACAAACTGGTGGAATTGGCTCGCTCGCGGATGACCGATCCGCACAGCTTCCCCTTTCTGAAGCGGCAGATCCACCGGGCGGATGAGCCGGCCGATCGCTCGGGTATGATCTGTTCCGGTGAACAGACCGTGGCCTTCATCCGCTTGGGAGAGCACGCGAGATCCATGGTGCAGCGGATCATCGATCACTTGGAGCGCAACATCCCGATCGGAATTCACCTTGGTCCGGAAGGGCTCCGCACTGGCGATGTCCCGGATCCACTGCGTCACCGGTCATTCCAGGTCAGGTCCGAGGCGGATTGGAATTACCACGAACGACTGGGCATCGAACAACGGATCGTGATCCTCGGCGCGGGGCATGTTGGGCTCGCGCTGAGCCGGACCATGCACCAACTGGGCTTCCACGTGCACCTGATGGACGACCGCACAGACCTGAACACCATGGCCGCGAACGAATGGGCGCATGAACGCTCTGTCGTCGACTATGGAAGGATCGCCGACACGATCACCGATGATCCTGAACTGTATGTGGTTCTCGTTTCCTTCGGCTACCGCACGGATGATATCCTCGTTCGCCAATTGATCCGCAAGCGTTTCAAATACCTCGGCATGATGGGCAGTGCGGAGAAGATCAAAACGTTGGTGGAGGGACTGCGCAAGGACGGAGTCACGGAGGAGGCCATCGCCCGGGTGAAGGCCCCGATCGGTCTGCCCATCGGCAGCAGGACCCCCGAGGAGATCGCGGTGAGCATTGCGGCGGAGATCATTGGGGTGAAGAACGCGGAGTAGTGTCTACTCAACAACGAACGAATGGGCGATCACTCTACCCCCAGCGTTGTTGAGGAGTATGGTGTAGTGTCCTGGTGCGATATCCGTGAGGTCTATTCTCGCTCGAGAAACACCTTGTTGGGCCCTTAAGAAAGCAGGGGGTCTGACCGTTCGCCCTGATACATCAACTACGACGTAGGTGTAGTTCTCGTTAGGCGTTAAGCCAACCAGGATCAAGTGATCGGTCGTCGGATTCGGAAAAAGCTTGATCGGACCATGCGCGGTAAGTCCTTCCTGCTGACCCACGTTCAAGTCGGGAGTCATGTAGGTCAGGTAGTTATTGCTCACTTGTGACGTTGTGCCTGTGAACGTGGTACGCTTCACGACTTCAGCCAAATGCCAAGGGATCCCTTCCTTGTAAAAACGGGCAAGGCTATCCACGGTCAAAATGGAAGGTGTGGATCCGAACGCGACGCGAAGTGTCGAATCCACGATATCCACCCGCAGCACATCCTCATATGTCTCATCCGGTAGAATGAGCGTTCCAAAGCCGGTCACCTCTGCTGCGAACTCCCCAGATACGGAAGGGTAGCCAACGGCCCATCCATCAAAAAGGTCGGACCAAGAGTCACCTACCACCAGTGGCAGCCGAAACACGAGTTTGGGGTCGTCGTACGCTTCAATGCTCAAGAGTTGCTGTCGCCCGTAATAACTGACACTATCATTGGCCACGCTCCACCATTGTTGCCCTTCTCCAACTCTATAGAGCGATGCTTCAGGAAAGGAGCTCTGGTTGTAGGTGACAGGGCCCCATACCACAGTGGGTGTAGAGGAGCCCACTGCACCTGACAGGTCCCAGATCGAATTGGCACCGGTCGTGGGAAGATCGATGAACGAGCTGGCATATGTCCAGGGATGGGCATAACCGGAATAGGGAAGCGCGGACCCAGCGGGGATGGTCGGCTGCGCCATCGATTGGAGCCCGAGGAGTATCACGATCGAGGTGGTGAACGTTGTTCTCATCAGGTTTGGGCGTTATCAGCGATGTACGACAAAAGGGCGGTTGATCATCGATCCAGCAAGGTCTCGCGAGCGAACCGTGTAATGGCCTGGTGCGAGACCCTGAACGTTGAATTGAAGTACTGCCTTTTCTTCTGGTGTTCCACCGATACGCTCTTGAAGGACCGATCTTCCCGTTGCATCCAACACCTCCACCGTGGCATTCGCGTAAGAGCGAGTGACCCGCACGTACAAGTGATCATCCACTGGATTCGGGAACAGCAGCAACCCTTCCTGCTCAGAACGAGCATCTCCAACAAGGCTCGTTGAAAGTGCGTCCATGTACTTCACGGTCAACGTCTGGGTTGGCGAGCCCATGAAGACCAGTGTGCTGTTCCGTTCTTCCAGCAACCACCACTGGTAACCGTTCTTAAAATACTGCGACACGGTATCCAAGAGAAGATAAGGTTCCGCAGTTGGATCGATCCGAATGACAAGTGAATCTACCATATCGACGCGAAGCACATCGTTCACCTCGCCCCATGGCATAATCAACGTACCGTAACCACTTACTAAGGCTTGACGTTTGCCGACTCGTGTACCGTTGCCGGTTTGTGTTGCAGCCCATTCATCAGACCACGAGTCACCGAAGTTCATTGGGAACTTCACGACCAATTCCGGATCCTGGTAGATCAACTGGCTCAACAAATGCTGCTGCCCTTGGAGGTACACCCCTTCAGGAGACACAGAGAAGTACTTGTTGCTATCCCCCCCCCTGTAGAACTGCGCATTGGGCCATGTATCCTGCTGCTGCTGGTTCGGGATCGCTGTCCAAGTGAAGTAGAGTTGGAAACTCTCTTCCAAGCCGGAATAGTCCCAGACCATATTCGCCCCCGTTCCGGGATGGTCCATGTAAGTAGAAGCAGTGATCTCGGTGTAGCTATACCCCAGGAATGGCATAGCCCCATCTGCCGTAACAATGGGCTGGGCCACTACGGAAGACATCACGCGGCCGAGTGTAATGAGCAGTAGAACTCTCATGAATGATTTGTTTTCGAAGACAAATTAAGAAAATTAGTCGACGAACGCAATCATCCAATTCGATGAAAAACAAACAAGCCCGGATAACTCCGGGCTTGCGCTAAGGACCTTGGACAATCCTCAAATATTCACTCCTTACACGTCCAGCTTCGCGTACACCGCGTTCTTCTCGATGAATTCGCGGCGTGGTGGCACTTCATCACCCATGAGCATGCTGAAAATGCGATCGGCCTCAGCGCCGTTCTCGATGGTGACCTGGCGCAGTGTGCGGCGGCTCGGGTCCATGGTGGTCTCCCACAACTGCTCAGCGTTCATTTCACCAAGACCCTTGTAGCGTTGCACGCCGATGCTCGCGTCCTTGTTGTTGGCCCGCATGCGCTCCATAGTGGCATCGCGCTCGGCCTCGTTCCAGCAATACACCTGCTCCTTTCCCTTCTTCACCAAATACAACGGTGGCGTTGCGATGTACAAGTAGCCCTGTTCGATCAGCGGCTGCATGTGGCGGAAGAAGAAGGTCATGATCAGCGTTTGGATGTGACTGCCATCGACATCGGCGTCGCACATGATCACGATCTTGTGATAGCGGAGCTTGGTCATGTTCAGCTCCTTGCTGTCCTCTTCGGTACCGATGTGCACGCCCAACGCGGTGTAGATATTCCGGATCTCCTCGTTGTCGAGGATCTTGTGCTGCATCGCCTTCTCCACGTTCAGGATCTTACCCCGAAGCGGCAGGATGGCTTGGAACTCGCGGTTACGACCCTGCTTGGCCGTTCCACCCGCGGAATCTCCTTCGACCATGAACAGTTCGCTGGCACTGGCATCCTTGCTTTGGCAATCGGCCAGTTTCCCGGGCAACCCACCACCCGTGAAGGCTCCTTTGCGCTGTACCATTTCGCGCGCCTTCTTGGCGGCGTGTCGCGCCGTAGCAGCGAGGATCACTTTTTCGACGATCTGTTTAGCGTCCCTCGGGTGCTCTTCGAGGTAGTTCTCGAGCATCTCGGCGACGGCCATGTTCACGGCTCCGCTCACCTCGTTGTTGCCGAGCTTGGTCTTGGTCTGTCCCTCGAACTGTGGCTCTTGCACCTTCACGCTGATCACCGCTGTGAGTCCCTCGCGGAAGTCGTCACCGGCGATCTCGAACTTCAGCTTCTGCGTCGCTCCGCTGGCATCGGCGTACTTTTTCAGGGTCCGCGTAAGTCCCATGCGGAAGCCAGCAAGGTGTGTTCCACCTTCGTGCGTGTTGATGTTGTTCACGTAGGAGTGCAGGTTCTCACTGTAGGAGTCGTTGTACACCATGGCGATCTCCACCGGGATGCCTTGCTTCTCCCCTTCCATGTAGATCACCTCCTCGATGAGGCTCTGACGGGTACCGTCGAGGTACTTCACGAATTCGACCAGACCCAGTTCGCTGTAGAATGTCTCGTTCACGAAGCTGCCATCGTCATTCGTGTGGCGCTCGTCCACCAAGGTTAGACGAATGCCCTTGTTCAAGAACGATAGTTCGCGCAAACGAGCTGCGAGCGTATCGAAGTTGTACTCGCTCACTTGGAAGATCGACGCATCCGGGTGGAAGGTGACGATGGTACCGCGATCTTCCGTAGTGCCCACCTCCTTCACCGCATACTTCGGCTTGCCTTCGCTGTACTCCTGTTGGTAGACCTTTCCGTTGCGGTGCACCTCGGCCAACAACATATCGCTGAGCGCATTCACGCAGCTCACGCCCACCCCGTGCAGACCGCCGGAGACCTTGTAGCTGTCCTTGTCGAACTTACCACCGGCGTGCAGCACCGTCATGACCACTTCGAGCGCGCTTCTGCCCTCCTTGGCATGCATATCCACAGGGATACCACGACCGTTGTCCTTCACCCGGATACTGTTGTCGGGCAGGATCGTCACATTGATCGTGTCACAATGGCCGGCGAGGGCTTCATCGATCGAGTTATCGACCACTTCGTACACCAAGTGATGAAGGCCTTTGACGCCGATATCACCGATGTACATGGCGGGCCGCTTGCGCACCGCTTCGAGGCCCTCAAGGACCTGGATACTGTCGGCCGAATAGCTCGCCGCGTCCTTCTTCTTCTCGCTCATTTCCACTGCTGTGTCAGACATATTTCCGCTGGATTCTTTGCTCTCCATTTGAAGCGCACGCGAAGATACCCCATCCGGCTACGCCTGCCGGGCGTATTTCCCAACAATGGCGGGGCCTTTGTTGATATTTATCGCCTACGGGAACCTTGTCTTTTCGGCCGAGAATGCTATACCGGGACTACGCACCCCATAGATGCCTGATCGACAGCTATTTATCGCATCGAAGAAGCAATGAAAGTGAGTGCATCGGCCTGCGCCTAGAACGAATACGTCGCACCGCCCAGCAGCAGCCCGCGCTGCACCGGGTAGCGGTACCAACGCTCGTACTTGCTCGCACTCAAATTGCTCATGTCCAAGAACAGGCTAAGGCGCTTGGTGTAGCGGTACTCCACACCGAGGTGCAGATCGAGGAAACCATCGAGATCCTGCACGGCCGGGTTGATCGTAATGGCAGAGCTGGCATCGGCCGGGTTGGCGTAATAGGCGGCTTTCCGTTGGCCGAGGAATTGCGCTTCGAGATTCACGATAAGCTTCTCTTGCATGGTGTAGGTGGCACCGAAAGCCAATTGGTAAGGCGGCAGATTCCATGCTTCCAGTTGCTTATCGACTTCGTAGCTGGAGATCTCTGCTCGCGCATGAAGCCGCAGTGCGTCATCGGTACGGTAGTTCACCTGCCCGCTCACGTTGAATACGCCGACGCGGTCGTACACCACGGCCATGCGATCACCGAAGGGAGCAGCTGAACCCGTAACGAACAAGGGCCGATCCTCCATGGCGCTAATGCTCACCCGCACATCGAAACCCAACGCGTTGCTGAAGCTTCCGCGCAGACCACCGTAGAGGTCGTACAGTTGGCTGCTGTTCTGCAAGGCCGGCCCACCGATCAACCAAGGGTTCTGACGCGTGAGGCTGCGTAGGCTGTTCCTTTGGCGTGATCCCTCCAGACCCAGATACGGCACGAGGATGTCGTCGAAAAGGCTGTAGCTCAAGTACGCCTTCGGGAAGAAGTGGAAGCTGGTCTTTCCCTGTGAATCGATGTACATCCCGAAGCCGACATCCACCACGTATTTGTCCCCTCGGCGCGAGAGCATCGGGGTAAGGCCGATCAGCGTTCCATTGGTACGTGTGTCGCCGAGCGTCGGGCTCTGCACTTCGCCGAACAAGCCGTTGGTGGCCACTGCACGGTAGGCGTTGTTATCGATGAGAATTCCCAAACCGTAGCGATCGCCTTGTTCGGCCTTGCTCAATTCGGTCGTGATGCGGACGTTGGTCTCGTGGCTCTCGGAAAGGCTGCTGTAGGAGTGCACTTCAAGCCCGATGTCGTGCGCGATGAGCGTGCTGTCCTTGTACAGGCTGCGGATGCGACCAGCGAAACCGATGTCGTTGTAGATCTGCTTCAGCGCATCCACAGGAGGTTCTGGAAAATTGTCGATCACGTTGTCCGTGCTATCGTTGCTGCTGTAGCCGTAGTAGCTCACGCGCCGACGGTCGTACATCAACCGGCCTCCCACTTCGTGATTGCGCAGATACTGGTTGTAGTACCCATCGACCTGATTGAAGCTGTACGTGCTTGGACCGACATCATCGATACCTCCGTTGCTGCTCATGTGCTTCACATGGATACCGTACGCATTGTCCCGCGAGCGTGTTTGATCGTAGTACAGTTCGCCCAAGGGTGTGGTGTACAAGCCGAAGCCCCCTTTCACATAGCCTTTATACAAGCGCTGTTGGGGCTGTACCACGTTCAGCTTGGCCGCCGCAATGCTGTCGACCGTGGCCGGTATGACCGCCTTCACGGGCAGTACATCGAAGGACATGGGCCGCTCCGGAAGGATGGTGTCGATCGGTTCGGGACGCAGATCGATCTTCTGCGCATCGGCGATCGTCGGACTGAAGATGCCTTGGATCACGTATTCGCCACCACCGGGCGCCGTGGTCTGCGCGAACAGTCCGTTCACCAGGACCGCGAGACCCGTTGCGAAAAAGGAACGTTTCATCAAGATGCTCATTCGCCGTCGGGTGTTTCGCTGCCGGGCATGGGGACGATCAGGTCCTCTTGCGGCGTGGGGGTGAGTTGTTGCACTTCGCTGGCGTTGATCGCATCGAGGCGTTGGCGCGCTTGGGCCACAAGATCCGGCTCGGTGCTGTTGTCGATCACGGCTTGCAGCGTGGCTTTGGCTTGGAAGCGATCATCCAGTTGCACGTACACATCACCCAAGAGGATGAAGGCTTTCGCTTTCCAATGATCGTAAGCGGGGTACTTCTTCACCAGATCGAACACCTCTTTCTCGGCATCGCGGTACTTCTCTTGGAGGTGCCGCACGTAGGCCATGTTGTACTTCGCTTCAGCACCCAAAGCGTTCGAGCTGTTGGTAGTGATCGCTTTGAACTTGGTGTATGCCGCATCCAACTCGTTGCGCGCAAGCATGCCTTTGGCAACGACCATGCTGGCTTCGGCTTTCAGGTCGGCCGTGGCGTCGCTGTTGTTCGCCACTTTCTCGGCAGCAATAGCCGCATCGGCCATGCGACCAAGCTCCAACGCACAGCGCATCTGCCCCACTTGAGCGGCCAGTCGGTTCTGCGGGAAACTGGCCACACTCTCCAACCGAACGAAATGTGGCAAGGCTCCTTCGTAGCGTTCATCGCGGAAGAGGATATCGCTGACACCGAACAGCGCACTTTCCAGGAATTCATCCGCATCTGCTGCGATCACTGATTCCAGATCCGGTAAGGCTTGCTGGAACTGACCATCGCGGTACAGGCAATCGCCTCGGTAGTAGCGCGCATTCAAGGCGAAGGCGCCCTTGGGATACTTGTTCAGGTAATCGCCGAACGCACCGATGGCCTGCGGGCACTTCTCGTCGAAGTAGAGCTGCTCGGCACTGCGGTAGTACTTCTCATCCAGATCAAGCGTGCTCGGGTCCACGAAGGTCAGCGAGCGCAGGTAGGTCTCGTATTCGGCAACGCGACCTTGCTCGACGTAGATGTTCTCCATTGCCGCAAGCGCATCGCGCGATCCATCCATGGTCGGGTACTTCGTCACGATGGCTTTCAATTGCTCGATCGCTTGCTCCGTGTTTCCTTTCCGCTTCTGGATGGCTGCGGATTGCAGCATGGACTTCCGCACATGTGGGCTGTTCGCGTGCTGCGAGATCACTTGACCATAGTAGCCCAAAGCTGCATCGTCGTTCTCCAGGTTCACGTAGGTCTCGGCCAACTGGAACTTGGCATCGGCCGCATAGGGCGAATTCGGCTTGGTGCTCAACAGGTTCTTCAGCGTCGCGATCTTCTCGGTGAACTGGCGCTGCAAGCCTTGGCACACGCCCTTCTGGTATTGTGCATAGTCACTGTCCGATGCACCGGTGCGCACGGCATCGTCGTACCACTTCACGGCCTGCACGTTGTCCTTCGTCACGAAGTAGCAATCACCGATGCGCAACATGGCGTCGGCGCGTTGGCGGGCTTCTCCCTGCTTACCGGCCACGTAACGACGGAAGGAAGTGGCGGCCTCATCGTACTGTTTCATCTTGAAGAAGGTGTAGCCCATGCCATAACCGGCCTGCTCATAGAGGTCTGTTGCGTAAGACCCGGTGGAATTCCGCAGGTCATCGTACTTGCGCAACGCAGCCGGGTAGTCGCCTTGTCCGTAGTACGATTCGGCCATCCAGAAGTGGGCCTTGGCATTCACCGCAGGATCGACGGGGTACTTCAATGCACGCTCGAAGTACAGGGCAGCATCCTTGTACATGCGACCCTCGTAGAGTTCCACACCACGGTCGTAGGCCAGTTTCTGGTAGGCATCCTTCAACCGGAGATCCTTCTGGGGTATCTCATCCAACGAGGCCAGGGCTTCTTCGTAATTCCTGGTCTTCAGGTACACGTTCAACAGGAACTCGTACGCCTCGCTCCGGCGCGGCGTGTTCGGATAGGTCTTGAGGTAGTTCTTCAGCGCATTGATCGCTTCGTGATAGGGATCGAGACTGAGGTCGTAGGCGAGCTTGGCGTAGTTGAAGAGCGCGTCCTCGGTCACCTTGGGGTCCTTGCCGATCTCGTAGGCACGCTTGAAAGCCGTGCGTGCATAGTTCTTCTCGTTCAGCTTCAGGTAGCAATCGGCCATGTGGTAGGTGGCCAGTTGGGCCAAACTATCATTGCCATTCGCCACCAGATTGAATTGCGCCAAGGCCTTCTGGCAATCACCACCCTTCATGTAGCTGTAGCCCATGATGTAGCGGTCCTCCCGACCCACTCCCACCCTTTGGATGCTCTTCTCCAGGAACGGTACCGCTTCTGCGTACTTACCCGATCGGTAGTTCGCTTCCCCTGCCAACCGATTGATCTCACTGCTGCGCTTCACACCACCTCCTTCATCCAGAAGCGGTCCAGCGTAGGCGATCATCTCGTCGTACTTCCCTTGCAGGAAGAGGATCTCAGCGATGTAGATGGGTACGACCTTCCCGAAAGTGGCATCGTCCTTCAGCTTTTGGAAACCCGTCAATGCGGTCTCGTAGTTGCCGCGCTGGTAGTTCATGTGTGCGGCGTAGTAGGTGGCAGGCACGGCATAGGCACCGGTCGTGTTCTGCACCTCGGCGAACTCGACCAAAGCGCGGTCGTACTGATCCTCTTGGAAGTAGGCATAGCCCCGCTTGAACCGGAACTCCTCCAGTTCCGCAGGTGACAGCGCGAACCGGTCCACTTGATCACTCCAGAGCAGTGATTCCTTCCACTTCTTCTGGGCGAAGGCGTATTTGAACAACTCCAACTTCACGGTGCCCACGTGCAGATCCTCCGGATGGTCCTGCATGAAGGCGTGCAAGCGATAGCCCGCATCGTCGTGGAACAAGCGCATGGCGCACAAGGCACTGTAGAACTCGGCCTCGGTCCGGATAGGGTCGTGCTCATCGTGGATGCGATCCACCACGCGTTCCAGTTCATACTGGGCCGGACCGAATTTGGCCTTGTCGTAGAGTTCGAGGGCATGCACCAGATCGGCGTTGCGGTGCTCGTAGTGCGCAGGCCGTTGCGCCCACGCACCTAGTGCAAGCCCGAGCAGGAAGGACGCCAGCAGCGGAAGGCGTCGCCAGCGGTCGTTGAGGGAAGTGTTCATACTGCGTTCAAAGTTCTTGGGGTACGGCCGGGCATGGTAGCCCGATCGAGGCTCTTTGTCCACGCGGACGTGTTCACGTTGATGGTTGGTTGACCGGTCACGGACCAGAACACATCTTCAACGGCAACCTTCGTTCCGAAATTTTGACCTTTGACCCTGAACGTTTCCTTTGTGCGGTCCATGAGTTCCAGTCCCATCATCCTCTTGCACGGTGT
>CADEDY010000005.1 GCA_902826215.1 uncultured Bacteroidota bacterium
GTTCGGGATCCAAGTACGATGGGAAAGCGGGCATGCAGGGCTCTCTGCCTAACTTTGAGGACGATGATCGATCGCAGAAGCAGTGCGGCAAAAGTAGGCGGGGCCATCTTAGTGGTCGACGTGCTGTTTTCGGGCTGCTTGAAAACGGAAGAGTTTCCGGACGAGCCCCGCATCGCGTTCAAGTCATTCGAATTCTTCGGTGATTCCGCATCGCTCACGATCACCTTCACCGATGGCAACGGGGATATCGGCTTGGACGATTCGGACACCACCCCTCCATTCGACACCAGCTCGGCGTATTACTTCAACTTCTTCTTGGAGGAAAGTGAGCTCATCAACGGGGAGTGGAACACCGTGACCTTTGCACAGCCGATCTACTACCGCATTCCACGCATCACGCCCACAGGACAGAACAAGACCTTGGAAGGGGAGATCGCCGTAGCGATCGATCCGTTCCCCTTGTTCATCACCGGCGATGCCGATACGGTCCGGTTCAGCGTTGAACTCGTGGATCGTGCGCTGAACCGCAGTAATCGGGTGCTGACGGATATTATCGTCGTTCCCTAGACTTCTCCGGCGAGCGCTTCGGACACGTTGATCACGTGGTCGCCGACCTTCTCGCAACTGGAGAAAAAGTCGTTGTACACGAGCCCGCTCTTCACGTTGTAGTCGCCCATCTCCATGCTCTTCAGGTGGGCACGCCGTAATTGGTCGCGTTTTTGGTTGATGCGCTGTTCTGCCTCGACCGCTTCGTCCAACGCGACCTGGTCCTGGTCCACTTCCATATTACGGCGCATCACAGTGAAGGCACGTTCCAGAAGGTCCAGCATCTCCATCAATTGCTGGCGCTGCTCTGGCGAGAACCACAGTCGGTCGTCGATCTTCCGCTCCATCGATTTGCTCATCTGGAAGAAGATATCACCGACACGTTCCAGATCACCGGTGATGGCGAGCAAGCCTTGTATCCTGCTCGAAGCTTCTTCGTTGCGGACCTCGGTGCTCGTCTTCGTCAGGTACTTGCCCACCTCGATCTCCAGACGATCCGTGATCTGTTCGTACTTCGCAAGCCGTGCCATCAAGTGCTCCCGCTGCTTGTTGTCCTTCACGGTCAGCAGCTCGCGCACCATGCCCAACATGTCATTGGTGATGCGGCCGAAACGGGCGATCTCCTTGCGCGCTTCCATCAATGAGACTTCGGGCGTTAAGGGAATGTCACTGTCGAGGTACTCCAATCGGTACACTTCGTCCTCATCGGTCTTCGTCGGTACCATCCACGTGACGATGCGCTCAATGAACGGAACGAAGCCGATCAGCAGCAAGGTGTTGATCAGATTGAAGGAGATGTGGAGAAAGGTGAGTGCCCACTTCACGGCGGTGGGATCCGCAAAGGGCGAAGCATGGAAGATCTCTGTCACCAACTTGTCCAAACCGCGGAGATATGGGTGGAAGAGGAGCAGAGCCCACAACACGCCGATCACATTGAAGACGAGGTGGGCGCGCGCTGTTCGCTTGGCCCAAGCGTTCCCTACCAAGGCCGCAAGGTTCGCCGTGATGGTGGTGCCGATGTTCTCGCCCAACACCAGAGCAGCCGCCATTTCATAGCCGATGGTGCCGTTCTCGCAAAGCACGAGCGTCAATGCGATGGAAGCGCTCGAAGATTGGATGAGCATGGTGAGGACCATGCCGATCCCAACGAAAAGCAGGACCGACCAGAAGCCCATGTCACTGAGGTCGCGGAGGAAGACAAGCGCTTCAGCCGAGGGCCGTGGCAACGATTGCTTCATGAATTCCAGTCCGAGGAACAGTAACGCCGCACCGATCAGGAATTCCGATAAGGCCTTCGTCTGGGTCGTTCGCAGGAACAAGAGGGGAAAAGCCAAGCCGATGATCGGGATGGCCAGCTTGGTGATGCTGAAATCGGCAAAGACCGCCCAACTGAACAGCAACACCTTTACCGTGGTGCCGATGTTGGCGCCCATGATCACGCTGATGGCTTGGCGCACCTGAAGAAGGCCGGCGTTCACGAAACTCACGACCATTACGGTCGCGGCGCTGCTGCTCTGGATCACCGTGGTGCTCACGAACCCGGTGAATACGCCCATGAATCGGTTCGCCGTCATGGCCTTCAGTACGCTTCGCATGCGACCACCTGCCACTTTCTGCAAGCCCTCGCTCATCACCTTCATGCCGTAGATGAACAGGCCCAATGAGCCAGCTAGCGTGAGGAATTCGAGGATGCCGAAGCGCATGTTCGTCGTCTGCAAAAAGCCGACGAAGGTATCATTGGCATGTTTCCGGCATGTTAAGAACGTCCGCCTTCTCCCGTCACCATTGACTTTCGTGGCGCGTGGACCGGCCAAGTACCTTTGCGCGGATCTCAACGCAAGGCAACGCACGAACGGACCATGGGACAGTTGACACCTCGCCAAGTGGCCTTGATCGCGGCCCTCGCCGTGAGTCTGGTGGTGGCCGGCTTGTTGCTTGGGCTTGATCGTTTCGGTCAGGACGGCCCGGACATGCTCTGGTCGTTCCTGATGGTCGTGGTGGTTTTCGGGGTGGCGTATGTTTCGGTGTCCTATGGAATAGACCGCTTCGTGCACAGCCGGATCAAGGTGTTGTACCGTACCGTGCATGATCTGAAGCGTTCGCGGAAAGAACCTGATCGGATCGACCTGCGTGGTGATGTGTTGAGCAAGGTGAGCGATGAGGTGACCGCATGGGCCACGGAACGCCGGACCGAGATCCGCGAGTTGCAAGAGCGGGAGGCCTTTCGACGGGAGTTCATCGGCAACCTGGCGCACGAGCTCAAGACCCCCATATTCAACATCCAAGGGTACGTGCTCACCCTGCTCGAAGGGGGATTGGAGGACGATAAGGTGAATCGTGACTTCCTCAACCGGGCCTCCAACGGAGTGGATCGTCTGATGAAGATCGTGGAGGACCTTGACCTCATTTCGAAACTGGAAAGCGGGGTGATGGATCTGCGCATGAGCCGCATGGACCTGACCGAGCTCGTGGATGATACCATGGAGAACATGGAGATCCTGGCCAAGGAGAAGAAGGTGCGATTGGTGAATGAACTCGCGCCCGGCCTGCTCGTGATGGCTGACCGGAACCGGATGACACAGGTGTTCACGAATCTGTTCAACAACGCCATCAACTACGGCAAGCCGGACGGGCGTTGCGTTGTGCGTAGCTACCCGCTCGATGACCAGGTACTCGTGGAAGTCTCCGACGATGGTATCGGTATCAGCGAGGAGCACCTGCCACGCCTGTTCGAACGCTTTTACCGAGTGGGCAAAAGCCGCGCTCGCAATGAAGGTGGTTCCGGTCTCGGTCTTGCGATCGTGAAGCACATCATCGACGTGCAAGGAGGCACTATCACGGTGAAAAGTGCCGAAGGCGAAGGCACGACGTTCAGCTTCACACTGAAGCGTGCTGTTTGATCAAGGGGCAGCGATCGCCTCCTCGTACATCTGTACCTCGGTCTCGTTGTTGATGCTGATCCGTGGGATCTCGTCGAACATGGTGACCTTACCGGTGACACAGACCTTCTTGTTCAGGAAATGCACCTCCGGGTCGTAGCTGAAATTCACACCGTTGTTCTGCCATATCGTGGCGTAGAATTCTTCATCCGGGCTCATGGCGTCGAAGTTCAGGTAGATCGCCTTCGCCTTTACGGTCTTGCGCGTGGAGACCACTGTGCCACACACCGTCACCGACTTTCCAATGTGGTACTTGGCCTGCACACTGTTGAACATGCCTTTCGGTAAGGGGGCCTTCATCGGAGCTACCTCGCCGGCTTTCGGGTCATCGCTCGGGTACCAAGCCGCTGTGCCGCTCATGCGCTCGATCCGCTCTTCGGTTGCGTCATCGAGTGCAGGGAAGAAGTCGAAGCCCGTCAGTTTCTCCACACTGTCCACCGGCACAGCGTAACTGATCACCGGATAGTCCTGCTTGGCGTTGCTCATCACGAAGGCGATCGCTTTCGGGTCGTCGCCATCCAGATCAGCGAACACTTTCCAGAAGTACTCCGGTATGCTCACCTCGTTCTTCCGATCGGCTTTTTGCATGGTCGGCAGTCCATCGCGCAGCACAGGCCCGGTGAGCACGAAGACCCGCCGCTTGCTGTAGTAAACGTACCGGCGGCCCCAGTCCTCGAGCTCTGCCCATTTGCCACGGTTCAGGTCGGCCACCTGTGGGCTGATGTTCGAGTAAAGGTAGGTGCCCTGCAAGGCATCCATATTCCAGCGCATGTCGGCACTGGGCACCATGTGGCCACGGTCATAACCGCTGTACCAGTAGTCCGCGGTAACCGCAGTCCCCGTCTTCACCAATGGATCCGGAAGAAAGGAATCGATACGTGCCAAGCTGCCAGTTATCAGGTCCGGCGAAGCAATGTGTGCAGTCCACTTCGGCTGCTCGTGCTTTTCGTTGTACACCAACATGTGGCCCGGATGCACTATCACCTCGTCGCCAGCTTCGAGTTTCGGAAGGGCGATGCGTTGAAGATCACGGCGGATGATCGCAAGTTTCGCACTATCGACCCTGCCAGTGAGCCGCTCCCTTTGAGCATCAAGCGTCGTTCGCTGGTCTTCCAGGATCTTCAGTTGCTTTTCCAGATCGACCTGCGCATGGGTCGAGGTGCAAAGGAGAACGAGCAGGAACAGAACTGTCGGTCGTATGGTCATTGTTGGCTAAAAGTAGGATGTTCAACCCAGCAGGGTCCCGAGTTCATCCAAAGCGCGTTCCAAAAGTGGGTGTGTGACGGAGGTTGTGACCCGCCTTTGGATGGTTGCTGCGCTCATGGCTGCATCCAGGTCGATCTTGTTCTGTCGCTGGACAAGGAAGCGACCGGTCTGCTCGTGCAAAGTGCCGAGGTATTCTTGTTCTGCTTGGCCGGGTGTTGGAATGACCAATGCGCTGCGGCCAAGTGCCACAAGATCCATCAAGGTCGTATAGCCGCTGCGCGACACGATGAGTTGGGCATTGCTCATGTGCTCGGCGAGTTCAGCCCCTGGCAAATGCGGAACGCAGGTGAGTCCGCCAAAGCGTTCTGTATGGGATCCGTTCGGCTGACCGCGAACCAACAGGTGTTCACCTTCGATGCGTTGCAGTTGGTCCGTCAACAGGTCGTCAAGCAAGGTGCGGTGTGGTTCGGGTCCACTGATCACGGCAACGATCCGGTACGGAGTGCTCCTCTTCGGAACGGGTCCGCGATCCGTCATGCGGCTTACGGTCCCGATGTAGCGTGTATTCTTCGGCAACGAACCGTGCGACAATTCGCCTGCGAGCCCCGGTGCCTCGGGTTCATCCATGATCCAGCAGCGGTCGAAGCGCGACAGGTGCCGAAGGTTCAGCTTCCGCAAAGCACCTTGCGCAATGGGTGTGAACGGGTACACCTGGTGGGTGATGACAACGCTTGGTACCGCTGATGAGCGCAACCCGAATCGCTGGTCGCTGATCACTGCGTCGAGACGAAGATCATGACGGATCCGATCGAAGAGCGCCGTTTCTGCGCGGACGCTGCGTACCATTTGCGGGAATTGTCGCGCCATGCTCCACAGCTGACTTTCGCCTTTCGCGTATCGAACGGTGATCCCGGGGATCCGCACATGTTCCAATTCGGGGAATTCTTTCTGCAGCAGCGCCAGGGGACCCTTATCGGCCCCGATGATCGGTATGGCACCGCGATCGATGAGCCGCTGGATGATCGGGATGCACCGGGTGCTGTTGCCCAAGCCCCAGTCGAGCGGAGCAACGAGTATGCGCTTGCCTTGGAACATCGGGCGACAAAGGTGGCGATGGGACGTGAAGCGGACGTGAAGCAGGAAGCAGCGCCCTATTTTCGCGCCCCGTCACAGCAAGGACCAGATCACCTTATGGGCAAGAACAAGATCGCACGTTTTGCCGAGAACCTCACCTTCGAGCATGTGGTGCAGCCCACCTTTAACCAGCTCACCACCGAAGGGTTGCAGCAACGCGGCCGTTGGAACGAGTTGCTCTTCAAACGGGAAGCGCCGTTGGTGCTCGAACTCGGATGCGGCGGGGGCGAATACACCGTGGGCCTGGCACGATCGAACCCCGACCGCAACTACCTCGGAGTCGACATCAAAGGAGCGCGGTTGTGGCGAGGCGCACGTTCCGCCAAAGAAGAGGGCCTGAACAATGTGGGTTTCCTGCGCACGCACGTTGATCATCTCCTGAAGTGCTTCGCGCCAGGTGAGGTGGACGAGATCTGGCTCACCTTCAGCGATCCGCAGCTTGGCAAACCGCGTAAACGTTTGACGAGCCCGCTCTTTCTTGCGCGCTACAAGGAAGTGCTGAAACAAGGCGGTGTGGTGCATCTGAAGACCGACAGCCCTGACCTGTACGAATACACGTTGGAGATGATCGCAGAGTACAAGCTTCCGGTCTTCGAGCAGAGTGCGAACGTGTACGCGGATCTTGTGAACCGGGTGTCACCTGAGGAGCAATCGGTGCTCAACATCCGGACCTATTACGAGCAGATGTGGCTGCAAGAGGGGAGGACGATCCATTATGTCCGATTCGGGATCGAAGCGAATTGATCCATGCCCAAACGCACCATCATCAACGAGGCCGTACAAGAGCGTGATTTCTTCGCCGATGTCATGGCAGTGGTGCGCCAGATCCCCAAAGGGCGAGTGACGAGCTATGGGGCGATCGCGAAATACTTGGGCGCCGCGCGCAGTGCTCGCATCGTTGGGTATTGCATGAACAACAGCCATGCTTCGAAACCGGCCGTGCCTGCACATCGGGTGGTGAACCGGAATGGTATGCTGAGCGGCAAGCACCATTTCGCTACGGAGACCCGTATGGAGGAATTGCTGCGGAAGGAAGGGGTCACGGTGAAGGATGACCAGGTGCTGGACTTCGAGAAGCGTTTCTGGGACCCAGCCACCGAATTGGAGCTCTGATCGTTGCCAAGTCATCGAGGATATCCCACCTTTGTGGGTTCACGACCTAATTGTCCCGATGGCGGTACTGACGATACGAGAAGATGATCTGGTGACCGTTTCGGTTGACGAGGAGCGTTCGATGATCTCCACCGTTTGGAAAGGCTACGTTCCTAGTCCCGACTACCGGGCTATCCTCCTTCAAACCCTGAATGTGGTGGTCGAACGACGCTTGGTCCTTTGGTTTTCCGATTCCACACGGATGGGTGTGATCCTGCACAGCGACGAGAAGTGGTCCGTTGAAACGCTCACGCCCATGCTGATCAAAGGCGGCATGCGTCGCGTGGCGGTGGTCCGTAGTTTGGACTTCTTCAGCCAGACCGCTGCCGAGCGCATGGCGGACTCAACGGCCGGTAAGGTGCCCTACAAGGTGGAGTTCTTCAACAGCGAAGTGCTCGCCACCAATTGGTTGATGCAGGAGTTGGAGATCCTTGCGTGAAACACGGTCCATTGGGCCCCTTGATGGGCACGCTTCAACCCTACCTTTGCGATCCTGAATGGCCATCTCCGAAGCTTCCATCCAAGCTGCGTTAGCGCGCATCATCGAGCCCGATCTCAAGAAGGACATCGTCGAATTGGACCTCGTGCGCGAGGTCACCGTGGACGAGAACACGGTGCACGTGCACGTGGAGGTCAGCAATCCCGCCATGCACAGCCGTAAACGCATGGAGGAGGCCGTGGTCTTCAACCTGCAACAAGCGCTTGGGAAGGAGGTGAAGGTGATCGTGAAGGTGTCGCCTTTGAGCGGCGAACGAGTCGACGTCCGCAAGGTCTTGCCCAAGGTGAAGTACATCGTTGCTGTAGCCTCCGGAAAGGGTGGTGTCGGAAAGAGCACGGTCACCTCCAACCTCGCTGTGGGTCTCGCCCAGATGGGTTGGAAAGTGGGCTTGGTCGATGCCGATATCCACGGTCCCAGCGTTCCCATCATGTTCGATGTCGCATTGGAGAAACCGACGACCATAGAGAAAGATGGCAAGCACTGGATCGTGCCGGTGGAGAGCCACGGTGTGAAGGTGTTGAGCATCGGCTTCTTCGCTGCACCGGACCAAGCCATCGCATGGCGCGGACCCATGGCCAGCAAGGCCCTGGAACAACTTTTCAAGGATGCCGACTGGGGCGAACTCGACATCATGCTCGTGGATCTTCCGCCGGGTACTGGCGACATTCATTTGTCACTTGTGCAGGCCATTCCGCTGAGCGGCGCAGTGGTCGTGAGCACACCCCAACCCGTCGCCTTGGCCGATGCACGAAAAGGCGTAGGCCTTTTTCGGCTGCCCAGCGTGAACGTGCCTGTGCTCGGCATCGTGGAGAACATGGCTTGGTTCACCCCAGCTGAATTGCCGGAGAACAAGTACTACATCTTTGGACGCGGTGGAGCTCGCTCCCTGGCCGATGAGCTGCACGTGCCTTTCCTCGGCGAAGTGCCGTTGATACAGAGCATCCGCGAAGCCGGTGATGTTGGCCGGCCGGCCGTGTTGCAAGATGGCACCGTGGCTTCAGCGGCTTTCCGCGACCTTTGCCATGCGCTGCGCGATCGGTTGAGGGAATTAGCGGACGCATCTGTTCCGAATGCAACGGCCACCCATGCCTGATCCAATGGACGACCTCCAACTCCAACAGTGCGAAGCCCGCATCCACAAAGCGTTGGATGAGTTGCGCCCTTTCTTGGAGGCCGATGGTGGCGATATCACACTGGAGGAACTGACGCGGGATGGTGTTGCGAAAGTGCGTTTGCACGGGGCCTGTAGCAGCTGCAGCATGAGCCCCATGACCATGAAGGCCGGCGTAGAGGAATCCATCCGCCGCGTCGCTCCCGAAGTGAAGCGCGTGGAAGCAGTGAATATGCCGGTGGTGGCCTGACGAAAGTCAAGTAAAGGGGGGCGTTCACGGCAAGTGTGCCGTATGCGCTACGCTTACCTTTGCACCGCTTTCCAATGACCCAGACCTTGATCAAAAAGCCCGTTGAGGCACGCCAGAACGTCGTCATACTCTTTGCAGGGGATAGCGGTGATGGCATCCAGCTCACCGGCTCGCAGTTCACCGACACCAATGCGTTGTTCGGTAACGACGTCAGCACCTTCCCGAATTTCCCCGCGGAGATCCGGGCGCCACAGGGCACCTTGGCCGGTGTTAGCGGATATCAGTTGCACTTCGGAAGTGTCGAGATCTTCACGCCCGGTGACCTGTGCGACGTGCTCGTGGTGATGAACGCTGCGGCGCTCAAAGCCAACCTCATCAAATTGAAGAAGGGCGGCACCATCATCGCCAACACCGATGGTTTCGATAAGAAGAACCTGCGCTTGGCCGGATACATCGACGAAGCCGATCCGCTCACGGATGGCTCCTTGGTGAATTTCCACCTGCACAGCGTGGATGTGACCAAGCTGACGCGAACGGCTTTGGAGGGCATGACCCTTGGCATGAAGGAGAAGGACCGGTGCAAGAACATGTTCGTGCTCGGGTTCATCAACTGGATGTACAGCAGGGAGAATGCGCTCACCGAAGCCTTCCTCGATCGGAAGTTCGGAAAGAAGCCCGAGCTGTTGGAGGCGAACAGGAAGGCGCTGGTTGCTGGGTACAATTACGGCGAGACCAGCGAGACCTTCACCACCCGTTTCGAGGTGAAGGCCGCGCCGATGCCAAAAGGCACCTACCGCAGCATCACCGGCAATCAAGGTACCGCACTAGGGCTGGTCGCAGGTGCACAGAAGGCGAAGCTCGACCTCTTCTACGGATCCTATCCGATCACACCGGCGAGCGACATCCTGCACGAGCTCAGCAAACACAAGAACTTCGGCGTGATCACCTTCCAGGCGGAAGATGAGATCGCCGCGATCAGCTCGGCGATCGGTGCGAGCTACGGCGGCGCATTGGGTATCACAGCGAGCAGCGGTCCTGGTATCGCGTTGAAGACCGAAGCCATGGGCTTGGCCTTCATGCTCGAGATCCCGTTGGTGATCGTGAACGTGCAGCGCGGCGGACCCAGCACGGGTCTTCCAACAAAAACGGAACAGGCCGATCTCTGGCAGGCTGTTCACGGTCGCAACGGCGAAGCGCCGATACCGGTGATCGCTGCAAGCACACCCATCGATTGTTTCGACATGGCCTTCGAGGCCGTGCAACTCGCGATCGAGCACATGACGCCGGTGATCCTGCTTACCGATGGTTACATCGCGAACGGATCCGAGCCCTGGCGCTTTCCGAATGCGAAGGATCTGCCGGAGATCAAGCCGCCGTACATCAAGGAGCCGAACGACGGCGAGAAGTTCCTTCCGTACCTGCGCGATGAGCGTGGAGTGCGTCCTTGGGCCTTGCCCGGTCAAGCAGGTCTGCAGCACCGCATCGGTGGGATCGAGAAACAGGACAGGACAGGGAATATCAGCTACGACCCGGAGAACCACGCCAAGATGGTGCATCTGCGCGCCGAGAAGGTGGCGCGGATCGCCGATCGGTACAAACCCATTCGGTTGGATAGCGGGCCAACAGAAGGCGAGGTGCTCGTGGTCGGTTGGGGTTCGACGTACGGTGCCATTCGCACGGCGGCTTTGCAGTTGCAGGCTGAAGGAATGAGCGTGGCGCATGTACATGTTCGACACATGTTCCCATTCAACAAAGGACTTGGACCACTGCTGAAGAAGTACAAGAAAGTGTTGGTGCCGGAAATGAACAGCGGGCAGCTGCGCCAGATGCTGCGTGCCGAGTACCTCGTCGATGCGCAAGGGTTGAACAAGATCCAAGGCATGCCATTCACGAGCGAAGAGATACGGGCGGGCATTCTCAATCTGTTGAAGTCATGAGCGAAGTGAACGGAACGGCGACGGTCGAGAAGATCGACTTTGGCAGCGATCAGGAAGTGCGCTGGTGTCCCGGCTGCGGCGATTACAGCATTCTGAAACAAGTACAGACCTTGTTGGAACAGAGCGGTAAGAAGAAGGAGGAAGTGGTCTTCATCAGCGGCATCGGCTGCTCGTCACGCTTCCCATATTACCTCGATACGTATGGTCTGCATGGCATCCATGGTCGCGCGCCGGCCATCGTGAGCGGTCTGCGCAGTGTGCGTCCGGAGTTGAGCGTGTGGATGATCACCGGTGATGGTGACGCGTTGAGTATCGGTGGCAATCACATCATCCACCTGCTGCGCCGCAACGTGGATGTGAATGTCCTCCTCTTCAACAACGAGATCTACGGACTCACCAAAGGGCAGTATTCACCCACCTCGCCAGAAGGTACCGTGACCCGCAGCACGCCGATGGGCAGCACGGATCATCCGTTCAATCCATTGGCTTTGGTGAAGGGAGCCGATGGCACCTTCATCGCCCGCAGTATGGATCGTGACCCCAAGCACATGCGTGAAGTGCTGGCCCGTGCCGATGTGCACCGCGGCACCAGCCTCGTCGAGATCTACCAGAACTGCAACGTCTTCAACGACGGGGCTTTCGAAGTGTTCACGGACAAAGGGTCTAAGCCGACGCACACCCTGTTCGTGGAGCACGGCAAGCCATTGACCTTCGCGGGGGGTACGAAGGGCATCTGCATCAAGGAGATGAAACCACACATCATCGACATCGGTCCTGAATTCTCCCCGGACGACTGCTGGATCCACGATGAGCGCGACAATTTCAAAGCCTCGATCCTCGTGCGCTTGTTCGATGACGCCAGTGTTGAAGGTGCGTTCCCACGTCCGTTCGGCGTGTTCTACGTGAACGACCGACCCACGCACGAAGCGAAGTTGCAGGCCCAAGTGAAGAAGGCCAAGGAGGTGAAAGGCCCCGGTGATCTCGATGCGCTGCTGAAAGGTGCGCATACGTGGACGATCGGGTGATCTAGTTCAAACGAGACATCCGAGGAAGGAAAACTACCGGAACGGACATCGGAGCCTGAACTGGACTATCGTTCATCATGGCCGGTTTCCATTTGGGCATTTTTCCAACTACACGTTCGGCCTCTTCACGACAGCCACCCTCCGGTCCCGCTGTCGCACGAACATCGATGACCGACCCATCGACCGAGACCTGAAAATAGACGATCACTGATCCTGTGAGCCCTTCCTTATCCACCGACTCGGGATTCTTCAAGTTGTCATATATGAACTGGCGCATGGCTTGGTCACCGCCTGGGAATGTTGGTGGTGCGTCAAGTTCATTCAGAATTCCAATGGGGACCTGACCGGATAGTGCTACGCGGGCGGACTCGACGGGAGAAGGATCGACCCTTTCCTTTATCGTCCGTTGGGATGAACAAGGGAATACGACCGGCTCCACCGCTTGACGTAGACGGATCTTGTCCATGTTGACCTTCTGCCGTGGCGCATCTTCCGCCGTGTACGCCATGGCGTTCGAGGCATTCAGGAGGCCAGTTCCGCGAACCCGATCGTATCGCATCAGTTCAGAGGTGAGTTCTGCTTCCGTGATCGGTCGTAGGGAGGCCGTGAGCTGAGTTACGCCACTCAGGTTGCGCTGCTCATGGTACCAGGAGCGTCCGTCTTTCTGGCCAAGCACCACCAGGTCATAGTTGAACAACGCATTCAGCATCTCTTCATAGCGGTTGCCCAGCCCACGTTGCATTCGCTGATAGCCGCTTGTGCCCTGTGGGATCAAGTACACACGGACTTCGCTGAAGGTTGGAAGGTCACTGATCGTGACGATGCACGGGTCGTATTGGACAGAGGCCCGCTTCGCATTTACGCCATCTGAGATAGTAGTAGTCCGCCGGGTACTTGCGGCCGAGAGTATTTGATCGATGTTCTTCCAGCCAAGAGTTCGTACCCGCGCATTGAAGACGGTTCGAGGAGGCGGTGGAAGGGCCGGCCGACGGTTCGCATTCACGATCGGCGCATTGGTCCGTGCGACTGCGGTTCCTGCGCTTGTGGATGCCGCAGCGAGACCTGAAGTCGTGCTGGAAGGTTGGATCGTGTACCCGAGCTGGGAATAGACGCTGGCCAGATTCGCATCCGTTTCTTCACGCAACAACTGGTCACGGACAAGTCGTTCGCTCTCCAGGTCGATGCGTTGTCGTTGTTGAAGCTTGGTGTCCAACTCGCGCTGTCTGTTCCAATAGGCCTCGTGCGCGGACCTAGTGGCAGCAGCGTAGTTCCGACTCCATACAGCATAGAGTTCTTTGAGACGTTCAGCGCTGCCTTCGGGAAGCTGCACACGGCCGTCATTCCGGTTGGCGAACGAAGTGAATTCAGCATGACCCATGGCCACGGCTTGTCGATCCAGGGTGCGGAGGTCTGCGTTCAGCCCACTCACGTACAGGTCGAGCAGCGCGTTGTCACAGCTGCGATGGATAGCTCGCATCCGCTCCTCGAATTCACGGGTAGCCAAATTCGTTCCGCTGAATCGATCGTTCCAGAAGGCTTTGACCTTTGTTGGAATGATGCCGCATTGTCGACTTTCGTTTGAACCATTCGTAGCCTTGGTTGCACGACTTCGGTTGCTGGAAGTTACTCGGTATTGGATCGAGTCCGCTGGTAAGTACTCCTGCTCAACAGCCCTAGTCGGTTCGATATCACGCGCGATGGTCTCGACGGAAAGCTCCTGCTCTTGACAGGTCATGGCGAAGTACAAGCTGTCCTTGAAGCTCTTGGACGAAACGTCTTGACCGAGTTCCTTCAGTTTGGCTTCGTAGCCCGGCGGATAGAAATTCAACGTGGCCATATCGATCGGCACGAGGGTTCGCGGCAATTCGACCGGGTCTTGCCAATCGATGATGTCTTCAGCGCCCACCTTGCCGTCGTAGAGCTTCATCCCTTGCTTCACGCCATCCGCGGGAATGAGCACATTCACGCTCTTGTTCGGAGCGATCGTCACCGGCTTACCATTGGTCGAAGCATCCAAGTAGAACATGCCTCCGGTTTCCAGTAGTGTATCGCCGCTCATGGTGCTCAATCCGGCCTGCATGATCGTTGCTGCATCGAATGCTTCGATCATGGTGACCTGCACCGGGGACTTCACTTCGGCACCGTCCTGACCGATGAACACGCCACGGGGTATGTCCATCACAACGCCATTCGGTGTGACCATAGAGGTGTCCCGCCCAGGGTCGATGGTCATCATCAAAGGAGCGATCCCAATGTTCGGGGTGTCACTTGAAACTTCGGATGGCAACTCGTCGAGGAACTCTTCAGCCTCCTGTTCTGAATGTGTGAATGTTGGCCTCTCCATGTATTGCAGGCCGATCAGTAGGAGGATCAACCCAAGTGCACCTCCTCCAAGTCCCGGAGCCCATTTTCCCCATTTGAATCTTTGATAGGCGTGCTCCACAGATGTCCGCAGCGCAGTGCGTTCCAATCCGCGCATCAGCGCGCGCTGATCCTCCACCAGATCGCGCAACGCGCTGTTGTCACGCATCCGTTCTTCGAACGCGGCTCGGTCTTCCACATTCATTTCGCCGCGCACGTAGCGGTCGGCGAGTTCCATTCCTTTCAGTTCATCACGCATCGCTCAGGGGTGTTGAGGTTGAGCGACGGATCCCTTCGCTTGCAGTTCACGGTAGCGCTTGCGGGCTTCTTCCAGGCACTTGTACTTGCGCGTTTTCGCCGCACCCTCACCAGCCAGCCCGATGGCCTTGGCGATGGTGAGCAGCGGCTCCTTCAGCAGGTAGAAGCGCTTGAGAAGATCGAGGCAGGTGCTGCCCAGCGAACGCAAAGCGCGTTCGGCCAAGGCGAACCGGCCTTCTTCAGCAAGCAGTCCGGTGAGGTCGGTGGGCTCGTCGGGCGCTGCTTCCAACTCTTGCGTGAAGCGACCCCTTCTCCGCAACTCCTCCTGCCAGCGGTTGCGGCAAATGGCGAAAAGATAGGTGCCGATGGAGCACGTGAGGGTGAAGTCAGCGTCCTTGGCCTTGCCGAAGAGAATGATCAACGCGTCCTGGAACAGGTCCTTGGCATCGGCACGTGTGCCGTGGTTGTGACGCACCAACCGTTCCACTTTGGGCAGATGGGCGTAGAGCTTGACCAGAGCCTTGTGCTCGCGGCCTGTTCGCAGGTGGGTGATGATCTCTTGGTCCGACATCGGGATCCGTCTTTACCCTTTATGCAGAAAGAACGGAAAGGTGACCCAAGAAAAATACTACCGCAATTGGCTTAGGTGAACTATCATCAATTCGCTTCTCCCCGTGCTGCTGGCATGGCTTCGCTTCACAAGTGCACCGGCGTTCTACGGAGGGCGCAGTCCTGCGAATATTCAACGACCTTTATAATAGGTAGCCGAACTGCAACCCTCCACTCACACAAAGAGGAGAATTCCGACCAAAGAAGGCATGGGAATAGGCATACTCCTTAAATGCGTAATAGCGGTCGTTGGAACCGGTTGGATGTCCGTTCTGCCATTCTATTCCATAGCCAAGACCGCCATGGATATCGAAAGTGACACGTTCGCCGATCAGGAGCTGGGTGCCCACAACAAGGTTCAGTGCAGCACTGCTGAAAAAGGTCTTCTTCACCAACGGTGGTCCGTAGCTTGGATAGGATGAGTAGTAGTATTGATCGTGCTCGGCCCAGTAGCTGAACATCAATTCCGGCTCCAAGTACCAACCCGCAAGCGGGTGATCGGCACGAGCGCTTCGGGAATGGCGCGAGGAATTCGGTAGGATGAATTTCGATCCTGTTCTCGCAACGAATCCTTTGTTCAGCTCACCCTGCGAATTGCCATCCCGGTCCCAGATGCCGATGTAGCCCAAGCCGCATTTCAAGGACATTCTTCGACCGATCAACCGTTCGTACGAGATCGTGAAATGGTCCAAGGCCGGGGCGAGCACATCCAGCATGATCTGTTGCTTTCGTGCCATGAACGCCTCGGTCGCTGGTATGTCCGTGGAAGCATCATTGAAGATGAACTGCTGCCCACCGCTCAAACGAATACGCGCGAGGTCCCGCTTCTCAGCGACGATGAGTACCGAATTGCCGCCTGAACTCGTCCTGTATTTCACTAGATCGACTCCGATCTCGTCCACGTAACCAATGATGCGTTCACCGTTCACATACACAAGTGTGTCCTGCGCTCTCGTTCGACCGAAGAAGATCAGTAGAAGCATTGCAACTAGGATCCGGTAAGTCATGGACGCTGTGGTGTTGGATCAGGGAACGGATTTCGATGATCAGAATTGCGTGTTCTCTCATCAGTCCTTCAATTTCGAAGGTATCTCACACACCGGTATCGGATCCATCTTGTGGCGGTTGGCGGCCTGTCGTTGGTCGAAGATGGCAAGCACCTTGCGTTCCCGCGCGCTCAGGTTCAAGGACCCGATGTCCACCTTGCGTTCGCGCAGGTCCATGGCCCATTCGAGCTCCGGATACGTTGCTCCGATCTGATCCTCGTCCGTGCGGCTATCACCGAAAAGACCATCCGTTGGCGCGGCTTGCAGGATGCTGGGAATGATGCGCAATTCGCGAGCGACTTCGTACACCTCCGTTTTGGTCAGGTCCGCGATGGGAGAGAGGTCCACGCCGCCGTCGCCGTATTTGGTGAAGAAACCCACGCCGAAATCCTCCACCTTATTGCCGGTGCCTGCGACCAGGCGGCGATGAATGCCAGCGAGGTAGTACAACGTGGTCATTCGCAAACGCGCACGCGTGTTCGCCAGGGAGAGTTGGTGTGCGGCATCATCTTCGCTGTCCGGCAAAGCGCGCTCCATGGTGTCGAAAGTGGGCGTAAGGTCCACGCGCTCCAAAGTGACGTTCGTGTGGCGGCTTTGTAGGTCCGCCACATGCTCCAGCGCCCGGGTGACATGGCTGTGCGCTTGGTGAATGGGCATTTCAACGCACAAGGTGGGTAGTCCGGTCCGTGCGCACAATGCGCTCGTCACAGCACTATCGATACCGCCGCTGACACCGACCACGAAGCCTTGCTGCATATTCCGCTCGCAGTACTCTTTCAGCCAGGCACTGATGTGCTCGATCACCTGCTCGGTCTTCATGGTCACAAAGGAACGAAGCCCGATCACGTTGAGCGATCGGGCTTCGAGTTTAGGAAGTATGTAGTCTCAGAAGAATAGCGCCAAGTTGAGCTCGAGGTAGTTCTGGAGCAACTTCACACGCTTTCCGTCGATCTCTGTTTTCTTCAGCAAGTTGGTGAAGCCGTTGTTGTAGTTCACGCCGACCTGTACCGTGGTGCTCCCGGAGAAGTTGTACTCCATACCCGCACCAACGATCAGTGACGCCCGGAAAGGCTGGATATTGTCCTTCACGTCTTCATCCTCGAAACTGCTGAAGCCGCCGATCACACCGTTCTGGTCGACCGTTGCCGTCTCAAAATTCGATTTCGCACTAAGGTTGAACGCGGTGCCGAATCCAAGTTGACCGAAGTAGCGCATGTAGCCGATCTCGTTCGTCATCAACTTCATCGTAAGTGGGAGCTCGATGTATTGCAGCTTCAGGTCGCTCTGGAGGTCTTTGGTCAAAACAGCATTGTTGGCGTCCGTATAGGTGAAAGCTTGTTTGTATTTGCCACCAGCGTAGTTCAAGAAAAGGCCGGTCGCGAATCGGTATTTGCCCTCTGCTCCGATCGGGAACTCCGTGACCAGACCGAAGGTGAAGCCGATCTTGCTGCCATCACTTTCAATGCCCTTCGTATCGGACTTCAACCAGGACAGGTTGGGAGACGCTTTGATGCCCAAGCGGACGCCTTCGTCGTCTTGTGCATGTAGCGTTGGCGCGCTCATTGCGGCAATTGTCAGGATCAGGAGTGCCTTCTTCATAGGTTTGTGGCTCGTTATTCGACCGACCAAAGGTATACGCCTTGCTTCAACGCCCATCCCTCTTCGCTCTTTTCGGCTTCGTTGCACTTCTGACGAGCTGTGGCACCGGTGGTCACACCGAGGTGCCGATCGACGATGTGCCCTTGCAGTTGCGCATCGAGCGTTTGGATCGGACCGTATTCAGAACAGCCCCGGACAGCATGGCTTTCTTGAGCCGAAAGGCCGGTTCGCTGTACGGCGATTTCTACCGCATCTACATCGAGGACATCCTGCAAGGCGCGCCGTTGGAGGATCCGCAGCTACCCCTGGTGCTGAACCGATTTGTGCATGATCCGGATTGGGCCAGCACCCAGCATGCCGTGGATAGCGTGCTCGGAGATATGGAGGAGCAACGCGCGCTGTTCGAGAATGCCTTCAAACGGTTGAAGGTCCTTTTCCCGGACAGCCTCACGCCGCGCATCATCGCGTTCAACTCAGGCTACAACTTCGGGATCTTCCCCACGGATAGCGTGCTCGGTGTAGGGGTGGAATGGTTCATCGGCAAGGATCATCCAGTGATCGGGTACTTGGCTCCGGATGCCTTCCCGCAATTCGTGAAGGATCGTATGAAGCCTGCGATGCTCGTTCCCAGCGCTGTGAAGGGTTGGCTGCTTGTTCACTATACCCGCGACATTTCCGGTGAGGATCTTTTGACCAACCTCGTGGAAACGGGTAAAGTGATGGCCTTGCTGGACGCCTTGCTTCCGGACACCGATGCCGATCTGAAGTTCGCCTTCTCGAAGGAACAATTGGCGTGGTGTGAAGCCAACGAGTACAACATCTGGAAGGACCTCGTCGGGAAGGATCAGCTCTACAGTAAGAACGCGGATGTCATCGGGCGTTTCATGAACGACGGGCCCTTCACTAATGGATTGCCGCGCGAAAGTCCGGGCCATATCGGTGAATGGATCGGTTACCGGATGGTCAAAACGTACATGGATGACAACCCCGACGTGACCTTCGAACAGTTGATTGCCTTGAATGATCCAAGAGCGGTGCTGAAGAGCTACAAACCGCGATAGGACCAACGATCCGATGTCTGCACGCGCCTTAAGGCTTTGAGCTTGGGTCTTGATAATTGAATATTAACATTGATGAAGACGTCCGATATCCGCCTCTCCGTTCACCTCGACTCGAACAACGTTCCTGAACGCATCGATTGGGAAGCGGAGGACACCGGCACCAAGAGCAGCAGCAAAGCCGTATTGCTTTCGCTGTGGGACGAGCAGGAGAAGAACACGCTGCGCATCGACCTCTGGACGAAGGAGATGACCGTGGAGGAGATGAAGGCTTTCTTCCACCAGAACATCCTTACCCTTGCGGACACTTTCGAGCGCGCTACCGGCGAAGGAAAGATGGCGGCACAGATGCGTGATTTCGGGGCCTACTTCGCAGAGCACATGCTGCCGGAGCTGAAGGAGGGGAAGAAGTAGGATGCACTTGTCAGTTGACACGTGCTACTCCCAACTGCCAACAGCATTCGCACTCAAGCGTGCCACACGGCGTTCACCTCTTGGATGAAGCCCAACAGCTCATCGCGCCCTTTCGACGTTTCCGAGCTCGTGACGAACATGGTGGGTAGTTCCTCCCAGGTCTCCTTCAGCTTGCGCTTGAATTGCGCCACGTTGCTGTCCACCTTGGGTGCTTTCAACTTGTCGGTCTTCGTGTACACGATGCAGAAGGGAATGCCGTTCTCGCCGAGCCATTGCACCATGTCCAGGTCGTTCTGTTGCGGCTCCAAGCGGGAGTCGATCAGCAGGAACACGTTCTGCAGGCTCTCTCGCTCCTTCAGGTAGGTCTGGATCATCTTCTCCCACACCGCCCGTTCGGCCTTGCTGGCTTTTGCGAAACCGTATCCGGGAAGGTCGGCGAGCATCCACGGCGCTTTGCTGGTCAGCGTGCCTTCCACCTTGAAGTGCTCCACGTTGCGCGTGCGTCCCGGTGTGTTGCTCACACGAGCCAGCTTGTTGATGTGGCACAGCATGTTGATCAACGAACTCTTGCCCACATTGCTGCGACCGATGAACGCATACTCGGGCAAGGATGGCTTCGGCCAGTCCTTCGCTGTGCGACCGCTGGTGAGGTGTTCCGCTAATAGGGCCTTCATGGGAGGAGTGCGGTGTGAAGTGAAGGAGAGGGCGTGTGAAGGGGTATGGCCTCACACCTCAACATTCACTCATCACCTTTTGAGAGCGTCTTCGCCAGCCATCGATCCACCAGACCATTGAAGGCATCGGGGTGTTCCATCATGGCTGCATGGCCGCATTCGTCGATCCAGAAGAGTTCGCTCTGCGGGATCAGGGTGTGGAACTCTTCCGCGACATGTGGCGGAGTGATGGTGTCCTGCTTGCCCCAGATCAGGCAAACGGGCATTTTCAGATTCGGGAGGTCCTTCGCCATGTTGTGGCGGATCGCACTCTTGGCCAGCGAAAGGATCCGGATCAGTTTGGCCTTATCGTTCACCGTTTCATAGCACTCTTCCACCAAAGCGTCGGTGGCATGCTTCGGGTCGTGGAAGGTGAGGGCGATCTTCTTGCGCAGGTACTCCTTGTCCTCTCGGCGTGGGAAACCGCCGCCGAAAGCATTCTCATACAGACCGCTGCTTCCAGTAAGGATCAATGTGCGCACCCTCTCGGCCTGTTTCGTGCAGTAGACCAAGGCTACATGGCCACCGAGGGAGTTGCCCAGCAGGTTCACCTGGGTAAGGCCCTTGTGCCGAATGAAGCGATCGAGGAAATCCGCCAAAGCCGGCACATTGGTGTTCAGCATCGGCAGCGTGTAAAGGGGTAGCATCGGCATAAGCACCCGGTAACGGCCACCGAAGTGCTTGATAGGTCCTTCGAAGTTGCTGAGTGCACCGAACAGGCCATGCAGGAAGATCAACGGCGGCCCATCGCCGACATCGATGTACTTGAACTCTCCCTCTTCCTTCAGTGCGTGTTCGTTGGCCATGCCCACCTTCTGTTCCGTTCAAAGGTAGACGGATGGATCGAACATGAAAAGCGCGCAGATATGGCTTTGCACATCCTGCTGTGCATTGCAGACGTGAGGTCAACTGGATCCTTGATACATGACCATGGGTATCGCGGTGTGCTGACACATCCCCGACAATGGAGGCCGGAATGGATCGAGGTGTGAGAGGAGTTCGAAGCATGAGCGCATACGCAAGAACTGATCGGCAACCGAAATCCAGGAACCGGATAGCCTGAATTCCAGCACCTGATCTGCGAGAAGCACCAAGTACAGCTGGTCGGGCGCTCCACTTCTCCCACATCCCACCACCAAGGCCTCTTTCGGCCCTTCTTCACAACGGCCTGTTGATCGATCTGCCCAACAGGCGCGCGCATTCCGCATTTCGTGACCGGATCTTTCGGGTCCACCGGATCGACCATTCGTGGTGGCCTTGCATTCCGGACTGTTGTTCATAAGCTCCCACATCCTCCCACCGCCTATTTTGTCTCTTTTTCAAGCCTGTAGCGGGCATATGACAACTTTTGCGCACCTTCGTCGTTGAAGATTTATCAACAACGAAGCAAAAACGGGGGAGATCGTGGGAAGAAGTGGGTGAAGGCGCCTACTTTCGCGACCATTCCTGCGTGAATGCGCTATGCTGAACCTGTTAGGGGAATACCCAAGCACCTTGGACTCCAAGAGCCGCGTGCTCTTGCCTGCCGCGCTGAAGAAGCAGCTCGGTGGGGAGGAGGCAAAGGGCTTTGTGGTGAACCGCGACGTGTTCAGCGAGTGCCTCGTGCTGTACCCGATGGACGAGTGGAACAAGACCAGCGCCGAGGTGCGCCGCTTGAACCGCTTCGACCCGGACAACGTGGAGTTCATCCGGCGCTTCCTCAACGGAGCTACACCGGTGGATCTCGACGCCAACGGGCGACTGCTCATTCCCAAGCCACTGATGGACTACGCCAACATGGCGAAGGACGTGGTGTTCACGGGCATGGGCGATCGCATCGAGCTATGGAGCGAGGAGCATCACAAGCGCGCTCTGAGCGGGAAAGTGGACTTCAAGTCATTGGCGGCGAAAGTCATGGGCGGTAGCCCGAAAGCCAATGGCGCATGAGTATCACGACCCCGTTCTTTTACAAGCCTGTCTCGAAGGATTGAACATCGATCCGGATGGCGTCTATGTGGACGTGACGTTCGGCGGTGGAGGCCACAGCAAGGCCATCCTCGCACAACTGGGTCCGAAGGGCCGATTGATCTCGTTCGACCGGGATCGTGACGCTTGGGGGAATGCACCGGAGGATGACCGCTTCACCTTGGTGAAAGCCGACTTCCGCTGGATGCGCAACCACTTGCGCTTCCTGCATGCCCTGCCGGTGGATGGATTGCTGGCCGACCTCGGTGTGAGCAGCCACCAGTTCGATACCGGTGCTCGCGGTTTCAGTTTCCGGTTCGATGGTCCGCTGGATATGCGGATGGATCATCGTGCCAAGCGCACGGCATCACAACTGCTGCGCGATCTGGATGAACCCGCCCTTACCACGGTGCTGCGCAAGTACGGCGAAGTGGATGCCGCGCATCGTGTCGCGCGCCAGCTGGTAAAGGCCAACTCGGATACCCGGATCGGAACGACCTATCAATTGGTGGAAGCGCTTCGGCCGGTAACACCACGCGGCAAGGAGAGCAGTTTCCTGGCCCAGGTCTTCCAAGCCCTGCGCATAGCGGTGAACGACGAACTCGCCGCTTTGGAAGCCATGCTGAAGCAGAGTGAAGAAGTGATCGCACCGGGTGGTCGATTGGTGGTGATGAGCTACCACTCGCTGGAGGATCGCTTGGTGAAGAACTGGCTCCGCGATGGCAACCTGGAAGGCGAAGAGAAGAAGGACCTCTTCGGCAACCGACTACGACCGTTCACCCCTTCGAGCAACAAGGCGATCCAACCAACGGATCTCGAGATAGCCAAGAACCCACGGGCACGAAGTGCTCGACTGCGAATAGGAACACGAACGTGAACAAGCTGCGCGATAATCTCCCAGAGGACACCGGTACGCCGGTGGACAAGGCCAAGCCGGTGAAGCCCAAGAAGGCGGCATCGGCCACCAAGTCCGCCGTGGCCGATCAGGCTGCGCGTGTTCCGAAGTTGATGATCGGCGTGCTGAATGGCTCCTTCCTCACCCGGGAGAAGCTGCTTGGTAACATGCCCTTCATCCTTTTCTGTGCTGGTTTGATGATCACCTACATCGCGTACGGTTACCAGACCGAGCGCATCGTGCGTGACCTCGACAGGACGGATGCCGAGTTGAAGGAACTCCGCAGTGAGTACATCACCGTGCGTGCACAATTGGAAACGAGGGAGCAGCAGAGCCAAGTGGCATCGGGGATCGGTGAACTGGGCCTGCACGAGAGCCGCGTGCCACCCGTGAAGCTCGATGTGGACAAGAAGGACCTTAAGAGCACGCACACGCCATGACGGATAACCGCCAGTTCCGTGCTCGGGCCAATGTGGTCTATCTGTCCATCGTGGTGTTCGCGGTGGCGATCGCCGTCAAGCTCTTCACCATCCAGATCGTGGAAGGAGAAAAGTGGCGTGCCAAGGCCGAGACCATTGCCACAGCGTGGCGCATCGTGCAACCCGATCGCGGACACATCTACAGTGAAGATGGTCGCCTGCTTGCCACCAGTGTGCCGGAGTATGATGTGCGCATGGACATGGTGCCGAACGGCCTGACGAATGAACTCTTCCTTGCCGAAGTGGATTCGCTCAGCATCTGCTTGGCCAACCTCTTCGGTGATCGCACTGCTGCAGAATACAAGCATGACCTCACCGATGCCCGCTACCGCAAAGAGCGTTATCACTTGATCAAGCGCCGTGCGGATCACACCCAGGTGCAACAACTGCGCAATTTCCCGCTGTTCCGTCTGGGTCGCTACAAAGGTGGGTTGGTCACCGAGAAGCGCACCGTGCGTGTTCACCCATTCGGGCGGTTGGCATCCCGCAGCGTGGGTCATGTTCTACGAGATAGTTCCACGCTCGGCCTCGAAGGTGGGTACGATGGCTGGTTGAAAGGCGTCACCGGTCGCCGCTTGGAACGTCGCCTCACCGGTGGTGTTTGGATGCCGATCGACAACGGTGATGGCGTTGATCCCGTGGCCGGTAGCGATATCCACACAACGATCGATATCAATCTCCAGGACGTTGCCGATGCTGCACTGGAGAAGCAGCTCAGGATCCACGGCGCGCAGTATGGCACCGTGGTGGTCATGGAGGTCGAGACCGGTTACATCAAAGCGATCAGCAACCTCACACGCCGCAGCGACAGCACCTACGTGGAGGATCTGAACTATGCCGTTGCACAGGCTACCGAGCCGGGCTCCACATTCAAGTTGGCCTCGCTGATGGTCGGGTTGGAGGATGGCCTGATCAAGCCGACGGACACGGTGGATACGAAGATGGGGCGCGTACGATTCTACGATCGCATCATGCGCGATGCTCACGAGGACCTTTATCGCAAGGTGACGGTTCAACGAGCGTTCGAACTCTCCTTGAACACCGGTATCAGTCTGGCCGTGCACAAGGCCTACCAGAAAGAGCCCAAACGATTCGTGGAAGGTCTCAAGCGATTGGGGTTGAATGAACCGACGGGTGTGCTTATACCCGGTGAGGCTATACCAACACTGCGCGGACCGGGCGAAAAGGGTTGGAGCGGCGTGAGTCTGCCGTGGATGAGCATCGGCTACGAAACGATGTTGACGCCTTTGCAGATCCTCACCTTCTACAACGCCGTAGCGAACAATGGCAAAGCCATGCAACCCCAGTTCGTGGATCATGTCTCCCGCAACGGAAAGGTGATCGAGTTCATGAAGCCGAAGGTGATGAACCCGAAGATCTGCTCGCAAGGAACCTTGGATGTGGTGCACGCCATGCTGCAAGCAGTCGTGGATAGCGGCACCGCCAAGAATCTGAAAGCAGCGCACTTCTCGATCGCCGGAAAGACCGGTACAGCGCAGATCGCTCGCAATGGCAGCTACAAGACCAGTGGTCTTTCCTACCAAGCTTCGTTCGTTGGCTATTTCCCTGCTGATGCGCCCAAGTACAGTTGCATCGTGGTGGTGAATGGGCCGACGCAGAGCGGTATTTATGGAAACGTAGTGGCCGGTCCGGTATTCAAGGAGATCGCCGACAAGATCTACAGCAACCGACTTGAGCTGCAGCAGGAGACACTTTTGGCCGAGGCCACCGGACCACGCACACCCATCAGCATGAGCGGTCACACCGGTGATCTGCGCATCGCTTTGGAGGGACTGCACGTGCCTTTCCGGATCGAAGGAGAAGGTGAATGGAGCGCCTCTCAGGCTGGTGATTCCAACGTTGTGTTACAACCTCGAGGTATTCCTGCCGACGCGATGGACCGCGTGCCGAACGTGCTCGGCATGGGCTTGCGCGATGCCATCTACATCCTCGAGAACAGAGGTCTACGTGTTCGCATCCAAGGCAGCGGCATGGTGAAGCGCCAATCGCTCCAGCCCGGATCGCGTGCTTTCCAAGGATCGACCATCGTGATCGAACTGACATGAAGTTGCTCAAGGACATACTCTATCGCGTCCGCATCGAGCAGGTGGTGGGTTCAACGAACACGGCCATTGAGCAGGTCGCTTTTGATAGCCGCAAGGTGGTGCCATTCACCGCATTCGTTGCCACGCGTGGCACCCAAGTGGATGGTCACGCCTTCATCGACAAGGCGATAGAGAGCGGTGCGGGGGCGATCGTTTGCGAGGAACTGCCGGCGGAGTTGAAAGAGGGTATCACCTACGTGCGGGTCGTGGATGCGGCCGCAACGCTCGGCATCATGGCGGCGAACTTCTTCGATCACCCATCGAAGAAGCTGAAGCTTATCGGCATCACAGGCACCAATGGAAAGACGAGCACGGCAACGTTGCTCTTCCGCTTGTTCCGTTCGCTTGGCCACAAGTGCGGCTTGATCAGTACGGTGGAGATGCGCATCGGTCAGCGCACCATCCCAAGCACGCACACCACACCCGATGCCGTGCGCTTGAATGAACTGCTCGCCGAGATGGCGAGCGAGCGTGTTGCCTATTGCTTCATGGAGGTGAGCAGTCACAGCGTGGTGCAGGAGCGCATCGCCGGGTTGCACTTCGCTGCGGGCGTGTTCATGAACATCACCCACGACCACTTGGATTACCACGGCACGTTCGCCGAATACATCAAGGCCAAGAAACGCTTCTTCGATCAGCTTCCGGCCAGCGCCTTCGCTTTGGTGAACGCCGATGATCCGAACAGCGCCGTGATGCTGCAGAACACCAAGGCCACCAAGCGATCATTCGCGGTGAAGAACATGGCCGATCACCGGGCACGCATCATCGAGAACCAATTGACAGGCCTTCACCTCAACATCGATGGCCACGACATGTACTCGCGCCTGATCGGCGAGTTCAATGCCAGCAATCTGCTCGCGGTGTACACGGTGGCTACTCTGTTGGGCGAATCCCCGTTGAACGTCCTCACCGCACTAAGCGATCTACAGCCACCACGAGGTCGGTTCCAGATCGTTCGCAGTACGGGAGGCATCATCGGCATCGTGGATTACGCGCATACGCCGGATGCTTTGAAGAACGTGCTCTCGACGATCAACGATGTGTGCGGCGAGAACGAGCAGGTGATCACCATCGTGGGTTGCGGTGGCGATCGCGATCGTACCAAACGCCCCGTGATGGCGCGTATCGCAACGGAGTTGAGCAGTCATGTGGTGCTCACGAGCGACAATCCGCGCAGCGAGGATCCGATGGCGATCCTTTCGGAGATGCGTGAAGGCGTGCAGCCCAATGATCAGTCACGGGTCTGGGTGAATGTGGATCGCCGCGAGGCCATCCGCCAAGCTGTTGGTATGGCGAAGTCCGGTGACGTGGTGCTGGTGGCCGGTAAAGGACACGAGACCTACCAGGAGATCGCCGGGGTGAAGCATCCCTTCGATGATGTTGCTGTGCTGAAGGAAACCCTTGACCTCCTCCACAAGTAATGTTGTACCACCTCTTCGATTGGCTTGGTGCAGACGTTCCCGGAGCGGGGCTCTTCGGATTCATTTCGTTCCGCGCGGCGATGGCGGTAGTCGTATCGCTGCTCATCTCACTGTGGTGGGGCAAGGGCATCATCGATCTGCTGCGCCGCATGCAGGTGGGTGAGACCGTTCGTGATCTCGGTCTCGAGGGTCAGATCCAGAAGGAAGGCACACCGACCATGGGTGGTCTGATCATTCTATCCGCCACGATCATTCCCACGTTGCTCTTCGCAAACCTGAACAACATCTACATCCTGTTGCTGCTGGTTGCCACGGTGTGGTTGGGCACCATCGGTTTCATCGACGACTACATCAAGGTCTTCAAGAAGGACAAGCGTGGTCTTGCCGGCAAGTTCAAGGTGGTCGGTCAAGTGGGCGTGGGCATCATCATCGGTGCCACGGTGTACTTCCATCCGGAGATCCGCACACGGGTGGAAGTGCCGGAAGTGCTTGCCTCACAGCTCGATGAGAGCGAACTGCATACAGTGACCGAAGAGGACGGTACGGTGCACTACCTGCTGAATCGCAAGTCGCCCAACACCACCATCCCGTTCATCAAGGACAACGAGTTCAACTATTCCTCGGTGCTCGGTCTCTTCGGTCGTAGCGCACGCCAGTACACCTGGGTGATCTACATCCTTGTGGTGATCTTCATCATCACCGCCGTCAGCAATGGCGCGAACATCACGGACGGTCTGGATGGCTTGGCAACAGGCACATCCGCGATCATGGTGATGACCCTTGGAATACTCGCCTACGTGAGCGGTAACGTCATCTTTTCCGACTATCTCAACATCATGTACATCCCGGGCAGCGGCGAGCTCGCGGTGTTCATTGGTGCGCTGCTTGGTGCCTGCATCGGCTTCCTCTGGTACAATGCGTACCCGGCGCAGGTCTTCATGGGCGATACCGGAAGTCTTGCCTTGGGCGGCATCATCGCCACGCTGGCGATCCTCGTGCGAAAAGAACTGTTGATCCCAGTGCTCTGTGGGGTCTTCCTCGTGGAGAACCTCAGTGTCATGGTGCAGGTTTCCTACTTCAAGTACACGAAGCGTAAGTACGGTGAAGGGCGCCGCGTGCTGAAGATGTCGCCGTTGCATCACCACTATCAGAAGCTCGGCATCCACGAGAGCAAGATCGTTTCGCGCTTCTGGATAGTCGGTATCATGCTGGCTGTCTTGTCCATCGTAACACTCAAGCTGCGATGAAGAAGCTTGTGATCCTCGGTGCGCAGGAAAGCGGTGTCGGTGCGGCACGGTTGGCGAAGCAGCGTGGCTTGGATGTGTTCGTGAGCGACATGGGTGCGGTCAAACCCAACTACCGCGAGGAATTGCGTGCGAACGATATCGCCTTCGAGGAAGGTGGACACAGTGCAGCACAGGTGCTTTCGGCCGACGAGATCGTGAAGAGCCCAGGCATTCCGGACACGGCTTCCTTGGTGAAGTCGGCACGTGATAAGGGCATTCCGGTGATCAGTGAGATCGAGTTCGCCTACCGCTATTGCAACGGTCGCATCATCGGCATCACCGGCAGCAACGGCAAGACGACCACCACGCTGTTGACCCATCATATCCTGCGCAAGGCGGGTATCGATGTGGCCGTGGGCGGCAACGTTGGAACCAGCTTCGCAGGACTCGTCGCGGATGGGGACAACGCGTGGTACGTGCTTGAGCTGAGCAGTTTCCAGTTGGATGGCATCGACACCTTCCGCCCGGATATCGGGATGTTGCTGAACATCACGCCGGACCACTTGGACCGCTATCAATACCGCATGGAGAACTACGTGGCGAGCAAGTTCCGCATCGCCATGAACCAGCGGCCCGAAGATCATTTCATCCACTGCGCCGACGACCAAGAGACCAGCGCTTGGATGCGACAGCATGCCTTGAAGGCCCAGCAATGGCCTTTCTCCATTCACCATCAAATGGATCAAGGTGCCTTTCTACAGAACGAGCAACTCCACATCACCACAAACCGATCCACCTTCAGCATGTCCATCATCGAACTCGCCCTGCAGGGCAAACACAACGTGTACAATTCCATGGCCGCTGGTATCGCCGCCCGCGTTCTGGATATCCGCAAGGATATCGTGCGCGAGAGCCTGAGCGATTTCCAGAACGTGGAACACCGACTGGAGCATGTTGCCATGGTGCACGGCATCGAGTTCATCAACGATTCCAAAGCGACCAACGTGAACTCCACGTGGTACGCCTTGGAGAGCATGGATAAGCCGGTGGTGTGGGTCGTGGGCGGTGTGGACAAAGGCAACGATTACAGTACCCTGCGCGAACTGGTGAAGCAGAAGGTGAAGGCGATCGTGTGCATGGGGACCGACAACACGAAGCTGAACGAAGCCTTCGGTGATGTGGTGCCAATGATGGTGGATACGGCAAGCGCAGAACAAGCGGTGCAGACCGCCTACGAAATGAGCGAGGCTGGGGATGTGGTGCTCTTGAGCCCTGCCTGCGCCAGCTTCGATCTGTTCGAGAACTACGAGGAACGCGGCCGCAAGTTCAAGGCTGCTGTAAAAGGACTGTGACCATTCAACTGCTTACCATGAGCAACGACGGATCCCACTTTTCCCTGCGCTTGGCAGGTGGTCAGTTGATGGCTGCACGCCTCGCTGCCCTCTCTGAGCAAGGTCCTGGACCACACCGCATGGAGTCGGTGATGTCGGTGAACGGTGTTCCCTACATCAACGATTCGCGCTCCACCTTCCTGGATGCAACGCTCGAGTCGCTGAGCCAAATGGAAGGCAAAGTGATCTGGATCGTTGGCGACCTCTCCAACGAGATGGAAGAAGGCTACGTGCAGGACATCGTTCGTGAAAAGGTTGCGGCGATGGTGCTCTTCGGGCGACCAGCCGATGCTGTGGAGGGTGAAGGCATGGCTCCAGTGGAACAGCTGTACGTGACCCACGAATTGCGCACGGCTGTTTTCCTGGCGAACGAACTCGCACGACCCGGTGAGTCGGTGCTGTTCAGTCCGGCATGCCCAAGTGGAAATGGTTTTGCGAACTACGAAGAACGTGGAGCGGAATTCAAACGCGCGGTGCGTGATCTCTGAGAATGGTGAAGTGAACAGAACGAATGACAACGGTGCTACATAAGCTGAAAGGCGATCGCGTGATCTGGATGACGGTCCTGTTCCTGGGACTGATCAGCCTGCTCGCAGTGTATAGCTCGATCAGCTCGCTCGCCTTCAAGCGCGAAGGTGGCGGCACGTTGCATTTCCTCCTGAAGCACGGGTTGATGCTGGTGACCGGAGGGGTGATCATGTTCTACGCCTCGCGGCAACAGTTCACGATCTACTCGCGCCTTTCGCAGCTGATGATCGGTGCGGTAGCGGTGTTGTTGCTGTTGACCTTGTTGCTCGGCTCCAACATCAACGATGCCAGCCGCTGGATCACCATTCCGATCATCAATCAAAGTTTCCAAACGAGTGATCTCGCGAAAGTGGTGCTTGTTGTTTATCTCGCTCGTGTGTTGGGCAAGCATCAAGGCGAAGAGTGGACCTTCCGAGATGTATTGATCAAACTGATGGTGCCTGTCGGTGTGATCTGCGGATTGATCCTTCCTGCGAACTTCTCTACAGCAGCACTTCTTTTCATGCTCTGTCTGATCATCATGTTCATCGGTCAGGTGCCGCTGAAATGGCTTGTAACGACCATCGGCCTTGCGATCGGAGCGTTCCTGGTCTTGGTCATGGTCAACGAGGCGTTCGATCTGAATGTGCTGCCGCGGGTGGAAACCTGGGTCAGTCGTGTCGAAAGTTTCGGTGTGGAGGACCACGATGCCAACTACCAGGTCGAACACGCCAAGATCGCGATCGCTTCCGGTGGGTTCCTTCCAAATGGACCCGGCAGCGGTGCGTCCCGCAACTTCCTTCCGCATCCGTATTCCGATATGATCTACGCCTTCATCATCGAGGAGTACGGAAGCATCTTGGGCGGCCTCGGGCTCTTATTGCTCTACCTCATTCTGCTCTTCCGCGCGGTGAAGATCGGAAGTCAATGCCCGAAGGCATTCGGTTCGCTCGTTGCGGTCGGGCTCAGCCTCATGCTCGTGATGCAGGCGATGATCAACATGGCCGTCGCCGTCAATCTCGTCCCCGTTACTGGTCAGCCCTTGCCTTTGGTGAGCATGGGCGGTACCAGTGTTTGGTTCACCTGTCTCGCTATCGGCATCGTGCTCAGTGTGAGCCGAAGCGTCGAAGATCCGTCCACAACAACCACGACCGATGTCAAACGACCAAGGACAGCACTCGCTTAGGGTGATGATCTCCGGTGGAGGCACCGGCGGTCACATCTTTCCGGCCATCGCTATCGCCAACGCGGTGCGCGATCGGGAGGCGACCACCCAGTTCCTGTTCGTGGGTGCCGAAGGAAAGATGGAGATGGAAAAGGTGCCAGCGGCTGGGTACACCATTGCGGGTCTGCCCATTCGTGGTTTCCAACGCGGATCGATCACGCGCAACCTCGCACTGCCTTGGCGAGTGATCCGCAGTATGATGAAGGCCCGGAAACTGGTGCGCGAGTTCAAGCCGAACGTCGCTGTTGGCGTCGGTGGATACGCAAGCGGGCCTTTGCTCGCTGCGGCACAACGGATGGATGTACCCACCTTGATCCAAGAGCAGAACAGCTTCCCTGGGAAAACGAACATCTACCTCGCCAAGCGCGTGGATCGCATCTGCGTGGCGTACGATGGCATGGACAAGTTCTTCCCTAAGTCGAAGATCCTTTTGACCGGCAATCCGGTGCGGCAGGAGGTGGTCCGTCTTGCGGGGAAGCATCCTCGTGGCCTCGAACACTTCGGCCTTGTTGCTGACAAGCCGATCCTCTTCATCACGGGCGGAAGCCTCGGTGCACGTGGGGTGAATCGCGGCATTGAAGCTGCGCTCGCTTCATTTCAACAGGAAGGATTGCAGGTCATCTGGCAAACGGGAACGCCATACTTCGCGCAAGCGAAGGCTGCCGTGGATGCACTCAATTACACGGATTGCAAGGTGACTGAGTTCGTGAACAAGATGGACTACGCCTACGCCGTTGCTGACCTGGTCGTCGCTCGGGCAGGTGCCATCAGCGTGAGTGAACTGTGCTTGGTGCAGAAGCCAGCGATCCTGGTGCCACTGCCAACAGCTGCTGAGGATCATCAAACGCACAATGCGCGCGCTTTGACCGATCGCGGTGCGGCTGTTCTGGTGCACGATGACAAGGCGGTGGCCGAACTCGGTAGCATAGTCATTGCACTGATCAAGGACAAGGATGCGCTGGAGCGCTTGCGCAACGCGATATCCGGATTAGGAACTCGGAATGCTGCAGAGGCCATTGCAGCTGAAGTCATTCGATTGGGAAGAGGATGAAGGGCATGACCGGAAATAAGCTCTACTTCATCGGCGTCGGTGGCATCGGCATGAGCGGTCTTGCGCGGTACTTCCGCCGCCGCGGTGCTGACGTGGCCGGTTATGACCGCACACCCAGCGAACTCACGAACCAGTTGATGGCTGAAGGTGTGGATGTTCACTTCAACGAGGATCCCTTGGCCATCCCGGATGAATTCCGCAATGCACCTGCCGGTGAAGTCATGGTCGTACGTACTCCAGCTGTACCTGTGAGCAGTCCGTTGCTCAAGTTTTGGGAGGAACGTGGCGCACGTATCCTGAAGCGCGCCGACGTGTTGGGAATGATCACGGAGGATCGCCGAACCGTTGCCGTCGCAGGCACCCACGGCAAGACCACGGTGAGCACCATGATCGCACACTTGCTCACGGTCGGCAAGGTCCGCTGCAATGCCTTCCTAGGGGGTATCGCGGCCAACTACGGAACGAACGTTCTGCTGAATGATGATGCGGTAGTGAACGTGGTGGAAGCGGATGAATACGATCGCAGTTTCCTTAAGCTCTGTCCCAACGAGTCGGTGATCACCGCGATGGATCCTGATCACTTGGACATCTACGGCACAGCAGAGTCGATGTTCGATGCGTACACCGAGTTCGCGATCCTTTGTGATGGCCCGTTGCTGGTGCACGAGCGCATTGCAAAGCACTTCGAGGAACGTTCGAACGTGGTGACCTACGCACTTGGAAGTACCGGCCTTCCGCGTGCTGAGAACCTGCGAGTTGTGGATGGTGCCTACGTCTTCGACCTGTTCACTGAGAAGCACGACCTGCGCGACCTGCGTTTGGGCATGCCCGGTAGACACAATGTGGAGAATGCCATCGCGGCTTCCACCGTTGCTCTTCGTTTGGGCGTTACGCCCGAACTCCTTCGCCAGGGGTTGAATTCGTTCCGAGGCGTGGCTCGTCGATTCGAAACCCGGATCCGTAACGAGCGTGTGGTCTACATCGACGATTATGCGCACCATCCGAAGGAGTTGGATGCCTGCATCGGTAGTGTCCGTGAAATGTATCCGGGTCGTCGCATCACAGGCATCTTCCAACCGCACTTGTTCACCCGCACTCGTGATCTGGCTGGCGATTTCGCAAAGAGCTTGGCCGCATTGGATGAACTGATCCTTTTGGACATCTATCCAGCCCGTGAAGAGCCGATCAGCGGTATAGATGCGGCGTGGCTGCTGGAGCAGGTTCCGATGCATGCTAAAGTGAATTGCTCGCATAAGGACCTCATCGAGTTCCTCGGTAAGAAGGACCTGGATGTGTTGGTCACGCTCGGTGCTGGCGATATCGATCGCTTGGTGATGCCCATTGAACGACTCTTGAACGAACGCTTCCGACCATGAAGAAGATCAAGCGCATACTTCGTCCTGTCGGCATCGCCACTGCTGTGGTGGGGATACTTCTTGCCCTCGGTTTCGTGGAGCGCACCGCGGATCGCGTCCCGATCATGGATCTGCGCGTGACGGTGGATGGTACCGAAGGCGTTCACTTCATCGATGAGCAGGCCGTTCGTCGTGAGGTACTCGATCAAGGCATCACCGTGATGGGAGCGCCTACTGGTGATGTGGACGTGACGGGTATCGAAGAGCGACTTCGGAGCATTCCCTGTGTTGCCAAGGCCGAGGTTTACCATACCATGGATGGGGCGCTTCATGCACGCGTGCAACAGCGCATACCCATCGTTCGCGTTTTCAATACCGATGGTAGCAGTTTCTATATCGATACGGAAGGCTGGGTGATGCCCATCAACCCGAACTACACCGCACGCGTCCTCGTCGTGACAGGTCACCTATCGGAGAACGGTGCTGCGGAAGGGGTGCACTCCGTTTTCGGCAGCGACAGCTTGGAGGAACATTCGCTCTCGGATGACATCCATCGCCTCGCCACCTTCATCGCCGCTGATCCGTTCTGGAACGCCATGATCGATCAGGTGGTGGTGACTGCGGACAATGATTTCGAATTGATCCCTCGGGTCGGTGCACAACGTGTGTTGATCGGCGACGGTAGCGCTCTGGAGCAGCGTTTCAACAAGCTCCGCATCTTCTACGAAAAAGGCATTCCACGCTCCGATTGGAGACGCTACGCACGCATCGACCTGCGTTATACCGATCAGATCGTCTGCACCAAACGAACAACGCCCTAACACTCCACCAATACCATGGACAATAACCAAGAGATCGTAGCCGGACTCGATATCGGAACGACCAAGATCGCCTGCATCGTCGGGCGCAAGAACGAACAGGGGAAGATCGAGATCCTCGGCATGGGCAAAGCCAAATCCGATGGGGTGACCCGCGGCGTGGTCGCCAACATCCAGAAGACGGTGGAGAGCATCATGGCCGCTGTACGCGAAGCCGGTGATAGCGCAGGCGTTGATATCGAGACGGTGAACGTGGGGATCGCCGGTCAGCACATCCGTAGCATGCAGCACCGCGGCATGAAGATGCGCGAAAGCCTGGAAGAGGAGATCCGCCAGCAGGACATCGATCTGCTGATCGACGAGACCTACCGATTGGTTATGCCTCCTGGTGAAGAGATCATCCACGTGTTGCCACAAGAGTACATCGTGGACAACGAACAGGGCATCCGCGATCCGATCGGCATGAGCGGTATCCGCATGGAGGCGAACTTCCACATCATCAGTGGACAGGTCACCGCAGCTCGCAACATCAACAAGTGCGTGCATCGCGCAGGTCTGAATGTGACCGAGCTCATCCTGGAGCCGCTCGCAAGCGCAGACGCTGTATTGAGCTCCGAAGAGAAGGAAGCAGGTGTTGTGCTTGTTGATATCGGTGGTGGTACCACGGACATCGCGATCTTCTTCGATAACATCATCCGCCACACCGCTGTGATCCCTTTCGGTGGTAACGTAGTGACCGAGGACATTCGCCAAGGATGCGGCATCATGCGCGACCAAGCGGAACTGTTGAAGACCAAGTTCGGCAGTGCCCTCGCTGCGGAGAACAAGGAGAATGAAGTCGTATGCATCCCCGGTCTGCGCGGTCGCGAACCGAAGGAGATCAGCCTACGCACACTCGCCGAAGTGATCCAGAGCCGCATGGAGGAGATCCTCGAACACGTCTATTTCGAGATCAAGAACAGCGGCATCGAGAAGCAGCTCATCGCAGGTATCGTGCTCACGGGTGGTGGCTCGCAATTGAAGCACCTCAAGCAATTGGTGGAGTACATGACCGGCATGACCACCCGCATCGGCTACCCCAATGAGCACCTCGCGAAGAGCAACGTGGAAGCCGTGACCAGTCCGCTCTATGCAACGGGTGTCGGTCTTGTGATGAAAGGCTTCGACTACCTCGATCGCCGTCGCCCGAAGCAGATCGACACCGTTGTTGAACGCTCCAAGAAGGCTGCTGTCGCTGGCCACTCCGGCGGTCTCTTCAGCGGTTTCCTTTCGAACATCATCACCGGCGCGTCCGAAATGCTCAAGGACGACGAGAAGTAAACCCATCGACCCTTCCACTCACCTTCCAATACCGACAACGACATGAAATTCGACCTTCCAAAAGAACTCGCCTCGATCATCAAAGTGATCGGCGTAGGTGGTGGTGGCAGCAATGCCGTCAATCACATGCACGCCCAAGGCATCAAGGGCGTGGACTTCATCATCTGCAACACCGACCGCCAGGCCTTGGACATCAGCCCGGTCCCGGTGAAGCTCCAACTCGGCATCGGCCTCACCGAAGGCCTTGGTGCAGGTTCCATCCCGGAGCGCGGCAATCAAGCAGCACAGGAGAACATCGACGAGATCAAACAACTTCTGAGCACGCGCACCAAGATGGTGTTCATCACCGCAGGCATGGGTGGTGGTACCGGAACCGGTGCCGCGCCGGTGATCGCCAAGATCGCCAGAGAGATGGGTATCCTGACCGTGGGTATCGTTACCAGCCCGTTCCAGTGGGAAGGACGCAAGCGGAAACTGCAAGCATCCGCTGGGATCGATGAGATGCGCGATGCGGTGGACACCTTGCTGGTGATCAACAACGATCGCCTGCGTGACCTCTTCGGTAACCTGTCGCTTGACAATGCCTTCGAGCATGCAGACAATGTGTTGACCACTGCGGCCCGTGGTATCGCGGAGATCATCACCATGACCGGTAAAGTGAACGTCGACTTCGAAGATGTGAAGACCGTGATGACCAGCAGCGGCGTGGCGATCATGGGCATGGCCGAAGCGGAAGGGGAGGACCGCTCGTTGCGCGCAGCTCAAGAAGCACTCGCGTCGCCGTTGTTGAACGACAGCGATATCAAAGGGGCCAAGTTCGTCCTGCTCAACATCACCCATGGAACACGCGAGGTGCTGATGGACGAGATCGACGAGATCACCGACCACATCCAACAAGCCGCTGGCAGCAGCGCCGATGTGATCTGGGGCTACTGCAAGGATGAGAGCTTGGGTGACAAGGTCCGTATCACCGTGATAGCAACCGGATTCCAGACCAACCCGGCCGGAGAGATCGCCACGGATCGGAACACTCGCACCGTTATTCCATTGAGCGCTGACGTGCCGACGATGATCACACAGCCGATCCTGAATCCGGTGGAGACCAGTGCGCCTGTTGCTCCTGTTGCTCCTCCTGCTCAGGAAGAACCCGCCACGCCCGAGCCGTACTTGAAACCTGCGGCAGCGGCGCCAGTTGAAGAGGCGCGTCCAGCACCGATCGTCGCAGCGCCTCAACGGACCATCGAGTTCGAAGTGGAACGCGCTGCAGTCGCTCGCGAGCAACAGAACAATGCAACGACATCGGCACCAACTCCTGCTGCTCCGGAGAAGAAAGTGTTCGAACTGTACGACAGCACAACGGCGAACCAACCGACGGACGCTGTCGATACAGGACGTACGGAGATCAATGAAGCACGTTGGTCCCAGGCGGAACACCAGAGCCGAGTTGAACAGCGGGTGGCCAAGGTGCGCGAGTTGAACCAACGCCTGCGCACTCCCAACGGTCTCAGTGACCTGGAACGCGAGCCAGCATACAAGCGCAAGAACATCCACATCAGCGAAAGCACCAAGAGCACCGACTCCAATGTGAGCCGGTATACCTTGAGCGAAGAGACCGATGAGAATGGAGAGCGCCGTGTTGAGCTGAAGCGCAACAACCCGTACTTGCACGACAACGTAGATTGATCCTGAGGATCAGGACCGATCAACATTCAACGAGGAACAATGGACCTGCAACAACGTATTGACGCGGACATCAAAGCCGCCATGCTGGCCCGTGAGAAGGACAAGCTGAATGCTCTTCGTGCCATCAAGAGTGCGATACTTTTGGAGCTTACCAAGGAAGGGGGCAAGGAGGGATTGGACGAGGCGGTCGGATCGAAGATCCTCCAGAAGTTGCACAAGCAAAGGATGGAAAGCGCGACGATCTATCACGCCCAGGAACGTCCGGAATTGGCGGCGGAAGAGGAGGCTCAAGCCTTGGTCATTGAAGCCTACATGCCAAAGCGGATGAGCGATGCCGAGGTGGAGAAGGAAGTGCGAGCCGTGATCGACGCACTAGGTGCCAAGAGCATGGCCGACATGGGCAAGGTGATGGGCGAGGCGAACAAACGCCTGGCCGGTAAGGCGGATGGTAGTGCGATCGCTGCCATGGTGAAGCGTGCACTGGCAGGTGGTTGAACGGTCGATCCGGATCTGAATTGGAAAGCGCCTCTGATCGGGGCGCTTTCTTCTTTCCGACTTCCGCTACGACCAAGGTCCGCGCTGTGTTTCTGGTGCGGAGTTCAGTACGATCCGTCCTTTTCTTTCGCCCCAATGGGTTGCTGATCCAACGGTCCAGGAGACTTGCTGAAGATCGATGCGTTCAATGCTTCGTTCGGTCAATTCGGATCGATCCGCACGGTCCTGCATGAGCGGGCCAATGAATGGTTCTGTTCGTTACGTCGAGCGGATAACGGATCGGAACCCTTCGTCTGGTTGAGCAGGGTAGCTCCTGAAAAAGCGAAGGGCCCCGATCGCTCGGGGCCCTCCACGCGTTCTGAAGAACGCTGCTTACTTCTTCTTCGCAGCTTTCTTAGCGGCCTTCTTAGGGGCTGCTTTTTTAGCGGCCTTCTTAGGAGCTGCTTTTTTTGCTGCTTTCTTCGGGGCTGCTTTTTTAGCGGCCTTCTTTGCTGCCTTCTTTGCCATGGCGAAATGGGTTTGTTTGCGTCAAACGTAATCGTGTGCGCGCACAGTTGTACGCGAAAGGCAAAATAAAGTTCACACCGATGATTGTTCATATCGTCGAACTGCTACTTCTCGTCGCCGTTCGAATGCGAGATGATGAGCATGAGAAGTGTTGATCACGATCGATGCGTTGATCACTTCTTCTTGCACATCGATCCATCATCGATGCGCTATTGTTCTTTGATACCAACGTATTCAGAGCATCAAGCGAACTTCATGATGAAGATGTGCATGGCATCACCGTCGATGATTGCACATGTTACTTCGATCACTCCACTTGCAATTTGAAACCTACGCCGTGCACGTTCACGATGCGTACTGTAGGATCCAACTTCAGGTATTTCCGCAATCGACTGATGAAGACATCGAGGCTTCGGCCGAGGAAGTACGTGTCGTCACCCCACACCATGTTCAAGACCAACTCGCGTGGCAATACTTGATCCTGATGCATGCACAACAAACGAAGTACCTCAGCTTCTTTCTTGGTGAGCTTGCGTTCTTCTGTTGGATGGCTCAACATCAAGTTGCGATGATCGAAGGTGTACGCACCAAGTTCGAAACGCTCGCGACTTTTCGGATCCTCCGTGCGTCCATGTGTTCGACGGAGGATGGCCTCGATCCGAAGGGCGAGCTCCTCGTGGCTGAATGGTTTCGTCAAGTAGTCATCACCGCCTGCTTTGAATCCTGCGATGCGATCCTCCGTCTGGCTCTTGGCCGTGAGGAAGACGATGGGGATCTCGGCATTCGTGAGTCGGATGTCCTCCGCCAGACTGAATCCATCCTTGTGGGGTAACATCACATCCAGCACGCACAGGTCGTATGGATGCTCGTTGAATTGGTGCAGCCCTTCCTTGCCATCACGGCACAGATGGACGGCATAGCCCATGCGTTTCAACGTGTCCTGGATCACGAAACCCAGGTTCTGGTCGTCCTCCACGAGCAGGATATTCGCTTTGATCTCGATCATGACTGGTCAAGTTGAACTGTTCACGAGCGGGCAAGGGGCAGCGTCAGTGTGAAGGTGCTGCCCTTGTCCACCTCGCTACTGACCTGGATCCTGCCGCCGTGCGCCTGCGCGATGTGCTGCACATAGTGGAGTCCCAGTCCGAATCCTTTTACGTTGTGGACATTCCCGGTGTGTACTCGGTAGAAGCGTTCGAAGATGTGCTTGAGGTCCTCCTTCCGAATACCGATCCCCCGATCGATCACCGATATGGAAAGCTCGTTCGTATCGTTCTTGGTGACCAAACGAATGGTGCTCCCATCCGGTCCGTACTTCAAAGCGTTGTCGACCAGGTTCGTCAGTGCATTGGTCAAGTGCACGCGATCACCACGCACCATGGCTTTTTCAGCTTGCAGGTCCAATTGAAGTGTCGCATTCCTTTCCTGCAACGGGATCCGGAAATGCTCCGCCACTTTCTGCGCAACGACATGGAGGTCGATCGACTCGGTCTTCAGATCAACGGTATCCTTCTCCAAGGTGGAAAGTTGGAGCACACGCTCCACTTGGATACGCAAGCGTTCATTCTCACTGCGGATGATCTTGGCGTATTCACGAAGTCGGTCCGGTTCTTCGATGATGTGCGGGTCGCTCAGTACCTCGCTGCTCAGTGCAATGGTGCTGATGGGTGTCTTCAGTTCATGCGTCATGTTCCCGATGAAGTCGTTCTTCATCTCGCTCAGCTTCTTCTGCTTCAGGATGATCCAAACACTGTATGCGAAGAAGCCGAAGACGATCAGGGTGACAACGGCAGGAAAGATCCATGTCCAAGCGCTCTGGTGCTCTTCCCAAAGCGTGCTCTCGCGGTTCGGGAAGTACACGCCGAAGTAATGGCCATCCTTATCCAACTTCTGCAATCGCGTGTGCTCCACGGTATCGGTGTTCACACTGTCCGCTGCCACATAGTTGCCGTATACGATGCTGTCCGTGAAGCAATCGTAGATGCCATACTCGAAGTCCTCCTGGATGTTCCGCCGACTGAATTCCTTCTTCAGGAGCGACTCCAATAGATAAGGGTGAAGCGTGTCGTTGATCGTGACGGCGAAGTAGTTCGGTCGCTCTTGCTTCACCGCATCGTAGAGGTCCGATGGATCCTTGGTGATGGAGAGGATCTGTTCGGTCACGTCGGTGAGTGCGATCACCACGCGGTCATTGAACTGTTTCTCCAGTTGGATGGCCTGCTCTTGATTGAGTTCCACCTGCTCGCTGCGATAGCGGGATGCTTCTCGTAACCACAGGAGCTGGATCACCACCACGCCGATCACGCTCAAGGTGGCGAGCAACATAAGGGTCCCAATTGCGCGTCGTCCCATGGTCGTGTTGCAATGTTACACTCTACGAGGCATGCAGGTGATGCATTAACAAGCCTTTACTTTCGCCGCCGTGTCGCCCCGCTCATTCCACATCGTACTGGCAGCCATTGGTATGGTCGTGCTTCTTGGAATGGGTCTGGATGTGATGGAGGTGGATGCAGCCCAGTATGCGAGCATGTCCCGCGATATGATGTTGCGCGGCGATGTACTACACCTTTTCTTCCGGGATGCCGACTATTTGGACAAGCCCCCTTTGCTTTTCTGGCTTTCTGCCCTTTCCTTCAAATTGTTCGGGGTGCATGATTGGAGCTACCGACTGCCGAGTGTGCTCTTTGCTTGCCTTGGCGTCTTCTCCACCTTTCGATTCGCTGCCTTGTATCATGATCGGTCAGTGGCCCGAATGGCCGCCATCATGTTCGCGGGTTCAGCGGCGTTCTTCGTCATGACCAACGACATTCGATGTGATACCATACTAACTGGTGCGGTCATAACGGCGATCTGGTTGGGATGCGCATGGCTTGAAAGTGGTCGGATCTGGCAGTTGTCGGGGTGCGCCATGGCCGTGTCCGCCGCGCTTCTCGCAAAGGGTCCGATCGGTGCCGTCGCACCGCTCCTTGCAATTGGTGGTCAGGTGATCTTCGCACGAAAGTGGTCCGAGCTCAAGGATCCGAAATTGCTCGTCGTTCCCATCATCATCGCGGCTTTGCTCTTGCCGATGTGCATTGGGCTTTACCAACAACACGGCGCACATGGTTTGCGGTTCTTTTTCTGGGAACAGAGTTTCGGTCGCATCACGGGTGAGAATCGATGGAAGGATGATTCGACGCTGTTCTACTTCACGCACGAGCTGCTCTGGCAGATGCTTCCGTGGACGGTGGTCATACTTCTAGGATCGTGGCGCAATGTTCGATCCTTGTTCCGGGGGGATCGCCTGCCCGAGTATGCGAGCACGGTTGGTGCGCTCTTGGTATTCGCCGCGCTCTCACTATCCCAGTTCAAGCTGCCGCATTACCTCTTTGTTACCCTACCGCTCTTCGCAGTGATCGGTGCTTCGGCATGGGCAGAATTCTCCGGGAGGCGATCACTGTTCAAGGTGCAGATTGGACTTCTGGTCATTCTTTTCGTATTGGCCTTGTTGATCACATTCTTGGCCTTTCCGGCTGGTCATTGGCCGTTCGTCCTTGCTCTATGTCTGGCTTTCGGGATCAGTGCCCATCAGTTGCGTTGGTCGAACGGTCGGCAATGCCTTTTCCTCAGCTCAGCGTGGTTGATGGTTGCTGTGGGAGTCGTCATGAACGGGCACTTCTATCCCAACGTTCTGCGCTATCAGGCCAATGCGACTGCGGGTCGCTGGGCTGCTGAGAACGAGAAGGAGAGAGGGAGGTTCTTCGAACTTCAAACGAGCGGCAGCGCCATCGATTACTATGCTGGGTATCCTGTTCCATGGATCGGTAACGCGGATGACGCCCGAAAAGTGATCAGGCCCGGCGTCGTGATCTACACGGATGAGCCACATCGGCGGGATCTGATCGAGGCTGGTCTGGTGCCATTGGAAGTCATGGAACTCGCGAATCACCCGGCGCAACGACTTTCCGTTCCTTTTCTCTTGCCTGTGCACCGTCCAAGCACATTGGAGCAGCGATATCTCTTGATCTATTGAACGGGTATGGTCGCGTAGATGTGCCCTACCGATCAGGGGGGCTGGCTACGCTTACTGCCCCTTGTTGCACTACCGTGACGGAACTGAGTTGATACCCACGATCATGCTATTGAGTGCCGGCGACTTCTGTGGTTGCTTTGCAGTCCCAGACAAGAACACATCCCATGAAGCTCTATACGCTGCTCTGCGCATCTCTTATTTCCACGGCACTTTCCGCCCAGACCTCAGTAACGGTTTCCACCGGTCCGGGGAATGCCGCCCAGACCTATTATAGTCTGGCCAACGGCGAACAAGGCTCGGCAGAACTTGCTAGTTGGGACCTGGCATTCGAGATCAGCGGCTTCACTTCGGCGATCCGGGTGAACACCGCCAAAGGGGTACAGGCATTCGAAACACCGGCCGCTATTTCGGAATGGAGCACTGTGAGTGCGCCCGACGAAGCGAACTGGCAAGCCTTGTACGATTCGGAAACCTACTGGTCCGAAAGCGCCCTCTCCAATGGGAACAACCTCTCGGAGCCGGATGGCTTCAATGTGGGCTGGGGTACATACAACATCATCACCCATACCATCGCCGGTTCCAAAGTATACGTGGTGGTGCTGCTCGACGGAACCTATCGCAAACTGCGGATCAATTCGCTCGCTAGCGGAACCTACTCCTTCACTCATTCCCTTTTGGATGGTACGGATGAACAGACGGTCGCCTTGTCGAAGTCGAACTACACGGGGAAGAACTTCGGGTACTACAGCTTCGATATGGGTGTTATGGATCTCGAGCCAGCATCGGCCACCTGGGATCTGGTCTTCACGAAGTACACCTCGATCATTCCATTTCCGGCACCTACGGCCTACCCTGTAGCGGGCGTTCTCCAGAACAAGACCGTGGATGCGCTGCAAGTGGATGGCGTGGATCCGATGGTCGCCGATTGGAACAGTGCGCCATTCGACTCGTCCATGAACATCATCGGCTATGATTGGAAGACCTTCAACATGGAGACCTTCGTGTACGAGTACCCCACCGACCGCACCTACTTCGTGGCGGACAGGACCGGCAACATCTGGAAGTTGATCTTCATTGAATATGGGGGAAGTGCGAATGGTGATATGACCTTCACGCAGGAATTGGTCAGTTCTGTGGGCATGAACGAAAGTGCGCCGCAACGGGACCTGGTGATCTATCCCAATCCAAGCTCCGACGGTCGTCTGAACATCGTCCTCGATACCGATGTACGAAACGGTGTCATCTCGATCTTTGATATGAACGGGAAACGGGTCGGTCAGCAACAAGTGAATGGCACTGGTTCCATGGCACTTCTGCCTCTCGAGCTGAATGGCCTCGAGCACGGCATCTACCTCGTGCGTCTCGTAGCCAATGGTGTGCAGTACACGTCAAGGGTGGTGCTCCAGTAACAAAGAGTTCAAGGTGATATCCCCGGTCTGGACGCTCCATTCCGGGGATATCGCTTTCTTGATAGGTCGTGATCGAACGCTTGACCCTGTCATGACGATCCGACGGCCTTCGGAGCGGTCCTTTGCAAAGTGAAGGGAATGACCGTCCAAGTTGACTTTCGACCGCGTTCGGTCATGCGGTTCGCGCACCTCGTTATCGCCGTTCTTTTCGTGGGTGGTGGTTTGCGAGCGCAGCTTTCCTTTTCGGTCGTGGACAGTGCTGGGTCCGGTGTGCCCTATGCGCATGTGGCTTGGCAACCGATCGAGGGAGCTGGTGGTCTGATCGTGGCCGATGCCTTAGGTCAGGGTGTCATTCCGGTTGATGCAACGAGCACTTCCAAAGGCCTTGCCGTTCGGGTCTCCTTCGTAGGTTTCGAAAGCGTCATCGATACGGTCTACGATTCCGATCCGGTCCGGTTCATCTTGAAGCCTTCTTCCCAACAACTTCGGGAGGTGGTGATCACCGGTCAGTATGCGCCGTCTTCTCCGGAAAAGGCCGTGCAACGCGTGCGAATCATCGATAGCAAACAGTTCCAGCGCATGGCCGCCAACAATCTGGGCGATGCGTTGCGCAACGAATTGAACATCCAACTTTCCCAGGACAATATCCTTGGTACATCGCTTTCCATGCAAGGCCTCGGTGGGCAGAATGTCAAGCTCTTGATCGATGGTGTCCCGGTCATCGGTCGCCAAGATGGAAACATCGACCTGGCACAGATCGACCTCACGAGCATTGAACGCGCCGAGATCATTCAAGGACCGCTCAGCGTGAACTATGGTACCAATGCACTTGCGGGCACCATCAACCTGATCACCCGGAAAGGTGCGGGTCAGCCAGCGACCCTGAAAGCCGTGGCCTACGCCGAGCATATCGGGCGTTTGAACACAGCGGTCACTGCTACCCGACACTGGCGGAACAACGACATGGTGATCACCGCTGGTCGGAATTTCTTCGATGGATGGGATCCGCGCGAAAAGGGGCTTCCGACGTATGTGCCGGAGCTTGCCGACAGTTCACGTTTCCAGCAGTGGAAGCCACGCGAACAGTACTTCGGAAGGCTGAACTACCGCTGGACGAAGGACCGCTGGAGCCTTGGCTACAAGGGTGAAGGCATGCACGATCGGATCACGAACCGAGGACGCCCACGTCAACCATATAATGAAACCGCCTTCGACGAAGTGTATACGACCATCCGGTTCGATAACGCGGTGTTCGCTGAAGGCAAGTTCGCCAAGGGCCGACGCCTGAACGCCTTGGCCGCTTACAACAAGTATTCGCGGAGCCGCAACACGTGGTTCCGAGATCTCACCACCTTGGATGGCTTGATGGTGGGTGCGGCAGGTGCGCAGGATACTTCGCGATTCGCACTCGCCAACGTGCGTGCTGTATTCTCCAGCGCCCCGGACAGCGTTCGGTTGAGCTATGAACTTGGCATCGATCTGAACCACGAAGCTGGTCGCGGCCAACGCATCGGTGATGGGGAGGAGAGCATCGGCGACTATGCCCTTTTCGCCAGTGCGGAGTACCGCCCGACAGGAACTGTTGTCGTTCGTCCTGGATTGCGTTACGCGTACAATACCCGCTATGGCGCGCCAGTGATCCCTTCGCTGAACGTGCGCTGGCAATTGAACCAAGGCTTCACCGTCCGCGCTTCCTATGCGCAAGGCTTCCGCGCTCCTTCGTTGAAGGAGCTCTACTTCTACTTCGTGGATGTGAACCACGACATCGTTGGGAATGAGGACCTCGCTGCTGAGCGATCACATTCCTTGAATGCAGCACTGTCCTATCGGCATGCGAAAGAGAAGGGCGTGTACACCAGTGAACTCTCCATGTTCTACAACACGGTGAACGACCTGATCTCCCTTGCACAGCTTTCCGGGACCAGCTACACGTACATCAATGTGGGGCAATACACAACGCTGGGAGGAAGCATCGGTGCTGGCTGGGACAACGGACACTGGATGATCTCCACCGGGGCAGCAATAACAGGCCGGCACGATGATCTGGCGGTTGCCAATGACGAGCCGTATCTCTTTTCACCCGAAGTGCGGGCTTCGGTCACCAAGCAGTGGTTGCGCAAAGGATGGAGCGGAACGGTGTTCTGGAAGTGGCAAGGACGCGTGAGCAATTACGTGACGACCAACAACATCGATGTGCAACGTGCCTTCATAGCACCGTATTCCATGGCCGATGCCTCGTTGACGAAGCGCATATGGAAGAACAAACTGGGGATCACGGCGGGCTGCAAGGACCTGTTCAATGTTCGCAATGTCAATGCATCCTTGGCTGGTGGTGCACATACCGCAGGTGGGAACAGTGTTCCGATGACCACTGGACGGACCGCGTTCCTTCGCATCGAACTTGAACTCCAACGCGCCGCTCGATGAATCGCTTGCTTCTACTTGCCCTGGTGGTGCTCCTGGCCAGCGCTTGCATGAAGGATGAATTGCCTGTGCCAGCGCACACACCGGGAGCGGGGCGTATCTCGGAAGTGTGCATGGGTGCCGCCTATCAGGATCAGTTGTGGATGGATATCGCCACGGGCACAGTGGTCTCCACGAACCTGAAGACGGCTTGGGACCTTGCTTTCGAGAGCACCCCAGAAGGTTGGCATGTCTTCGTGAACGGCTCGCGGTTGATGACCGCATGGAACCGTGGGGCGATCGACATCACACAACCCATGGATACGAGCGGCAACTTCGCAGGCAGGCACATCGATGCCCCTAGTGGTGTGATGGATAGCACGGCCTTCGGCGATTGGCGTGGAACCAATAACGTTTACATCGTGGATCTCGGTTACACGCCCTTGGGCGAGTGGTTGGGGATGCGGAAGATCCGTTTCAACGGCGTGGATGCAACAAGCTTCACCTTCGACCTGGCGCAATTGGATGGTTCCGGGCTCGTGCAGATCACGGTGCCGAAGGATCCGACAAGGGAGTTCACCTGTTATCACCTTACCGATGGTGTGGTGAATGTGGAGCCACCCGCGACAGCGTGGGATCTGGTCTTCACGCAATACACGCACCAGTTCTACGAGCCTTTCCTTCCGTACATCGTTTCAGGCGTGCTTACGTCGAAGCACACCCGTGTGGCGGTTCTGCGCGGGGCGACCTTCGGTACGTTGTCCTTGGCAGACACTGCTCAGTTCCCGTTCTCTGATCATCGGGATGCGATCGGCTACTTATGGAAGACCTACTCCTTCGAGACATCCTCCTACACGATCGATGATGAACTCTCGTATATCATCCAGGACGGTGAGGGTTATTTCCACAAGCTGCGTTTCCTCGATTTCTACAGCGAGCAAGGCCAAGTGGGTTGCCCGCGTTTCGAGGTGGAGCCGCTCTAGAAATCCTGGTCCCCTCCACCGGTGCCGGGTTCAGGTCGGGCTTGGTTGGAGCGCTTTCGGAACAGGGAGGTATTCTGTTCGCCGAACTTCCAGGTCAGTGTAAAGCGCACGAAGCGCATCTCGCGGCGGCGGAAACTCTCTTGATAGAGGTAGGGCGTGTCCACGATATTTCCCCATCGACGTGTGTAGAATACGTCATTCACAGAGACGACACCGGTCAACTTCTTCGTGAAGTCGCGGCTGACGCTGGCGTCAAGTCCGTACTGCGCGAGGCTGCGGCCTTGGGCCTGAATGTTCGGACTTTCGTACTCGCCGTTCAATTGCACCGACCAGACCTTCTTGATCCGATAGTTCACCACGGCTTTCGCTTCCCAATTGGAGCCCTTGTTGCGCACATCGTCTTGACTGTTCCGCAAGGCGATGTCCGTGAATTGCAACGTGCCGCTCAGGGTCACTTGCATGCCTTCCATGGGCGATAGCTTGAGGATGTTCTCCCAGCCACCGGTGGCACTGTAGCTGCCATTGATGAAGGTGTTCAGCAGGATCGTCGTGTCACTCGGTAGAGGTGTTGCGTAGCCGGTGATCACATCCGTGGTATACCGCCCGAAAACGGAAGTGAGCCATGTGGCCTTGCCCTTCAGAAAGGGAAGGAGGTGATTCACTTCAGCAAGGTTGCTCATCTCGGGAGCGAGGGTCGGGTTGCCGATCCGCAGATTCCGCGCATCGCTGAACATGATGAACGGAATGATCTGCCAGTGGTTGGGTCGTTGGATCTTCCGGGAGAAATTGACCTGCAGTTCGCGCTCGCTATCGGCCCAGCGACGAACGAAGAAGACCGACGGGAAGATCGCACGACCCAGGTTCTTGGTGCCGTCGGGATAGATGTAGCTGAACTCCTCATCGGTGTCCTTCAACTTGGTCTTGAACCAGGTCTGCTCGAAGCGGAGCCCTGCCATCAGCGACCAGCGATCCGTGAGACGTTGGGACCAATTGAAATATGCTGCATTGATCAGGTCGGTGATGTCGTAATCGTTGGAAAGCGAGGTGTCCAGCACCGAAGTCCCGATCGTGGGCGAGCTCACATACACATCGAGGTACGTATTGTCCAAGCGGGTGTTGCTCTTGACCCCATACTCGAATTTGGTTCCGTCCTTCACCGGGTTCACGAAGTCCAACTGATAGGTGAGCGTGCCATAGCGACTGCCTCCAAGATTGTCCTGCAGCCGAGGACTTGTAGAAACCGGGTTCCCCGCTGCATCGAAGGTGTAAAGATCCTGACCGCCGTCGCTCGACCGAGTACCACCGTTGTAGGAGAGGTCGGTGCTCCATTCCTTGCCTTCCTTCGGCGACTTGTGGCGGAAGGAAAGTTGCGTGCTGGTATTGAAGCGATCGCTGATGCTGGTGTTGATCTGCTTGCCGGTTCCCAATAGCTCCCGCCCGGCGCCATAGGTGCTCGAGGTCTGCGCATCCTCACCATCTGACACGTATGCTCGAATGGACTGCGAGAAACTGAGTGTGCTCCGATTGCTCACCTGCCAGTCCACGCCGAAGCGACCACCATTCATTTGACGGCTGGAATTGTTCTTCGAATCCTGGTCGAAGTAACCCGTCGTTTCGCCGAGAAAGCGATCGGTTCGACGGGTGTCTCCGTTGGTAGCGTTGTTGCTCGTGTTGAAGTTGTAGGAGAGATTGAAGCCCCATCGTCCGTCCTTCGCATTGATGTTGCCACCTGCTTGGTATCGATCATTCGTTCCGATGCCTGCCTGAAGTTGGCCACTATATCCCGGTTTAGTATTCTTCTTCAGCACCACGTTCAGGATGCCTCCAGTAGTGTTCGCGTCGAACGCTACGGACGGATTGGTGATGAGTTCCACGCGTTCGATCTCTTCCGCAGGGATCTGATCCAAGGTCATCGAGGTCGGTCGGCCGTCGATCAACAATTGCGGATTTGATCCACGCATCTGCACGTTGCCATCAACATCGACACTGAGTCCGGGTATGTTCTTCATCACATCCACCCCGCTTCCTCCCTGAGTGGTCAGATCCTTGTCCACATTGAAAACACGCCGATCAACTTGGAGAACGCTGGTGCTCTTTTCACCCGTGACCTCGAATTCCTTCAGTAGCTCAGCATCCTGCTCCAACAGCAGATCCCCAAGGTCCTGTTCCATGTTTTCTCGAGTTAGCAGAACCTCCTTCTCCAAGGTCCGATATCCGATGAAGCTGATGGTGAGCTTGAGCGGTCCGAATGGGAGGTTCTCTAAAGTGAAGTCGCCGTTGGGTCGCACGATGGTGCCCGTGATGAGGCTATCGTTACGCACCGTGTAGATGGCGACAGTGGCATATTCCGCCGGTTTCTTCGTGGTGGCATCCAAGGCTTTGCCGAACACCTTACCGATGGCAGGACGAGCCGTTGGGCGCTGGGCAGTGACCACGGACACCGGAAGAAGTGTCGCACACATGAGGGTCACGTAAGTGAGGCGTAGGGCTTTCCACATGGAACGTGCGCGAATGCGCGCAGCAGGCGATAAAGGTACCCGGATCGGTTCTGGCATGGATGGATAGGACAACTCACACGTGCAGAGGTTGGGTCGATCAACATCTTTTCACAGATCCAATGCGAACGCACCCGGAAAAGAAAAAGCCCTCCCCGGTCAACGGGGAGGGCTTCGAAAGGCAATTCAGTTGCTCAGTACTCGTCACGACGAGGACGCTCGCTGCGGTAACCACCACGGTCGCCGCCACGGTCACCGCCGCCGCCGCCGTATCCACCGCGATCGCCGCCACGGCCACCGCCGCCGCCGTATCCACCGCGATCACCACCACGGCTTCCGCCGCCGAAACCACCACGATCACCTTCGGTACGAGGACGCGCCTCGTTCACCACCAGGTCACGGCCGTGGAAATTCTTGCCATTGGTTCCTTCAATGGCAGCACGACCTGCATCATCGTTGGCCATTTCCACGAATCCGAAGCCGCGGCTACGGTTGGTGGCCTTGTCCATGATGATCTTGGCCGAGGTCACTTCTCCGAAGGGGGAGAAGAGCTCGTGGAGATCCTGGTCCTTCACTGAGTAAGGCACGTTGGCGACGTAAATGTTCATGAGTTCTACTGACGGTTTATGTTGTTCTGTGCCTGTACCCCCATGGTCTCGCCAAAGCACAAGGGGGCCTTTGGGCGGGACGAATGTATAGAGGATCTGCGTTCTGTCAATAACCCTTCGGTCACTGACCGGTCGATCGGCTGATCCAAGGATGTGCCGCATTCACGTTCCTTAACACCTGTGCCACACAAAGTGCCGATCTGGCGGCGTTGTTCCGCTGGCACGGATCATGTTCCGGATGCCACATGTCGATGAAACCGATGGACCCAGAAACGAACATCTTCCGCACATTGCTGGTGGATGCTTCCCCAGTGGCTGTTTGGAAGGCCTTGACCGAACCGGAATTGACCAAGTTGTACATGGGCGCCATGATCCAAGGGGATCTGGAGCCCGGCAAGAAGATCGAGTGGATCTTCCGGGAGGAGCGCAACGAACCGGTATTGGTGGCCAAAGGCACTTTGCTTGCCGTGCAACCCGGTGAGCGGCTGCGGTACACCACGTACAGCCCTTCAAGTAAGCTGCCCGATGAGCCCGCTAGCCACACCACAGTGGATCTGCACCTGATCTCCGATGAGGAAGGCCGCACGCGCGTCGAGCTTTGGCAAGGTGATTTCGCCGGCCTGCCTTTGGCTGTTCGACGTACCCGTGAGGTGGGTAAGTTGTGGGTGGAGAAGCTCGTCGGACTGAAGCGCGTTGCCGAGGAACTGGCACAAGCAAAAGCTGCCTGATCCGGAATTTTCCGAATTCCGCCGTTCAGGCTGCGCGACCGAGCTGTTGCAATCGCCGCACGTGTGAACGCACCGCCGACCGCGTAGTGCTCTTCACATTGTACGGCACGCCGAATTCCGCCGCCACCTGCTGCACAATGGGTGCGATGGCAGGGTAATGCAGGTGCGATACATAGGGGAAGAGGTGGTGCTCGATCTGGAAGTTGAGACCACCGGTATACCATGTGATCAACTTGTTATGCGGAGCGAAGTTCGCCGTGGTCAACAGTTCGTGCACCGCCCAATCCGTGTTGATGATGCCAGCCTCGTCAGGAATGGGCTGGTGTGCGCCCTCTACCACGTGGGCCAATTGGAACACGGTGCCGAGGATCACACCTGTAGTGAAGTGCATGATCACGAAGCCTAGCAATACCTGCCACCACGTGAAAGGGGTCAACCACAGCGGCAAGACGATGAACATCAGGACGTGCGCGAGCTTCACACCCACCATCGCTGCGAAGGCCAAGCGGAAATTGTAGTTCTTGTATTGCGGTTCTTTACGCCGTTTCACCTTGGCAAGCGAGAAGAAGTCGTTGCCCAGCTTCACGATGGTGAGCAGACCGTAGAAGAAGAACGCATAAATGAACTGGAACCGGTGAACACGCCAAAGCGGTGCATGCTCCGAAAAGCGCAATAGATCCGGTGGGTCGATGTCCTGATCCACTTCGTCCACATTGGTGTGGGTGTGATGGGCGCCGTTGTGCTGCACCTTCCACGTGAAGGCATCGCTTCCGAGCAGGTACATGGTGCCACCAAGCAGGTCGTTCACCCAGCCTTTGCTGGAACTGGCACCGTGGAGGCCATCGTGCATCACACCCATACCAACGCCCGCCATGCCAGCACCCATCAGGATCACCAGCAACAAGGCCGTCCAAGCGGACATGGGTACGGTCAGTATCACCGCCAACGGTACCAAGAAGAGCGCCAACATGGCGATCACCTTGAAGATCAAGCGACCATCGGCTTTCGGCGCGATACCCGCTTCCTTGAAATAGGCATTGACCTTGGAGCGGACCGTGGAACCGAAGTTCTTGGTCGGGCCGCTGCCGACATATCGTGGAATGGGTTGCACCATGCTGGTGGAGAGCCGGTTCGGTCTTGTTTGGTCAGCGAGGATCCGCTCCTCATTACTCGGTAGGTGGCTCGAAACAAGCCTCTGGGACTTCCAAGGCCCCGGTGGAGGTCACCTACAGACTTTTCAGGAATTGCGCACTGTGCAGTCGTGGCACAAAGGTACGGTTCGGTCCAAGGATCCCCGAACAGGACAGGCGTTGGAGGAACATTATTCTTGCAGCCATGTCGGAGTATACCCACAAGGGACCTACCTTGCACCCGATACCCCGGTGATTTTACCGGATCCTAAGCCTCGGCGAGAGCCGAGGGCAATACAAGCAGTAATGTCAACAGGTACAGTTAAGTTCTTCAACACGGAGAAAGGTTTTGGTTTCATCACCCCTGACGAAGGCGGCAAAGACGTCTTCGTTCACAAGACCGGCACCCGTGGCCCGATCTTCGAAGGTGACAAAGTCACTTTCGATGTTGAGCAAAGCCCAAAAGGCCTCAACGCAGTGAACGTGGAGAAGGCCTAAGTTCCTCCCTCGATCAAGTTTCGAAGCCCTGGCGAAAGCCGGGGCTTCGTCGTTCCGGTGCATGGATCGGGCACGTGTGGAACGCTTCACCCCATCGCAGGTTCGGGGGGAAAGACGATCAGCGGGCCTTGGGGATCGCTGCTCTTGGTGTACTTCGGGTAGAGCCTCCGGTACAGCACCAAGGTGAGTATCCCGGTGCTGAGCAGAAGGCACCATTGCAGCAAGGGTATCACCGTCATGCCACCGCTCAGCACCTTCGTTAGTCGCGCTGCGCTTCCGATCAACGCCAGTACGGCAACCCCTTCGTATACATCGCCTCGATGTTGATACACGGCGATCCCCAACATGATGGAGGAGAATGGAGTCAACTTGATGAGCGCGCGGAACATGGAGCGCCCATCCATCGTAGCGGGTATGTTCACGTAGATCTGCAGTGCAGCAGAAAGCACGATCAACACCAAGAGGAACCGTTGTAAGCTGGCGTAGCGTGAACGAGCGGCGTTGGAGGCCAAGTGCCGCACCACATCCGCGATCTTCTTCTCCTTCACCAGGGGCCACTCCATCCGCAGCAGGTCGTATACCCCTTGTTTGGGATAGTCCAACGCGAGCAGCTCCTCCGCCTTTTCGCGTATGACCTTCTTCTTCATGTCGACAAAGTACCGCAGCTGCCGGGAATGTGGATGCTCCGCTCAGCCGCACGGTTTGCCGCTCGTGGATCTTGAACGACAGACCATGAACGTAGATTGGATTGCAAGCGACCTGAGTTGGACGTTGTGCTGTTCACAACCGGCCTATTGCGCCATCGGGGCTACTTGCACCATCGGTTACCTTTGTGCCGCTACGGCACATTGCTCATGTCACAACCCACTTTCGCAAAGACCGCCCCTGTCTTCTTTCAACGCCTCCGTGAAGTGACCGAGGCCTATTTCAAGGAGAACGACCTGAAGAAGACCGGTGACGCCCGCCTCTATTGGAAGACCGCCATCCTGCTCACCGCGCTGGTCGGGCTCTACGTGGTGCTGGTCTTCTTCACACCGGCCAACGTGTTGCTTGCCCTCGGGCTGTGCGCGCTGCTGGGCCTAGTGGTGGCGAGCATCGGCTTCAATGTGATGCATGATGGTGCGCACGGCAGCTACAGCAGCCGCAAGTGGGTGAACGAGCTCATGGGCCACTCCCTCAACCTGCTCGGTGGCAGCGTTTACCTGTGGAAGTTGAAGCACAATGAGAACCATCACACCTTCACCAATGTGGAGGGCATGGACGATGACATCGATATCAAGCCATGGGTGCGCGTGCACGAGGGACAACCCAAGCATTGGTTCCACCGTTTCCAGCACATCTACGGATTGCTGCTCTACGGTCTTACCTATCTCTTCTGGGTCTTCTACAACGACCTCAAGAAGTACTTCAGCGGCAAGATCGCGGACCATACGAAGATGAAGCCGATGCACCTGAAGGAGCACATCATCTTTTGGATGACGAAGGTCTCCTACGTGGCCGTCTTCATCGTGCTGCCCATGTTCTTCGCGGGTGTGGTGCCCACGTTGATCGGTTATGGCGTGATGGTCTTCGTCACAGGCGTGTTCATCGCTGTCGTGTTCCAATTGGCACATGTCGTGGAGCACGCTGATTTCGTGCATCCTCCCACGGACGGCCACCACATCGAGAGCGAGTGGGCCATCCACCAAGTGAACACCACGGTGAACTTCGCCACGCACAACAAGCTGTGGAACTGGCTCTTCGGTGGCCTGAACTTCCAGGTGGAGCATCACCTTTTCCCGCGCATCAGCCACGTACACTACCCGGAGATCAACAAGCGGCTGAAGCAGGTGTGCGCGGAGTTCGGGGTCAAGTACCGCGAGTTCCCGAGCCTGCGCAGCGCGCTGTGGTCGCACCTGGTGTACCTGCGCCAGGTGGGCATGGCCTAATTAGGACGGTCACTCCTTGATGAAGGTCGATCGGAAGGTCGTCGATCCTGCCGTCACCCGAATGGCATGGATGCCGGGCTTCAGCGCTGCGATCCCGATCGTCGCGGTGCCCTGTTGACCAAGTGTTGTCCTGCGCGTGATGATCGTCCGTCCCCGGGCATCCACGATGTCCAGCTCGACCAACCCGCCCGGAGCCGGGTCCAAGGTGATCCGCAACTGATCGGTCGCCGGGTTCGGTTGGATGCGGACAGCGTGATCCAGGCCATCCATCCCCAGCATGGCCGAAACCCGATCCACCTCCCATCGGAACAGGACCGCCCCGCCGAAACGCGAGTAGTAGGGCTGGGGCGGGAATACAATGAAGCTGTTGTTGAGGTAGCAGACCGCGACGAGGTCACCGAACACATCCACGCCCCAAGCCGCCGCCGTGTCGTTCGGCAGGATGTGACCACCGACGAGGGTCGGTTCATCCGGGACGCTCACGTCGTAGATCAACACCTCACTGTCACCACCGCTCAGGAAGAGCAGGCTGTCACCCTGTGCCAGTACCGCTTCGTTCGTATGCCCATCACTCCCGAACCACGAGGCGCCGATACAGTTCCAAGGGTTCGTCCAGTTCACCTGGCTCATCGCGGAAGGGTCGGTGATGTCCACCACCTCGAAGCCGCAGAAGTCCGTCGTGATGATCGCACGATCACCTTTGATCACGACGTTGTTGTATGCGCATGGGGTCAAGGCCGGCTGCTGCGGGTTGAGGTAACGCCCCACTTCTTGCATGTCCGCGGGATCGCTGATGTCGATCGCGCGCAGCGCACCGGCGTCGTAGCAGAGCACCAGCAGGTCATTCTGCACCGCCATGCCGCGGGCGTTCGGTGCATAGGCAACGAGACCCGGCCACTCCGGATCGGGAAGGAAGGAGCCGAGGTAGGTGATGTTCGCTGGATCCGCGATGTCGAACGCCACCACGCCGTCCTCCATAGCACCTAGGAATGCCCGATCATCCTGCAGGAGGATGATAGCCGCGCCGGTGGTGAAAGCGCTGCCGCCGTCCCAACGGTCCAACAGCGCGGGTGTCGTCGGATCGCTGATGTCCACCGTCGCGAAGGCCGTTCCCTGCGTGTCATCATTGAAGCCGCCGAGCGCCAGGTACAGCACTTCGCCGCGCTGTTCCAGGTTCATGGCGTTGGTGCCTCCCAGTTCGGCCCGGGTGAGCGTATCCACCGCAATGGGCTGCGACGGATCACTGATGTCGAGCGTCACCAGACCGAGGTTCCAACACGCCATGTACAGGTAGTCCCTGCCCATTCGGTCCATCCGGCACGAATAGGAACTGTTGGAGATGGTGCCGATGGAATACGCATGCTGGTAACGCCCGAGTTCCGTGATCAGGACCGTATCCACCTGTGCGCACAAGGACATGCTTGAGCACAGGACAAGAAGCGCGAGGGTGCGAAGCATGGTTGGAAGTTACTCCAACACCACCGGCATCTCCTTCGGGTGCTTCACGGTGTAACTGAACCCGAGTTTCTTGCTCTCCTTTGGAGCCATGGTGACGTTCCAGGTCAGCAGGCCTGTTTGTTCGTTCACATTTGCTCCCCCTTTCTCTTCCAACTTCACTTCGATCTCGCCTTGTGGGCTCAGCGGGTATTGATCGCGCACCTCCAGGTCGATCGCCGTGCTCTTCGTGTTCCGCACAGTGATATCCCAACCGATGGTGACCGTGCGCTTGCTGCCGATCGTTGCCTTCTCGTTGGTGCTTTTCCGACGGACACGCTCCACGGCCACGCCCTTGTCGCGGCCTAGCGAGATCTCCAAGGTGTCCTTCGGGATGTCCAATTGAAGGAAGCTCTGTCCGACGTAGGTGCCTTCGAAGAATACGTTCGCTTGGCCGGGTAACAGGTTGAGGTCTTCCCAACCCGTGGTGCGCGCATAGAGGAAGGCGTCCTTGTCGTACTTCGGTGTGGTGTAGTGCTTATAGGTAGCTGCTACTTCATGGCTCTTCACTCCGATCATGTGTGGTGTGCCATCGCTGGGTACACTGAACGGGGTTTGGATCTCGAATTCGATGGTGGTCGTTCGGTTGGCGACCGTATTCCAGACGATGCCGGATGCTTCTTTATCCTCCATCAGCTGAACGCTTTCTCCTGATGTGGCGCTGGGGGCCATATCGAACTGCGCCCTCTGTTTCGGAGCCCTGCTGCTTATGGCTTCTGTTCGCAGGATCTGCGGCATGTACAAGACCCAAGGGTTCATCGTCGGCATCACACCACCAAGTGTCGGGTTGCCACTGCTCAGGCTCAGGTCCACCTTGTCCCAATCCTCACCGGTATTGTTCGTCACCTGAGCCTTCATCAACAGTTCGATGGGTTTGCCCACACCCGTGGCGCGCAGGTCGTAGGCAGGTGTCCAACCCGCATTGCCAACGAAGTAGCTGACCGTGAAACTCGCGCTCACCTCAACGGTGCTGCTGATCTCCACCACCACTTCACTGGTCGGCCGTGGAGCTTGGGCTTGGAGCTGTTGCACCTGTTGGCGCAGCTTCTCAGCCTCTTCGTGCAGGCCGGTCAATTTCTCCTGCTGAGCCAGCCAATTGGTCTTCGTCACCTTCAGGCGTTCCCGCACATAGTCGTTCACGGCGGTGAGCTGGCCGGCAGTGAGGCCGTTCTGCTGGCCTCCGATACTGGCGTTCTTCTGGAGCAATTGTTCCTCGTTCACCCATACATCCTGCATGGCTTTTTCGTAGGCGTAGTCCTTTTCCAATTTCTTTATCCGGGTCTGCAGGTCTTCCAGTTCCTTCTTCTGCGGACTTTCACTCAGGTAGTTGATCCGATGGTTCACGCTGAGGATGGTGTATCCTCCTTTTCCGGTCACTTGGATGCTCTGGGGATCGACTCCTTGTGCCAGCCCCGTGAAAACGAACGTGCTGGTCCCGATCGGGACGCGGGCATTCGCCGTTCGGGAAACCTGAGCCCCGCTTAGGAAAACCTTGGCATCGCTGATCCGACTGGTGATGGGCTTTTCGCCTTCCGCGCTGAACGCTGAAAGGAAGAGCGTGGTGAAGAGAAGGGTGATCGACGTACGCATGGAATGAAGTTGTGGTGAAGGTAGCGGCTCGTGCCGCTACCGATCAGTAGTACACGCGATCATCGTGCCGGTTCGATCGGTTCCGGTTCGGATAGGTTCCTGACCGGTCATGGCTGGTCCAGAATGCAGAACCCCCGCCCTGGAAGGGGCGGGGGTTCGCTTAGAATGGCCTTTCGGCGATCCGAGGGTGCTTACGGCTGCACCACAAGGCGCTCCGTGTAGGTCTTATCACCAGCGGTGATGTTGACCATGTACAGACCTCCGCTGAGGTCACCGTTGAGTTCTACTACGCTGTTCAAGAAACCGTCCTGTACAGCGATCGAGCGGGCGGCAACGCGCTTACCCGTCATGTCGAAGATGTCCATCGTCACCGTGCGCACATCAGCACCCACCTCGCTGAGGGAGATGAAGACCTGGTCGCCACGGTTCGGGTTCGGATACATCGTCAGTCGAGCTTCGCCGGATGCGATGTTGCTGGTCGACTGTGGTGCGAGCGTTGCGCCACTGCAAGGAGCGATGGTCACGGTGCAAACCTCACCCCATGGTGCGTAAGGCACGGCAGGGGCCGGTGTATCGATGCACCATGTGGCACCGTTGTCCTTGCTCACTCGTACATCCACGCTATAGGTAACGCCGCACTCCAGGGCAGGGGCATCGGTCCAGTAGAGTGGCATCACGTAGGTGTTACGCTCGCGGATCACTTCGTAACCCAACGATTCGTTGCGGAAGCGGAACTGGTAGCGGAGCAAGCTGGCGTTCACCGCAGGGATGAACTGTGGCGGCGTCGCATAGATCGTGTTTCCGTTGCCGAAGTTGCGGGTTACGCCGCAGCTGAACTTGGAACCAGCGGCATCCTGCAACTTGATCAATGGGCATGCAGCACGCGCTGGATCCAATTGGAAGCGGCATGCTGGGCCGAACTCCTGGTTCACACCGGCCACACGGTTCCGTACACGCACGTTCAAAAGCACGTTTGCAGGAATGTGCGGGGTCGTTGGGGTGTTCACCCATCCGTTGATCTGGAAGTGGCAAGCGCGCGTTGCACCGCTGCCGTAACCATCGCTGGTAGCGTGGCTGCGGAAACGACGGTAGCTGTACGTTCCGTTCGGATCGAAGAACCAGAAGACGTAACCGCTAGTGGCATTGCTCACCCCGAATTGTGCGCTCACGGCCGCATCGGCAGAAGCGACCACGAAACGGTTCGGCGCCCAATCCTCCTTATCGCAACTGGAGTCGATCAAACGACCGGTTCCCAGTGGCAAGCAGAAGCCTTGTGCAGCATTCACAGCACTGACCGAACCGGTGGAGAAGTTGTTGCTGTTGTCGATGATGCGGAGTCCGGATGCTTCTTCACGCAGGATGTAGCCACCGTTGGAGATACCATCTCCAGCGGAATCCAACACGCGCAGTGCGTAGCAACCTTGTGCCAAGCAGCAGTTCTCAGAAACATTGCTGTTCGCTGGATAGCTGCCTGCGCCGGTGCACAGCGCAGCTCCACCACCTTGTGGGATGATCTCCCAGCTGGTCTGTGCAGGCTGTCCGTCGGTCTCGATCTCGATGGTCACGATCTCCGTGCAGTTGCCGATCGGCGTGCCAACGCACAGGCAGTTCGTGTCGTACGCATCGTTGATGGTCGTAGCAAGTCCGTCGTTGCAGGAGGTGCCTGGCAATGCAGTGCCGCCAACAACTCCGAGGCAATCGATCAACTGACCAGCGCACATGCAATCCACACCATATACATCGCTACCGGTCGTGGCAAGTCCGTCATCGCAAGGCGTGCCAGGAAGAGCCGTTCCACCAGGGGTTCCAGCGCAATCCAAAGGCAGCCCAGCACAAACGCAATCCACACCGTAAACGTCGTTGCCGGTTCCGCTGTTACCGTCGTCACAAGGTGATCCCGGTACAGCTGGGCCGTCGAGAACGCCCTCGCAATCCAAGGTGCCAACAGGTGTTCCAGCGCAAACGCAACCGGTCAACCAGATGTCGTTCACGGTCGACGCGTTCAAGTCATTGCAAGCCGTTCCCACCACTGCGGTGCCATTCACCACGCCAAGACAGTCGGTGCAGCTTGCATCTGGTACAAGGCCGGTCGTGCCTCCAGCGCAAACACCGCATGCATCAACGGCAGCTGTTCCGTTCACTACGCCTGCACAGTCCGTGCAAGAAGCGTCGGGGATCAGGCCGGTCGTTCCACCTGCGCAAACGCCGCAAGCATCGACAGCGGCCGTTCCGTTCACCACGCCAGCACAGTCCGTGCAGCTTGCGTCAGGCACGAGTCCTGTTGTTCCACCAGCGCAAACACCGCAGGCATCGATAGCAGCTGTTCCATTTGGAACGCCCGCGCAATCAACACCTACTGGGGTTCCTTGACAAACGCAACCGGTCAACCAGATGTCGTTCTCAGTCAATGCGTTCAAGTCATCACATGCGGTTCCGACCACTGCGGTTCCGTTCACCACACCTAGGCAGTCGGTGCAGGAAGCATCAGGTGTGATCCCGGTGTTTCCACCAGCGCAAACTCCGCAGGCATCCACAGCAGCGGTACCGTTCACTACACCAGCACAGTCCGTGCATGGAGCATCAGGAACGATCCCGGTGTTTCCACCAGCGCAAACTCCGCAAGCATCCACAGCCGCGGTACCGTTCACTACACCAGCACAGTCCGTGCATGAAGCATCAGGAACGATCCCGGTGTTACCACCGGCGCAAACTCCGCAAGCATCCACAGCCGCGGTACCGTTCACTACACCAGCGCAGTCGGTGCAGGAAGCATCAGGAACGATCCCCGTGGTACCACCGGCGCAAACTCCGCAAGCATCCACAGCGGCTGTTCCGTTCACGACACCAGCACAGTCGGTGCAGGAAGCATCAGGAACGATCCCTGTGTTACCACCGGCGCAAACTCCGCAAGCATCCACAGCGGCTGTACCGTTCACGACTCCAGCACAATCCGTGCAGGAGGCATCAGGAACGATCCCTGTCGTACCGCCCGCACAAACACCACAAGCATCAATGGCTGCTGTTCCACCAGGAACGCCAGCGCAGTCGTTGACCTGTGCTTGAGGGTAAGTGAGAAAAGGCGAAACCACCTCGGTCTGGATCGGGTTGGACCAAACGTAGAATTCGTTCTCACCGGTCGGGCTTTGGATCACCACGTTGATGTTGAAGGAGAATACACCGTCCGTGGTGAACTGTCCGATCAACACAAGATTGGTGTTGGCAGGATCAACCCCCGTGTTGGCAGGCAGGGTGGCATAGGAGTCACCCGTGTTCCCTCCGATCACGAAGCTGCTCGCGCTTCCCGTCAGGGCTGTGAAGTCGATCAGGCCGGAAAGGTTGGTGGTCAGCGCAGGTACCGTACCTGGAATGCTGCCGTCATTTCCAGTGAAGCTGGGAAATACGCCGCAAGAGGTCAGATCACCATTGGTGTCCGCCGTGCGAAGTATGCCCAACTGGGCCAAGTTCGAACCGAGCGCACCGCAAGGAGACGCACCACCAGCAGTACCTGTGGACCCGAAGGTGATGTAGCTATCGAACAACGTACCGGTAGAGGCACGACGCGTTTGAACCGGGAATTCCGATCCAAAGTTGTCGTCGTTCCAGAATGTTGTTGTCGTCGAGAAATCCAACGGATGAACTCCATTTCCATCGTCAGGGGCACTTCCACCGACCGTGAGGAGCTTGTAGTTGGGAGCCATGTCGACATAGACACGGTACACTTTGGATCCCGCAACAATGGGGAATGAGCTGTTGCCGAGATCATTGTTGATGAAGTCCGCGTCGGCCTGTGAGACCGTGTGGAATTCTTCGACGATGATGCCCTCGAGGCCTTGCGCCGATGCGGTGAGACCGCCCAGCGCCAGCGTACAGCCCAAGAGGAACTTGCTGATAGTTGTTTTCATGTGTTTGTTCTTTTCAGGCGGACTGTCGCTTTTTCAAGCGGCACCTCACCCGGTTGTTTTCTTAGAAGCAGTTGCCGCCGAAGGCACCTACGAAGAGGCTGAAATCAGTTGCGTTGATCAACCCGTCACGGTTCAGGTCACCTGGGCAACCAGCGGCCGCGCTGATGTCGGTTCCCAATTGCGAAGCCAGTGTCCATCCGCTGGTCCATGGCTCTGCTCCTGGCTCGAAGGCGCCACGGTACTTGGCACCGCTGAAGAAGCCATCAACAGGAGGCGTCAAGGTCGTGGTCGCGGTACCCGCTGCTGGAACAGGGTTCACTCGGTCGGTCACTGTGTTGTTGGTCAAGCTCATCGCGTAGACGTTGTCGATGAGGCCGGAGGCGATCGACACGTTTCCATCGGTCAAGGTGAACTTATCCCAATCGGTACCCGAGGTGGTGTTCACGCCGTTGATGCGCAATGGGTTCGTGCAGGCTTGGAAGGTGCAGTTCTTCACATTGAACTGACCACCTTGCCAGAAGCCCGTGACGTTCGACGCCAGATTGAGGCCGGAGCGGAAGCCGGCGAACACGCTGTTCACGATGGTTCCTTGCGTACGCTCTTTCGCTTCGATGGCTTCATCGACCGGAGTGATAGAACCCGTGCGTGAAATGACCGTTGCATTGTAGATGACACCGGTGGAACGCAGGCCGTTGTTCGTAGCCGCGTCATCGCTGTCCAATTCGAAGCCGTTGTCGCCTTGGTTCAAGGAACCACCGCTGTTATCAGGACCTTGGAGGCCGTAGATGAACTGGAGTTTCCCGCTGAAGCCTTGGTCCCAATCGATGTAGTCATCGTCGCAATGCATCGCAACGAGGTGGCTGGCATTCACGGTTCCGCCGAAGAATTCGAAAGCATCATCCAAGTTGGATGTCACCTCGACGTACTCGATGGTGGTGCCGTGACCCACGGAGCCCATGGTCAGGCCGTTGATCTCGTTGTTGGTGCCGAGCAGCTCGCCACCGTGGCGCAAGCTCACGTACCGCAGGATACCCGAGTTATCGTCGTTCATTTCTTGACCGATCGGCATGCCATAGAAATGCCGGGAATCACCACCGGCCAGACCTTCGATGAGACCAACACCGTCGGTTCCGGTAACAGATACCGACGCATCCGCATTCCGTACGTTGTTGTAGGCGCGTCCAAGGAGGATCAAGCCACCCCACTTACCACGGTTGGTAACTGAGTAGGAGCCGTCCAATGGATCTGCGCTCGAGGTGAAGATGATGGGACAGCTCTCCGAGCCGTTCGCCCAGATCTGGCCACCGCGAGTAACGATCAATGCATTCGCGTTCACACCGGCGTTATCGTTGCACTTCACAACGGTTCCGGGTTCAACGTACAGGTCGCCTCCGTCCGGTACGTAGATCTTGCTGTTCAGCACGTACAGGTTGTTGCAGGTCAGTGTGGTAGCGCCGACAGGCAGGTTCCCGTTCGCATCAGCGAGGGTGGATAAGTTGACCGTCGTGCGCACTGACACGTTCGGACAACCACAAGCAGACCCGATGGATTGGGCCGTGCCACTTACCGCAGCTAGGGAGGCCAAGGCCGCCGTTAGCGTCAGTTTCGTCAAGTTCTTCATGGTACTTAACAGTTAGGGGTTTGGGATCTCCACACATGATCGTGTGGTGCCGCAAAACTCCTTGCTCCTTGTACCCCAGTGATTACGGGTAGCCTATGATTGCATGAACCAATTCCGCTCCGTGCGTTATGGATACGGGACTATGGCGATGTTCGGTTAACGGAAGCGAAACAACCGACCACCGAGGATCTAATACGGCATTGCGCGACGTGCACCGTGGACGTTTTCGGGCGCAATGGGGTCGGACGATCAATGCAGCGGGGTACAGGTGCCTCCTTGGCAAAGGGGCGCGAAGATGATCTCACCTTCACGCGCGTTCCGGGCAACATACTTCTCTATGCTGCCATCCGGGGCGGCCAACTGAACGTTGATCTCGAACGAGAGTTCGCCAGCGGTGGTGAGTTGGGCAATGAGTATGGTATTCTCTTCCGTAGCGCCTTTCATGCCACCGAGCACCGCCCAGCCTCCATTGTTCGTTTCGATGATGTTGCCTCGTATGTCTCCAAGATAGCCAGGAAGGAAATTGAAATTGACCACTTCACGTGAAGAGCTTGCCGGCATCAGGCCATCCGTTCGAACGGGATCCTTCCGTTTCTTCTGGTTCAAGCTACCGTCCGTGTCCAGTTCGCGAAGGACTCCCCAGTGATCGCTTCCTACCATTCCCAACGTGAACCACGAATCCCGTTCCGCAACTTCGGATGGCACCTCAGTGATACGGTCGCCGTATCTCACACTGTTCGTGGTATTCAGGAATTCGCTCGTGCTGGCAAACCGCAGGTTGTGGGCGTCATCGCCATAGACGAGTTGCAATTGGTAACCCGCTGCCAGATCCAAGTGGACCCGATAGGTGACCAAAACTGATCCATCCGTTGCATTCGGTTCGGCATGGAAACGTTCCAGGATCACGCCCTCGATACCCTGCGCAAGCACAGGTGTGCACAAGGCGAACAGTCCGAATGCAACTGTCCAATGGCGCATTGTTACGCGGGTCAATATTTGGTGATACGCTCGGTGTGCGCCACGCCGTCCACCTCGATACGGACCAGATAGACGCCAGCGGCCTGTCCAGAGAGGTCGAAAGAGCAGGTCCAGCCATTCGATGCATGACCAGCGACTTTGCTCTCCAGAACTTGACCGAGCACGTCTTGGAGGGCGATATTCACTGGGCCTTGGCCTGTGGTTGCGACCACTACTTGAACATGGTCCTTGGTCGGATTCGGGAACACGTTGACCAAGGCCGCTAGGCCGGTCCGCTCTGTTATTCCAACGGTTCCATCGCACTCGCAACCGGTCAACCAAACGTCGTTCTCGGTCAAAGGATCGCCATCGTCACATGGATTTCCGGGGAGTGCATCACCGCCAAGAACACCGTTGCAATCCTCGCCAATGCAAGCACAGCCTTCGCTGTACACGTCATTACTTGTATCTGCATTCCCATCGTCGCACGCCGTTCCCGGCAAAGCGGGTCCGTTCAGCACACCTTCGCAATCCGGAACTCCTGAAGCAGACGAGAAGCATAAGGTGGGATGCGTGAATTTGTTGTCTCCACTGATCGCTTTGCCTGCTGTGTCCGCGGGCAACAACTGTGCATAGTATTCCAAGTTGGTGTGGCAGTTCGGGTCGTCGCAGACCACCTCGGCCGGTATACGCAGCCAGATGTTCAGGCAGAATTCGAAAGTGCCATCGGTCGTGAATTGACCGATCAACACCTTGTTCTCCGGTGTGGGCCCCGCGAGGCCACCGAGGACCGCATAGGCGAAGTCGTCAGAGGTGTACGAACTTGTGCCGGACGTGAGGATGGTGGGGAGTTCGCCGACCGAAACCACTTGCGGTGGCATGCCTTCCAACAGACCATCGGCCTCGATCAACGGAATGCCGGTACCCCCGCCCGTGTTCACCAATAGACCACCTTGTACCGCGTTGCTTCCACCATCGTTGTTCGAACCTCCGATGATCGAGCCATCGGTATCCTCGGTCTTCAGAACGCCCCAATGCGCATCCGAAGCAGCGCCGATCGTGATCCACGAATCGAGTGCCACCGTGTTGTTGTCCAAATAGGTGTCGTTGATGTTCCGTCCGAAGTCTTCACCACGATCGTCGTTGTTGAAGAAAGTGGTCGTCGTGGAGAACGTCAACGGATGGTCCACGTAGCCACCTACGGTCAGTAGCTCGTAGCCCGGAAGCATATCCACGAAGATCCGGTAGGTGATCGCCCCTTCCATCAATTCGAGGCTGCCGTCCTCGTCGGCTGCATCGTTCGCGTCCGCTTGATAGTAGCGCTCTACGATGATGCCTTCCAAGCCGGATCCATCCGGTGGAGTGTACTGAGCAACAACGCAAGGAATGGACAAGAGGAGCGTGGCGAGGAACGTCGTGTAGCGCATAGCGAAGGATTTGAGCGGGCGAAGCTATCGGCGCGTTCCAGCGGCTATGGAACCCGCACATTAAATGATCGTGATGGATCCGTTACAGGCCGATCAATGAGCCGGTTCGCTCTGATCAAGCTTGATGAAGGTTTTCACGAAGGCTCCTTCTGCGGTCCTGATGACGACATGGTAAGCCCCGGTGGACAGGTCGGCGACTGGAAGTGCCATTGTGCTGGTCGTTCCGGAAGACACCGCATGTTCCTTGGCCACCCGACCCAAGGCGTCAAGTATGGTCACGGCGAGCAAGCGCGCATTCGACGGTGCGGAGATATGGAGCAGATCGATCGCTGGATTGGGAAAGAGAACGAACGACGATCCCTCTGCGACCTCTGCAACACTGACATCCGGACAAACAATGGAAACATCGAGACCGTTGCAATCGCTGGGGCCATAGCAGCAAAGCTCCTGGACATTGAAGTTCGCGGATGTTGAATAGTTGCAGGCCAGTGTATCGAGGCAGCCGAAGACGATCGCGTTCTGGCAGCTTCCATCGTCACAACCCGCGCTCGGGTCGTACTCAACGAAGGACGGATCAGTGCATCCGCATGCAGGAGGGTAGCACAGCCGTCCGTTCGGCGTTTCACCTTCGAGCAGCAAGGAGTCACCGCTCACGAAGCGAAGCACCGTGCCATCTCCGCGTTGCACGTCCACGTTGATGCAGAAGGTCAGGTCGCCAGTTGTTGTGAGCTGAGCGATCAGGATGCGATTGGTCGCATCCGGACCACGCGTGCCCGGAACGCTACATGTCAGGCGTGTATCGCTAGAGTTGAAAGTTGCTGCTACCGTTTCGGCATTGAGAACATCACCCGGGGAAGTGCCGACCACTTGAAAGTTCGGCGGCAGTGCAGCACTTCCGTTCAAAGGGATCAGGCCATCTTCTTGGGTCAATGGAATGCCAGCTTCAGGATCGGCGTTGACCAGTAGGCCGCCAGCGATGTTCGCGCTCCCACCGTCGTTGTTCGCCCCGCCGACGATGGAGCCGTCTGTATCATCGGTCTTCAGTACTCCGAATTTCTGGTTGGATGCTGCGCCGAAGGAGAGCCACGAATCCAGTGCCACTGTATTCTCATCCAACGCACTGTTGTTGATCTCGTGCCCGAAGGTGCGCCCTCGATCCAGGTTGTTGAAGAAGGGTGCCGAGCTCGATATCGTCAGTGGATGTTCAGGACTTCCGAAGATCGCCCGTAGCGAGCAATCCTCGCAGAGGTCGAGATATACGCGGTAGGTCTTGGAGCCAGGTGCCAACGTTCCCCCGATTTCATCGGTCGCGTCATTCGCGTCGGAGATGTAATAGGTCTCCACGATCACATCCTCGATCTCGTTCTGTGACAACGCAGGAAGTGAAGAACAGATGAAGAGGATCACGGTCAGGGAGTAAAGAGCTCGGTCGATCATGACGAGAAGGTGCGAATGCGGTGCCATCAACGAATGGTGTAGGAAACGGTCAATGCGAATTCGGATCCGTATCGGTACTTGTCGAAATCGAAGGAGTATCCTTCATCGAACTTGTACGCCCTGCGTATCGGAGCATTCAGCAGGTTCCGAACACGGATGCGCGCCCCCCAGTGTTTACCGAAATTCTTGGTCGCTGTGATATCGATCTGGTTCCGGGGCATTTCATAGGCTTGGATCCCATCGGGGTCGAGTTCGGAATTGGCTACGACGAGCTTCGGACCTTGCACATTGTAGGAGACGCTGAAAACCAACCCGAGGCTATCCAAGGAGTAGTTCAACATGCTGTTGATGATGTACGGTGCTTGGCCGTACATCGGTGTGCTCAGTTTCAATTCCGTCCCGGTAACAGTAGAGGTCAGGTCAGAGCGCGAATGCATCATCGTGAGGTTACCCCGCCACTCGAGGCCTCGAAGGATCCCGATACGACCCTCAAGTTCAAGGCCATCCACAACGGATCGATCCGCGTTCCGCCATGTGAAGCCGCCGGATAGGGTGGAAAGCAGTTCAATGTGGTTGGTGAACTCTTTGTGGAATCCGCTTATGGTAACGTTGTTGCCGCTGGGGAAGAAGCGTTCGACGCGGATGTCGAAGTTGTCGATGCGCGGCATTTTCAAAGTGGGGTTGCCGTATACCGGTGCATTGAGGATGTAGTCGAACAATTGCACCACTGAGAATTCGCGGAAACTGGGCCGGGCCAAAGAGCGGAAATAGCTCAAACGAAGGTTCATCGGAGCATTCGGGTCGGTGCGCAATTTGTGCACGAGGTTGATGCTTGGAAGGAAGTCCCACTGCTCGATGGTTCCAGGTATGGCCGGCTTGGGTTCTGCGGATGCACCGCCTCCGGCCGATACATCACCCACCGTTCCTCGTGACGGATCATCGGCCGCGATACCATCCTGGTAGAATCGGAGGATATCGGTCATGAGATCGGTATGCTCCGCGCGCAAACCACCGATCAAACGCGTCCGTTCGGTTACCGCATAGTCGCCCATCACAAAGGCTGCGAACACTTCGCTGATACCAATGTCGTTGTCCTTGAAGGTTCCGAATGGACTATAGCGCGAAGTGAATCGACCGTCCGGCCGCAGTTCAAAACGCCCGGGCTCTTCCCACTGCGTTGGTCCAGGCGCGCCCAGTACATTGAAGTAGCTCTGCTGGTTCGTGCGTTCGTTCCGGCGATAGGCACTGCCGAATTTCAAGGTGCGTGGTAGCGATTCCTTATCGCTCAACGGCAGTTCGAAGGAGAGACGTGCATCGAGGAGTGTTTCATTCAGGAAACGATAGATACGCCCGGGAGGCGTGAGGGCACCATCCACGTTGTCTATTGATCCGCCATCGGCAGGTTTGATGTACTGGACCGTTTTGAGATCAAGAACATTCCTTTCGCCATCGGAGTAGGAAACGTCGGCATCCACCTTAAGGTTCAAAGCAGGGATCAAGTGGCGCGATGCGTATTGGTACACCCATAGCTTCCGTTCCTCGTAGTACTGATCCTCACTGACGAAGGTCTCTCCGCTGATCGGAGGTGCAAGGAATGTGAGGGCACGCGCATTGTTCTGCCCAAGGACATTGGGCATCACCATCAAGGAGAAGCTGTTGTTGCGGTTCAGTTTGAAGGCCAAGTTTCCGAGAGCGTTCCAACCTGCGGACTCGGTGCTGATGCGCTGTGTGCCCTTGCGGATGAAGTCGCTGCCGGGATCTGTGTCGTCGGTCCTTTCCAGACTTCGACCCAAAGTCGCTTCTCCGTCATATTCCGTGTCCGTTGAATACCGGAAGCCCAAGAGGAATCCGAGGGTCTTTGGATTCTTCGCCTTCTTGAAAAGTTGTATCTGGTTACCGATGCTGAACGATTGATTGAAGTTCGGTCGGCCCTTAGCCTCTGTTACACGCCAGTTCGCGTTGTTGAAGCGGGTGTTCAGTTGTGCCAGTTCACCATTCACAGTGGGCGAGAAGTAGGCCAGGTCGTAAGCGTTGTTGTAGATCGTGACCGCATTCGAGACCGCGTTCGCATCGTACAGTTGACCGGGAGCCAACAATCCGAGTTGCGTGAGGGGCAGGTGTTGAAGCGTCCCCGTCGTGCTCATCGTGTTCGCTTGGAATCCCGGTGTACTCGCCACGATGCCGTAGTTGTTCAGGTAGGCTCCTAAGCCGAGGAGTTGGAGTTGCTCGTACAGATTCGGGTCCTTGAAACTTGGGAATTGCTCGATGTCCACTGGCACGCCGTCCGGTATCGCGCGCAAGCCATCGTCATGGCCAAGCCAATCCGTGGAACTGCGCGCACCTACGACCACGTTCTGGAAACTCGAATTGGGGTTGTAGCCGAAGGTGGTGCTCACGCTCACGCGCAGGCGATCGGGATAGTCACTCGTATTCAGCGATACGTATGCCCCTGACCAATCACCGGGTTGGTCCGGTGTCGCTGTCTTGGTGATCACGATATTGTCCAACAGGCCGGTCGGAAAGAGGTCGAGGCGCAAGTTGTTCGTCAAAGGGTCCATCGTCGGGATCCGGCTTCCGTTGATGGTGGTAACGATGTATCGATCAGCTAGACCGCGCACAGTTATGAAGGCTCCTACTGTGGAAACGCCTGTAACCCGCCGTACCGCCTGCGATGCTTCACTGTCCCCGGTGCGAAGCATGCGGTCCGAAGAGATGTAGTCCATCGACGCACCCGCATTGATCTTCAGCTTGTCCAAATAGGTGTCTCCGGAACGTCGCGCCTTTCCTTCAACCTCCACCATGCCCAGCTGAACATTGTTGTCCTTCATCTCCACGTTCAGCACAACAACACCGCCGTTGGTCCAATTGACAACTCGCTCTTCGCTCACCAGGCCGATGAAGGAAAAGACCAGCGTTACCGTACCCGTGCGCTCGATCTTCAAGGAATAGGCGCCATCCAGATCCGTGACCGTGCCGATCCCTGGTTCATCCTTCAGAACGATGTTGGCTCCGATCACCGTCTGTCCGCTGGGGTCAGTGACCGTGCCGCGCACTGTACCCTGGGCGCACAGATCCGGCAACGAGAGAAGGACAAGAAGAATGAGAAGTGCCTTTTGCATGGAAGCGGTAAGTGCGGCAAAGCTGCGCCCATCCTGTTCCCGTCATGTTAGTGCATGGTTATGGATGATCTACCTCCATAGTAGAGAATAGCTGATCGTTCCCTGCACGTTCACGAATGACTACCATGCCCTTAACGGATCATCATCTTCTTGGTACACCAAGTTCGGGCCTGTTCCTCCAGCTACATTTCGGCCTGCTCTTCGCTGCTATTGCAATGTCGAGCACGTTCACGAACCATGGTAGAGATATTCGACGGCGACGATCCGGGTTACTTGGCTTGGATGGTCAACAATCCGGATGGGTTCGTGATCAACACGCGACGTGGAGATACAGGTAGGTCCGGTATGCTCCACAGGTCTGGTTGTGCACACATTCGTGTACTGCGCAAAGTGGAAGGGGTGAAGGGATTCACGCAAGGAGGCGGGATCAAATTCTGTTCGAACGACGTTCGTCTCGTTCTTCATGCTGTTGCCGATCACAAGAGCCTACCGCTTTTCCGAGTGGTGAGTTGTCGCAGTTGCGAGCCGGTGTTGACGGATGTCCTCCTCGAAAGGATGCCGGAAGAGGTGGATGCTACAGCTTCTGGGATCGACACACGATCGATCCGTGTGGATGCGCTTGAGCAGGATCCGTATACCCGTGCGTTGGCCATAGAGGAACATGGTCCCGGATGCAGTGTCTGCGGATCCGATCTGGAACGTATTTATGGGATCCTTGGCCGTAATGCCTTGGTGTCGCACCGGGTCTCCAATGGGTTTGCCGACCAAAGCCGTTCACGGGTCGTCCCGGTTTGTCCCAATTGTCACAGCATGTTGCACCGCGGGAGGTCAACGCCCTTAGCGATCGAGGATCTTCGAAAGATCATGTTTCGGACGAAGGTTCGATACCACGGGTCCGGACCTATTGGGGCTGGTCTGTTGAAGGATGGATAGGAGGCGGATCCCACTTGATCCGATCCTGGATCATTCGACTGACCAAATGTTCCTCGATCCAGGACGGTAGAGCTTGACCTGTTCTTGTGCAGGCGGATCGATAAGTTGCGTCAGTTCAGGAGTCCATCGCGTAAACTCTTCGCAACGGCTTCCGTGTTGCTCTTCACGGCGAGCTTTTCATACAGGTTCTTGATGTGGGACCGCACGGTCTCGAAACCCAACCCGAGCTGCGCCGCGATCATCTTGTAGCTCTTTCCTGCCACCAACGCACGCAGAACATCCTTCTCTCTACGGCTAAGCAGGACCTAGTCGAAATGCGAAAGTACTGGCTGAAGATGAACGGAAACACGACGGCCTATGCTGCCTGCCTTCGTTCGTTGTCCACTGCTGATCGCCGTGATCGCCAGGAGGAGTTCGGTCGGGTCGGAACACGTCAACAAGTATCCATCGGTTCCGATCGGAAGACCCCCTTTTGGTAAATGGACATCGTCGGCAAGGGCGATCATCACGATGGCATGGGTGGGTCTATGATGCTCGGTCGGTCCTTGCAAGGGCAATGATCTGGCCATCATTCGGGTTGTTCGTTCGGGACTACATCGGACTCCATCTTCGATGTGAACGATCATCGGTAGGGATCCGCTCGATACGCGCGGTCCCACGCTGTCGAACCGGTGCAGTTGGAGCTTGTTGTTCACATTTGCTTTCGATCCCGATGTGTACATGGGAACGCCTTCTTGACCACGATCCCGATGACCAGAATGGACATGAACTTCCGATCGCCGTATACTCGTGGTTCATCTCCCACCCATTTTGCAACGGATCACAATGGATGTCCTAAGCGCCACCGGATGGGTGGAGTCCCTGCGGCGCAACGATCCGGTGGTGATACGTTCGCTTTATGCCAAGCATTTCCGCACTATTCGGAACTATGTGGTCCAGAACAGCGGAACAGCGACCGAAGCAGAGGATGTTTTCCAAGAGGCCATCACCATTCTTTGGATGAAGGTGAAGGAAGGCACGGTCTGTCAGGAGAATACCCCGGATCCCGGAGGCTACCTCTTCCGTGTGGCCAAGAACAAATGGCTGGATGTGGTCCGGTCAGCATCGCATAAGCACATGAAGGTCGTACACGATGATCGGATCAATGTGCTGGACGCGGACTCCGATGACGATGTCGAGGAGCGCATCGCGCGGTTGCGCGGCGTATATGCCAAGCTCGATGACAAGTGCCGCACGGTGCTCGACCAGTTCTACTTCGAGCGGAAGGATCTCGCTACGATCGCTCATGCAATGGGAGTGGAAGAGGAGAGTATCCGTACGATCAAGTATCGCTGCATGATGAAGCTACGAGCATTCCGCCGCGCCATCACCGGTGAGGAAAATAACGAGGTAGCATGACCCAGGGAGCATTGGACAGGACCCGGTTCGAGACCATTGAAGCGTATGTGCTCGGTACCATGTCCGATGATGAACGAGCCCGTTTCGGATCGGCCTTGGAACTCGACCCGGCCCTACGAGCGGAGGTCGACCTGCAGCGCGAGAACATCCTGGCGATCGAACTGGGCGGCGTTTCCCGCACGTTGCGTGAAGTAGCATCCGAACAAGCGTCGACCAAAGGCGGAGGTCGGAACCATCTGCTCAAGTATGCCGCCGCAGTGGCGGTCGTGCTGGCCGGTGCTTTCGTGTGGTTGCTCACTCCGTCACCTTCGGAACGGCTTTTTGCCGCGTATTATGTGTCCGATCCGGGCTTGCCTGTGCCCATGAGCGCGTTAAGTGACGCGGCTTTTCAAGATGCGATGGTGGCCTATAAGCTTGGTGAGTATGCTGAGGCCAAAGTGAAATGGGAAGAGATCCTCCTGCAGGAACCCTCGAACGATACGCTGATCTATTACCTCGGGAGTGCTGCACTCGCGTCAGGTGATGTGATGGAAGCGATACGTAGGCTCGAACCGCTATCGAAGGATACCTCGAGCACCTTTCACGCCAAGGCGAAGTGGTATCTCTTCCTCGCCTATGTGCGTGTGAAGGATCTCGAGAAGCTGAGAACACTTCACCTGGAGAACGACCCGGTCTATGGCGATCGTGTGCGCACGATCACATCCGAACTCGGGTCGTGATGCGTTCCGTGGTCCTCTTATCGGCTCTTGTCTTGGGTGCATTCCATGCCTTCGCACAGGCGGATCAGCGGATCGCTGAACGACATGCGCGGATCAGCGAACTCTACGATGCCGAGAACTACACAGCCACGATAGAGGCGATCGACCTGCAACTGAAGGAAGTGCCAGGGACCACGTGGCAAGATTCCATCCACCTGTATGTTTACAAGTACGGCCGCGCGAAATGGAAGGTGAAGGGAGCCGCAGCGGGTACGGCTGCCGCAGAAGCGCTGTATGCCACGCTCCTCGCCCAAGGGATCCAGCCGGCGCAGCACATGGATGTACTTTCCGACCTCAGCTGGTTGTACTATGATCTCGGTGAGATGAAGGCGTGCTTGCGCGTGGACTCCATGGCCCTTGCTGAAGCCCAACGGAACTCCGACGTGGGATCGAGCAAACTGGCCCATGCACATCAGAACGTGGCTTTCGATCACGCGATCATGGCCCATCACACAGAGGCCTTGAAGAGTTACCTCGCTGCCAAGGTCATCTACGAACGTTCCCCAGTTCCTGCGTATTTGGATCTGAGCGAATGCTGCAACGGAGCGGGTGTTAGTTCTTGGCACTTGGGTCGAACCCACGATGCAGAACACTACTACCGGGAGGCGCTCACGAACCTGGAACGCTCGGATGCGCCCAATGTCGTTGTGCGCAAGGCCGGCATCCTGTCCAACATCGGCATCATGTGGCAGGATGCGGGGGATATCGCTCGCAGCAAATTGTCCTACCAGGAAGGGGTCCGGATGTGTACGGAGGCGATGTCGAGCACCAGCGATCCAACAGTGCGTGATGCGGCCGTGCTTTCCCGGTCCAAGGCCTATGTGAACCTCGCCACCGTGTACTTCTCCATGGGCGACAATGCACATTCGCAAGAGCTGTTGGACCTAGCGTATCGTGATCGTTCGAGCATTCTGGAACCCGGTGACGCACGTATTCTCGGGATCCGCGAACGCATGGCCGATATCGCCATGGAGACCGGTGATCTGGCCCGTGCAGAGACGGATATCGTCGACTACATGAAGGCATGTGCCACGCATTATGGGACCCATAACGAAGAGTACTTCCGTGCCAGCACCAAACTTGCCGAGGTCTATGCAGGGCAAGGTCGGGTGCAGGAAGCAGCGGCCATGTTCGAACGAACCATCGCCGAGCAGAAAGCCGCTCCCCAAGCGTCCATGGATCCGCAGTTGGCCGTCGCCTTTCGTCGCCGTTCACGTTTCTTCTTGGATCAAGGAAAGGTGCAGGAAGCCTTGGACGACCTGCAGGCGGCCCGGTCCATCATGAGCCAAGTGCATGGAGACGGACATTACAAAGTAGCCCAGTACGAGGTGCTGCTCGCCGAAGCCGCCTTGGCCGACGACGATGCAACCACTGCCCTGCGTTGGAGCACCTCCGCGTTGGAACGACTCGATGACCGTGCCGAAGCGTTGGGGGGCAACGCGCTTCCCAGAGCCTTTCCACAGCCGCAGCTTTTGACCGATGCGCTCCTTTGGAAAGTGAAGGCCGAGCGCGCTTTGTCGAATGGTACTGCCTTGGATCCGGATTGGAGCACGGATCTTGACCTGGCGATCCGCTCCTTGGACCGCAACCGGGCGGCGATCGACGATGAAGGGTCGCAACTGGGTCTGGTCGGTGAGCAGAAGGTGCTTTTCGACCTCGCCATCGACCTCGCCTATGAAACCTATGCACAGAGCGGGAAGTTGAGTGATATCGATCGATTCTTGGCACTGATGGAAGCCGACCGATCCATCTTGCTGAAGAGCCGCTTGAACGAATTCACGAGTTTGCGTTTTGCCGGTGTGCCCGATAGCATCCTGATCCGCGAGCGCGCTTTGATCCAGGCCATGGAGGTCGACCCGGATAATGAGCAAGCCCTCGATCTTACGTTGAATGCGGAAAGGGAGTACGCCGTTTTCCTGGAACGATTGAGCGAACGATATCCACGCTACTTCGATCTGCGCTATGGGACCACGACGATCGATGTGGAAGATGTGCGGAAGAAACTGCTCGGACCGGATCGTGATCTGCTGGCCTATGCCATCACTTCTGATCACCTGTACATGCTCGTCATCCGTATGGATACCGCAGCCATCGTGCGCGTGAAGAACAGCGAAGTGGCCGATGCAACACGTGCCCTGAACGATGCCATCAACTCCAGGGATCGTGCCGCCTACAGCACTGCTGGTCACCGCGCGTACACCTTGTTCTTCGCCCCGGTCGCTCCGCTGTTGACCGGTCATGAACTGCTGGTCATTCCCGACGGTCCCCTGCACACCATCAACTTCGAAACACTACTTGAGGATCCATCCTCAACGGACCTTGTTGCGAATTCCCTGATCCAGCGCTACGCCTTCGCCTACCTGTTGTCGGCCACCACCGCCGTGCAGTTCGCGAACATGGTGCGTGATCGATCGCGTGGTGTTCTTGCTCTTGCACCGGGCTTCACCAAGCCGATGAAACAGCGCTATCTCGCTGGCCTTGCTGATACAAGTGCTGCCGATCATGAATTCCTCAACTATGTGCGGCAGCCGTTCGCTGTGAATACGGCGCGTTCATTGGGAAGGACGCTCAACGCCACGATCCTGGTGGATGGTGATGCAGATGAACGGAACTTCCGCGAGCGCGCCGAACGATCGGGGGTCATCCACCTCGGGACCCATGCCGAGATGAACACGATAGCGCCCATGTACTCGCGCTTGGTGCTGAGCAAAGGCGACACTTCGGATAACGAGTTCGACGGCTACCTGCATGCCTACGAGATCTACGAACTCGATCTTCGTGCGCAACTGGCCGTGCTCTCGGCCTGCAGAACGGGAACGGGAAAGAACGACGAAGGAGAAGGCGTGCGCTCCTTGGGATATGGTTTCGCCTACGCCGGCTGCCCCAGTTTAGTGATGTCCTTGTGGAGCATCGATGAGAAGGTGAGTGCCGAGATCATCGAGGGCTTCTATCATCACCTTGCTGCCGGTATGCCCAAGCATCTGGCCTTGCGCCAAGCCAAGCTGGATCATCTGGAACATGCGCGGGACGAACTGGATCTGCCGTACTACTGGGCCGGCTTGGTGCTCGTAGGTGATGTGTCACCCGTGCAACTGGATAGCGGTTGGCAAGGCTACGCGTGGTGGGTCGGGATCGCACTTTTCCTGATCCTATCCGTTCTGATCTGGAGGTCACGGCGGCGGTGATCGGGTCATCGGTCCGCAGCCGTTCGGCGGATCGGCTGGTCAACTACCATGGGTTCGAAATACGAAAGCCCCTGATAGGATCAGAGGCTTTCGCAATGGAATTGAAAGATCAAGCTTCGGCCATTGCCTCGTCGAACTTCACGCCGATGCGCAGCTCGTTCCGCAGCACCAAACGGCCGTTCTGTGGCCGCAGGAAGTACAGGGCATCCACTTCGCTCACCGGTTCCGGGGCGGCGGTGATCGCCATGAAGCCGAGGTCACGCGCCATGCCCAACACGGCCTTGCGGTTCACGGCATCCAAGGAGTGCACCTCATCGAGGAAGAACGGCACCCGCGAAAGTGGCATGTGCTTCTTCGGATCCTCTTTCAGCATGCTGCGCAGAACGAGCAGGTTGAAGAGCACCTTGATGGTGATCGCGGTACCGTGGCTTTCCACCTGCAGGTTGTCGTAGCTGTGTGTGCGGCCTCCCTTGGTACTGATCGTGAAACGCAGGGTGAAGAGGTCACCGTAGTTCAATGTCAGGCGCTCGCTCAACTTGTTGCGGAAGCTCTGATAGGCGGCGTCGAGTTTGCTGCTACTATCGAAGAGGCCGGTGTGATCGGTCTCGGCCAGTTCCTTCAACGCGGCGACCAGTTCGTTCTGGTCCATCACCTCCATGCGCAGGCTTTCCAAGTTGCTCACGCTCACATTGCCGAAGCGGCGGTTGAGTTTTTCGGCCGCGCTCTTGATGTCGTTCAGGCCGTTGAGCACGTTCGCGAAGTTGGCGCGCAACAGGTGCAGGTAGTTGTCCCAATCCTTCCGCAGCGTCTCCTCGAATGTTGGTAGACCTTCAAGCTGTTCCTTCATCAAGCGCACCGTTTCCATCTCGGTGGGGCCGATGATGTCGCTCTTCAGCACACCCTCGATCTTGCTGCGCAACTGATCCATCTCGCGGCTCATCGCGTTGTGCTCCGTCATGTGCTTGCCATAGAGTGCGATGGCATCCTCCGGGTCGTTCGGCACGGAGATCAAGGCGGTCCCGGTGGCATCTGGATCGGGAGGTGGTACGCATTGCTCCATCAAGCGAAGCAGGCGATTAAAGCGCTCGTCCTCCTGGTTCAGTGCGGTGCGTTGCTCGAAGAGCTTCACGCTGATCTCGTCCAGCTTCTCACGTACTTCCTTGCGCTCCGAGTCCGCCGCAGCCTTTTCCTTGTTCACTTCAGCGAGGCGCTTTTGGAGGCGGGGTTCGTCCTCCTTCACCGCTTGGAAGTTCTCCCACTTGTGCAGCAGTTTATCATGTGCTTCACATTCCGCTTGCACCTTCGCGCGCTCCTTGGCAAGGGCTTCGCGATTCTCGATCGCATCCATCAACCTGCGCAAGCGGTCCTGTTCGGCCTTGAGGTCGGTCAGCGCTTTCTTCAAGGCCTTCACGTCAACCAGCTCTTTCCACGCGTGGCTGTTGTCGGGCAGTGGCAATTTCAACAGGGCATCGCTATATGTGTCATCGGTGATGTTCTCCGCGAGCGTCTTCAGCAAGGCATCGATCTGCTTGCGCTTCTTCAGTTCCACACCGCCTTTCTCCACGGGCAGTTTCAGTACCTCCATGTTGAAGAGCTTCGACAGGCCTTGCAGCGCATCGTCGCTCATCGTTTCGCGCAACTCGGTGATCAGCGCCTTGTCGAAGTTGGAGATAGCGCGTTCGGTGCTGGTCACTCGACCGGTCACTTCAGCGAGGCTGCGTGCTGTGCGCTGGCGGTCGGCTTCTTCGGCATTGCCGAGCTGACGGCTCAGGAGATGCAGGCGCTCTTTCGCGTTGTTCAGGGCTTCGCGCTCCAGATTCTCCACGAACTGCTCCAGGCCTTTGCCCAGATCCGAGATGCGTGAAAGGTCGCCTTCTACCCGACCCTTGGCACCCGCGATCTCCGCGATCTTCTCGTCGAAGTCCTTCAGGATCTCGGCCGTGCTGATCTTCTCCTTCTCCAGTGCGTCCTGCTTCGCGATGATGGCCTCCTTTACGTGCTTGTTGTGGTCGTGCGCTTTGCGGCGCTTCTCCATCAGGTCGCGGTATACGAAGGCGAGGCGGGCCTCCAGGTCGAAGCGCACATCGCTCATGCCGATGTACTTCTCGAGGCGCTCCTTCTCGCTCTTCAGCGTGTTCAATTTCAAGCGACGATCACGGATGCGTTCGAAGTCCTCGGTCATCAACCGGTTCGCTTCCAAAGCGGGCTTGTTCGGCGGAATGCTCGCCAACATCAGCAAGCTGCGCTTCATCTCGTTCTGATCGATCGAGCGCAGGCTTAAGAGGTTCTTCAGCACTTCCTTGAAGTGCGCGTAGCGTTCGGTTTCAGTGAGGTGAACGATACCCAGACCGTTGCTCTCCCCCTTGGTGGCGACGAGGATCGCTTCGCGGTGCGCTGCTGCGTCACGTAGCTCGTGATAGTTCCGCTCGATGAGCTTCGCGTTCACCGCCTTCGGGTCCAATACCCGGCCGTCCTTGCCGAGGTAGTCATCCACATCGTAGGTGCCGTCATAGGTAAAGCGCACGGGGTCGCCGCCACCGGTCTTGCTCTGCCCGCGCCAGCCGAGCACGTAGGATCCTTTCGGTCCTTGGCACTCGAACAACAGGTAGCTGAAATGGTCGGGGAAGTAATATGCACGCGTTGCTTCCGGCTCGTGATCTCCGAAGGCCATCTGGTTGCGGTTGTCCAGATAGAGGAATTGCAACGTGTTGATCAGCGTCGTCTTTCCAGCGTTGTTCGGTCCGACCAGTTGGATCGAGTTCGCGAGTTCCACCTCCGCGTAATCATAGCTTCCGGATCGGATCGCGATGAGCTTGGTAGGTCCTGTTCCTGCTTGCATGTGTTCGTTGTTGATGTTCTGCCGATCACTTCCCCGAGGGATCCGTGTTGCGAACGTCTTGGATTTCTCTGTGTCCTTTGAGCCTCTGTGGTGAAGAACTTCAATTCATCTCCGGATCGATCATCGGCGTGCTCGGCAATACTTCGCGCTGCTCGCGTTCGGCTGCTTCGCTGATCTCCTGGCACTTGTCGAACAAGCGGTGGAAGGGGCGAAGGAAGCGGAAGGAATCATCGTTATTGTACTCGGCCCATCCCTTGGTGGCCATGCTCTTGAGCAATTTCCGCAAGCCCGCTTCGTCGTCGACATCTACGGCGCGCATGTGTGCTTTGTAGCGGTCGCTCTTCAGGTGCGGCAGATCCGTCAAGGTGAAACGCTCGGTGAGCAGGTACTCCTCCACCGGACGTCCTTCGTTGGAAGCGGCTTCTATAAGGATGAAGCAGAAAACCGCCATGGGCGCTAGGGATGCAGCAGGTGGAGTTCCTTCTGCGGTCTCCGTGTGGAAGTAGAAGAAGTCGCGCGGATGGCGCATCAGGTTCAAACCAAGTGGCTCGAAATAATCGCGGTAGCCTTCGTAGTTCTCGGCGATGGCCGCATGCATCGGTCCCTGTTCATGGGTGATGTACGCACCTTGACGGAGCTTGTCGAAGATGTCCTTGAGCTGTGGAAGCGTGTTCATGCGTAGTGCGCTTAGGCCTTGTAAAGACGATCCTTATTTCGTTTTGGCGGAGGAAGGCGAGACTTTGGTGATGGAGATGGAGGATGCTTCAAGCACGCCGTCCCGGGTGCGGTATTCCTTGGTCTTGCCCCCTTTGAAGGAGACATCGAGTTTCGGGTCGAAGAGCAATTTGCTCAAGCCCAGCAACGCATCGGCAGTGCCCTTCTCCGGGAAGTTGCCGGTGATCCAACTTGTCAGATCCTTCACGGGAAGGTCCTCGTTGAGCATGTTGGGTAGTTCATTCAACCAGAGCAGACGCACGTAGTCGGGTGGTGTGTCGCTGCTCTCTGTGGTGTTCAATACCGGCGGTGCGATCGGTGGATGTGAGATCACATCGTCGACGATCTGGCGAAGCACTTCGTCCGTTGGCGGCACTTCGATCCGCGCATTCGTGGTCTGTGTCACATAGTTCGCCACCCAATCCTCTATGCGCATCTGGCGCAGGCGACCGAGGGCGAGCGTGGCGCCGTGCGCGATGGCTGAGGAACGACGCAGTACATCATACAATGGCTGCAATTCCTTGCGGCTCTCGTTCAAGGTGTGGATCGCACGACGACGCATCACGCGGATCTGCCGCTCATTGCGCTCGATCATCGCCAACTCCACATACACGCCTTGCTCTCTGGCCCCGCGCAACACCATGTCGGTTTCGTCCAACGTGCTTTCCAGCAGGCCATCAACGCGGATGATCTCCACCAGTGGATGCACGTACTGATCCATCAGGCTCAGGATGCGGAGGTAGCGCTCGCGCACGCTCACACTGCTGCGGTCGGCCTTGTAACGGGCCACTTCGGCCAACACAGCACGGTGCGTGGCGTCCAGGTCATCCTGCATGCGGCGCAGGGTGTGATCGATCTCGTTGGTGGCCATGGCCACGCTCAGAGCATCGCCAGACTCCACGCCGATCGCGATCCGCTTGCGGGCACTTTCCAACGCTGCGATGTAGCCCTGGATGATCTCCGGGCTCGTAGGCAGCGCGTCGTTGTAGAGGAAGTTGAGCAACTGCAAAAGTGCCTGGCTCATCACGTAGTGCGAACTGCCCTCCTCGATCGGTACGATCACTTGTAATTCCAAGAGGCGCTGCCAGGTGGTCTCGGGCAGCTCGCTCGCAGCATCGCTGAAGGTGCGGATCATCTGGCGCACCTGCGCTTCGCTCACATCGCCGGGCTTGATGGCAATGGCGTGCAAAAGCGGCACGTGCGAGGCGCAGAAGTCGAAGAAGCGTTTCGGGGTCAGTTGCATCCGCCGGGTCTTAGCGGCAACAAAGTACCCGCCCCTAGGGCAATGCGACAAAGCGAGTTTCCAACAGGTGTTAGTAACCTTCTACTTCTCATTCCACGGATCATCTGGAATGGAACAAGCCCCAGCCATCACTGACCGGGGCTTGCCCTTTTCATATTGGGGTTCGAATTACATCATGCCACCCATGCCTCCCATGTCGGGACCATGGCTGTGGCCTGCTGCTTTCTCTTCCTTCTCGTCGCTGATCACGCATTCGGTAGTGAGCAACATGCTCGCGATGGAAGCGGCGTTCTCAAGAGCAACACGGGTCACCTTGGTGGGGTCGATCACACCGGCTGCGAGCAGGTTCTCGTACTCCTCGGTGCGGGCGTTGAAGCCGAAGTCGGCCTTGCCGTCGCGCACTTTCTGCACCACGATGCTGCCTTCCAGACCGGCGTTCGCTACGATCTGGCGCAGAGGCTCTTCGATGGCGCGGCGCACGATGGCCATGCCGGTCGTCTCGTCGGCGTTGATGCCTTCGAGCTTCTCCAACACCTTCTGAGCGCGGATGTATGCCACTCCACCGCCCGGTACGATGCCTTCTTCAACGGCAGCGCGGGTAGCGTGCAAAGCGTCGTCCACGCGGTCCTTCTTCTCCTTCATCTCCACTTCGGTGGCGGCACCGATGTAGAGCACGGCAACACCGCCGGCCAACTTGGCCAAACGCTCTTGCAACTTCTCCTTGTCGTAGTCGCTGGTGGTGGATTCGATCTGTGCCTTGATCTGGTTCACACGACCCACGATGTCGGCTTTCTTGCCAGCACCGTTCACGATGGTGGTGTTGTCCTTGTCGATGCTGATCTTCTCGGCCTTGCCGAGCATGGTGAGGTCAGCGTTCTCCAGTTTGAAGCCACGCTCCTCGCTGATGACGGTGCCCCCGGTGAGGATGGCGATGTCCTCCAACATGGCCTTGCGACGGTCGCCGAAACCTGGGGCCTTCACGGCGCACACTTTCAAAGCGCCGCGGATCTTGTTCACCACCAAGGTGGCCAATGCTTCACCATCAACATCTTCGCTGATGATCAACAGGGGCTTGCCGGTCTGTGCGCTCTTTTCCAGAACGGGGAGCAGCTCCTTCATGCTGCTGATCTTCTTGTCGTAGATCAGGATGTAGGCACCCTCCATTTCAACCTCCATCTTCTCGGGGTTGGTCACGAAGTAGGGGCTCAAGTAACCGCGGTCGAACTGCATGCCTTCTACCACTTCAACAGTGGTGTCGGTGCCTTTCGCTTCTTCCACAGTGATCACACCTTCCTTCTTCACTTTGGCCATGGCCTCGGCGATCAGGGTGCCGATGGTTTCATCGCTGTTGGCGCTGATGGTGGCCACTTGCTTGATCTTGCTGTTGTCGTCGCCTACGGTCTTGCTCATTTTCTTGAGCTCGGCCACGACGGCGATCACGGCCTTGTCGATGCCGCGTTTCAGGTCCATCGGATTGGCACCGGCGGCCACGTTCTTAAGGCCTGCGGTAACGATCGCTTGGGCGAGAACGGTGGCCGTGGTGGTGCCGTCACCTGCTTGGTCGGCGGTCTTGCTGGCCACCTCCTTCAGCATCTGGGCGCCCATGTTCTCCACGGGGTCCTTCAGCTCGATCTCCTTGGCCACGGTAACACCGTCCTTGGTGACCTGGGGTGCACCGAATTTCTTGTCGATGATCACGTTGCGGCCCTTGGGACCGAGGGTCACCTTCACGGCATTCGCGAGGTGATCGACGCCGCGCTTCAGACGGTCGCGTGCGTCAATGTCGAATTGGATGTTCTTGGCTGCCATTGCAGTTGGGTTTTAGGGAAACGAAAAAGGGCGATGATGGATCGCCCGGTAGTGCTTAGTTCAGGATCGCGAAGATGTCGCTCTCACGCATGATCAAGTAGTCCTTGCCTTCGAGGCTGAGCTCGGTGCCGCTGTACTTGCCATACAGGATGGTGTCGCCGGCCTTCACGCTCAAAGGGGTCACTTTGCCGTCGTCAGCGACGCGGCCAGTGCCAACAGCGATCACTTTACCACGCTGGGGCTTCTCCTTGGCGGTGTCTGGGATGATGATGCCACCCTTGGTGGTCTCTTCAGCGGCGGCTGCTTCAACGAGCACGCGGTCCGCCAACGGTTTCACTTTGTTTGCCATAGGTCAGGTCGTTACGATTTGGTTTGTTGGGTCTTACGACCGCCGCGCATCTGTCAATCGGTATGCCAGAGGGCGAGATGCCCTACCCTTTGTCAGGATCGACAGGCCGACGGTAAAAATGACCCGTTCACAGCCCTGTTCGGACTGACAAGCTGACAAGAAGAATGGGGTGAACTACGAGCCGGACTCGTCAACTGGCAAATCGCCCGTAGGCGCTGTTTGGTCGTCAACCGGAGCCAATTGCTCTTCGGTCGGTGTGTCCAGCTCGTCCATGGTACCAGGGCCGCTGTTCTGCAACGAAGCGGATACCAAGCAGAGGACCATCAGCGCACCGGCCAAGGTCCACGTTCCTTTTTCCAAGAAGTCGGCTGTACGTTGTACGCCACCGATCTGTTGGGCTCCGGTGAAACCCGCTGCCAAGCCGCCACCTTTCGGGTTTTGCGCTAGAACAACAAGGGCGAGAAGACCGCAGACGATGAGGATGATGATGGAAATGGCGACCATGACTACTTGTGCTGTTGGACCTCAAGCTCTTTTGCGAGGGCCGCAAAGAAAGCGCTTTTCTCCGGGTATTTCAATGCCAGCTTGTGGTACGCCTCGATCGCCTTGGGCAGATTGCCCTGTTTCACGTAGACTTTGGCCAAGGTTTCCGTCACCATGCCGGTGGAATCGTCCAAGCTGCGTTTGCCCGCTTGCTGCGGGGTGTAGAACTCTACTTTCGGCAGTGGGGGCGGCTCCTGCTGGCGGATGAACCGATCGATGAGGTCCATGGTCTCCGACGGTTCTTGCGGACGTTTCCGAGGGGAGGCTGCCAGGGTGGGAAGGTCTTCGATAGGCTCCACAGGACCGCGTTGCCAGTCGGAAACGGAGGTGGGCGGTGCGGATCCGGTTTTGGGCGGTGCCACCGCGATCGGTTCAGGTGCCTGGGACAGCCAATCCGTGAAGGATCGTTTGCTGCGCGTGTCGAGCGGTTGCACAAAAACAGGTGATGATGGCTGCTCCACCACGACCGGTTCAGGCTCCGGCTCAACAGAGGGTGTAGGTTCGGGTACAAGCCGATCCGGTTCCTCCTCGGTAGCAGGGATCGGTTCGCCAAGTCGATCGATGTCGTAACTGCCCAATTTCGCTGCCTGCTGGATCAACACATCCAATGGGTCTGGCGGCAAGATGGCCTCCTCGATCCCTTCGGGCTTGGACTGCTCCGGGGGATCGATGATGGAAACAGGCGTTGGGGCTTCAACGGCTTCCTTCGCTTTGATCGCTTCTTGCTGAACCGGCGCGGGGAGTATTGCTGAAGGAGGGACGGTCACATCAAGCAGCGGTTCTGGGGTTGTGATCTCCTTCGGAACGACGGTCAACGTGGGGGCCGGAGGCGTCGTGTTCACTCGGTCGAACAGGATGGTTCGCGAAGGCACGTGCGCTGCGGCATTGCGAAGGACTTCTTCGGAAAGGACTTCGCCAGCGCGGTGCTCAACAACACTTCGCAACACTTGCGCACTAGCGAACCAGGGGAAGCGTTCCGCGAGGTCGTTCAAGGCCGCAACATCGGCACGACCCGCTATTTCGGGGTCTTCGACCAGTCGTGTGAGCCTTTCGCGTTCCATTGATCACCAATTCCCCAACGTGCGGTCGAAGATATCCTGTGCCAACTGCTTACCGATGTCCCGGGCCAATTGCTCTTCCACTGTTACGAGGTCCTGTGTGCTGTTATAGTCCGAGAACCGCGCCACCGTGAACTCGGCGTTCTTCTTGGGATCCAAGGTGTTGCGGTAGGTCACGCTTACGGTCATGGTCAAACGGTTGAGCGCAGCGCTTTCGTTCGCTTGGATGTTCACCGGCTGCACGTCGTACCCTACCAAGGCACCACTGTATTGCACATCGCCCTCTTCGCTGCGAAGTTTCAAGGGGGTTTGTGCCAAGAGCAGGTCGCGGAGCGTTTCGGTCAGCACCTGTGCGCTTAGCGGGGTGGCCAACGGGGCGCGCGCCTCGATCAGTTCCACACTCACGGTTCTCGCTTCACCCACATCACCACCCGTCAATCCATAATTCACCCGGCAGGAATTCAGGAGGGCAAGGGGCATTATGCAGCATGCAACGACCCACTGCCATTTGCTTACTGCCGACTGCCAACAGGGAACTGTCCAGTTCATGGAATATCGTACTCCTTGATCTTGCGGTAGAGCGTGCGCTCACTGATCCCCAATTCCTGCGCGGCATTCTTCCGCTTGTTGCGGTGCTTCACCAACGCTTTGCGGATCATCTCCTTCTCTTTTTCCTCCAAGCTCAGGCTCTCTTCCACCTCGGTATGCTCCACGTCCTCGTCCTCGCTGTGTTTGGGAACGATGCTCACCGTTCCGTGTGGCGCTGAGGCTTGGGAAACGAAGTACTCCTCACGATACACTGGTGGAATACTGGCCTGCTGCGGCTGCCCGCCCACCATGGAACGCACTTGCTCCTTCAATGCGTTCAGGTCGTTCTTCATGTCGAAGAGGAACTTGAAGATGAGCTCCCTTTCGTTGATGCTGTCCATGCCCGCAGCTTTCCCGTCTCCGGTCATGGGGATCAGTGCGGTGCTCTGGTCGGGGAGGTATTGCCGTAAGGTCTTCGCATCCACTTCGCGCGACTGTTCGATCACGCTCATCTGCTCCACGATGTTGCGCAACTGCCGCACATTGCCCGGCCAGCGGTAGGCCGTCAACAACTGTACGGCATCTTCCTTCAACACCAGTGGCGGTGCCTTGTACTTCGATGCCGCATCTTGCGCGAAGTAGCGGAACAGGAGTTGGATGTCCGCTTGGCGTTCCCGCAATGGAGGAACGGGGATCGGGACGGTGTTCAATCGGTAATAGAGGTCCTCGCGGAACGAGCCGCGCTGGATGGCCTGTAGCATGTTTACGTTGGTGGCGGCCACCACGCGCACGTTGGTCTTCTGTGCTTTGCTACTGCCCACACGAATGAATTCGCCGGTCTCCAGAACGCGCAACAAACGCACCTGTGTTGTAAGGGGAAGTTCACCCACTTCGTCCAAGAAAATGGTTCCCCCGTTGGCCACTTCGAAGTAGCCTTTGCGCGCTTCGTGCGCCCCGGTGAAGGAACCTTTCTCGTGCCCGAAGAGCTCGCTGTCGATGGTGCCTTCTGGTATCGCACCGCAGTTCACGGCGATGTAAGGGCCATGCTTGCGGGCGCTATAGGCGTGCACGATCTGCGGCATCACTTCCTTGCCCGTTCCGCTTTCTCCGGTGATCAATACACTGAGGTCCGTGGGTGCCACTTGTGCGGCGATCTCGATGGCGCGATCGATCCCCGGCGCATTGCCGATGATCCCGAACCGTTGTTTGATGGGTTGTACGTTCATGCCGTTAGGGCGACTTCGTTGACGACGCTGACCACGCGTCCCTTAAGACTTCCGATGGTCGCGCTGATGATCTCCGCGCGGACCAACTGCCCGGGCTTCAGCTCAACGCCGTCCGCGACCCGCGGAACGATAACGACGGAGTTCTGTGAGTTGCGCCCGTAGAGATGCTCCGTGCTGCGCTTGCTCACCCCCTCCAAGAGCACCTCATGGAATTGCCCGAGATAGCTCTGCAATCGCTTGCCACTGGCGACCTTCTGCGCTTCAATGATCTCCGCTAACCGACGGCCTTTTACTTCTTCGGGCACATCGTCCGGGTATTTGCGGGCTGCCAAGGTCTTCGGTCGTTCACTGTATTTGAACATGAAAGCCATGTCGTAGCCCACCTCGCCGATCAACTCCAGGGTCTGCCGGTGATCCGCTTCGGTCTCACCGCAAAAGCCCGCGATGATGTCCGTGCTGATGGCACAGTCGGGCATGTGCTTGCGGATGCTCGCCATGCGTTCCATGTACCAGGCTCGGTCGTAACCGCGGTTCATGCGCTTCAGCACTTCGCTGCTTCCGCTCTGCACAGGCAGATGGATGTACTTGCAGATGTTGTCGTAGTGTGCCATCACCTGCAGGACCTTATCGGTCATGTCCTTCGGATGGCTGGTGCTGTAGCGGATGCGTAGGGTAGGGCAGGCGATGGCGACCATTTCCAAGAGGTCGGCGAAATCCACAGTGGCTCGGCCATCGTTGGCAGGTCGATCCAATGGGTCGACGCTACCGGTGCTGTCCGCACCCGCATCAGGAACCGACGGGGTCGGTCGCCACTTGTACGAATCCACATTCTGCCCCAACAACGTTACCTCCTTGTAGTCTTTGGCCACCAGATCCAGGCACTCTTCCACGATGCTATGTGCATCCCGGCTGCGTTCCCGCCCACGGGTGAAGGGTACTACGCAGAAGGCGCACATGTTGTCGCAGCCCCGCATGATGGTGACGAAGGCCGTTACTCCGCTGGTGTCCAAACGCACGGGTATGATCTCGCCGTAGGTCTCTTCGCGGCTCAGCAACACGTTCACCGCCTTTTGCCCTGTGCCCACTTTCTCCAACAACTCGGGCAGGGTGCGGTAGGCATCAGGACCCACCACCAGATCGACCACTTTCTTCTTCTCCAACAGGTCTTCCCGCATGCGTTCGGCCATGCAGCCCAACACGCCCACCTTCAAACCCTTCTTGCGGGCCTTCAGGTTGTTCATTTCGTTGATCCGCTGAAGCACGGTGTACTCCGCCTTTTCCCGGATGCTGCAGGTGTTCAACAGAACGAGGTCGGCCTCTTCGGCGCTCTTCACCGGGGTGTAGCCTTCCTTCGCCAGAATGCTCGCAACGACTTCGCTGTCGCTCACGTTCATTTGGCAGCCGTAGCTTTCGATGTAGACCTTCTTCTGCACGGGTATTAGGAAAGGAACGCAAAGCTACCCGTTCCGCTGTGAACATGACATCGTGGCAGAGTGTAGGTGGTTCGTACGCGGGAGGAGCGGTTCCCACGAAGTTCATTCGAAGAATGCTCACTTCGTCCCCAAGAACTCCAAGCTCACCGAGTTGATGCAATACCGCTGCCCGGTCGGCGGAGGCCCGTCATCGAAGATGTGACCCAGATGCGCACCGCAGCGCCCGCAAGTGACCTCGGTGCGGACCATGCCGAATGAGTTGTCGTCGTGGTAGGCTACGCTGTTCTTCCGTTCGGGTTGGTAGAAGCTTGGCCAACCGCAACTGCTCGCGAACTTGGCATCCGCTTGGAAAAGCACGTTGCCACAAGCCGCGCAAGCATAGGTGCCGACGCCATCGAAATCCCAGAACTTCCCCGTAAAGGCGCGCTCCGTTCCTTTCTCGAATGCCACGTAATAGAGCTCCTCTGGAAGGAGTTTCTTCCATTCGCTCAAAGGCAGATCCAGCTTCGAGGTGTCGGTGTGAGAGTAGTGCGGGTTCTTGCTGTGGTCGTACTGGTTCATCGTGTCGCTGCCTGCGTTCATGTCCAAGGCGATGGTCTTGTTCGGTGCTTGTCCGGTACTGTTCTGGCAACCGACCAAGAGGGCCGCTATTGCCAAAATGATGATATTCGTGCTTCGCATGGCACGCTGGTCGATCGGATGGTCAATTCCTGACGAGCAGAGCGAAGGAACGAAGAATCCGGACCACAGGACCAGGTTGTGAACGAAACACATGAAGGAGTTCACGTTCCGGTTGATCTTGCTTGTTCTCGTTCTTCGATCCGCAACCACTTCGGCGCAGAGCGAATGGGGGGTGGTCGTTGGCGGTAACGTCTCCTACTTCGATCTGGTCGTGGCCAAGAACGACCAATGGACCACGGGTACCGCCGATGGCCATGGCGGGCTGTGCTTGGCTGCACAGTATTCACGGGTGGACACCATAGGTCCGAACTGGTTGGCCTTTGAGCTTGAATACACCCAGCGTATGGCAGATGTTCAAGCGGTGTATGCCTACAAAGTGGGTATGGCAACAACCAAGTACAAGGTCGAGTATGGCACGCTTACACTGGGCTACCTCCCTCGGTTTCAGCTTTTCCAAAGTCAGCGTTGGTATATCGTATCCGGATTAAGAGCAGGTTGGCCGGTGCGGGTCAAAGGTTCAGGTTATGAGGAAGTGACCGGCGGGCTAGCTGGGCCACCCGATTATTACGCGTACTCCACGTTCACCGACCGTTCCTCCTTCAAGCAGGTCTTCGACCTTCAATTGCGATCAGCCTTCATGCTGGAGCATGCCATCTTGGTCGGAGATGGGCGACTGCTCGCGATCGGTCTGGGTTTCGACCAGAGCTTGACCGCGCAAAAGGTTCGTGGAGGTGCGAAAGTGAGCAACACGGATCTTTGCCTCCGGTTGAGCTACAGGATGCACCGTAAAGTGCGAGCGGCACCTTGAACGATATGAGTCGCAACTTCAAGCATGCGCGGTGATCCATGTTGGTGGATCCATTTTGAATGCTCTCGAATAGGAGGAATGTTGGTTGGTCATTGCGCTCACCGCAGATCATTTCCTGTTGAAAATTTCCTTCCCCTTTAGGGGAAGTATGATAGGGTATCGGATCGGGATTCGGGATCTTGATCAGGAGGCCTTTCTTTGCCGCCTCATTTTTCACCTCGGTGTTCTTGCCGAGGTACGTCAAAACGGATCGATATATGGCCAAGAAGAGCGGCGATCTGGTGATCGTGGAGTCACCAGCGAAGGCGAAGACGATCGAGAAATACCTGGGCGAGGGCTTCACTGTGCTCAGCAGTTACGGGCACGTTCGTGATCTGCCCGAGCGCGACCTCAGCGTGGATGTGGAGCACGGTTTCGAGCCGACCTACGTCATCCCCGACGATAAGAAGGACCGGCTCCGACAACTTCAGAAAGAGGCGGACAAAGCCACTACGGTATGGCTCGCGACGGATGAAGACCGCGAAGGAGAAGCCATCAGTTGGCATTTGAAGGAAGCGCTTGGATTGTCCGACGACAGGGTGAAGCGCATCACCTTCAACGAGATCACGAAAACGGCCGTGATGAAGGCCATCGAGAACCCGCGCGAGATCGATATCCACTTGGTGGATGCCCAGCAAGCACGCCGTGTACTAGACCGGTTAGTGGGGTATGAATTGAGCCCGGTGCTCTGGCGCAAGGTGAAGCCGAGCTTGAGCGCGGGCCGCGTGCAAAGCGTCGCCGTGCGCATCATTGTGGAGCGCGAACGAGAGATCCTCGATTTCAACAGCAAGAGTGCCTTCCGCATCACGGCCATCTTCACAACCGGGACCGGTGCGCAAGTGAAGGCCGAACTACCCGGACGATTCGCCACCGAACCCGAAGCCATGGATTTTCTCCAGGGCTGTCTTGGTGCTGCATTCACCGTGGAAGCCGTGGAAAAGAAACCCGGAAAGCGCACGCCTGCTGCACCCTTCACCACATCGACCTTGCAACAGGAAGCCAGCCGCAAGCTGGGATATGGTGTTGATCGCACGATGCGGATCGCTCAAGGTCTGTACGAGCAAGGGCACATCACCTATATGCGTACCGATTCGGTGAACCTGAGCGAACAGGCCATTGCGGCGGCTGCTTCGCAGATCACCGACCAGTATGGTGCGCGATACAGCAAGAGCCGTCGTTATACGAGCAAGAGCAAGGGCGCACAGGAAGCGCACGAGGCCATTCGCCCTGCCGACATGATGGTGCGCAATGCGGGTGCCGACCGCGACGCAGAACGTCTCTACGACCTGATCTGGAAACGCACCCTGGCCAGCCAGATGGCGGATGCCGAGTTGGAGAAGACGGTCGTGGACATCGCGATCAGCACACGGCCCGGTCAAGCGCTGAAGGCTTCCGGCGAAGTGATCCTCTTCGATGGCTTCCTGAAGGTGTACATGGAAGGCAAGGACGACGAGGATAGCGAAGAGCAGGAAGGTCTGCTTCCGGACATGAAGCAAGGTGAACAACTCGGCCTTCGCGAGATGCTCGCCACCCAACGTTTCGATCGCCCTGCGCCTCGATACACCGAAGCCAGCTTGGTGAAGAAGCTCGAGGAACTTGGCATCGGACGACCGAGCACGTATGCGGCCACGATCAGTACCGTGCAGAAGAAAGGCTATGTCGTGAAGGAGGATCGGGAAGGAACGAAACGACAGTACCGGATCCTGTCCTTGGTGGATAACGCGGTCACGGATACGACGGCCACGGAGAACGTGGGAGCCGAGAAGCAGAAGCTCTTCCCCACGGACATCGGCATGGTGGTGAACGACTTCCTCGTGGAACATTTCCCCACGGTGGTCGATCTCAACTTCACCGCGAAAGTGGAGGAGGAGTTCGACGTGATCGCGGAAGGCAAGGAGAACTGGCGCGAGATGATCGCGCGCTTCTACAAGCCGTTCCATGCGACGATCGGCACGGTGAGCGAAACAGCTGAAAGAGCGACGGGTTCGCGCGAATTGGGCGTGGATCCGGTGAGTGGCAAGAAGATCTATTCCCGGATCGGTCGTTTCGGCCCCATGATCCAGATCGGGGAGGTGGAAGATGAAGAGAAGCCACGCTTCGCCAGCCTCCGCAAGGATCAGAGCATCCAGACCATCACGTTCCAGGAAGCGCTGGATCTATTCAAGCTGCCGCGCACCTTGGGCGAGCGCGATGGCGAGGTCTGCACCGTGGGCATCGGTCGTTTCGGTCCGTACGTGCGACTGGGCGCTACCTACGCCAGCCTGACGCCGGAGGATGATCCATTGGAGATCGGGTTGGCACGCGCGGTTGAACTCATCGATCTGAAGAAGATCGCGAACGCGACCCGCGACCTCGGGGAACACCTGGGTGAAATGATCGTCCAAGGCCGTGGTCGTTTCGGGCCTTTCGTGAAACACGGGAAACTCTACGCCAACATTCCGAAAGCAGAGGACCCGGCCACCGTCACCTTCGAGCGCGCCGTTGAGTTGATCGAGGCGAAGAAGGCCGGCGCTCGGCAGAACATCCTGAAAGAGTTCGCCGGGTCGGAGATCCAGATCCTCGATGGTCGTTACGGACCGTACATCACCGATGGCAACAAGAACGCGAACCTGCCCAAGGAGAAGAAGCCCGAGGACATTTCGCTGGAAGAAGCGACAGCCTTGATCGCTGCAGTTCCTGAACGGAAGGGTGGCAAGGGTCGGCGCGGTGCCCGCAAGACAGCCACCGCTAAGTCAGCCGCCCCGAAGAAAGCGGCGAAGAAGGCGACCAAGAAGAAGGCTGCTCCGAAGAAGGCCGCCAAGAAGGCACCGAAAGCCTGATCGTAGCGCGTTGATCAATTGCCCGCTCTAGCTGAAAGGTCGGAGAGACCCCTTTCCAACATGTCCCTGTGGGCAGAAGCTGACCTTGTTATTGAGGGCGGCCTCCCTTGGACCCGAACTTCGCCAGCACGTGCGATCGTGGAAGCGAAGGGGTAAACGACTCTTCCGATCGTCTCATTTTCCGATCCGTCGATCCGAATGGACATCAGCATCTATTTCAAGCCATCCGAGCGTTTCGGGAACAGTCGTCCGGAGTGGCCTGCCAACTCCATCGGCGATGGCCTTCGCTCGCACACGAAGTCCTTTCCATCGTTGGAAGGCGCCCAGATCGCCATTTTCGGAGTGCTCGACGATCCAGGCCATGCGCGGCCTCGCGCCTGTGTGCACGCCCCCGATGCGGTGCGCGATGAACTCTTCCGGCTGTTCATGCCGAATGTGAACCTGTCCATCGTAGACCTGGGCGACATCCACCCCGGTGCAAGTGCGGCCGATACCCAACACGCCATAGCGGAAACGTTGGCCGAATTGATCCGCATGAACATCGTGCCGGTGATCATCGGTGGTGGTCAAGGGCATACGTTCTCACAGTACTTGGCCTACGAAAAGCTGGAACGAACGGCCAACCTTGTGTGCATCGATGCCCGCTTCGATCTCGGCGACCCCGGGCAAGGACTCGCTGATAGCAGCTACCTCAGCCACATCGTGCTGCGCCAACCGAACTACCTCTTCAACTACAGCAACCTCGGCTTCCAGACCTACTTGGTCGACCAGCCTGGCATCGAGCTGATGGACAAGCTCTTCTTCGATGCCCATCGGTTGGGTGAACTACGGGCCAACATGGCCGATGCCGAACCGGTCATGCGCAATGGGGACAGCTTGAGCGTGGACATGAGTGCTGTGCGCCGCAGTGATGCGCCCGGCACCAGCCGTCCTGGTCCCAACGGCTTCCATGGTGAAGAGATCTGCCAATTGATGCGCTATGCCGGCATCAGCGAGAAGATCACCTCGGTCGGCATCTACGAGTTGGATCCGACCACCGATCAGGATGCGGTCACTGCGCAGCTGGCTGCCCAAATGGTCTGGTGCTTCCTTGATGGCTTCCGCAGCCGTACCAATGACCTGCCATGGCTCGATCGCAAACGGTTCACCCGGTTCCGCATTCCGATCCGCGGGCACGAGCAGGAATTGGTGTTCTACAAGAGCACGGTGAGCGACCGCTGGTGGATGGATATCCCCTACAAAGCCGAACAGGAGGCCCGTTTCGAACGCCACCACCTGGTTCCTTGCTCCTATTCCGATTACCGCATGGCTTGTCGGGAAGAGGTCCCGGACCGCTGGTGGCGCACCTTCCAGAAGCTTTCCTGACCGTGGGTTCGTGGGGCGAATGGTGGGATTGATCCGCGCAGGATCCCAATTCCTCGAATTCGATCCAAACGTTGCACGGTTCGGATTGTTGTTATATTGGCGCCGGTTCTGAACAGGACCTGGGGGCATGTTGTCCCCAAAACAGGCGGATAAGAACGAAACACGAATGAGGGGGATACTCACCGCAGTTGTTAGCGTGGTCGTGGCTAGCGCGTCGTTCGCGCAGCAAGATCCGCAGTTGACCCAGTACATGTTCGACCGCTTGTCGGTCAACCCAGCCGTTGCCGGTACCTCCGGCCAATTGTGTGCCACAGGGTTCTTCCGCCAGCAATGGTCCGGTTTCGATGGTGCTCCGAAGACCGGCTTGTTCAACGCCCAAATGCCGATCACCAAGATCAGCAGCGGAGTAGGTCTCAGCGTCTACTTCGATAAGCTCGGACAACAGACCAGTAATTTCGCTCGCCTCAGCTATTCCTTCCATCGGCAGATCGGCCCTGGTACGTTCGGTATAGGTCTTTCGGCCGGCCTGGTCGCCCATACCTTGGGCAACAACTGGATCGCCCGGGACAGCCCAACGGACGACACGGCCATTCCGACCAATGGACAATCCGATTCCAAGTTCGATCTCGGTGGCGGCCTGTACTATACGAGCCCTACCTTCTATATCGGGATCAGCAGTACCAACCTCAACGAACCAGACTTGGCGGACGTGAGCATCAAGGCTGTTCGTCACTACTGGGTGACCGCTGGTTACGATTGGGCGATAAATGGGGACAAGAAGTACGTGCTGAAGCCATCCACGTTGATCAAGAGCGACGGGACCTCCACGCAGGTGGACCTCACCGCCACCTTCCTGTATAATAACCAAGTGTGGCTGGGCGTTTCCTATCGGACGGAGGATGCGATCGCGCCGCTCATCGGTTATCAGATCGTCACGAACAAGGACAAGTCGGCGATGCTGAGGATCGGATATAGCTACGATGTGACCACCTCCCAGTTGAAGAATTATAGCAGTGGTAGCCACGAGATCATGCTCAATTACTGCATGTCTCTGATACCCAAGCCTGATCTCCAGATCTACAAGAACGTCAGGTTCCTCTAAGTGACCGAAACCAAGTATCCCAATCTGCCGTATTCAGCCTTGTCTACAGCGTGTTCGCTATCTCGAATGACTGTTGATAGGGGTCCCTGCAAGGAAATTTCGGAACGGCAAAACAGGAAGAACATGGAACGTCCCATAGTGTATCTCTGCGCCATCGGCTTGCTCGCGAGCTGCGGCGGTGGCGGCCAGGGGCAATTGATCGGTGTTCAAGGCCGACCTGGCTGGTATGATGTGGATCCGTACGGGATGAATTACATCCCTATGGGTTCGTTCGTCATGGGTCCGAGCGACCAGGATGTCCCTTACGCGGCGGTCGCCAAGAGCAAGACCGTTTCCGTACAGGCGTTCTACATCGATCAGACCGAGATCACCAACAATGAGTACCGTCAATTCGTGTACTACGTGCGTGACTCGATCGCCAAGCGCATCTTGGGCGATGAGGACATCGGAGAGCACGTGATCACCGAGGATGAGTTCGGCGAGGAGATCGATCCACCGAAGATCAACTGGCGTGAACGCATCGATTGGTACGGTGACGAAGAGCGCGAGGCTTTGGCCGATATGTTCCTGAGCGAAAGCGAGCAGTTCTACCGCCGGAAGGAAGTGGATACCCGTAAGCTCATGTTCGAGTACTACTGGATCGACCTGAAGGAAGCGGCGCGCAAAGCGAACAATGCCCGTGATCTCGACCTGAGCTACACGAACGTGAAAGGGCAGAACAACGCCATTCGTGGACACAGTGATCGTTCCAAGTTCATCATCAAGGAGATCATCAACGTCTATCCGGATACCTTGGTGTGGGTGCACGACTTCACCTACTCGTTCAACGAGCCGATGACGGAGAACTATTTCTGGCATCCGGCCTATGATGAGTATCCGGTCGTGGGTGTTACCTGGCAGCAGGCCAATGCCTTCAATGTGTGGCGTACCCAGTTGATGAACTCGTGGTTGGAGAGCAACGGTGATGCCTTCATCAACCGTTTCCGCCTGCCGACTGAGGCTGAATGGGAGTATGCATCACGTGGCGGACTCGATCAAGCACCGTTCCCATGGGGCGGCCCTTATGTGCGGAATCGCCAAGGTTGCTTCTTGGGCAACTTCAAACCATTGCACGGTAACTACGTGGATGACGGCGGATTCCACACCGTGCCCGTGGATAGCTACACCCCGAACGATTATGGCTTGTACCAGATGTCCGGCAACGTGGCCGAGTGGACCAGCACCGCCTTCGACGAGAGCGTGTACGATTTCGATCACGACCTGAACCCGGAGTACAGCTACGACGCCCTCATGAACGATCCGCCTTCGCTCAAGCGCAAGGTGATCCGTGGCGGCTCATGGAAGGATATCGGCTACTATATGCAGACCGGTACCCGCAGCTACGAATACCAGGATACCACCAAGGCATACATCGGCTTCCGCTCGGTGATGACCTTCTTGGGTCGCGGTAAGGCGGTGAACGCTGAAGACCTGTAGTCGATAGAAAAGGAATCAACGGTCGTTACGGAACCAGGGCGACCGCATTCATAGAATAGCCTCGAACTCTCAGAACCATAAAACGCAAGGACGAACGATGAAACCAGGCAGCAAGAAGTGGAAGAACTTCATGGCCAAGTTGTACGGGATCGGTGCAGCGGTCGTGATCATTGGTGCTCTATTCAAGATCCAACACTGGCCATTCGCCAGCTTTTTCCTGATCATCGGACTGAGTACAGAGGCCATCATTTTCTTCTTCTCCGCTTTCGAACCACCACACGAGGATCCGGATTGGAGCTTGGTGTACCCCGAACTCGCGACAGGCGAGCGTCACGAAGGGGAGGATTTCAAGAAGGAAGACCAGCGTTCGATCACTGAGCAGTTGGATGATATGCTCGAAGGAGCCAAGATCGAGCCGGAACTCATCGCCAGTTTGGGTGATGGTATGCGTTCGTTGAGCGATCAAGCCAAGCAGATGGGTGAGATCACCGGAGCTGCTTCGGCAACCAACGAATACGCGAACAGCTTGAAGGACGCTTCCCAGAAAGTGAGCGGCCTCAGCGAGAGCTACGCGAAGGCCAGTGAAAGCCTTGTCGGCCTTACCAACAACGTGGACGCCGGTCGTAATGCAGGTGAGAGCCTGCAGAAGATGAGCGCGAACCTGACCGCCCTCAACGAGATGTACGAAATGCAGCTGCGCGGCAGCCGCGAGAAGCTCGAGGCCGCGAACCAGATGTTCGAGGGCATGGGCGAGATGATGACCAACTTGAAGAACTCGGTGGACGATACCCGCCGCTACAAGGAGAACATCGCCGAGCTCAGCGACAACCTCGCCAAGCTCAACACGGTGTACGGCAACATGCTCAACGCCATGACCGTTCGTGGGTGATCCCACGAATGCACGGGTAGCTACAAGGAACCAGAAATACCTGTTGGAACGATATGGCAAGTGGTAAACAGTCGCCCAGACAGGCGATGATCAACATGATGTACTTGGTGCTCACGGCCCTCTTGGCCATGAACGTATCCAAGGAGATCCTGGACAGCTTCGTGACAGTGAACAACGGCTTGGAGAACACCAAGGCTTCGCTGAACGACAAGATGACCCAGCAGTATTCCAGTTTCCAGTCTTTGGCCGGTGAGAATGCGGCGAAGTACGGTGCAGCTTGGAATGAAGCCCAGAAGATCAAGGCGGCAGGTGCCGAACTCGTGTCCTACATCGATACGATCAAAGTGCGATCTATCATGAAGGCAGAAGGTTGGGTGCGCGATAGCGTTGTGATGCCGGATGGCCGGTTGGTGGACCTGATGAAGGTGACCAAGAAGGATAGCCATGACGAACTCACGAACATGCTCGTTGGTGGCGAACCTGCCAAACCGATAGAAGGCGAGTATACCGCCAACGACCTGAAGAACAAGCTCATGGCCTTCCGTGATCTGGTGAAGAAAAGCCGCCCGCAGGACACGGATCTTTCTGCTTCCATGGACCGGGTCTTCAACTTTGACAATCGTTTGGATGCATCGGGTACCGATAACAACTGGGAGAGCATCAACTTCTACCACGTTCCTATGGCTGCGGGTATCACCATCCTGAGCAAGTTGCAGGCTGATGTGCGCAACGCCGAAGGCGAAGTGGTGAAGCGCATGATGGACGCGGTGGAGAGCAAGAGCTTCAAGTTCAACAAGCTTACTACCATCGTGAAGCCGTTGAGCAGCTACGTGACGGTTGGAAGTAAGTACACTGCGGAGATCTTCCTCGGTGCTTACGATGATCAGAATGCACCCGAGGTGTACATCGCTGGCCCAGGGGCTACGGTGGATACGGTGAGCAAGACCATCAAGGGAGAGGCCATCAAGTTGAACATGAACGGTGCTAAAGCGATCTTGGAGCAAACGGCTTCCGCTGCTGGCCTGAAGACCGTCAAGGGCATCATCAAGTTCAAACCTGTTGGTGGCGAAGAGACCACTGAAGTGTTCGAGACCACCTACGAAGTTGCTGCACCGAGTTTGGTGGTAAGCCCCACGAAGATGAACGTGTTCTATCGCGGCGTTGACAACCCGGTAAGCGTGAGCGTTTCGGGCTATAGCAACAAGGACATTTCCGCTACCGCTACGAACGGAACACTCTCCAAATCTGCGGATGGCTATATCATGCGTCCTGGAAAGGAGGCTGAAGCGACGATCGGGGCTACCGTGACGAATCCGGACGGTTCAAAGAAACCCATGCCGGGGTTGAAATTCCGTGTCAAGAACGTCCCTAGCCCTCGCCCGTATTTTGGTGGCAAGAGCGTGGATGACGAGACCATCAAGAAGACCGAATTGACCGCTGCGGCAGGTGTGATCGCCAAAATGATCGACTTCGAATTCGACCTCAAGTTCGATGTGGTCGAGTACAAGGTGACCATGGTGATCGGTGGAACGCCGATCGAGAAAGTGACAAAAGGCGCTGCTGTCAGTGGCGATATGAAGGAGATGTTCCAGAAGGCCAAGCCTGGCCAGAAGGTGTACATCGAACAGATCAAGGCACGTGGACCGGACGGAACCACACGGAACCTGGGTTCGCTTGCGTTCAAAGTGGTGTAACGTAAACCAACGACGATGATGAGGACCTTCAAACACCTGTTGACCATCGCTGCGATCGCACTGGTGGGCATTTGCTCGACTTCTGAAGTCGGAGCACAGACCGTGCTCGATGGTGCCTACATCAAGGAGCACACCAAGACCAAGCGCGTGGTTCCATACACGCACATTCGCGAAGCGGATGTGATGTGGGCACGTCGTGTTTGGAGGACGGTCGATCTGCGGGAGAAGATGAACCATCCGTTGTATTTCCCCACGGAGGCCATCAACGACCGCAAGAGCTTGTTCGATGTGATCCGCCAAGGTTTGTTGGTTGATGGGTCCATAACTGCTTACGATGTAGGACCGGTTGCGGATGACGATGAGTTCAAAAAGCCGCTTTTGGCTACTGATCTGAAGGAAATGTTCACTCGTGTGGACAGTCAATGGACGGAATCTTTGACGTCTGGTGACCTTGAACTCGTGGTGCAGGAGATCGAACTGACCAGTGCCGAGATCAAGCAGTATCGGTTGAAGGAAGATTGGATCTTCGACAAGCAGCGCAGTACCTTGGATATCCGCATCATTGGAATTGCACCGATGAAAGAATTGAAGGGTGAGGACGGAGAGGTTCGTGGTTACACGCCCCTCTTTTGGCTCTACTACCCGGAGTGTCGTTACGTATTCGCCAACTGGGATGCTTTCAACCGGGAGAACGATGCGGAGCGTCGCAGCTTCGAGGACATCTTCTGGAAGCGCCAGTTCAGCAGCTACATCACCAAGTGGAGCAACGTCTACGACCGGGGCATCAACGAGTACAAGACCGGTTTGGATGCGCTCTTGGAAGGCGAAGAGATCAAGCAGGCTCTGTTCGAGTTCGAGCACGACCTCTGGAATTTCTGATCCGCGGTCCCATTTGAATTGGAAGCCCCGATCTGGTCGGGGCTTCTTCTTTTTTGATGGTATCGTACGTTGCCTTGATGTGCCCGCGTTGTTCTTCCATGTTCGAGCAAGCACTAGGTCCCTATGTGATCCTTCCGTGGTGCATGGTCGCTCCAGCAGTATGCGGTGCACAGGATGTGCTGGATCCGGAACCGGCGAATGTGCACGCTCCATGCATGCTCCAGGCAGAACTTGTTCCCTATGCACCGATCCGGGAGGCCGATGTGCTGTGGGAGCGAAGGGTCTGGCGCGTGATCGATGCAACGGATCCGATCAATGAACTGCTGATCGCCCCGTCAGGTTCCTCGGAAGGCTGTTATGGCTTGTTGGATATCATCAAGGCTGGATCGCTGAACGAGGTGTCCATTGTTGCGTACGACCCCGGGCCGAAAGGCGAAGACGATCATTTCGAGAAGCCTTTCGATCGGGATGAGCTTCGAAGGCTTTGGGCCACATTGGAAGCTGCGGACGGTCCGAAGGTGACGCGGTACATGATCAAGGAGGATTGGATCTTCGATAAGCAGCGCGGCGAAATGCAGGTGCGTATCATCGGGCTCGCCCCCATGATCGAAGTCCTTGGTGAGGATGGTGAGCTTCGGGGTCATCGGCCCTTGCTCTGGCTCTACTATCCCGAGTGCCGTTTGCTCTTTGCCCGCTGGCTCGCGTTCGTGGATAGGGAGAATGAAGTTTCCAAAAGCTACGAAGCCGTCTTTGGGCAACGTCGCTTCACCAGCACGATCCTCAAGGTGAGCAATGGTATGGATCGAGGGATCAATGCATACAGCACTGGCTTGGACGCACTGTTGGAAGGTGTTGGCGTGCGCCAACAGCTCTTACAGATCGGATTCGACCTTTGGAATCATTGAATCCCTTCGTTGCGGATCATCCGCTCCATGATCAGGCGTGTTCAAGGTGGTGCGCCTTCAGATCCGGGTAGTGCACAGGGCAGGATCACATCCGCATCTTTTCAGAATGATCCGCACGTCTTCATCTTCAACCGGATACCCGTACTTTTGCGGTCTTTTTCAGGAGTAGCAGCGCATTCGACATGATCACGGTACAAGGTCTCACACTTCATTTCGGTCAACGGCCGATGTTCGACGACATTTCCTTCTTCATCGGAAGCGATGATCGTATCGGACTCGTGGGCCGCAACGGTGCTGGCAAGAGTACTCTGCTGAAGATCATGGCCGGTCAGCAGCCCTACGACAAAGGCACCATCGGCAAGCCCAAGGAACTGACCATGGGCTACCTCCCACAGGAGATGGCGCACAACCTCACCCTCACGCCATGGCAGGTGGCGGAGAAGGCATTCGAGGAAGCCATGGAACTCAATGCTTCATTGGAGCGCATCGAGAAGGATCTGGAGAAGGCCACCACGGACGACGAGGCCATGGAATTGGCAACCATGCTGGCTCATGCACATGAAAGGCTGAATGCCATCGGTGCTGCGGACCACGACATGCAGATCGAGAAGATGCTCAAGGGCATCGGCTTCGTGGAAGCGGACATGCATCGGCTGATGAGCGAACTGAGCGGTGGTTGGCGCATGCGGGCCGAACTGGCGCGACTCCTTCTAATGCAACCGGATCTGTTGTTGCTCGATGAGCCCACGAACCACCTCGATCTTCCTGCCATCCAGTGGTTGGAGGATCTGTTGCGCAATTACCCCGCGGCCTTGGTCCTGATCTCACACGATAAGACCTTCCTGGACCGCCTGACGAAACGGACCTTGGAAGTGCTGGGTGGCAAGTTGATCGATCGCAAAGTGCCGTGGAGCCAATATGTGGAGTTGCGGAAGGTTGAGCGCGAGCAACAGGCCTCTGCTGCCAAGGATCAGCAGCGCTACATCAAGGAGACCACCGACCTGATCAATAAGTTCCGCGCCAAAGCAAGTAAAGCGGCCTTTGCGCAAAGCTTGATCACCAAGTTGGACAAGCTCGAGCGGATCGAGGTGGACGACGAGGACCTTCGGAAGATGCTCGTGAAGTTCCCACCGGCACCCACCAGCGGCAAGATCGTTGCCGAGGTGAAGGGTGTGAGCAAGGCTTATCCTGATCCGAATCGTCCAGGTGAGGAGAAACGCATCTTCCAGAACGCGGAATTGACCATCGCGAAAGGGGAGCACTTGGCACTGGTCGGTGCGAACGGAACAGGAAAGAGCACCCTCGTACGCATGATCATGAACGAGGAGCAGTACGAAGGCGAGATACGACTCGGGCACAACGTCATCATCGGGTATTATGCGCAGGACATGCCGGAACGGATGCCGCCGCAGAACACGGTGATGGAGACCGCCGAATACGCTGCTAGTGAAGAGAACCGACTGCGCGTACGGGCCATGCTCGGCGCCTTCATGTTCAGCGGTGATGACGTGGACAAGAAGGTGAAAGTGCTGAGTGGTGGTGAACGCGCGCGTTTGGCCTTGTGCTGTATGTTGCTGAAGCCGCTCAACTTCCTCATTCTCGACGAGCCCACACACCACTTGGACATCCAGAGCAAGGACGTGTTGAAGGAAGCCTTGAAGAATTACGACGGTGCTTTCCTGCTGGTAAGTCACGATCGTGATTTCCTCACCGGATTGACCACGCGGTTGCTCGAATTGGACGACTATCGGATCCGCGACCAGCACATGGATATCCTTGAGCTCATCGAGAAGCGCAAGGCCTTGCAGGGTGCTGACATCGGCAAGTCCAGCGCCGCGAAAGTGAAAGCTCCCAAAGGAGAAAAGCAATCCGATCAGCGCGACAAACGCGATCGCGAGAAGGAGCGACGCAAAGCGCAGAATGCCGTTGATCGCTTGGAGAAGCAGCTCGCTGACCTGGAAAAGGAGGAGAAGGATCTTCAAGCCACGGTGATGAAGGGAGGTATTCCCGCAGACCAATTGCAGAAAGGGTACGAGCGCTTGGGCGAATTGGCGAAACGCATTGCCGATGTGATGGCCGAGTGGGAAGCCGCTTCTGCGCTATTGGAGAGCGAAGAGGGTTGATACGAGCGAGCTTTTGGCTCGTCCGATCGTTGTGCTGGTGGTGCTCGTCCCGTCCACTGGAAGACCGACACACTTCCCTCTCTTCGTTACGCTACAGGTCTTGTTGCATTCCATTCAACGAGCGTTGCCCGATGCGCGCTCCATGAACACCGAACGCACATGGCCGCAGCGAACATGCCCCCGAGGCAGAAGATGATCAACATGATGTACCTCGTGCTCACCGCGATCCTTGCGCTGAACGTGAGCAAGGAAGTGCTGGATGCTTTCGCCATCATGGATACCGAACTGGTGCGAAGCGAACATGCCCATGAGCAGCGCTCGCAAGTGGAATACACTGTCTTCGCCGATGCCGCCAAGCGCTTTCCGGAGAAGTTCGGCGTTGCCCATGCCCATGCTTTGCGGGTGAAGGCCCAGGCGGATTCACTCGTATCGCATATCGAGCGGATCAAAGTGCAAGCGATCGCGGAAGCGGATGGCCTGAACGCTTCCGATCTTGTCGGCAAGGATGCCGATGGACGGGATACCCTTCGCGCTTTGTTGGCCTTGGAAGCGAAGGATGACCGCGAGACACTGACGCGGATGATGGTGGGCAGTGAACCCTCGGTTCCCAAGCAGACTCCTGGTTCCGCGTATGACCTGAAGGAACGGATCGGTGCTTTTCGCGATAGCCTGAAGACGCTGACCGGCAACAAAGGCCCTGAACTATCAGCAGCATTGGACATGCTCTTCGACTTTCGCGATCGTCGGGATGCATCCGGCACGATGAACAACTGGGAAAGCACCAACTTCTACGATGTACCACTCGCTGCCGGCGTGGCCACGTTGAGCAAGCTGCAAGCCGATGTCCGCAGTTCGGAGAATGATCTGGTGAAGTGGTTGTACAGGTCTGTACGCATCGATGACTACGGCTTCGGTACGATCACGACCGCGGTGATCCCCCAGAGCAGCGTCATCATGACCGGTGATTCATTCAGGGCGGATGTGTTCCTAGCTGCATATGATCCGAAGAACCGCCCGAACGTCACGGTGAATGGTGGTTCTCCTTTGCCGATCGGCGCTGACGGCAAGGCCAAACTGCGCTTACGCGGCGATCGCATCGGTGAGCAGTTGGTGGAAGGAGTGATCCGTTTCGAGGGGCCGAAAGGGCCAGAAGAGATACCGTATTCAACCTCCTTCCAAGTGATGGCCCCGTTGTTGGTCGCGTCGCCAACGAAGATGAACGTGCTCTACCGTGGCGTTGAGAATCCGATCGACCTATCGGTGCCCGGTGTGTCGGCTGATCGCGTGCAAGCATCCATTTCAACAGGAAGGATCGTTCGTTCCGGCAACGGATGGGTGGCAACCGGCATGACGGCCAACAGCGCCGAAGTGATGGCCACCGTCACCCAGCCCGATGGTACCACGCGCCGTATCGGACCGGTCGCTTTCAGGGTGAAGGAACTACCGCCTCCGTCCGCTGTCATTTCCGGGATCGATCCGAGTTCAACGAAGGTTCCGAAGAATAAGCTGTGCGCAACTCCCGGTTTGTTGGCGAAGGCCCTCGGTTCGGAGTTCGGGGACAATTGGCAGGTCGTTTCCTACGAGTTCACCTTGGTGCGGAATGGTCAGAGCCCTATCGTTAAGACAGGCGTTGGAAATGAGTTCACTGCGGACCTCAGAACGATCCTCTGTAAACTCAAGACCGGCGACCAGATCTATATCGAGAACATCAAGGCCAAACTGACGAATGGCCAAGGGACAACGAGGAATTTGGCCCCGATCGCTATCAAGGTACAATGAAGGGGTCGGGTTTCACGAAAAAATGCCTATCTTCGCCGCCCATTGCGGGGTGGAGCAGATGGTAGCTCGTCGGGCTCATAACCCGAAGGCCGTAGGTTCGAGTCCTACCCCCGCTACAAGCGAACCCCCGACATGTCGGGGGTTCGTCATTTCAAGCAAGAGCCATGGCCCATAAGGCAGGATACGTCAACATCATCGGCGAACCGAATACGGGGAAGAGCACCTTGCTCAATGCCCTGCTCGGCGAGGAACTGGTGATCGTGAATCCAAAGGCACAGACCACCCGTCACCGGATCCTCGGCCTGCTGAACGGGGACGACTACCAAGTGGTGCTGAGCGATACACCGGGGATCCTCGATCCGCAGTACCCCATGCAAGAGCGCATGATGGAAGCGGTGAACGAATCCTTGAGCGATGCCGACATCCTTGTGGTGATGGTGGAACTGGGGCAACGCCCGGAGCGCTCCGAAGAATTGCTGAAGCGCGCGCAGTGGTTCAAAGGACCGATGGTGGTGCTGTTGAACAAGGTGGATACGGGGAATGAGGATGCTATCCTGAACGGCTTGGAGACCTGGCAGTCGCAATTCCCAGAGGCCAAGGTGGTGCCGATCTCCGCCCTACATGGGCTGAATGTGACCGAACTGCGGTCCTATTTGATCGAACACCTGCCCGAACATCCCGCCTACTTTCCGAAGGATGAATTGAGCGACCGCAACATGCGGTTCTTCGTCAGTGAGTTGATCCGTGAGAAGATCCTCACCATCTACAAGCAGGAGATCCCCTACAGTACGCAAGTGGTGGTGAACAGCTATGAGGAAGCTCCGGATATCGTCCGCATCCAAGCGGATGTGATCGTGATGCGCGACAGTCAGAAGGGCATCATCATCGGCAAGGGCGGTGACGCTTTGCGCCGATTGGGAACCTACTCGCGTATCGCTATCTCAAAATACATCGACCGCAAGGTCTTCCTCGACCTCAAGGTGAAGGTGGATCCGGATTGGCGCGCCGATGCCGACAAACTGAAGAAATACGGGTATTGATCATGGGTAATATCGTCGCCATCGTTGGTCGCCCGAACGTGGGCAAGAGCACGCTCTTCAATCGCCTCATCGAGAGCAAAGCGGCCATCACGGACAACGTGGCCGGTACCACACGCGATCGCCACTACGGCAAGGCCGAATGGAATGGTGTTCTCTTCAGTGTGATCGACACCGGTGGGTACATCAGTGGTAGTGATGATGCCTTCGAGGCGGAGATCCGCAAGCAAGTGAGCTTGGCCATCGAAGAAGCGGATTCGATCCTGTTCCTGGTGGACGTGCATCACGGGCTTACGGGAATGGATGAGACCATCGCGAAGTTGTTGCGTAAAGCCAAGAAACCGGTGGTCTTGGCTGCGAACAAAGTGGACGAGCACAAACATCAATACGCATCGGCCGAATTCTATGGTCTTGGATTGGGCGAAGTGTTCAATATCGCTGCACAGAGCGGAGCCGGTACAGGCGAACTGTTGGATGAACTCGTCAAGGGCTTCACGAAACCGACAGAAGAAGAAGAACCCGATGTGCCCAAGTTCGCCATCGTCGGAAAGCCCAACGTGGGCAAGTCGTCCTTGGTGAATGCCTTGCTCGGGCGCGAACAGAACATCGTGACCTCGGTGGCGGGAACGACGCGTGATCCCATCAACACGCGGTGGAACGTGTTCGGCTTCGATGTGATGCTGCTCGATACCGCGGGTATCCGCAGGCGTTCCAAGGTGGACGAGGACATCGAGTTCTACAGCGTGATCCGCTCCATCCGAGCCATCGAGGACAGCGATGTGTGCTTCCTCATGATCGATGCGCAGGACGGCGTGCAGCAGCAGGATCTGCACATCCTCTCGATCATCCAGAAGAACGGGAAAGGGCTGGTCGTGCTGGTGAACAAGTGGGACCTGATCGAGAAGGACACCAATACCATGAAGGCTTTCGAAGCCGAGGTGAAACACCGCATGGAACCCTTCACGGATATCCCGGTGCTGTTCATTTCCGTGGTGGAGAAGCAGCGGATCCTCAAGACCATGGAACTGGGCATGAAGGTGTTCGAGGACCGGAAACGCCGCATTCCGACCCGGAAATTGAACGATCTGCTCCTGCCCATCATCGAACGGCAACCGCCTCCGATGTACAAAGCCAAGCAGGTGAGTATTAAATTCATCAACCAAGTACCGACCGCCGTCCCAACGTTCGCCTTCTATTGCAACCTGCCGCAATACATAAAGCCGTCGTACGAGCGCTTCCTCGAGAACCGCTTGCGGGAGCTTTTCAGCTTCACCGGCGTGCCCATCCGCTTGTTCTTCCGCAAGAAATAGCAAAGGCATTCCTTCTTCTTTTCCTGCTGCTTTCCGGCATCCGGGGCTTCGGTCAGGACGCCCGTGTCATCCATAAGGACTACGACTGGGGCGGAACGGCAGCGTGGCAGCCGGATTGGTGCACGGTTTCTGATGGGACGGAGATCCTGGAAGATGATCTGTCCATTCGACTGAAGAACACCAAGCCCCAGTATCTCGCATTCTTCTTCGAGCGCCGGCAAGTGATCCGATTCGTGACGGAAGAGGATATCCTGAAGTTCGGTCGGTTCACACTTCCCGAGAGTCTGGATCCGACATACGATCAACGCGATACGCCGTGGGCCAAGCGCGATGAAGCGCCGCGTCCTTTGTGGTTCAATGTGCGGTTGGATCATTTCGTTGCGCGCATCATCCGGCCCGATGGCACATGGGGTGAAGTGGGCGCATTCGCCAAGGTGGATCGCCAGCAGGTGCAGACCTTCCGGACCATGGAGTCGGCGTGGACCAATGTGCTCGATCTGCAATCCATCGTGCCCGGCGATGTGGTCGAGATCCGCTGGAAGTACATGGTGCCGTATGATGTGAACGGAAATCGAACGACCGGCTGGCGCGGCTTCCAATGGATGGACAATTGGGCGCGCTTGACCAACTGGCGGATCTTCTTCCACGGTGAATTACCCATCCGTCATCAGCAGGTCTCACTGCGCTATCATTTGAAACACGGTCTTTCCATTCGCACTTCCAGTTTCTACCACATTGAAGAAGACGGCGATGTGACCACCTTGACCTGGGAGAACCGGAACCTACCGGGTTGCATGGATGAAGTGAATGCACGCCCGGGCGCGGATCTGCCCCAGGTGGATGTGACGCTCGCTGCCGAGGATTTCCGTTACTGGCGTCGCGATCGTCTCAGCGGTCTTCCTTTCCAACAGCCATACTGGATCTATGTGTTGCGCAAGCGCGAGGAACGTGCCATCTGGTGGCAACGGGTGGCCATGAAGAACGTGCCCGACCAACAGAACAAGCTATTCAACGATTTCGTGGATCGAACGACGCTCGGTTTTCCGGAAGAAGCCACCGCGCGGAAGATGGAGGCCTTGCACAATTACATCGCCGAACACTTCGCCTACAAGAACGACAGCCTCTGGTATCAAGAAGTGGATCGGAGATTGGCGAGGATCGGCGATCAGGTGAGTGATGAACGCATTCGCGAGATCAGTCGATACGACCTGTATTCCAAATTGGCGTATGGCGTAAAGGCCGGTTACAGCACCGCATACCTTATGGACAAGCGCGTCGGTAGCTTGGACGATGGCTGGATGACACCGATGTGGGACAACGACTTCCTCTTCGGGGTGCGGGACGACGATCAGGTCCTCTGGATGCACCCTAAGCGTGGGGCCATGGGTCTGTGGGCGAACGAGTTGCCGTTCTATTGGCAAGGAACGAATGCGCTCTTGATGACGTCCGACCTGCTCGTTGCTGATATTCCACCACCTCCGCTCTTCCATGAATTGCCGGAATCGTCTTCCGAGGCGAACATGCGCGTGCTGGAGACCGATCTGCAGGTGGCGTTAGGGAACGGTTCTGTACGTGCCCGGTCACGCGTGTTGTTGAGTGGGCAGTTCAGTACACTTGGTCGTTCCGCATATCTGCTAGGATCCATGGATGCGCATGTAGATCCACAGTACGGTGATGTGCTGAAGCAAGCCTTCGTAAAAGGCGATGGCGCATGGCAGGTGCGGTCGAATTCTTCCGTGGCACCGTATCGATTCCAAGCCACGCGCGATGCGGCTTTTGATGGTTTTGTCCTGCTCGAAGGAGATGAGGTGCGCTCCTTGGATCTGTCATCCTGCATCGGACATGCGGCGCCAGATCGCTTCTCGGGTGCGGATCGTGATCTACCGTTCTATTGGGACTTCGCGCAGTCCGACCGCTCCATCATCGATCTGCATTTCGATCACCCAGTGGAGTTCTTGAACCTCTCAGAATTGAGTGCCACGTTCAGCACGCCGAATGCCGACCTCGTGCGCACGGTGACGAGCGATGCGCCTGATCAAGTGCGCATAGAGAGTCTACTGCGCGTGCATGGACTTCGCGAAGAAGTGCAGGATGCAGCGGCGCTCCAGTGCTTGATTGAAGCGGCTTTGGCAAAGGACCTTGTGCTGAAGTTCCGCTTGAGAACAGGTCAACCTTGAGCGTATCACATCCGCGCCAAGGCCTGCTCGAGATCAGCGATCAGCAGGTCTGGATCCTCCAAGCCGATGTACAACCGCACCATCGTGAAAGGCAGATCGGTATAGTAACCGCTGGGTCCTTTCAGCGCGCACACGGGCCATTGCAGGCTCTCGTAACCGCCCCAGCTCACCGCGATCAAGAAGGTCTTGAGGTTGTCGCAGAAGCGTTCAACCGCTGCTTCGTCAGGCGCGTCCAGTTCGATGCTCATCAAGCCGCCACAGCGTTTCATCTGCTGTTTCGCCAAGGCCTGTTGCGGGTGGCTGTCCAGGAAAGGCCAATGCGTTCGCTTCACCTTCGGATGCGCCTCAAGGAAGTGGGCCACCTTCTCGGCATTGTCCGCGCTCCGGTTCACGCGCAGCTCCAGTGTTCGAAGTCCACGCATCAGCAACCAGGCATCGTGTGGCGACGGACACGCACCGAGCGTCATGAATTCCTTCTGCATCACTTGGCGCATGTGTGCATGTGTTCCTGCCAACGCGCCCGCTACCACATCGCTGTGTCCGTTGAGGTACTTCGTCGCACTGTGCGCGACCATGTCGATGCCGAGATCGATCGGGTTCTGGAACAGTGGACTGTTGAAGCTGTTGTCACACAAGGTGAGGATGCCGTGCTCCCTTGCGATGGTCACCACGGCCGCGAGATCCTGCAATTCGAAGGTGAGCGAGTTCGGACTTTCGAGGATGAAGAAGGTGGTGTTCGGTCGGATCGCGCTGCGGTAGTTCTCCGCATCGGTGCCATCCACGAAGGTGTGCTCCACCCCGAACCGAGGAAGCAGTTCCGTGAGGAGCTTCTTGGTCCAACTGTATGGTTTGTGCACGCACACGATATGGTCGCCCGCTTTCACGAAACTCAACACCGCCGATGCGATCGCTGCGCTGCCACTGCTGAAGACCAAGGCGTCCTCGGCATGTTCCAATGCGGCGATCTTCTTCCGCAGGATGCCTACCGTTGGGTTGAAGCCGCGAGAGTAAAGCGGCTTGTCCATCTCTTGCTGCACCAAGGCCCGCATGGCAGCCACCGTGGGATAGGTGAAGTTGCCGCTCTGCACGATGGGGGGAACCACAGCATTGTAGCCCGCTTCCCGGTCTTCGCCGAGGTGGGTGAGGATGTGGGAAAGATCCATGGGACGAAATTGAGCATAAAAGGAACGGGCGCCCTAAGGCGCCCGTTCAAGACCTGTCCTTCAGATCAGTGCTGTATGATGAATCTGGTCCACACCTCGCTCTGCGTTCCAGCGAGCCGGGCCACATAGCTGCCTTCGGGAAGGAAGGAAAGATCCATCTGTCGGTTGTTGTTCGCGTTGGACATTCGCGACGTGTACACCGTGCGGCCGAGTGCATCCAGTACCGTGAACCGACCGTTGTTCATCTGCCCATCGGCCCAGCGCACGGACACTTGTCCATTGCCCGGTGACGGTGCGACGAACAAGCCACTGCCCAGCGCATTTTCTGTCAACCCTGTGTTCAAGGCCACGGTGGTCAAAGTGGTGTTGGTCAGCACAGGCTCGTTGTAGTCGAAGTAGATGTCCGCGCGGTTGGTGAGTTGTCCACCCAAGTTCAGGCTTGTCTTCGGGGCCATCCGGTATTGGAAGCTGCCTTGGCTGCCGAGCGCATCGCTGTCCTCGGTGGGGAGCATGATGTTGGCGAAGGTCCAGATGGCCACTGCATCGTTCACCGTAAGCGTGAACGGATGTGTGGCCCCGACCATCTCGAAGGTGTTCAGATCCCAATCGGAATCGAGGCTGTCCTTGATCACCACGTTCACGGCAGGAGCTGAACCGGTGTTCTGGAAACGAACGGTGTACTCCAATGATCTCTGGTCCGCGACCTCTTGAGGCGAGATGATCTCTTCGCTCACGGCCTTGTCATTCGGGTCGAAGGAGGTCGTTGCATGGCCATGCAGGTCGTCGGAGTTGTTCGCCAAGTTGATGTCCGTTTCCGCTATGGTCAACTGTACATAGTTCAATATGGGCTCGTTCGGGGCTGCGTTGGTGCTGCAAAGGATGGTAACGGTGATGCTGCCGCTGTTGCCCGGCGCCAGAATCGGAAGGGTCCAGGAAATCACCTGACCACTCGTGCTTGTGGGTGTCGTCGTGGCGGACACGAAGGACAGCAAGGGGTCCAAGGTGAGGGCCACCGTTGGGGTGATGTCCTCGGTCCCGATGTTCGCGTAGTTGATGTGCATGGTGGTGTTGTTCCCGATCCATGGGTTCCATCCCCACAGATCCACGGCACCATCATAGATGCCCGGTACAGCTTGGAAACCGAAGTCCATTCCTGTGATCTGGTCGCCTTGTGCGGCGATCGTGTACGACTGCGACCCCGGCACCACGGTGTGATACAGTGGCGGCGACGGAACGGTGATGGTGTGTGCACCCAAGTCTGTGCAGAAGGAGTGCGGATCATTACCGGAGTAGACATGATGGTCGCCTGGCTGCACCAGCAGCATCGCCGGTGCATGGACCTCCCCGGGATCACGCACACCGTTGTCATTGTTGTCCATGTACGTCGCACCCGTCACCGTACCAGCGCATTCGTTCAGTTCCCAGTGGAAGGGAATGCTGGCGAAGGTTTTGGTCCAAACGATGAAGTAGCTCTGACCGGCCGTCACATTCACTTCCATGTAGGACGCGAAGATGTTCGATGGACAGGTCTGGCCGGATTGCGCCATATCATCATTGTAACCGACACAAGTGAGTGCATCGCATGTTCCAGTGAAGACCTTGAGGTACGTATCGTACGAGAGGTTATCATTCAGTGGGTGACAGCTGGTGATCGTGATCGTTCCTGTGAACGTTGCGGTGTACAAGTACCAGTCGCCATTCGTACCACCGCCGCACGATGGTCCCGGGTCGCCGGAGTTGGGTCCATCCGCAAGGTGAACTCCTGTGACGACCTGCAGGGCGGTGGTGCAGGTATCTCCCTGTGCCGATAGGATGGACGTGGCGGAGAAGGAGGCGATCAGCAACGCCAGGAAAGCGTATCGGTATGCCATGTGGGGGGGTATTTGTCCGAAAGCTAACCGCCTGGTCCCGAATATCCTAGGGGCGTCGAACGTAGAAGACGAAACCGTTCTTGCGCTCGATCTCCGTCAAGGTCCGGATCGATCCGATCTCCTCCGCGGACGTGATCTTGCACACCACATGAACCGGTCGATCGATGGCGCCGTAGAGCAACCACTTTTCATCGTGGGCCCGCGGATCGTTGACCGGTTGCTTGCGGGTGTAGAAGAGTTGCGCGTAGCTCTTGTAGTTCTTCGTGATCACGTAACAGGTCTCATCTTGGCGTGCTTCGAAGAAGTCGATCGCAGCGCGTTGCGAATACCCTTCGATGCGGTTGATGAAGAAGAACAGCGTCGTTGTGATGAAGAGTGCCGTGCCTCCGAACATAACGAGCAGGCTTTGACGGTAGCGCGAATGGACGTGCAGCCAATGCCCGATCAGCAAGGTCGAAAGCAATACCATCCCAGCGATGGCTTCCAGACCCGACCAATGCACAGCGGCATCCAAGTTGCCCAGAGCGAACGGGTCCTTCGCGAACAAAGGCTTGATGGTGTCGATGTTCATGCCCACGAATGGAACGACGATGAAGATCAGCGCGATCAACGTTCCAAGGCCGCCGAGCAAGAAGCGTGACCAACCGAAGCCGGCCCGTTGTTTCCAGATCCGTTCGAGTTGAAGAGCTGCGAGATAGGTGAGCGGGAAGTAGCACAGGCTGCTGTAGTGAACGATCTTGGTCTTCACCAAGCTGAACAGGATCAGCACGACCCAGAACAGTATCAGCATCCACTTTCGGTAGTTGCTTGCTGCTGCGCTGGATCCCCGCCTTTGATGTTGCTCTTCGTTCGATGTTTCTAAGTCTGCTTTTCGGCGACCTGCCGGGCGGATCATGTCTTGGATCGCGAACACCGATGCTGGGAAACAGCCGATCAGCAGCACCACGAAATGATAGCCCATGAAACCGCCATGACCCGCATCCTCCGAGGAGAGCAAGGCCACTTGACGCCAGAAGAAACCAACGATGAAATCCGGGCCATGGCGAAGGAGATCCACCAAAGCCCATGCGCCTGCCGTGATCGCCGTGGAGCCCACGATGATGCCGATGCGTCGCCAACGGAGCACGGGTCTGAAGCGACCCATCACCCAATGAACGATGAGCACGAGCAACGGGATTAACACGCCCACGGGGCCTTTCGTCAATATGGCCAGGCCGAAGAACAGACCGACGAGTGCCGCCTTGCCATCGCTGCGCGCATTCAAAGTGCCAGGCCTTCGGTCCGGGTCGCATAGGACCAGTGTGATCAGCGCGTGGATGCCGAGGAAGATGAACAGGTTGAACCACGGGTCGATGATGCCGCTACGGAAATAGAGGTGCGGTAGGATGGACCCGAAGTAGGCCAAGGACCACAGCATCCCGAATACTTTGCCCCGTAGTTGATCACCGATCCGATACAGGACCAACAGGGTCAACACGCCGCAGAGCGCATTGGGAAAGCGTGCCGCGAATTCGCCGATGCCGAACACCTTCATGCTCAGTGCCTGCATCCAGATGAAGAGCGGCGGCTTTTCGTGGAAGGGGAGGAAGTCGATCTGCGGCTGGCCCCAATTGCCGGTGATGACCATCTCCCGCGCGATCTCCGCGAAATTGATCTCGTCCCAATCGAACAGATGCACGGCGCCCAAGCCGGGTACGAAGAACAGCAGCGCAAGTGCAACGATGATCAACTGGGTGCGACCGCGCGATGGCATGGCCCGAAGGTAGCGGCCCGCGATCAGCGCTTGCCGAGCAGATCCCAACGAAGGATACCCGTGCGCGCCAGGAAGTAGCGCCAGCTCACACGCAACACCCCCAGACCATAGGTCATGCTGCGGCTGAAATTGATGCTGCTTGCATCGTCGAAGTACTTCGTCGGGCAGGTGATCTCGGCGATCTCGAACCGATGCCAGAAGATCTGCCCGATCATCTGGTTGTCGAACACGAAGTCGTCCGAGCACTGGTGATAGTCACAGGCGTCAAGGACGTCTCTTCCGAAGGCGCGGTAACCCGTGTGGTACTCGCTCAGCTTCTCGCCCATCAGCAGGTTCTGCGTGAGGGTGAGCATGCGGTTGGCGATGTACTTGTATATGGGCATGCCACCCTTGAGCGCACCGCCGCCGAGAATGCGCGACCCGAACACAACGGGGTAGAGTCCGTTGCCGATCAAAGCGACCATGCTCACGAGCAACTTGGGTGTATACTGGTAATCGGGGTGCAACATCACCACGATGTCGGCGCTCAGCTCCTTCGCCTTGTCGTAGCAGCTCTTCTGGTTGCCGCCGTATCCTTTGTTCACCTCGTGGATCACGATGTGCCGGATGCCCAGTTCGCGCGCCACGTCCACGGTATTGTCCGGGCTCTTGTCGTCCACGAGTACCACCTCATCCACCATCGGGAAGGGGATCTCGTCGTAGGTCTGTTTCAACGTGCGTGCGGCGCGATAGGCTGGCAGCACCACAACGACTTTCTTGCCCTCGTACATGCCGCAAAGATGGCGACCGCGCCGGATACAGGTGCCCTAGGTCTGATACCTCGAGCTGTTCACCAAGTACACGCCGCTCAGGACCGCCCCGATCATGGCCAGTTGAGGAAGTCCGATGTGCTCACCGTCGAGTACACCCCAGGCAATGGCGACCACAGGCATCAGGTAGGTGACGGACGATGCATGCAAGGCCGTGGTCCGCTGCAAGAGCACGTTCCACAACACCAGCGCGAATGCGGAGCTCAAGCTGGCCAGCAAGGCCACATAGCCCAAGGCCGACCAGGCGTGCGGTGTCGTTCGTAGTGTTTCCGGAAGACCGCTTCCCAGAGCCAGGCCGATGCAGATCGGCCCAACGAAGGTGAGCGCTAGTGCCGATGTGGCGACCGGTGGAAGTGAATAGAGGTAGCGCTTCACGATGTTGCCGCTGATGCCATAGCACACCGCACCCATCATGGGCATGATGGCATAGGCCGACCAAGCCGGTAGTCCATCGCCTTTCTTCACGAGAATGAGACCGATCGCACCCGTCAAGCCAACGAGGATACCAACGACCTGGATCACCCGGACCCGCGTGCCGAACAGGAGCACGCCGACGATGAGCGTCATCAGTGGAGTAAGGCTGTTGAGCATGCCCGAAAGCGAACTATCGATCCGGGATTGCGCCGTTGCGAACAGGAAGGCAGGTATGCCGTTGCCGAGCAGTCCGGTGCCGAGGAGGGGCAGCCAATGCTTCGGCATAAACTTCAAATGCCGGAACAGCACCGGAGAAAGTACGAGCCACGCGATCGCCAACCGGCTGGTCGCTACTTGGTAGGCGGAAAGGACCTGGACGCCATCGTGGAACAGCCCGCGCTTCATCAGGATGAACGAACTGCCCCAGATGAAGGCGAGGATGAGCAGAAGGGACCAGACGGTCCGGCGGTCAGTCCCTTTGAACATGTGGGGCGCGAAGATATCGGGCGGGCACCGATGCTATCTTTGTAACCTCTTCGGTACGTTGACCGTCCTATTCGAGCAACCACCTTCAACCATGGACTTCCGTCTTCTTCTTCCATTTGCTGCTACACTTCTCTTCTCCTGCAGCCGGAGCACCCCGATGGCCGATGCGCCGCTTCCGGTTGGTATTGAACGTACTGTGGAGGAGGTTGCTGTTGCCAGCGGTACCCCGGTCACCACAGCCGACATCAGCATCGATGGTATGAGCTGTGAAATGATGTGCGGCGGCGCGATCAAGAAGGCCTTGGCCAAGTTGCCCGGTGTCGCTTCCACCGAGATCGCATTCGTGGAAGGGGAGGAGCAGGACCACGCCATCGTGACCTACGACGAAAGTAAGGTGACCGATGCCCAGATGATCGAAGCGATCCAGCAGTTGCACGACGGACAATACAAGGTGCTCGCCGTGAAGGTGACCAAGCAGGTCCAAGGTGCCGGCACGGTCGGTGAGGGAACGAAGCAAGTTTCCGAAGAGAACCGTGTGAGTGTGCTGGCTCCAGCGGCCGTCCTCCTGCCTGGTTTCCTCGCGTTCCTATCGCACATGCTGCGTCTTTGAACCTACGAAGCGTTCGAACGTTAGTTGGGAGGGCGTTGTCCCTCCCTTTTCTTTTACACGTTCGGGACAAGCGCAAGCCACGGCATTGATAGTTTCGCGGCACGAATGGAGAGAGCGGAGCGGGGACGGTACACACCGGTGGTGATCTGGTTGATCACGGGCTGCATCATGATCGCCTGCATGGTGGTGATCGGTGGCATCACCCGGCTCACGGGTAGCGGGCTCAGCATCACGGTGTGGGATCCGATCATGGGTGCGATACCGCCGCTGAACGATGCGGATTGGAATGTAGCCTTCGAACAGTACAAGGCGATCCCGGAATACACGCTGAAGAACTTCGACATGGATCTGGCCGGCTTCAAGCAGATCTTCTTCTGGGAGTTCCTGCACCGCAATTGGGGCCGCCTCATGGGTTTGGTCTTCGCGTTCCCCTTCATCATGTTCTGGCGTAAAGGACTTTTGAAGGGCTGGCTCTTGAAGCGCTCGTGGGCCATCCTCATCGGCGGCGGGCTGGTGGGTGCCTTGGGCTGGTTCATGGTGTCGAGTGGCTTGGAGCAGAACCCCGATGTGAGCCACTACCGACTCGCAGTCCACCTCATGGCCGCCTTCTCCGTGTTCGCGCTGGTGCTGTGGACGGTCTTCGATATCCGCTCGGGCAGGGCATCCTTAAAGGGCAATGGCAACTCGCCGGCTCCATGGGCTCGTGTGCTGCTCGTCCTTCTCGTTCTGCAGATCGTCTGGGGCGCCTTCACCGCAGGGCTCGATGCCGGACACATGTACAACACGTGGCCGAGCATGAACGGCGAGTTCATGCCGGAGAATGTGCACGCTTTCGGTGATCTCGTCACCGACCTCTCCGACCACCGCGACGGGGTGCAGTTCATTCACCGCAATTTGGCCTACCTCGTGGCCTTGGGTTTCATCGTCTTCGGTCTTGTCTTCCGCAGGGAGTCGACCATGGAGACCGTGTGGTGGGCGATGCTCGTTGGTGTGCTCGTCCAATTCGCACTCGGCGTATCCACGCTGCTATCGCACGTGAACGTGACCTTGGGTGTGCTGCATCAACTCGGTGCGCTCGTGTTGCTCACCATCCTGCTGAAGGCGATCCACCGCACGGGCAACCGGGTCAGTGCCAAGCCAGCGTAGCGATCAGGTGCCGCATGTCGCTGCGGATGCGATCGCTCACCGGGGCCAACGAATCGGCATTGGGGCGCGCATCGAAGTACAAGGCGCCGTAGAGGAAGTTGTCCGTGCTGTCGGTGAGGTAGAAGACGAGCGGGCTGGCGACATCACCGTCCACATCATACACGTTGCCGAAGACCCTCGCGCTATCGCGCAGAACGCGTTCGCTGCCGATGCGGGCGGCCTTCACTTGGTGCGTGTTCTTGAAGAGGTGTGCATCCTCGATCAGTTCCTGCAATTGATCACCGACAGGCGACCAGGTCAAGTGCACCGTGGCACGCTGTCCGGGAAAGCGCACATCGAACCAACGTGCATCGTTCTTCGTGTCGCGCACGCCCACTTTGGCATAGCTCGGTAGCTCGGCCGAGAAGGTCGCGCTATCGGTCCATGTGCGATACGTCTGTTCCGGTAGGTCGATGCGGAAGTAGGCACGTGGCTTGGGAACAGGGTCCTCGGTACAACCGCACAGGAGCACCGCGAAGAGCAGCACACTACCCTTTGCCCTCATCGCGCATGATCACTTTTACCCGACGCACCCGCTTATTGTCCGAGCCCTCCACCACGAAAGTGAAGTTACGGAACTCCACGCGTTCGCCCTTCTTCGGTATGCGTCCGGTGAGCTCCAGCACGAAGCCTCCGAGGGTGCCACTGTCGCCCTTGTTGTCCTCGATCGCTTCGCCGTCGATCCCCATCACGCGGTACACATCGGTCAATGCGGTCTTGCCTTCGAATACCCACGTGTGGTCGTCGAGCTTGCTGTAGAAGAGGTTCTCGTCGTCGTACTCGTCGGTGATGTCGCCGACGATCTCTTCGATCACATCTTCCAAGGTGATGATGCCGCTGGTGCCGCCGTACTCGTCGATCACGACGGCCAAGTGCACTTTCTCCGATTGGAATTCCTTCAGCAGGTCATCCAACTTCTTGCTCTCCGGCACGAAGTATGGATCGCGCAAGAGAGTATGCCAATCGAAAACGGTCTTGTCCAAGTGCGGCACCACGTCCTTGATATAGAGGATGCCGATCACGCGGTCCGGGGTCTCTTCAAAGATCGGCACACGTGAGAACCCGCTCTCCACGATCGCCGCCAACAGCTGCTTGAAATCGATCTCCTTGTCAAAGGCGATCATCTCCGTGCGCGGGCGCATCACTTGGCGCACTTCGAAGTTGCCGAACTTGACGATGCCGCGCAGGATCCGTTGCTCCTCGTCCGTGGTGCTCGAATCCTTCGTGAGGTCGAGCGCATGCCCCAAGGAATCCACCGAGATGTTCTGCCCCGAACGCTTGCGGTAGCGCTTCTCGATGAAGGTAGTGCTGCGGACCAAGGTCTCACTTATCGGCTTGAAGAGCCAGCGCAAGGTGAGCAGCGGGCCCGACATCAACTGGGCCACGCGCACGGGTTGCGAGGTGGCGTAGACCTTCGGGATCACTTCGCCGATGAGCAGCAGAAGGAAGGTCACTGCGATCACTTGAATGCCGAAGACCATGTACGTCGGAAGTCGTTCCAGATACACCAGATCCGATACCGCGACAGTGCTCAGGATCACGATGCCCACGTTCACGAAGTTGTTCGCGATCAGGATCGTGGCCAACAAGCGCCGGGGTTTGGCGAGCAGGTCCATGACCCGTTGCCCGGCCGTGCCGCCGCGCTCCTGCACGTCGCGCAATTGGGTAGGGGAGAGGGAGAAAAGCGCCACTTCACTGGCCGACATCGCGGCCGAGATCACCAGCAACAACGCGATCACCACCAGCACCAATGCGGTGCCGGGTTCCAGCGCTTTCATCTGAAGCGCGATGTTCAAAAGCAAAGGAGAAGGGGGCTCCACTTAGAACGGTAGATCGTCCGTGTCATCGTTATCCATCGCACCACTGCTCGCGGCCATCGGCTGGTTGGCCGGTGCCGCCTGGCGCGCAGGAGCTTGTTGGGCCTGTTGTGCGCCGCCTTCGGTATTCGCGCGGTCCAACAACGTCATCTCGTCGGCCACGATCTCCGTGGTGTAGCGCGTGTTGTTGTCCTTGTCCTGCCATTGGCGGGTGCGCAGCTTGCCTTCCACATACACCTTGCTGCCTTTGCGCAGGTATTTCTCGGTGATCTCCGCCAAGCCGCGCCAAGCCACCACATTGTGCCACTCGGTCTGTTCGCGGCGCTCGCCCGTGGTCTTGTCCTTGTAGGTTTCGCTGGTCGCCAACCGGAAGTTGGCTACACTGGCACCGTTCTGTAGATGACGTACTTCGGGATCGGCACCGAGGTTCCCGATCAGGATCACTTTGTTCACTCCGGCCATTGTTCAGTAGATAGGAGGACGAAGATAACGGTTCCCTCAGGCAGGGCGTCCGGTGAGCTGATCCCCCAGGTACCGCTCCATCAAACGGTGCAGCCCGTAGCGATCCACCGCTTCCCATTTCACCAGTACCCATTCCTTGGGGAGGGAGGTGCCCTTCGGTACAGTCACCTTCCAGAACACCGCCTGGATCACTTGGTGGCTGAGCACCTGTTTCACCGGCCCGTGGATTCCGGTCACCTTCCAGCCCGGTCCATAGCGTTGCTCCAGTTCAGCAGCCATGCGTTTCGGCTTCGTCGCCTTTTCCGTCTCGATCAGCGGCAGCTCCCATAGCCCTTGCCAAATGTCCTTGCTGGTCCTTTGGGTGAGGACGATGCCGCCCTTTCCCTCGATGTGCAGGTAGTTGAAGTCCCGGGTGCGTGTTTTCGTCTTCTCCGCCTTGTAAGGCAGTTCGGCGATGCGGTCGGTCTTCCGCGCGATGCACTTCCCGGCCAACGGACATTTACCGCACAACGGTTTCTTCGGGGTGCAGACGGTGGCCCCGAGCTCCATCACCGCTTGGTTGTGGTCTCCCGGCTGCTTTGGGTCCATCAAAGTGGCGGCCAAGGCCCGGAATTCCTTCCGCCCGGCGGTGCTGTCGATCGGGGTGCCGATGCCGAACACCCGCGCCAGCACCCGGTACACGTTGCCATCTACCACGGGCTCCACCAGGCCGAATGAGATGGACCCAATGGCCGCTGCGGTGTATTCTCCCACGCCTTTCAGCCCCTTCAGTTGGTCATACCCCGCTGGGAATTCCCCGCCGTGGTCCTTCACCACTTGCAGGGCGGCGGAGCGCAGGTTGCGGGCGCGGCTGTAGTAGCCCAGCCCTTGCCACAGCCGCAGCACGTCGTCCTCCGGTGCGGCTGCCAGCTGGGCCACGGTGGGGTAGCGCTCCACGAAACGGTGCCAGTAGGCCATGCCTTGGTCCACCCGGGTCTGCTGCAGGATCACCTCACTGAGCCAGATGCGGTACGGATCGCGGGTTTGCCGCCACGGCAGGGGCCGCCGGTGCTCGGCGTACCAGGGGAGCAGGGCCTTTGTGAACCAAGCGGTTGACATACAGGCGCAAAGATCGGTTGCGCGATCCACCTGAAAGGCTATATTTGCCGCCCCAAACCGAAGCAGGGTTATGACTAAGGCAGAGTTGGTCGGCATCATCTCGAAGAAGACCGGGATCGAACGCAACGTGGTACTCACCACGGTGGAGGCGTTCATGGAAGAGGTGAAAGGCAGTCTTGAGAAAGGCGAGAACGTCCACCTGCGGGGGTTCGGGAGCTTCGTGGTGAAGCGCAGGGCACAGAAGACCGGAAGGATCCTGGCCCGCAACACCACCATCATCATTCCGGCGCACGATGTGCCGGCGTTCAAACCGGCCGACACGTTCGTCGATAAGGTGAAGAACCGCCCCGTGGCCCAGTAAGCAATGGCAGGCTTCAAGAAGCCGCAATTGCTTGCCCTCCTCGGTGCGTTGGTGGTGATCGTTCTTTTGATGTTGGCGCCCCGCACACCAGCCGGGAAGCAACCAGTGGCAGCCCAAGCCATGGACCCCGCCAAGGCGAAGACCGCCGAAGCAGTGGCCTTGGTGAACGGACAGGACCCCATGCGTGGTATCATGATGCTGCGCGAGATCCTGGAAGAGGACCCGGACAATGTGGAAGCACATTGGAACCTCGGTCTCTTCTCCATCCAGAGCGGCCAATACCCGAAAGCCCTGGAACGCTTCCAGAAGGTGTTGGCACTGGACCCGGAGAACTACCCGGATGCCTGGTTCTATTTGGGGCGCACCTACGCGACCTTGGACAGCAATGCCCAAGCGATCGCGAGCTTGAAGAAGTACAAGACACTGACGCAGGATACCGCTATGCTCAACGGAGTGGATCGGTTCCTGCTGGAATTGGAGAACGTTAAATAAAGGAGCAACATGCCCTGCGGTAAGAAAAGGAAGCGTCACAAGATGGCCACGCACAAGCGCAAGAAGCGCTTGCGGAAGAATCGCCACAAGAAGAAGAACCGCTAGGTCCTTCGGATCGTGCATCGGCGTAGGCCTGGGGAGCATTTCCCCGGGCCTGTGGCCTGTGCACAGGGTGCCGGTTTCCGGTACCGACCTTCCATATCCCACATTCGAGCGTGAACATCGATCTCATCATCCGTTCCGGTAACGGTGAAGTAGCACTTGCCCTCATGAAGGACAAGGTGCTTGCTGAACTGCATCGCGAACGGACCGAGCGCGGCTTTGCCGTGGGCGATGTCTACCTCGCCAAGGTGCGCAAAGTGGCCCCCGGCCTCAACGCCGCCTTCGTGGATGTGGGGCACGAGAAGGATGCTTTCCTGCACTACTTCGACCTCGGGCCGCAGTACCGCAACTCCTACAAGTTCGCCAAGGGCGCCGTCAGCGGCACCGTTACCAGCAGCCTGTTGGAGGACTGGAAGCTCGACACCGACATCCCCAAGGAAGGGAAGCTCGCCGACGTCCTCAGCGCCAGCCAGAGCATTCTGGTGCAGATCGCCAAGGAACCCATCAGCACCAAGGGGCCACGCCTCACGGCCGAGGTCACCTTGGCCGGGCGCTACATGGTGTTGGTTCCCTTCATCAACAAGACCAGCATCTCCTCGCGCATCACCGACGAGGTGGAACGCAAGCGCCTCAAGGAGCTCATGGTGGCCATCAAGCCCAAGGGCTTCGGCGTCATCATCCGCACCAACGCCGAGGGCAAGCGCACCGAGGACCTCGAGGCCGACCTGAAGACCTTGATGGGCCGGTGGGACACCATGTTCCGCAACCTGCGCAATGCACAGGCGCCCAAGAAGGTGTTGGGCGAGATCGACCGCACCAGCGCCGTGCTGCGCGATGTGCTCAACAAGGATTTCACCAGCATCCATGTGGACGATGAGCTTCTCGCCGAGGAGATCTACCAGACCTTGGAGAAGACCGCGCCGGAGAAGAAGGACATCGTCAAGCACTACAAGAACAAGCTCGACATCTTCGATCATTTCGGGGTCAACAAGCAGATCAAGCAGGCCTTCGGTAAGCAAGTGATGCTCACCAGCGGGGCCTACCTCATCATCGAGAAAACGGAGGCCATGCACGTGGTCGACGTGAACAGTGGCAGCCGCAAGGGTGGCAACCAGGCCCAGGAGAAGAACGCGTTGGACATCAACGTGGAAGCCGCCATCGAGATCGCCCGCTTGCTGAAGCTGCGCGACATGGGCGGCATCATCTGCATCGACTTCATCGACCTCTACGAAGCCGAGAACCGCCGCACCCTGCACAAGGCCCTGAAGGATGCCATGGCCGACGACAAGGCCAAGCACAACGTATTGCCTCCAAGCCGCTTCGGCGTCATCGAGCTCACCCGCCAGCGCGTGCGGCCCGAAACGGAGATCGACACCAGCGAGAGTTGCCCCACGTGCAGCGGCACCGGCGAAGTGAGCGCCCCGGTCCTGATCGCCGACCAGATCGAGAACGCCCTCAACTACCTGCACGGCGAAAAGCAGATGAGCGGCCTCACCCTCAGCGTGCACCCTTTCCTTGCGGCCTACTTCACCAAGGGCCTGCCCAGCATCCAGCATAAATGGTGGTGGCGCTGGAAGAAATGGGTGAAGGTGGTGGGCGAAGGCTCTCACCAGTACCTCGACTACACGGTGCAGGACGGTGCCGGGAACGAGATTCCATTGTAGTTAAGTCTCGCGTTTCCGAATCCACCGATCGCGAGGTTTCGAATCCCTTTCAGGGTCATTGTTGCGAAGTCCTTGGGCCGGGGATCTGTACATTAGCGTTGACCTCATAAAGCGCCCAAGAAAATGAAGCAAGTCTTCCTTGCCATTATTACTGCGGTTTTTGGTTTATCCCACCATTCAAGTGTAGCACAGGATCCTGTCACGCTCCAATGGGCGAAGTGCTATGGAAGTAGTGGGGATGAGGTCGCCAAGGATGTGATCCAAACCCCGGACAATGGATATCTGGTCCTTGGTTCAACTCAGAATCTATCAGCACTGGGTCAGGTCGAGGATGGAGATGTGTCCGGGAATCATTTCAATCTCATTGCCGATCAGTACCTCATGGACTACTGGTTGTTGAAATTGGATGCAGCGGGTGAGCCCCAATGGCAGCGCTGTTTTGGTGGGACACAGGATGAAGAACCGTATGCTATGACCCAAGCCAGCGATGGAGGCTTTGTACTGGTTGGATCCGCCAGATCCGCCGATGGCGATGTGACTAGTTCTAGTGGCAGCTCGGACTTTTGGGTCGTCAAGGTTGATTATACCGGCAACTTGGAATGGGAGCGTACCTATGGTGGCAGTGATGAAGATGAAGCTTGGGACGTGATTCCTGCCAGCAACGGTGGGTACATCGTCGTAGGTCATGCTAGGTCGACGGACGGTGACGTGATCGCGCAGCACACTTATGGGGAATTTTGGATCTTGAAACTAGATGAGCAGGGAGCCATGCAATGGCAACGCACCTATGGCGGTACACTTTGGGATGAAGCACATGCGGTAACTGCGACGACCGATGGCGGCTACGTTGTGGCTGGCTTGACCCAATCGGATGATGGGGATATATCAGGGTCGCACGGTAACTATGAAAGCTGGGTCATTAAGATCGATGTGAACGGTGACCTTTTGTGGCAAAAGGCCTTGGGCGGGTCCATACGCGATATAGCTCACGATGTGAAGGCGACTCCTGATGGTGGCTGTATCGTATTGGCGGAGTCTGACTCCAACGATGGGGATGTTTCAGAGCCTTCCGCAGGGGGAGTATGGGTGGTCAAGCTGAATGCAAGCGGTGGTTTGGAATGGGAGCGCTCATACGGCGCGGGCAGTGCATCCTCCTATGGCACCTCGATAGCCCCTGTGGAGGGCGGTGGATACGTATTCGCTGCCAAAATTGAATTGGGCGCGAATACCCTTGGGGGTCATGATTATTGGGTGGTAGCGATCGATCAGGACGGCACAATGCAATGGAATCAGCATTTTGGCGGAGGGGCTGAGGACATTCCCAATGCGATCAAAGTCACAGCAGATATGGGTTTTGTCGTTGTTGGGGGCACTTCCTCAAGCGACTTCATGGTTCCGGACAATCATGGAGATCATGATTACTATGTTGTCAAACTGGGAAGGAATTACAACAGTATTATTGGTCGTGTATTTGCTGATATGAATGGAAATTCGGGGCAAGACAATGGTGAACCAGCGCTGCACAATTTCCCAGTGATAGGGAATGGTGATGAGGCTATGACGCTGACGGGTCCAAGTGGCGCATACGATCTTTTCGTCTTTGGGCCCGGTACCTACCAGGTAGCGCCGTCCTATCTCGCGCACTACGAGCCTGTTCCGGTATCGCACACGGCGGTTTTAGCAGGTCCGGGTCAGACTAGTGTTGGTAATGATTTTGCACTTCAACCCATCGGCAGCGCAGAAGACCTTGCGGTGTTCATTTCACCAGCGACCTTCTTCCGACCCGGGTTCAATGCAGAACTTGAAATTCATTTCAGGAACGTAGGTACCACCTCCATCGCGCCAACAGTTGTTTATTTCAAGGATCCACTGCTCATTTTCATTTCGGCATCGATCACTCCGGACCAGATCAGTGCAGATTCTCTTGTTTGGCAATTGCCCCTTCTCCAGCCATTGGAGGAGGGAACTATTTCGGTCAACGTCGAGGTCAGTTTCTTCGTACCGGTAGGCACCATCATCCCGGCTGAGGCCAAGGTGTTCCCCGTGGTATATGATGCCGTTCCTGCAGACAATAGTGCGCATTGGCCGGTCCATGTTACAGGGTCTTTCGATCCCAATGATATTACCGTTGATAGGACCGAGTTGGAGGCAGATGAATTGGTGGGCCCTGCTGCCTTGGAATACCTCATTCGTTTCCAGAATACCGGGAATGACACAGCCTTTACGGTCTCCATCGCGAGCCCGTTGCCAAGCTCGGTCGTTAGATCCAGCTTTCAATTGATATCGTCCTCACATCCTGTCGAACTGGAATTCAGCAACGAGACCAGCACGATGTGGTTCAATTTCAACAACATCCTCCTTCCCGACTCGAATACGAATGAGGAGGAGAGCCATGGTTCTGTCCGCTACAGGATCAATGCCTCAGATGCCTTGCTACTTGGTGATTTAATACTCAGTAGCGCCTCCATCTTCTTTGATTTCAACGCTCCGGTGGAGACAAATACTGCGCAGACCATAATTGTCGAGAACGTGGGGCTGGGCGAAGAGCCTTCGGCCGTGCCGTTTTCGGTCTTCCCCAATCCGACGGATGGGTTGTTGGATGTTCGTTTGTCCGTTCCAAGCGAAGGTGCTATGTTGATATTGACGGATATTTCGGGTCGTGTCCTCTCCCAGGAGAGATTCGTAGGTGGAACCATACGCTTGGATATGACCACTTATCCGAATGGGATTTATTTGGTTTCCGTGTTAGCGCGGAGTGGGACATGGACTCAGAGGTTGGTCGTCCGATGAGATTCACCTGTCATTCCTGATGAACGCTAGCTTACGTGTGCTTTCCAGTGGTACTTTACGCAAGCAAAGTTCCAGTTTGGTTTTGCCCTAGTGTAATTAAGGTGTGGAATCGTTCGTGCCGATTTATACGCACAAGGTCTTTCGTACGTTGAGCTTCCTTTAAATGCCGAAGAAGCCATCATCGTCCGAGCCGCTCCCCAAAGCCCGCAACTACTGCGCCCGCCAAGAGCGTTGCCAGCACCAGGTGCGCGACAAGCTCTACGCCTGGGAAGTCCCGACCTGTGAGATCGAGCCCATCATCAGCCAACTCATCGGCGAAGGCTATTTGAACGAAGCCCGATTCGTTGAGCACTTCGCCATCAGCAAGTTCCGCGAGAAGAGTTGGGGCCGGCGCAAGATCGAGGTGGCGCTGAAGCAGAAGCAGATGAGCGGCCTCACCCTCAGCGTACACCCTTTCCTAGCGGCCTACTTCACCAAGGGCCTGCCCAGCATCCAGCACAAATGGTGGTGGCGCTGGAAGAAATGGGTGAAGGTGGTGGGCGAAGGCTCCCACCAGTACCTCGACTACACGGTCGGATTGCGCCGGGAACGAGATCCCATTGTAGTGCAGTCCAACCTGTGCCGACCCATTCTGCGTAGGTTTGATGCTGTCATTTGATAGCATCACTGTGAGCACTGCCTACACCCTTCCTTTCGATCAGCTGAGCGAGCGCTTCCCGCTTACGGCCGAGCGTTTCCGTTTATCGAAATACTGGAAGCCCGGCAAAGAGGAGGATGTGGTCGCTGACCTGATCACCTTCTTGGGCAAGCGCGATTTCGTGATCCACAGCACCATGGTCTTCGAGGACGACGCCTCGGCCACTGATGACCCGATCGGTTACGACATCACCTTGAAGATCAAGAGCCACCCCGTCGACATCGGCAGCCGCTGGTACACCGATCTGGCCGAAGCCCGCTTGCATGCGCTGGACATCGTGCTGGGGATCTTCGAGGAGGAGATGAAGAACGTAGCGTGATCGGGGCTTGCGGCTTTCACGAGTGGGATACTCACGCTGCATAGAAAGCATGGTCACTGGCTGCAGAGCCGTAGTGGTTTTTGGGGGGATACGTAACTTGGTTTCGGATGGACCAACGCTCAGGAATACAGGCCGGACCTCATCATAGGGGTCACCATGATCCTGATCCAGCGAGCGTAGCGTGGTTCACGGTTGTTCTGGTCATTTTCGTTGCTTGCCTTCCTCTAGCTGCCCGGTCGCAGGTCATCAATGAGCAGTACTGGAAGCGATACCACAGCATGGCTGACTCTGTTGTGATCAGTCGGTTGGGTAAGCGTGTATTTGATAAATACGTCTATTCCGAAGAGCAGGTACACCATGACCTGTCTGACTACATCTACCTATCCGGTGATAGTATCATGGCTTGGTCCGATAGACACTTAGTGTCCACCCGACCGCAATACTGCTACTTCGAGTACGAGATCTGCCTTGATAAATGGGAGGGTGGAACAACGATCCGATTTGCTCTTGACCCATCCGGTCTACTTGTAGTAGAAGAACCTATTAATGGTCTTCTTTCAGTGCCAGCTGTGCAGAGCACGTCTGCGATGAACTTGAAGGAGTTCGAGCAGGTCGCACTGGCTCAAGGTTTCCGCTGGGATCGATCGGATCGTTATCGTTCGCTTGCCTGGAGAGAAGGTGAGAACTCCGACTCCTTGCATACGAACGCAATCTACGTTTTGACACTAGGCAGGTATGTGGGTGAGGGTTTTGAAGAGGGAACAGGATGCACGTACCTGTACGATATCATCGAAGGTATCCGCTTCGATGCGTTCACGGGACAGATCATCACGAAGGGCGTTTTTCAGGAGCCAAGTGGGATCGTGTGCAGAGCTACTAGTTTGTAACCGCCTCCTCCACTGTGCTCGTCTCGGGCCTACGCGACCGCAAGGGGGAAGTTCCCGGATCGGAGACTCCGGCCATTATTGGTCAATACCAATACTGCTGGAGCCCACAAGTGGCAGCAGCGGCTTGGTCTTGCACCCCGTGGTGCCCGATGCTAGGCTACATGGGATGGTGGGGGTGATGACCGGAGTGGGATAAGGCTTTCCGTTACTCATACACACGAGCTGCACAGAGTATGTGCCGTAACACCTCCCAATCCGGTTTATCAGGGATGGGCATGTTCTGTCCTTGGTAGAAGCCGTCCATGTCTTCGATCCAGGCATGCATTGCGTGCAGAAATCGACCCAAGTCTGCATTCTCCCACGACTCTGGATGCTCTTCCAGATCACCAACGAATTGGTGTAGGAAGGATAGAAACTCCGCTCGGGTCGTAACCACCTTATCCATGGGGTCCTTTTTCATCCGTTCAGTAAGCGTCTTAGAATCTTGTTGTTTACCTCAGTTCATGGTCGCGAACTTCAACGCCATCGGTCGGCGAATGACTTGTGGGGCTTCCGCGCATTCTGTCGCCAGCACAACAATTCTTTGGCACCTGCCCATGCGTAGTTGAAAGTACAATGCAGCGCGATGCGGATGTAGGTGTTTCGAAGGACTCGTTGCGATCGGGCCAAGCGCCGGGCGGTGCCCCTTCTGCCTTCACATTCTTTGGCAGCGGCCCCAGATCCTGTTCTGACTCTCCGGGTATCTTCACCGCAACCTCACGCGCATGCGATCCACCAAGACCCACGCCCTTTTCCTTGCATTCTTCTTTTCCCTCGGTGCCAATGCCACAAGCTTTGGGCAGTCGGGTTCCAGCGCTAGCACCACGGAGAGCAAGGTCGCCAAGGTGGATGCGCTGGTGAGCACATTCGCCGAGTACGGCCAATTCAACGGGGCGGTGCTGGTGGCCGAAAAGGGAAAGGTGATCTACAAGAAAGGCTTCGGGCTGGCCAATATGGAGTGGGATGTGCCGAACACCACCGACACGAAGTTCCGCTTGGCCTCGGTCACCAAGCAGTTCACCGCGATGCTGATAATGCAACTGGTGGCGGAGAACAAGGTGGCCTTGGACGTGCCCATTGCCAACTACCTGCCCGGGTACCCGAAAGCGCAAGCCGAGCAGATCACCTTGCACCACTTGCTCTCACATACTTCCGGCATCCCGAACTTCACCGACTTCCCGAGCTATCCGGAGGTCATGGGAAGAACGAACAGCCCATCGGACCTGATGCGCTTGTTCGCCGATTCCGCTTTGGAGTTCACGCCCGGCGAGCGCTTCGCCTACAGCAATTCCGGCTACACGGTGCTGGGCGCCATCGTGGAACAGGTCACGGGTATGTCCTACGAACAGGCCTTGCACGAAAGGATCTTCGCGCCACTGGGCATGATCGGTTCAGGGGTCGACCACGGGCGAACGGTGTTGAAGAAGCGGGCGAGCGGCTACGATAGGAGCGGTGCCACGTACACCAATACGAGCTACATCGATATGTCCGTGCCGTTCTCGGCCGGTGCGATCCATTCCACCGTGGAGGACCTCTTCCGCTGGGACCAGGCGCTCTACACGGAGAAGCTGCTGCCGAAGAAGTACCGGGACCTGATGTTCCAGCCGCAGATACAGACCGGTGGTGGTGGTGCCTACGGCTATGGTTGGGGCGTTGGCGAACTGTCAATGGGCAACGCCGAGGAACGATCGAAGACCGTGAGCCATAGCGGCGGCATCAATGGTTTCCACACCTTGATCACCCGCATCCCCGCGGACAGCATCTTGATCGTGGAGCTGAACAATACATCCAGCGCACCGCTCTATGAAATGACCGCAGCCATCAATGGCATACTGCACGGCCGGCCTTATGACATGCCGCAAATGTCACTTGCGAACGTGATCGTTACGACGATGGAGAAGGACGGGATCGACAAGGCCACCGCGCAGTTCGCTGCGCTGAAGGGATCAAAGGAGCACTACTTGGCCGAAGTGGAAATGAATGCGGCCGGCTACGAGCTGTTGCGTTCCGGCAAGATCGCAGAGGCTGCTGCTGTCTTCAAGATGAACGTGGATGGATTCCCGAATTCATTCAACCCCTACGACAGTTACGCAGAGGTGCTACTTGCGCTTGGAGACACCGCGAAGGCGATCGAGAACTACACCCGATCGGTGCAGTTGAACCCGGCCAACTCCAACGGCATACAGGTCCTTCACGGTCTCGGCGTCGCCACGGACGATCTGTTCGTGAAGATCCCTGCGGAGCAATTGCCCCTGTTCGTAGGCAAGTACATCGCGACCAAGGAAACCGCTGGCCGAAAGGATGACTGGACCATCGTGATCGAGGAGGTGGATGGGCAATTGTTCGGAAAGGACGGCGACTACCGCTACAAGTTGGTGCCGAACGGCGAGAACGCATTCGTGAACCCCGACGACGGAGCCACTATTGTCTTCGACACCAGCAACAAGAAGGCCATCTCGTTCGTGATCTTCGGGAAGGTGACCTTCAAGAAGGTGAAGTGATCGAGGTGCAGCGCCCAGCTGGTCGCGGGGCCAATCGAGCAGTGACGTGTCTTGTTCACCACTTCCAAGTGTCGACATGCTGCGAACCGCACGAGTGAACACGAGCGCAAGCCGGGTGCCCAGCGCCGTAGAGCTTGGCTGCCGCTCCTTTCCGTCTCTACCTGCCTGTATCGATAGGGAGGTGCTATGCGGCATGAAGCAGACGGGGAGGCCCAGCCGCCACCACAAAGCCGGTGAATGGTTTCTCCGACTATCTTTCCGACGCAACAGCAGCACGCAATGGAACGGTTGACGGAGATCTGGCAGGAGGCCACCACTATGGAGCAGGTCCTTTGGGTGATGGCGTTGGTGGGTTCCATCTTCTTCCTCATTCAATTGGTGCTCACCTTCTTCGGTGGCGATAGCGATATGGACGGCGATGCCGACGCCGACGTGAGCGCGGACGATGGTGCAGGGCATCAGATGTTCACGCTCAAGAACCTGGTCACCTTCTTCACCTTGTTCGGCTGGACCTCCTTGGCCTGCTTGAGCGTTGGCCTGTCGCCGCTGCTCTCCATCGTGCTGGGTGCCGCCGCCGGTACCCTGATGGTGGTGTTGATGATGTACCTCTTCTCGCGCCTCACCGCGCTGAAGCACAGCGGCACGCTGCAACTGAAGAATGCCATCGGCCTCACGGGTCGGGCCTACCTGCCCATACCTGCCCTGCGTGCCGGGTTGGGCAAGGTGCATGTGCGTGTGCAAGGTGGCCTTAAGGAACTGGATGCCATACAGGCCGGCCCCGAGATCATACCTACCGGCGCCATCGTGCATGTCGTGGACATCATCGATGAACGCATCCTGCTCGTTTCAACCGAACCCGTCAAGTAAGCTCCCATGCCTTTCTTCCTGATCGCGATCGCTGCGGCGGTCCTCTTCGTTTTCCTCTTGATCTTCTCCCTGCTCAGCCGCTACAAGCGCTGTCCGTCGGACCGCATACTTGTGGTGTATGGCAAGGTCGGCTCCGACGCGAGCGGGCAGTTGAGCGCTAGATGCATACACGGTGGTGCAGCCTTCATCTGGCCCGTGTTCCAGGACTACTCCTACATGGACCTCACGCCCATCAGCATCGAGGTGAACCTGACCGGTGCGCTGAGCAAGCAGAACATCCGAGTGGATGTGCCCTCGAAGTTCACCGTGGGTATCAGCACCGAACCGGGGGTGATGGAGAATGCCGCCGAGCGCCTTCTGGGTCTGCAACGCAACGATGTGCATGCGCTCGCCACGGACATCATCATCGGCCAGATGCGTTTGGTGGTGGCCATGATGGACATCGAGGAGATCAACAACAACCGCGACAAGTTCCTGAGCAACGTGGCCAACAACGTGGAGGCGGAGCTCAGCAAGATCGGCCTGAAGCTGATCAACGTGAACGTAACGGACATCAAGGACGAGAGCGGCTACATCGAAGCTCTCGGTAAGGAGGCGGCTGCGAAAGCGATCAACGAAGCCAAGGTGCGCGTGGCCGATGCAGAGCGCATGGGCGATATCGGCAAGACGGAAGCCGAGAAGATCAGGGACATCAAAGTGGCCGAGATGGTGCGCGATCGCGATACCGAAGTGGCCGTTACCTTGAAGGACAAGGAGGTATTGATCGCCCAAGCCACCCGCGATGAGAGCATCGGTAAGGTGGAGGCGCAACGCGATACCCGGATCAAGAGCGCCGAGGCCAACGCCTTGGCCGTGAAAGGGGAGAACCTCTCCCGCATTGAAGTGGCCGCCTCGGATGCCGAGCGCCGCGAACGCGAGGCGGAAGCGCTGAAGCGGGCAACGGCCGCCGAGAAGGTGCAAAGTGCGAAAGCGTTGGAAGAAGCCTACGAAGCCGAGAAGCGGGCCGAGGGTGCGCGTGCAGAAAGGGAGCGCGCTTCGCAGAATGCGAACATCGTGGTGACCGCCGAGATCCAGAAGCAGAAGGCGATCATCGAGGCACAAGCCGTTGCCGAACAGACCCGGGAAAAGGCGAAAGGAGAAGCCGATGCGACCTACGCCAAGATGGAGGCCGAGGCACGCGGTCTCAAGGAGATCCTCACCAAACAGGCCGAGGGCTTGCGCGAGATCGTGAAGAGCGCTGGCAACGATCCGAAGGACGCCGTGCTGCTCCTCATCGTGGACAAGCTGCCCGAACTGGTGCGCATGCAGACCGAGGCGATCAAGAACATCAAGATCGACAGCGTCACCGTGTGGGAAGGCGGTGCACAAGGCGGCGATGCCAAGAGCTCCACCGCCGGTTTCATCTCCGGCCTCTACAAGTCGGTGCCACCCCTGCGCGACATGTTCGACATGGCCGGTATGGACCTACCCGGCTACCTCGGCACCAAGAAGGCCAATGAGGATACGACGCCCGAAGCGAAGGTGGAGAGTTGAGGCTGGCTTTGAGGGGCGGGGTCTAGTGAGTAGATCCGGTGCAGGCTTGGGTTGGCTGGATCAGTGCATGTTCTACGCAGGTCCACAACGCTTTTGCCGTCGATGATCGTCAAACAAGAGGTTTGTCAGGATTGCCTACAAGGTGCCAGATGAACCAAAAAGCGAAGAAGATGGCCATGATGGTGCACACCCTCCACGCCACGCGTAATCCATAAGTAATTCCTAGCTGTCCGTTCCAGTAGAACCCAAGAATCAACACTTGGGCAACGAAAATGCAGGAACCTATTCCCAAGGCCAAAGCTGAGTTGATCGGGCTGATCGACCAAAGTGACATCAATAGGAATATTGAAAGGGCAGTCAGTATCGGAGACGTCAACGCGCCGAAGCGAAGAATACTTGTCATTGATCCAGATCTTAGCACAGTCTCCGCTTCGGGATTCTGCTGACCTGAAGCCACGGCATCGCTCTTCCATTTGCTCGTGCTTCCATGCGGAGATGAAAGTACGGTGCAATGCGATGTAGCTGGGTTACCCCGGACCTTGTTCATCATTGTGGCTGAAGCTGTCCATGCCACCTGCTAGCAGCGGCCCTATTTGGAGTTCATCACAAGAGACCTCGACCCCAAGCAACGCACACCAGTGCTACGTACCCTGATGAGGCGATGAGCCAGGGAAATAGGATCCACATGAGTTCGCGCCTCCGCTTCCAGTACACGCCGAGGAATAACAAACTGAGCGGCCAAATACAGCAAGCGAATATGGCCATGCCGATGGGCGGTAGAAGGAAGAGCCCCATGCCACCGTCGGAAGTCCATACCCGGTAGGCTAGATAGATAAGTACGGCAAAGCCGACAAAGGAGTAGGTCGATAGAATGATCTTGCGTGGCTCAGGCACGAGTGAAAAGTAATTCAACGTGTGGCTTGGGATGAGCTCATTAGGCGTGTTATCTCATCTTAATGCGATCTTCCGCAGTCGTTCTTTCTTCGGAGTTGCTGGCCCTGTGGGTCAGTGATCGCGGATGCTTTCGCTCCGAAACGAAAAGGGCGCAGAAGCAAATGCTCCTGCGCCCGTTCCAAAGTGGGATTGTGTGCCGAGCTAGTTTGTAACCGCCTCCTCCACTGTGCTCGTTTCGGGTCTACGCGACCACAAGCGGGTGGCTCCCGAATCGGAGACCCCGCCCTTATTGGTCAGCTACCAGAATTGGCTGTCCGCAAGTCTGTACCCAAAGGCATTAGACTTCAATTCTTTGAAGGCTTTTTCTTTTCTCTTTCCGTTCCTTAGGTCAATTCTGCAAAATGCTTTACCGTGCCTGTAGTATGCGAGTTTCCGCAAGTGGCCTCGCGGATCGAAGTACATCCACCAGCCTTGCTTGACATCGAACTCAAAGTGACCGCTGCCTTCAACGCTTCCTTCTTTTGAGAAGAAGTACCACATGCCAAATTTCACTTTGCCGTGCATGTCGGAAAACTGATTGACCGCTGCACCGCGATACATCAACTCGAATCTGTCTTGATAGTAGTTCTCTGCATGAACTCCTGCAGTATCAGGCTGGTGTTTCGGACACTGGGCCATGAGTCCTGCGGTAGAACAGTTCAACACAATAAGCACGTGGTACTTGCTCAACATTATTTAGTCCGGTATTTGGGTATCCGTAGACCTCAGCACGGTATCCTTTCGACACCCTGCTGATCCGAAGCCACGGCATCGCGCTTCCATTTGCTCGAGCTTCCATGCGGAGTTGAAAGTACGGTGCAGCTCATTCCGAGTTTGTGCGAAGGGCTATGGTGTGTGACTTTCTCCCAAATGGTAGTTGTGCGGTGACTGCATTTCGGGAGTGATCCCTTTGCAAGCATTTGCCCTAGTATAGGTTGCATGTCGACCCCTTCGTGATGCTTGAGTGAGATCGTGAACAGGTAGTTCAAAACGCTAGGAGCATCTCGGCAAGGAGGTTTCCGTTCTGTCCGGCATTTTTCCGGTTCCGTCGCCTCCGTTGGAGAAGCGACGCTTGGTTCCATCCACTTTCGTTGGCCATGTATTGCTGCACCCGGGATCTGCTCGCCGCCCTGACCTTCACCGTCGCGGTGTTGGGCATGCAGCAGAACGCCGATGCGCAGTGCACCAACTACATCATCGAGATGCCCGATGATCCGGCGGCCAGCGAGATCAGCTGGAGCCTAGTGGATCAGAACGGCGTAACGTGGATCAGTGGAGGCGCACCCTTCGGTCCGGCCACGATATGCATGCCCGACGGGTGCTACACCCTGCTCATGTTCGACAGTGGTGGCGACGATTGGGATGGTTTGGATTGGGACATCGAGGCGGAGGATGGCGGCTGGCAGGACCACACCACCTTGAACAATGCCTCGCAGGGTTTCGAGCAGTTCGAATTGGGGGACGGCGATTGCAACATCGGCGGCGGGACTAATTGCACCGGCGGTCAGAACCCGTTCATCATCAACAGCGATCCCGGAGGCTCACCCGGTCAAATGTCCTGGACACTGGCCCTCAACGGGGTGGTCATCAGCAGCGGTGGGTCGAATACGAACGACACACTTTGCTTGGACCCGACCTGCTTGGTGTTGACCATGAACGACTCCGGCGGCAACGGTTGGCAAGGGGGTAGCATCACCATTACCGACGAGAACGGCGCCGTGGTATTCACCGGTACGTTGGCTGCAGGCAGCACACAAACGGTGAGCATCTCCATCGATGGTGGCAGCTGTGCCAACCCCGGCGGTGGCGGCCCCGGTGGTGGAGGCGATGTGCCCGGCACGGGACCCGGTGGCGGCTGCAGCGGGCTGCCGCCCGGCGGCGATTGCGCCATTGCGGGGTGTGCCTGCGATCCGTTCACCTTCCAGATCACACCGAGCGGTTCCGGCAATGTCAACGAAGTGCCTGCTGCGGGTTCGCAGAGCAACCCTTCCTTCTTCGGCGTGCCGCCATGGGGCGGTCCATCGCACACCGGCTGCCTGTTGGCCGGGGAGTTGAACAGCACCTGGATCACCTTCACTGTGGGTACATCCGGCACCTTGCAGTTCGCGTTCGGCGCAGGCGGCCAGCAGATCGGCTTCTACGATTGGGCCATGTGGCCACTGACCGGACCGGCCACGTGCAGCGCCATATCCAGCAACACACTGCCCCCCGTGCGCTGTGTTTGGAATGCGACCACTGTTGGTGGCACCGGTATCGCAAGTTCGGTTCCTGCAGGTGGCTTTGCAGGCAACTACGACGCGCCCTTGCCGGTGATCGCGGGTCAGCGCTTCATCATCTGCCTCAGCAACTGGAGCTTCGTCAATACGGCCGTCACCCTCGACTTCTTCGGAACGGCGGGCATCCAGTGCGGGCCCACCTCGCTCCCCATCGAACTGCTCTACTTCACCGCCTTCGACCATGGGGATGAAGTCCTTACCGAATGGAGCACCGCAAGCGAATTGAACAGCGATCATTTCGAGGTGGAACGTTCTGCGGATGGCACACATTGGTACCGGGTCGGTTCTGTTGCGGCGGCGGGCAACAGCATTGGCACCCGGCACTATGAGTGGACGGACCACCTTCCGTTGTTCGGGCAGAGCTATTACCGCTTGAAGGAGGTGGACTTCGACGCGGCTATTGAATTCTCTGATATGGCTGCCGTGTATCGGCCCGGTTCAAACGCGGTGCACATCTGGCCGCAGCCCAACAACGGCGTGTTCAATGCAACCGGTATCGCGGATCGGGCGATCCTCATCGACGCGCTCGGTCGATCCGTTCCCATCCATGTTGCCAAGGTGTCGGAGGTTCAGGGCTTCGAAGTTCAACTGCTCGATCCGATCCCCGGAACGTATTTCTTGATGGACCCGGACGGCATAGCACCGGCCATGCGCGTGTTGGTGAGCCGGTAGTTCGGTTCCATCGCGTTAGTGCCAGCTTTCGTAGTTCGCACTACTGCTTCACGAAGCGCACATGGCGCATGTGGTTACCATCGCTGATCTGCAACTGGTACAACCCCGCATTCAAATGACCCACGTGCACGGTGTGCTGCACGCGGCCATTGGGCATGGCACCGTTCACTTGCATCACCACACGTCCGTTCACATCCAGAATACGGGCCTGCACCGGGTTGCTCGTTCTGTTGGTGAAAGCGAAGGTGAGTGCATCGGTCACTGGGTTGGGCGCGATCACAAGGTCCATTGCGAGGTCGCGTTCGACGATACCGACCGGTAGTTGTTGCAGCACACGGATGGTGAAACCGTTGCGATCGCCGGAGCGGTTGTCGGCTGCCACGAGCCCATCATACATACCGTCGGCGTCGAGCAGGAGCGTGTCGCAATAGGTGTCGGTGCAGCCCGCGCCGTCGTCGATCGTGAGACAAAGGATGTACGGACCGTTCGTGGCGTACACATGTGTAGGTAGGTCTTCCGTCGAGGTAGTGCCATCGTCGAAATTCCAGAGTGCCGTGTATGTGCCGCTTCCGCCGGTGCTGGTGTTCAACACCCAGAGCTCGTTGGGGATCTCCACGCTATCCAAGCCGTAGGCTTGCGTAATGAAGAGGCCCGCAGAACAAGGCGAAACGCCAAGGACTACGCATTCGCAATTCCAGTTCCACAGTTCGCCGGTGGTGTTGGGGTTGCCATCGTCGCAGGCTTGGCCAGGCACATCAGGCCCATTGAGGATACCGGCACAATCGGTGTAGTTGGTCGTGTCCGGAATTCCGATACACAGACAGTTCGGCAACCAGGTGTCGAAGTCCGTATTGGCCAGGCCATCGTCGCACGGGGTGCCCGGAATGTTGGGTCCGTTGGGGACACCCAAGCAATCGAGCTGTATGCCGCCGGAACATGGGAAAGAGCCATAGTAGCCGAATGGTATCTCGCCGTTCGAAACAACGAACTGGTCCGTGGCGTCAAGAACGGCGTTGGAACAATAGCTGGTGATGTGGACGCTGTAGGTGTCGTCGGGCAAGGTGGAAATAGCGACGTTCTGCACAAAGGAGCAGGTGCTGCCATCCACTTGGCCGCTAGCGCTCATGACGATCACACTCGCTGAATTCTGAACTTCAACCCCGATGAACTGCTGAGCCGTGCACCCTGGAATGTCCACTTCCACCAAGAAATTCTGCGCGCTGCCGACGATTCCGAAAGCGGCGAAGAAAGCGAAAGCAAGAATGCGGAAAAGTGTTTTCATTGTCGGTGGGTTTATTCGAACAAGAAGTACGGTCCAACTCAAAGGTTCGGTGAAGCTATTCCCTGCGGGATGGAATTGATCAACCGATCCTCAGATCCCTTCACCGCAGGGAAGACGGTGCCGGTAGCAGATGGATGCTTTTGTAGCGAAATGGAAAGGGCGCAGAAGCAAATGCTCCTGCGCCCTTTTGCAAGGTTCGATCCAGCACTACTTCACCACTCGCAAACTGGTGCGTGCGCTTCCGTTGGTGAGGCGCAACACGTAGCTGCCGGGAGGAAGTGCGTTGGTTGCGATGGTCAGGATTTCCACGCTGGTGCGGGTCTCGTCCAGGACCAGTTGACCCGAAACGTCGAACATTTCCACGCGGGTCATTCCGGTGCGACTGCTGGTGCGCACGGTCAGTTGTTCTGCGAACGGGTTCGGGAACACGGCGAAGATGTCGCTGCTCTGTTCGGCCACACCGGTCACCGTGACGGTGGTGCATGCCGAGATCTCCTCGCAGTCGCCATCGGTGACGATCACCGCGTAGCTGCCGTTGGCGGTTGCCGTGTAGCTCTGCTCGTTGGCATCAACGATCGGCTCGTTGTTGTTTGCGCAGTCGATCCACTGGTAGTTCAGGCCCGCAGCAGCGGTCAAGGTCGCACCGCTGAGGGTCACGCTGGCGTCGATGGTGATCGGCGTTGGCTCCGCGAACAGTGCGATGCCATCGCCGTTGTTGCAATCCACCGTCAATGTTCCGCTGATGGGTTCGTAGCAGGGCAGCGCGATGGTGTAGCTGATCTCGCCGTAGGGTACGCCTTCGACCATGTCGCCGAATGGGTCGCTGGTCACCAGGCTGACGTTGTAATCCGCGCCGTCCGTCAAAGTCACGGTTGCACCGGTGATCACCAGTGGTGAACCGATGAAGAGGAACACGTTGTTGGTGGTGGCTTCCACAGGCTCAGCGAGTACAGCAACGCCGTCCCCGTTGTTGCAATCCACAGTCACGGTGCCGGTGATCGTTCCGTAGCAAGGCAGGGTAATGATGTAGCTGATCTCGCCGTAAGGCACGCCTTCGATCATGTCGCCGAAGGGGTCGCTGGTCACGATGCTGGCGAAGTAGTCCGCGCCGTCGGTGATCTCCACGGTCGCACCGGTGATGATGAAAGGTGAACCAACGAAGAAGAACAGGTTGTTGGTGGTGGCTTCCACTGGTTCAGCGAATACAGCAACGCCATCGCCGTTGTTGCAATCCACGATCACGGTGCCGGTGATCGTTCCGTAGCAGGGCAGGGTGATGATGTAGCTGATCTCGCCGTAGGGCACGCCTTCGATGTTGTCGCCATTGAATTCCGTGGAGGTGACGAAGCTATCGAAGTAGTTCATGCCATCCGTGAGTTCCACCGTCGCGCCGGGTATCGCCAAGGGCGAACCGATGAAGAAGAAGACCGTGTTGGTGGTCCGTGCTTCCAACGCGATGGAACTGGAGTTGTTGGCGCCAGCGATGGTGATGGAATTCAACCCATCGGTGTAACACGCTTTCATGACCATGTAGTCGTACGTGTTATCCGCAAGGCCTGTGAACACGACCTCGCCGAACGCGTCCGTGCTTTGGAAGTTACCGTCCAGCAATACGTCTGCTCCCACCAGTGGCAGTCCAGTGCCAAGATCGGTTACGGTGATGGTCGCGTCGAATTGGGCGAAGGCCGATGCAGCAGCCAAGCCGATAGCCGCAAGGGTCAGGTAGACGTGTTTCATGGTGGGGAGTTTCATGGGGTTCACTCGTTGATCAAGATGCTTTCCGCGATCCGGGTGCCGCGCTGTTCGAAGGCCAGCTGGTAGGTGCCCGGTGCGATACCCGCTGGGAGTTGAAGGGTCAGGCTGTTGCCTTGACGATGGAGCTGCTGCGCGGTGTACGAAGCGACCAACCGACCGTCGGCGCCAAGGAGCCGCAGCTTTGCATCGGGCCGGATGACAGCGTTCAACTGCACGGTCAACGTGGATCGGGTCGTAGCCGGGTTCGGGTAGACCATGGCCTCGAGTGGTGCGGCAAGTTCGCCCACGGCGCTCAGGACATCGTTCTCCAAGCGGGCGGTGAAGAAGTAGTTCTGATTGATCATGGTGCGCGCTTGGCCACCGATAAGGATCTTGCCATCATCCTGCACCTCCATGGCGTAGATCATGGTGTAGTGGTCCAGGATCTGGTGTTGGAACAAGCCGTCGGTGCCGAAGGTGATGTCCCGTGTACCGTCCGGCAGGTATTTCCACACGGCGAGGTCGAATCCGTTGGGAGGGCCATCACCCGATGATCCTGCGATGATGATCCGGCCGTCGGCCATCAACGACACGTTCGATGCGAAGTCGAATGGGCCGAGATCCTCGATCACGTAACCGGTGCCATTGAAAGTCAGATCCAGTTCTCCATCAGGGGTGTACTTCGTGAGCAGCGCGCTGTAGTTGTAGTTGGGTCCTGTGCTCAACCCGGCCACCAGAATGGATCCATCCGAGGTCAGCGCGAGGTCCTCGCCTTCGTCGTCCACGTTGTTGTAGTTGTGCTTCACCACGCCCGCATCACCGAAACCGGTGTCCAAGCTGCCATCGGCCTCGAAGCGCACCAGAAGCATCACATACCACAATTCCGTGTTGCCGAAATAGCCCGTGGCGACGATCTTGCCATCCGGCTGCACCACGATGCCTAGGAAGGAGTTGCTACCGACGGTCATGACCGGGATCGTTGCCACGCCGTTGGTCCCGAAGCTGGTGTCGAGCACGCCTGAAGGGCTGAACCGTGCCACCACCGGACGTCGAACGTAGTTGATATCGAAGGAGGATCCGCACACGAGGATATTGCCTTGTGCATCGAGTGTCACATCGTAGGCGATGTCCTCGGCATTGTCCACCACCGCGCTCACGCTCTGTAGCACGTAGCCATTGGTCCCGAAAGTGTTGTCCAAGGTGCCGTCGGCGTTCAGCTGGATCAACAGCAGGCGGTAGGTCTGGTAATCGGTGGTGCCGCCGGCCATGATGATCTTGCCTTCGGCGGTCAGCACGGCGGAATAGATGTCCGCCTCGTTGTCCATTTCAAAGGTGAAGGACCCGTTGGTGCCGAATTCGGTATCGGGCGTGCCATCGGGCAAGTACCGGAACACCTGCCCACGTGAGGTGTAAGTCGCATCGAAGCTGTAGCCGATCACCAGGACCTTTCCATCGTCCTGCACAAGGATCTTCTGGGTGACGTCCAAGGTATTCACCGGGTCGATCACGTAGCCGGTGCCATTGAAGGTCGGGTCAAGCGACCCCGGTTGGGCCTCGAGATCCGTTGGTGTCCACAGAAGTAGACAAGCACCTAGTAGTGCGGAGTAGAGTTCGTTTTTCATTCGGTTGGCTTTTTGGTTTCGGTATGGTCGGTGATCTCGGTATGCCTTGTTCTCATCTTCCCCAGATTCTCCAGCAGTTTCTGCCAGGCTTCGGACTCGTCCTTCATGCGCTGGCGCAGTTGTTCGAGACGTTCGATCTCGTCCGGCTCCAGGGCGTCCTTATCTGCGGTATTCACGGCGTTCGGTGTTTCGACGGCGAAGGTGCAGTCGGAATTTGCATTCCCATCACGGACCCACCTTACATCAACTGCACAAGCCCCGGAACGCCCCTTACATGGTCGCTACAATGCCGAAAATGGACCTTACATTCCCCATACAGTATAGCGCAATGGCCTGAAGAACAGGAGGATGCAGAATGTTCCTTGAAAAGGGTCAAATGGACAGCAGAAGGTCGATCAGGTGCACATCCTCTCCCTCGATGTTGAGCTTCTTGCGCAGCCTCGACCGGGCTACGGTGATGCTGTTCACCGTCTGATGCGTTATCGCTGAGATGTCCTTGGTGGACATGTTGAGGCGAAGGAAGGCACAGAGCTTCCGCTCGTTCGGCGTGAGGGAAGGGTAGCGCTCCTGCAAGGTCTGGTAGAAAGTGGAATGCACCCGGGTGAAGTGCGCCTCGAACTCCGCCCAATTGTGTTCGTCCTGGCTCGCGTGCAGGTCGCGTACGATCTCTTGGATGATCTGCTGGTTCTCCTGCTTGAAGATCGACTTCGACTTCAAGAGCCGATCGGCGATGTGCGCGATGAGTTCGTTCTTCTTCAAGAGGAACAAGGCATTCGCCGTGAGCTCCCGATCCTTGAACTCCAAGCTCTCTTGCAGGGTGGCCTGCTGCGCTTCTAGCTTTTCGCTTTCCAAGCGCAGCTTCTCCTGTTCGAGTGCGCTGTTCCGCACCCGCGCTCGCATGACCTTGAACAGGAGGAAGGCCGTCAACAGCGTGAAGAACAAAGCACCTGCCAACGCGAAGTTCCACGTCCGCTGTCGGGCGTTCTCGGCGTCCTTCCGCTGCGCTTCCAGTTCGAACACCTTTTTCTCCTTGTCCCGGCGGAAGGCATCCTCCAACCGGGCGATGGTCGTTCGGCTCTCTGCACTGTACAAACTATCGTTGAGCGTCTTGAATTCGCGCAGCGCACCCAAGGCGGCTTTGTAATTGCCCAGCGTGTCATAGAGCAAGGACAGCGACTCCAAGGTGATCACCATCGATTCGCGGCTGCCCATCGAGCGACCAAGGGCCAAGGCCTGCTCGAAATGTTCGCGAGCCGCTTGGAAGTTGCCGACCTTGGTCTGGTTCTTTCCGAGGTTGTTGAGCACCTGCGCTTGGCCGCGGATATCATCGGCTTCCTTCCGGGCTGCCAAGGACTTCAAGAAGAACTGGTTCGCCAGATCGTACTTGCCCATTTCCATGTGGCAGATCCCGATGTTGTTGTTCAACGTGCTCTCGTTGCGCGGCTCGTTCAGCGGCCGATTGATCGCAACGGCTTGTTCGAAGTAGGTCAATGCGGTGGCGAAATCCGATCGATGGATGTACACGCTGGCGATGTTATTGAAGGCGCGCACTTTCCGACTGGCGATCTCCTTTTCCGGCAGTTCCATGCCGGACTCGTCCAGTATGTGCATGGCCTTGTTGTAACAGCTCAAACTCTGGTCGAGGTTCCGCAAGGAGAAATGCATCACACCGATCTTCATTTGAATGTCGATCCGTGCCAACACCAGCGAAGCCCCGTCGCCGTTCTTGCTCACGGCTTCGTCGATCAGGAGCTGTGCCCGCTGATACGCTCGCAAGGCTTCGGGAAAAGTTCCGAGGGATTGCTGGGCGTCGCCTTCCAGGATCAATAACTGGGCCTTCACTCCCGGATCAGCGAATTCCTCTAAACGCTTTTCGGCCTCCAACGCATGCCCCAGTGCAGAATCGGGGTGGTTCTGGAGCAACTCGGTCCCGAGTGCAAGGTGTTCTTCTGCGGATAGCGCGCTGTGCACCTTCTCGGTTCCCGCCGATTGCGCTGATAGGGAGAGCGAGCCGAGCAGCACAGCCGCACACAGGACCAACCCGAACGAAGCGTGCGCCTTTCGAGCAGTTCCTCGGGCCTTTCGATATCCTGCGTGCATCACTTCCTGTCGTCCTGAACGGGTGAACCAAAACTACGCCTTGCACCACGAACGCTGCGGGGCGCTGGTCCAACAACTTTCGGGTGCTGCGAGGGGCGACGGATTACCATCTTCGCAGCATGCCTTCGAGATCGGCCCCAACGGATCTGCTTCCCAAAGCCCGCAACTACTGCGCCCGTCAGGAGCGTGCCCAGCAGGAGGTGCGCGACAAGCTCTATGCCTGGGGTGGGCATCAGAAGGAAGTGGAGGCTACCATCAGCCAGCTGATCGGCGAGGGCTATCTGAACGAAGCCCGATTCGCTGAACACTTCGCCATCAGCAAGTTCCGGCAGAAGGGTTGGGGAAGACGAAAGATCGAAGCGGCACTGAAGCAGAAACAAGTGAGCGGGCCATGCATTGTGCTCGGCTTGAAGGGCATCGAGGACGATGAATACAAGGCCAATTTGTTGAAGTTGGTGGCCAAGCGCTGGGAGCGCGCGAAGGAGAGCGATGCGCGGATCAAGCGGCAGAAGGTGTTCCGGTACTTCTTGGGAAAGGGCTACGCGGCGGATCTGATCGAGCGGGCCTTGGCAGAGGTGATCGATGGTTGACGTTGTTCGGTCAGTCGTTCGCTCATCCCTCGACCCCTCACCCGCAACCCGTACTTTTGCCGCCCCGCAGCCTACCCCAAGGCTAAGGCGACCGACGACATGATCACCATCGACAAGATCGACGACCTCAACGAGCGGCTGGAAGCCCTCAAAGGCTACTTGGACATCGAGGAGAAGCGAGGCCGCATCCTGGAAGAGGAGAAGTACACCCTCGACCCCGATTTCTGGAACGACCAGAAGAAGGCCCAAGTGGTCATGCACAAGATCCGGGAGCTGAAGCGTTGGGTGGGCCTATACGAAGGCGTGAAACGCGAGATCGACGATGTCGGCGTGGTGTTCGAATTCTTCAAGGCGAAGGAGGTGAGCGAGGAGGAATTGGAGGCGCAGTTCAAGAAGGCGTCGGATGCCTTGGAGGAACTGGAGTTCAAGAACATGCTCAGCGCCGAGGAGGATCCGCTCAGCGCCGTTGTACAGATCACCAGTGGTGCAGGCGGCACCGAGAGCAACGATTGGGCCCTGATGCTGCTGCGCATGTACCGCATGTGGGCCGAGAAGAACGGCTATAACGTGCGCGTGCTCGATTACCAGGACGGTGAAGCCGCCGGCATCAAACAAGCCACCATCGAGGTGGATGGCGAATTCGCTTTCGGCATGCTCAAAGGCGAGAACGGGGTACACCGCTTGGTGCGCATCAGCCCCTTCGATAGCCAAGCCCGGCGCCATACCAGCTTCGTCAGCGTTTACGTGTTCCCGCTGGTGGATGAGACCATCGATATCGACATCAACCCGGCCGATATCACGTGGGATACCTTCCGCAGCGGCGGTGCAGGTGGCCAGAACGTGAACAAGGTCGAGACCGGCGTGCGCCTGCGTCACGGACCCACAGGCATTGTGATCGAGAATACCGAAACGCGCAGCCAGCTCGACAACAAGACCAAGGCCTTGCAATTGCTGAAGAGCCAGATGTACGAGGCTGAGTTGGAGCGACGTCGCAGCAAACGCAGCGAGATCGAGGCCGGCAAGAAGAAGATCGAATGGGGCAGTCAGATCCGCAACTACGTGCTGCAACCCTACAAGCTGGTGAAGGACGTGCGCACCGAACACGAGACCAGCAGTGTGGACGATGTCCTGAACGGCTACATCGATGAATTCCTGAAGGCTTACCTGATGCAACAGGGGCAGTCGCAAAAAGTGTAACAAGACTCAAGTCACAAGTCCCAAGTGGTCAAGGTGGGAGTGCGGCTTTCAAACAACCTTGACTACTTGGGGCTTGTATCTTGAAAATTGTATCTTGAAATGGACTACCGCATTGAGAAGGACACCATGGGCGAGGTGAAGGTGCCCGCCGACAAGTACTGGGGCGCGCAGACCGAACGCAGCCGCAACAACTTCAAGATCGGCCCGCCGGGCAGCATGCCGCGTGAGATCGTGCACGCCTTCGCCTTCCTGAAGAAGGCAGCGGCGCTCACCAACCTGGAACTCGGCAAGTTGCCGAAGGAGAAGAGCGACCTGATCGGCAAGGTGTGCGACGAGATCCTGACCGGTGCGCTGGACGATCAGTTCCCATTGGTCATCTGGCAGACTGGCAGCGGCACGCAAAGCAACATGAACGTGAACGAGGTGGTGGCCTACCGCGCGCACGTCCTCAGCGGCGGCAAGCTCACCGATGAGCAGAAGGTGCTCAACCCGAACGACGACGTGAACAAGAGCCAGAGCAGCAACGACACCTTCCCGACAGCGATGCACATCGCGGCGTACAAGCTTACCGTGGAGGTGACCTTGCCGGGCGTGAAGAATTTGCGCGACACACTGGTGAAGAAGTCGAATGATTTCAAGGACATCGTGAAGACCGGCCGCACGCACTTCATGGATGCCACACCGCTGACCCTAGGGCAGGAGTTCGGTGGATACGCCCAGCAATTGACCAACGGCATCCGTTGCGTGAACAACGCGTTGGAAATGGTGAGCGAGCTTGCCCTCGGTGGCACCGCGGTCGGTACTGGCCTCAATGCACCCAAAGGCTACAGCGTGCTGGTGGCGAAGAAGATAGCCGAGTTGACCGGTCTCCCGTTCGTGACGGCGCCCAACAAGTTCGAAGCACTCGCTGCACACGATGCCATGGTGGAGCTCAGCAGCGCCCTGCGCCGTTTGGCGGTGAGCCTGATGAAGATCGGCAACGACATCCGCATGCTCAGCAGCGGCCCTCGCAGCGGCATCGGCGAACTCATCATCCCGGACAACGAGCCGGGTTCCTCGATCATGCCCGGCAAGGTGAATCCCACGCAGCCCGAAGCGCTCACCATGGTCTGCGCCCAAGTGATGGGCAACGACGTGGCTGTTGGCATCGGTGGCAGCAACGGACACTTCGAGCTCAATGTCTTCAAGCCGCTCATCGCCGCGAACGTGCTGCAGAGCGCACGACTCATCGGCGAGGCCTGCGTCAGCTTCAACGACAATTGCGCGGTGGGCATCGAGCCGAACAAGCCCGTGTTGCAGCGCCACTTGGAGAATTCGTTGATGCTCGTCACCAGCCTCAACACGCACATCGGCTACTACAAGAGCGCCGAGATCGCGAAGAAGGCGCACAAGGAAGGCACCACGTTGAAGGAGGCAGCCCTGGCTCTCGGCTATGTGAGCGCTGCGGATTTCGATACCTGGGTGGATCCGAGCAAGATGGTGAGCGAAGGGTGATCGGTCGGTCCGTGACCTTCCTCACATTCGGCGATCGGTCGGTTCGCTCTCTTTGCGGTCATGGCGTGGAAGGATACAAAGTTCTACAGCATTGGCGCATTCAAATGCCCCGTGTGCCACGAGGCGGATTTCTTCCTGTCGCATCCATACGACCTCACAAAGGCGGGTGACTTCCATGCGAATTGTCCGGTCTGTAGGACCAAGTTCGAGCGCGAACCCGGCTTCTTCTACGGTGCCATGTACGTGTCGTACGCCATCGGTGTGGCCTTGTTCGTTTCGGTCTGGGTCGCGTTGGCGGTACTGACACCTGATCTCAGCGTGCTCGGTCAGGCCAGCATTGTGGTCGGCGTACTTCTTCTGGGGAGTCCCTATTACTACGCACTCAGCAAGATCATCTGGGCCAATTTCTTCTTCCACTACGACCCAAGCGCCCGACAGAAGGTTTCTTGACAACCGTTGACTGTGTGTCGGAATCCGTGCGATGAACGAACTTTACGACATGTTCGTCGATCAGACATTGGAAGAAGAATTCGAGCGTGTTGCCATCCATCGTTCCCTGAAGGCCGGTGAGGTGCTCATGCAGCCTGGCGATCCCATCACCCACGTGCCGATCGTGGAGAAGGGCAGTCTGCGGATCCTCGCTCAGGACGGTCAAGGACACGAACGGTTCCTATACCACATCATGCCCGGTGAATCGTGTGCGGTGTCGCTGACATGCTGTAGCTCCAGACGGACCAGCTCCGTGCTGGCGATCGTGGAGGAGGATACCGAACTGTTGATGATCCCCGCGCGGTACATGGACGAATGGATGATCCATGCAGAATGGCGCAAGTTCGTGAGCGGCACACAAGCGCAGCGTTTCGAAGAGCTCCTGCAGACCATTGAAGTGGTCGCTTTCCACAAGCTCGATGAACAGTTGTGGGATTACCTCGTGAAGCGCGTGCAAGCGACCGGTTCGCACATCTTGAAGATGACGCATCAGGACATCGCCCAAGAGTTGAATTCTCCACGTGAGGTGATCACGCGCCTATTGCATCAGTTGCAAGCTCGAGGGCAGGTCACCATCGCACGTGGATCCATGGAGGTGCACGTTTCAGCAACGTGGGATCCGCCTTCAAAGGAAGGGCTGTAGCACGCTCTGCAGCTGTGCGGCGCTCATCACGCCGGCTTTTTTCCAAACCACTGTGCCCTTCTTGAAGATCGCAAGCGTTGGTACGCCACGCACACCGTAGGCCTGGGCTGCAGCCGGGTTCTTGTCCACATCGATCTTGATCACCGTCGCTTGGTCGCCTACCTGTTTCTTGAACTCCGCCAGTATGGGCTGCATCATTTTGCAGGGCCCGCACCATTCCGCGAAGAAATCCACCACAACGGGTTTCTCTCCTGCGATGAGTTCCTTGAAGGTCGTTGCATTAGTGCTCATTTGGCGTGTATCTCTTCGAATTGAACATCGGTGATCGCCGTCTCTGCGGAATTCGTGCGGTCGGTTCGTGATGGGGCGCAGCTCATTCCACAGCATCCGACATTGAACACGGCCTGCAAGCCGAAGAATCCTGCAGCGAAGTAGGCTAGCGTGTCCGCCTTCAGTATGCCGGCCACCAGGAACATCACGGCCAAGCCGAGCCTGATCCACCGGGTGATATCCCAATTCTGCAACAGGAGTGATCGGATCATTTGGCCATCAGGCTGTTCACGCTGGTCCATGGTCCGCCGTTGTACGCCTCCATGCCTTGACCTTTGAGGATGTCCAAAGCAGCTCCGCTACGAGCGCCGCTGCGGCAACATGTGATGACAGGTTTACCCTTTGGGATCTTGTTCAAGTTCTGCGCGAGTTGATCCAAAGGAATGTTCAAGGATCCTTTCACGTGACCTTCTGCGTATTCGGCTTTGGTGCGAACATCGACGATGACGGCTCCATTCTTGATGATCTCCGTGAGGTCCACTTTTGGACCCATTCCGAAAAGTGTGCGAAGCATGTTTTGGTTCTTTGGTGTTGATGTCAGGATCTCTTCTCGCTCTTGAACGTGTTCACCAATAAGCCACCCATCAGGGCACCATACAGTGAACTATTGATCGGGCTGCTGGTGATGGCACAACCGTTCGTGCAGCCCCATTGGCTCCAGTAGTACCAGCCTCCCAAGGCACCGAGTACGACGCCTAGGCCGGTGATCGCCCACTTCGCCTTCATGGCTTGCGGGTGGTGAATTTGAACGGTGCGTACAATGGACAGAAACTAACGAAACTGGTGAGCAGGAACACACCTGCAAGGATCAAGAGAACCGTGCCCACTGCACCAGTGATCACGTTCGTGAAGTAGAGTGCAGCGATGATGACGGCTGCAATGATGCGGATCGTGCGATCCATACTTCCCATGTTCGGTTTCATGCGCGTTCGTTTTGGTTGATGCAAAGTTCCGCCCTCCCGAGTGATCGCTCGGTGAGGATCGTCACGGGAGCAAGGGCGCGGCTAACGTCCATGGGGTGAGCAATGTCACACCCCGCGCAGAAAGGATGGGTTCTCTTTGTGCCAACTTCTAACAGCAGTATCATGGAAACCACACAAATGCCACGGATCGGCGACCAAGCTCCCGATTTCGAGGCCCTCACGACGACCGGCCCGCTCAAGTTCAGTGAGTACATCAAGGACAGTTGGGCCATCCTCTTCTCGCACCCCGCCGACTTCACTCCGGTCTGCACCACCGAACTCAGCGGTTTCGCAGAGAACAAGGATTGGTTCGCGAAGCGGAATACGAAGCTCATCGGCGAAAGCATCGATAGCATCCACAGCCACATTGCATGGGTGCAAGCGGTGCGCGAGAAGACCGGTGTCTACATGGACTTCCCGATCATCGCCGACATCGATATGAAGGTGGCGAACCTGTACGGTATGTTGCACGAGAAAGCGAGCAATACCGCTGCGGTGCGCGCCGTGTTCTTCATCGACCCGAAAGGCATCATCCGTTTGGTGATGTACTATCCACTGAACGTCGGTCGCAACATGGACGAGATCAAGCGGGTGCTGGAGGCCATGCAGACCGCTGATGCGAACGGATGTGCCATGCCCTTGAATTGGAAGAAAGGCGACAAGGTCATCGTGCCTCCACCCAAGACCTTGAAGGACCTGGATGCTCGCTTGAGCGAAAAGGGCATCGAGCTGATCGACTTCTACTTGGCCAAGAAGGAGCTGGCTACGGCCTGAGTCGTTTCGGCTACGCGCTGCAGAATGTGATCCCCACTTGGCCGACCTGGGTTGGACAAGTGGGGATCTTGCTTGCTGGTGTATTACCGAGCGATCAGCTTGTTGGCTGCTCGCCACGCAAGAATGCCCCCGTGCAGGTCGTCCACGTCGGAGAATCCTTGTGCCCGCATGTACGTGCTTGCAGCGGCACTGCGCCTGCCCGATGCACAATAGAGCAGGGTCGGCTTCGAATGGTCGAGATTCGGAAGTTCAGCCTCCAATTGACCGCTCGACCAGTCCAGATTCCGAGCTCCGTCCAGATGACCGCTTGCGAATTCCGCAGCCGTGCGCACGTCGATCAATTGAATGTTGCCATCCTTCAGTCGTTCTTCAAAATCATCCGCTTCGAGCGTCGTGCCGGACTGGCTGGATGCACAGCTCGTCAGCGCCATGGTTAGAAGGAACGCACTACGGAGGGAGATGGACGCTGTCATGGTTCAGAACACGTAGTTGAGGATGAGGTCCACATGGTGCATGTTCACCTTGTTGAAGACCGGGCGATCGGTCAATTCCTGGCCGGGCAGTGGCATTTTGTAGAGGTAGAGCACTTGTGCGGCCAAGCCTTGCCAACCTCCGCGGAACTGGTATTGGATGTTGAGGTTGTATTGTGCGTAGGATGGCATCGTGTATTTGTTCAGTCTAGCGTCCGAAACGGATGGCAGCAGATACAGGCCAGCGTCGGTCTCCAAACGAAGACCCGGTCGCAGGTCTTTCCAGATGAGGTTGACCGTTATGGCGTGCACATCGCCCAGACCTTCGTTCCGCTCGCGCGGCAGAAAGGTGAAGAACGGATCACGTCCCCATTCGCGGGGCATCAGGTAGCGGCCACCTTTCGTGATGCGTGTGTAGTTGGCCTGCCATCGGAACTTACCCAGCACGTTGCGGATCCGTGCACTGAAGGCCACGCTCTCTTCACCGGTCGGCATGTAGGCTGAACTCGTTTCGGAAGGAAGGCCATGCGCGATCGGTGTCTGCTGCAAGGCCAAACCGGAAAAGCTCCAGCGATCGGTGCGTTCACCCAGATCGGCTTGGATCATGGCCGTGTTGAACATATTCTCCACCAGCAGATCCCAGGCGGTGAGCGTCAGTGCCTGTTGAATGGTGCGCTTGGCACTGAGCGCAACAATGCCGGAGCTGTTCTGCGAAGAGGCATAGGTAGACGGTTCACCGAGCGTGTTACGACCAACAGGATACAAGCCGACACTTTCATCGACCCGATACCAGTTGCTGGTGCTTCGCGGAGCAACCCTGTAGATCCAGCCCCCTTCGAAAGTGAGGCCATGCTCGGTCGTGTGTTTTCCCCAGAGGCCTTCGAAGAACGTGGGATGCATGCGGCCATCCTGTGCGTTGAGGAACGGGGTGTTCAGCGCTTGTTTGCCGAATACGATCCGCGTTCGCTTGACGCGTGAAACGTAGTTCAATTGGAACTCCTGCAGGTAGGCGACGTCATTCGTTGAACGTGGGTTCGTGACGTCGAAGAGTCCGATCTCGTACCGGTTCGGAAGGCCGGTGACGGGGTCATTGACGGTAAGATCGCTGGAACTGAGGTCGAAGGTGTAGCCACCGGTCAATTTGAATTGCAGGCCGTGCCAGCGTTGCGAACTGTACGTCAATGCCCCACCGAATGCGATGGCATAGTAGTCGTTCGGAACACCTTCGTTGAGCGTGGCCATGCTGTACTGTCTGAAGCGGCCATCCAGTGTGCCGTGCTTCATGATGTCGTACAGGCGGCTCTCCACCCGCGTGCTATCACCCGGCGGCAGATCCTGTTCTGCGTGCTGTGCCAGCAACGCTGGAACGAGCAGGACCGTGATCAGTATGGTCAATAGGGAACGTACGGAGCATATCCGTTTTTGTAGGAAGCTCATCATGGGCTAGAAGCCTGCCTTGATATAGCTCCAGCCTTGCTCTTGGCGCTCGACGATGTGGATGATCCCGGCTTTCACGAAACCGGCCTGCGGCACGATCAACGATCGGTCCAGCTTGCGTTCCTTGATGGTGTTCTCGCACGCCAGGAAGACGATGCCCATGGACGCGGCACCTTCCAGACCAGAGAGGACCACACTGCGGTCGGACATCAGCATGTCCATCCCGGGACCGTGGCAAACTACCTCCAGCTGCATGGTCGGAGCTGCCTCTTTCATGTTACGCAGTTGTTTCATGAGCCCCTTGTGAACGAGCGTGTCGCCACTGGTCAGTTGCATTACGATGCGGTGATGACGTGCGTTATCCTGTGCGAAGGAGACACTGGCGAGGAGGAAAGCGAAGAGGACAAGGAGCTGCTTCATGCGGCAAAGGTCCGAGGGACCTCAAGTCCGGACTGTGACCTCTCTCACACTTCGACAGGACCTCTGGTATCGAGTTGATCTCCAGCCGAACCCATATTTTTAGCAGCCGCCCAACCATGCACCCGATTTTGGTGTCAACCATGCGAGGGGACGAACTGACGTTGCCGGCCGGATCCGGATCCCGACTGATCGGCGGGATGCGTATGACCAAGGTGGCATGAACGTTCGAAGGTCGTGACGTGATGTAACATGCTCAGTCTCAGCGGTTCGCTTTTAGAACGGTGCGTCCATAAGGACAGCGCGGCCCAATTCGAACTGTATGAAGTGTTGCGGAACGACCTCCTCTCCATCGCCCGTCGTTATGAGCGGGATACCCAGCTCCGGAATGCCATGGTGAACACTGCGTTCATGAAGATACTCGACCATTTGCCCACGCGGGACCCATCGGCTCCGTTCGAGGCTTGGTGCCGTCGGATCACGATCAACACGGTCCTGAACGAACAGCGCGACCGGAAAGTCGCCGATCGGAATCACGCGCCCATTCCGGTGGAACATGCGGAGAACATGTACTCCACGGAGGTGAACGGTGTGGAGGAGATGATCGAGACCGAGGAGTTGCAGCACATGATGGATCAATTACCTGCGGTGACCCGCCAGGTGTTCAACCTCTACGCCATCGACGGCTGGAAGCACCGCGAGATCGCGGAGCGATTGCATATGTCCGAAGGAACCTCGAAGTGGCATGTGAACCACGCCCGCGTGCACTTACAGGCCATGCTCGCCAAGGCGATGCGCCCGCACCTTATCCTGCAAAGCGCATGAGCAGCAAGCGGTGGGTCGATGGGTTATTCCGGGAGCGGCTAGAGCACCGCAAGTTCCCGGTTGAGGAAGGCGAGTTCGATGCGGTCCGCGCGCTATTGGAAAAGCGCAATATGACTCCGCCGGTCGGCGCGGGAGGTAAACCTTCTGCGTGGTGGCTTGCCACCTTGTTGCCGGTTGCGGCTTTATTGTGGTGGTCCTCAGCCGCAACTGACATGGACCCGGTTGGTCATACGGAAGGCGAAGCAACGAGGACCGAGCAGGTGGGCAACACGTTCCATACAACCTCAGGGGCGACCAAAACTGGCAGGGGAACAACGAGCAGCCCTGAAGTCGTTCTCGGTGCGTTGACCACCACAGCAAGGACCGCAGGAAAAAGTGCTGACGAAGGTCCTTTCCGAACCACCATGAACGACCAGATCAGCGATCGTTCAACGTTCTCGAAGGAATGTGGAGGCCGGAGCACCACCTCACGCTCAACCCGCTCATCCAGCTCGCCGAATGGCGTGTCTCTTGATGGTCCTGGCCTTGCTAGCCAGTATGGTGAAGGATATGATGATCAACTGTCGATCGACGTTGCCTCCTCCCCTGCTGAGGTCGAACTTCTGGGGACGCGTTGGACGTTCACATCCGCACCGGAGATCGGTATCCCAATTCACCGCGCCATGGAACTCCCGAAACACCGCGCTTCAGGAGAGTTGCATGCTTTTGGCGCACCCCTCTCGGTTAGAACACGCCTTGGAGGCGAAGAGGAACCAACACCACAGGCCGGTTCGCTCTTTGGGCTGGAATACCGTGTTCGCTCCAGGTACCTTTCCATCGCAACGGGCATCCACTACGGCACCTATGGCCTGAAGTCGGGTCAAGCTCAGGCCGAAGTGAAACTCAACTACGTGGAAGTACCTGTCTTGGCAGGGATCGAGCTCGGCTTTCGGCGTTTCGGTGTTCTGGTCCAAGGAGGCATGAGCCTCGACTTCCTTTTCGATTCCGGGGGGCGCTACCCAACGGATGATGCTCGCCCTGGTAGCGGCTTCCCCGATGATGCGTTCACGACACTGAACTACTCGTGGATGATCAGGCCGCAGGTCTCCTATCAGGTGAACGAACACTTGAGCCTGAGCGCAGGTCCGGTGTGGAAGACACAACTGAGCAACGTTGCGGAGAAAGGATCGCTGAAGGATGCGCGAGCGTTCAATACCGGGATCAGTGCAGGGTTCACGTGGCATCTTGATCGTTCCACCTTCTAAGGCGTGGATGACATGGTCGCCATGAGCCATATCCTCGGGCTAGTCCTCAGGCACTCCACTTCCCGGCGGAGCGTCACTTTGGCTGCGCTGGTGATCGTGTTCGGCGGAGCGCTTAAGGCTGCCGAGCCACCACGGAACGCCGCGCAGTTCGCCTTCTTGGAGAACAAGGGCCAGTTCCGCGACATGGCCCAGCAGCCCGTGCCACATATCCTTTTCCGCGCGGAGACGCCGGAACTGAAAGTGTGGGTCACTGAAGAGGGACTCACCTACGCATTTACACGTTTCGAGAAGGGACGCAAAGGCGACCGGCGCCAACGCCACCGCGTGAGCCTGGAGAAAGGCCAGGCCATGAACCGCCCGAAAGCCACCGTACACATGGCTTGGGCAAGCGTGGAATTGCTCGGTGCACGGATCGCTCGCGAGCACATTGTAAAGGAGGATCCCACCAGCGCGCGCTACAACTTCTTCTTGGATGATCCCAACGGGCCTGTGACGGATGTGCACGCTTTTACGAAGATCACCGTGCGTGATGTCTATCCTGGGATCGATTGGGTCCTGTACGGCGATGACAAGGGCGGGTTCAAGTATGACTTCGTGGTGCATCCCGGAGCAGATGCATCATTGATCCGCATGGTCTTCGATGCGGAAAAGCCGGTAACAGCGGATGAGCGCGGTGGTCTGGTGATACGGACCTCCATGGGCACCGTCCAGGAAGCGGCTCCGGTGAGCTATGTGCAGGGGAAAAGAACACCCATCGCCAACACGTTCACGGTGAAACCCATCGATGAGCATAGGACAGAAGTAGGCTTCGCGCTGCGCGGCATCGATCCGTTGAACACCCGGGTGATCGATCCGCAGATCACCTGGAACACGCTGATGGCCTGCGACCAGCTCGATGGTCCGTTCTCGATCTGCACCAACAGCAATGGCGATGTGATCACCACGGGCTACGAAGGCTGGGGCACTGGATTCCCGCTCGGCGTCGGTACCGGAAGCTATAGCGGTGCTTATGCGGTCGGATCGGTGGACGGCTTCTTCGGTTGCTTCTTGCGCGCCTTTTCCAGTGCTGGTGTGTTACTCTGGAGCACCGTGTACCAAGGGGCTTTTTTCGGGCAGGTGTATTGCGATGCGAACGACCGCATCCTGGCGGTGGGCCAGGGCGATACCACGTTCGCCGTACAGGCTGGCATCGGCTCGTTCACCGGCGCGTACTACCAACCCACGCAGCCGAACAACGAGAACATGGACATGTGCATCGCGGCCTTCGCACCTGGCGGTGTGCGGGAATGGGCCACGTTCTTCGGTGGCCGGATGGCGCGCACGGTGACCACCGATCCGGCGGGGAATATCATCATCGTGGGCAATGTGGAGGCTTCGGACGTGGTGGTGCAAGCAGGTACCGGCGTGTTCACTGGCGCTTATTCTCAACCGACGTCGGCTGGTGCGTTGGAGATGTGCATCCTCGGCTTCTCGCCGAACGGAACAAAACTCTGGGCCACCTATTTCGGCGGAAATGGCGATGACGCGACCGGTCACATCACCACGCGCCCTGACGGCCGCCACTTCATCGCTGCGAACACAGGATCGGGCAACCTGCCCATCATCGCCACCGGCGCTATGGCAGGAGCTTATGTGGATGCCACGTACGACAGCGAATACGACGGCGCGGTGATCGGGCTCGCCCCCAACGGTGCGCTGGAGTGGTGTACCTACTTCGGTGCCTCGAACGAGGATGTGATCATAGGGCTCGATACCGACCAGTCAGGCCGGATCATCATCGGTGGGCTCTCCGATTCTCCCGATCTACCGTTGTTGCCAGGCACGGGCAGCTTCACAGGGGCCTACTTCGATGATGTGATGCAGAACCAGGACGCGTACATCGTTGGCTTCGAGCCTTCGGGAGCGCGCAGTTGGACCACCTTCTTCGGCCGCTGGCAGATCGAGGGTGGTGGACCCTCGTTCAATCCCACCCACCTTTCCACCGAGCAGCTCAACGTGGACAAGTGCGGGAACATCCTCTTCGCCATCAACACCGTTTCTGCGGACATGCCCATCGTCGATCCGGGTTGCGGCAGTAGCGTCGATCCGGTGCTCGATAACAACTACGGTTGGGAGGATGTGTTCCTCATGCGTTTCACCACCTCGGGGGCGCTCAACTATTCCACCTACATCGGCGGTGGTGGAGGGGAATTCCGGCCGCCGTTCACCATCGATCCGATAAGCAATGTGATCTTCCTCACGGCAGAGACCTACGACCAGGAGAGCATCGGCGATTTCCAGTACATCAACCCCGGTGGCGGAGCGTACTTCGATGATCAACCGCCGTTGCCCTTGGGCGATGATGCGTTCATCATGAAACTGGTGCCTACCGCCTGTGAAACCTGCACAGCACTCACACTGGGCCTGCAGTTCAGTGAACTGGTTTGCAATGGCGATTGCGATGCCTCCGCTACAGTGAACTCGACCCAAGGCCAAGCACCGTTCACCTACACCTGGAGCAACGGACAGACCACGGCCACGGCGACCGGTCTTTGCGCCGGTATGCACAGTGTGACCGTTACCGATGCTGACGGACAGACCAGCACGCTCACCCTGGACCTGCCCGAGCCGCTGCCGATCGTGCTCGACATCTCCACCACGCCATCGCTCTGCGAAAGCGCGACCGGCACCGCCACGGTGAACTTCTCGATCTGGGACTCGGCCTACTACGACTATCAATGGGACAACGGTCAGCTCACCAGCACCGCGACCGGTCTGGCCGCAGGGGAATACCAGGTCAGCGTGACGGACACGTCCGGTTGTACCGCCACGGATACGGTGCAGATCACGGCGAGCAACGCACCCACGGCCAGCGTCATCGCGAGCCCGACCACTATCACTGCTGGAGAGACCGTGCAACTCGTCGCTCTTGGTGGCACTTCCTACCAATGGTCACCATCCACAGGCTTGAGCTGCTCAACGTGCGCCAACCCCATCGCCACACCTGCCGATACGACGGAGTATTGCGTCACCGCGTTCAATGCGAGTGGCTGCACCGATACAGCCTGTGTGCGTGTGGCGGTGCTACGTGCGTGCGAGGTCTTCGTCCCGAATGCCTTCAGTCCGAACGCGAGCGGAAAGAACGATCGGCAATGCGTCTACGGCGATTGCATCAGCAGCATGGTCTTCCGCATCTATGATCGTTTGGGCAACTTGGTCTTCGAAACCACGGACCCGAAGGTCTGTTGGGACGGACTGCACAACGGAGAGCCGCTCAACCCTGGGGTGTTCGTGTACTTGTTGAATGCCACGCTCACGAGCGGGGAGACCGTGGAGAAGCAAGGCAACATCACCTTGGTGCGCTAGACGGATGAGGCCCCGATCACACCCTGCGGTTCGGCAGGACCGGGATCCAGCCATACGGATGCAGAACGGTTCGCCCAAGTGGTCACGTCTGTCGGTGAACGCACAGCGAACATGCTTTTCCGCAAAGCCGTGCAAGGCGAGCATGCGTGTATCGCACTTCGCCATTCTAGTGCGTTGCTTCGGGATGATCCTGGCACTGCTGCCCTTCGCAGGTCACGCTATCGTGATACCGGCAGCGAGCTGTTCCGCCGTGGATGTGCAAGCCGCCATCGACCAGGCCAGCGATGGCGATACGGTACAACTGCCGGCGTGTGCCAACGGGACCTGGACCACCGATGTGACCATACCCGCGACCAAGGGTATCGTCCTGCAAGGCATGGGCGCTGGTGTCACCGTGATCGCTACCGGTCACAAGCTCTGGGTGGATACCAGCCCGACCAACGCACCAGTGCGTATCACGGGCATCACCTTCCAGCGCACGGGCATCGGCATGCGCATACACATGTTGGGAACTGCGACCGATTGGCGCATTGACCACAACACCTTTGATGACGCGGGTTTCTCCGGGGCATACACGATCGAGGTCGGTGTGAAGGGCAACGAGAACCTGGATAGTTACAACTACGGGGTCATCGATCACAACGCGTTCATCAACCGCAACAACGGCACCTCGGTGCATGTGAGCTGGGTGCGCTGGGGCGATGTGCAGTACGATCAAGTGGCCAGCGGCGATTGGGTATGGAGCCGACCAGCGGAACGCGGCACGCAGCGGATGGTATACATCGAGGACAACACCTTCTCGGGCAGCCCGGGCGGCGCAGCCTCACAAGTGGTGGACACGCAGTATGGCGGCCAGGTAGTGGTGCGCTACAACGCCATACACAACCCGTGGATCAGCACGCACAGCGGATGCACGAACAATGGGCGACACACGCCATGGACAGAGATCTACCGCAACACCTTCACGGAGGATGGTGGCCGGTACACCGGAAATGCGATGGAACTGCGCAGTTGCAGTGGGGTGGTCTGGGGCAATACCTCGACCACTGACCTTGTGAACTTCAATATCGGTGTGGACCACGAGCGCAGTTGGCGCACCGACTGTGGAGGAGCCTATGGTGGGCAAGCGGATGGAACCCGCCCCTTTGACGAAAACGTGGGCCCACATGGCTATCGAGCGCTGGGCCAGCCGGGCTGGGGGCCGCCGCAGAACGGCACCATGAGCGACGCGACCTTCGCAGGTGTTTTCGCTTGGGATAATCTCAACAACGGGGTGCTTTCAGACCTTTTCATCGCCAACAACGATGGCTACAGCAGCGAGCACATGCAGTTCGGCCGGGAGCTGTTCAACCAAGCGCATGTCACCACGGGCCCGTTGGCCGCCCGCCCGCTGACCTGCAGCGTGGGGCCGCCGCGCAGCGTGTACATCAGCACCGACGAGAACCCGCAGGGACCGGTGGTGTATGTCGCATCTGCAGCGGATGTGTGGTCGAAACAATGGGAACCCTTCTGCTATCCGCATCCGTTGGTGAGCGGTGCACCGTGCGATCTCACCACGGATATGGTAGCTATCCAACCACGGTCGAACACTAAGATCATGGCCGTGCCGAATCCTTTCTCGGAGGAACTGGAACTCATAGGCGTTCAGCCGACCGAACCGGTACGGCTACTGAATGCCACTGGGGCGGTGTTGTATGAAGGCCCTGCGCAACACATCGATCCCCGAAGCTTGATACCGGGTGTCCATATGGTGCATGTCCAAGGGGCGGTCTTGCGTATCGTGAAGCTGTAGTCGGGTCATACTTCTGCTGGTGGATCAGCGGGTCGACCCAACCATCCCCCCTTTTTTCGGGTTAGCCTAGTGGAACGAAGGACCTTTGTGCTACCTCCTCCTTGTGCCTGACCCCCGATGATCACCCTGCGCCAGACCCTTCAAACTATCGGATCACTTGTTGCGTCCGCGCTCTTCGCCGGGAATGCCCCTAGTGCGAGCATGCCGCGCTTCGAGCCCAACCGCGGTCAGTTCACCACGGTCACCGGTGAAGCCGCGCCCTTCATCCTGCTGAAGGCGGAAGGCAAGGGCTTGAGCACTTACCTCACCACCACCGGGCTGAGCTACGTCTTCACCAAGCGCGTCACCGAGTCACAGGAAGAAAAGCGGAAGGCTGGGCCCAAGCAGCGGCCGTTCTATCGAACCAAGCCGAAAGAAGTGACCGCTGAAATGGCCTGGGCGCACATGGGCTTGGAAGGCGCTGACATCCGCGCGGAGAACATCGTGCTGGAGGAGGAGGGCACCGCGCGTTACGACTACTTCCTCAAACATTGTCCGCAAGGCATCACGGGTCTGCATCGATACGGTAGGGCCATCGTGCGTGAAGTCTATCCGGGCATCGATTGGGTGTTGTACACCAATGAGCAAGGGTTGAAGTACGACTTCATTGTGCACCCCAACGGCGACCCGAACGACATCCGCTTCGTGTACCACAGCGAGCAACCCGTATCGCCGACGGCTGACGGTGGCATCTCCATCCCCACCGGAATGGGTACGCTCACCGAACATGCACCGGTCAGCTATTGGAAGGAGAGTGGCGACCTGGTCCAAAGCGGATTTCATCTGACGACCTTGGACAAGCACCGGGTACGCATACGATTCGAACTGCCCGGGCAGCGCGTGTCGGGCGCTACGTTGGTGATCGATCCGCAGCTCACCTGGGCCACCTTCACCCATACCGATCAGCTCGATGGTCCCATGACCGTGAAGACCAAGAGCAATGGTGATGTGATCGTGGCAGGTTACGGTGGCGGCGGCTTCGGATTCCCGGTGCCCTTCGATACGCTCACGTTCAATGGTGCCTTCACCGATGTGGTCTTCGGTGGTTTTCTTCAGGCGTTCAACAACACCGGTGTGTTACTCTGGTCAACGCTCTATAGTGGCATCGATCTGCCATTGCAGTTGCACGTGGATGCCAACGACCGCATCCTGCTGGCCGGTACCGCATTGGCGGATTTCGTTACGCAGCCGGGCATCGGCAGTTTTGCTGGTGCCTACTATAGCAATACCTATGGTGGCGGTGTGTTCGAGTCCGACGCCATGGTCGTGGGTTTCACACCGGGTGGGCAACGCGAATGGGCGACCTTCCTCGGCGGTGCGCACATCTCTGGGATCACCAGCGATGCCACAGGCCGGATCTTCATGGCGGGCTCCACGGACGATGGGGTGATGCTCGATCAGCCCGGTACTGGATCGTTCGCCGGAGCGTACTACCTGCCTACGGCCGATAGCCAGACGTATCTGCTCGGCCTATCGGCCAACGGCGCCCTGCAGTGGGCGTCGGGTTTCCCCACCATGATGTTCCGGAACAAGAGCGTGGCTACGACAGCTGCCGGTCAGTTCGTTATGGCAGGAGGATCCGGCAGCGGGGCACCTGTAGTGGCTACGGGGCCGTTCAGTGGTGCTGCACAGAATGCCGTCGAGGGTTTTGATGATGGCTATGTCGCCGTCTTCAGTAGTGCCGGTGTGCAACAATGGGGTACCTATTTCGAACTTGGTGGATCGCCTAACGTGCACGGGCTTGCTGTTGGAACGGACGGCCGACTGGTCGTTCAAGCCACCCATTCGCCGGATGCCTTCACACCGCTCGCTACGGGTGTGTTCGCCGGTGCTTACCAGAGCAGTGTTACCGGAGAGGGAGATGCTTGCCTCATCGGATTCAACACGGCGGGCACACTGCAATGGCGGACCCAATTGGGCGGTACCGGAACGGAGCAATGCAGCACCGAACAGCAACTGGCCATGGACGCCTGTGGGAATATCTACACCACGTACGAAGCGCTCGGCTTCGGTGTGTCGCCGAACGTGCCCTTGTTGAGCGGCGGTTGCAACAGCACCTTCGATGGCGTGTACGGCGATGGTGATCCAGCGAATTCCTACGGCGGTGATATGGTCTTGATGCGCTTCACCCCCAATGGAGCCCTCACCTGGTCCACGTTCCACAGCGGCCCATGGGACGATCATCGCTCGGCCATGACCGTGACCGCTCAAGGTGATCTCTATGCCGTTGGCGAGTCACAAGGTGGTGGCTTCACCACGCTCGATCCCGGTAACGGTGCCTTCTTCATGGATGACGCTACTGCATCTTCGGATGATTCGTTCATCCTGCACTATTCACCGACCGACTGCGAATCAGCGGGCTGCGCGCCGTTCTACGCTACAGCGGTGAACACGGCGTTGGCTTGTGGTGGCGATTGCTCGGCCACGGCAACGTCATCAGGGGTCAATGGTGTGGCGCCGTATACTTTCCTATGGGACAACGGCCAATCCACCGCTACCGCCACGGGCTTGTGCGCAGGGGAACACAGCGTCACCGTCACCGACGCGAACGGTCTTGTCGAGACCGTGTCGATCGTAGTTACGGCTCCATCAGCCTTGGAAGCCGTGATCGGTTCCAGTGCGAGCGCATGCAACGCCGTTACGGGCACCTTGTTCTTGGAGTCCATCACGGGTGGCGTACCGGACTTCAACATGCCTTTTGGATACAGCCTCGCATGGAGCAACGGCGTTCTGGACGATGATACGCTGACGAGTATCGCTCCTGGCGAGTATGCCCTGATCGTGACCGATGCCAACGGATGCGCCGATACCGCAACCGTTGCCGTGGCCCAAGTGAGCCAGCCCATGGCCCAGGTGACGGCATTGGATACCGTGCTCACCGGCGGTGAAAGCACGACCCTCTTCGCCAGCGGTGGCGGCACCTACCTGTGGTCACCTGCGACCGGTCTTAGTTGCACCACGTGTCAATCTCCCACCGCATCACCGACTGATACCACCGTCTACTGCGTGGTGGTCACCGATGCCAACCAATGCACCGACACGGCCTGTGTGCGCATCCTCACCGAGAAGCCCTGTGGAGCGGTATTCGTGCCCACGGCCTTCAGCCCCAACGCCAGTGGCAAGAATGACCAACAATGTGTGTACGGCGATTGCATCACCACCATGGCTTTCTCCATTTACGATCGCTGGGGGAAACTGGTCTTTGAAAGTAGCGATCCGAAGACCTGCTGGGATGGCACCTACGAAGGCAAGGCGCTGAACCCTGCGGTATTCGTGTACCGACTGACCGCGACGTTGACCAATGGGGATGTCGTGGAGCAAAGTGGGAACATCACCCTGGTCCGATGAAAAATCTCAATACCTGAACGAAGCCGATGAAGCCCGTACTAAGGATCACGCAACTGCTTCTGGTGTTCATCCCGATCCGGGGAATGGCCCAAGACATCCACTTCACGCAGTACCAGATGCAGCCCCTGCTGCAAAGCCCGGCCATGGCGGGGATAGGCCATGACCTGCGTGCCGTACTGCAGCACCGCAACCAATGGGCCAGTGTGACCACCCCGTTCACCACCACTGCATTCAGCTACGACATGCAGATGAAGCAGAAGCGGGGCAAGGCGGGATACCTCGCGGTCGGGGTCAATTTCTTCAGTGACAAAGCAGGTGACGCCAAGTTGAAGTCCTCGCAAGGCGGGTTGAGCCTGGCCTACCACATCAAGACCGGCCAGAACAGTACCATCGGTGCTGGTCTATTCGGTGGCTTCGGCCAGCGCAGCATCGATCCCAGTGGACTGCAGTGGGGCGAGCAGTATGACGGGAGCGCGTACAATTCAGCCCTTCCCAACGGCGAATCGCTTGCGGCCGGATCGTTCACCTTCGTCGATCTCGGTCTTGGTGGAACCTGGCACTACAACAGTTCGGCCGGGTCGAACGATGTGGTCGCGAACCAGAGCACACAGGCCACCATCGGTTTCGGCTACTTCCACGTTACGCGCCCCACCTACACCTTCCTTGGAGCCGAGGAGCAGCTCTACGCGAAGATGGTCCTGCATGGCAACGCACGGTTTTCGCTGGGGGAGGGTAACTCAGCGATCGTTCCGAGCTTCCAGTACACGAAGCAGGGTCCGTCATCGGAGCTGATGCTGGGCGCTATGTTCCGCTACGTGCTCACCCCGACATCGAAGGTCACGGGTATCAACAAGGGTTCCGCTCTTTCGTTGGGTCCGGTGATACGTGCCAAAGACGCCATCGCGATCGCTGCGATGTTGGAGCAGGGCCGGTTCGCGTTCGGGCTTAGCTACGATCTGAACACTTCGGGCTTGAAGCAAGCGAGCAATGGTCTGGGCGCCTTTGAATTGGCGATCCGCTTCGTGAACCCGAACCCGTTCACCAACAAGGCGAAATCGCGTGATTGATACAAGGTACTTCGGGGTCTTCTTCATCGTCCGGAGTTTGGTTGCGGTGTTGATCGGATGCTGGGTCTTCCCAGCATTCGGTCAGCCTGCGGTGAAGAATGACACGGCCAAGGTGGCCATCAAGAAATTGATGCCGCCCTTGAACACGCCGTTCAACGACTTCGCGCCGGTGATCAGCGCGGACGGGTCCACGATGATGTTCACCAGCAACCGGCCTTCCACTGAACGAGAATTGGCGAAGGGAAAAGCAGGCAGGGAGAACATCTATGAGGTCACTGTCGATCCCAAGAAGAAGAAGTGGGGCGCACCGAAACTCCTGGGTCCTGCCGTGAACGCACCCGGTCGGAACAACAGTGCGATAGCCCTTTCTCCCGATGGCCAACGCATGCTGGTCTATCGCGACAACAACGATGGCAATGGAAACGTGTTCGAGTCCGTGCTGAACGGCACTGAATGGTCGGAGCTTACCGAGTTCCCGGAACCGATCAATAGCGAGGAGCACGAATCATCGGCCTGTTATTCACCGGATGGTCGCACCATCTACATCGTGAGCGATCGCGATGGCGGCGAGGGCGGCAAGGACATCTGGCAGGTTACGAGGAATGAAGCCGGTGCCTGGAGTGACCTGAAGAACATGGGCCCGGTGATCAATACGAAGGAGGATGAACAAGGCATCTTCCTGCACGCCGATGGCCGCACACTCTACTTCAGCAGCAAGGGTCATGGCGGCAGTGGTGGTTATGATCTTTTCCGGAGCGTGCAGCACGGGAACACATGGAGCGAACCACAGGCGCTGGGTGCTCCCCTGAACACCCCGGGCGATGACCTCTACATCGTTTTCCTGGCCGATGGGAAGACAGCCTATATGAGCAGCGAGCGCAGCGGCGGTATGGGCGAGAAGGACCTGTACGAAGTGAGATTCACCCCGCTGCCTGGACGCAAGGCGCAGGACCCCCTGCTCACCGTATTGAAGGGCCAGGTGATCGATGAGGAGACCAAGCAGCCGGTGGAAGGGGATATCGAGATCACCGACAACGTGAAGAATGTCTCGGTCTCCAAACAGCGATCGAACAGCAGCACCGGCAACTTCCTGATCTCATTACCCTCCGGAAAGAACTACGGCATCAGCGTCTCCGCTCCGGGCTACCTGTTCCATTCGGAGAACTTCGATCTGCAGGATACCGCCAGCTACAAGGAGGTGGTGAAGGTGATCGAATTGAAGAAAGTGAAGGTCGGCAAGACGATCGTGCTCAACAACGTGTTCTACGACTTCGACAAAGCCACGCTGCGTCCAGAGAGCTCCACCGAGCTCGATGCACTTGTGCAGCTGTTGAAGGACAATGAGAAGCTCCGTATCGAACTCGGAAGCCACACCGATGACAAAGGCGCCGATGACTACAATCAGAAGTTATCGGATGCCCGCGCAGCCTCCGTGGTGACCTACCTCGCCAACAAGGGCGTCGCCCAGGATCGTTTGGTGGCCAAGGGTTACGGCGAGACCAGCCCTATCGCGCCCAACGATACGGAAGAGGGACGCCAACAGAACCGCAGAACGGAGTTCAAGGTGTTGGAATGAGTGCCGCGCATGAGGTCGCGACCACGCATCTTTGCCGGCCCCATTTCTGCTTCGAAGATGAATGCCAAGAACGCCGCGTTTCTCCGCATTTGCCGGAACATCGGTTGGGCGCTTTTCGTATTCGGGGCCGGAGCCATCAACGCCCAAACCCTCGTCGTCAAGGATAGGTCCTCATTGCAGAGGATCGAAGGTGCGGTGGTCGCTTGTGAACCAACAGGGGCCTATGCCATCACGAATGCCAAAGGAGTTGTGCCCTTGGATGCGCTTCGGGATGCGACCTCGATCACCGTGTCGCACCTTGGGTACCAGACCATCACCATCCGGGTGGATGCCATAGCGGATGGCGTGATCCATATGGTACAGCGCGTGCGTGATCTGAATGAGGTGGTCGTATCCGCCAGCCGTTTCGAGGAACCCAAGCGGGACGTGCCCGAACACATCGATATCATTGACCGCCGTGCCATAACCCTGCTCGACCAACAGACGACCCCGGACGTGTTGCAGAATAGCGGTGCCCTCTTCGTGCAACGTAGCCAAATGGGCGGAGGCAGTCCGGTGATCCGTGGCTTCGAGGCCAGTCGGGTGCTGCTCGTCGTTGACGGTGTACGCATGAACAATGCCATCTACCGCACCGGTCATCTACAAGACCTCATGGCGATCGACCCCAATGCGCTGGACCGCATCGAAGTCATAAGCGGTCCCGGATCGGTGGTCTATGGCAGCGATGCGCTCGGCGGAGTGATCCACCTGCTCACGCGCACTCCCCGCTTCAGCGACAGCACCGGGTTCATGGTGAATGGCGGTGCCATGCTACGTACAAGTACCGCCAACAATGAGCTGAGCGCGAACGCAACGGTGGAACTTCGCGGCCCCAAGGTCACCAGCCTCACCAGCATCACGGCAAGTGACTTCGGTGATCTGCGATCCGGAAGCAACCGCGATCCTGAATATCAGGAATGGGGGTTGATGCCCTTCTTGTTGGGAACCACCAACGGCACGGATACCGTGCTGCCCAATGATGACCCCGACCTGCAGCAACCTACAGGTTACAGACAGCTTGACATCCTACAGAAACTACGCCTGCGCACCGGGACGCACATGGTGCATCAGTTGAATGCACAACTCAGTACCACTGCTGATGTGCCACGATTCGACCGGCTCAGTGAGTACACCACCGACAGTGCGGGCAACTACATCCCTTCCCAAGCCGAATGGTACTACGGGCCTCAGCGACGCGTGCTGCTGGCCTATACCATGGAGCTCGTCAGAGAACAGTGGCTCTGCTCAAAGGCACGCATCATCCCATCCTACCAGCATATCGTGCAGAGCCGTCATAACCGCGGCTTCGGTAGCAGCCACCTGAACCACCGGACCGAAACGGTGCAAGTGCTCGGGCTGAGCGCTGACTTCGAGAAGGATCTCGGCGGACATGAACTGCGCTACGGTGCGGAGTACTACGCCAACGCGGTGGCATCGGAAGCACAGCGCGAGAACATCCACACGGGCGCGATCACCTACCTCACCACGCGATACCCCAACGGCGGGTCCACCATGAATACGTTTGCGGCTTTCGTGTCGCACACCAGGGAGCTGAACGAACGCTGGGTGGTCAGCGAGGGGCTCCGTTTTTCCTCAGTTCACCTGAAGAGCACCTTCAATGATGAGAACGATCACCAGTTCCTGAACGGCACTTACAGCCAGCACAACAACGCGCTCAACTGGCGCGTGGGTGCGGTGTACATGCCGGGCCACGACTGGCGCTTCAGCACACTGGCAAGCACTGGGTTCCGCGCACCCAATGTGGACGACATGGGCAAAGTCTTCGATAGCACACCCGGTACGGTCGTGGTGCCCAACACGGAGTTGAAACCGGAGACCACCACGAACTTCGAGGTGGGCATCAACAAGGTCTTCACCAAGCGCTTCACCGTGGAGGGTCGTGGCTTCTACACCCGGTACACCAACGCGCTCACCATGGGCGAACACAGGGTGAACGGTAATGATAGCATCGAATACGATGACGTAGTGAGCAAAGTGACCTCATTGACCAATGCCCGCGAGGCATATATCCATGGGATACAAGGTCAAGTCGACCTGGCCATCGACGCACGCTTCACGCTCCGAAGCGGTCTCACCTACACGGTAGGCAGGATCAGAACGGACAGTACCGACCAGCCGTTGGACCATATCCCACCCACGTATGGTCGAACAGGTCTACAATGGAGATCCAAGCGTGTCCAGGCCGAATTCTATGCGCTCTTTAACGGATGGAAGCGCTTGAGCGAATACAACCTTGCGGAAGGCAGCGAGGACAATATCCAATATGCCACTAAAGATGGCAGCCCGGCATGGTCGACACTGAACATCCGAGCCGCGTACGCGCTGTCCAGCTTACTAACTGCCCAGGTTGGCTTGGAAAACATCTTGGACGTGCACTACCGGACCTTTGCAAGTGGCGTTAGTGCACCCGGAAGAAACCTTCAGTTCAGTATTCGGGTGCGGTGGTGATGGGAGTTCTCCGAGAATACCTCAGGTCGATCCGTGGTCGCATTCAACGCAACGCGACACACCATCACCGGAACTCATAGTCATACCCTTCCAACTGACTGAGCAGTGTTTGCGGCGCATCGGTCGCCGTGATGCGACCTTCGACCTTCGGAGCAACAGGAGAGAACTTCCCGAAGTACTCGCGCAGGATGGTATGCATGGTGATGTTGGCGCGGCGAGGGTTCTTCACCTTCTCCAGTCGGCAGAGCGTATCCTCCGGATCGCCTTCGCGTTCGCAAGCAGCGATCAGGTAGCTCTTCTTCAGGTCGATGGGCTTTCCCGCGATCTTGATCCAGTTCACCCGCTTACCCATGTCGTTGTTCATGGTGAAGTTGGCGGTCATGCCTTGGAAACGGATCACCCAACCGCCGAAGCGTTTGGCGGGATCCTTCGCGAACACATTGTGCAGTTCCTTTTCCAACCAGTTCCAGAGTTGCTCGCCGGTTGCTTCGCCATACTTGGCATCGCTGTCCACGGGGATCATGCTCCACAGGTTGTCATTGGTGATCGGCGTGGGGGTCTTGCCATCGGCCACGATCGGTGGGCAGAATCGGAATCCGTTGCTGATCGCCACATCCGGTTTCAGTTTCCACATGATCGCATCCGTGACCAAGTTGTCCATCGGATTCTCGATCACGTAATAGCGGACCAAGGTGTTCTTCGTGCTGCCCACCACCTTGCTGAGTTGCTCTTTATAGGGTGCGCTCACTTCGTCCACGAGTGCGAGCATGCCCTTGTCAGCGGGATATTTCTCCGGGTCCACGTCGAGCAATTCGTAGTGACTGTCCTTCACCTTTCCATCCTCTACGATCACATCGAGGCGCGCAACGAAGGAGCCGAACGCACCGGGCTCCGTAACGCTGCTGTATTTGCCTTTGATCGGCTTCCGCACCCGCTCGTGCGTGTCTGCACCAAGGATCAGGTCGGCACCTTCCACTTCGGGTTTGTTGGCGAGATCGACCTGTTGTGCGAGGCCCATGTGCGTGATCAGGAAGACCATGGCACATTGCTCGTAATCGCGAAGAATGCGGATGTATTTCGCCACGTTCACTTCAGGCTTCACGAAGGAGATGCCGAAGCTGTATGCCGGTGATTGACGTTTCGGCGTGAGCGGATCGTTGTAGCCGATGAAGCCGATCTTGACACCGGCCA
>CADEDY010000006.1:0-109201 GCA_902826215.1 uncultured Bacteroidota bacterium
ACTCCCCGCGATACACCGGCTTCCGCTTCTCCAAGAAGGCATTCACCCCTTCGTTGTAGTCATGGCTTCGCCCGGCGATGGTCTGCAGTTCGTTCTCCACGTCCAATTGGGCATCGATGGTATTCGATTGGCCGCGGTTGAGCGCCTCCTTGGTGAGGGCGATGGCCTTGGTGGGCATACCGGCCAGTTTCTTGGCCAAGACGGTCGCCTCATTCATCAGATCCGTATCGGGCAAGGCTTTCCAGATCATGCCCAAGGCTTCGGCCTCCTTTGCATTCACCTTGGGGGCGAGGATCATCTGTCCGAAGGCGCGTTGCATGCCGACCAGGCGCGGAAGGGTGGAGGTGCCACCGCTGTCTGGGATCAGCCCGATGTTGATGAAGCTCTGGATGAAATTGGCACCCTCGGCAGCGAGGGTAAGGTCGCACGCGTAGGCGATGTTGGCTCCGGCCCCCGCCGCTACACCGTTCACTGCGGCTACCACAGGCTTTGGAATGCCCCGGATACGACGGACGATCGGGTTGTATTGCGTAGTCAGGATGTCCTCGATCTTCGTCCCGGGCGCAATGGCTTCTGCCAGGTCTTGCCCAGCACAGAACGCTCGTCCTTCACCGGTCAGCAGTACTGCACGAACGTTCGGGTCTTCCTTGGCCTTATCCAACGCGTCTATGGTCTCCAGGGCCATTTCCCGGTCGAAGCTGTTCAACTTATCTGGTCGATTCAGCGTGATGCTGGCGACGCCTTCAGAAACGGAATAGAGGATCTTGGAATAGGCCATGGGTGGATCGATTTCGGGGCCAAGTTCGGGTTCGGTTGCGGAATGATGCTCCAAACATCCGCGTGAACGGTCCAAGACCGATCATTCAGCAAGTGCAGCCGCCTCTCGCGCCACCCGGATTCCGATGGCGACACCCATGCCGCCAAGCCTCACCGCCGCAACGATCCGCTCAGAACGGCGCTCGATGATCGGTGACCGGCTCGGACCCATGCCCATGATCCCGCTCCAGCGTTGAGCGATCGTGAAGTCCGTGTCGGGAAGGATCACCTCGCTCAGCAGTTTCTCCAGCGCTTCTTGGATCTTGGGGGTTGTTCCTTCTTCCGCTGTGGTTTCGCCTGCCACATCCAAGTTGCGGCCACCGCCCAACAATACGCCGCCACCGTGGTCCCGGAAATAGTAGAATCCTTCGTCGTAGTGGAAGGTGCCTTTCAGCCGCAGACCTGTGATAGGCGCTGTAAGTAACACTTGACCTCGTGCCGGAGTAACGGGCAGATCCGCCAGAAGCGCCGGGGTGTAGCCATTGGTACAGACCACCACGCGCCCTGCCTGGATCCGTGCTCCATCCTTCAATTGTATCGCCACATGAGCGCTGGATTCCTCCATGTGTGTGACATGGGCTCCGGAACGCACAAGGACACCCTCGGCCAGTGCTTTTCGAAGCAACGTCGCCATGAGCATCCCGGTGTCAAGGGGGCCTTCGAGGTCCGTTCTTACAAGATGTTCGATGCCTTGGAGACCGGAAAGACCGATGGCCATATCGTCCCAGTGGAACGTTTCCTGACCGGTGATGGAGCGCAGGGCCATATTCAATCTATCGAACCGATCTGCTACCCGCGTGTACAGCGGATCATGGGCAGGGTAGATCTCATGACCACCGGTCGCCTCGAAACCGATCGCGGCATCGCCCAATTCGGCGCGCAGTTCAAGAAGCCCTTTCCAACGGTTCTCCACCCTCGCGAGCATCGCGTCCGTGCCTTCCTGATCTTCATCCGCCAGCAGCTCACTGGGGCTTCCGAAGCAGGCAAACCCCGCATTCTTCACGCTCGCACCACTCGGGAATGGCCCCCTTTCGAGCACCACAACATGGTGATGCGGGAACTTCCGCTTGTAGAAAAGTGCCGTGAAAAGACCGACGATACCCGCACCGATCACGGCCACATCCGGCGTCCGGTGGAATTGGCGTGTTTCCCAAATGCTATGCATGATCGACCCGGGTGTCACCTCTATGTTGATACACGGACCCAAAGATGTCGTAATTTGGCGCGTTGATGAACCTCCTGCAAGGCGTTCACTTTTCTATGGTACCGGATCGGATAGCTGCACTTCGCGGGCTCTTGGCTGCATGCCTGCTCACCGTTGCCTCCGTCGCGGTTGCTCAGGTGGACAACGTGCTCATCTACGGAACTGTGAAGGACCTGACCTCTTCCAAGAAATTGGATGGTGTTACGGTAACGGTATTCAAGAACGGGGCGAAGTTGATCGACGTGCCCACCAATGCGAGTGGCAAGTACGAGGTGAACTTGGACTATGGTGCCGATTACAAGATCATTGTCGCCAAGTCCGGCTTCGTGGGAAAGAACATCACCATCGATACACGGAAGATCCCCGAGGAAGAGCGCCAAGGTGGTCATGGCATGAACATCGATTTCTCGATGCTCACGGATCTACCGGGCATCGATTATTCGATCCTGAACGAACCCTTTGGAAAAGCCGCATACGCCGACGGGACGTTCACATGGGATATCGAGTACACCAACCGGATGAGGGATGCGCAGGCCCGTTTGATGAAGGAGTATGACGAGATGCGCAAGCGGGAAGGTGATGCGGAAGCCAAGTATACCAAATTGATGCAGGATGGCACGGGTGCCATGACCGCCTCCGATTTCAAGAAGGCCGTTGCAAGTTTCACCGGAGCGCTTGCCTTGAAACCGAATGACCCCGTTGCAACAGCCAAGCTCAGTGATGCGAAAATGCGTTTCGACGCAGAAGAGGCGGCGAAGAAAGGGGCAGAGCAGTATGGGGCCATGATCAAGGAGGCCGATAACCTTTTCGGAAAGAAGGACTACGCAGGGGCCAAGACGAAGTACAACGCGGCCATCGACCTGAACGACAAGGAACCTTACCCGAAGCAGAAGATCAAGGAGATCGACAGCATTCTGGCGGATCTGGAGAAGAAGGCCGAAGAGGAGAAGAAGGCCAAAGAACTCCAGGAGAAGTACCAAGCCGCCATTGCGGCTGCAGATGCCGCTTTGAAAGCAGAGAGCTGGGACCAAGCCACCGCCAAATACACCGAAGCGAGCACCTTGAAGCCGGAAGAGAAGTACCCGAAAGATCAACTCGCATTGGTGGCCACCAAGAAGGCCGAAGCAGCCAAGAAGGCTGAGGAAGAGCGACTAGCGAAGGAACTGGAGGCCAATTACAAAGCAGCCATTGCATCGGCTGATGCGGCTTTCAAGGCAAGCAAATGGGATGAAGCAACGGCCAAATACACCGAAGCCAGCGGCTTGAAGCCTGCCGAGAAGTACCCGAAGGATCAGCTTGCAGCGATCATTGCCAAGAAGGACGAGCTTGCGAAGAAAGCAGAGGAGGAGAAGAATGCCAAGGAACTCCAGGAGCGTTACCAAGCTGCCATTACGGCGGCAGATGCCGCTTTCCGCAGTGCCGACTACGATGCTGCTGAAGCCAAGTACACCGAGGCCAGCGGGATCAAGTCCGAAGAGAAATATCCTAAGGACCAGTTGTCCGCCATCGCCAAGAAACGGGAAGAATTGGCCAAGAAAGCGGAGGATGAGCGCAAGGCGAAAGAACTCGATGAACAGTACAAACGGTTGCTGGCGGCTGCCGATGACGCTTTCGGAAAAGAAGACTGGGACGCTGCTACTGCCAAATACACCGAAGCAAGTGGGTTGAAGCCAGCGGAGAAGTATCCCAAGGATCAGCTCGCGGCCATTACGGCACGAAAGGCTGCTGCTGAAAAGGCTGCTGAAGCGGAGCGGAAACAGAAGGAATTGGACGAACAGTACAATGCGGCCATCGCTGCAGCCGACGCGGCCTTCGGGAAGGAGGATTGGGATGCCGCATCGACCAAGTACGCAGCAGCCAGTGCGTTGAGATCGGCAGAGAAGTACCCGAAGGATCAACTCGCAGCCATAGTTGCAAGAAAAGCCGAAGCGGAAGCCAAGAAGAAACAAGCGGAGATCGACGCCAAGTACCAAACGGCAATTGATGCTGCGGATAAGGCTTTTGATAAGAAGGACTACGCGACTGCGAAGTCCAGCTATGTCGAGGCTTCTGGCATCAAAGCGGCGGAGAAGTATCCCAAGGATCGCATTGCCGAAGTGGATGCGCTGATCGCGGAAGCTGCGCGTAAAGCAGAGGAAGAACGCAAGGCAGCCGAGTTGGAAGCGCGTTACGCCGAACTGATCCGCTCAGCCGACAAGTCCTTCGACGGCAAGAAGCTATCGGAAGCGTTGAACGACTATAAAGATGCATTGAAACTGAAGCCTGCTGAGCGTCACCCGGCTGATCGCATCGCACAGATCGAACAGCAATTGGACGCCGCCGCCCAGGCCAAGGCAGAAGAGGAACGTTTGCTTCGCGAAAAGCAGGACCAGGATAAGCGTTACAATGACTTCATCGCATCGGCGGACAAAGCCTTCACTGCCAAAAAGTACGAAGAGGCTCGCACGGCGTACAGTGGTGCTGCCGGCGTAAAGCCCGCCGAACAGTTTCCGAAGGATCGCATGGCCGAGATCGAGCGTTTGCTGGGCGAAGCAGCGAACAAGGCCAGGGAGGATAGTTTGACCGCTGCACGTGATGCCGAGGAGAAAGCACGCAAAGCCGAAGCGGATCGCTTGGCTGCGGAAGCTGCGGCGGCCGAAAAAGCACGCTTGGAAGCAGAAGAGCGCCAACGCAATATGGCCGCAGCAGAGCTGGACGCGCAATACAAGGAGTACGTTGCAGCTGGGGATCTTGCATTTGGTGCAGAGGAGCTGAATAAAGCGAGAGAGAAGTACACAGCGGCGCTCGGTGTGAAGCCGAACGAACAGTACCCTAAGGATCGACTAGCCGCCATTGAAGCCAAGATCACCGAGAAGGCCAACAGACAGTCCGAGGCGGAGCGCTTGGCGGCTGAACAACGACGCTTGGATGAAGAGCGCCGAGCCAAAGAGGCGGCCGACGCGGAGGCAGCGCGATTGGCGGCGCAGTCCGAAAAGGAGCGTGCCGAAGCTGAACGACTCAGAAAGGAGCAAGAAGCCGCTGAAGCTCGGCGTGCTGCGGAGGAACGGGACCGTGCCTCCCGTGATGACGTCAAGGCACGTGAGGAGCAGTATCGCTCGTTGATCCTCAGCGCCGATGAAGCGCTTGCTTCCAAGGACTACCAGAATGCGCGTAGCACCTATTCACAGGCCAGTGATATGCGGCCTGAGGAAACCTATCCTTTGGCCAAGATCGATCAGATCGACAAGCTGTTGGCCGAGCAGGAACGACTGCGGTTGGAGGCTGAGGCAGCAGCACAGCGTGCGCTACAAGCTAAAGTGGATGAACGCCCGGTTCCTTCCAATTCGGGAAGTGGTCAAGAAGATGAAGCGGTGCGTTTCATGCGTGAAGCCCGCGAACGTGAAGAAGCGGAGAAATACGAGCGGATCAAGAAATTCCGGTCGACCATGGAGCAAAAGGAATTGGACAATGCGGAAGAAGCCGCTGTGCGACGTGGTACCGGCCTAGAGCAGAAGGAGCGCATCATGGAGGAAAGTGCGCAACTGTATCAGGGGAATGACCAACGACGCACCCAACGTGCCGAAGAGATCCTTGCTTACCAAGAGGCATTGGAGCGTGCAGAGGCGGAACGCCGTCAACGTGCTCAGGAGACGCGCAGTGCGAACTACCAGGACAACCTTGGCCTTGTAGAAGAAAAGGACGAACAAGCGCGGACATGGGACGAGCGTAAAACCCAGCGCACCGAGGCATCGGAGGATCTGAAGTCGGATGTGGCGCGTGCCGAAGAACAGCGGAAGGAGGCTTCCAAGGAGCGCAGCAATGCGGAGTATGAGAAAGCGGTGACCGTGCGAGATGAGATCGCATCCATTCAACAACGTGGCAATTCTGCTGCGGATGCCCAGCGGAGGTCCGTCGAAGACGCCAAGCGTGCGCAAGGTGTGCGGGAAACCAGCTATTCAAGCAGCAGTTCGGATGCACGCATGGCGGCGAAGGAGAAGTTGAACAACACGCCGCCGGATCAACCACGTGCCTACGCCGATTACAACCGTTCGAAGCTGGCCCAGGAATATCCGGAAGGGGTGACGGAGGAAAGCTACACCGAAGGGAACAAGGTCATCATCCGCCGGGTGGTCGTTAGCGGCAACAAGGCCGATGATTACAGCAAGGTGATCGCCAAGTGGGGGACCTTCTACTTCAAGAATGGCCAAAGCATAACAGAGGCCATCTGGCGCGCTGGTACTGAAGGCTGAGCCGATCCAATTGCCTGGATCGCCTCACTGATCCTTTGCCTTCCGCTCTTTGAGCTTCTTCACCAGATCCACGATCTGCTCAGCACTCAATTGCTTGCCCCGGATCTTGCGTTCGCCATCCACCAAGAAGATCTTCGGCGTAGAGTACACATCCCAGGCGTCCGCGTAGTTCAGGCTCTCGATGGTCGTGTATTTGGGGATGAATTTCCGGGGATCCTTTTTGGCCTCTTCGAACACGTTCTTCGTCAAGCCAACGTTCACCCAATCCAGATCGTGTTCACGGATGAATGCCTTCCAGTCCTTCATGAGCGCATCATCCACCGCCTTCGCGACGCAGAACACCTCGATCCCCTCGGCCTTCATCTGCTCCTTGTAGATCTTGGCGATCTCTGGGAGTTCCTTCTTGCAATGGCCGCAGTGCGGGTCCCAGAAGATCACGACCACGTATTCCTGCGGGAGGTCGTAGTAGTTGATCCAGTTCTGCTCCGTGGTATCGGTGAGGCTCAAGTATGGGGCCTTCTTACCGATGACCAAAGGCGCTTGCTTCCGCGCTCGTTCACACAGCTTCTCCAACTTGTCATCCGGTATCCAATCCGCGCGGCCCGGTTTGCTGCCATCCGGGCAATAGTAGGTGAGGGCCATATGAACGAAAACAGCGTCCATGCCCATGATGTCGCTGGTCTCGTACTTGTGGGTAATGGTGTTCACCAGGTATTTGAACACGTCGTTCTTGCCATCGGTGCGCTCGATCAGTTCATCCGCCAACTTGTTGATCGTGTCCGGGTATTGTGGAACGGTCTTGCCGATGTACTCTTCGAATTTGTTGGCGAAGACCGGAACGCGAACGATGCGTTCATCCTTCAGGTCGAAATTGTCCCAGAAGTGGGCGCGGAACTGGTAATAGGCTGCGGCACTGTCCAATGAACCATCGGGTTTACGGATCTCCGGCAGTTCTACATTGGTTCCCATCTTCACCAAGGCTCCGGCCAGCGTGCCTGGATTGTTGTCGACAAGGTCTTTCTGGTAGGACTTCACTGCTTTGTCAATATCCTCCAATCGCGCCTTCACGCCGTTGCGTGCAATGGGGTCCTTGTTCGCATCCAATTGTGCCCGGAGGACATCGCTCTCTTTCTTCTGGGTGTTCAGGTACCGGATGTAGTCGAGGAAGATCTGGTTCTCCTTGGATCGCTTCACTACCAAGTTCCCCAGTAGATCGGCCGTATCCGTAAGCAGTTCGATCACAGGCTCGTTCACGACGACCTCGAAGTACTTGGGGCCCGGTATCACCACAGCATAGATCCCTGCCTTGTAGCCTTTGGGGCTCTTGTACACCACTTTTCCTTTAGCATCGGCCACAGCAGTATCGGCATAGTACAGTTTGTTGCCGTAGTAATTGGCCAAGTAGATAGTGTCCTTCGCGGCGCCGCTTACCGTAACGATGATCTCTCGTTCGGGAGCGTCCTGCGCCTGGATGGCAGCTGTCGTGAACAGAGCAAGGAGGAGTGGAACGTTCTTCATGCACATGGCGGCAAAAATAGTTTTCAATGGAACGGCAAACCCCGTTCCACGAGTTGACGAGGGCTTGTTACGCAACGGTTGTTCCTCGGATCGTTAATGTTCCGTTAAAGGTCCATAAGCTCCGTCATGTGGACCTCTCTGACACGTTCTTATCAAGCGGAATGGTCCGCAGCGGTCTTGAATTCGCTGGTCGTATGGAAGGTGATCTCCGGGAAGTTGCGTTTCTCCAGATCCAACATGTAGGCACTCGGGGCCATGAACACCGGATTGTCGTCCTTGTCCTGAACGATCTGTTGGGCCTTCATGCGGATGAAGCGTTCCAAGGCCTCCGGGTCGGTGGAGGTCATCCAACAAGCTTTGTGCGCTGCGATCTGCTGGAAGGCGCACTTGGCGCCGTACTCATGTTCCAAGCGGTAGCTGATCACCTCGAACTGGAGTTCACCGACACAACCGACGACCTTCTTGTTCCCCGGTTGCTGTGTGAAAAGCTGGGCAACGCCCTCATCTGTCAACTGGCGTATGCCTTTGTCCAACTGCTTGGTCTTCATCGGGTCCATGTTCACCAGCTCGCGGAACATTTCCGGAGAGAAAGCGGGGATCCCACGGAATTGGAAGTCCGCACCTTCGGTCAATGTATCGCCGATCTTGAAACTGCCCGTGTCGAAAAGTCCGATCACGTCACCAGGCCAAGCTTCTTCAACGATGGTCTTGGCGGCAGCGAGGAAGTTCGTGGGTGTAGCGAAGCGAAGTTGCTTGTTCAGCCTCACATGATGGTAGTACGTGTTCCGCTTGAATTTGCCCGAGCAGATGCGCAGGAACGCGATCCGGTCCCGGTGATTCGGGTCGAGGTTCGCGTGGATCTTGAACACGAAACCGCTGAACTTCGGATCATCCGGCTCGACTTCTCCTTGGTCGGTTGGGCGCGGTCCTGGCGGCGGTGCAATGCCAACGAAGGCGTCGAGTACCTCCTTCACGCCGAAATTGTTGAACGCACTGCCGAAGAACACAGGGGCGATCCGACCGGCACGATAAGCCTCCGTGCTGAGCGGGTCGTACACGCCTTCGATCAGGTCGATATCGGCGCGCAGCGCGTTCGCTGGCTCTTCACCGATGCTCTTTTCCAGCTGCGGGTCCGCGAGGTCCTGGATCCGAACGCTCTTCGCTTCCACTTTCGTCTTGCCCGGATCGAACAAGCGCAATCCGGGGTTATACAGGTCATACACGCCTTGGAAGGTGGCGCCGATCCCTACCGGCCAACTCATCGGGCGCACCTTGATGGAGAGCTTCTCCTCCAATTCGTCCAAGAGGTCGAACGGGTCGCGGCCTTCGAGATCGAGCTTGTTGATGAAGACGATAACCGGTGTATTCCGCATCCGGCATACTTCCATGAGGCGCTCGGTCTGCGCTTCCACACCTTTCACACAGTCGATCACGAGCACGACACTGTCCACAGCGGTCAAGGTCCGGTAGGTATCCTCCGCGAAGTCCCGGTGACCGGGCGTATCCAATAGGTTGATGAGTTTCCCGCCGTATTCGAAGGTCATCACCGAGGTGCTCACCGAGATGCCGCGCTGCCGCTCGATCTCCATGAAGTCACTTGTGGCACCCCGACGGATCTTGTTGCTCTTAACGGCACCTGCCGTTTGTATGGCACCGCCGTAAAGCAAGAACTTCTCCGTTAGCGTGGTCTTGCCCGCGTCGGGGTGGCTGATGATGGCGAAGGTGCGCCGGTGTTCGATCTCGTCGTGCAACGACATGGGATAGCGTAAGGCTTGCGGTCGGGGAGGTCCCCCGATCGGGCGGCAAAAGTAGGTCTTGGTCGAAAGACGGTCGGACGCCTTCGTGCTTAAGCTAGTTTTGGCGCAAACCCTGCAATACTTATGATCCGAAAGTTCTTCCTTGTCTCTTCCATGCATTGCGCGGCCTTGTTCGCGCAGGATCCGATCACCATCGCGCTACAGCCCTTTGCCACAGGCCTTTCCGGACCTGTGGACATAGCCCATTGCGGTGACGAGCGCCTCTTCATTGTGGAGCAGGCCGGTCGGATCAAGATCGTTGATCCCGATGGGACCGTGCGTACCACACCATTCCTCAACATCACCACCCGTGTGAACGACAGCGGGAACGAGCAAGGCTTGTTAGGGCTCGCCTTTGATCCGGATTATGCCACTACAGGCAAGTTCTATCTGAACTACACCGGTGGCACGGGCAATGGCGAAACGCGGATCTCACGCTTCTCAGTGAGTTCGGACCCGGATGTGGCGGACCCGAACAGTGAGGAGATCCTCTACACGGTGACGCAACCTTTCTCGAACCACAACGGCGGTGATCTTGCATTCGGACCGGACGGGTTCCTCTACGTTGGATTCGGTGATGGCGGAAGTGCTGATGACCCAAGCAACGATGCACAGACGTTGACGACTACCGCTCTCGGTGATATGATCCGGATCGATGTTCGTAACAGCGTTACCTATACCGTTCCTGCCGATAACCCATGGGTGGCATTGGGCAACGACACGCTTCCGGAGATCTGGGCAAGTGGCCTGCGCAACCCTTTCCGCTTCGGTTTCGACGCACTTACCGGTGATCTGTGGATCGGTGATGTAGGACAGAATGCTTGGGAAGAAGTGGACTTTTGGCCTGCAGGTGACAACAGTGGTCCCAATTTCGGCTGGCGTTGTCGCGAAGGTGCGGTCGTAAGCCCAAGTTCCAACACGACCGGCTGTCCTCCTGCATCGGCATTCGTTGAACCGGTCAGCGTGCATTCGCATGCTGAAGGTTGGTGTTCCGTCATGGGCGGTCGCGTTTATCGCGGATCTGTTTTCCCTGCGATGGAAGGCCGCTATATCTACACGGACTATTGCCCGACACCCTACTACTCTTTGTTTCCTGATGGATCGGGTGGCTTCACCCGTCAACAGATCAGTTCGGGTAACGGAGGAGTCGGAACGTCATGCATCGCAGAGAATAGCGAACTCGAGCTCTTCGTGGCCAACGAAAGTACGGGCACCATCAAACGCATTGTTCTCTGCCCTTCAGAACTTCCCGTGATCACCGTGGATGGATTCAACCTCTCCACTGCAGAGGGTTATTCCTACCGTTGGTTCCGTAACGGAACAGTGATCTCTGGTGCGACCGGGCAGAGCTACACAGCGGATACAGACGGTACGTACACAGTGGAGGTCAGGTATTTCTCCGGTGTGTGCACCTTGGTCAGTGATGGGGTGGAGGTCATCGGTACCGGGATCTCCGATCGATCAGCTGCACTCTTCGGTCTCTTCCCGATCCCGGCTCGCGACGTGGTCCAGATCTCTGGTCTCGATGCTACCTATACCAGGTTGCAGGTGATCGATATGGGTGGCCGCATCGTGGCCTCCCAGGCGTTGAACGGCAAGGACCTACAAACGTTGAGCATTGCGGAACTTGCCCAAGGGGCTTACATGGTGCGCGTCGCTTCGAACGATGGTTCCAATGTGCAACAGCGCTTGCTGCAAGTGATCCATTGATCGGTCCTTTCAAGAATAGGAAAGCCTCCACTGCGGAGGCTTTCCCTTTTTGTGGGTATTGCTAAGAAAGACGGCTTAGCCAACGCAGGATAGTTCGATCGGATCGCGCATACTGCATCGGAGGAGCGTTCTACCCAAGGATAGGATCGGACTTTCGGTAGGCTTGAGGATCTTTCGGCTGAGCTTGGGAAGTTTCGTTGTAAGCCCCGAAACCCGGATGGGCCCAATGAAGAACGGCGCCCTTTCGAGCGCCGTTCCTCTTTCAAATGGCCGGATCAAGGTTGTACGACCAATCGCTCGGTGTAATTCTTGTCTCCAGCGGTGATGTTGACCATGTACAGCCCGCTGGAGAGCGAGCCGCCCAGGTCCATCGTGGTGTTCACATACCCATCCTGTACGGCGATGGTTCGAGCGATCACCCGCTTTCCGGTCAGATCATAGATGTCTACCGTAACGGTGTTCACCTCATTCGAAACTTCGCTCAAGGATATCCGGAGTTGGTCGCCCTGGTTCGGATTCGGGTAGAGCACCAAGGTTCCGTTCTGCTGAGCAGCGAGGCTGCTGCTACCGCCTTGCAGACCATTGCAGTTCGTGCTCGTTGTGATGTTCACGTTGCACAGCTTGCCCCATGCCGTGCTTTCATCTCCTGGGTCAGCACAGTTCGTGGCAGGCGAAGAACTCGCGTCGCCAACACACCAAGTAGCACCACCATCCAAGCTAACGCGCACGTCAACGAGGTACTGGGTGTTGCATTGTAATTGGGTTCCGCTTGCAGCGCTCCAATTCAGGTACATGGTTGCACTTGTTTGCGGTGGGCGCACGATACAGCCTGCCGGATTCGGGTATTCGCCATTGCGGAAACGGAACTGGTAGCGCACGTTGGCGCTGCTCACCACGGGGATCGGCTGCGGTGGGTTCGCCGTGATCCGGTTGGCACCACTGTTGCTTCCGCCGAATACCTTGTTCACGCCACAGCTGAAATCGTTGCTCAGCGGGTTGTCCTGTAGCTTCACTAACGGGCAAGCCGCACGTGCTGCATCGATCTTGAAGAGGCACGCTGGGCCGAAGGGTAGGTTGCTTCCTGCAACGCGCCCTTTGATCCGAACGTTCAATAGCACGTCAGCTGGCAGGTGTGGGGTCGATGGTGAATCCACCCAACCATTCACCCGGAAATGGCAAGCGCGAGTAGCCCCTGTGCCATAACCATCGCTTGTAGCGTGGCTGCGGAAACGACGGTAGCTGAAGGTGCCGTTCGGGTCATAGAACCAGAACACGTAACCGCTGTTGGCGTTGCTGACTCCGTACTGAGCACTGACAGCTGCATTCTCCGATGCAACGATGAATTTGTTCGTCACCCAATCCAATTTATCGCAGCTGCTGAAGATCGTTCGATCATCTCCGATGGGTACGCAGAACGCACCGTTCTCATACGTGTTGCTGATCGCGCTGGACGTGCCGTTCGCGAAGTTGCCCAAGTTGTCGATGATGCGACGGCCATTCGCACCGCTCTCGCGGAGTTGGTAGCCACCAATGATATCGCCACTGGCAAAGCCATCACCGCCACTGTCGTACACACGCAAACGGAAGCAACCGATCGGCAGGCAGCAAGGTTCGGTGATGGGGGAGGTGATCCCGTCGATGTATGGAGTTCCCAACGTGCCACCGCTGCAGACCACGGTGTTGTCGTTCTGGTAAACGATCTCCCAGCCCATTTGTGAGCTGTTGTTGTCGCTGCGCAGTTCCAAGGTCACGTTCTGTGAGCACGGTGTGCCAACGCATTGGCAGAACTGGTCGTACGTCTCGTCGTTCGTGCTCGCAATGAAGTCATTGCAAGGTGCACCGGGCACGTTCGGTCCGCCTGGAATACCCAAGCAGTCCGGTTCTACACCGAGGCAAGAGCAATCGGCTTGGTACACATCGTTGATGGTGAAGGGATCGCCATCGATACATGGGGTGCCTGGAACAGCTGGACCGTCCGGTACTCCTTCACAATCCACTGGTGTTCCAGCGCAAGTGCAATCGCCTTGGATCACGTCATCTGCGGTGGTAGCATCATTGTCGTCGCAGGCTGTTCCAGGTTCTGGTCCGCCGGGGCACTGGTCGAGGCAGTCGAAGGTGCCGTCGTTATCTGCATCGGATTGTGTGTTGTCCAAGCCGGGCGAAGCACAAGCTCGTAAAAAGTCGAAGCCATTGTCGTCAGTATCAACACCATCGGGCACGCGAGAAAGCGAAATACCCAAGAGGGACAGATCGGTCGTAGAGGACGATCCTTCCGTGGTTGCGATCGTTGCGTTACCATAGCTCATTTGATCGATGACGGTGCCAAAGGCAGTGGCCAAACGCAAACCATCCGGACCGTTCTGTATGTTCGTGGTGGCGAAAGCGATCTGGTCCACATTCGAAACTGTTGCGCGACCGATGACATAGTAGTCACCTGCCGCCAACACTACCGGATCCAGGAATACGGTGTCGTAAGGGAGGTTGTTCGATCCATTCCAGAGTATCAGCATCAATCCGGTCAGATCAGCAGGGTCAACACCTACGTTCTTGATCTCCACGAATTCTTCTGTATCCGTGCTTGGCTGATCGTAATCCACTTCGTTGATCACCAGCAATGGTGGGGTAGGTTCCGGCTCACAGATCGGTGCATTGCCCGAAGCGACCAACGTTCCACACGGCGCTGAAAAGGTCACTGAATAGCCTATTGCCTCGTCAATACCTGTGACCACGATCGTTCCATCGAGCACAATTGCCGGGTCATCGCCTCCAACCGTTCCAGAACCGCTGTTGTTCACAACCGTGACTCCTGCTTGTAAGCCGATATAAGGAATGCTCACCGAGTAGGTGTCTCCTGCGCCTATGGTGATCGTTTCGCAAACAGCGGTAATGGTACCGAGTGTTAGTTCACAGATCACAGCATTGCTTGTTCCTGGTGTCGGAGCTTGGGTCACATAGCTATCCGTGTTAAGCTGAGTGCCACCATCCGGGACGCGGGAGATCGATTCTACATCACTTGTTCCATTAGCGGACTCATTCACCTGCGGTTGACCAACGTTGACGAGAACGAGCAGTCCCGCGTCATCGGCGTCATTGGTATCATAAACAACCGCATCGATGATGTTACTGGTCGTAACAGGTGTGTTATTCGGGAAGTCAGCGCCGTTGCCGAAGTACAATGCCACAGCATCCTGGCCGTTCTGCAGGGTGTTCGCTGGGATCACCAGATCCACGTTCGCTACCGCTGCATTTCCGATGACGAAGAAGCCATTCGCATCCAAGCTGTACGTATCCAGGTCGAATGCTGCATACGAAAGGTCGTTCGACCCATTGTAGAGGACCAGTACCATGCCATCCAAAGACTCGTTCGCAGGGCCGAAAAGTTCCACGAATTCGAGCACGTCGGAACCGGGCGTATCCGAATCCACTTCGTTGATCACGATCGTGGTGGTGGGGGCAGGCTCGCAATCGGGAGCAGCGCCGGAAACGGTGAGTACATCACATGGGGCGGAAAGTGTGACATCGTAGCCATCGGTTTCAGCGATACCGCTGATCACGATCGTACCATCGGATATCACGGCTGGGTCATCACCACCAATGGTCCCTGAGGCTCCGTTGTTGATCACCGTAACACCGCCTTGAGAACCGCTGTACACAATGGACACGTTGTAGGTGTCACCAGGTCCGGCCGTGATGGAGTTGCAGATCGCATCCACCGCACCCAACGTGATCCCGCATGATGGTGGCTCGCACATAGGCGAACTTCCGGTTACCGAGAGTGCATCGCAAGGGCTCGTGAAGGATACATCGTATCCTTCACCTTCGGTGATCCCGCTGATCACGATCGTGCCGTTGGGTACTGCAGCGGGGTCGTCTCCTGATATGGTTCCTGAGGCACCATTGTTCACAACCGTTGTGCCACCATCGGAGCCGATATAGGCGATCGAGAGGTCATAGGTATCCACCCCCGGGGTGATCGCGTTACAAGTCGCCTCAACAGTTCCGAGGGAGATGCCGCATCCACCTGCAGCATTCACGCTGCCGGAGACCACCATGCTACCCGCTAATCCACCTGTCCCACCAGAGGCCTCGGCATTGAGACCGTAAACGCGAACGGTCAATGTGGACGACAGTCCGGTGAAAGAAGGGCCGCTGAGAGCGATGGAGTTTCCAGATATGTTCGTGCTGGCATCGGCGGTGATCGTGAACTGGCCTGTTGCAAAGGTTGCGCCCGTGCCTGCAGTACCACCTGTCAGATCAGTTGCAAAGGCATCAGCGCTCGTTCGCACTGAGAATTGCCGCGGACCGGTTGCACTGCGGCCGATCCCGAAGGTCAACCCGATCACATCCATGGTATAGCCAACGCCTGGAGTAAGTGAGAATTGAATGTACTTTCCCGGGTCTATGGATCCAGAAAACGCATTACTTCCATTCGTGGCTCCCGTAGGCCAATTACTTGCCCTGAAATTTCCTGTGCTGCTGCCTGCGGTCACCCCGATCCGGGTCATGTCACCAGCTGTCAAATTCGCCACGTTCGCAACCCCAACAAAGGGGTCGGTAGCATTGCCGTTCCCCGCAAAATCATAGGTGGCGATCTGACCTATACCATAGGCCGGGAGCAGTGTGGTCGCGAGAAGGAGCAAAACTGCTCGACATCGGATCAACGTTTTGGGTTTGAAAGGATCCATATTCGTAGGGATTAGGGTTTCTAGGGACGTCGCAAAAGTGATCAAGGTGCGTGAACCGAGCATTAAGAGAACGTACCCATTCTCTCAGTTCAGTTCGATCGGGTTTTCAGAAGGACCTCTAACTTACGACTTCATTTCCAACTGCCATGAGTCGAACGAAATTCTTGCTTTCCTTCTTGGTGCTAGCCGGGAGCGCCCCATGCCAATCGGTACTCTTCCAGGAGGATTTCGATGGATCGGTGCCCGCTTTCACACTGAATACCATGGACCAAGTCTCCGCCATCGGCGGTGCCAATACGTGGTTGGTGAATGAAGTGTATGCCGGAGGTGACGGTACGGCGGATTGCCTGGGGTTCGAACTTCCCTTCACCATTCCAGCAACGGCCGGTCAGCCTGTTGGACTCCCGGGCGCCAATGGGAATTACTTGCATACGGCCAGCACAGCGGCTGTGACAAGTGGGATCCTCAATTGCTCCTTCGGCGCTGCAGATGGTTTCTGCACGGATCCCGGGAACCACTTCGCCCGGATGTCCACCGACGTGAGCACCACGGGCCAATCGAACGTGTCGTTCTCCTTTTGGTGGCTTTGTCAAGGCGGTACAGCGAATTACGGTGAGGTGTACTACAGTACAGATGGTGGTACACAATGGACACTGATCACAACGCCAATAGCACAGTATCGGAACCAACCAGCTTGGATCGAACAGACCATCAGCCTGCCCGCTTTCGGCGGACAACCCACGTTGCGATTCGGCTTCCGCTTCGTGAACGGCACTTCGCTCTTCGGGGCCGCGGATCCGGGCTTTGGTGTTGATGCCATTCGCATTTCGAGTTCGGAGGCAGTTCCAACGACGATAACGACAGGGGCTTTGGACACGTACTTGTTCTGTGCAGGGTCGAGCTTCGAGTTGCCGTTCGCCGCTGAAGGGACTTTCACTGCCGGGAATGTCTTCTCTGCGGAACTTTCGGATCCGAGCGGGACGTTCATTGCACCCACGGTGATCGGAGCCATCACCTCAACGAGCGCAGGTATCATAAGCTGCACCCTGCCCGCGGGTACTCCAGCGGGTTCTGCCTACCGCGTGCGGGTGATCGGAAGTGCCCCGCAGATCATCGGTGCTGCGATCGGTTCGGATATCAGTATCGTGCAGCCGACATCTGCAGGAGACGATAACGAGTACGCGTATTGTGAAGGTGGCATCGCAGTGGCATTGATCGACATCTTGGGAGGAACACCTGCGGCCTGTGGTGTTTGGATCGGCCCGAATGGCGATCAGGTCAACGGGATCTTCACGCCCGGTGTGGACCCCTCAGGTACGTATGTCTATACAACCGATTGCGCACCACCTTGCCCAGCAGACCAAGCATCGGTCACGATGATCGGATCCAATTCACAGGGAGCTGGCTCTGATGTGGTCGCGTCCATCTGCTCGGATGGTTCCGCGTTCACGCCTTACGCATACATCGATGGAGGTATTACCACAGGTCAGTTCCTGTTTCAGGGGCAGCCCTTTCCACTGCCCGATTTCACGGTTCCGGGCACCTATGCATTGACGTATGTGGTGCAGGGTACTACATGCGGAAATGACACGGCGCAGTTCGAATTCAATGTGGTGGCTCCACCGAATGCGGGTACGGATCTCTCGTACACGGTGTGCGTCAATGCGTCGCCGGTCGAACTCGTGACCTTGTTGGTCGGTGCGCAATCGGGTGGATCTTGGACGGGGCCATCCGGGTCCGCATTCAATGGCACCTTGGTCCCAGGAAGCGACGTTTCAGGTCTATACACATACACCGTTGCGGGCGACGCACCTTGTCCAGAGGATCAAGCCTTCGTGGCGTTGGTGATCGACCCGTGTTCCGGGATACCTGTGGCTGAAGCACTTTCTGATCAACTGCGTTGGCTCGGCGCCCAAGGCCATGTGCATGTCTTCCGTTCATCCATACCCTTTCATGTGCGCAGTATCGAGCTTTTTGATGCGCAAGGCCGATCGGTTCCAACACGACCGATCGATCAACGCGGAGAGCGGATGGAAATGGACCTTGGCGGTGTGGATCCAGGCATCTACCTCGCGCGTTTCATCACTTTGGAAGGAAATGCGGTTATCAGGTTGATACAGCCATGATACAACTGCGCAGTTGAGAAGTTGTTCAAAAGGAGAGGACCTGTAATTCGGTTCTGCTTTCCTTTCCGGATACCTTCGATCAGGTCTTCGTTCTTTATGCATTCCTTAAGGGGAGATGGGGGAAGTTCGATCCGCACATGCTTGGCGATGCTTGATGCATTGCCGGACCTGGTAAGAGGTAAAGGTGTGTTGCGTAAGGTCGTTTGCATAGCACTCGGCCAATGCGTTCGAACCCGGAGATGCACTGGGATCGTTCACGGTCCACGTGCATGATCGTGCTAGAGAATGTTGATCGTCATCATCGACCAAGGTCGCTGGTGGACAGGAGCGGGGATCGCCATAACGGTGGTCCCCGCTTCGTTTTTACACCATGCTTACAGGGTCTTTACACGGTCTTGTCGATCGGTCCAATAACACGATCGATCGTGGATAAGTGCGACTTTGTCGATCGCTTCATCGATAGAACCTCCGGATACTTTTGGTCCAACCCGTTCATTGATCGCATGAAGAAGAAAGACCGGAAGATCTTCGTACTGGACACCTCAGTCATCCTTTACGACCACTCGGCCATCGAGAATTTCGCAGAACACGACGTGGCCATCCCGATACAAGTCCTTGAAGAACTGGATACCTTCAAGAAAGGAAATGATACGATCAACTTCGAGGCGCGAGAGTTCATCCGCCACCTCGACGACATAGCCAAACTGGACGTCCTCTCGGACTGGCAACCGTTGAACGGCTCCACCCATGGCAAGTTCAAGGTGGTGGCAAAGCACGACCTCAATGGGGTGGATGCGACCAAGGTGTTCAACGATGGTAAGAACGATCACCAGATCCTGAATGCCACCTTGACCATCCAGCGGCAGAACAAGGACAAGAAGGTTATTCTGGTGTCCAAGGATATCGCCTTGCGGTTGAAGGCGAAGAGCTTGAACATCATGGCCGAGGACTATCTCACGGGCAAGGTGCGCGATGTGCGTGAAAAGCTCTATACCGGACGCACGGTAAAGGAGAATTTCGATGAGGCGATGATCGACGACCTCTTCGCGCACGGCTCTGCGCCGATCGGAGAGCTTGGCTTGGAGAAACCGACCGGCAATCACTTCTACATCCTCAAGCACAAGAAGAAGAGCATCCTTGCCAAGTATGACCCGCGAACAGGAAACGTGGATCGTGTGGAGAAGCAGAGCATGTTCAATATCGGCCCTAAGAACGCCGAGCAGGCCTTGGCGATGAGCGCACTGATGGATCCCGAGATCAAACTCGTTACCCTGCAAGGCGCGGCGGGGACCGGGAAGACATTGCTTGCACTGGCCTGTGCACTGGAGCAACGCCGCGAATACCGGCAGATCTACGTCACTAGGCCCGTTGTGCCGTTGAGCAACAAGGACATCGGTTACCTACCTGGCGATATCCAGAGCAAACTGGATCCGTACATGCAGCCGTTGTGGGACAATCTCAAATTGATCAAAAGTCAATTCGACAAGCATGACAGCACCCCGAAGCGCATCGATGAGATGCTCGAGAACGAGAAGATCTCTATCGCTCCTCTGGCATACATCCGCGGGCGAAGTTTGAGCAACATCTTCTTCATCGTGGACGAGGCGCAGAACCTGACCCCATTGGAGATCAAGACCGTGATCAGCCGTGCGGGTGAAGGAACCAAGATCGTTTTCACCGGTGATATCCACCAGATCGATTCGCCCTTCTTGGATTCGGAGAGCAATGGCCTGAGCTACTTGATCGACAAGGCGAAAGGAGATCCGCTCTTCGCACACATCACCTTGGAGAAAGGCGAACGTAGCCCACTTGCGAATTTGGCGAACGAACGTCTGTAGTCCGTTAGCGTGGCATTTGACCTGGGCTTCTTCCGATAGAAGCTCAGGTCTTTCTCCTTGTTCGAGTAATACGGAAGCACGTGTAACCGCGTTCAAACATGAACGAACGCGCAGAACATGTGGGATGGATGCAGGACCTCCGCGATCAGAACAACTCCTCCACTTCGATGAAGGCGAAGTCCATCTTGAACAGGCTTTGATAATCCTTGCCGGTTTCGGCCATTTCCTCATCTCCGGTCTCGAAGTGCCAATTCACTTCAACACGGCGACCGCCTTCTGTGACGGCATCCAAGCGGCTGAAGATGTTATAGAAATGCTTGGATGAACTGGTATCCAAGTAGTCCAGTTTCATGTTCACCGTGGTCTTGTCCTTGGCATTGGGAAGGTACTCCTCCAGCCAACCGTATACGCGAGCATAGAATTGCTCCGAGTTGTGCGGCAATGATCGACCGATGAACTCCATGATCCCGTTGTCCACGTCCAGATCTACCTGCGGGGAGGTTTCCGTTCTGTCCAAGTGAAAATGGCGTTGGGACATGGTTCTGAATTTGTACGTCCAAAGTTCTTCACGTATCACGGCCATCTCGCTCCAGGTTTGCGCCGTTGATCAACAAAATGCGGTGGAAAAGGAAAAGCCGGGCAGGCCCGGCTTTCTAGCGTTCGGTGGTCCCTCTATCGCGAGCGATACTCGGTCAGGATCTCGCGATCGCTTGGAAGAAGGATCTCGTTGTCGTTCACCTTGCGCACCCAGTACATGTATTTTCCCGTGCCCTGGCAGGCGAATGCATTCATTACCTCGTTCGGTGCAAGGGCTTTCACCGGGAAGGTGCGCCAGTTACCGTTGCGTTCCTGCATGGCCACCTTCACTTCGATCATGTCGGAGCAGATGTTCTGTAGATCGATCTGGTAGGTTCCGCTGAAATCCCGTTTGTAGTTCTCCTTATAGTTCTCGCATTTCGTGCATGGAGCTCCCCATTTGCTCGCGGTCTTGGTCAGGCAGTCGGCGTAGCTCTGGTCCTGCGCGCCAACCCATATGGCGGCCAGCAGTAGGACAATGAGCAACAGGGTCTTTTTCGGGTTCATTTGCAACGGTTGTTCGTCAGGATGATCTTGGCTTCGGCGTTGCCCAAGCGCTTACTCGTGCTCCAGTCCTTGCAAGCACCAACTTGATCGCCGGTCGCTTTACGCGCCCAACCTCGATCGTTGTAGGCTTCCTCGTTCTTCGGGTCCATGGCGATCACGCTGTTGAAATCGGCGATGGCCAGTTCATTCTTGCCCAATTTCTTGTAGGCGCTTCCACGACTGATATAGGCCCAGGTGTGATCCTTCTTCAAGTGGATCACTGCGCTGAAATCCTTTACGGCTCCTTCGTAGTTCTTCAACAAGCTTTGGCAGAACCCCCTTTGCAGCATTGCATTCACGTGGTCATCTTCCTGTTCCAGCACCCGATCGAAGAAAATGATGGCTGTGGCATGATCGCCAGCTCGGTATGCTCGCTCACCGGCCTGGTAGAGTTCCTCCACTCCGTTCGGCCGTTTCACTTCGGCGAGGTATTGCGCTCTGCTGAATGTTCCGCACAGGACAACGAAGCAGGCAAGGATCAGACGATTGGTCATGGTAGGGCTCTCAGCGAGGCTTCTTACGTGTTCGATCCGGACTGGTTTCATCGGCCGTTTGCTTCAGTTCGCTCTGCGCGGTTCGTATGAGGTCCTTGAACAGCGCGATGGCATTTGCACCTTCCGGATCCTTCTCCGGGTTCGGCAGAGTCGAGCGGCTCGTCAAGCGGACCACGTCCAACTTGAAGATCTCCTTCGTGAAGCATTGTACATGTTCTTTTCCGCACTCCAGCACGATGGCCTTCTCCTCTGCGGAATAATGGACGGCTTCGGGATCGAGGTGGATGAGAGGCACGATGTCCTGACGATATCGTCCGCTTTCGTCCATGAAGTCCATCACGAAGCGGTCCTGCTTGTCGATCTTGAACACGACGGTACCGGCAAAGGCTGCATTCAGCGGGGCAAGGTCAAGTTGCTGACCGATGCACGTGACGGTCGTGAACAGCGACAAGAAAAGAGGTAGTGAACGCTTCATGGGTAACCAGTTGCGGACCTGTTACGTACACCGGGACAACAAGTTCTGATCACTGATGAATCCATTCTCCAGGACCACCTGGATCCGTTCCCTTCTTTGTCTCGCGATCCTGGTGCCTGCCATGCTTTCGGCACAAGGGCGCTTCACTGTGAACGGTCGATTGAAGATCGAAGGTGGTGATCTGTCCAGTTCGCGGATGGTGGTGTACAAGAACGGAGTGAAGGAACGAACCCTTTCGACCGGATTGAACAAGTTCTCGTTGGACCTTGAATTGAACGCCAACTACATCGTCTCCTTCGAGAAGGACGGGTATGTCGCGAAGAAGGTCTCCTTCAATACCAACGCACCTGCCGAGGCGATCGCGAGCGGGTTCACCCCATTCGATTTCGCGGTCTCGCTTTTCAAGCAGTACGACGACATCAATATCGTCGTGTTCAATCAACCGGTCGGGATCATCCGATACGATGACAAGACCGGCGACTTCGACTACGACACGGACTATACAAAGTCCATTCAGTCCCAACTGCAACAGGTGCTGACCCAGGTGGAACAGAAGCAGAAAGAGGAATCGGTGAACGAGAAGGAGAGAGCTGCCCAGGAAGCCGCAGCTGCCAAGGCTAAAGCGAAGGAGGAGGCCGACGCCGCCAAACAAGCCGCGGCGAAGGCAAAGGCCGATGCCGAAGCCCAGCGCGAGGCAGAGGCACTAGCGAAAGTGGAAGAGAAAAAGGCTGAGGAACAGAAGAAAGCGGAGGAGAAGAAGCGGCAAGAGCAACTTGCTACATCACCACCTCCACCGGTCAAGGAAAAGGATCCAGAATCTGTTGTTGCTGAACAACGGAAACCAGAACCCAAGGTTGAGCCAGTGGTCAAGAAGCCTGAACCACAGGTCGTGAACGCGATCGGATCAAAAGCGGTGACGAACGAAGATGGGCGTCGCTCGGTCGATCCCATTGTGCAAGAGGAGGAGAACAGGGTTGCTATGGCCAAGGTCGTGGTCAAGGAAGAGAGCCCTGTGCGTCCCGCGGTAGTAGAGCTAGAGGTGTTTCGGAAGGAGGAATTGGTCGTGGAACCGTCACGGGTGACCACGGTGGTCACGATCACCACGGGTGAGCGATTTGATGAATACCGCAAAGTGACCCACAAATGGGGAGGGCTCTATTATTTCAAGAACGGTGCGGCTTGTTCAAAGGAGGTCTTCGATAGCGAAGCTCGCGACGAACAACTGGCAGGAGCCACGCCCCGCAGCAAAATGGATTGATCGGGTCGTAATTTCGTCCATGGCCTACTTGCGCGATGGGCGGTCGCCGGTCCCGAAGGACGAGCGCACGAGTGCGCAAATGAGCCGGATCCGTGCTACGAATACAGGTCCTGAACGTGCCCTGCGACAATTGCTTCGCGAAGCAGGATATACCGGCTACCGATTGCACTACAAGAAGGCACCGGGACGGCCCGATATCACCTTCGTTGGACGGAGCGTAGCGGTCTTCGTGCACGGTTGTTTCTGGCACGCCTGCAGGCTTTGTCAACCGCCTCTCCCGAAGTCGAATGTTCCTTTTTGGCGCCACAAGTTGCTCGCCAACCGCGCAAGGGATACGCGGAAATCCAAGGCGCTTAGGCAAGCGGGCTGGACCGTTGTCACGATACGTGAATGTCAACTGCGCAAGCGGCCTCAACAGCAGTTGGAAAGGGTCTTGCAACACCTCTGAGCGACCTAGTTTCTTTTGCGCTGGATCGATCGACGGAAGAAGCGCTTCTCGAATTCCCAGAAGAACTTGAATTGCCCGAACAATGCGCCGAATACGAGCAACAGGACATTGTAGATCGGGAGGATCAGGATGTAGTACAACACAGTGAACCCCAATGGCTGCGCTCCATCACTGGTGAAGTAGGATACCACAGGCCGTTTGAGCAGAAGTACCGTAGTGCCCGTACACGCAAAAACCAGAAGGATCAACAGGACACGCCCTGGACCCACTCCCCAACGAACCCCCAGCCTTTCCATCCAACCATGGCGGCCGGATCCACTTTCCTCCACCATGTCAGATGCGCATGTCGGTCATGAACTCGTGCAAACCGATCATTCTCAATCCACCCATTCGGCGAGGAAAAGGTTGGTCTCACGTGTGCCGCCGTTCGCGCGGTTGCTGCTGAAGACCAAGTACTTTCCATCCGGGCTGAAGACCGGGAACGCATCGAACTGATCGCTGAAACTGACCTGCTCCAACCCGGTTCCGTCGGAATTGATGAGGTAGAGCGTGAACGGGAATCCGCGTTCTGCCGTGTGGTTGCTGGCGAAAATGATCTTCTTGCCGCTCGGGTGCCAGAACGGCGCCCAATTCGCTTGACCAAGATCGGAGATCTTCCGCGCGTCGCTGCCATCGGCGTTCGCCACGTACAGCTCCATGTTGGTGGGCATCACCAATCCCTCCTTCAGCAAGGCCTTGTATTCCATCTCTTCCTCTGGGGTCTTGGGCCTGCTTGCACGCCATAGCAGTTGGGTGCCATCCGGGCTGAAGAAGGCACCACCGTCGTAGCCCAAAGTGTTGGTGATCCGTTTCACGTCCGTGCCATCCAGATCCATCGTATAGAGTTCCATATCACCATCGCGCATACTGGTGAACACGATACGATCACCTTTTGGTGAAACCGTTGCTTCGGCATCGTAGCCCGGTGTCGAGGTCAGTTGCTTGCGGATGGTGCCCTGAAGATCGCTGACGAAGATGTCGAAGCTCGGGTAGATCGGCCAAACGTACTTGCCGTCTGAACGCCGCTCGGGGTGTGCTGGGCACGCGGCATCTTTTTCGTGTGTGCTGCCGAACAACACCATGCTGTCGCCCGGCAGGAAGTAGCTGCACGTGGTGCGTCCACCGTTGATGCTGATCTTCTGCGGCGCTTTGGCTGCAAGATCGTCCGTGAATGGGTTGAACACGTAGATCTGGTCACAGCTTTCACCCCAAGCCGGGTTGGTGGCTTGGAAGATCAATCGGTCTCCCGAAAAGCTCCAGTAGGCTTCGGCATTATCGCCTCCGAAAGTGAGCTTCTTCAATGTTTTGAAGTGCTTTTCGCCGTCGGCGATCAACGTGTCCTTGGGCGCTGGTTCGACTTCGGATACGGCCTGCTTCGGTGTTTCTGCAGTAGTGCATGCGAAGAGCAAAAGTGGGAGGGCGGGCAAGGCGAGTTTCATGGTTCCGTTCAAGAGTGCGCGAAACTAAACATGCTTTCCGCGTTGAACGTCAGAGAACAGCCATGGTGTATCTTCTGCGCATGCCGATCGACGATATGCCCGTCAAAGGCCGTGGGGCTTCCGAGCAGGTCCCTAACCGCTTTGAACAACGATCCTACCAGCGCATGCACGTTGAGGGTTTGGACGAGGTGGAATCGGAGACCCTACCAACCTCGCGTATCGAGGTGTTTCCGCGAACCATTATCAATAGGGTCGACAGCCCTGACCTGCCCTTCAGTTGGAGCATGAACCCTTATCAAGGGTGTGAACATGGCTGCAGCTATTGCTACGCTCGGCCTACGCACGAGTATTGGGGCTACAGTGCCGGGTTGGATTTCGAGCGGGTGGTCCTGGTGAAACGGAACGCTCCGGAGCTCTTCGAACAAGCGCTTCGGCATAAGCGCTGGAAAGGAGAGCCCATCAGCCTATCGGGTGCCACCGATCCGTATCAGCCAGTGGAACGCACCGAACGATTGACACGTCGGATCCTGGAGATCGCCCTTGCCTTCAAGCAACCCCTTATGCTGATCACCAAGAATGCCCTGATCGAGCGGGACATCGACCTCTTGACCCAGTTGGCTGAACAACGCTTGGTGCAGGTCGCCGTTAGCTTGACCACCTTGAACGAAGAACTTCGCCGCAAGCTCGAACCGCGCACCAGCACTGGACCACAGCGCTTGGAGGTGATCGAGAACCTGAGCAAGGCGCACATTCCGGTATTGGCGATGATCGCCCCGGTGATTCCTGCGTTGAACGAGCCCGAAGTCCCGGAATTGTTGCGGCGTGCGTCCTTGTCGGGTGCTTTGGGCGCAGGATACACCGTCTTGCGTTTGAACGGACCTGTCCGGCCGGTCTTTGAACGTTGGCTGAGGCATCACTACCCGGATCGTGCAGAAAAGGTCTTGGCCCAGACCCGTGCATTGCATGGCGGCGATGCGAACGATTCCGTGCACGGTCGGCGCATGAAAGGAGAGGGGGCTTTCGCCACGAACATCCAGCGTCTTTTTCAGGTGATGCACGCCCGCTATTTCAGCCAAAAGGTCGTGCCAGTGCTCAAAAGCAGCTTGTTCAGCCCTCCTCCAAAGGGGCAGCTCGATCTTTTCCAGTGAAGCGCCAGGATCCCACCGGGTCGTGGATACTTCCCTTCGAGGAGGGCGAGGAACGGAACAACGTGAGTTCGCCGAGCACCAGCTCAGGGATCACGATATCACCATCGATGGCGTCAACTCGGCGCTGGGCCTTGCGCGCCAACGTGATATGCGGCCAATAGGGCCGGTAAACGGAAGCTTCGCTGCCCGTAGCTGCGGCCAATGCGAGGTGTAGCGCGGTCAGATCCTCGTTAGGCTGGAACCGGATCCAAAGCATTGTGGGGTCCACTTTCGGCATGGTCACCAAACGCCCAGCTTTCAAGGCGATCGGACCGAAGTTGCCGGCCTGCTTTACTGCGGCTTGCTCAATAATGGGAAGTGCTTCTAGCGGACGCTCACCAAGGAAAAGAGCGGTGACATGCCATTGCTCCAACGGTGTGATCCGCCAATTGGGCTGTTCCAGTACGGTCGTCAGGCGGCCCGCCAGTTCAGTGGAAATGGTGGGTGGGATGGAGGTGCCAAGGAAGACCCGCATGGGTGACTAAGGACGCAGGTAAGTTCCAAACCTACAACGTCTCGGAAACACGGACGTGCGGTTGGATATCAGCCGGTCCGGCCTTTCGGGATCAACACGGGTGGTTGACATTCGTGTGTGATATTTTTAGTTTCGTTGACTTAATTACCTCGCTCGTCGAAATTTCGTGCCATGCCAAGTATCACACTACCCGTTCTATTCTCGGTCTCCCAGCGTTGCCTTTCCTTCTTCCTCCTGCTGGCTCTTCTGGGTTCCGAGGTCCGCGATGCAAGGGGCCAATCCTTCCCGACCGGGTTCAGTCAGTCCACCGTTGCTGGTGGAACTTTCAACCAGCCAGTGGGTGTGACCTGGGATGCGAATGGTCGCCAATACGTCTGGGAGAAGGGTGGTAAAGTGTGGATCATCAGCAACGGCGTTCGGCTCGCACAGCCCTTGATCGATATCAGTGAAGAAGTCGGGAACTGGCGCGACCATGGATTCCTTGGTTTCACGCTTGACCCGGATTTCTTGACCAACGGCCGCATCTATATGCTCTATATGGTGGATCGACATCACCTGATGAATTTCGGTACCCCGAACTATAGCGCCACAACGAACGAGTACTACGCCGCGACCATCATGCGCATCAGTAGGTACACGGCGATCGGTCCGAATTTCAACACTGTGGACTACAATAGCCGGGTGGTGCTTCTAGGCGAAACACGGCAGACCGGCGTTGCCCTGCTGCACGAATCCCACAGCACTGGTTCTTTGGCATTCGGCGCTGATGGCACCTTGATGGCCACTGTGGGGGACGCTGCGAGTTACAACAACACGGATACCGGAAATTCACCGGATACCTACGACGGTATTGCGCTCAATGATGGCATCATCCGTGCCGCTGAGGATGTCGGTGCCATGCGTGCCCAGTTGCTCAACTGCCACAACGGAAAGATGCTACGGATCGATCCCAATACGGGAGATGGCGTACCGAGCAATCCGTTCTACGACGCGGCCGCACCGCGTTCTCCCAAGTCACGCGTTTGGGCGCTCGGCTTCCGTAACCCGTATCGGATGACGAAGAAGCCCGGCACCGGTAGCACGAACCCCGCTGACGGCAACCCCGGCGTGTTCTACGTGGGCGATGTCGGCTACGTGACCTGGGAAGAAACGAACGTGTGCTATGAAGGCGGGATGAATTTCGGTTGGCCTTTGTTCGAAGGAATGGAAGCGTGCCCTCCTTACATGGCCGCGATAACGACGAATCTGGATGCGCCGAACCCTTTCTACAATGGTGTTTCGTGCACGCAGCAGTACCTGACCTTCCAGGATCTCTTGAAGCAGGACACCAGGCAAGTGCTCAATAACCACCCCAGCCCCTGCGATCCCAACGTGTTCCTGCCCAACACGGTGAATACCTTCCTGCATTCACGCCCCAGTGTGGATTGGAGGCACGGCAATCAATCACGGGTCGGTGGGTACGTCGGTAACACCGCCGTGACCTATGACCTCGATGCAGGCAATTCACCTGTCCCGGGTCCGCGCTTCGGTGGTAACGCCGCGATCGCCGGCCCTTTGATCAGTGGTGCGAACATGCCTGTGGGGTACCAGAACTCAGCTTTCCATGGCGATTACGTTGGTGGTTGGATCCGCCGTTTCAAGTACGATGAGAACGACAAGGTGACGAACGTGTATGACTTCGCAACCAACCTCGGGCCCATCACCTGGATCGGTTCAGGGCCTGATGGATGTGTCTGGTACATCAAATACGATGCAGGTGAGGTGCGACGGATCTGTTACAACTTGGCCGTGAACCTCCCGCCGATCGCCGTGACCACCCAAAGTGCTCAATACGGCCCCGGCCCATTGTCAGTCACGTTCAACGCAAGTGGAAGCAGTGACCCCGAGAACGGATCGCTTACATACAACTGGAACTTCGGCAATGGAACGAGCTCCCAGCAGAACCCCACACAGGTCTTCACCTCGCCACCCGGTGTGGTGACCACCTACAACGTTGTGCTCACGGTGACCGATAATATCGGCCAGACTGCGACGCAGAACCTGATCGTGTCCGTGAACAACACCCCACCTGTGGTGGATATCACCAGTATTCCACTGAATGCCTTCTATCCCATCGGGGTGGATACAACCTATGTGTTGGAAGCTGCCGTAAGCGATGCACAGCACGGTCCTGCTCAGCTGACCTATGCCTGGAGGACGACGCTCTATCACAACGTGCACAACCATCCTGAGCCGATCGACGCGAATGTGATCACGTCCACCGTGATCAGCGGTGCAGGCTGCAATGGCGAGACATTCTATTACAAGGTGACTTTGACCGTAACAGATGCCGGAGGGCTTTCTGGCACCTCGGAACGAATCCTGAACCCACGCTGTCAAGCCATTGCGCCGCTTGCCGTGATCTCCGCCGATGTCACCGCTGGTTGGGGGCCACTGCTGGTCCATCTCGACGGATCGGCTTCGTACGACCCGGGAACGATCGTGAGCTATCACTGGGACTTCAGTGATGGGACCTCCAGTTCAAGCCAGCTACCGACGAAGACGTTCACTGAGATCGGAGATCACCAAGTGACGCTGACCGTAACAGATGATGATGGACTTACCGGACAGATCACCCGCGTGATCACCGTGCTTTCCCCGGCTCCCCCGCAATGTCCTGGTCCTGCTGGCTCCCTTCTACGCGAGGTGTTCAATGGCATCAGTGGGGTGACCATTGCCGATCTGGTCAACAGTCCGAATTACCCGAACACACCTTCGTCCACAAGCTTCATGACCTCCATGGCATCGCCGATGAACGTAGGTGATAACTATGGTCAGCGGATCCGTGGGTACATCATTCCCGCTCAGACCGGCAATTACACGTTCACGCTAACAGGTGATGACAATTCGGTCGTGTATCTCGGGTTGAACGCTGACCCAACGTACAAACGCACGATCTGCAGCATACCGGGTTGGACCGGTCAAGCCGAATTCACGAAGTATCCCGAGCAGACCAGTACCAGCATCTCATTGCAAGCCGGTCAGTACTATTACGTGGAGATCCTGAACAAGGAAGGCGGTGGTGATGATCACGTCACGCTTTGGTGGCAAACACCTTCGAACAACACAAGGACCGTGATACCCGGTTCCGCGCTGGCCCGATGGCAGGACTGCTCGCCAGGCGTGCGTGTGCGAATGAATCTACAGGGGCCGTGGAACGGAACGACAGCGCTGATGAAAGATGACCTTCGGACAGCAGGTCTGATCCCTGGTTCGGAGCCCTATCAGGGGCTTGGTTTCACCTTGGTCGGGAGTGGAGGAGAGACGGTTGCTCCAGCGCTATTGGCGGTCACCGGCAAGAACGCTGTTGTCGATTGGGTCCTGGTCGAGCTTCGGAACAAATTGGATCCATCGCAGATCGTAGCAACGAAGAGTGCTTTGCTGCAGCGTGATGGTGATGTGGTGGGTGTGGATGGCTATACCAGACTATTGTTCAATGTTGCACCGGACAATTACTATGTTGCCGTGAGGCATCGGAATCACCTTGGTGCCATGACCTTCGGTGTAAAGACCTTGAGTGCCTCGGAGACCGGCATCGACTACACGCAACCAGCAGAGGTGGTGCGCGGTACGAATGCACGACATGCATTGTCGAACGGAAAGCGTGCGTTGTACGCAGGGAACGTGATCACGGACGGGCAGGTAAAATACACCGGGGAATTCAATGATCGCGATCCGATCCTGAGCGCGATCGGTGGGACCATTCCGACCAGTATCGCAACAGGCTATTCTACCCGCGATGTGAACATGGACGGCCAGATCATGTACACCGGTGCAGGCAATGATCGGGATCCGATCCTGCTGAACATCGGTGGTGTGGTGCCGACCAGTATCCTGCTTCAGCAGCTGCCGTAGGGACCGTTCCTCGAAGCAATTGCGCACAATAGTTCCAAGGCCTTCCCTCTGGTCCTGCGCGGATTCAACTGTGTGGGGCATGCGTACCGCTGGGTTAGATCCATGGTTCGTGCATGTTCTGTTGCAACGGTCATGGTTCTTGATCGGCGGTACAAGTTCCATGGGACAGCAACTGCAAGGTATCCCTCGATAGGGGTCGACAAGTTGTTGAGTGAGAACCAAGGCCGTTGGATCAATACCCCAAGGCGCTTCGTCGAAGGAAGAGCACCTGGCGGCCGAAGGGCCCGAAAGACCAACCCGTGCATACAACGCCGTCATCAGGTAGGGGCAGCAAATGGACAATGCGTTCCTCCTTGCCCGTGTCCACGGTTCGCTCCCAAAGCAATTCGCCCAAGGCCGTGACGCGGGCTAAATAGACATCCGAGATCGCCGAACTGAAACGTTCGCCACCGACAAGTAGGTCGCCGTTGGTCGCTTGGACCATGGCAAATACTTGATGGCCGTGCAACGTATCTCCCAAGGCCCGTGTCCAAAGCGTATCTCCGTTCAGGTCGAAGGCGGCGAGAATAGCATGCCTCGGGATCGATTGGCTTGTTTGATCGAGGGTGCCGAAAGAATCGGTCCACCCGGCAATAACACAGCCCCCGGTATTGGTCGGTATGACCGCTCGACCTTCTTCATTGAATGATCCGCCCAGCGTGGTGCTCCAATTGAACGTGCCGTCCACATCCAATTGCATCAGTAGAATGTCGCTCTGTCCACTGAAGTTCATTTGACGACCTGTGATAAGAAGTTCAGTGCCATTTACCGTGATACCGTATGCTTCAACATCGGTCAGACTTGGATGGACGTAGGACCAGATCTCCTGTCCGCTGGGGTCGTGCCGAGCGATCAAAGCCTCATGTCGGCCATCCATGGCCCGCAGTCCACAAGCCACAACGCTGCCATCCGGCAAGCCCACCGCGCCGAGGTATTGCACTGAACCCGGGCCAGTGAACAGCCATGTGGTGGCGATAGCACCGGTATCGTCCAATTTGACGAGCAAGGCGTCATGATCGCCATCCTCCGCGCTGAATCCACTCCCATAAAGGATACTGGTGCCGTCCTGCAAGCCCACTAAGCCCTGCAAGAAGAGTGGGTGGGATCGGGACAGCGTGCTTGTAGATTGGAGGGAGCCTGATCCCGACATGTTGAAGAGGCGTCCGAGGTGCTCGCTACCGTTGAAATCACGGACGCCGATGGTATAGCCATCACCTACGACCATGCTTCCAATGCCATCCTGCGCATTCGTGCCACCGATCGTTTGCGTGAAACTTTGACCGTAGAGCGCGAGTCCATGGAACATCAGACCTGCCCATTTCAACATTCGAAGGACACTTTCCATGTGGCCAAGTTAATGCGCGCTTTGCTCCTTAGCCTCTAGCTTCGCCCCGTGCGTTCGTCCACTGGTATCCGACCTTTTCTGCTTGTCTGGCTTTGCCATTCAGCGGTGTTGCTCACGCTTGTCCTTCGTGTGGAGCGTTTCGAATTGCATCGCCTCATGCACCCGTTCCATTCCGATGGATCGGATATGTTCTTCACCTACTTCACGCACCTAGCGGACGGGCTGGTACCGCTTGCTCTATCGTTGATCCTGCTCGGTGCTGGTTCCTACCGGTCCTTTTTGATGATGGGAGCTGGATGTGGACTTGGTGCCATTGTCACCCAGTTGCTCAAACGGCTTCCATTCGCTGACGTCGATCGACCATTCATGTTCATGAAAGAACTGGGTGATCTGCACTGGATACCGGGATTGGACCTGCACCATCATTTCAGCTTTCCTAGCGGCCACGCGACAGCGGCTTTCAATATGTTTTTCGCGCTCGCGGTGCTGGTTCCGGGCAAATGGAAGGGTGTAGTATTCGGGATGCTTGCAGTACTTCTCGCTTATTCCAGGGTCTACCTATCACAGCACTTCACCGTCGATATTCTTGCTGGTAGTGCCATCGGTACGGTGACCAGCATGTTGGTCCATTGGTGGCTCTATCGGAGCTCCTTTGCTCAGCGCGCGTGGCTATCGCGTGGCTTGGTGCGTCATCGGAACCAATAGCGGGCACCGATCCCGAAGTCGAATTCCAAGCCTGTCGCCGGCACGAGGTCAAGCGTTGGGACAACCTCCATGAAGATGTCCACGGGTGCGCCATCGAAGAGATAGGCCAGTCCCACCGGAAATCGAACGCCGATATCCACCCGACTGTTCTTTTCATCGTAATAGCGTCCACGGTGCCAATATCCGCCGTTGTTCCATGAGCGAATGCGCAGTCCGGGGCCGAAATACAAGGGAAGTTTTCCCTTGGAGACCGTGATCAATTCCATCTTGTGGAAGAGGTAGTCGCCGTGAATGTGGATGAAGCCCCCATGCCACAGTCCCCATGCTAGTCCGAAGTCCAATGCTTTGTCACCAGAGATCCAGTATTTACCACTGATACCTGTGGGCTCTCCCAACACGAATCCGAGACCGAAGCCACTATTCTGGGCTTTGATCTGGAAGGTGATCAGCACGAGGAGGAAAGGAAGGATCCGTTTCATGGGTCAAAGTTGCGACCGATCGGGGCAATGGATCAAGCAGAATAAGTGCTAGATCTCAACCATCGACTTTCATTATGAAATGCGAAAGGCGCCATAGGGCGCCTCTCGGGTCAGCAACGGTCCGGACTCTCCCTTCCATTCCGCCGCTTTCCGGTTGTTTGGACGTTGATCCTGCTCGAGGTCACAGGTCGTTCGAAAATAATCTCGCCCGATGCCCATGCAGCGCAATTGGTTCAAGGGCTCGAATAGCTGATGCGGTAGATCCGGTCAGCGGCATCGTCACTTACAAGCAGGCTACCGTCCGGAGCGACCAGCACGTCCACCGGTCGGCCTGTTGTCCGCGCCCCCTCGAGCCATCCCTCCGCAAAGACCTCAGTGACCGCGCTGCCGTCCGCCTGCGGAAAGGCGGCCACCAACTGATAGCCGACGGGGCTCGTTCGGTTCCAACTACCATGTTCGGCAATGAAAATGGCGTTCTTGTACTTATTCGGGAACATGTTGCCGGTATAGAAGCGCAAGCCGAGCGGCGCTACATGCGCACCCAATTTCGCAGCTGGGGGTATGAATTCAGCACAGTCACGCTGCTTGCTGAATTCGGGGTCGGGTGTATCGCCGCCGTGACAGAACGGGTAGCCATAGTGGCCGCCGACCTTGGTTGAACGATCCAGTTCGCAGTCCGGGCTATCGTCGCCCAACCAATCCCGGCCATTGTCCGTGAACCAAAGTTCGTTCGTGCCGGGTTGCCAATCGAACCCCACACTATTCCGGACGCCGTGGGCTACGATCTCCAAATTGCTGCCATCCGGTTCCAAACGGGCTATGGTGGCGAAGATGGAGTCTTCGCTCAGGCAGATATTGCAGGGCGCGCCGACCGGGACATAGAGCTTGCCGTCCGGGCCGAAGGCGATGAACTTCCAGCCATGGTGTGTCTCCTTCGGAAAGCGATCGGTAACCAGCTGAGGCTCGGGTGGGTCGTTCAGTCGTTGTTCGATCTTCGGAAGCTTCACGATGCTCCCAACGGCACTGACATACAGGTCGCCGGAATGGAATGCCACACCAACAGGCATGGTCAGTCCTTTGGCCACGATGTAGTGCACATCAGGGCGCCCATCTCCTGTGGTATCCTTCAAAGCATGCACAACACCTTCATCCCTCGATCCCACGAAAAGAGTTCCTTCAGCCCCCCAGCACATGGCCCTCGCATTGGAGACACCTTCCGCGAATACCTCAATGTGGAAGCCACTTGGGAGGGAGATGTTCTTCAATTCATCATCCCCCTTTTTCACCGCTGGTCGACAGACAAAGCTGCACAGGCTGAGCGCGAATACCGCCTTGTAGGTGATGGAGATCGAACGCATGCTCATGCTTTATCCACAGAGGGCACGATCATCACGGGCACTTTACTATCGCGCAATACCTGTTCGCTCACACTGCCCACCAGAGCTTTGAAGAGGCCACTTCGCCCGTGGGAACCCATGATGATCAGGTCCGCTTTCAAGCGTTCGACCTCGTCCAACAACGTCTCTGCGGTGGGGCCTTGAACCAATAGAGCCTCAGCAAGTAGCCCCCGGTCTGCGAGTGCTTTTGAAAGGGCTTGTAATTCCACGTGCTCCCGGCGCAGAACATCGGCGCGATGCTCTCGAATGTACTTCGGACCCGCTTCGAATCCTACGAAATCGGGGTCCGGTGCGGCTACGTGCACCAGCCAAAGCTTGGCGCCCAAAGGCTGCGCCATCGATGAAGCCACATCAAGAACTTGTGGTGTTGCATTGGATAGGTCGATCGGAACAAGAATGTTCTTCATCGTTGTGGGATTTCACGCCAAGTTACGGCACGTGCTATTGGCTCCGAACAAGAAGAGCGGCACTGGGCCGCTCTTCGATCAGATCATTGATCGGGTCATTTGTTGAGTACCAATTTGCTCAGATGTTGCTTGCGCAAAGCCCCCGAACTGGCGAAGAACCATTCTTTCAGACCATAATGGTACCCCCGACGCAGACCCGTGCGATGTGTGCCGAGTTCGCCCCTTTTTCCGCTCAGTTTCTGGAGAACCCGTGTCAGCTTCACTTCGACCTGGGCCGCTTTCATCTTCGGCTCGTTCTTCGCAGCCCAAACGCGAGCTTGCTTCAGAATTTCCTCCTTGGGAAGCAATCCGCCCTTTCGAATGGTGGCAATAACCATTTCATCCCACGGACTCAGTTTATATCCACCGGTTTTTGCTCGACGTTTGCGTCGGCTTGGTACTGCTTGAATGGTTCCGGACAACGAAGCGTCCTTGCGCGGGCGACCTACAGGTCGTTTGATCACAGGCTCAGCATTTTCCGGCTTTTCCTTCGCACTAACCGCTTTCAGTTCGGAGATCGCCGATCGCACCTTGTCAAGTTGAAAGATGAGGCGCTTACGCTCGCCTCGGTAGTGATCCAACAATTGGTCGATGTTCTTTTGTCCTAATCTTTTGGTTGCCATGATGGAGCAGATGAACGATGGACGATCACTCGTCCGAATGTTTGTGAGCGAAGTGCAAAGATCGTAATTCCGAGAAGGTTCCCTTCAACAGATGGGGTCGATCACACAACAGTGATGCTTTTGGCATATCCACGAGGCAACAGGGTCCCGATCGTACGATCGGGAAGCGAGGCATTCCGCAGCAGACCTGCAACCGAAGAGGCATGGTCTGCGGATACCGCGATCAACAAGCCGCCACTGGTCTGGGGGTCGGATAGCATGAACATACGCTCCATGCTTGATGCCCCTTCAACATGTTGTCCGTAGCTTTTCCAATTCCGCAGCGCGCCATCCGGATAGCAGCCTTGGCTGATCAGCGCAGCGCATGGCGGGAGCATTGGTAGATCGGCATAATCCACTCTGGCGTTCAGGTCACTGCCGTTGCACATTTCAAGCAAGTGTCCGAGCAACCCGAAACCTGTTATATCCGTTAACGCATGCACGTGCTCCATCGCACCAAGTTCACTGCCGATGGAATTCGGTTGCGTCATTGTTTCCATCATCAATTCGGAATCAGGCCGGGAGAGGATGCCGCGTTTCATCGCTGTTCCCAGTATGCCGATACCTAGTGGCTTGGTGAGGAATAGGACGTCACCGGCCTGTGCAGTATCGTTCCGCTTGATGTGGTCGATCCGAACTTCACCGGTCACGGCAAGTCCGAAAAAGGGCTCCGGTGCGTCGATGCTGTGCCCTCCCGCAAGTGGAATGCCGGCGTCATGACAGGCCTTTCGGCCACCTTCCACCACCCGCTGAGCGAGTTCAGGCCCCAACTTCTCAATGGGCCAACCCAATACTGCAACGGCCATCAAAGGTCGACCACCCATGGCATACACATCACTGATCGCGTTGGTAGCAGCAACGCGTCCGAAATCGAAGGGGTCGTCAACGATGGGTGAAAAGAAGTCGGTCGTGCTGATCAACGCACGACCGTTTCCGATGTCGTACACAGCGGCATCGTCGCGACTTCCGTAACCCACAAGCAGTTTCTTTTCGGGCAAGGTTCCCAATTCACTCTTGAGTATGGTTTCTAGGACAGCGGGTGCGATCTTGCATCCACAACCCGCGCCATGGCTGTATTGAGTTAGTCGAACAGGCTCAGTCATGTTTCCTTTTTCCATGTTCTTCGACGGCATTCTTGGCGATCGTCAGCATGTCATTGGTGCTCGCTGTGGCTCTGATCACCAGCACGGGGTCCCGTTTCTCCAGGCCATGGAGATAGGTCTTGTCGTAATATGTCAATGTGATCATGGCCACAGTGAATAGATCATCATTCTCCAAAGCTTGCAGAGCGGTCTTGCAGTGTTGCGGACCTATCCGCTTCTCGATGCGCTTTGTGGCTTCTGCCAGCAGTTCTTTCGGATACTTGCCGTAGTCAGCTACCAAACGTGCTGCACGTTCTTCCCTCGGGACATCGGCGAAATAGCACATGGCTCGGCGCATTTTCCGGAAGAGATCATCCGGGATCTTCACTCGGCCGATCATCTGGCTTTCGTCCTCAAGCCAAATGACCTTCTTCGTGTCGACCAGTTGGATAGCGCTCCATAAAAGGTTCTCGAAGTGCTCTGTGGTCGGTTGTGGTTCTTCTCCGATCGCTCCATAACTGCTTCCCTTGTGGTTCGCCAGCGCTTCAAGGTCAATGACCTGTTGGCCAAGGTCGCGCAAGTGGGAGAGGAGTTCCGTTTTACCGGTTCCGGTGTAGCCTCCTACGATGGCCAGGTCAAAAGAGCCTCCCAGATCGGCCAACACGTGGTTCCTAAAGGCCTTGTATCCGCCTTTCAGCGTCCGTACTTCGCTGAAACCCGCCTTATCCAGCAACCAAGCAACGCTTCCGCTGCGCTCACCACCACGCCAACAGTGCACGCGAATGCGACCATCGGGTGCAAGTCTTTTGGCCTCCTCCACGATCGATGTGAGCTTCGGGCCAACGATGCGAAAGCCTTCCAGCATGGCGACGTCCCGGCCTTTTTGCTTGTACAGGGTACCGACTACGGCGCGCTCTGCATCCGTGAATAGCGCCATGTTGAGCGCACCAGGAATATGGCCTTGTCCGAACTCGCTTGGCGAGCGAACATCGATCACCGGATGCGCGATACCAAGGAACTCTTTGACAGGGCAGACCCGGATCATGCCTGCAAAGTAGATCGCCAAGGAAATTCCCTGTTCAAAAGGCTACATTTCGACATGCGTCATGCTACCATATTTCTTTTCTGTTTTGCTTGCACCTCGTCACCAAAGCATGACCGGTTCAAGCATACCGCTGCTTGGGAGATCCGTGACGACCTGCGCTTCCTATATGATAGCGCGAAGGTGTCCGGCTCCTTCATCATGCACGATGTGGGGCGTGACCGTTGGCTGTTCATAGATAGCGCCGAAGCGGATGTGCCAACGCTTCCGGCGAGCAGTTTCAAGATCTTCAGCAGTCTATATGGGCTGGAGAGCGGGGTGGTCGCGGATGCTGATTTTGTGATCCCTTGGGACGGTACGAGCTACGGAAGGGCGGAGATCGAACAGGACCTGACGTTACGCCAGGCGATGGAACGGAGCGCTTACTGGTACCACCGCGAGATCGCACGTCGCGCTGGATCCGCCGCATTGAAACATTGGCTGGACACCGTAGGCTATGGGAATGCCGATACTTCCGGTGGATTCGATAGGGCATGGGTGGCCGGCGGGTTGCGCATCACACCACGACAGCAAGTCGACTTTCTCGAACGCTTGCAGCAGAACGACCTTCCGTTCTCGCAACGAAGCATGGACATTGTGAAGGATATCACAATTCAAGAGGACACCCTGGGATATAAGCTCCACGGAAAGACCGGTTGGGCGATGGGTAGCGATGGCAGTATCGGTTGGTTCGTGGGCTGGGTGGAGAAGGCAGATGGTAGCGGACCGTACATCTTCGCCAACCGCCTTTGGACCGGTGATACGCTCTCCGGTACTTTCGGACCGGCCAGACGGGCCATTGCCATTGATGTAATGCAACGGGTTGGTGTGTTGCCATGATTCTGTCGGCCACCACCGCATGAAGGCGACGTTCTCGTAGCGTATCCCCTTGTAAGATCCGCCACTTGTGCTTCGTTCCGTTGTACTCAAGACCTTCCTGAGTTTCTGTGTGCAAGTCCGTTGCCTTTTGCCGGTCTGATAATTGCATTGGGCATTCAGTTCACTTGCGTATACGGGGGCGGACATGAATTGCCGAGTTCCATGCGCCACCGGTTGGTTGATCACATGATGCGGAGGAGGATCGATGATACGACGCAGGCCTTTGGATATGTCTATTCAAACATGCTCGCGCACGTCGCGGATCCGTTGGTGCATAATTCGGCCAGAACTTATACTATTGGACCCTTGTGTATCTGTTGCAGAGCCTATCTCCCAATATTCGCTCTGTTCAATTCCGTCGTTCAACAACACTGCAAAACATGTCAAGGATCCTTTCCGTTCTGACCGTTCTCTTGGTATCTACTCTTTCCCAGGCCCAGCAGACCACCGGCCTATTCCAATTCGATCCGGGAACGGACGACGGGTACATTCTTTGGGGAGCCATGTTCGGCCACGATCAATACCTGATGAACACCTGTGGTGAAGTGGTGCACACATGGGCAGGCGATGGAGTGAGTTTGGGGAATGCCATGTATCTGTTGGAAGATGGGACCTTACTGCGATGTGCGAAAGCCGACACTGCGATCAGTTCGCCTATTGACGCAGGAGGAGGAGGGGAGCGCTTACAGAAGGTGGACTGGAGCGGGAACGTGACCTGGGACTTCATCTACTATGATGCTGAGAAACGGTTGCATCACGATATCGAACCGATGCCGAATGGGAATATCCTCGCGATAGTCTGGGTCATCAAGGACGAAGCGAGCTGTATCCAAGCTGGTAGGGTTCCGACAGACCTACCCCAAGGCAGACTTTTTGATGAGCGGATCATAGAGATCGAACCGACCGGACCTAATACAGGGAACATCGTCTGGCAGTGGGACCTTTGGGATCATTTGGTTCAGGAGGTGGACGATACCAAGGACAACTTCGGCACGGTGGCGGAACATCCCGAGTTGTTGGACATCAATTGGCTGAATCAGGCCATTGGTATTCCCGGCCAGGCTGACTGGATCCACTTGAACGCAGTGGACTACAATGCGGAACTGGATCAGATCGTCTTGAGTTCGCAGATCATGAGCGAAGTATGGATCATTGACCATGGCACAACTACCGAAGAGGCTGCTGGACACAGTGGCGGAACCTACGGCAAGGGAGGTGACTTTCTGTACCGCTACGGGAATCCTCAGGTCTACGACCGTGGCACCGCCACGGATCAGGTGCTCTGGCGCCAGCATAATGCCGGTTGGATCCCTACGGGCTTTCCGGATGGCGGCGGGATAATGATATTCAACAACGGACTGGACAGGCCCATCGGATTCTCGGAGATCGATGTCATCGATCCGCCCCAGAGCGCTACTGGTGTTTATGGGACATTGGCACCCGGAGAAGTCTTCGGACCAAATTCAAAGTCTTGGAACTACCATGCTCAGGATTCCGTGAGCTTCTACTCGTATTTCATTTCCGGCGCACAGCGGTCCGCGACGGGCAACACGCTGATCTGCGCGGGTGAGAAGGGGCGCATCTTCGAGGTGACCCACACGGGTGAGGTCGTCTGGGACTACGTGAACCCGGTTACGCACCTTGGGGTCCTCAGTTCAACCGACCCCATACCGTTCTCAGGCGGTGGCGCCTTTCAGGGAAACCTCGTTTTCCGAGCTGAAAAATACCCTGCTGATTTTCCCGGGTTCAATGGGCATGACCTGAGTTCCGGTGTCCCGTTGGAGGCGGATCCGTTCGTTGATTGCTTGGTCTTGTCGTTGGATCCTGTTGCAGATGAAGATGTGCGCGTTTATCCCAATCCAGCCCACGGTTCGGTCGTCGTCAAGGGTTTGGGTCAAGCATATATGAGCTTGTTCGATCCAACCGGTAGGTTAGTGTCCAGCCAAAGGATCCATTCGGATCAGGAACATCTCGATCTTTCCGGACTAACTCCAGGTGTGTATGTGGTGCGCTTCGAACGCGATGGGAAATTGAAGTCGGAAGTGCTGGTGGTGTACTAAGGGCCCGGGTCTATTCGGATAGATAGGAATGGGACTCCGGTCGCAGCTGGCCCAGAAGGTGTGCTTGTGGAACTGAAGCCCGCCTGGCGGAGTCCTTCATCCATGAACTTGGGCCACGGTGACACCTGCATTTTCATGTTCCTACCGGTCTTGCGTTCGGTCACTTGAAGGTGGCTTGTGTGTTGATCTTTTGTTGCGCACTTGTATTTAACCGAATGGTTTAATACGTTTGTCCGGTCGAACTCATCATGGATCACCTGAGCACAACGTTCCAAGCCCTTGCGGACCCCACACGTCGTGCTATCCTTGCGCGACTGTCCAACGGTGCAGCGACGGTGAATGAGTTGGCGGCGCCCTTCAGCATGAGCCTGCCAGCGATCAGCAAGCACTTGAAAGTGCTGGAACGCGCGCAGTTGATCAGCAGGGGCAAAGAGGCGCAATGGCGACCATGTGAGTTGAAAGCCGCTCCGTTGAAAGAGGCCAACGCATGGACGGAGCAGTATCGCCAATTCTGGGAGGCTCGTTTCGATCGCCTGGATGCCTACTTGCAGGAACTTCAGTCCAACGAGAAAGTTGTTGCACCACCAAAGAGGAAGACCAATGCCCGCAACAAGAAGTAAAGAGGATGCATCCACGGTAGACCGGGAGATCATCATATCCCGTGTGATCAGTGCGCCGCGAGAATTGGTGTGGAAGGCGTGTACTGATCGGAAGCACGTGGATGCATGGTGGGGCCCCAATGGCTTCAGGAACGAGACCTTCCACATGGAGGTGAAGCCCGGTGGCATGTGGCGCTACATCATGCATGGGCCAAGCGGAATGAAGTTCCCGAACCGCGTGAAATACGTTGAAGTGCATGCGCCGGAACGGCTTGTGTACGAGCATGGGGAGGACGTCGACAACGATCCGATGCGCTTCGATGTGACGGTGGTCTTCATCGATCGGAACGGATCCACCGAGGTCATCATGCACAGCATCTTCCCGACGATGGTGCAGCGCAACTTGGTAGTGGAGCAGTACGGCGCGATCGAAGGGGGTAAACAAACGCTGGCGCGACTGGACGATTTCTTGACGAACCCGCACAACCCCATAGAACTATGAACAAGGCCAATAGCTTCAACTTCATCGTTGACAAGTACGCTGCAACGATCACTTTCGAGCGCTCCTTCAACGCCCGTCTCGCTCAGGTTTGGTCCGCTTGGACCGATCCGGAGATCCTCTGCCAATGGTGGGCCCCCAAACCTTACGAATGTGTGATCAAGTCGCTGGACTTCCGAGAGGGCGGCCGATGGCTCTACTGTATGCAGGGGCCGAAAGGAGACCGGCATTGGTGCTACTTCGACTATGAGACGATCAAGCCGAAGTCGTATTTCTCCGGAAGTGATGCATTCTGTGATGATAACGGAGTGGTGAACGACATCAAACCAAAGGTGAAATGGGAAGCGAACTTCAGGGAAGCTGTAGATCACACGACGGTAATTGTGGTCATGCACTTCGATTCACCAGCAGATCTGGATAAGATCGTGGCGATGGGCTTCAAGGAAGGCATGACCCAAGGTCTCGGTCAGCTGGAGGAGTTGCTCAAAGCCCTTTGACCGTAAACGTGATCAACTTTCCTGAACACCATGAGCACAGCAGCACGCATCTCCGTCTCAGCGCTGGTCAACAAGCCCGTAGCTGACGTTTGGCATACCTGGACCGACCCCGAACACATCACGCAGTGGAACGCTGCCAACGATGACTGGCATTGCCCGAAGGCGAGCAACGACCTGCGCGTGGGAGGCAAGTTCAGCAGCACCATGGCCGCTCGCGACGGCAGCTTCAGCTTCGACTTCGAAGGCATCTACGACGATGTACAAGTGAACGAGCGGATCTCGTACACCTTGGCGGATGGTCGCAGCTGCGAGGTCCTGTTCTCACCGGAAGACGGAGGCACGCGTGTGGTCGAGACCTTCGATGCGGAGACCGAGAACAGCGAGGAGATGCAGCGTGGAGGTTGGCAGGCCATCCTTGATCGGTTCAAGGCACACGCTGAACGCATTAAGCAATGAGCAACAAAGTGACCGTCGGTCCGAAGGGCGAGCGCTCTATCCTGATCACACGTTCCTTCAATGCGCCGCCCGGGCTGGTCTTCGATGCGATGAGCATGCCGGAGATGATGAAGCAATGGTTCCATGGCCCGCCGGGCTGGACGCTTGCCGTGTGCAAGATCGATCTGCGCGTTGGTGGCACCTATCGCTGGGTGTGGCGCAACGATGCCGGTGACGAGATGGCCATGGGCGGCGAGTACAAGCAAGTTCTGCGCCCGGAACGCATCGTTAGCACAGAACTTTTCGATGATGCATGGTATCCTGGCGAAGCGCTGGTGACCATCGAATTCACGAAGGTGAACAACACGACCGTGATGTACATGACCGTGCAATACGAATCCACCGCCGCGCGCGATGGTGTGCTTGCTGGTCCGATGGCCAGTGGTGTAGAAGCGAGCTACGCACAGTTGGACGAATTCCTACAAGCGAACCAATAGACCATGTCGAACGCGCTCGACATGGCTGTCACAGCATTGCTCGATGCCAACAAGCATCCGCTCCGAGAGGAGATCGATGCCCTGCGCATGATCATCCTCGATGCAGATGGAAGCATCGAAGAAGGCGTGAAATGGAACGCCGCAAGCTTCCGTACCACCGAGTGGTTCGCCACGCTGAACGGTCCGAAGCAGGTGAAGGAGGCGATGATCATCCTACACGCCGGTGCGAAGGTGAAGGGCGCCGATCTGAAAGGTCGGATCACCGATCCCACAGGAATGATCAAGTGGTTGGGAGCCGATCGGGGCATGATCACTTTCCCTTCCCGGGCCGACATCAAGGTCAAACAGGCAGACCTGAAGACACTGATCCAGGCATGGATCCAACATATCTGATCTTCACAACGCCTCACATTCGACCCTCAAATGGAAACGATCGATACGACGAACAGGGAGATGCGGATCACTCGTAGGATGAAGGCTCCGATCGAACTGGTGTGGAAGGTCTGGACCGATCCCGAACACATCGTTCACTGGTGGGGGCCGAACGGGTTCACCTCCACGATCCACGAAATGGACTTCAAGGAAGGCGGCGAATGGAAGCTGACCATGCACGGTCCGGATGGAACGAACTATCCGAACCGTAGTGTTTACAAGGAGATCGTCCCACTCAAGAAGATCATCTTCGAGCACTTCAATCCGCATTTCTTCACCACGGTCCTCTTTGAAAGCCAAGACGGAGAGACCATCATCGACTGGTCCATGCTCTTCGATACCGTGGAGATGCGCGATATTGTGGTCAAGGCACACAAAGCGGACAAAGGACAGAAGGAGAACGTCGAGAAGCTCGAGAAGTATCTCGCTGAACTGCCTGATCGGTCAAGGCCTGAATAGAACAATAAGTACGCATTACCAAGACGATCCACTGCGAACCCATGAACACGAAACCTTCCATAGTCGAAACAAAAGAGCAACCCACCGCCGTGATCCACTTACTGATCCCTGGTCGCGATATGCCGAAGTACATGGACCCTGCGATCCAAGAGATCCTGAAGACGCTTGCTGATCAAGGCATGGAACCAACCGGGCCGATGTTCTCTTACCATCATCGCCGTCCGTCGGATACGTTCGATTTCGAGATCGGATTTCCTATTGCGAAGGCGATCAAGCCATCCGGACGGGTGGTGAACGGCACATTGCCCGCGGAGAAAGTGGTTCGCTCTGTCTACCAAGGTCCCTACGAGGCGTTGGGGGAAGCATGGTTGGAATTGCAAGCCTGGGTTCGTGAGCAGAAGGTTCCGGAGAGCGGACGCTTTTGGGAGCGATACCTGACGAACCCGAATGACGTGAGGGATGACAAGGACCATCGGACCGAGTTGAATTGGGTGCTGGGCGAGAATTGAGCAATGGCGAAGAAGGCTGCCCATGGTATTGTGAAGATCCCATCCCGACGCAAGGCCGGGGTTACCGAACGGATCAAGATCCGCAGTACGAAAGTGAATGCCGTGTTGGAAGAACTGCAGCGCATGAGCAACCCGAAAGTGCGAGCGGAAATGGAAAGGCGCTATGGCATCGTCACGGACAACGCGTATGGCGTGATGATGCGCGATATGCAGAAGTTAGCCAAGTCGATCGGGGTCGATCACGCCTTCGCCCAAGCACTTTGGGAGACCGGTTGGTACGAGGCTAGGATGGTGGCCTGCATGATCGCTGATCCGGGCAAGGTCACCGCGGCGCAGATGGATGCCTGGTGCAAGGACTTCGACAATTGGGGTATTTGCGATACCGTCTGTTTCAAGCTATGGGATCAGGTGCAACATGCGATTGGACGGGTCGCGGTGTGGGCGAAGAGCGAGGATGAATTCGTGAAGCGGGCGGCCTTCGCGCTACTCGCCTGTCTGGCGCTGCACAACAAGGACATTCACCGAAAGGTCTTCATCAAGCATCTTGCGTTGATCGAGCGTGCGGCGAAGGATGATCGCAACTTCGTGAAGAAGGGTGTGAGCTGGGCCTTGCGTGGGATCGGTGGTCACGATCCGGAATGCCGCGATGCAGCAATGCAGTGGCGCAACGCCTTGCTGCGTCAAAGGATCCAGGACAGCGACGGGTGGGAAAGGATGTATTGCGGGACCTGAAACGACCACTGGCGATCCGACGTTCCTCATCCAAAGCGAAGAAGAACAATTGATACCATGAGCAAACGACTCACATCTCTTCCGGAAGATCACCAGCCTCTATCCTTTGAGAGTGCGCGAGCGTGGGATACTTGGCTGGCGAAGTACGGAGCATCTTCAAAGGGCGTGTTCCTCCTGATCGGGAAGAAGAACAGCGGCGAGCGCTTGATCAGCATCGAGGATGCATTGGAAGTGGCCCTGTGCCACGGCTGGATCGATGCCATCCGCAAAGGCAATAATGCCACGACCTTCTTGCAGCGCTACACACCACGCGGTCCTAGAAGCATCTGGAGCGAGATCAACAAGAAGAAGGTGCAGCAACTGATCAGGGCCAAACTCATGCTGCCAGCCGGGCTGGCGGCCGTGGAACAGGCCAAATGGAATGGACAATGGGATAGGGCCTATGCGCCTGCAAGCACGATCACCGTGCCACCTGACCTAGAGTCAGCACTGAAGAAGAACAAGAAAGCGCGCACTTTCTTCGAAACGTTGAAAGGCAGTAACCGTTACGCGATCCTTCATCGTTTGCACACGGCCAAGAGGGAGGAGACCCGTGCCAAGCGACTCGCGCTCTTCATCGGTATGCTGGAACGCGGGGAAACCTTCCACTGACCTTTCGCATCAATAGCCTATCCATTGGACCATGAACCCCAAAGTGAAGAACACGGACGACTACTTAAATGCACTTCCGTTGGACCAAGCCGCGGCCTTGCAGAAACTACGGAAGCAGATCATCGCGGCTGCGTCAGGATGCGAGGGGTACTTTGGATATGGCCTTCCGGGGTTCAAGTTGCACGGACATCCGTTGCTGTACATGGGCGCCGCGAAGAACCACTGTGCGCTTTACGGCATGATCCCGAAAGGCTTTGAGGAGGCTTTGGTCGATTTCAAACGAAGCAAGGGCGCAATACAATTCACACCGAAGAAGCCGATACCTGCGGCGCTTGTGAAGGCGATCGTGAAGGCGAAGGTCGTTGAGTTGGAAGCGAGGTGGGCTGCGGAGATCGTCAAAAAGGGAGACGAGAATGCGCCTTTAAAGACAGCGAAGAACGTCACGAAAACACCGGATCGAACCAACTGAACCACCGATCATGATCACTTATTTCCTCCTTGGCATCGCAGCCATTTTCGTGCTGATGCTGATCATTGCAGCAACAATGCCGAACACCGTCCGGTATGAACGTAGCGCCATCATCGCGGCACCACCTGCTAGGATCTTACCTCACATTGCCGACTTCCACAATTGGAAACCTTGGTCGCCATGGGAGAAAATGGACCCCAGCATGAAGCGTGACTACAGCGGTGCGGCGAGCGGTAAGGGCGCGAAGTACGGGTGGGCCAGTGCGGGCAAAGCGGGAAAGGGTTCCATGGAGATCCTGGAAGCCACGGACCGCGGTGTTCATGTCGATCTGCAATTCGTGAAGCCCTTCAGGAATGCGTGTGACACATGGTTCAAGTTCGAACCCGAGGGAAGCAACACGCGCGTGGTTTGGACGATGACAGGTCCGAATCTGTTCATCGGAAAGGTGATGGGTCTCTTCATCAACATGGACAAGATGATCGGAAAGGACTTCGAGAGCGGTTTGGCAGAACTGAAGACGACGGTGGAGAAAGGAACTGTCTGATAGGTCATTGATATGGACGAAGCGACAATGTTCCGTGATCGTGAGATCCTCACCACCCGGTTGCTCAAGGCTCCGCGTGAAGTGATCTTCCGTGCACTCACGGATCCTGAGGTCCTTCAGCGTTGGTGGGGACCGAAAGGCTTCACGAATACCTTCCACACCTTCGATCCGAAGCCCGAAGGCCAATGGGAATTCACCATGCACGGGCCGAAGGGACAGGATTTCCACAACACCTGCGTGTTCCGCAGGATCGAAGCGCCGAGCTACTTGGAGTTCGACCACCTGAAGGAGATGCACTACTACAAGGCCGTTTTCACCTTGACCGAAGCGGCAGTAGGCACCCATCTCGAGTGGACGATGCGTTTCAATTCCGCAGACGAATTGGATCCGATCCGCCCGTTCATTGTGGCGGCGAACCAAGAGAACCTGGATAAGCTTGAAATTGAACTGGACCGACTTTATTGAACCAACGACCACCAACTATGAAACGCATCAACATCGCCTACTGGATCATTACCGCGCTCTTCAGTGCCTTCATGATCTTCAGCAGCGTCGGCGGCATCATGCTGCATCCTGACGCTGTGACCATGCTCCACGAGCACTTGGGCTACCCCAATTACTTCATCCAATGGCTCTCGGTCATCAAGGTGATCGGTGCTATAGCCATCCTTCTTCCGTTCGTACCTGCACGGGTGAAAGAGTGGGCCTACTTCGGATTCTTCATGGACCTCGCCACGGGCATGTATTCCTTCATCGCGGTAGGTGATCCTGTGGCCGGTTGGGCGCCCATGACCTTGTTCATAGCCGTGCTGGTGGTTGCGTATGTGCTCCATCACAAGCGCTCTGGGGGTGTCGTGGCTTGAGCCGGGGCTGTTTCAGTTGTACCTCAGGTGCGAGCCGTGGATAATTTCGTCGCTCCATGGCAACCAGCACGGCCCTCCGAAACCAAGTGTCCACTCCAGCAGTGGACGAGATCCGGATATCCCGCATTTTCAGCGCACCACGTGACCTCGTCTTTCAGGCTTGGACACGGCCTGAAATGTTGCTGCACTGGTTCGGTTGTGCAGCCTTCACCACTACGCATGCCGAGGCGGATGTTCGCGTGGGTGGCTTTTGGCGCGTGATCATGCTATCGCCGGAAGGCGAGGAGTTCCCGGCCTACGGAACCTATTTGGAAGTGCGTGCTCCGGAACGCTTGAAGCTGACGCATCATTGGGAAAAGCTGGTCGCTGGGGTGAACCCTGCTGATCATACGACCACCGTCACCGTTGACCTTTTCGAAGTGGAAGGAGGGACCCGCATGGAATTCCGTCAGACGGGATTGGCCACCGAAGCCTCGCGTGATTCACACATCGGCGGCTGGTGCGATTCGTTCGATAAATTGGGATCAGGCCTCGAAGGACAATGAACGGGTCGTACTGCTTTCCGGTTCACCCGGATCGCTAGAACCAAGCGATCAACTTCAAATTATATCGTCTTGGCGTGAGGTAATCGGGGATGGAATACTCCCGCCCGTCCACACTTTGGATCCACGTATGCGTGATGGTGTTGTTGATGTTGAGGAGGTTGAAGACCTCGAAACTCACCCACATGTTGTTGATCGATCCCAGAAAGCCGTTCTTCTCCTGTCCTTTGGCACCTAGCAATTGCTTGCTGAAACCGATGTCCACGCGACGGTACAGCGTGGTCCGCAAGGTGTCGGCGTAGCGGTTCGCGCTCGGTGGTCCGAAGGGCACTCCCGTCCCGAAGTTGACGTTCAAATGGACTTTCAGCGTCGGTACGTTCGGCATTTCATCCTGGAAGAAGAGCGCTACGTTGACCCGCTGATCGGTCGGGCGCGGGATCCAACCGGGCTGCACCACGATGCTATCGGTGGCCACTCTGTCGAACGTGAATCCCGGCACGATCAGTTCCCCGGCCGCATTGTACCGCTTGGTGTAGCTGTCGTTGTACAGGTCTTCTTGAATGCTCATCACGCTGGCGCCCACCCAGCTTTCGATCCCTTCGATGAACTCACCATTCAATTTGAAGTCTACGCCCGTGGCGAATCCTTTGGCCAAGTTGGCCCCGTAATAACGGATGCGCACGTTGTCCAATTCGTACGGGATGATGTTCGACAGATCCTTGTAGTAGGCCTCTGTCGTGAATTTGAACGGACGTTCCCAAATGGTGAAGCGACGATCCATGCCCAAAACGAAGTGGATGCTCCGCTGCGCTTGGATGTCGGGATTCAGCGTGCCGTCAAGGCGCCTCACTTCCCGGTAGAATGGCGGCTGGTAATAGAGGCCCATCGCGAACCAGAAACTGAAATCGCGGTCAACGGTCGTTGTTGAATCACCGGACGGAACCACGGTCTTCCATCCCGGATGATAGGTAAGCCGGGCACGCGGGCTCGTCACCGTTTGGCCGTTGTACGTCCAGTGTTGTGCGCGAACGCCAGCGATCAGCGTCCACCATCTGTCGCCGCCCCGATCCCAACGCCACGCGTTCTGCACGTAGGCACTCGCCCGAATGCTCTCGAGGTTCAATCGACTTTTCAACGCGTAGTTGAGTTCCAAGTTCTCGCCGCTGTTCAACGGAATGCTGAAATCCGCAGAATCGATCACCGTCCACTCGCTCAGTTTGTCGTTGATGACCTCGCTGCGCACATCTGCGCCCCATTGCAGGTAGCTGTGCGGCAATTGCATGTAGCCCTTGTGGGCGAAGGTGATCACGGTGGCATCGAGGTCATTGCGTGCATGCTTTAGCGAGCGACCGATCCCGAGGTTCTGCTTCACCTCTCCGTACTGGCTGCTGGCCGGGTCGCGCTCCAATTCGTCCAGGAAGTATTCGCTCAGGACGTCGAAACGTTCGCTCTCCACGGTATTGAAGGCACTGGCGGTGAACTTCAAACGTGTGTTCTTGCTCGCTTGCACGTTCGCGCTCAACGCTCCGAACAAGGTCTCGAAACGGGTTACTTCCTGCCCTTCGAAGAAGGCGGTGAACCGTAAGGCTTGGTTGAAGCTGCCGTATTCCGTCTCCCGATCCTCTGGAACAACTCCGTATCTGTTGCTGCTGTAAAGACCGAGGAATCCGAGTTCGATCTTGTCCGTGAGGTCGTATGTCCAGTAGGTCTGCAGGTCCGTGTATTTCGGACGGTATTGGCCTTTGGTGTCGAGTCCGTTCAGTATCAGCGTGTTCGTACGGTACCGGAATCCACTCACTTGCCTTAACCGTTTGTTGAGCATGGTGTTCTCCAAATGGATGGCCCCACCGAGCAGGCTGGCCATGGCACTGCCGGCGAATGTCTTTGGACGTTTGTACTGGATGTCCAGCACACTGCTCATCTTGTCGCCATAGCGCGCTTCGAATCCACCCGGACTGAATTGGATCCGTTCGATCATATCGGGGTTGGGAAAGCTCAGACCTTCCTGTTGACCAGCCCGAGCGAGAAAGGGACGGTAGACCTCGATGTCGTTCACGTACACCAGGTTCTCGTCGAAATTGCCCCCGCGCACATTGTATCCCGCACTCAGCTCGTTGCGCGAGGCTACGCCAAGCTGTCCGCCGAGCAAGGCTTCTACACCACCTTGAACACTTGGATTGAAGCGGGTGTAGCGTGGGTCGATCGGTTCGAGGCCTTCTTCGCGCTGGCGACGGGTGCCTTCAATAGTCGTGGTCCCCAACGTAATGAGCCGCAAGGCGATGTTCAGCGAACGTTCTTCTCCAGCGGCAAGCCGTATTTCCTTTTCTTGAGAGATCAGTCCCGTGTAGCTCCATCGGATCGAAACCGTGGAATCCGCTGGGATCGAGATCTCGTAACGGCCTCTATCGTCGCTGACCACACCGCGCGTTGTTCCTACGAAAACCACATTCGCCGCAGGAAGTGTGTTGCCGAGCGAATCCCGGACCGTGCCCCGCAAGATGCCTGTGTTCTGGGCCGATGCCCACACGCTGTGCAAGAGAATGAGGAGAACGAGGACAGTCCGCATACAGAAGATCGGCTAAGATAACGGGGCAATGTTGCCCGAAGTATGGGCTGCCATATGGCGATGGAGAATCTTCAACTGAGCACGGTTCCAATGTTCTCCACCAATTGGGCCGGCCCGCCGAAGTGCTCCAGCATCAGGACGTTGTTGTCCATGCAGAATTTCCGCAGGCGCGCTCGGGGTTCCTCCTCTACGCCGCCGCCTATCACGAGCAATCGGGCTTGTCCCAGTGCTAGTTCGGTCATCAACAGTTGCTCATCCATGAAGCCTTGGGCTTTCAGGCCGGCGGCTTTCAATTGCTGGTCAACAAGAGCCATCATGGCCGCATTCCGGCCAAAAAAGAAGATCGATCGCGAAGGCATGGCGCAAGGTATTGGAGAACTCATGATCGTTCGGGTGCGTTTTCTGTCCCGAGTACTCACCGTGATCACTTCACCACCGATCGGACCAGTTTGAAGGCATGGTTCCATTGGTTCCGCGCAAACCCGGGAATGCACCAGAGCATGCACAAGGGTTCGATCGCGCGCGCCGCTTCAACGCCACCCATGTCCTCTGCATCCCAGCCGAACCGATCGAGCAGTTCAGCGGTTTCGGCTTTCGCTCCGCTATCGTTCCCACAGATGAACATCGTAGCACGCGTTCCGCCGAAGTCCGGGTTCACCATCAAGGCATTGCCAACGCTGTTGAACGCCTTCACGAAATGGGCTTTGGTGTTCACTTGTTGAAGCCTTTCCATCAAACTCTCCTCCAACGTGGTGAAGTAATGGAGCACCCCGTGATCGGGTGCCGTGTCCGCTATGGGGTTGGTGGCATCTATAACGGTCTTCCCTGCGAGGTCTTCGCTGTCGCACATGCGGATCGCCCCTTCTGCCGCGCTCCCTTTGGTCGCCAGTATGATCAGCTCGGCCCACTTGGCGGTCTCTTTTGGTGTGCCCGCTCTTCCTGCAGGGAACTCGGCCAACCACTCGGCCATCTTTCCGGCATCCCGCGTGCCGATCATCACGTCGTATCCATGTTTCAATGCCCCGGCTGCAAGCACTTTGCCCACGGCTCCGGACCCAAGAATGCCGATCTTCTTTCCCATCTTTTCGGTTGTTGAAGGTGCAAAGTTCCATCATCCCCTCGAGACCCGGATCCTTCGTGCACCAAGTGCGACCTTTGCGCCATGCCCTCCACCGACCCCCGTGCCACGGCTTTTCTGCGTTTGCTCACCATCATGGACGAATTGCGCGCTCAGTGCCCTTGGGACCGCAAGCAGACCATGGAGACCTTGCGCCCCTTGACCATCGAAGAGACCTATGAACTCGGTGATGCGATCCTCCGGAACGACATTCAAGAAGTGAAGAAGGAGTTGGGTGACCTGATCCTGCATATGGTCTTTTATGCCAAGATCGGTCAAGAGAAAGGGGCATTCGACATCACCGATGTGCTCAATGGGATCTGCGAAAAGTTGATCCACAGGCACCCACATATCTATGGTGATGTGAAGGTGAAGGACGAAGAAGAGGTGAAAGCGAACTGGGAGAAGATCAAACTTGCCGAGAAAGGGCGAGAGGGTTCTGCGGCGAAGAGCGTGCTTGAAGGGGTTCCTCGCGGCTTACCCAGCCTTGTGAAAGCCATCCGGATCCAGGACAAGGCCCGTGGTGTAGGCTTCGATTGGGCACACCGCGACCAAGTGTGGGACAAGGTGAACGAGGAGTTGGACGAGTTGAAGCACGAGGTGGAAAGTGGCAGTGACAAGCAGGCCGAGGAATTAGGGGATGTCCTCTTCAGCTTGGTGAACTTCGCGCGGTTCCTCGGGATCGATCCGGATGAAGCCTTGGAACGGACGAACCGTAAATTCATTCAGCGGTTCCAGTTCCTGGAGATCGAGAGTGCGAAGGACGGTAAGGTGATGGGCGAGATGACCTTGGACGAAATGGAGGCCTATTGGCAACGGGCGAAGGCTTGATCATCATCCATTCCTACTTTGTCCCCATGGCCGATTGTAAGAATTGCAGTGCTGAGCTTTCTGGAAGGTTCTGCGTTTCCTGTGGCCAAAAGGCGAATACACAGCGGATCAGTTGGCACTGGTTGGTGCACGAGGTGCTCGGTAGCGTGCTTGTGGTGGATCGTGGGCTGTTGTTCACGCTGAAGGAACTATTCACACGGCCGGGTCGTGCCATTCGGGAGTTCTTGGAAGGTAAACGGCAAGCGCACTTCAAGCCTTTGGGGATCCTCGTGCTCACGGCGACGGTCTATAGCTTGCTATCGCGATGGATCAAACCCGACCTGAGTCCCATCATGGACGCACCCGCGCAGGTCGCCATGATGGAGCACCTGGATCGTTGGATGAGCAATTACTACGCGCTCATGGAATTGGCACTCATCCCCTTGTTCGCCTTCTGTTCTTGGGTCCTACTGCGGAAGTATGGTCACAACCTGGTTGAACACATGGTCATCCAGTCCTACCTGGCCGCACAGCGTATCACACTGAGCATTGTTTTCCTTCCGTTCCAGCTTTTCGGTTTCCAAGCTGCCATTTTGGTTTCCACCGTCCTGACCACAGGGTATATGGCAGGCTATGTGGTCACCTTGGTCCAACTTTACGAGGGACGCCCTCCAGTTCGTGTATTACTGCGTGCACTTGCATCACTGGTGCTTTCTTTCCTTTTCCTTGTGATCCTCGCGGTCGCTGGGGTCATGGTCTTGGTCCATTTCGGATTGCTTCCAAGCGCACTCACCCCGATCAAGACCGGATAAGCATCCATTCACACCCCGGTCATGGATCGTTGACATTCTCCTGACGCGGATGGCGCTGAGGATCAGCTTGATCGAGCGACCTTTGCAGCCCGAACAACGTCACGCATCTGAATGATCCGTTCTGTCCTGCCTTCCCGTTCCTTCACCAGCCTCCTCTGCGGACTTGTTCTGGTATTCTCCACAGCGGCTCAAGTGCCGACCCAATGTTTGGAGATCGAAAGCATTCTGGTGGATGCCTGTAATCCGGCTTCGGCGTGTCCGGGTAGCAGCGAGGGCCAGAACGAAATGGTGCGTTTCCGCACAGGTCCGAACCCCATTGCGTTGAGCGATCTGGAGGCCGATTGGCCCAATGGAACGTGGCGTGGTATTGTTCAGAACGCAACCACGGCTGCCATCACAGCTCAGTTGAATGCGACCATCTCGAGTTGCGGAGAACTGCTTGAACCTCCAGGTGGGATCATTCCTCCGGGTAGTACCGTGTTGCTCGTTACAAGCACCGAAATGTGCGTTGCGGGCAATTCCTTCAGCGGCCTTTCCGATACGATCTACATCATTTTCCAGGATGCTGGGAACACCGCCGGCCATTTCGCCAACAGTCCCGCCGCTGGTCAACCGGTGAGCCCTACGCCGCCCACGGGCACCAGTATTCGCACTCTGATACTTTTCGACAACGCCACGAATTGCAGCGATACGGTGAGCTATGTGCGGGAATTGTTGGTGAACAACCAAGGCACATACGGTGGAATGAACGGAGAAAGCGACGGCAGTACGGTCGTGTACTCGTGGCCTGGTCCGGCTGAAGCAACCTATGTGAACTACGGATGCCAAGCGCCCTTCGACCCCTTGTTCGTGCAAACGGACGTGGACGGTGCGCTCTGCGGTGGCATTGGCACAGTGAACATCACGGGACAGGTGATCGGTGGCACCTTCACCAGTGTCCAGTGGCAAGGTGGAACAGGAACCTTCGGTGACCCAACGACCCTGAACACGACCTATACCGCCGGTGCTGGCGACCTAGCGACCGTGGTCTTGACCCTCTGTGCACAGACCGATTGTGCGGATCCCATATGCGGAACGTTGAACATACCGGCGGGCAGTGGCCCGATCATCACCATTGTTCCGGATGGTCCATTGGGTCTTTGTCCTGGTGAGGATGTGATGCTCACTGCTACAGGAGCGGACAGTTATGTATGGGGTGGAGGCGAGATCACGAATTCGATCACGGTGAACACGATCGGCACGTATTCGGTCACGGGAACCAATGCTTGCGGATCCTTGTCCGGTTCCATCACGGTAACCACCGGCTCCGGTGTCATCGTAACCATCACCGGCAATACGCAGATCTGCCCTGGCGAAAGCACCGTGCTCACGGCTAGCGGAGCTGCACAATACATCTGGAGCACGGGTGAATTCTCTCCGAGCATTGTGGTGAGCGCACCGGGTAGTTATTCGGTCACAGGTAGTAACAGCTGCGGGTCATCCACGGAAGCGATCACGGTAACACAGGCACCTGGGCCGATCGTTAGCATCGCTGGTAACCTATCCATTTGTGAAGGGGAAAGCACCGTGCTGACCGCCAGTGGAGCAACTTCCTACACGTGGAATACGCAGGCTACGAGCCCTTCGATCACCGTCACAACGGCTGGCACATACACGGTTACAGGAAGCAACGGATGTGGGGCTGCGCAGGCAACTGCTACCTTGGCTGTCGGTCCTTTGCCGGTGGTTGTGATCAGTGGATCCACCGCCATCTGTGCTGGTGCTTCAACAACGTTGACCGCTTCCGGCGCCGATTCTTATGCATGGAGCACCGGCGCTACGGATCCTTCGATCATCGTTGGTTCTGCAGGCACGATCAGCGTTACGGGTACAAATAGCTGTGGAACGGACGTGGCCGAAGTGGAGGTGTTGGAAGGTGTGGCTCCCACGGTGCAGGTCACGGGCAACGGGGTGCTTTGTCCGGGTGGTCAAGTGGTTCTTACAGCCGTGAGCACAGCGCCTGTCTCTTGGAACACTGGAGCCACGAGCAACACGCTCACCGTGACCACCGCTGGCTTGTACATCGCAACAGCTACCAATGGTTGCGGGTCTGATTCGGATGGTGCCACAGTTACAGCCTCCGCCTTGGATGCTGCGTTCTCGGCAACGCCAACCTCAGGCACTGCGCCTTTGGTCGTGTCTTTCAACAACACGACAACGCCTGTCGAAAGTTCTTCCGATTGGGATTTCGATGATGGAACCACAAGCACTTCAACGTCGCCAAGCCACACCTTTGATGTGCCGGGAACATATGTCGTGGAATTGACCGCCATGTCCGACGGTTGTGCCGAGACCACGACGGCAGTGATCACCGTTCTACCTGTTCAACCGGGTAATACGAGCAGCATCAGCATTCCCAACGTATTCACACCGAACGAGGATCGCCACAACGACCTGTTGCTCGTGAACGCGGTGAACATCTCGCAACTGGAGGTGCTTATCTACAATCGCTGGGGGCAGAAGGTGAATGAATTGAAGCGGATCGGTGAAGCTTGGGATGGTCGATCCATGGCAGGAGAGGTGGTGCCTGATGGCACGTACTTCTACACGCTCGATGCTCGGGGCATTGATGGCCAACAATTCTCGTTGTCTGGGCACATCACCTTGGTGCGCTGACCCGAAGATCGAGAACCGAACGTGGTAGGATGGAGAAGGACCACATACGATCATTGCGACACCTGCTGTTGGGCTTGTTCGCTGGGTCTGCGATGGTGTCCTTTGGTCAATGCTTGACCACGATCTCTGCATTCCCGTACACCGAAGGATTCGAAGCCACACAAGCGTGGACCCCTGGTGGAACGAACAGCGATTGGACGTGGGGCACGCCTGCACATCCGACCATCAACTCGGCGGCACAAGGAACAAAGGCTTGGTGCGTTGGTTCGCTCGCAGGTAGCTTCTATTCGAACGGTCAACAGAGCTGGTTGGAGACGCCGTGCTTCGACCTTTCGGCGCTGAACTACCCGTACCTGTCATTCAGCGTTTTCTGGGAGACCGAACCCAATTACGACGGTGCCGGCTTCCAGTATTCGCCCAATGGGGGCATTACGTGGATCAACGTTGGGGCTGTGAACGACAACAATTGCATGAACACGAATTGGTTCAATACAGCCAACATCACGGCCTTGAACCTCGCCAGCCCACGCCAAGGATGGACCGGTACGTCAACAACGGGGGGCTGCGCTTCTGGAGGTGGCCTTGGGAGCTGGGTCTTGGCAGCCCATTGTTTGGATGATCTACCGACCAATGCACCTGTGAAGTTCAGGTTCATCTTCGGTGCAGGTACCCAATGCAACAGCTTCGACGGTTTCGCGATCGATCAGTTCTTCATCGGCGAAGCACCAACACTCGATCCGGCGATCAACTTCACTTGTGCAAACAACACGGTGAACTTCACCAATTGGGCAACACTATGCCCCGCGAACAGTACATGGAATTTCGGGGATGCTGGCTCCGGTGCGAACAACACAGGCACGGGCGCATCAACTTCCCATATCTATCCCGGAGCGGGAACCTACACCGTATCGCTCACCATGACCGGCCCGTGTGCCGAACCGGTCACGATCACAACGGAGGTTTCCATCGCCGAACTGGCGTTCGTTACCGCAGATGTGGGTTGTGTGCCAAATAGCGGGTCAGCAACGGCCAATATCACGGGCAGCGCGGGACCATTCACCTATGATTGGTCGCCTGGGAACGGCAGTACGCAAACGATCAATGGTCTGGCGCCAGGAGATTACACGGTATTGGTGCAAGCGACAGGCATGTGTCCCGTTCAGGGCACAACCACGGTGAATACATCGGCCGACGCTTTGGAAGTGGAGGTGACGCATACCGATGTGTCCTGCGCAGGGCTGAGCGGTGGAACCGCAACAGTTGTGGTGTCGGGTGGGTCGGGAACCAACACATACGCATGGTCCCCCACAGGCGGAACTGATGCTGTGGCCAGTGGTCTTCAAGCGGGTGACTATTCCTGCGTGATCGCCGACGATGCAGGTTGCACGGCGACCGTGGATGTCAGTATTCTGGAGCCGGATCCGGTGGTCTTGAACGTGGGTGCCGCACCGGAGTTGTGCGTTGGACAAACTGCAACTCTTGTTGCCGATGCCGAAGGTGGGGTGCCGAACTACACCTACACATGGTCGCCGTCCGGGCCGGATATAGCGCCGGTCGTGGCGACGGATTACACGGTATTCGCGACCGACGCGAACGGATGTGCCAGCGATGTGGCAACCTTTTCTGTTGATGTGACCACCGCGATCACACCCGAATTCATGTGGGATGTTTCCAGCGGTTGCGCTCCGCTCTGTGTCAATTTCACGGAAACCAACTTAGAGGTTGGAACGCGTGCTTGGACATTCGGTGATGGCTTCAGCGCTGGCGATGTGGACGCGATGGAACATTGCTTCAATGATCCTGGTTCATTCGACGTCACGCTCTCGATCACGACAGCCAACGGATGCACGGGTTCCTTCACTGCTGAGGACGCGATCGCGGTGATCGCCGGTCCGCAGGCCATTATAGCAGCCTCGCCGAGCGTTGCTTTGGTGGATGACCCCACGTTCCAGTTCAACGATATCGGTTCAGGCGCCGTGTCGCAACTGTGGTCCTTCGGTGATCCTTTGAACACCACTTCCACCGAAGCCTTTCCAAGTTTCACGTATCCTGGAGTGGACTGCTACACGGTGCGGCTCGAAGTGGTTGGCGATGCCGGGTGCACCGATTCGGACGAAGCCGAGGTGTGCGTGGAGGATGCCTTCGGACTGTTCGCCCCGAACGCGTTCTCGCCCAATAACGACGGTATCAATGACGGTTTTATGGTACGTACGACCGTGAGCATGCCGACATACTTCCAGTTGCAGATCTTCGATCGCTGGGGATCACTTCTATTCGCGACGACCGATCCTTATGCCTTCTGGACCGGTGACGGCGTTCCCCAAGGTGTCTTCATTTGGCAAGTTCGTTTGCGTGACGCGCAGGAGAAATTGCAGGAACGAAAAGGTCACGTTGTCCTGATCCGCTGAAGGGTTGACCCCTCAAGTGTCACCGTCGCATCGCGCGGGTCTCCACGTCCATCGGTTTCCTCTGTTCCCCGCTGCGTTCCGTTGCTCGTGCATCGAAAAGGCCGTATCCGAAGGAAATGGCGAAGATGTGTGCATTCAAACCAGCATATGGCTTCGAATTCACCCCGTTGATGGTTTCCACGAAATCAGTGTTGTGGAAATTGGTGAGGTAGTAGCGCGCGGTGATCGTGGATCCGTTCGGCCCTTGGAATCCGACGAAGACCGACTGGAAGAATGGGGCTGTCCGATCGCTGATCCAAACATTGAATTTCTCCTCCTTTCGCTCGTTCTCGAACCGTTTCTCTTTGTAGTTGAAGGGCAGTTCGAGCTCGTAGCCGACATACACGAGCGTGTTGTTCATCTTGCCGAACTTGAAGCCGACCGGGAGCCCCGCATTGTACGTCCGGAACTTGTATCGCACCGACGTGTCAGGAACTTGATAGATGAAACCTTGATTCCGAAAGGAGAGCCCCGCGAATAGACCGAAGTGTCCACCGAGATCATAGTTCAGCATTCCCGTCATGTTCAGGAAGGGGGAAAAGCGAACTACCGCGCCTCGGTCGGATCCATTCACATCGAGCTGGGGCACCGAGAAGATCATCTCGCTGCTGGTCGTGAAATACGCTTCGAAAGCGCCGGGGAGCGGCTGTGGCGGCACTTGCTCTTGACTGAACAGTGTTGAGGCTATCACTACTTGGCCAAGTGCGAATGCAAGTCGGATCGGAAACATGGATGTTCGATCGGGGGCCTTCAAAGGTGATGAACTTCCATTTCACGCAAAGCTGCATATACCCGATGCAGGGGAAGTCCCATAACGGTGTAGAAGCTGCCGTTGATCCGCTCAACGGCCACATAACCGATCCAATCCTGCACGCCGTATGCTCCGGCCTTGTCCAGCGGGGCATACTTCTCCACGTAATAAGCGATCTCCTGTTCGGAGAGCGATGCGAAGGTGACCTCTGCGATGTCCACGAAACTGGTGGCGCGTTGCGCACTGCGCAGGCAAACTCCCGTGTACACGTGATGGGTTCTTCCGGAAAGCAGGGCCAGCATGACCTTGGCTTCGGCCGCATCAGCCGGTTTGTTCAACAAGGTGTCGCCAACGATCACCGTGGTATCGGCAGTGACCAATACCTGGTCCGTATCGAGTGTGCCGCTCCAAGCTTCGGCTTTCTTGCGCGCAAGATGTTCCGCTACCTCGCGGATAGGCATGTCCACAGGTGGCGTCTCATCCACATCCACGCTGGTGATCTCCACCGGCATGTCCATCCCTTGCAGCAGTTGCCGTCGGCGTGGTGAGGCTGATGCCAGGATCAATCGCCAAGGTAGTTTCATGGAATGAAGCGGATCAGGAGTGCATAGCCAACAGCCATCACCATGGCCACTTTCATCACGGCACCTGCCCGAACGAATTCCTCGCGGTGCTGGGCTTGGTAGGTGAAGCCAGCAGAAAGCAACAACGGACCGATGATGGCGATGCCGATGTACCAGTAGGAGAGCGGATCGCGCAACACTTGGGAGCGAATGAAGAGCAGTAGGCCGATGATGATGGCGATGTGGGTGAGAGCAATGGCCTTGCTCCATTTCATTCCCCAAACAATGGGAATGGTACGACAACCATCGGCTTCGTCGCCTTTCACGTCGGCCATGTCCTTCTGAAGCTCACGGACCAAGGTGCTCATGAAAGCGAAAAGGGAGAAGCCCAGGATCCAATACCACAGTTCGCGGAAGTAGGGCTCCATGGGATAGCGATCACCGTTCGGAAGATCCACCACCCAGCCTTCAGTAATGGCGCGTTGCAACAAAGGCAGTTCGTAGAGGCCCACCGTGAGCGTGACGAGTGCCGTAAGTGTCGCCACCAGTCCGTTCCCGATGATCAGTTGTCGTTTGAAGTTCGTGCTGTAGGTCCACAAGGCACCGATCGCAAATGCGGGGATCGCGGACCATTTCAGCAGGCCGCTACGCCAAGCAACATAAGCTCCCAGTACCAGCCCCAGCCCGCTCAGCACCGCATGACCCGTCATCGCCACGCGCCGTTTCACCGTGCGCCCCACGATCACATCGCCGGGTTTGTTGATCCGGTCGATCCGTGTATCGAAGTAATCGTTGATCACGTTGCCACCTGCTGCCACCAGCACGGTGCTCAACACCAGGAGCATGAAATGGAACAGTGGCATCTGCGGCCCGTAGCCTTCCGGAAGGATCAGTTGATCGCGAGTGACATCACCGACTTCGGACACAAGTTGATTCAGCCCGCGCTCCAGGTTCCCGCCGATCACGCCGCAGCGCATCAGCATCATCGTGCCGGCGATGATGAGCAGGTTCAGCGGACGCGTGAGTCTAAGAAAGGCGATCATGCTACCAACTGTGTGCTTTCTCGGTCAACCATTTGCCTTGCACCTTCAGCGCTTGCTCCAACAGATCGCGTACGCAACCGTCGCCACCCTTGCGCCCACTGACGAAGGTGCTTATCGCCTTGATCTCCGGTGTTGCATCCGCCGGGCAACAAGGGAAGGCCACCTGTTGCATCACGCGCAGATCGGGGATGTCATCGCCCATGTAAGCTGTGGTCGCAGGATCCAATCCTCTCGATACCAATCTCTCGAAGAGGGCCAACTTGTTCACTGTGCCCAAATGGATCTCCGTGATCCCTTGCCTGATCAAGCTCTCTCGCACCCCTTCGGAATGACCACCGCTGATGATGATGATGCGCAGGCCTTCCTTCACGGCATGCTGCACAGCGTATGCATCGCGGGTGTGGAAGGTCCGTACCGGATCGATGCCGGGGATCAGCAGGTTCCTGTTGTCAGTGAACACCCCGTCCACATCGAAACAGAAGGTGATCAAGCCCGCGAGGCGCTCCTTATACGTCGTGTTGGTCATGGTCCGTATGCCCATATGCCCGCAGGATCATGTTGCTCAGGAGGGCATAAGCGGCACGAAGATCGGGAACCTGTGTTAAGCGATCGAGGTGGCGGTGCACGGTGCCGATATCGCCGCGACGTGCAGGTCCGGTAAGCGCATCATGCGGACCCAAGACTCTGGCCTTTTCTGCCATGGCCGAGAAGGAAGGCACGATCAGATCCGAGGGAATGTTGTTCGCTTGGAGCAATGCTTGCGCAGCGTCCAATAAATGCAAGGGGAAGTTGGTGCTGATCGCCGCTGCGGCATGCACGAGTTCGCGATCGGCATGTGCGAGTTGCGTGACCCGCTCGCTCAATGAGTTGGCAAAGCTTAAGACCAAGCTTCGTGCACGCTCCGTGTTCGCATCCACCACCAAGGGGATACGCGCGAAGTCCATCGGTACTCCCGGACTCAAGGTCATCACTGGCCACAGCACGGCACGGTGGGCATGTGGTGCCAACCGCTCAAAGCCACTGGCACCGCTCAAGTGGACGAACACTGCATCGGAGGTCGGCAGTTCCTTGGCCACCTCTGCGATGGCATCGTCGCTCACGGCGATCAGGATCACGTCGCTGTTCGGCAACTGATCGGTAGGAGAGAGGGGTGTTGCATTCAATGCAGTTGCCAACTCTTGCGTACGATCCGCACTCCGTCCAGTAACGCTGACAATGGTGCAGTCCGCGCGTTGCAGGGCATGGCCTAAGTGAAAGGCTGCACGACCGGTCCCGATGACGCTGATCGACATGGACCGGGTCGGGATATCTGCGAAGGGTTGCACGGTGCGAAGATCGGGCTTGTTCGAGGTGGAACGACAACGCTTCGGAACTGCCGGTCGTGAAGGCGGACAATGGATCCTTCCTCACCTTTGTACTCCCGTCCATACGGGAATAGCACATGCTCGGCCTTCAACTCCCCACCGACCCGCGCTGGGCGGAACTGATCCGCCAGGACCTCGCCGAACTGCTCACGGACCACGCTTGGTGCGAGCAGAAAGCCGCTAGCAACGCCATCAGCATGATCGTGCGCTATCCGGAACTGAGCGAGTTGGTCACCGAACTCACGCGCATCGCACAGGAGGAACTCGATCACTTCGGGCAGGTGGTGGCGCACATCCACAAGCGCGGCTGGGTGCTCGGCCCCGAGCGAAAGGACAACTACGTGAACGAACTCATGCAGTTCGTTCGCAAGGATGGTGGTCGCGATGAGCGCTTGGTGGACCGGCTGCTCTTCAGCGCCATGATCGAGGCGCGCAGCTGCGAACGCTTCAAATTGCTCACAGAGGAATGCCCCGATGAAGAACTGCGGGTCTTCTATCACGAGTTGATGGTGAGCGAAGCGGGGCACTATACCACTTTCATCGGCTTTGCCCGGAACCACGGCGGGCGCGTGGATGTGGACAAGCGCTGGGCCGAATTCCTGGCGTACGAAGCCGAGGTGGTGATGCGCTACGGCAAGGCTCCAACGATGCACGGTTGAGCGCGCTTCAGCTGTCAGGGTTTCAGAGCATCCTTCACTTCGGAACTATGGATCGGAGCGATGACTTCGCCAAAAAGCGGATCTTCGTGCCCCTTATCGTACATGCCATGCGCACCCAATTGCTCCCCGTTCTGGCCATGATCACCATGGTTCCTGTATCCGCCCAGAAGACCTACGAGTACACCTCGGTCCCGGGGGATCCCTTACAGGCTCGGATCTACAAATTGGACAACGGCCTACAGGTTTGGCTGAGCCGCAATACCGATGCGCCGCGCATCCAAACGAACATCGCCACCCGGGCGGGAAGCAAGAATGATCCAAGTGATGCCACGGGTTTGGCGCACTACCTGGAGCACATGCTCTTCAAAGGCACCAGCCAGATCGGTACGACCAACTGGGCAGAGGAGAAAGTGATCCTCCAAGCCATCAGTGATGCCTACGAGCAGCGACGCACGGTCACTGATGATGCCGAACGCGAGCGCATCTACCACCGCATCGACAGCCTGAGCGCTGCTGCGGCTTCATTGGCGGTGCCGAACGAGTACGACAAGATGATCAAGAGCCTCGGCGCGCGGGGTACCAATGCGTACACGAGCACTGAACGGACGGTTTACATCAACGACATCCCAAGCGATGAACTGGAGCGTTGGATGGCGATCGAGAGCGAGCGCATGCACGAATGCGTGCTTCGCTTGTTCCATACCGAATTGGAGACCGTGTATGAAGAGTTCAATCGTTCACAGGACAATGATGGCCGCGCTGCTTATAAGCGCATCAACGAACTGCTCTACCCGCATCACCCTTATGGTACGCAGACCACTTTGGGCACCGGGGACGACCTGAAGAACCCCAGCATGGTGAAGATCCATGAGTTCTTCGACAACTATTACGTGCCGAACAACATGGCCGTGATCCTCGCAGGTGATCTGGACTATGACAAGACCATCGCCATGGTGGATCGGTACTTCGGCGGCTGGAAAGTGGGACCGGTGCCCGAATTCACCTTCACACCAGATTCGCCCATCGCCCAGCCCGAAATGGCCGAGGTCTTCGGCCCCGAAGCAGAATGGGTCGATCTCGCATGGCGATTCAACGGCTTCCACAGCGATGATGCCATCATGCTCCAATTGATCTCCGGCATCCTTGCCAACGGTCGTGCGGGTTTGATCGATCTCAACCTCTTGCAGACCCAGAAGGTGTTGAACGCCTACGGATATGGCGGATCGCAAATGGACTACTCCACCTTGCAGTTGCACGGTGAACCAAAGGAAGGCCAATCGTTGGAGCAAGTGAAGGAGTTGCTATTGGCCCAGATCGAAGACCTGCGTGAGGGTGCATTCGACGGCTGGTTGATCGAGGCGGTGGTGAATGACTACCGTCAGCGCCGGATCCGTAGTTGGGGTGAGAACAACCGTAGCAGTGCCAGTGCCATGACCGACGCCTTCATCCTGAAGAAGCGTTGGAGCGAAGAGGTGGACCTGTATGACCGCATGGCCAAGATCTCCAAGGACCAGGTGGTGGCCTTCGCGAAGGATCGTCTTGGCGATAACTACGTCGGTGTTTTCAAACGTACAGGTGACAAAGGCCGCGTGCATAAGGTGGACAAACCCAAGATCACGCCCATCGAAATCAAACGAGGTGGAGAAAGCGCTTGGCGGAAGAATTGGGAGACCATGAAGGCCGCACCGATGGAGCCTGAGTTCATCGATTTCGCCACCGCAATCGATCAACGCAAGCTAAAGGGCGAAGTACCGTTGATCAGTGTGAAGAACCCCACGAATGATCTTTTCAGCCTACGGTACATCGTGGAAATGGGTACCGACCATGATCGCGAACTGCAAGTGGCGACCGAGTATTTGCCATACCTCGGTACATCGACCCTTGATCCTGCCGCTTTCCAGAAGGAACTCTTCAAACTGGGCCTGTCCTTGAGCGCCAATACAGTGGAGGATCGCTGCTACATCACCTTGAGCGGATTGGACAAGAACATGGAGCAAGGTGTGGATCTGTTGGAACGGTTGCTCGCTGACCCACAGCCCAACGAAGAAGCCTTGGTCAACCTGCGTGCCGATATCCGCAAGACCCGCCAAGATGCGATGAAGGAGAAGGGGACGATCATGTACGAGGGCTTGTACAACATGGCCCGCTACGGTGCTAAGAACCCGTTCAACGATGTCTTGACCAACGAGCAATTGAACACCATTACCAGCAAGTCGCTGGTCGATCGGGTCAAAGGGCTCATGACCTACCAGCACGAGGTGGTGTACTATGGCAAGCGCGAACCAGCCCAAGTGGCACAGCTGCTTGCCAAGAAGCACAAGCTCCCAGCGAAGTTGAAACCGGTGCCAGCGCCACGCCAGTACGTGGAGCAACCGACGACAGCGAACACCGTGCTCTTCGTTGATCACGACATGGTGCAGACCGAGATGCTATTGGTCAGCAAGGCGGGCCCCTTCGACGTTGAGAAGATGCCCTACGCGAGCCTGTTCAATGAATATTTCGGCAGTGGCCTCAGTAGCATCGTGTTCCAGGAGATCCGTGAAGCGAAGGCGCTGGCCTACGGGGCGAATGCGGCTTACACAACGCCAAGCAAGAAGGAAGATGCACACTATGTGCGGGCCTTCATTGGGACCCAAGCGGACAAGCTCAATGATGCTGTTGAGGCGATGTTGATCCTGATGAACGGCATGCCCGAAGCGAACGACCAGTTCGAAGGTGCGCGCTCCAGCGCCCTGAAGGTGATCGCCAGCACACGCGTCACGAAGGAGAGCATCTTCTGGAACTGGGATGCAGCAAAACGTCGTGGCTTGGACTACGACGTTCGTAAGACCAACTACGAGCGGATCCCAGCGATCGACATGGCGGCCATGAAGGCCTTCTTCGATCAGGAGATCAAAGGCCGCAATTACACCTTCCTCATCATCGGAAAAGAGAGCGCCATGGATATGAAGGTGCTGGAGAAGCTCGGTCCGGTGCGCAAGGTGAACAAGAGCGAGCTCTTCGGATTCGACGAACTCTAAGTGCTCGGTTGAAAGAAATGGCGAACGAGGTCACCGCACGGATCATCTCCATCGGCGATGAATTGCTGATCGGGCAAACGGTGAATACCAACGCTGGCTGGCTGGGTGAGCAATTGGCTTTGATCGGTATACGAGCGAAACGGGTCGTCACCATCGGTGACGATGATCAGGAGATCCTTGATGCCTTGGCCAGTGCCGATGAGAACGTGGTGTTGATCACCGGTGGGCTAGGGCCGACGAAGGATGATATCACCAAGCACACGCTCTGCCGCTTCTTCGATACCAAGCTGGTGCGCCACAAGGACATCGAGGCCAGCATCGTCGCCTTTTTCGAAGGTATCGGTCGTGACCCGTTGGATGTGAACCGGGCCCAAGCCGACCTTCCTGAGGCTTGTACCGTGATCCCGAACGATCGCGGTACGGCAAGCGGCATGTGGTTCGACCGGGGTCGTCAGGTGTTCGTGAGCATGCCTGGGGTGCCGAATGAGATGAAAGCGATGATGGGTGCCACCATACTGCCCAAGTTGCGTACTCAGTTCCAGCCGCCGACCATCGTGCACCGAACCCTGCTCACCACCGGACTCGGTGAGAGCCATTTGGCCCAACGCATAGCGGGTTGGGAGGATAGCTTGGCGAAAGAGCGCATCAAATTGGCCTATTTGCCAAGCCCTGGTATGGTGAAACTGCGCCTCTCCACCTACGCCGATGCAAGCGCTGAAGCTGCCAGAGAGCGTGTGGATCGAAAGGCCGCCGAGCTTTATTCCTTGATCCCGGACCTGGTCTTCGGAGAAGGGGAGGAGCGCCTGCAACAAGTAGTGGGCAAGCTGCTCAAACAACGCGGACAAACCCTTTCCTTGGCCGAAAGCTGCACAGGTGGCTATGTGAGCCATTTGATCACCTTGGTGCCGGGCAGTTCAGCTTATTACACGGGTGGCGTGGTGAGCTACGCCAACGCGGTCAAAATGGAGGAACTCGGCATCCCCAGCGACATGCTGGAACTGAACGGGGCGGTGAGCCAGCCGGTCGCTGAGCAAATGGCCAACGGCGTCCGTCAAGCGCTGCGTACCGATTGGAGTATCGCGCTTACCGGCATCGCAGGCCCCGACGGTGGCACACCTGACAAACCCGTCGGCACGGTCTGGATCGCCGTTTCCGGTCCGGATGGTGTTCGCAGCATCAAAGGCCAATTCCCGGGGTCAAGGCATCTGGTGATCGAACGGAGTGCATTGGCAGCGCTGGATATGCTGCGTCGAAGACTGCTTCCTTCAGGCTCTTGAGCTTCGATTGTATTGTTCCGATCCAGAATACTATCTTCGCGCCCCGTAATACCGATCCCCATGTCCAAGGTTTGTCAGATCACCGGAAAGCACGTCATCACCGGTAACAAGGTGTCCCACTCGAACATCAAGACGCGCCGTACGTTCGCGCCGAACCTCCAGGACCGCAAGTTCTACATCCCGGAGGAGAAGAAGTGGATCTCCCTGCGGGTGAGCGCTGCGGGCATGCGCACCATCAGCAAGGTGGGCATCATTAGCGCCCTCAAGACCGCGAAGGCCAAGGGCTTTCTGAACGGCTGAGCCGACTGGAATTTCCCGAAAGCGTCGATCGAACCCAGGTTCGGTCGACGCTTTCTTCGTTCAGTGACGTTCATAGCAATGCAACCGATGGATCTGCCGGTCTTTCCGGTGAGTACAAGTTGTTCACCTGTAGGGTACTATGATCGGAATTGCAGCAGTTCATGGACTCCAGCAATGGCCTTTGGTCAGTTGGGGAAATCCACTTACATTTGCGCCCCCGTGCCCAATGGCATAGGGTTCAATTCGCCGACCAATGGCCAAGAAGGGTAACCGCGTACAAGTGATCCTGGAATGTACCGAGCATAAGACCTCCGGGCAGCCTGGTACTTCCCGTTACATCACCACCAAGAATCGGAAGAACACGACCGAGCGTATGGAGTTGAAGAAATACAACCCCATTCTTCGGAAGATGACCGTTCACAAAGAGATCAAGTAGACTGCGCCTTGGCCCGAAGCCGGACGTTGTTAACCCTTTAAACGCGCTGAAGCGCACCCAGCATGGCAAAGAAGACCGTTGCTACCCTTAAGAAAGCCGACGCGAAGACCTTCACCAAGGTCATTCGCATGATCAAGAAAGAAGGCAATAGAGGCTATTCCTTCGTGGAGCAGGTGGTTCCCTCTGACGAGGCGGACAAGCTGATCTCCGGTAAGTAATTCAACACGCCCCATTGCGAAAAGGCCACACCACTGCGGTGTAGGCCTTTTCGAGTATTCGGACCTCCCAACATGGCATTTTTCGGACTTTTCGGTAAGAAGAAGGAAGAGGCGCAGGCGGTTGTTGAGAAACAAGCACTGGATCAAGGCTTGGAGCGCTCTCGATCCGGCCTGTTCAGCAAGCTCGCACGTGTGGTTGCAGGCAAGAGCACCGTGGACGATGCTGTGCTCGACGAACTGGAAGAAGTGCTTGTGAGCAGCGACGTAGGCGTGGAGACCACCCTTCGCATCATCGAACGGATCCAGGCTCGTGTAGCCCGTGACAAATACGTTGGCACCGGTGAACTGAACTCCCTACTACGCGCCGAGATCGCCGCCTTGATGAAGGACCCTACTCCCGTGGACCCTACGATCAAACCGTATGTGATCATGGTGGTCGGAGTGAATGGTGTGGGGAAGACCACCACCATCGGAAAGCTTGCCAATGCGTTCAAGAAAGAGGGACGGAGCGTGGTTCTGGGTGCTGCGGATACCTTCCGTGCAGCAGCCGTGGATCAACTACGGATCTGGAGCGAACGCGTTGGGGTGCCTTTGATCCAACAAGGCATGAATGCGGATCCTGCGGCCGTCGCTTTCGATACCGTACAGCACGCCAAGGCCCAAGGCGTGGATATCGTGATCATCGATACCGCCGGCCGCCTGCACAACAAAGTGGGCCTGATGAACGAATTGACCAAGGTGCGCAATGTGATGCGGAAGGTGGTGCCGGATGCGCCGCACGAGGTCCTGCTCGTTCTTGATGCCAGTACCGGTCAGAACGCCATCGAACAAGCCCGTCAATTCACCAAGGCGACGGATGTGACCGCACTGGCGCTCACCAAGATCGACGGAACGGCCAAAGGCGGCGTTGCGATCGGCATCAGTGAGCAGTTCGGCATCCCCATCAAGTACCTCGGTGTGGGTGAGGGGATCGACCATTTGCAGGTCTTCGACAAGCAAGCTTTTGTCGAGGCTTTGTTCAAGGAGTGAGGTCTCCGACTATATTCGGATCCATAACCACCTCACCTCCATGGATCAACAACCGAATCTTCCGCCTCCTTCCGGTGCACCCGTAACCGAGGACAAGACGACCGCCATCATCGCGTACATCACCCTTATCGGGTTCATCATCGCCATCATTCTACACGGTCAAAAGAAGACCGCCCTTGGTGCATTCCATCTTCGCCAGATGCTCGGCATCGTTGTGATCGGGCTAGCCTCCTACATCCTGATGTTCATTCCGATCCTTGGATGGATCGCAATGGCAGTGCTCGGTATCATCAATCTGATCGTCTGGATCACGGGACTGATCGCTGCCGCGAACGGGGAGATGAAACCAGCTCCGATCCTGGGTGAGAAATACCAAGAGTGGTTCAAGAACGCATTCAATTGATCGTATCCTCTGTTCGGCGGATCAAGCGGCGCTGGACGCGTGCACCTTCGCGTCTGCGTTGATCCATGCCGCCGACATCTCGAAGCCGATCAGGAGCATGTCGTCGAGTTGGTCCGTATCTCCGGTCCACTTTTCCAACGCGGCGGCGATGCTGGATCCGGCGTGGTTCAATGGGGTACCTGAATGCGTGGCTACCTCTTGCACCAAACGCTTGGTCGAGAATTTCGCGTGGTCACCGCCATTGAATTGATCCACGACACCGTCCGAATAAACGAAAACGCGTGTCCCTCCGAATAGTGGGATCCGTGAGTCCGTGAGACTTTCCCAGTTAGCGATCATGCACGGCAGCGGTCGTTGTCCGCGGAGTTGGACCACTTCGCCGGCGTGCTCTAGAAGAAGCGAGCACCCGAGTCCGCTGAAGTGAACGGTGTGCTTTCCATGGTCGAAGCAGAGAACGGCCATTTCCGCACCGTCCTTGGTGCCGCTTCGGCCCCGGTTCAGCCGAACATCCAAGGCTAACTGGGTTCGACGAATGAGATCCGATGCGCTGCTTACTTGGTCCTTATAGACCAATTCGTTCAGAATGCCTTGGCACAACATGGATAGCATGGCTCCGGAAAGCCCATGACCAGTGCAATCCAAGAGAACGAAGAAGCTGCGTTCGTTGCATCTTCCGAACCAGTAGATATCCCCACCCACCAGGTCCTTCGAGCGATCCATGATGAAGCTATTCGCGAAGAGATCACCTTGTGCTGTGAGGTCGGGTAATGTTGCGCTTTGAAGGTGTCTTGCATAGCGCAGGCCTTGTGCCACCTCGGCGTTGCGGTCCTCCAAAGCCTGATTCACCTCCAGTATTTCCTGCCTCACTTCATGCAAGCGTTTACGCATGCGGCCTTGTATACGCACGAAGTAAAAGGCCAAGCTGAAGATCAGGATGGTCACTGCGACGATATTGAAGGCCAGGAATCGACGTTGTAGTTCGATCGGAACCAAGGCATTTGGGCCTTTGCTGTTACCGAAGACCGGATCGACAAAGGTCCAATACAGGATTAGGGCCACTTCGAACGAGATCCAGATCATTGCACTCGCACGTCGCTGGAAGGTAAGTGCACCAGCCAATGCAACGAATGACCAGAACATGACCATGCCACTTGAGAACAACCCACCGAGCGTGGATTGGAACAGGAAAGGAAGCAACAAGCTGATGAGCACTTGAAAGTGCATGCACAGCGTCGTTCTTCCCGTGGAACGACAGAGAACGAGATTGATGATCGTGAGTAGGATGAACGCGCCTGGAATGATCGCGGGAATGAAGTAGCCAACAGAAAGACAGATGGCGAACCAGGACAATGCGCCGATGCTCAACCCCGCGCAGAGGTATTGGAACATCTTGGTGCGTATGCGCTCATTCTGCTGCTGAGCGCTTGTTGTTCTGTTCTCCATACCTACTGACTTCATGGCTATCTACTTCACGATCCGTGTCACGGGATCAAGGATCTATCGTGATCACCGTAAGCGGCACACCGAGCATCTCGGAGAACGTCTCAGCGGCCTCGGTCATGAATTCATCGTCCTCTTCCACGCACCACTCGATGATGAAGGACTTGCCGTTCTCCAGCGCCTTCTTCACTTCGGACAAAAGCATGTACAAAGCCTTCAATGAAGAGGAGTTGAAGTAGGGTAGTCGAAAATGGAACACGGTGCCATCGGCCATGTCGGGCAACACCTTGGCTGTCCGTTCGATCACCGGCCCATAGAACGCGTTGGCATTCTCCGGAATGGAGATCCCGATCACCGTGTAGCGAGAGTTGGCCCGGTCATACACGATCTCAGGTGTATTCTTCGTGCCGGGGAAATTGAGTTCTTCCATGATCAAGCGCGTTTGAGTTCAGTGCTCACTTTGCTGGTGCACAAGTAGATGTCGCCCCCTTGCGGCGCGATGCTCGCGGTGATATTGCGGCCGACCTTGCGTGCGATCTGCAACATGCCAAGTCCGGCACCACCTTTCTCGCCGAAACCTTCCTGGGTAAGCTGTCTGCGGAAAGCAGCGGTGACTTCTTCTTCGCTCATACTGGAAATGTCGTTCACCGAATCGACCAGTCTGTTCGCATCGCGTTGACTCGCTTTGTTCCGAATGGTGACCACCAGCGTTTCCTCCACGATCTGCCACTGGAAATCAACGTCGTTGCTGGTGTTGTAGCGTTGAGCGTTGTCCAAGAGCTCCAAGGCTATGCCGACGAGCTTCTTCAGATCGTTCCGTGGTCCAAGATTGAACAGGGCAATGCAATTCAGGAGGTCCAGCAATTGGATCCTGACCTCACTGGTCAATTGCCCTTTGTACTCGAGTAGGTTCTTTTCCATCGTGTCTAGTGTTCTGCGTATCCTGGATCAGGCAGCGTACCGCATACCGATCATCAGTACATCGTCCGTTTGTGGTTCGTTTCCTTTCCAATCGGCCAGATCGGTCAAAAGGGTCTCCTTCAGTTCATGCATGGAACTCTCGTGCTTTTTCCCAAGCAGTTCGATGAGGCGCTTTTGCGAGAATTTCTGTTGACCGCGCACACCGCCGAATTGGTGCGTGATGCCATCACTATACAGGTAGATGGAATCGCCGGGCAATAACTTCAAGGCGTGATCCTTGTAGCCGCCTTTGCGCTCGAATTGCCGATCACCAAGGGGTAGAACGTCTCCTTTGATGCGGTTGGACTCGCCTCCACGCACATGGATCAGAGGCAACTGGGCGCCGGCGAAAGCAACTGTGCCATTCCGCAGGTCGATGCAACACAACCCTACGTCCATGCCATCGTTGATCAGCCCCTCTTCAGCCCGGCCTTCCATACTTCGGCCAACATGTTCGTGCAGGCGGTCCAACAAGGTGCCGCACGAAGCCTCCGGGGTGGACTCCAAGAGACCGCTGAGCCCGTAATAGGCGATGAAGGTCATCATGGCAGCAGGTACGCCGTGCCCTGTGCAATCGATCGCGGCTACGTAGATACGATCACCTACCTGCTTCACGAACGGAAGGTCGCCACTTACCTTGTGCAGAGGCTTGTACACCAAGAAACTCTCCGGGATCAAGGCCTTCAGGTATTCTTCGCTCGGAAGGATCGCGGATTGGATCGTTCGGGCGTACGTGAGACTGCTCTCGATGTCCTTGTTCTTGTCGGCCAGTTCATTGTTGATCAGTTCGATCCGTTTCTTCTGTACCAGGATGGTCCGCTTCTTCTTGCGTTGGACATACCAAGCCCACGCCATGTACAACGCAATACCGAGCATGGCGATCGCTCCAATGATGCTATACCGTTTCGTGGCCCGTTCACTTGCCCGTTCGAGTACCAACGTGCGACTGCGGGCTTCCGTCACCTCGTTCTTCTGTTCGAGCAATTCAACCTCTCGTTGGCGCTGTTTGCGCTCCATGTCCAACCGGTCCATGCTCATGGACTGTAGCAACCGGGTATTCTCCAGATCCTTGATCATACGCTCGTTCCTTTCTGCCTGCAACGCAGCTTGAGTGAGTTCCAGCTTCTGCTCTGCCTGCTCACTGGCCAACAGTGCTTCTCTGCGACCGCTCTCTTCCAACTGCTTTTCCGCAAGAAGCAAGGCCAATCGTTTCTGTTGGTTCTCCGCGTTCAGCGCGAATTCCTTCCGCTCGGATTCGATCACTTGCTGTCGGTTCAATTGTTCCAATTGTTCGCGTTCTTGCCGCTGGATCCGAGCGCGTTCTGATTCCTTTTCTCGCAGCTGATTCTCCGATTCCTTCTTGGCAGCATCCCGGTGTTCCCGAGCAGCCTTGTCATAGGCCCTGGCGGTGGCTGCATCGCCTTGCCTTTCGAATATGCGCGCGATGAATTCGCAGATCAAACCTTGTTCCGATCGATCACCTGCTGTCTTCGCAGTGCGAAGTCCTTCTTCAGCTCGTTCCAGCGCTTGCCCAGGTTCTCCTTGGTGTAAGAACACAACAGCTTGTGTGCGTTGAACCTGTGCCAGGATCGACGTCCAGTTCGACTTGGAAGCATAGTTTGCCGCTTCGGCCAATTGTGTGTGGGCGAAGGGAAGGTCTCCCGCCAGCGCTGCGGAAACGCTAGAGTTGATCATCGTCCGGATCCTCAGGAGCGGCTTGTCATCCAATAGAATGATAGCGCGCTGGTAGAGTTCGGGAGCTTCTGCCGCGCGCGGCGTCTTCTGGAGCAATTCAGCCAGGTTGTTGGCGCTGATGCCCGCTTGCATGGAAAGGCCATTGGCCATGGAGATGCCAAGGATCCGCTCTTCCAATTCGATGGCCCGCACAGTTGCACCAAGTTCTGCATGCGCCGTCGCCATGGCGGCCAGCAACTCGATCTGGAGGACGGGGTCCTTGCTGATCATGACCTCACCAGCGACCGTGTTCAGGTAGTTGACCAGATCCTGTGAAGCCAAGGTGCGTCGTTTGGCCTCCGCTTCAATATGGATCCTTTCCATGCGCTCTTCGGGCTTCTGGACATGCAGATCCTCCATCGCACCGAGTTATTCAAGTGCACGTTCCGGATTTCCGATCTCCAAGTTCAGCGATGCCAAGTGCAAAAGGATCGCGGTCCGGACCCCTGAGTGGTCGTTCTCCGTAATGCTCGATGCTCTGATACCGCTCAATGCAGCGCCATCCAGATCTCCCTTGGCTTGTTGGGCACGACTCAGGCTCAGAAGCGCTTGAGGCAGTGCATTGGAAGCCTTTTGTTCGGCCTCGAATACAGCAAGTGAAGCGAATTCAGCCGCTCGCTTGTTCCTTCCTTGGTTGCGCTCGATGTCGGCCAATTGTGCCAGTTTCATGGATCGTTCGGTGCCGGGGTCAGCTACCAACATATCAGCGATCAGTTCGTCATACGATTGGGATCGAACGGAACCAATGAACAGCAGAGCTGTGCTCAGGAGGGTGATCAACTTCAATTTGCTCATTGCTCAGCGAATCGGTAGGTGATCCGGAGGGAAGCCTCTCGACCATTCATGGTCAGCGGCGTTGTTCCATTGTTGTACGGACTTACAATGTGGCGGTCCACATTCAACAGGTTGTAGGCGCTGAGATCGATGTTCCATTTTCCGGAACCCGGGGATCGCCAACCAACACCTGCGCCTACCAAGAATTCGCTTGGCCAACGCACCAGGTCGAGCTCCTCGCTTTCTGGATCAACCGTTTGATAGGACCATTTGGCTCCTTGCCAAAGCAGGGAACCGTGCAGGTTGATGGTCTGGCTGACATCCACCGCCATGGTGGCACTCACCTTCTGTTGGGGCAGGCCCTGGAAAACCGGCCCAAGTGAATTGGGTAGTTCTGTTTCCGGAAGATCAACATCGGCAAGCGCTTGGTAACAGCCATAGGACAGGTAAAGCGCTGTACGGTCCCGTTCCAGACGATAGTTCACATCGATGCCTTGAGTGCCGGCCTTGTTGCGGTTGATGTAGTTGTCCAGCGTAGCGGCGTCGAAGACGTACACGATCGGATCATTGATGCTCGTGTGATAGGCATTGACGGTGAGTTGGTCGTTCCGTTGGAAGCGAATTCCGATCTCGAACTCATAGGACGTCGCATACTCGGCTACGATGTCGCCTTCTTCCGGCCCGTAGTTCAGGTTCATGATCGTCGGAACCTTGAAGGCACGACTCGCCGATAGTTTGGTGTGGAAACGACCGAGTACCTTGGAATACGACGCACGTGGCGCCATGAAACGACCGGATAGATCGTTGTATTCGTAGCGGTATCCGAGGCCCAACTTGCCCGGCTTTCCGGTCAGTTCGGTTTCGGCGAATCCGGCGGCGTCCAACATCGCGATGCGTCGATCGTTGTTCATCCTGAACTCCACACCGTTCCGCTGATAGAACTCCGAGACCTGCCGGAACCCCTGGAATCCAACTCGGAAGGACAGCCAGGGTGTAGCCTTGAAGTTGACCGTCCCCATGCCCCGTGTTCGAAGATTGGAAGTGTTCGATCCGAGACGTTCTTGTTCTGCGGTGTTCACATAGTACCATGGGATCTGGTCGGTGTGTCCGAAACGCCAATTGATCTCGGTTCGGGGTGTGATCTGTTTGCGCTGTTCCACTGCAAGGATCACATCGCGCATACGAACGCTGTATCCGCCATCGCTCACGGCGTAGTTGTCATCCATGTAGTATACGTTGGCCTTCATGGTGCGCCAACGATAGCCGAATTGGAAGGTGGCTGTTTGCCCGGCTGTGCTGTCCTTGAAGGAAATAGGAGTGCCATCGGGAAGTGTTACGCTTCGATTCGACCGCGTACCCCGATCGATGGTGGCGAGGTAGCTCACTTCCTGTTCCAACCCGAGCGCGTTATTGCCGCTCACAGTTACCTCGTTCCCGGTGGTGCCTTCACGCGTGGCACCGACCCGCACGGTTGCCTGGCCGCCGGTGGAATGGCGCGCTGTTCGGGTAACGATGTTGACAACGCCCAGAGCAGCATAGCCGCCGTGGATCACGGAGCCAGGGCCCGTGATCACTTCGATGCGTTCCACGTTGTCCAATGGGATCCGGCGGCCGATGGCATAGGTGCCGAAGTCGTTCTCATTCAACTGGAGGCCGTTCAGTAGGAATAGGCATTTGCCTTCCTCCGCCCACGTGCCGTGGATGCCGATACCAACGACGTCATCCACATCGCGGCCAAAGGTGAAACCGGGTACCAACTGCAGTGCTTCCAAAAGGTCTCGTGCACCGCTGGCCTTGATCTGGCGAGCGGAGATGATCATGATGCTGCCCGGCGCTTTCCGCACGTCACTTTCCTGCATATCCGACAGGCTGGTGCGCACGATGCGATGATCGAGGTCCAAAGCCTCATCGATCAAGGCTCGACCGTCTCGCTGGAGCAGGCGTTCTTCAGGACCTTGTTGCTGAGCCGATGCGGTGAAGCACGCCAGAACAGGCACGAACAGAATAGAGCGGGGGGATCCGACTTTGCAGAAGAGCATGATAGTTCTTTGCCATAGCCGGGAGAGTTAGCCTTGGAGGAGCCTTGTATCGAAATAAGTCGTGGAAATGTTTCGAAGGCAAGGATCGATCCTCTTCAACGAGGGCCTGGAAGCACCACACTGATCCGAGTTCCACTGGCCGAACTTTCCACATTCATGGTGCCGTTCAGCGTCCGCATGCATTCTGCCATGATCACGAACCCGAGCCCAACTGCGGCTCCACGACCGGTTTCTTCCACCGGCCCCGACCTTCCTTCGAGTTCTTCGTGGATGCGCTCGAGGGTGGGGCCTGCGATTCCGACGCCATCATCGCTGATGGTGAGATGGTAGAAATGACCTTTCCGTTGGGATGTGACCGTTATGCACTTGGCGCGTGCATGGCTCGTAGCGTTCATGAGGACATTGTTCAGAACGATGCGCAAAAGGTCACCATCGGCCTTGATCACATCATCTGGGTCCACGGCATTCACCAGGTCGGTTCCTGCAGCGGCGGCGAGTTCGCTGATCCGATCCAATGCGGTTCCGATGAACGCATGCACGGCGATACTGCGCACCTCCGGACCACCTTTCCTACTGCGACTACGGATCCAAGCCAGAAGGCTGTTGGCATTCTGGTACAACTTATCCGTGTAGGTGCTGAGGTCGCTCAATGTGGCGGCGAGTTCACCTCCTTGGTCCTTGCGTTCATGGAGTTCCTTCGCGCTTTGTGCAACCCGAGCGACGAACCGCATGGGAGGAACCACGTCATGTGCTATGATGCTCATGAGCTTTTCCTGGTGCGTGATGGCATTCTTCAACTCCGCGTTCACCACCATCAACGCTTCGGTTTGTTCCTGAACATTACGTTCCAGCCAAATGGTCCTGTTCCGCACCCGCGCCGAGTTGATCCGTACGCCCAATGCGATCATGGCCAGCGTGGCGATCACGTAGAGGATCAGGGCCTGCCATGTTCGACTGAAAGGAGGTTCCACCCTGAACCAAAGCATAGGCTCGGTAGTCAACCCACGAGCCGTTGAGCCGACTCTCCTTACATAGATGGTGAAATCTCCCGCAGGTGGGCGGATAATATCGATACTCCTGGCGCTTGGCTCAACCAGGGTCCACATATCAACGATCCCTGGGATACGGTATTCAAGGAGAGCATTGACCGGATCCCCCCAGTACGGCATGGAAAAGCCCATGCTCAAGGAAGCAACGTCGTGGGGCAGGATCAGTTCCTTGTCCAAGCTCCAACGTGAGCCATTCACCAGAATGTGGCCAGGCTGGATCTCGCTTGTAGGAAATGGGTCCTGGATCCGCTCCGGTACGAATTGGATCAGGCCTTGAATGGTGGGGAATGAGAACCGCCCATCACTCAATCGGAGATACGCCGGGTCACAACCGCCGTTCATTTCCCACGTGGGTAGCCCTGAACTCTCACCGTACAGAGCGAAATAGGGTCGGTCATCCGGCGAACTCAGGTAGGTAGTGATATCCGCCATCGTGGTCCGCAACAGTCCTTGGTTGGTGCTCATCCAGAGGTGTCCATTGCCATCCTTCGCGAACGTGTGAACGTGCGAAAGGCTTTTCCAAGGATCCATGGGGAAAGGCACGATGCGATCCCCAACACGGATGAACGCACCGCTCCCATAGGTGCCAATGAAGAGGAGGTCGTCGATCAATTCCAGCGAACGCACATTCATGCCGTTCAACTCAGGTATGGAGCGGAATGCTCCAGGATCATCCCCTTGTTGAATTCGGAGTCCTTTGAATGTGCCGAACATCAATCGACCATTTGCATCTCGCTTCAGTACGTAAGGCCTTTCGAGTCCCGATCCTTGGCGCGCATCTGACAGGGTCCGAATTTTTCCGGCACGCCACGACCTGATCATGGTATTGGTTGCGTAGATAAGCGAGTCTCCTTCAGCTAGCATCGCGACACGCTGGCCTACATCCAGGATCCGCACTTCTACCCTGCGCGTATTCGGGTCGTAGAGGATGAGGTCGGTCTTCGACAAGAGCCAAACGCGCCCTCCGGGCCAATTGGCCATGCTATACTTACTTATCCGTTCCAATTCGGGATACGGTGAACAACTTCCATTCTGGATCCGATAGCTCTCGCGGGCCTGGCCGGCTACCAATACCCCACCGTCGGGCAATTCGGTCTGTGCGTAGAGCGAGCTTCCTTCAGCGAAGAAATTGTCGCACCGGGCGGAACGCATCGGGAACGGCCGAAATTCCATCAATCCGTCGTTCAGGGTCCCGATGAATAAGGTCGAGACTTCCGGCATGAAGAGGATCTCACTCACGTTACCACCGAAGCGAGGAAGGTCGACATCCACACGGGACAGGACCAATGAACCATTGTTCCGGTTCTCCTCCAAGCGATACAATACGCCATTGTGGATGACGTGCAGGAACAGGTCACCTGCGTGCCAGAACAACCGTTCGAATCGGTTCTTGATCGAGAGCAGGTCATTCGGCGCACCGTTCATCGCTACCGGGTCGCACGCGCCGGTCGAAGGATCCAATCGATAGTATTGGCCGGTGCCCGTGCCCCCATAGTGCCGGCCGCCGAACCACCAGGACGTTTCAAGCTCCACTTCCCATGGGACGTATGCTTCAAGAAGGGTGTCCTTGAAGTGGAAGCACGCTTTGGGCGTTGTAACCAGCCATTCTTCTTCGGTGAGGGCGTGCCAAGTGGCGTTCGGGATCTGCCATTCGGACGCCCGCACCATAGCCCTAGCACTGGCTCTCACGCGAGCGAAAAGGTTCTCATCAGGGACCGAGCCTTGGATGTGGAGATCGCGTGTCGACCGGACCAAGGGGAACACGGCGAGATGCGCATGGGTTCCGTACACATTGCCATCCGCATCGTCGATCACGACCTCTCCTTCGAACGTTGGGATCACTTGGCGCATCCGCTGCGAGGTCGGTTCATCTGCGCTCGGTAGCGCGAAGGATCGGAACGCACGGCCATCGAAACGAAGCAACCCACCTTCCGAACTGATCCACAAGTAACTGCCGGAATCGCGCTCCATGTGGAGCACGCTGTTCTGCACAAGGCCGCTGCGCGAAGTGAAATGCTGCCATTTCTCGAACCGTTGAGCCGGGCTCGTAACAGGAAGCAACGACAAGACCGCGACCAGAACGCGGCAGAGAGGAATCCGCACCTTCATGTGCTCCGATAACCGTGGGCCCGGGCCTTGGCCTGCAATTCCATGAGGTTGTCGATCCCCAGTTTATCGAACAACCGTGCCTTATAGGTTGCCACCGTGCTCAGTCCCAAGCCCAATCGCTCTGCGATCACCGTGACACCATTGCCATCCAGCAATTCGTCCAATACACGGAGTTCGCGCGCTGATAGCCGGTCGAAAGGGTTCGTTGGTCCGTTCAGTTCCGTGTCATTCGATTGTTCGATCCTCCGCATCTCAGAGGTTGCGCTCATGTATTCGCCATGATCCAATACCGCAACGATCGCCCGGATCACTTCTTCTTCGGACGCTTCCTTGCTCAAAAAACCAGCACAACCCATACTGAGGACCCGGTCGCAATAGATGCGTTCCTGGGTCATGGTGTAGATGAGGATCCGCATCCGTGGGTATTTGGACCTCAGTTCTTGGATGTGATCCAAGGCGTTCCCATCGCCCAATTGCAGGTCCAACAGGAGCAGGTCCTGGTCCGGATGCGCTTCGAGGAAATGAAGGAGGCTGTTCAAGCTGGATACATCGCTCACCTTGGAACTGGGCAATCTGGAAGTGACCAGGTTCCTTAAACCACGGCGAATGATCACATGGTCATCCACGACCAGGATCCGCGCCCTCCGATCGGTGTGTAGCATCCTTCAACAAAAGAAGGTCGAAGATATTGTCGGCCACGTCGAAGATCTACTACGCCCTATTGATGCACCATTCAATACCATTGCATCGGTTTTCTGAAGTTTCCGCCGTTGGCCATGGGTGATCGGGTTCGGGGGTCGCAAGATCTTCGGGTTCGGTCGGGAGAGACCTGGGGTTCGACGGCGGAAATCTTCTTTTGAAGGGCTGGCAGAACCAGTCCCACTAGCTTTGCGCCCCGCCTTGTGAATGGCGTTAGAGAAGTATGAAGGCGCGCACGCTCAAGTCCACCAAGGTCAATGTGATCACGCTAGGTTGCTCGAAGAACACCTTCGACAGCGAGGTGATGATGGCCCAGCTCAAGGCCAATGGTATCGCTGTGGATCATGAAAGCGACAGTGGTGAGCACAACGTGGTCGTGATCAATACCTGCGGCTTCATCGATAATGCCAAGCAGGAGAGCATTGATACCATCCTGAGCTACGCGAAGGCAAAGGACGAGGGTCTTGTGGAGAAGGTGTATGTGACGGGCTGCCTCAGCCAACGCTATGCCCCCGAACTGAAGGAGGGCATACCGCAAGTGGATGCTTGGTTCGGTACCCGCGATCTGCCTCGGTTGCTGAAGACCCTGAAAGCCGACTACAAGCATGAACTGGTCGGCGAGCGCTTGCTTACGACGCCAGCGCATTATGCGTACTTCAAGATCAGTGAGGGGTGCGACCGCAAATGCAGCTTCTGTGCGATCCCGCTCATGCGTGGCAAGCACGTGAGCACGCCTATCGAGCAGTTGGTCTCCAATGCAAAGAACTTGGCCGCTCAAGGAGTGAAGGAGTTGATCCTGATCGCCCAGGACCTGACCTATTATGGTTTGGATATCTACAAGAAGCGGAACATCGATGAGTTGGTATCACATCTCAGCGACCTGGAAGGCATCGAGTGGATACGCTTGCACTATGCGTTCCCTTCTGGTTTCCCAATGGAAGTGTTGGACGTGATGCGGGAGCGGAGCAACGTGTGCAACTACCTGGACATGCCTTTGCAGCATGGAAGTACCCGCATGCTCACCCGGATGCGTCGCGGGATCACGCAGGAGAAGACCGAAGCTCTAGTGAACACCATCCGTGAGAAAGTACCGGGTATTGCCATCCGAACGACCCTGATCAGTGGTTTCCCCGGTGAGACCCCGGCCGATCACGACGACAACCTCGGATGGATCGAGCGCATGCGATTCGACCGACTCGGTGCCTTCACGTACAGTCACGAAGAAGATACGCATGCCCATACCATGGAGGACGATGTGCCTTCAGAAGTGAAGCAGGAGCGGGCCCAGGAGGTGATGGAACTGCAAGGAGGGATCAGCTACGAGCTGAATCAGGCCAAGGTGGGTAAGGTCTTCAAAGTCCTCGTGGACAAGGCCGAGAGTGGCCATTACATCGCACGCACGGAGTTCGATTCACCGGAGGTGGACAATGAAGTACTGATCCCCACGGAGGGCAATTACCTCCGGATAGGAGACTTTGCGGAGGTGCGGATCACCGAGGCGAACGAACACGACCTGCGGGCAGAGGTGGCCTGACCCTGTGGTCCGCAAATACGAAAAGGGCCGCCAGAACGACCCTTTTCGGCGTGGATACGGCGGGAGAGGGCCGTGTTCCAACGGATGTGTTCACCGTCCGAAATAGCGATTCACGGCCTCGGTACGGTTCTGTACATGTAACTTCTCGTAGATGCGGTGGATGTGCTGCTTCACCGTACCGACCGCGATGCCCAATCGATCGGCGATCTCCTTATATAGAAGGCCCTGGGCGAGTAGTTCCAACACGGCGTGTTCACGTTCGGAAAGGTCATCTTCACTTAGGTGGGAGCGCTCATGAAGTGGGCGGAAATGTTGCACCACCCGGCGCGCCACATGTGCGCTCATCGGTGATCCTCCTTGGGCAAGCTCGCGCACGGCTTCCAGGATCTGGTCCGGTGTGGAACTCTTCAGGATGTAACCGTTCGCGCCGGCCTTCAATGCTTCGAATACACGGTGGTCGTCGTCATGGACCGTGTACATGAGGAATTGGGTGCCCTTGCAACGCTCGCTCAGTTGCCGTACACAATCGATCCCGCTCTGACCAGGCAAGTTTATGTCCATGATCACCACATCCGGAAAGGATCCGTGCAAGCGCAGCAACGCATCCTCGGCGTTCGAATGCACACTGAACGGCTCCATGCCATCCTCGAAGATGAACAGCGAATGCAAGGTTTCGCGGATCGTGGTGTCGTCTTCCACGATGCTCACAAGGAGGTCGCCCTTCTTCATGAAGGCGAAGATGCGGCGTCCAAGGCGTTGCTTGCAATAGAACCTTTGTTACCTGCTAGGGGGATGTACAGGCGAAGCCGTGTTCCTTCGATACGGGGATCGGCATCCTTCTCTTCTGCGGATTCCACGCGGAACGAACCGCCCAGGACCTCCATGCGACGCGCCATGTTCCGGAGTCCATTTCCAACCCCAAGGTCAGCGTTCCGGGGCAACCCGCTCCCGTTATCGATGATGGAGATCGTTAGGCTTTCGACCTGACACCCGATCGCGATGCGCACTTCACTTGCCCCTGCGTGCTTCACGATGTTATGCAAGGCCTCTTTCACCACAAGCAGAACGTTCCGGCGTTGTTGGGCACTCAACAAGGTTTCCGGTATATCATCGGGTACGAGCAGGTCGAACGCCAGCTCATTTTCATCCAAATAGCTGCGCGCATAGTTGCTTACATAGGCTATGAGATCAGCCATGCTGCGTTGATCCGCATTCATGGTCCAGATGATCTGACGCATGTTCACGATCAGTTCACCAGCCGTGTTGGATAACTGGTTGAGGAACCTGCGTTTCTCCGGGTCGCTCTCCTTGCGCAGTGCCATCTCGCTGCGCAGTTTCAAGGCGCTCAATCCAGCACCTAGGTCGTCGTGCATGTCCCTTCCAACTTCTTCGCGAATGCGTAGTTCGGCAATGGTCTGCTCATGCTGAAGTCGCAGAACCTCGCTATCCGCCAAACGCGCCTGGGCGCGCTGGCGGCTCCGCAGGACCAAGAACAGCGAAACGATGATCGAGAGGATCACCACGGTCGACACAGTGAGTATCATTCTTCGTTCCCGCTCGCTCTTGAGGTCTTCTGCGATCCGTTCACGTTGCAACTGCGCCATGGCCAGTTCCGAATCCGATCGGATCAGATCGGCCTGGGTGCGAAGCGATGTACGGATGTTGCTGGCAGTGATCAAACTATCGATGCGGTGCCATTCAGCCAAGCGGTCCAGTGCGCGGTCCAAGGCACCAAGGTCCTGGTAGATCCGAGAAGCGCGGCGTACGAAATTCCTTTGGGTGACCAACCCGACACTTTCCCGGTGGCGCTGCAGATCCGCTTCGGCTGAATCCAACGCGGAAAGCGCTTGTTGTTCCTGTTGATCGGCTGCCATGGCCTCTGCGCGACCTACGCGGGCGTCCACCCCGATATCATGATCCCGAGCCGAATCCGCGATCCTGATGGCCTTTTCGTAGAATCCTTCGGCCTTCTTCGCATCCTTTTCCTTGAGCGATAGATTCCCTAACGACCACAGGGCAACGGCTACGGCACGCGGAGTCCCGGCCGATCGAGCGAGTTCCAATGATCGGGTCAAGTGGTACCGCGCACTATCCAATTCGCCAATGGCCGTCAGGTAGCTGCCCATGTTGCCATGGATATGATGCAACTCGCTCAACGGATACCTTGCTTTCGGGTGGGTCGGGAACCAGGCCAGGGCTTGGCGCAAGTACGGGAGTGCATCGCGGCTATCCTGGATGTTCTCGTGCAACAGGCCCTTCATGTTGAACACGTTTGCGATCATCGTGCTATCGCCCCTGTTCAGCGCCAGATCCATGCAGGTATTGAGGTCGCGCATGGCTTCGTTGAACAAGCCTTCATAGTAAAGGACTTCGGCGCGATAGGACAGGAGGTAGTACCGGAACTCCGGATCCACATGGGCGTTCTCATAGGAGAGTGCCTCGCGGAGATGACGCATGGAGGAGTCCGCGTGGAACGCATCCATCATGAGCAGGATCCGCTCAAGACTTCGATCCGCCACAGTGTCCGGGAATGGTGGGAGCTGTTGCATAGCAACGCTTACCCGTTGTTGCGCAGGCACGGAAAACCCGAGCACCCAACAACCTACGACCAAGAGGATCCGCAGTGCACGTTCCATGGTCGCCTTTCCGATCATCCCGGGTCAGCGTTTCTCCAACTCGAGAATGATCGCCAGGGCGTTCTTTCCTGCATCGCTCACCGCTCCGATGGTTTCGCCATCCTTGAATTGCACGTTCGCGCTCAATTCCTCACCCAGAACAGCTTTCAGCTTAGCATCGAGACCTTGAGCGGGGCTTGCCAGCATGGCTTCGTTCAGCTTCGGATAGTCGAAGGGCTGGTTGGTCACTAGCACGGCCATGACATCCAAATTGCCTTCATCATCGGCCATCAGGCTGTGGTCGCTGGGGAAAAGGCGAGTGCCCGTAATGCCGCAATAGGGCGAATGCTTCGGGGTGTAGGGGAATAGCACATAGGTCCTACCATCTGCTTCTTGGCCGAACACGTAGGTGTAGCACTCCGCGTTATTCGTCACCTCGATCTTGAACTTGCTGCCTTTGGCGATCGGTGTGGTGCTCCGGAACACGTTGCCGCCCACATTGCGCAGAGGTATGTTGTTCTTGGTCGCATTGTCCACGAAGCCGAATCGAATATCGAACCGGCTGGGCCTCACATCGGCGCCTTCGCCTTGTGGGTAGACCGCGTACGCTTCCTTGGCGAAGTGGTCGAAGGCCTGGTAGGGGACCCATGCCAATCCGTTCTTGCCCCATTCGGGTCCCCAACTGTTCATGATCTGGAAGCCGCCCGAATCACCGAATTTGAAATCGTCGTAACCGATCACGCACATGGCGTGGCCGCCGAAGCCACGTTGCTGGGCATCGCTTTCGGTCGGGATCCATTCTTCACGGCCTGCCATGTCCTGCATGAACGTGCCACCTACCATCATGCCGATAACGATGGGTGAGCCTTGCGCGAGGTGTTGTTTCATGGCCAGCATATCGGTGCGTTGCTCGTCGGCACCCAAGGTCAGTCGTTGGAAGCCCTTGATCCGGTAGGGCATGGCCTGCTGCTTGTCCTGATCGCTGGGGAGCTTCGAGCAGTTCTGGTCGGTGTAGGCGAATTTGCTGAAAGGAAGAGCGCCGTTCTTCAGCATCTGCTCCATGGCCCGGTAGATGTACGAGCCTTGGCAGTCGCTGTTATCGATCTTGATCTGGTTGTAGGTGTACGAAGGACTGAATGCGGTACTCTTCGGATCGGCGCCTGTGGCCTTGGCCTGAACGATCGTGCGTGCCGCGTATGCACTGGCCCACGCCACACAGCTGCCTTGCTGCCCTTGGTTCAGGCGGGGCGGTGCGAATTGTGCCAAGGAAACGCGCTCCGGCAGCGGGTTCTTCACGTTGTCCGCCAACGGTTCATAGACCTCGGCCTGGTCGTACAACTTCGGGTCGAATTCAGCACCCGTGCTCAACCCTGCCAGTTGACTGATCATGTCGCCGCCGCCGCTGTTCTTGCCGATGAAGAACCACCAAAGAGCGCCGAGGATGAGCACCACGATCAACAGCTTGGGCTTCTTGATCAAGAAGCCGAGGACCATAGGGAGAAGGCTGCCAAGGCCACCACCCATGCCAGCTCCACCACTGGACGAGCGGCGAGGACCGGGGTTGGAAACGCGACGGTTACTGCCGTCGTTGTCGGGTACCATACGAATGGCCATGCTGAAGAATGTATTGGTAGGGTTGTGCGAAGCGGTGGATCAGGACTTCGGTCGGAAGTGTTCTTTTCCGATCAATAGACGCCAAAAGAGAATGAAGTCACCTGCCAAACTGTAGAAAGGGTATTGGAACGTGGCAGGTTTGTTCCGTTCGAAGAAACCGTGGCCTACCCAAGCGAAGCCATATCCACCAACGGGGATCAGGACGAGCCACCACGCATTGCGGGTGATCAGTGCAAGGAGGATCCATACCGCGATCAGTCCGGTTCCGATGAAATGGAGGACTCGGCAGGTCGTGTCCTTGTGCTCGCTCAGGTAGTACGGGAGGAACTCCTGCAACGAGGCATAGCGCGGCGTGGAACGATCCTCTGTCATGGGGTCACGGTGTCGTTCCGAAATTAGGGTTTCAGCCGCCACGAAGTTCCTCTTCGGAATGGTGCACGGCTCTTCTGAGCAAAAGTCGACCATCTCTGGCACCACGAGGTGCTCCGCTACCTTTGACGCCTCGATGGAAGTTCACCACATTCCTTATGCGTCCACGGGGCGTTTCTCACAAGCCGTGATCGATCATTTGGCCAACGATCCTTTCGCGCGGGAATTCCTTCCGAAGTCACCTGACCTGAATGGAATTGCAGAAGCTGCTGGTGAGCGTCAGTTCTCGATCCGGGACAGAACCACCCTTTGCGATACCCTGGATCGTCAGCACGGCGGTCATGAATTGCATGCTGCTGTCAGCGCCAACCTCAAGCGACTCCGCCAAGGTGATGCGTTGACCGTTACGACCGGCCATCAAATCTGCCTGTTCACGGGGCCGCTCTATGTTCCCTACAAGATCCTGAACACGATCCGGTTGGCGAAGGCTGCGGAAGAGCGGCTGCAACGTCCTGTGGTCCCTGTGTTCTGGATGGCTACGGAGGATCATGATCTGGCGGAAGTGGACCACGCCTTCATCAACGACCAGAAGATCCAATGGAAGACCAACGCTGCAGGTGCCGTGGGACGCATGAAGTTGATCGGTATTGAAGGAGCCGTGGAAGAAGCGATCGCCGCCATGGGTATGGGCGAGTATGCGAATGAAATGGCTGACCTGTTGCGCGCTTGTTATCGAGAAGGAGCGACTCTTGCCGAAGCCACGCGGAGCTTCGTTCTTGCTCTGTTCGGTCGTTTCGGCATCGTTACGGTGGATGGTGATGACCCTGCCTTGAAGCGGCTCTTCGCTCCCGTGATGCGCGAGGAATTGCTGAACCAAGTAACGCAACGGACTGTGGCCTATGCCAACGAGCGGATCGAAGCGCGCTACCCGGTCCAGGCACACGCCCGGGAGATCAATCTCTTTCATCTGCGGCCGGGACATCGTTCGCGGATCATAATGGAAGGAGATCACTTCGTTGCATTGGATGGCGGTCCGAAGTGGACGACCGACCAGATGCTTCACGAATTGGAAGTACACCCCGAGGACTTTTCCCCCAATGTGCTGCTGCGGCCGATCTATCAGGAGACGGTGCTCCCCAACATAGCGTACATCGGTGGAGGAGGGGAACTGGCCTATTGGATGCAGTTGCGGTGGTTGTTCCAAGGCATGCAAGTACCCATACCGGTGGTCATGCTTCGGACCAGTGCGGGTACCATTCCTGAAAAGCGGCTACGGCAGTGGTTGGATCTGGGCGCACAGGAAGTGGACCTCTTCGCACCGTTGGACGAGATCAAGTCCAACGTGGCCACTGAGCGGGCTACTTTTTCAACCGACGTAAAGGACGAGGTCGAACAATTGGACCGTACATATGCCGCTCTGGCCGAACGAGCCATTGCAGCCGATCCGACGTTGAAGAATGCGGTTGACGCGCGACGCGTCCAAGCGGTTCGGGGTGTTGAGCGGATCCAGAAAGGATTGATCCGTGCAGCGAAACGCGACCAACACATAGCCATGCAACGCATGGATGCAGCGCACGCCGCTTTGTTCCCGAGCGGAGGTCTTCAGGAAAGGAGGGCGAACATGTTACCCGCACTGGCCGCAAAAGGGCCAGACGTCCTCGAAGAGTGGCTGGATCTTCTGGATCCGCTGGATCATCGATTCGCACTTATCGTGGACTAGCGCGACGATCTGCGGCCTGAAGCACTTCTCAATAAACGAACCGGGTGCTTTCCACGCGATCACCGTTGTGCAAGCGCATCAGGTAAGCTCCGCGTGAAAGGGCCAGTCCGTTCAGTTCGGTGCGTCCATCCATGGTGGTGCTGCCACCAACGATCAAGCGACCGGTCATGTCCATCAGTTCATACCTACTGCCCGCCGGGAATCCATGCACGGCCGTCAGGACATCGGCGGTGCCGAAGACCACCAATGGCCGTTGATCCAGATCGCCTAACAGCACGGCTACCACTTGGGACAGGGTGCTTTCGCCATTGAAGTCCGTTTGACGCAATCGGTAGTAGCTCAGGCCAGGGTAGGGGGATCGATCCAACTCGGCATAGTCCAAAGGCACATTGCTGTAACGCGCGCCAGGAACGTCCATCACCGGCTCGAAATGAAGTCCGTCCCGGCTACGCTCCACCGTGAACAGTTCGTTCTCATACTCGGAAGCTGTGGTCCACCTCAGCTTCACAACGGCCCCTTCAGGCTCCGCTGTGAATCGCACCAGCGTGATGGGCAATGGATTATTCGCCGTGATGGAGGCCAGGGTCCACGGAGTCAACGTTGCGTTGAAGATGGATTCGGATGCGGCTGTCGGAATGGAACCCGCGAGGATGGTGCCGCTCGCGCCGCCATTGCCTCTATCGCGCCACAGGCCAGGTGCAGGTAGGGCGGTGTCATCCCAGCGGGCCACACGGAGTTCGGTGAGCATGTCAACACCACAGCTCGCAGGCGCTTCCCACGTGAGAACGATGGTCGCATTCGGGGTACTCGCACTGCGGTCGATCGTCCAATATTCACATTGACTGATGTGGTGCAGGGTGGGCTCCATGGGGATGCCGATGGTGTAAGCATCCACAGGGAAATACTCGGCCTTGAAGGCGCTGGTGGCAACGCCTGTGACCCCTTGCACACCACAGGGCCGCAGATCATTGCCTTTGCCAACCGGGAAAGTGAAGTCCGTCAGACCGATCTTCTCCATCGGGCCGTTCACGAAGCTGTTGTCCGTTGCGTTGATCCAACTACTGCCTGCCCGCATGGAAAGCAACGAGGTTGCGCTGGTGTTGATACGACCACTGGAGAGGTCCAGAACTCCACGCACGGCGACCGGGTTGTTCAAATTCAGATCACCACTGGACTTGGAGACCGTAAGTCCCCCGAATACCTCTTGGAATCCAGCCGTGGACACACTTTGCGCACCGGCTCCGTTGAAGGCGATCGTACCGTTCAGTTCGTCCAGCGTGGCTTCCGTGGGGCCATCGTTCTGGTAATTCCCACCAATGTAGATCGTGCCGCCTGCAGCACCTCCATTCACATCCACCCAACCACCTTGGCCTATGGTGAAGTTCCCCGAGAAGCTCACCGTGTTGCCGGGTAGCTCGTTCCGCAGCAAGGCCTCGTAGGAGCTGGGTGTTACCCCTTGCACAGCGCACGTTGTGGCGGTGAGTGTACTGTTCCCCAACACCGTGGTGGAAATGAGCCCGCCGGCATTGGTGCGTTGTATCGTCAGCGGACCGCCAATGGCCAAGCTGCTTGAATTCTGGATCGTGAGGTTGCGTGCAGCACCGCTATTGGTCTGCACCAAGGAAGCGCACACGGCATTGCCCCCGGCAGTGACTCCAACGATACAGTGGTTGTTCGCCGTTTCATCGATCCGAACGTTGGTCGTGGTGATCGGCACACGGGCATCGTCCCAATTCTTGCAATCGAACCAATCCGAACTGGAGGCGGTACCTCTCCAAAGCCCTGGTACGAAACCACCTGCCGTGATCGGAAGGATGGGAGCACTCGTCCAGTTCGGAATGGCGCCGTTATATCCACTGCAATTCGCATACGTGGTCCAATAAGAAGGATTGTCCACGCGGATCACCCAATTGCGTTGGGTGTCGATGGTCATCGGACCGGTGTACTTGTTGAAGTCAGAGGCACCGGTAGGGGCCATGCTGAAACAGATCATGCCCAAAGGCAGGTTGCTGCGCTGGTTCCCAGCCGGGCTTCCACAGGTAGCGCTCCATGGGAAAGAGGGGTTCGTGCTGAAACCGTAAAGCACGGCTCCCGTGTATTGTGCGTCATGTCCCCCGACCGTATTGGTCGTCCATGCACCGCCTTGCATGAAGAAGATCTGATCTCCTCCTGCGTTCATGTTCAGGGTCGTTGCACCGTTCAGTGAAGTGCAGGTCCAGCCTGCATCCGGGCCGATGCCTGTAACGTTCCCCGCGCCGAATGAATTCTGTATTCGGAAGGTGATCACTTGACCTTCGGGAATAGCGACCCCGGTCCGCGTCATTTCCACGGTTCCCTCGGTATTGCCCCACCGATTGGCGATGCACCTTTCCCAACCATTGTCGGTGAGAATGATCTTGGTTCCGTATTCGATCTGCTTGAAACTGAAGAAGCTGATGCGGTCCTCACCGGAGCTTCCTCCGGGACAACCTGCGTTGTTCGCGTTCACACCCACAATGACCAGATCACCGGCCGTAAGCGTGGTCGGGAAGTTGTCATTGTCTCCGATATTCAGGCTCGCGACCGTATTCGTCGCGCCAATAGAGAATCCTGCCGAAACGCCAACAATGGTAAAGGTGACGTTCTCGGTCAGTTCGGTCAACGCATCGTCCCAAACTGTTGCTGTAATGCTCGGGTTCAAAGTTCCTGCTGGAACGTTGAGGATCATTGTGGTGCCTGCGGTCGCAGGGTTGGTGACCAGATCGCCGCCGAATCCCGGCAAGCCATACACCGCCCCCGTTCCGAAAGTCACTTGGATCGTTACCGTTACGGCCGTTGGCACAGCCGGTGCCGGGCTGATGTTCATGTTGAACGTGACCACGCATCCGCACTCCAAAGTGGTCAACGACGTAGTCGTGAAACTCACGGATGGCAGACCGTCATTATCCTGTATCGTCTCAGTATGTATGACGTTCACACCGATGATGAGGTCATTGGTGGTGGAAGTGATCGAATAGGTAATGGTCTCGTTGCCTTCGTCCAAGACGTCGTTGTTCAGGTTCACGGTGAAGGTGGCTGTGGTGGCCCCCGGAAGAACAGTGACTGTAATGTCCGTTCCGACGACAGCAGGAGTAGTGGTGTAATCTCCCCCGGCCCCATAGAAAACACCTGGACCGTTCGCTACGGTGATCACGATATCGCCCCCGGTCACCGTGGCTGGGAAAATGTCCATGGTGATCACGGCCGTTCCTGCAGCTTCTGATACCAAGGAAGTGGCTGCCGTGAAGTTCACGGTGGGTATGCACAGTTGCGGGATGTAGATGTTGTCGAACAAGGCAGCTTCGCCAGCCCCTGTGGCGTGGTTCCAGTAGCAACCGGTAAAAGGCAAGTTGGTCGCCGTGTACGAGGTGTTCGCAACGGATCCAACGGCCGTAGCCATGGTCGTTGGGTCGGTGGTGGAAAAGACCGCCGCAGCTACCGATCCGGCATAGATCGTCCAAACGCCCGTAGCAGGGTTGAAGGTCACCCTTACGGCAAGGTACTGCGTGCCCAGATCTGCGCCCACACCGGTACAGGTGATCAAGGTGGTTTGCGTTCCAGCCAATCCTCCTGTATACCGGACCAACCTCAAGGGGTCGGTAGTACCGCCTTGACCGTAGACAATGGCGTAACCATTTCCTGCCGTGTTGATGTTCGCACTTGTTGCACCTAACACGTAGGCCGCACCATAATTACTGGCCGCATATCCACTGGGATCCGTACGGCTTTGTCGCACGCAGAACCCCCAGGTCATCAAACAGGTGTTCGTATTGAACGTTGTCCCGTAATAGGCCGATACGTCTTGGGCAACGTAATCCCTACCAGCGGCTGCACTGCTCAGCACAAGTTGGCCACTCGAATTGATCGAAGCACCCGTTCCTGCGGTCGTTTCCGTCTCCGTCCAGAACCCGTTCACCACGTTATCCGCTGGTCGGTTGAAATCGTCGAGCAGCTGCTGCGCTTCTAATTGGACCGACCCAAGGATCACCAAGGTCGCTAGAAGAAGACGGCACACGAAGTAGGGTCGATGTCCAAGCATAGGCCGTTTGAAGCCCATCTTTCCTCCCGGAACGATGTTCGCTTCGTTCACCAAAGATCGTACGATCCGGGATCCGTTCGACATGTGCTGGATAACTTCATATACGGGTGACATGGATCTGAAGATCAGCGGGATCCATGGCCCTTGTTCCACAACCCTTTGACGTGGAAATGGCAAAAGGTGACGCCTTGTCGGCGGAACTTTTTCAACGATCGTTGGATCGGCATTTTGGAGCGTCCAAGACCGGAATGTGGGGACTACTTTTGGCAACTCAGGAATCCACCCTTTCAATCTTTTCCCCGTGCCCCGCACCATCCTCATTCTCGATCACGGCTCACAGTACACCCAGCTCATTGCCCGCCGTGTGCGCGAACTCAACGTGTACTGCGAGATCCACCCGTTCACCAAGGCGGCGCAATTCGCCAACGACGAGAACATCGCCGGGGTGATCCTCAGTGGCAGCCCCAGCAGCGTGCACGACGCGAACGCTCCGGACACGGACCTTTCGGGATACCTCGGTCGATTGCCGATCCTGGCCGTCTGTTACGGAGCCCAATTGTTGGCCAAACGTACCGGTGCACCCGTGGAACGCACCAATGTGAGGGAGTACGGGCGCGCTCACTTGAGCACGATCGCCGAGAGCGAGCTCTTCGATGGCATTGAAGCCGGCACGCAGGTGTGGATGAGCCATGGCGATACCATCACCGCACCCAGTGAGGCCATGGAGGTGATCGCCAGCACAACGGACGTACCGGTTGCGGCGTACCGTTTGTTGGATGGGATGACCTATGCGGTCCAATTCCATCCGGAGGTCTACCACAGCACGGATGGCCTGCAATTGCTGCATAATTTCGTGATCGGCATCTGCGATTGCACGGGCGATTGGACACCACATGGGTTCGTGGAAAGCACCGTTGCACGGTTGCAACAGGAACTCGGAGAAGACCAAGTGGTACTTGCGCTGAGCGGCGGTGTGGACAGTTCGGTGGCCGCCTTGCTACTTGACCGGGCTGTTGGCGATAAACTGCATTGCATCTTCGTGGACAACGGGCTCTTGCGGAAAGATGAGTACGAACGCGTGCTCGAGAGCTATCGCCACTTGGGCCTGAACATCACCGGCGTGGATGCGAAGGAAGAATTCTATTCCGCTTTGAAGGGCTTGGATGATCCCGAAGCGAAACGAAAAGCGATCGGCAAGGCCTTTATTGATGTCTTTGACCGCGAGGCGCATCGGATCACCGACGTGAAGTGGCTCGGTCAAGGGACCATCTACCCCGACGTGATCGAGAGCGTGAGCGTGAACGGCCCGAGCGTGACGATCAAGAGCCACCACAATGTTGGCGGGCTCCCGGCACGGATGAACCTGAAAGTGGTGGAACCCTTGCGGTTGCTCTTCAAGGACGAAGTGCGGCGGGTAGGGAAGGAGTTGGGTCTGGATCCGAACATCCTTGGTCGGCACCCGTTCCCAGGACCCGGGCTGGCGATACGCATACTTGGCGAGATCACGCCGGAGCGCGTCGCCTTGTTGCAGGAAGTGGATCACATCTTCATTCAAGGATTGCGCGAGGAGGGCTTGTACGATCAGGTATGGCAGGCCGGAGCCATTCTACTTCCCGTGCGAACGGTCGGGGTGATGGGGGATGAACGCACCTACGAGAATGCCGTTGCCCTCCGTGCTGTGACCAGTACCGATGGTATGACCGCGGATTGGTGCCATCTCCCGTACGAATTCTTGGCACGGATCTCGAACGCCATCATCAACCGGGTGCGCGGCGTGAATCGGGTGGTGTACGACATCAGTTCCAAACCGCCGGCTACCATTGAATGGGAATGATCCGAAGGATACTGTTGTTCTTCGTTCTCCTTGGGTGCGCCAGTTGGAGCGTGGCCCAAGAAGTGCGTGTCGTTGGCGGGCGGAAGTGCGCGGTGCATGTTACCCAGCCCGGGCAAACGCTCTTCGCGATCGCGCGTTCACACGCCGTAACGGTGGATGAACTGCTTCGCGTGAATCCCGGCGCTCAGGACGGATTGAGCATTGGTGAGGAGGTCCTTATTCCCTTGGACCTTGCGAGCAAGAAGGAACTGCGCGACGCACCCAGCTTGAGCGGTGGCGAACTCCTCCACACCGTGCGCAAGAAGGAGACCTTGTTCGGCATTTCGCGCGCCTATGGCATGGATATGAATGCCCTGCTGGAGCGCAATCCGGACGCCATCAACCTGCGCGAAGGGATGAAATTGGTGATCCCCTTGAACAAAGTGAGCGGGGCTTCGGAAACGGCCTTGGCCCCAGCCGCACCGCCGAATACTGTCGCGCATCGTGTGGAGGCCGGTGAGACGCTGTTCTCCTTGGGAAAACGCTATGGCGTTGATCCTGAAGCCATCAGAGCTGTGAACGGTGGGCTGCCAGAGGGACTGAAGGCGGATGGAATGGTGTGGATCCCGGCTACAAGGACCGTTGTGCGGGATACTGTTCCCACGATCCTCACGCACCAACATTTCAAAGTGGGTCTCTTGTTGCCGTTCGCAGTGCAGCGGAACGACAGTGTTTTGGGGCAACAGAGCAACAACGAGGATAAACAGTACTACGAACCGACCCGCATTGCCGTACAGTTCTACAACGGGGCCCGTATTGCCTTGGATTCCTTGGAACACATGGGGTTCGATGCCCAAGTGGACGTCGTTGATCTCGGTGATGACATGAAGACTTGGAATGCGGCCATCAAGCAAGGTGATCTGAAAGGCTATGACCTCTTCATCGGGCCCTTCCACCGCACAGCGATCGAGCAGTTGTCCCGGTATTCGCCCACGACGCCCGTGGTCTGTCCGGTTCCCCAGAGCAGTAAAGTGATCCTCGGTTTCCCGAATGTCAACAAGGTCACGCCAACGCGCTCGGATCTGGTGAAGCACATGGCCCGTTACGTGGCATATCGCCACGCTACAGACAACATCATCTTCTGCAAGCCCGATCTGGCTTCGGAGAAGGACAGCCAGCAGCAGTGCTTGAAGGCTTTGCAGGATGCCTTGAAGGATCAATCGGTTAGGTTGCGGGACTCTGTGCTGGTGGTGTCGCCCGGTCGCAGGGACATCAGCCAGGTGATATCCAAACTGGATGCCTCCAAGACCAATGTGGTGGTGGCGCCCAGCGACGATGTGGAATTCGTGACCACGTTGGTCGGCAAGCTGAAGCCTTTGGCAACGAAATTCCGGATCATTCTTGTGGGCTCCGAAAGTTGGACCGGATACACCTCCATTGCATCTTCGGACCTCGATCTCCTTGGCTTCGAGTTCGCGGCGCCGTCGTATACCGATCGGGAGGCCCCCCGAACCCGTGCCTTCGTGAAGGCCTACCGCGAGCGTTACAAGACCGACGTGGACGAGTATGCCATGCTCGGCTTCGATGTGATGTTCTATTACGGCAAGGCCCTGATGCGCTTCGGAACGGATTTTCCGCAGCACTTTGCCGAGATCCACACCGAGCCGCTTCATATGGGATTCCGGATGACACGTACGGGACCGGAGAACGGCTTCCGCAATGAGCATGCGATCATGCTGCAACAGCGCGACCTGAAGTTGGTGAAGGCGCCTTGAAGGTGATCCGGCTATTGGTCGAGTTGGATCCGGTCCACGTTCTTCTGCAATGCACGTTCCAGTCCCCACGTGCCAGAAACCCCGAAAACCGTGACGTATAGCCCGGCGGCGTGTGCCTCCTCCACCTGCGCAGCATCGATATGATCCGTGTGGATCGTGATGCCGGAGCAACCCAATTGAAGTGCTTTCTGGATCCCGGTTTCGGCCTCGTCGCAATAGTAGTAGAGCGGGAGTTCAGGGACCTCCTCGTGAATCAGCTTCAGAAAGTCCTCCGTTCGGCATTCCACCAGAAGTCGGTCACGCAGCCTGTCAGTCTCGTGCAGGGCTTTCAAGGCCGCGGCGAAGGATCGCAAATAGGTCCACCAATCGTTGCGTGTATTCAGTTTGACATCCAAGGTGAATGCTGCATCGGGATGCTCCTGAACGGCTGCTGGCAGACCTTCGTCCAGCCGGAATAACGTGGCTCCGTTCTGTTCTCCGGAACAGGCTTGCAGTTCCCGCCAGGTCTTGCCATGGATCGGGCCATCAAAGGCCGTTCCACAGGTCACCTCGAGGTCATGGAAAGCCACGATCACACCGTCGCCCGTGAGTTGTGCGTCGAGTTCCACGCCGTGCATGCCGCTCTCCAAGGCACCGAACAAGGCCTCGCGGCTATCCATCGGGTATGTTCCGCTCGGTCCTAGACCTCCATGCCCGATCAGAAGCGTCCGTCCCGGATCAGGTGCCGCACATCCAAGCAACAGGATGGTCAGGAGATGGGCGCGTTGAAGGACCATGGGCGCGACAGAATTACGAAGCAGGATCCGGAGAGCCATTCACCTGCCAACGAAAGTCGCATTCCCCAGTGAAATTCGTTCACTCAACCAGAACCGTTCGTAGTTCAGCGCAGTCGAACAAGGCTCCGGGAGAGATCATCAGTTCGTCCAAGGGCGGGGCGCTTCCATACCGCTGCTGCATGACCCGGCGCACGGTTTCGCTGCCTAGAGCATTCTCGCGCATCGGCTTCGGGGCGCAGAGTTCCACCCCGAGGCCGTTCTTATAGATCTTCCATACCAGTTCAGAGCAGTAGATCCGGTCGTCGCTCCACCCGAATTGTAGGTCGTAAGGGAGCCCATTGAAGCGCGCTCCGGCTTCCTTCAATCGTCCGATGGCTGAAGGGGCCAGCTGCTTTTCTGAATGGATCCATCGCTTGGCGGTCCAATGGCCTTCTTCTCCGTGCTCCACCCATTCGCTCAGTGCGATCTTCCGCACCGGACCAACAGCCTCGTGCACCATCCATTGCCCATGTTCCTTGAAGAGGATCCCCACATGTGTCCACGGTGAGCCGGTGGCCAGTTCAACGGCGCGGCCTTGCTCGCCGCCGGTGTGTTGGAAGACGATGTCCCCCTCGCGCAAAGCCTCCCGACCAACTTGATCGCCCAGCTTTCCTCCACCTACGAAGGTGCTGATCCCCAGTGCCAGCGCACCCGTGGCGAACAAGGTCACCACCACCAACGAACGCTTCCTCATGTCCATCGAACGCGAGACTGTTGCGCCGCGTATGTCCGATCAATGCGCGAAGGTCAATTCGTAACGCGCGGTGTTCCCACGCTCATCCTTCACTTCCAGCTTGAATACCTTGGAACCAGAGGTATTGGTGTGCTTATCGAAGGTGTGCGTGAGCGTGTTGTTCTTCGGCTCGTATTCCAACAGGATCCATTCGCCATCCAAATTGCCTTTGAAGCTGTCCACACCAGAAAGGTTGTCCGCCACTTTGATCGTGAACCCACTTCGACCGTTCATGGCGGTCTTCAGGTCCACGTTCGTGATGGTGGGAGGGACCGTGTCGATCATGACCGTGTAGTTCCCGAATTGCCGGATCTGCGCGGTGATCGCGCCATCATTGAACGCACCACCGACCGCGTTCACCTTGCCCGAGGCATCCATCCGAACGATCAGCGCCTTGTTCCGGTTCTTTTCTACCAGATCCGGCACATCGATCCGCAGCGTGCAATTCGAGTGGATCGGCGTTTGTGGGTCATTCAGCATGTGCAGTGGCGCTATGGCTTTGCTGGGCGCGGCCTTCCGCTCGTACCGCACGTATGTGTCGTCGTACAAAGCAAGTGCAGGTAGTCTGAGGCTGATACCTTCTTCCTTCAACTCATTCTCCGTGTCATAGCGGAACAGGCTTCCGACCGGGGGCGTCATGCTCCACCCTTGAACCTCCTCGGCCTGAGCTGCTTTGAGAATGAAGCGGAGGTCGGATACATTCCCGTTCGCATCCGTCACCTTGAAGTGGATCTTGCGGTCCTTCCCCGGAACCAAGGTGATGCGCCCTTGTGCCACCTCCTTCCCATAGATCGCCAACTTGTCGTTCGGCTGGCGGTAACAACGGTGGTAATCCATCTTTTGTCCCTTGAACAGCGCGTAGTCCATGTGGGCGTTGCAATACCGTGTTGTGTTGAAGTCGATCTCATCGAAGTCCACCCCGAATGCAGGGACACTGTCCACGAAGAGTTCAATGCGTCTTGGGCCGCATTTGGCCGCGCCACCGTCGTAGCGGTCGATCGTATGCAAGGCCAAGCCCACGGTTCCGTAAGCAGTTGGGCTCTCACCGGGCTTCAATGTATAGCGCCCCGATGCACCCAGCGCAGCGAAACCCAAGGCTTTGACCGGATAGGGACCGACCGCCGAAGTGTCCGTGAGCGGATAAAGGCGCACCCCGATGATCTCCGGAGGGGTCTTATCGTTCACCTCGATACCCAGCGATTCCGGATCCAAGGCATGCTGGTCGCTCGTTCTGCGCAGTTCGAAATGCAGGTGCGGGCCGCCGCTGCCCCCGGTGTTGCCGCTCAGGGCGATCACATCGCCCTGCCTCAAGGTAACGGCGCCTTTTTCCGGGGTGAAGTCGATGCTGAAGTCCTTTTGCCGGTATTGGGCGTCCAAGCACGCTTCGCCGACCACGCCTTTCAATTGGGAGAGGTGGCCGTACACGGAGGTGTACCCGTCGCCATGATCGATATAGACCGCCTTGCCATAACCCCATGGACTGATCTTGATCCGGGAGACCCAACCATCAGCCACGGCCTTCACCGGTATTCCCTCCTTGCCTTGGGTCCGGAGGTCCAACCCGGAGTGGAAGTGGTTGTCCCGAGGCTCCATGAAGTTCCCCGACAGGTCGATCGGGATGTCCATCGGGGGAATGTAGGTACCCCGTTCATTGCCTGACTGACCGCTTGATGTAATGCTCCATAATGCGCTGATGAGCAATAGGTTGAAGTTCAGAATGTGAATGCGCATTGAAGGGTTGGCCGTGGAGTTTGGAGAGGTTCGCTGATTGTTTGGGTGCAAGCTACAAGCGAGCATCGTGCAACCCGATCGGGTTCCGAGAACCTGATCAACACCTTGGGGTTCAAACAAAAGCCATGCTGGAACAGGGGCTGCAACTATCTTTGGCAACGGACCATGTAAGGACTCCCGTCCGGCCCATGAACACGTTGAACGACCGATTGCTTATCGTGCAGGAAAAGGTGGGCCGCTTGGTGCGGTCGCACGAGACCCTTCGCAAGAAAGCGGCTGATCTGGAAACCCAAGCACATGAGAACCATCGCAAGGTGGATGTGCTGAAGGCACGTGTGGCAGAACTGGAACGGGAGAACGAGGTCCTCCGGAAAGGGCGCTCCGCTACTGGCGGAACGATCGTACCGGGAACGAAGGAGCGAATCGATGAACTGGTTCATGAAATTGATCACTGCCTGGCGCTGCTGAAAGCGTAGCACGGGCAACGTCTACCATGGAAGAACGATCGATACGTGTCGAACTCGCGGGACGCGCATATCCTCTCACGATCCAAGCATCGGAAGAGGAGAATGTGCAGCGTGCCGTGGAGGAGATCAATGAGAGCATCACCCGCTTGAAGGCCAACTACCCGTTGACCGATAAGCAGGACCTGTTGGCCATGGCCGCCTTGGAAGTCACCGTGCGTGCATTGAACAGCACCGCGACCCGACGAGAGGCCGAAGCGGACGCCACCGTTGGCGCCATCGAACAGTTGCTTGCCGATCTCCACGACTGACCCTTCGCTCCTGGGCGCAAGCTCACCGGCGGACATGCATGGTCCACTTAACACAGTGGACACATGGAAATGATCAGTTTGTTGGTCGGGGCCCTCGCTGGTCTCGTTGTGGGAGGCGCCATCGTCTTCGCCGTGCTCAATGCCGCCATGAAGAAGCGGAGCTTGGGCATCATCAAAGAAGCCGAAGTACAGGCCGAAGCCCTCAAGAAGGAGAAGATCGTGCAGGCCAAGGAGAAGTTCCTTCAGTTGAAGGAAGAGCACGAAAAGGAGGTGCGCGAGCGCGAACGCGCGCTCAACCAAGCGCAGGAAAAGACCAAGCAGCGCGAACAGCAATTGAGCCGCCAGCAGCAGGATCTTTCCAACAAGGAGAAGAACATGGATCGGCTGAAGGAGGAACTGGAGCAGAAGATCAGCGGTTTGGATCGCCGTCGTGAGGAGACCGAGAAGATGCACGCCAAGCAGGTCAACCTCTTGGAGAACATCAGCGGTCTCAATGCGGAGGACGCCAAGAAGCAACTGGTCGATTCCCTGAAGGACGAGGCACGCACTGCGGCCATGTCCACCATCAAGGACATCCAGGAAGAGGCCAAGCTCACCGCCAACAAGGAAGCCAAGCGCATCGTCATTCAGACCATCCAGCGGGTGGCCACAGAACATGCCGTGGAGAACTCGGTCAGCGTCTTCCACATCGAGAACGACGACGTGAAAGGCCGCATTATCGGCCGCGAAGGCCGCAACATCCGCACCTTGGAGGAAATGACCGGTGTGGAGATCATCGTGGATGATACGCCCGGTGCCATCATCCTGAGCTGTTTCGATGCGGTACGCCGCGAGATCGCCCGCCTTGCCCTGCACCAATTGGTGAAGGACGGCCGCATCCACCCAGCCCGTATCGAGGAGGTCGTTGCCAAGACCAAGAAGCATTTGGAGGAGGAGATCGTCGAAGTGGGCAAGCGCACCTGCATCGATCTGGGTATCCACGGCCTTCACGCCGAGCTGATCCGCATGGTGGGCCGCATGAAGTACCGCAGCTCCTATGGACAGAACCTGTTGCAGCACAGCCGGGAGGTCGCCAACCTCAGCGCCATCATGGCCAGTGAATTGGGTCTGAATCCCAAAGCTGCGAAACGCGCTGGTCTCTTGCACGATATCGGCAAAGTGCCCGACGAGGAGCCTGAATTGCCGCACGCATTGCTGGGAATGAAGCTGGCTGAGAAGTTCGGGGAGAAGCCCGATGTCTGCAACGCCATTGGTGCCCACCACGACGAGATCGAGATGACCACCTTGCTATCGCCGATCATCCAAGCGTGCGACGCCATCAGCGGTGCCCGCCCAGGTGCCCGCCGCGAAGCCACCGAAGCCTACATCAAGCGTCTGAAGGATCTGGAGAGCTTGGCGATGAGCTACAACGGAGTGACCAAGGCCTTCGCCATCCAAGCCGGGCGCGAACTCCGCGTGATGGTGGAGAGCGAGCGCATCACCGACGCACAGAGCGACGAGTTGAGCATGAGCATCGCCGACCGCATCATGAACGAGATGACCTATCCCGGGCAGGTGAAGATCACCGTGATCCGCGAGAAGCGCTCGGTGGCAGTGGCGAAGTAAGGGCCGGTCATGACCGGAGCGCTTTGGCCTCGTCATAAGCGCAGCGGCCCAAAGCAAAGTACAAGATCCTAAGAGGCGGTTCGCAGCAAGCGACCGCCTCTTTTCATTGACCCATGGCCCACCCGTAAGGCCATAGCCGCCAATAGGCGCCGGTTGAGTTCTTGCGCAGGTTTATTATGGTGGCGACAGCCTACTTGAACAGAATGGAGTCATACTCCGGCTTCCAAGGTCCCAGGTTATGGAATGCCTTCAGTGCCAATTCAAATCGAACTGGTGAGACAATTGTAAGCACGGTTGATCCTGCATTTGCCTGACCAAAAAGTAGTCTTACTATGATCTGAATAGGATGCAACGGTTTACGTGCGTTTCTGGAAATTGACGAGATCACACTGATGGGGATCAACTCAATTCTCTTCCAATCTCCAACGTATATTTTGGCGTCCATCGTGGCCCCCATAAGCAATACACTGTCCTCAATTCTAGTTGGCAGGCGACCATGAAGGCTCTGAATAACACGGAAGACGAAGTAATGTTCCTCAGGAACCGAAACAATGTCACCAATTCCAAAGAGTTTTTCGCTCACTGGGATCTTGAACATCATACCTGCTTCTAACTTCATCGTCGCTGCACAGTTCATCACGCAGTCCTCCTGAGTGAGAAGAAGATACCGAGACACCCTAGCCGAACGGCGGACCGAAGCTCCCCAGAATGCTCCATTGACCGCCAAAATAGGGAGAACCCGAAATCGTACCGAACAGCTTCGTCACAACCATCCCCTCTTTTCTTTGACCCATGGCCCACCACGCACCCCTCTCCGATATCTTCCAATGGGAAGTTCGGTCGTGGTCGCGGGCTTATCCACTTTGGCAACGGGTGTTGGCGGAACAGGTACCTCTGGCCGGAAAGGCTTTGGCTCTAGGGGAGCGCGACGGTGGCGTTAGTCTCCTCCTCGCTCGCCACGGACTGGAAACACTTTGTAGCGACTTGCGAGGACCAACGGATGCGGCGCGTGTGTTGCATCGAGAGGCTGGAGTGGCGAAATTGATCTCGTATGCTTCGATCGATACCTTGGCCATTCCACACCCGGCGAATTCATTCGATATCGTGGCCTTCAAGAGCATGATCGGCGCGCTTGGAAGCAAGGAGCGGCAAGCAAAGGCGATCGGTGAAATGCACCGCGTGTTGAAACCAGGTGGTGTCCTGTTGTTCGCTGAGAACCTCCAAGGCACGCCCACTCACCGATGGCTTCGTAAGCGCTTCGTGGCTTGGGACCATTATTGGCGCTATCTGGACCCCATTGCCGATCGCGACCTGTTCGCTCCATTCAGCGAGTTGGAGTTCGGTACAACAGGTTTCGTGGCCAATTTGGGTCGCACCGAAGGTCAGCGGGACCTGCTCGCTCGACTTGACGGGGTGCTTCATCCAGTGGTGCCGCTTCGATGGCGAACGATCTGGTTCGGTGCGGCGATCAAAGGCTGATCATGGATATCAGGGACCGTTCGGTCCGAAAGCGCTGGGTAGAGTCGGCTACTTTTGACCCCACCAACGTCCGATCCTGCGTCTTCCTTGCATGAGCACCAATCGACCTCGTTCCATCCTCGTGACCGGCGGTGCTGGTTTCATCGGTAGTCATGTCTGCGATGCCTTGATCGCCGCAGGCCATACCGTGCGGTGCATGGACAATCTGGCCACGAGCAAGCAGGACAACTTCGCGCACTTGGAAGGGTTGCCCGATTTCACCTTCGTCAATAGCGATATCCGTTCAACAGCGGAATGCGCCGAGGCCATGGAAGGCATGGAAGTCGTGATCCACTTGGCGGCGTTGGGCTCCGTGCCACGCTCCATCAAGGATCCATTGGCTTCGCACGCGACCAACCTCACGGGCTTCCTCAATGTGCTGGAAGCTGCGCGGGACGAAGGCGTGAGCCGATTCGTCTATGCCTCCAGTTCAAGTGTCTATGGCGATTCCAAAGAGTTGCCCAAGCGCGAGGAGAACATCGGTCTGCCGCTTTCACCCTACGCGGTGACCAAGGCCTGCGACGAGACATACGCGCAGTTGTACACGCGCCTGCACGGCTTCAGTACCATCGGCTTGCGGTTCTTCAATGTCTTCGGCGAACGTCAGGATCCCGAAGGTCCGTATGCTGCTGCCATTCCCAAGTTCATCAGCGGTTTCCTGGAGCATACCGCTCCATTGATCCATGGAGATGGTCATCAGTCCCGTGATTTCACCTACGTCGGCAATGTGGTGCAAGCGGTGTTGCGTGCAGTGGATACCGTTGATCCGCGCTGCGATGGTGAGGTCTTCAATGTGGCCTTCGGTGCACGTACCACCTTGCTCGAACTCGTCGATGCCTTGCGCGATGAACTGGCACGCATCGATCCGGCCATCGCCCAGGTGGGCGTGGAGCATGGGCCCGAGCGAAAGGGCGATATCCGTGATTCCTTGGCCGATATCACCAAAGCGAAGAACCTTTTGGGATATTCACCTTCGGTGGATCTGAAGGAAGGACTCCGCACCGCCGTTCCGTGGTACGTGAAGAATTGGGGTTGAACGAATAGGCCGCTGGCTGTGCGGTGGATCGTACTTCTTTCCTTGCGGGATCAGGGCAGCTTCCAAGCCCGGACGTTGCGGTCATCGCTTCCGGTGATCAGTGTCTGTCCCACCCAGATCAAGGCATTCACGGAATGTGTGTGCGCATCGCGTTCTCGTGAAGAACGAAGCACGGGTTCCAAGCTGCTTGCGTCCCAGATCTTCACCAATGCATCTCGGCCAGTGCTGACCAAATATCGACCTGTGGGATCGAAGCTGGTGACGTACACCGAACCTTTGTGTGTCGCGAAATCCAGTAAACAACCTCCATCTGCGCGCCACACTTTCACTTGGCCGTCCTTGCCGCCACTGATCATCACCGGCTTAGTGGGGTGGAAGGTCGCACTGTTCGCACCCTTGTCGTGACCTTCGAACCGTTGACGTTCGTTCAAGGACGGCTGGTCCAATTCGCGCAGGCTTCCATCGCCACAAGCGACCACGACCCGTTCGCTTTCCGAGGAAACGACGATATCCCGAAGCTTCTCTTCACACAACGGGATATTTCGCAGTCGTGCCAACGGTTTGTTGCGATCCGCGCCGAGCGACCATATGCTCAAGCTGCCATCACCTCCGGCGCAGGCCAATGTTCCTTCATCCAACCGGACGATCCGGAAGATCCCTTTGGTGTGGGCCTCGGTCGCTTGCACTTCCTTTCGCGTTTGCCGGTCGATGACCAGCAAACGACCAGTACCCGTGCCGATCATGAGGAGATCCTGTTCACCGAGAACACATAGGCTGAAGATCGCTTCACCGACGTTGACCAGCGCTTCGCCATGCTCCGGCGCATCCAACTGCCATTGCACGACGATGCCATCGCCGCCAGCACTGAGGAAAAGTCCCGATCCACGGTCGACGGCCAGCGCATAAACCGCGGACTTGTGTCCTAGGAAGGATGCCGTCGGTCGGAACGATGCACTGGACATGGGTGCAAGATCGCATCGCCCGAGCTTCATCCGAGAACTGAACTCGCTATCACACCTCGAAAGGCAGCCGTTTCAGCAAACGGGAACCATCCAAGAAGAACTGGATCGTGTATTCGCCATGTGGCCAGCCTTGTACCGTTAGGTCCACTTCCATGCCGTATTCACCGGGGCCGAAGTAGCGGTCCTTGCCGATGGTGTGCATCAATTGCCCACGTGCGTTGTGGACGAGGACTGTTACCACGCCGTTGGTGTGAAGTGTGAAGTCGATCTCCCCGTGGACAGAGGTGGGTGCATTCGAGAAGACGCGTCCTTCTTCGGTCGGTGGGGCATAGGTCTTGGCGTACCACGGCAATCGCCGTCCGGTGAGGTCGGCCACGAATTGCCGCAATGGGCGGTGGGCTTCGACATCATCGGCACCGATGGCCGCAATGTCATGTTCGTCAGCTACCGCCCAGACCGCTGCTTGGATAGCGTCCTCGTCCTCCTTGCCCTGCTGGAGGTGCTCAGCCAGTTTCACCAAAGTAGGCTTGGCGAAACCCATGGACCGTAGTACGACGCCCGCCTCGGGCGAACTGTCGGAGCTTTCCACGCAGTAGGCCTTGCAGGTCACCTTTTGGGCCTCGTGCGGTGCCAGTTCGATCGCGCGACGGTCCACGATCATCAGGTCCTGGGCATCGGGGTCGCTGTTCTGCATCAACCAACCCGCAGGGATCGCCGTGCTGATCGGCTTGTCGGTGCGGTTCGTCAATTCCACCACGATGCATTCCGCGGTGTGTCCTCCCAGGCACGCTCCGGAAACGGTGATGGCGCCGCTCTGGACCGAGCGTTCCAACGTGATCTCTTCCGTCGCAGGAGGCGCGCCGGAGAACAAGAGTGGCAACATCTGGGGCAGCAGGAAAGCGGTGTGCATGGCCGAGCAGGTTTCCATTGGAACGCGGATCGGCGATCGATCCGTGTGTCACCAGCGTCTACGCTCGCTCCACGAGAAGGTCCATTCCGGTGTGTAGAGCTTCTCACCGTCATTCAGTACGAACCAGGCGCCCAAGGTGGGCTTTCGTAGGTTCTTCACCAGGTGGATCTGTTGCGCAGGCATGTAGCTCTGGGCTAAGAGGAAAGCTTGCCGGCCATCGGGATGGATGGCGACATCCACCACCAACATGGCATGGCCTGGACTTCCACCGTGGATGAAGACATCGCCGGGTGCGATCGGGCTATTGGCGCAGGGCTTCAATTCATGTTCCAAGGAGAGCGTGCCCGCATACGTAAAGACCTTTTCCAAGTAGCGCATCAGCTCGTCGTGGCTGTTGTTGACCGCAGCACTCTTCACCCAACTACATGTGTTCCCAACGACTTTGATCCGTTCGCCTGTTCGCCAGCGCCGCCATTCAGCCTTGAAGCCATTGGTGAAATTGAAGGCGATCGCATCAGCTTGGCCGTTCGCAGAAAGGTATTCGGCCCGCAATCGCATCACGGCATCAGCGCATTGTTGCAGGTCTTTCTTGCCCACGGAGATGTCGACCACCGCCGCGTGCACATCCTGCCGGTACTTCGGTTCACCCGTGTGCAGCAGCACTGGACTGTCTTTGGGAAGCAACGGGAGCGATCGCAGCCAGGGAGCGAAACTGCCGTCCGGGCCGCTTGTGCGCTCAAAGCCAGCAGGCGGCTGGAATCGTTCGGACAGGGTAGCAGGAGCCTCTGGAGTCACCGGTCTTGAGGGAACTGACGAAACAAAGAGCGTTTGGATCAATACGAAGAGCAACATACCTCATTAATGCGCAACGCGATGCCGCGTAACGAATACTAGGCGTTGGCCTTCACCGGCTCGTAGCCGAAGAGCTTGTTGTCCTTGATCATGTTGTCCACATACGGTGGAACCAACTCCTCCCAGCCTGGCTTACCGCTGCGGATGAGATCGAGGACCTGCTTGCTGAAGATGTGCAGTACGTTCGGGTCGAAGGTGCCGATATCGACCAAGCGCTTGTTGAACAGCAGGTAGTCATACAAAGGCCGCAACCGCGGATGCACAGGCATGTTCACCGTGGTCATGATCTCCGAGGTGGAGGAAGCACGGCTCGGGTAGATGTAGATCTTGAGATCGCGTGTGAAGAGGATGCCGAAGGCCTCCAACATGCCGCCATTCAAGTGGCGGTAGTACTTCTCATCGAAGACGTCGATCAGATTGTTCACGCCCATTATCAGGCCCATGCGCGCCTTGGTGTAGCGGCTGAAATACTCCACCAGCTTGTAGTACTCCTGGTAGTTGCTGATCAATACGGTCTGACCCAGCGAGCAGAGAATATCCGCACGGTCGATGAAATCCTTCTCATCCACATCCCCGGTATCGGAGCGCAGGTTGTTCAAGGTGATCTCGAACAGGACCTGAAGGTTCTGGCGGTCTACACGCTGTTCTTTGATGAACATGTTGTAGCCGTTCATGATCATGTCGATGTTCACCTTGGTCACCGGGCGGAAGCTGCCGCGGATGGCCAGGATGTTCTTCTTGTACAGCGCCTCGCTGGCCTGGAGGTTCTGACCATCGGGACCGAAGAGCACGGCATCGGTGTAGCCACGCTTCACCAATTGAAGGCTGAGCAAACGGTTGTCAACGTGAGAGAAGACCGGACCGTTCATCTGGATCATGTCCACTTCCACCACGTGCCGGCTCACGTTGTCGTAAAGCGCGGTCATGATGGTATCCGGCTCGTTGTGGTGCATCAAGCAGCCATAGAGCAGGTTCACGCCCAATACACCGATGCTTTCCTGTTGCAGGCTGATGTCCGGATCGTGCAGCCGGACGTGAATGATGACGTCGTTCGTGGGTTCGTCCGGCCCGGCCTGGAAACGGACCCCGATCCAACCGTGCCCGCTGTGGGGGCGCTCGAAGCTGCTACCCGCGACAGTATTGGCGAAAGTGAAGAACTTCTTGGTCGGGTGATCCTTCCGCGAGAGCCGTTCGATCATCAGCCCATACTCGTGTCGGAGCATGTTCTTCAGGCGGCTTTCGCAGACGAAACGGTTACCAGGTTCGGGGCCGTAGATGGCGTTGCTGAAGTCCTTGTCGTAGGCGCTCATGGCCTTCGCAATGGTCTGCGAGGCTCCTCCAGCGCGGAAGAAATGCCGAACTGTCTCTTGACCTACTCCGATCTCGGCGAAGGTCCCGTACAGATCGGAATTCGTGTTGATCCGACGCGCTTTTTGTGCGGGACTCAGAACGACGTGTTGGGGGTCATGCTGGATCATGGTCGGGTCCTCTCGGTTCCGGGGGGTGCAAAGTTAACCCATACGCCCACTACCGTTCTTGACGTCGCAGATGGTTCCGGGTCACTTAAGTACGTTCCCCGGGGAAAGCTGGATCAGCCTTGGAAGTCGATCTTCCGGTGGCTGCCGTCGCAATAGGGTTTGTTGGCCGAAGCCCCGCAGCGACACAGGGCGGTGGCTTGCTCGCGGATCTCCGTGCGTCCATCGGCATGCGTGATCACACAACGGTCCTTCACAAGCAGCGGCCCGTTCGGAGAGACTTGGACGGTCAACGAATTCGGGGCTGGTTCCGTAGCTCGCTGTTCCTCTGCGTTCCGACGAATGGACCGGGCGCCCCTTGG
>CADEDY010000006.1:109211-157225 GCA_902826215.1 uncultured Bacteroidota bacterium
ACTGGCACCGTCAGGCTTGATCCAAGGACGTTCACCGGGTTGGAACACTTCTTCGAGACCCTTCCAACAGTTCTTGCTGTGGATGCATAGTTCGCTCTTCCACACGATGGTGACCTCTCCGTTGCTATAGGTGTGTTCCTTGCTCATGACTTCAAGCGGGCACTTAGGTGAATGGGGTTCTCCAAGGTACGATGCACCGGGCAAGCCTTGGCGATCTGCAGTAGGCGCTCGCGTTGTTCGGTCGGTAGGTCATGGGGCAGATCCACCACGATAGCAAGGCGTGTGTCCACCTTGGCTCCTTCCTGATCGCGCTCCATGTTCACGGTGACACCGATGGATGGAACGACCCATTGTTTCCGATCCGCATACATCCGCAAAGTGATCGCCGTGCAACTGGCCAAGGCGCTAAGAAAGAGTTCGTGCGGCCTGAAACCTTGATCCGTGCCACCGTGATCGAGGGGTTCATCCGCCATGATCGTCTTGTCCCCTGCGACGATGCGAGTGGCATAGGGTGCGCCATCCAAGGTGGCGGTAACGCTGCGTGTTGTGGTGGGCATGCCACGAAGGTCGTGTTCCACGCACGACCTGACAATGTGTTCCTGCCCTGCTTTCCGGAAGGGCGTGTTACAACACTCCGCGTGCCTTGATCTGCAGGTACCGGTTGATCACGCTCACCGTAAGGTCTTCGGGTTTGCACAGGATCGCGGGCAGACCGCTGCGTTCCAATTCGCGAGCGATCAACCGTTTCTCGTGCACGGCCCGTTCGGTAAGGGTGTGGATGTACAAGGCCTCGGTATCCGTAGGCCGCATTTGCAGGTCCTTGTCCAGTTCGGTGTTCAGGAAGAAGATGGGAACCACCAAGTGCTGCCGCGCCAAACGCTGGATGTAAGGGAGCTGCCTTTTCAAGGCGCTCACACTCTCAAAGTTCGTGAAGAGCAGCAGCAGACTTCGCTGATGGATGTTCCGCCTTACGGCGACGAACAACGCTTCCATATCCGTTTCGCGGTGGTCCGTGCCTTGTTTATAGAGCACCTGCATGATCTTCTGCATCTGGCCCCTTTGCCGGCTGGCTTGCACCACATCCTGCACCTTGTCGCTGTACGTGATCAATCCGGCGCGGTCCTCCTTGCGCATGGCGATGCTGCTGATCACCAACGAGGCATTGATCGCGTAGTCCAAGAGGCTGAGCCCTTCAAAGGGCATCTTCATGATACGGCCGGTGTCGATCAGCGCGAAGACCTGTTGGGCACGTTCGTCCTGGTACTGGTTCACCATCATGCGCCCGCGTCGTGCGGTGGCCTTCCAGTTCACGGTGCGACGATCATCACCGGCCACATACTCCTTGATGCGCTCGAATTCGGCGTTCTGTGCCACACGACGCACCCGTTTGATCCCCGCTAATGTGAGCCGATCGCTGATGGCCAACAATTCATACTTCCGCAGTTGCAGGTAGCTCGGATACACGGCCACTTCCTTGGCCGCATCCAAGCTGAAGCGTCGTTCCATCAATCCGATCTCCGAACTGACGTACGCTTGAATGGCTCCGAACCGGTAGACGCCACGCTGCACGGGCCGAACGGTGTAGTCGAAATCCCGTCGCTCCCAAGCAGGGATGGAGGCCGTGAATTGCAGATCCCTTTTCTGGAACTGCACGGGCAACTCATCCAGCACCCGCACGCTGATGGTGGTTCCATACTCGCTCTTCAAATGAATGGTCACCGGGTTGTGATCGCCGTTGCTCCAGCGTTCCAACGTGCGTCGCGCTGCTGCCAGTCCGGTGCGTTTGCCATGCAGCAGGAAGGCATCCGCGATCAACGCGACCACCAGACCCAGCACCGCCAGTTTGCCCGCGACCAGCAGCGGGGCCCAGAACCAACCACCGATAAGTACGAGCACCACCACCCAGCCGGCCCGGAAGGCACGCTGGGTCAGGAAGGTAGTGCGCAAGCGGAACATCAGCGCGGTACTTCGAGTTGTTTCACCAGCAGTTCGATCACCTGATCCGGGGTGAGGCCTTCCATCTCCCGCTCGGGCGTGAGTTGCACGCGGTGGCGAAGAACGTGGGAGGCCACGGCACGCACATCTTCCGGCGTTACGAAATCACGACCGTTGATCGCAGCATGGGCGCGGGATCCGTTCAAAATGGCCAAGGATGCGCGGGGGGAAGCACCCAGCATCAAGGCCCCATCGTGGCGCGTGCGATCGACGATGGCTGCGATGTAGCGGATGAGCTTCGCATCGCAGATCACTTGTTGGACGAGGGCGCGTGAGCGTTCCAACTCCTCCACGGTGAGCACCGGTTGCACGGCATCGACGCTGAGCAGATGACGACCGATCATCGCGCGTTCCAGAATGGCGACCTCTTCCTCGATGGTGGGGTAGTCCACGTTCAGCTTGAAGAAGAAGCGGTCCAATTGGGCTTCGGGCAATCGATAGGTGCCTTCCTGTTCGATCGGGTTCTGTGTGGCCACGATCATGAACGGCCGACCAAGTGGATAGGTGACGCCATCGACCGTGATCTGTCGCTCTTCCATGGCCTCGAACAAGGCGCTCTGCGTCTTCGCTGGAGCACGGTTGATCTCGTCCACAAGCACGATGTTGCTGAAGATCGGACCTGCGCGGAACTCGAAGGCCGTGGTGCGCGGATCGAACACGCTGGTGCCGATCAGATCGCTCGGCATCAGGTCCGGCGTGAACTGGATCCGTGAGAAGCCGGTGTGCACGCAGCGGGCAAGCAATTTCGCCGTGAGCGTTTTTGCCAGCCCCGGTGCCCCTTCGATCAGCACGTGGCCATCGCTCAGCAGGGCGATGAGCAAGAGGTCCACCATGCGCTCCTGGCCCACGATCACCTTGCGCACTTCTCCTCGAAGTCTCTCCACCGCCTGTTGCAGCTCGGTGAGCGGTATGGTCGGATGGTAGCTCGTGTCCGGTGCGGAAGGTTCCGGAGTTGCGGGTGTAAGGTCGTCGGTCATGGTCATCGGATCAGTTGACGGAATTCGTAGAGTTCAGAGCTCAACTTCAGCAATTCGCTTTCGCTGATGCGCGCGTTGGTCTCGTGTGCTTGGATCGCGCGAAGTCGTTGTTCGGTTTCTTCCACGGTGAGGCCGGTCTTGGCCGCCAGGTGCTGGATGGTGGGTCGGTCGTATGCGAAGGTGCGCAAGTACGTGCGCAAGCGCAGGTCTTCCTTGAAATGCGCGATCATCTTGTGCGCCAGATCGGTGTGGTCGCCTTTGTGCCAATACAAGCGCCCCACGGTGTGCATGAGGTCGCGCGTGGCGTTGCGCGGCGGCAACACGATGGGTATGGCGCGCTGCTGACGACGTGCATACACGAGGATGTACAGCACCACCAGCGAGAGCGCAAGGAACCAAGCCCAGCGCAAGGCGGTCTGCGAAAGCAGGAAGCGGATCGGTGTCTGGGCTTCCATTCGGCCCACCTTGTAGGCTTCGTCCCACCACACCGGGCGTGGCGGTAACAGGCTGAAGGCGGCCGCCATGAACTGGTGGTTCCGTTCCTTCAGCAGGTGGTAGTTCGTCAAGGCCATTGGAGTGCTGCAGAGCACGATACGGCCCTCGCCCCAAGCCATCTGTAGGAGCACCGGGTTCGCACTGCCATCCACAGCGAGCACGCGCGTTCGACTGGTGTCGTAGTTGGTGAAATAGGCACCCGTGAAGTTCCGGGCATAGCGGAACACACCCTCCACGATGCGCGGCTCCCCGATGGCACGGATATCACTGGTCGACTCGGTCCCCATCCACGGTTTCATGTCCATGTCAAGGTGAAGGCTATCGGCAAATGGGCCTCCGATCATATCCGCTGCGATGAAGGCATGATCGCCCCAAGAGACCAGGTCCAACAGGTGTTCCGTGCTGGTGATGTCCGGGGAGAACGTCATGTTGATGAAGACATGGTTCACCGCTTCGTTCCACACGTCCTCGATCGCGCGCTGCCGTTCCACGGAATACAACGGATCGCTGATGGTGCGTACTTCCGGGAAGAGATCGGAGAGTCGCTTGTACACCAGTTCATCGCCGAACGGCTTGCGGTGGAAGCGCGAATAGGAGGGGTTCCAGTCCGTGGGCTGCGGCACCATCGCTTCCATTACGGAAAGCAACAGGATCAGCAGACCCAGCCCGATGAGGATGCGTTTCTCGAAGCGCGTCATGCCACCGGTTCGGTCTCGAATTCAACGAAGGGTTTCCGCAATTCCGCGTAGCGCTGGGCATCCACTTCACCGTGGCCATACCACACCCATTGGAACACCAAGGCCACGTGCGTGAACCGCGACCGCAAAGCCGGTTCGTTGATCTGTGCCATGTAGTCGCGGTCGGTCCGATCCGGACTCCAGTTCAGGATCCCGCGATCCACGAGTTTGCGCAGCACCAACAAGTAATGCAGGCGGATCGCACGACGGAGGTCTCCGCTCTTCTCCGCTTCCGCGATCAACGTGCCGAGGTCCATTTCGCGGATGTCCTCTTCCACGGTGACCACTTCGGCCAAGGAGCGTGGTGCGCCATGGAACACCCGTCTCAAGCCACCTCTGCTGAGCACAATGATCGCGAACGCAAGGATCACGACCACCAGGATGTACAGCACGTTCTCGGTGATGTAGCCGCCGACACGATCGCCCAAAAAGCGCTCCAACATCTCGGCAAGCCATGCCTTGAACCGTTCCCAAGGCGTGGGCAAGCGGCGCTGGTCGCGGTCGTAGTCCAAGGCCGTATCATTCTTGAGCGCTTCGATCTCGGAGGCGTGGAAGGCGCGTAACTCGAACACTTCTTGCGGTGGTGCGATGCTGTCGTTCGCGCAGATCGCACCCAACGAAGCGATCAGCAGGATCAATACGAGAACCAACCGTTGCGTCATCCTACGCTTGGTCGAAGCCTTCCAACTTCTTGCGGAAGCCCGCACCTTCCTTTTCCTCGACCAAGGTGAAATACTTCAGGCTCAGGGCTACGGCGACGATGGGATAGGTAAGCAGCGTGATAGCCATTTGCAATGAAGTGGTGAAGGCAGTGTACATCGCAAACCAACCAGGGAGAGCTGTTTGGCCTTCCGTGCGGATGGCGTCGAATGTGCTGTTGAAGGTGACCATCATGGAAACGATACTGAAAGGAAGCATGAGGATGCCAGTGATGAAGGAGTGGATGATACCGATGACGATCACCAGACCCAGTGTTTCCCAGAACCGATCCTTTACCAAGTTGTTCGACCGGCCAAGGGACCCGGATGCTCCTTTCCGTTCGATGGCATGCACGGCAAGTGCCAAGGAGAGCACCGATATCACGTAAAGGCCGGGTAGTATGCACAACAGGAAGCCGAGGACGATGAGCAGACCGGATAGGAAGTTCATACCGAAATACTGCCCGATCTGGCTCATCGAACGTTTCCACAGTTCGCCCGGGGTGAGGCCGAGGTGTTCGTTCAAATGGTACGCCCGGATGTATTCGTAGGTCACGGTCGTCATCAGAAGGAACGAAGCGATCAAGAGCAGGTAGCCCAGGCCCATCGGGACCCATGCATTGAGCATGCCATTGTATACACCGAACGGGTTACCGGGATCAGTTGTCAAACCCACCGACTGGATGTCGCCCATGGTCTTGCCAATGAAGAAACCGGAGATCACAGCTGGAGGCACGCAGATCACGGCGAGTGCCCGACCCAAGGGCCGCCAATTCTGTTTGAGGAATACGAACGTGGTGCTGATGATCTGGCCGAAATCACGGACCTGGCTCAACTGCACGGGGGCGGCGTTCTGCATGGTAAGGGAGGATGACGAAGTAGTACAACACGAAGGTGAACGAAAGCACGATGATCGCCAAGGAAGCAAACCAAGGAATGGTGAGCGCATGGCGAGTGATGAACGATTCCAAAAAGCCCGCAACAATGAAGATGGGCACCAAGCCGATCACCACCTTCAAGCCCAGCCGTGCGCCCTGTCGAAAGCTCTCGCCACGGGTGAAGGTGCGGGGGAACAGCATGCCATTGCCCAACGCAAAGCCCGCTGCACCGGCTATGATGATGGCACTGATCTCCAAGGTGCCGTGCACCCAGATCGTGAGCAGGCTCTCGCGAAGCACTCCTTGTTGGTAGAAGAAATACTGGAAGGCCCCCACCATAATGCCGTTGTAGAGCAACAGGAAACCGGTGCCGAAAGAGGCGAAAAGGCCCGCAGCAAAACACAACAAGGCCACACGAATGTTGTTGATGGTGATACCCAAGAACATCACGCCTTCGCTAGACCCGCCGTAAACGGCCATCGGTTCGCCTTTTCGGATGTTCTCCAAGGTCATGTCCACATAGCCATCGCCGAGGATCAAGCGCACGAATCTCTCGTCGTACTTGGCCGAAAGCCCGCCGATCAGGAAGGCGACCAAGAACACGGTGAACGAAAGCACGAGCTGACTGCGGGTAGCCGCCATGGCCAAGGGCACTTCATCTTTCCAGAAGGTGAGGAAGCGGCCGCGTGGCGTGCGCTGGTTGCGGTAGATGTGCTGGTGCAGGCGCGAAGCCAGCCCGTTCAAGTACACGGGGATGTTGCTCTTCGGGTAGAACGTGCGTGCGTACGAGAGGTCGTCGTTCAGCTCGATGTACAAGCTGCTCGTCTCGTCACCGCTGAGGCCGTCGAGCCCTTGCAGCACCTGCTCCAGCCGCTGCCACTTCGCTTGGTTCCGTTGGATGAAGGCTGCTTCGCGCATGGGAAGTCCAAACATAGTGCGCGCATGTCGATCCTATGCTGCGTTGTCCGTATTCCCCGAAGAAGCGGGGCACACCTCGGGGACGACCATGCACCTCGTGATCGATCAACCCGTATTTTTCCGCCCATGGCAACGATCGGGATCGAGACGGCACAGAACGTGGTGGTGCAGCACGAAGTGGCCAGTGTGGGCGATCGCATCGTGGCAGCCATTCTGGACAACCTGGTGATATTGGCCTGGGTCTTTGCCATGGCCTTCATCTTCTTCGTGGTCGCAGAACTCGGTGCGCGCGATGTCGCCATTGTCATTTTCGTGTTCGTGGTCCTTCTGCCATACCTGTTCTACGATCTCGTTTGTGAGATCACCATGGATGGACAGAGCATCGGCAAGCGGGCACGAAGGATCAAGGTGGCACGCGTCGATGGTGGACAGCCGCGTATCGGGCAATACCTCTTGCGCTGGGTCTTGCGGCCGATCGATTCCTTCTATTACCTCGGATTGGTCGTCATCCTCATCAATGGCAAAGGTCAGCGCTTGGGCGACCTCGCCGCAGGTACCTGTGTGATCAACCTGAAACAACGGTTGAAGTTGCAGGACACGCTCATGACAGAGATCGGACCCCAGCATGTGGTGCAGTTCCCGGAGGCCATTCGACTGAGTGATGCACAAGCCGCGATGATCAAGGAATTGCTGAACAACCAGACCCTCCGTAGTCGATACGAGTTGGCACGCGACATGGCGGAACGTGTGAGCCTGGCCATCGGGAACAACGGTGCCGGTCTGAAGCCGGAGGAGTTCCTGCGCGCGGTGCTCAAGGACTATGTGCACCTGAGCGGACAGACCGGTCAACCTACCAGCCGGTAGCGAACAAGCGGCGCGCGCCGTTGATCCCGCATTTCTGGTAGGTGTTATAGGCCACAGCCGCGCGTTCGCGGATCGCCTCGTTCGTTTCATGAGCCACCCAGCCGTTCAATGCCGCTTTCAAGGTGTAGGCTTCCGGGGCCATCAGGCCGGTGGTCCAGAGCAGTGGTGAGGCGCCCGTCTTCCGCAACGGCGGGGTGAAGAAACGCTTGCTGATGCACGCCAAAATGATGGTCTCCCGCGCATTCGTGTTCGTCGCAGGAAATTCATTGTCCAGGGCGAAATCCATGAGGCCATCGTGACCGACGTATCCTACGAGGTCGGCAGCCCCACCAGCCTTGAAGGATGCGCCATCCTGCAGTTCGATGCGCAGGGGCATGGCACCGCTCGCGTACCTGAACAGGTCCTCGGTGGCTTCGCGGATGTTGCGGCCATCGTACGCATCGGCGACCAGGTACACCGCGCTGTCCCGGTGCTTCCACACGGCGCGCTCGAGGATGTGGGTCGTCGTGGACTTCACGCAGGGAACACGGATCCATTCTGCCGAACGGTCGAAGTGCGTGCGCACGCCGTAGCCCGCACCCCAGTACAGGTTGGTGCCCGGCTTCTGCCCGTTGCCGATGCCCGCCGGCACTTTCACGATGCCTTGGTACTGGTTGTCGCACAGCGCCACGAGCACATGTGCCACACGCGTTCGGGCGCTGACGGTGGTGGCGAGCAGCAGGAACAGGAGGTAGACGAGTCGCATGCGCATAGAATGCATCAGGTGCTATTCGTAACGCTGAATACCAGCGCATGGTGTGCAAAGCAGAAAGCCGCCCTCCCGGACGGCTTTCAATAGCCAGGTCGGGGTCACCCGGACCTTGTAGGATCAGCGCATGTCGTTCACCTCCACGCCGGGGAACTTGCTCTTGTCGAAGGTGAACAAGGCATCGGCCAGTTCCGGGTTCGCGGTGAACTTCTTCAGCTGGTAGGTCACCACGTTGCCGTCCTTGTAGATCACTTCGATGCTCTTGGGTTCCACCTTGTTCTTGTCCACCGTGATCACCACAGTATGGTAGGCTTTCTTGGCCGGATCCATGGGGAATAGCTTGATGGTCTGCACCACCACACCGGAAGCGTCAGCCTTCTCATCCACGAAGCTGCTCTTGAAGCCTTTCTCGTATTGCGTGAAGAGCTTGGTCGGGTCCAATTCCTGATCCATCTCTGCGGGATCGCTCAGGTTCACTTCATTACTCTCCTTGTTGTAGGTGTACAAGGTCGTGCCGTCGTTGATCACGGTGTTCTTATCCAGCACCAAGCGGAATTTCTTCCCCTTCACCTTCATGCTGCCTTCCTGCTTCAGATCCAATTTGTCCTTGGTGTTGAGCAAGCGGCTGGTAAAGTCGGCTTCGAAACTGTTCCATGCCTTGGCCTTGGTCATCAGCTTGTCTACGATGGCGCGGCTGCGGGCATCGTCCTGTGCTTGCAGACCGACGTAGTTGCCTAGGAAGACGAAGAGGAACAGGAAGATCTTTTTCATGGTCGCGAAATTACACCGGCTCTCAGGCAAAGGTTGTGCCAAGGGACTTGGGCTATGGAATGAGCTCACTTGCGCCAGTTCGGATGCGCTTTCTCGAAGGCCTTGAACTTCTTACCACCGAGCATTGTGCCCCGGCATTTCGAGGACCCGCACTTGCAGGCCCAGGCCTCCACCAGTTTCTTGGTGTAGGGCACTTCGAACTCGAAGCCGTAGTCGTAGGTGATCTCTTCACCGGGCTTGATGGTGCGCAGTGCTTCGATGATCACACGGTCCTTCTTCGGGTCCGGGTTCTTCTTATCCTCGCTGTGGATGAAGGCCACGGCATTGGGCTCACAGCTGGTGTTGATCCACCGAGCGATGGTGCCACGCACATTCGCGTCGATGATCCAATCGTCATTCAGCGTGAACAGGAAGGTGTGGCCCGAACCGACATCGCCGTGGTACTGCTTGTCGGCCTCGTCGTGGGTGATGATGCGGCCTTTGTACTCCACGATGAACTCACCCTTGCGGATGGTGTCGGTGGCAATGACGCCGTTGCCGTGTATCTTCGATCGGCGCTTCGCGATCTTGAGTTTGGTAGGAAGTTTCGACATGGGGCCGCGAAGATGGCGAATGCAAGGCGTGTTTGAATGCATCCACAGATGAAGAGTATGGCCTGCCTAACGGCGGCCGCTCATGTTGAACTCCGTTCAGGACGAGATCAAGATGGCTGTTAAGCCATCCATCCTCTTCATCTGTGGACGTATTCAGAAGTAAAGCTGCACCACAAAGACCGCTGTGATCACGCACACCAGATCCGCGAGGAGCATGATGCCCAGCGTGTAGCGCGTGTCCTTGACGTTCACACTGCCGAAGTAGAGGGCGACCACATAGAAGGTGGTTTCCGCAGCACCTTGGAAGAGGCAACTCAATTGGCCGGCGACGCTATCGGCACCATAGGTCTTCATGGCATCGAGCATGAAACCACGCGAGCCACCAGCGCTGAACGGGCGCATCAGCGCAACGGGGATGGCGTCGATCACTTCCTTGTCCACACCGGCGATCGACATCACCCACGAGAGGCCATCCATGACGATGCCCATGAGGCCGCTGTTGCGGAAGATGCTCAACGCGGCTAGCATCGCCAGCATGTATGGCAGCACGCGCAAACCGGTGGTGAAGCCATCTTTTGCACCGTGCACGAAGCTGTCGAACATATTGGTGCCCTTTTCGGTGAAGTAGCGCTCTACCAGGAATGCATACCCTACGATGAGTCCGATGATGGTGAGCAGCATACCGTTGCTCAGGTTGTCGGTGAAGTGGAATTTGGAGACACCCGAGAGCGTGGCGATGAAGGCCATGAGACCACCGATCATCGCGCTGATGCCGAGAACACCCAGCATCACGGGCCAGTTGAAGAGGTTGATCCGTTGCTTGGCGGCTACCATGAACAGCGCCGCAAGCGTTCCCGCGAAGCTGGTGATGATGCACGGGATCATGATGTCTGCCGGGTTGGCTGCCCCCTGTGCAGCTCGGTAACCGATGATGCTGGTAGGGAGGAGAGTAAGACCTGCCGCGTGCAGGCACAAGAACATGATCTGGCTGTTGGTCGCACGGTCCTTGTTCGGATTGTCCTCCTGCATGCTCTCCATGGCCTTCAGGCCGAAGGGCGTTGCCGCGCTGTCCAAGCCGAGGAAGTTCGCCGCGAAGTTCAAGGTCATGAATCCGTAGGCGGGGTGATCCTTCCGCAGTTCGGGGAATACGCGGTGGAAAACGGGGGAGAGGAAGCGCGCCACTTTCTCCATGGCACGTGAATCGATCAAAAGGTTGAGCAGCCCACAGAAGAAGGTGAGGTAGCCGATCAGCGGAAGCCAAAGGTCGGTGATGGTATTGCGGCAGGTGGCGAAAAGGCCATCGGCAGGCTGCTTGCCCAGCGTCGCGCGGATGTGACCGCTCTTGCTGAAGGTGTATAGCGTGTCGCCGCGTTGCAGTCCCGCTTCCCCCGCTTCTTCGATCGGTGCGACCAACTGGAGCGTCCGCGGATCATTGCGGTCCATCTCCTTCACTACAAGCGGTTCACCCTGCTCCCCGTTCACGATAGCGCCCAGCGAGTATTGCTTGCCCATCGCCAGCATCGCCAATACGTACCCGATGCTGAGGATCAATATGAAGGTCCAGAAACGACTGAGCGCCATGCTTGCAAAGAAGGTAAGCCCGACAGGCTCCTCCGCGCTCGTCCCCGTTTCTTGGTGAACAGTGCGCTGTGGACGGTTCGCACAACACGGTCACATCAGCGACGGATCCAATCTCGGCCGAACGCGCACAAGCCCGAGAGGAGAAACGTCGATCCTTGCATACCATTTAGCTCCGGAGTAGTTTTGAAGTTCACCCATCGCGTGCCGGACCGGGCAGTGCGAACCGTATCCTTTAGATGACCCTACAACGCACATTGACCACGTTCTTCTCCGTATTGCTCCTTCTTTGGGCCGCACCATTCGCTCGTGCCGCGCACTATTCCGGTGGGAGTCTGACCTATCAATGCCAAGGAGCGAACTTCTACCTGATCATGCTGGACCTGTACTTGGATTGTACAGGCGCGCCGCTCACCGCTCAACGTCTGGACTTCACGAACGACTGTGGCGTCGTGTACTCGCTCAACAATCTGCCGGTCGTGCTCAATGAGGAGGTTTCTCAACTTTGTGCTGCATCGCTGCCGAACAGCACGTGTAACAGCGGTGCGCTCTCCGGGCTTCGGCACTATCGACTCGAGACCACGGCCTACCTCTCTCCGTGCAATGACTGGACGATCACGTGGTCGGTCTGTTGTCGCAGCAGCACGGAGAATCTGTTCGGTACACCGGGCATGTACTTGGTGACCACCGTGAACAATTTCAACGGTGTTTGCGATGCTTCACCGCATATCTCCGATAACTCGATCCCTGTCGTCTGTGTCAACGAACCGGTGTTGTACAACCCCGGTTTCAACGACCCGGATGGGAATACCATGGCCTTCGAATTGATCGATGCACGTTACGCTTCACCTGCCCCCGTACCGACCACGTACGATATGGGTTTCACCGGTGCGGAGCCGATCCCTGGGATCGCACTGGATCCACAAACGGGTCAACTGTCCTTCACACCCACGGTCACGGGCAAGTATATCGTCGTGATGCAGGTGACCACCTACGATACGGGCGGTGCCGTCATCGGCACGGTCATGCGAGATTTCGTCGTGACCGTTGTGAATTGCATGGGCGAACCACCCCAGACCACCGGACCCACCATCAGTGCGAATGGAACGCTCGACGGTTATGGGCTCGATGTCTGCGATGGCGTGCCCTTCTGCATGGAATTCCCGTTCACCGATGCAGATATCGGGGATGTTCTCACATTGACCTCCAATGCTTCGGCACTGCTGCCGGGTGCAACGTTCACCGTGATCGGAACCAACCCTGCAATAGGTACGCTCTGCTGGACCCCTGATATCGCCTCCTCCGGAACGAACGTCCGTTTCTTGGCCGTTGATGCTTCATGCCCCGTTCCGAACGTTGCTTCGACATCGATCTTGATCAACGTCCTCGGCGCTCCCGTGGGCGGACCTGATGCTGGCAGCGATGGTGTTGTGACCGTGTGTAGTAACAACCCCACTTTCCCGCTTTCGGACTACTTGGGTGGTGACCCGGACATGGGAGGTTCATGGAGTTTCAATGGCGGCGCACATGGACCGGATTACGTTCCAGGCTCTGACGTGCCCGGCGTGTACACGTACACCGTCACCAGCGCTAGTCCATGCTCTTCCACCGCTGCTACTGCCACTGTAACGGTGAGTGAAAGCGAGAATACCCTGATCCTCGAGTTCCAGAACGACACGAACCCATTTGGCGTAACCTGGGAAGTGTTGGATCAAACCGGGACCACAACAGTGGATAGCGGTACCGACGTGTTCCCTGCGAACAGCATCGGCACGCAGACCATCTGCGTAAGGGACGGTTGCTACCAACTGCGCGTGACGGACAACGCGGGTGATGGATTGCTCGGCTACATCCTGCGTGAAAGCGGTGCCAACGGAAGACGCATCATCGACAACCGGGAGAACATGATCACAGGAGTTAGCCAGATCGGGAACAGCAGCTTCTTCTGTTTGCCGATCAGCAACGACCGCCCGATCTACAGCAGCTGCGATAAACTGGATTGGGTGACGAACAAGTTCATCGTGGCCAGTGAGAACCCAGCAGTGAGCGCACAATACGGAATGACCAACAGCACCAGCGGTTACGTGTTCTGGTTCTTCGATCCGAACGGCAGCTACAGCTACCGTCGCTTCCGCAGCCATGCCACCAGCGATGGTTACGGTACTGGTGCTACACGCGCATGCCACTTCCGCTTGAACGCCTGGACCAACACCCCGAGCAGCCCGCATCTCCCAGAAGGGGTGCTGCTGAACGTGCGCATCCGTGCTCGCATCGCCGGCGTGAACCAGGAGTGGGGAGCAGCCAGTCAGTTCAAGATGGATGCGGCACTCGCTGCATGCCCACGTGTGAACCTGGAGGACAACCCGAACAACAACGAATACAGCTGTGGTGTGAGCCGGGTGTTCGGTGGTGCGAACAACTGGACCAATCGCCTGACAGCAACGCCACCACAACCGACCCCAACAGTGAGCAGCGGCAACGTGCGTTACCAGTTCCGCTTCCGCGTGCCGGGCGAGAACATCTGCATCATCCGCCCACCACAAACGAGCCCACGGATCTTCATGAATTGGAGCGCGGCAAGTGGTCCACAACTCGAGTGCAGCAAGCAGTATGATGTGGACGTGCGCGTGAGCCTCGATGGCGGCGCAACGTGGTGCTTCGATGTAGCATCGCCTGCTTGTGTGGAGCCCGTAACGCCATGGGGCACCGTGTGCGTGGTGAACATCACGGACAGTCCGGACTGCGTCAATGCGCAGGGCGGCAACAACAACCTTGCAACGCAGAGCGAAGGCTTCCTTATCATGTACCCGAACCCGAACCAGGGTGATCAGCTCTTCATCAACTTGACGGAAGTAGGTGCTGAAGTGTTCGCGGTTAGTGTGGACATCTACGAACTGACGGGCAAGCGGATCAGTGCACGCACGATCGCTGTACAGGACGGTCGGATCAACACAGCCCTCGACCTGAACGGTGATATTGCCAATGGGCTTTACATGGTGAACATCACCGCTGGTGTGAAAACCTACACCGAGCGGTTGGTGATCCAGAAGTAAAGAAGACATCCGGGACCTTACCTCCCGCTGAGCGAGCCCCGCTTTCCGAAAGGAGAGTGGGGTTCTTCGTTCCGGGTATCGCCGTGCATGGCATGCTGGTCTTCGTGTTACGCAGGCAAGGTCAACGTGTTGCGGCGAGATCACGCCCTGTGATCCAATCGCGCATCATGGCTTCATCCAACAAGCTGCCCACGATGCGGTAGTGCGAATTCGCCAACGGGTTGTTACCGCCGAGCGGTTCGCTGACCACTCCCACCTCAGGCCGGTAGTAGCCGCTGTGAACGAAGCGGGCCACGCCGTTGCGCACCACGATGAAGCCGACGTGGTTGTCCAATCCCACCTTGTACAAGCCATCGCCACGGCCCAGCACCCAGGTCTCCACTTCACTCGCCGGTCGGTCGCGAAAGCGTTTCACCGTGCCGGCCAGCTTCACGGTGATGGGTTCCGCCGCTTCTTGCGACCACTTGATTCGTGGCAACCGGAAGCCCGCATCCTGCAACACGGTGTTCACGAAGTAGCCACACGCTATCTTGCCTTGGCGCGGAACGCGGGTGGTGCCGTTGAAGTCCCACGGCGTGCCGTACCATGCTGGGAGCATGTCCACCGTGATGCGGTCGAATAGGTAGGCACGGGCACTATCGACCACGGCCTGTTGGCCTGCGCTGTCGGCGATGAGGTAGTTGTTCGAGAAGGCTTGGCGTTGCGCCTCGATGGAGGCCTTGAGTTGCGTGTACGTCGGTGCCGGTGCGATCAACAATGTGGCGAGGATGGGCAGGTTCAGCATGTAGGTGTTTCCCTTTCAATGCATCGGTCGGTGAAGTGTAACACAGTGAAGACCACAGCCGCGTGATCGATACCGTCGTTCTCCTTTTCCGCACCTTCGCTGCACGCCGATCCCATGCACGCCCTTCGCCGACCGTTCGCTGATCCCCTGTGCTGGGTGCTCCTTGTACCGGCGCTGATCAAGCTGTTCTTCTTGGCTCCGGAGGATCTCTTCGAAGCACATACGATCGCTGTGGAGTGGCTGCACTCTGGCGAATTCCGTTACCACCATCTCGGCGTGTGGAACCCGAACTACCAGTTCCCCGTGTATCCGGCCATAGTCGCGGGCTTCCTCCTCACGGGTTTGGGTGCGTATGGCGTGTTGGTCTTCCAAGTGCTCTGCGGTACTGTCTCCGCTTGGCTGGCCTACCGAATGGCACTGACCGTGATTGGGGTAGGAGGTACTTCAACAAAGCTCGCCTTGTTGCTGGCTTTGCTCACCGGCCTGAGTCCTTTCATCGCGGTGTACCAGGTGCGCATGGTGCATCCTTTCGCGTGGGATATGCTGTTGGCCGTGGCGTTGATCACCGGCGGCATGGCCCTTGGCACGCAACGCTGGTGGTCGGTGCTCGGTTATTTAGCCGTGGCTGGTCTTGCTGTTCTGAACAGACCAACGGCCGTGATCCTTCTTATGCCTTTCGTATGGCGGCAACGGTCGTTCCTTTTCAACTTGGAGAACCTGCGCTTGAAGCAGACGCTGATCATCCTATTGATCTTGCCCACAAGCCTTTGGATGCTGCGCAACCACGCGCTACTCGGGACATGGAGCCTCAACTCCGCGACCGGACAGAACCTGTGGCTGGGTGTGCAGGAAGCGACGGAAGGGACAGCGCATCTGGCCGATGGCCGCAACTACAAGGCACTCTTGACGAATGCCGAACTAGCGACCCTACAGGACCGTTCGCCCGTGGAGCAGTCCGCTTTCTTCGCGCACCGTTGGCGACAAGCCATCGGCATGGATCATGGACTTTGGGCACGGATGATGGGTCTGAAGCTCCGCAACTTCTGGCTCTTCCGCGCGCAACTCGGCATGCACCATCACGGCATCGCGCAATGGGCCGCCGTGCTGTACAAGGTGTACGCGACGATCGTGTTCGTGTTGCTGCTCATCGCGGCGCGTTATGCGGACCCGGCCGTCCGGCTGCTGTTGATCACGCTCGTGTTGTATTCGATAGCGCAGGCCCTGTTCTATGTTGAAACGCGGCATCGGCTGGTGGTGGAACCGGTGCTGCTGCTCATCGCGCTGTCCGGAGCGGTTGCGATAAGGCACCGTATCCAGCAACGGATGCGGCAGTTCCCATCTTAACGTGCCTGCTCTTTCCGCGCGGTCAACCCGTACACCATCGGCAATTTGCTTTCCATGCTTTTGATGCGGTACAGGCCATCGGCGCCTTGCACCGTATTCGCGAAACAATCGTGCGGCGAGCCATCCAGTTCCACGAAGCGTTCGATCCGCAGGCCAACGTCCAGCAATGCGGTGAGCACTTCGCCCAGATCGTGGTTCCAGCCATAGGAGGGGAGTGCCACCGGCGCATCGCGGTCCGCGTAGGTGCCTTGTTCTTCTTCGGCGATCACCCCACGATTGAAGTACGCATATTGCACATGCGTGAAGGCGTTGTCGAACATCCACATCACCGGGTGGAATTCAACGAAGACCAATTGCCCGCCCGGCTTCAAGTACCGCGCGATGTTCGCTGCCCAAGGCTTCAGATCGGGGAACCAACCGATGGTGCCGTAGCTGGTGTAGACCACATCGAACTTTGCGTCCAATGCGGGTACCGGTTCGATCACGTTGCTCAGCACCCAAGACCCCGTCAGATCGCACGCTTCGGCCAGTTTCTTCGCCTCGTCGAGGGCTACATCGGAGATGTCCAGGCCTGTCATCGTAGCGCCCATGCGGGCCAGCGAAAGGGTGTCCTGTCCGAAGTGGCATTGCATGTGCAGGATCCTTTTCCCGCGCACATCACCCAAGAGTTCCAGTTCCAACGCCGTCAGGGAATTCCGCCCCGCTACGAAGCTTTCCACATCGTACATCTTCGAGCCGAGGTGGTGTTGCACACGTGCGTTCCAGAGTGCGCGGTTCGCTTCGAACTGGTTCTCGAGATCGTTCATCCGGCGAAGCTAGGGTCCATTGATCCCATCCACTGTTGAACGCCGATGTATGCTTCGGTCAACAGCCAATATGGCCTTCGGTCATACCCCCTTTGGTTTCTTCGGTGCGCTGTGCGATCCATCCGCTTCCTTCCGCCATTCGCCGAAATGAAAAAGGCATGATACCCTGTTCCGGCGGTAGCGATGCACCCATTCGACCTAGTTTTGGCGATCAATCGAAATCGATGCGAACCATGAACCGTTACGTCCTACCCCTGCTGGGCCTTTTGGTGCTCGGCTCCGGCTGTGTCTCCAAGAAGAAGTACGCCGCCATCCAAGCCTCCAACGAAACCCTCCACAACAAACTGGATGAGTGCAATCGCGGCCTTGATGCTTGCCGCGGCGAGAAGTCCGTGCTCGAAGCGCGAATCGCCGGGCTCGAAAGCAGCAACCAGCACCTGAAGGACCAGGTCGGTGAACTGAGCAATACCAACGCCGCGCTCCTCAACAACGTGGGCAATATGGCCACCCTCAGTGCCAAAGAAGCGCAGAACTTGGAGAAGTCGCTGGAGCAGATCAAGGAGCAGGATCTCCGCATCCGTTCTCTGCACGATGCGCTCTCCAAGAAGGACAGCGTCACGCTCGCCTTGGTGGTGAGCCTCAAGAGTTCCCTCGGGAACCTCAACGACACTGACGTGGTGGTGAACGTGGAGAAGAGCGTGGTCTTCATCTCCCTCAGCGACAAGATGCTCTTCAGCAGCGGCAGCACCACGCTCTCGCCCCGCGCCAAGGAGGTGCTGAGCAAGGTGGCCACCGTGGTGAACGATAAGCCCGAGATGGAGATCCTCGTGGAAGGCCATACCGACAATGTGCCCATCAAGCGCGACTGCTTCAAGGACAACTGGGACCTCAGCGCCTCACGTGCCACCGCCATCGCGCGGATCCTGCAAAGCGACTACAACGTGGCCCCCTCGCGGATCACGGCCGGTGCCCGCAGCGAATACGTGCCGCTGGTCTCCAACGACACGCCCGAAGGCCGCTCCACCAACCGCCGCATCCGCATCGTCATCCTGCCCAAGCTCGATCAGTTCTACAATATGATCGAAAGCGGCCTCAAGCAGGCGAGCGGACAGTAGTGCCCGAACCTTGAAAATTGAACGGCGCCTGTCCTTTGGGATGGGCGCCGTTCTGGTCAAGAACAGTGCATAATACAACCCTTAAGTAGGCGCAGCACGCTCGTTCAATAGAGTAGGGGAGCCCCTCAGAAATTCCCGCCCCCCGCATCCACCGGACGCAACAGCGCCTCCAGCGCCGACTCGTTCGGCACCATCACACGGCGCGCCTTGCTGCCTTCAAAACCACCGAGAATGCCAGCGGCTTCCAGTTGGTCCACGATGCGGCCTGCGCGGTTGTAGCCCAATTTCAATTTGCGTTGGATCAACGAGGTGCTGCCCTGTTGGGTCATCACCACCAAGCGGGCGGCATCTTCGAACATGCTGTCGCGCTCGCCGCTGTCCAGGTCTGTTCCGCCTTCGCCATCCTCGGTCGGCACGTCGGGGAGGATCAACGCCTCGGGGTAGCCACGTTGGTTGCCGATGAAGTCGCAGATCTTGTCCACCTCCGGCGTGTCCACAAAAGCACACTGGATACGGATCAGGTCGTTGCCGGTGCTCAAGAGCATGTCGCCACGTCCGATCAATTGGTCGGCCCCGCCGCTGTCGAGAATGGTGCGGCTGTCGATCTTGCTCGTCACGCGGAAGGCGATACGGGCCGGGAAGTTGGCCTTGATGGTACCGGTGATGATGTTCACGCTCGGGCGCTGCGTCGCAATGATCAAGTGGATGCCGATGGCACGGGCCAACTGTGCCAAACGGGCGATCGGGGTTTCCACCTCGCGACCGGCCGTCATGATCAGATCCGCGAACTCGTCCACCACCAGCACGATGTAGGGGAGGAACCGGTGTCCGTTCTCCGGGTTCAAGCGGCGGCTGATGAATTTGGCGTTGTACTCCTTGATGTTACGCACCTGCGCATCCTTCAAGAGCTCGTAGCGCAGGTCCATCTCGATGCACAAACTGTTCAGCGTAGCCACCACCTTCTTGGTGTCGGTGATGATGGCATCGCTATCGCCCGGCAGCTTCGCGAGGAAGTGGCGCTCGATCTTGTTGAAGAGCGTGAGTTCCACCTTCTTCGGATCCACGAGCACGAACTTGATCTGGCTCGGGTGCTTCTTGTACAGCAGCGACACCAGGATCGCATTCAACCCAACGGACTTACCCTGTCCTGTGGCACCCGCCATCAGCAAGTGTGGCATCTTGGTCAGGTCCGTCACGAAGGTCTCGTTGCTGATGGTCTTGCCCAATACGAGGGGCAGGTCCATGCCGCTGTTCTGGAACTTCTCGCTCGCGATCACCGAGCGCATGCCCACGATCTGCGGCTTGCTGTTCGGTACCTCGATGCCGATGGTGCCCTTGCCGGGGATCGGTGCGATGATGCGGATGCCCAACGCGGCCAAGCTCAACGCGATGTCGTCCTCCAGGTTCTTGATCTTGCTGATCCGCACACCCGCCTTCGGGATGATCTCGTACAGCGTCACTGTCGGTCCGATCGTTGCTTTGATCTTGTCGATGCCGATGTTGTAGTGGCCCAAGGTCTCCACGATGCGGTCCTTGTTCGCCTCCAGCTCTTCCTTCGTCACGGTGAGTTCGCCCGTGCCATGATCCACCAACAGGTCGATCGGGGGCAGCTCGTAATTGCTCAACTCCAAGGTCGGGTCGTACTCGCCGAATTCCTTCAGCTTGTCCTCGATCTGGTCTTCGCTCAGCACGGCATCCTCGGCACCGGCCGTCACGTCCATGCCGTTCAGGTTACCGGTCAACTCGTCCAAGCTGCCGACCACCGGACTCACCACAGGTTCCATCACTTCCAACGGCGCGGTTTCCAACTCCAAGGCCATGGGCGCTTCCACTTCTTCCATCAACTCTTCCGCTTCGGGCGGAAGATCTTCCGCCCCTGCGTCGTCCTCGACTTCCTCCTCCTCAGCTTCTTCCTCTTCTTCCACCACGTCTTCTTCTACTTCTTCCACCATCAGCCCCTTCATCGCCTCACGCACCCGAACCCCGCTCAGCGGTGCAGCCACTTCTTCCACTTCCTCAGCGGCTTCCTTGGCCACCGGCTTCATGCGTTCGAAGGCATCGGCCAGCCAACCGAACGAGGGATTGAAGGTGAATACCGTGAAGGCACCCAGCGCGAACACGATCAATGCGCCTGTGCCGAAGTTGCCCAACAAGGTCGTCAAGTGTTTGGTGATGGAGAAGCCGATGCCACCTCCTAGGAACATGTACTCGCCGCGGAACACGAAGCCGAGCACCGTCGGCAGCCACACCATGGCCATGGCCGTCCAGCCCAAGGTGCGGCGGGGTGGGAGCAACCACTTGCCCAACAGAATGCGCACGCCACCGAGGAAACTCCACAGCACCATGCCGAACGCGGCGATGCCGAACCAGGTGTAGATGAAACGGTTCGCGGTCAGCGCACCCAGCTTGCCCAGCCAGTTCTCCGCATGGATCTCCGGACTGAAGATCTCGCTCCACGAGCGCCCGATCAGGTCCTGGTCGATCCGCCATGTGAACAGGAACGAGGTGAAGGCCACCAGCAGAAAGGCCGAGCCCAGCACGAGGAAGAGGCCCGTCACTTTGTGCATGCGCTCATCGGCCAAGAAGGCCTTCACGCGGGCCATCCGACCGTCGCCTACAGGTTCATTCTTGCGTTTGCGCTTGGTGGGCGCAGCTGCTTCCTTGTCCTCCCGGACAGCGTTCCTTTTTGTGTTCCCCAAAGCTGAAAAGGCTTATTCCACGCGACTTCGCGATGCGATCAAAAGTATCCCCGCACCTAAGGTCAACGTCCGGAAGGCCCTCGGCATTATCAACAGGCCAAGGTTGGTGGGCAACAAGCCACCCGGAAAGCACATCGAAAAGAAAGCGAAAAGACGGACCGCCAAGCCATTCCAGCGCAGCGAAGCCGCACTGATCACATCGGTCACGAAAAAGGCAGGAACGGAACGAACACGCCTAGGTCAACACCCACTGCGAACGGCGAGCTGCGAACTGCCAACTGCCAACTGCTGACTTCAAACTACATCGAGAAAGTCCCCAGCACCTCGGCCAGCTCATGGTTCAGCACCTCGGCAGGCACCTGCTCGAAGTCGCTCTTCACCTCGAACTTCGAGGCATCCACGGTGCCAGGCGTCACGCTCAAGGCGTTCAAGCGCATACGCATGCCGTACTGCACCAGGTCATAGCGCATCAACACACCCGGTACCTCGGCGAATGGGCCGAACCAGTTCGGGTTCTTCAGGTTGATCTCGTTCGTGTACCAGATCTCGATCTCCGGTGCATCCAATTTGCTGAATACGGCGATGGCGCGTTTGCATGGGTAACCAGCGATCGTATCCCGGTCTTCGGTGTAGAGGATCGTCGGGATCCCGCTGTCCGAATTGAACATCGAGAGGTCCCGCGGTTGCAGGTGCGATACCATCTTCTTGCTCATCAAGCTCAAATGGTAGTCCATTGCCTTGTCGACCCCGTCAGCCACCATGGTCGTCCGGAAGATGCCCATGCCAGCACTGAGTTCGGCCACCTGCTTATCGTTCGCGAAGGTCACCGTGGTGCGCTCCGGCAGCATGCCCGCCATGATCCCGTCCGAGTCGTACTCCGGGAAGGTCAGCTCGTATTCGATCACACCCTCGCCCAGCTTGCCGCTGAAGAGGTTGGTGCCGCAGCCCGAAAGAATGGGGCAAGCCAGAACCGTGATGATCAGGAACTTCGTGTGGATGCGCTTCATGAGGTCGTTCGTCGTTAAGAGTGGCCCTGTTACGCGAAAAGGGGGGCGCACGTTTCATCCCGGTCAAGGCGGGTTTCGGGCCCTCCCCGCGCCTGTCCTACCTTCGCCACGCCCTCATAGGACTTTCACCATGGAATTGCGTTTGATAGAAGCTGCCTCCGAACTCGGGGCCGGCACACGGGGCACCAGCATGGGCATGGCCGCCCTGCGCGTAGCCGCTTGGAAACTCGGTAGTGAACTCTTCGGCCATGCCGAGGAAAGCATCCTACGGGATGAGAACGACGTGCTCTACGAGGACGACACCAGCCCCAACGCCCACCACATCGATGGCCTCATCCGCTTTGAAAGCGACTTGGCGTACGAAGTTTATAAGTACCTAAGGAATAGTGTTTTTCCGATCGTTGTTGGAGGAGATCATTCAATCGCCATCGGGTCCGTTTCGGGCACCAAGATGGCCTTCCCGAACGACCGCCTCGGGGTCATCTGGATCGACGCCCACGCCGACCTACATTCCCCTTGGACCACCCCCAGCGGCAACGTGCACGGTATGCCCTTGGCTTTGTTGATGCACATCGAGAAGCGGGGCAAGAACCGGCCTTTCGCCTTCACCATGGACACCTGGGACCGCCTTCGGAAGATCGGGGTGAACGGCCCCAAGCTCCTGCCTTCGGACCTGGTCTTCATCGCCCTGCGGGATTATGAGCCGGAGGAAGAAGCGATCCTGAAGGAATTCGGCGTCAAGATCATCACCGTGGATCAGCTTCGGGAGAAAGGCGCTGAAGCCGTGGTCGCCGAAACCCTGGCCCACCTCAGTGTCTGCGAGCGTATTCACGTCAGCTTCGATGTGGACAGCTTGGACCCTTCCGTTTCGGTGGGTACCGGCACACCCGTCCCGCATGGCCTCTTCCCCGACGAGGCTTCTGCACTGCTCCAAGGCTTCTGCCGCGAACCCAAGACAGCAACCTTGGATGTGGTGGAGATCAATCCTGCTTTGGATACCGGCAACGCCATGGCCGAAGCCACCCTGAAGATCCTGGAGCCCTTGTTCCCGATCCTACGCGCTCGCTGATCACAGAAGGATACCTGCCGGAATTGGATGAGCCAACAGGTCGCTAGCTCCGTCATCCTGATCCGCCCGACCGGCTTCGGGTACGACCCCGAGACCGCCGAAAGCAACAATTTCCAACACCCCAGCAAGGATCCGGGCCTTCGGCTTCAGGTAGCCGAGGAGTTCGATGGGCTCTTGGAAGCACTCCGTTCAGCCGGTGTTGGTATCACGGTCCTCGATCCAAAGGATCCGAAGGCGCCCAACGGCGTATTCCCGAACAATTGGTTCAGCACCCACGACGATGGTGCCGTGGTGCTCTACCCCATGCGCACCAACTCGCGCCGAAGCGAACGTGACCCGGACATGGCCAAGGTGCTTGTGCGCGAGGGCTTCAACGCCCGCGATACGGTCGACATCAGCGGCTGGGAACACAAAGGTCTCATCCTCGAAGGCACCGGCAGCTTGGTCCTGGACCGGATCAACCATAAGGCCTTCGCATGCATCAGCGAGCGGACCACCGAAGCGGCCGTAAGCGCATGGTGCGAGCGGTTCAATTACACCCCGATCACCTTCACCGCGACCGAGGATGGCCGCATTCCCGATGGCTCCGGCGTGCGCGGTGTTCCGGTGTACCACACCAACGTGGTCATGAGCATCGGGGAAAAGTTCGCCGTCGTCTGCTTGGATGCCATGCCCTATCCAGCCGAGCGCCAAGAAGTGGTGGAGGAATTGAAGAAGAGCGGCAAGGAGGTCATTCCGATCGGCATCGAACAGATGCAGCACTTCCTGGGGAACATGCTTCAGGTCATCGGCCGACCGCATGCCGATGCTCCATTCTCCCCCTACATCTTCCTTTCGGAGACCGCATTCGTGCAACTGCATCCCGAACAACGGATCGCGCTGCAACAACACGGGCAATTGGTCCCGGTTCCCATCCCAACGATCGAATCGGTCGGAGGTGGAAGCGTGCGTTGCATGCTGGCCGAGAACTTCCTCTCCCGACGCTGAGCGTCATGCCGGGAACGCGTTAGCGTTATCCGGCATCTCACCAATGCCCGAGTGTGATCGTGAGGCGCTGGATATCCCAATGAACCCATACTTCCAGTGTGACCTTTTGATCGCGGATCGTTCCGTGCTTTCGTGCCAACTTTGCGGCCCATGTTCCAAGACCGTCTTCAGTCCCAGCTCGTCCCCGTGTTGCAACAGGCTTTCAAGGCCCTGTTCGGCCATGACCTCGATGCCAAGGCCATCACCTTCCAATCCACCCGACCGGAGTTCGAGGGCGATGTCACCATCAATGTGTTCCCATTTCTAAAGGTCAGTGGCAAGGGACCGGAGCCAACCGCCCAGGCCATCGGCGAATACCTACAAGCCAACCTCGATCTCGTGGACCGCTTCAACGTGGTCAAGGGTTTCCTCAACATCGTCATCGCCGACAGCTACTGGCTGGCATTCCTCCGCGAAGCCGGTCAGCATGACCTGCTGCAGTTCCCCGCTACCGGCAAAAAGGTGATGGTGGAATACGCCAGCCCCAACACGAACAAGCCCCTGCACTTGGGGCACATGCGCAACATCTTCCTCGGCTTCAGTGTAAGCCGCATACTGGAGAGTGCCGGCAATGAGGTCGTGCGCGTGCAGGTGATCAACGACCGCGGCATCCACATCTGCAAGAGCATGCTCGCTTGGCAGAAGTTCGGTGACGGCGAAACACCGGAAAGCAGAGGCCTCAAAGGCGATAAGCTCGTGGGGAAGTACTACGTCGAATTCGACCGCGCCTACAAGAAGGAGATCGAAGAACTCCTTGCAGGTGGCCGAACCAAAGAGGAAGCGGAAAAAGAGGCACCGATCCTGCTCGAAGCACAGGCCATGTTGCTGAAATGGGAAGCCAACGACCCCGAGGTCCGCGCGCTGTGGGCCAAGATGAACGGCTGGTGCTACGATGGCTTCAACGCCACCTACGACCGCATGGGCGTCACCTTCGATAGGCTCTATTACGAAAGCCAGACCTATGTACTCGGCAAGAACGACGTACTGGAAGGCGTGAAGAAAGGCGTGTTCTACGAAAAGGACGGCGCCGTTTGGGTGGATAACACCAAGGAAGGCCTTGACGAGAAAGTGTTGCTGCGCCGCGATGGCACCAGCGTGTACATGACCCAGGACATTGGTACAGCGATCAAGCGTTTCGAGGAGTATCCCGGTCTCTCGCAGCTCATCTATACCGTAGGCAACGAGCAGGACTACCACTTCAAGGTGCTCTTCATCATTCTCAAGAAGCTCGGGTTCTCCTGGGCCGATGAACTGCATCACCTCAGCTACGGCATGGTGGACCTGCCCAGCGGGAAGATGAAGAGCCGCGAAGGCACCGTGGTCGATGCCGATGACCTCATGGAGGAGATGGTTCAGGAAGCACGTACCTCAGGCGAACAACTGAGCAAGCTCGACGACTTCACTGAAGCCGAGAAGACCGCGCTCTTCGAAATGATCGGGATGTCCGCTGTGAAGTACTACCTCCTGAAGGTGGATCCCAAGAAACGCATGCTCTTCGATCCCGCTGCCAGCATCGATCTTCAAGGGCATACGGGGCCGTTCATCCAATACACCTACGCACGCACGCAAAGCCTGTTGCGCAAAGTGGGAACCATGGATGTTTGGCAGCATGAGCATCTCGGCACGTGGCCTCTGCTTCCAGAGGAACGCGCCGTTCTCAAGTTGCTCCATCAATTCCCCGGCGTTTTGAACGAAGGAGCCAACCGTTTGGATCCTTCTGTGGTAGCCAATCACACTTACGAACTCGTGAAGGCGTACAACAGCTTCTATCAGACCGTACCGGTGATGAAGGAGGAGGATCCCGCCAAACGCGAGTTCCGTTTGGAACTCAGTTCGTGTGTGGCGGCGGTGACCAAAAAGGCGATGTGGTGCCTCGGCATCGAAGTGCCGGAGCGCATGTGAGCCGATCGCTTCGGATCAGCGCAGATCATCATGATCCGCGTCCTCTGCGTTCCTAGAACTTCGGACAAGGAACCACCTTGTGTCGGCGTGCTTTCGCCTTCCGTGGCCATTCGTAGATCATGCTGATCTCGTGGGCACCGGCGCTCTTCAACGTGAGCTTGCTTATCGTGATGTCGTAGCTGTACGTGAAACGCAGTTGCTTTTCCGTTTCGAACCCGGCCATCAGGATCACCGATTCGCTGTTGCTGTAGCCTTGTTGGTAGGCTTTGAAGATCGGTAGTCCACGGTACCAAAGACCACCGCTGATGCGGTTGTGCTCGATGTAGCCACCCACATCCAGTTGGTCCCATTTGCCTTGTGCCTTGTAATGGCTGGCCACGGTCATCTTGGTCTCACTGCGGATCAACTTGTGTCCGTCCAACGGGAAGCGATAACCCGCGTGGGCGCTCGTGCGCATCTGCAGTTGGGCATTGCCATCCACCATCAGGCTTTGGTTCGGTCGGTTCAAGTGATTGAACGAAGCGCCCACCCAGAACTGCTCACTATAGTACAGGGCACCGGAAGCCAGATCCAAATAGCTGATCTGCGGAACCATGTTGGCTTCAACGGACATGGGCGCATTATCGCGGATGATCTGATCGGCGAAGAGGTAGCCGTCCGGAGCGACATTGCGCATCGTGTAGCCCGCTCGCACCCCGAAGCGAATGGCCTGCCGCCGGTTGATGCGCGCTTCGTAGCTGTAGCTCATCGCAACGGTGGTGAAACTGAGGCCATAGCTGCCGGCCCTGTCACGCATCACGAAGCCACCAAGTCCACTGTGCGATGTGGCGAAGTTGTGGTCGTAAGCGAACGCGTACGTTTCGAAACCCGGCTGTACACCCGGCCATTGCAGCCGATAGTTCAAGGCGATGCGATCCTGGAAGGTGTTACCGGTCAAGGCGGGGTTCAGGTATTGCGAAGCCGCGTAGAACTGCGAGAATTGTGGGTCCTGGGAACGCGAGGCGAGTCCGGAGCAACATAGCAGTATGACGATCGGGAGTCGGAGTGCCTTCATCGGAACAGGGTCAGGTCACTCAGTTTCTCCACCTGCTTGCCGTCCACGAAGCGGAACCAGGTCTGCACCACATACACATCCTGCGGGCTCAGCTCACCACGGTAGTAACCGTCCCAGCCGATGTTCAGGTCGGTGCTTTCGAAGATCAATTCGCCCCAGCGGTTGAAGACCCGCATGCGGAAGTCCTCCACGAAGCGCACGAAGGGGTAGAAGACGTCGTTGCTGAGGTCTCCAGTGACCCAGTTGCCACTGCCATTGCTGCCACCGTTTCCACCACCACCGTTCGGGTTCGGAGTGAAGGCTGTTGGGATCACCACGTCGTAGACCGGTTCGATGGTGATCGGAAGTGTTGCACTTCCGACACAACCGTGCACATTCTCCACCTCGAGCTCCACCATGAAGGTCCCGATCTCATTGAATTCGTAGCTCGGGTTGTTCGCTGAACTGGTACCACCGTCACCAAAGACCCAGCTATAGGATGCGATGTTGCTGCTTCCATTGGTCGTAAAGTCCACGATCGCCTCGTCGATGTTGGTGATCAGCGGGGATGCACCGATCGTTACCGTTGGAGATCCGAAGGCATTGATCTGACCTCCGCCATTGCTGCTGGCTGTGCACCCGAGCGGTGTCGTCACGGTCAGGCTTGCCGTGTAGTTGCCTTGCTGATAGATCACATGCGGTGCAGCTACGTGACTGATCGTCCCGTTCCCTAAGTTCCATGTGTAGATCACGTTGCCCAAGTCGAGGCTCGGGTACTGCACGTCCAGCGGTGCGCAGCCTTCTGCGATCAAAGGTGGAAGTGAGAAGCTCGGTACGATATCAAGCCGCAATCCGATGGTGCGTTGAAGTGTATTCCCGCAGCCATCCGTCACGGTCACGGTGTGGTTCTGATCACCGGTGATGGGCACAGCGTAGGGACCAGCACCTGTATACCCCAATGGAGACCATGCAATGGAATAGGAGCCCGGGTAGTTGCCGAGCGACATGCCGATGTTGGCCACACCACCCGAACACACGGTCGTATCACCGAAGGTATTGAAGTCAGCCGTGTTGAGGTCAAGCACGTTCACTAAGACCGGTGTGGTCGGACCAGCGCATCCGGCCTGATCGACCACGGTGAGCTGCACCGTCGTGGTGCTCTGGAAGGCCAGCTGCACACTGTTGTTGAAGCCGAACCCGCCCCAGTTGTAGATGTAGCCGCCTGTTCCGCCGGTCGCAGTTGCACTGAAGTTCCCGGGAACATTCACGCAGAGCGTGTCGGGGGCCTGAACCGAGACCGCGATGGGTGCCGGTTCTGAAATGGTCGCAGTTGCTTGGGTGGAACATCCGTTCGCATCCAGAATAGAGGCCTGATACGACCCAGCTGCCAGTCCGTTGAGACTCGCACCCGATCCCCCTGTACTCCAAGAGATGGAATAGGAGGGTGTGCCCCCTTGGATGCTCAGTGTTGCAGTGCCATTGGTTCCTCCGGAACAAGCGATGTCCGTCGTGTTCACCTGTGCAACCACCAACGCTTGGGGCTCGGCTATCGTAGCCATAAGCGTGGAATCGCAACCGAACTGGTCCGTGACCAACACACTATAGGTGCCAGCAGGAAGACCGCTTGCAACCGGTGTTGTTTGGCCTTGCGGGTCGTTCCACTGGTAGCTGAAGCCTGGTGTCACAGGAGTGAATGTGATCGTGCCGTCCGCAGCTGCGTTGCATTGTGCATCTGTGGCACTCAAGGCCGCGTTCAGCAAGGCATTTGAGAGTGTGATGTGGACCACATCCGTGGCGTTAGGACATGCCGTGTTGCCGTTGGACGTGAGCGTGAGGTCAACACCACCGCTCAGGATCTCGGCATTCGTGGGAAGATATTGCGCGATGAGCCCATTGCTCAAGAACGTGCCATTTCCGCCGGTCCATTGCCCTCCTGTTGCATTTTGAACGGTTCCCTGCAAATTCACCGGATAGTCGTTCAGGCAAGCGACGAGATCATTCCCCGCATCAGCGACATTCGGTTGGCCCGTTGCCGCGATCGTGCCCGAAGCTGTTGTCGGCGCACATCCATTCACATCGGTCACGGTCACGCTGTACGAACCGGCTCCTGCGGTGAGCGTGGATCCGCTTGCACCCGTGTTCCAGGTGTAACTGTACGGTGCGGTTCCGCCGCTCGCATTCGCCTCCAATTGCCCGTTGGCTTCACCAGCGCAGGTTTCGTTCGTGCTCACCAGATCGGCCAGGGTGATCTCGTCCGGCTGCGCGATATCAGTGCTCAAGGTGATCTGACAGTTGTACTGATCGGTGATCGTTACACTGTGCGTTCCCACATCGAGACCGACCGCCATCATGGTGGTTTGGCCACTTGGTGCCCAGAGGTAGGAGAAGTTCGGGTTGTCAGGGCCTACAGTGGCAGTGCCCGTAGAGGCTCCGAAGCAGGTGACGTTCGTGTGGCTCACTGTGACATTCGCATAGCTGTTCGGAAGGATCAGCTGCATGGTGTCCGAGTCAGCTGGACATCCGGTGTTGCCCGTAGTAGTAAGGACGAGCGTTGCAAAGCCGGCAGCAAAGTCCGCCGCTCCAGGCGTGTAATCGATGTTGGGATAGGTGCCGTTGAAGGTGCCGCTTCCTCCGGTCCATATGCCGCCGGTAGCGTTGGTCACGCTCTCGTTCAAATAGACCGGAAACGTTCCCAAGCAGCCGATGACATCCGGTCCTGCGTCGGCTACGTTCGGTAACGCCGCAGAGCCGATCGTAGCTGGTAGAACGGATGACTGACACCCGTTATCGTCGGTTACGACGACCGTGTAATCGCCAGCACCCGCAACGATGCTGTTCTGGTCGCCCCCTGTGCTCCAATCATACGAGTAGGGTGATGTTCCAGCGGTCACATTCACCGTTGCCGATCCATTGCCACTTCCCAAGCATGATTCATTCACGACCTGCACCGTTGCGGCAAGTCCTGTGAGCACTTCGATGGAGAAGACATAGGTTTGAAAAGCGGGTATCGGACAAGCCCCATCGTTCACATTCACGATCAATGGATAGAAACCTGATGTGCCCGGTTGTGCAGTCCAGCAAAGGGTGGCGGTAATAGGGTTGGTCCCCGTATAGGAGAAGGTAGCGCCCGGCAGGCCCAAGGCGGCATTGCTGAAGGCTTCGAGCACATTGGTCGCGTTCACGTCGCTGATCACCATGTCGAAGCAGAAGTCGCCTGATTCGCACACTTGCACAGCGCGTGGGCCGGTTTGCACGGCTGAACCGGTCAAGTTGGTCACAAGACCTGTTGCGGCATCCGGAGGCACGTTGCTGCACGGATAGGCCACGAACTGCATGTCGCGCATGATCGTGCCGATCACGTTGCCGTTGGCATCGTACTCGGTCACTTCTACCACCACCACCCAGTTACCAGCGAGGAACAAGGTGAAGTTGAGCAAGCCGGTCGCAGGATCCAAGGTGAGTCCAGTGATCGGAGAACCTGGACTGTAAGGCACTGTGTAAGGGATCGGGTCCCCATTGAGCATGCGTGCACCGATGAGGGCATAGGACAAAGAGTCGGCCTCGGCGTCCACCGCGCCATAGCTGTAGGAGATGGGATAACCCAAGCAGACGTATGGAATGGCGGAGTTCGTGAACGTCGGGGAGTCGTTGCACGGGGCGGCTGCGCTGTTGAGCACGGACTCGATGTACATCTGCCGCGTACCTGGTGCCGTCAGGTTCACGATCGCATTGTTGCGGTAGATGTTCGTCCAGGAGATCTGCCACGAATCGCAAGGCGGAAGTGTGATGGTGCCGGTGTAGATGTATTGCTCGATGCCGGGCAGGGTTCCTCCATTGCACGTGCTGTTCGGAAGCTCGAGGTCACAGAGCTGTGAAAGTTCCGTCCCGCCGTTCGAAGTCACGGTCAGATTACGATCCCCGCATGGGCTGGTCAATACCAGATTGTACGATGGGTCCACATCGATGCCAGCACAATCGCGGTAGACCAAGAGCCTGATCCGGAATTGGTTGTTCCCGATGCACTCCCAATAGATCTCGCCGCCGCTCATGTGCGTGGCTTTTGCGGATACCGTGGCGAGCAGTAGTCCGAGGATGAGTAGGGGTTTGCGGAGCATGGGAGCAAGCGAATGAGGGAGTTCGCCTGTCTGTTCCTACGCAGCAGCCAGTGAATTGGTTGCGAATGGACATGGAATGCCCGTTGACGTTGGGAGCAATTGCTGAGCACCCACCACATCGATCGATCGGTTCCGCTTGCCAGCAAACCATCGGGTCGATGCTATCGGAACCAGAGGTTCAGGCGTACAACCAGCGCTTGATCAGCCGGGAGTAATGCGGCATCACTACGTAGGCCATCAGATACACGATGATGCCCGTAGAGACCAGGTTCGTGATGTACGTGTGCAGTGGAACGCCGATCAAGTGGAGTGCCGGGATCACCCAAAGCGGTGTGACCAGCACCAACGGATAGATCGCGGACCAGGTGACCAAGAACTGCTTCCAGCGTTTCGGAGTGACCGTTGAATTTCCTTCAGGAGTGAACCAGAAGTCGAGGCCCGTGCTGATGTGGAAACGATCGTCATCCTCGAGCAGCGGCCGCACGAGATCCACGAATTGCTCCCGTTCCTTGGAATAGATCCAAGCACGCAGGTGTTCTTCCGTATCGAACCGGATCACGACGGTATAGGTGCCGCTAAGTCCTGCGATCGGTCGAATGATCTGCCAATCCAGATGCCCCGGAAAGCTTCGGCACACCGGACCGATCTCGCCGAGCCAGGTTTCGTACGCACTCCCTGCACCTTCCCGGATCCGGTGTGTGATCACCACGGTCGCCCCGTTCTTCGCCTCGTTCGCCATTTTGCTTTGTTCTCTTGTTCCAGGATCCGCTTACAACTTGCTTGTCGGGGCATGCATGAGCCTGCGCAATTCAGTTGAACCAAACAGCGTAACGCTTTCGCCGGAGCTCCAGCGCCAAGGCCTTTTCCATTTTCAAGGCATCCGCTTGGTTCATCAATGGCAAGTGGTTGTACAAGCTCGGTCGCAGATAGATCCCGTACTTCTTCACGATGCTCGAGGAGAGATCGTGTCCTTTCGCATTCACATAGCCCGTCTTGTGCTGCTGCAAACGCTCCTGAGGTGTCTTGCTCGTCATGCCCACATACAGGCATTCCAGTACGCCATTGAATTGGGGATTCGCCGCGCGGAACTTGGCGTTCTCGTTGAACACCTTCTTGGAAAGTTCGATGACGTAAACACGGTAGATCAAGCGGGCCATTGCACGACCATCGGGCCGATCAGCGGCTCGATGCCAGCAAAGAAAGAGTGGCGCCCATGACAACGGAGCTGCGATCCCCTTTACGTTTCCACCGAGGTCGGTTCACAGGCCGCGGAGATACGTGTAGGGTAGCAGGTCCCTGATATCACTACTCGGGTGAATTCCGATCGTTCCCTTTCCTTCCTTCGATATGCGCCATGCATTCTTCGAACACGACTTCTGCCACCTCCTTGCCCAATGCCAAGCCTTCCACATTGTCTGCTTGGATATGGTACCCGCCCAACACACGGCTCAGGCCCGCTTGCTCGGCCGCATTGCTGAAGGTGGGGAAGTTGAGTGTGATACTGTCCGTAGTGATCCCGGGTTCCGTCAACCAACCTGGAAGTAAACGCACCTGGGCGCCGTAGGTGTCGCTACCGGTAAAGAGCTCCAGGGCGCGGGCGCAGCCTCCGCTCACTGTGCTGTGGCCACTGGGGTACGACGGAAATGGAGGGCAGAGGAAACTGTCCGGTGAATAGGGACGCCAGTCCTTGCCTTTCATCTGCACCATGCCCTTGTTCGGTCCGGCCCATGCGGTGATCTCCTCGTCGCCAAGGAGGTAGTGGATCTGCTGATACGGTCGGCTTGTGTCGTAGAAGAACTTCGCGTCCCAGCACGCGATAAAGCAGTCCATGGCTGTTGACGTGACAAGGAAGTACATCTTCACGTCCTCGTCCAACGTATGGCTGTCGCGTACACTGATATCCCGAGCGAAGATGAGCCAGTGACCGGCCTGCTGCACACTTCGCGGTCCATCACGCATGAATTCCACGAGTGCTTTCTGTTCGTTGGTGAGGTTGGCCTGAAGCTCCACCACTTCGCGCACTTCCCGCTCCAGTTGAGGCGCACCCATCAATGGTGGTGGAGGGCTGCGGAATTGCGAAGCGCTATCCAATGCGAAGGGTTGTACGTGCCCCCAATGCGGTGAGAGCGCCCCGGGTGCCCACTTCGTGCCATCTTCCTTGATGAAGGTCTTCGGTTGCCAGTGATCGATATCCTTGAGTTCCTCGAGTGTGTTGCGCGGCTGATAGTGGGTGTGATCGCCCCAGGGTGTTGGTGCTTCCGGATCGTCCCCGAACCCGTTGCTGCCATCCATGCGCGTTGCCGTGATCACGGTGCTGGCCGCGAGATTGCCGATGCCTTGTGGAGTGGTAGGGTCGATGCTGTGATCGTCGGGGTCGTAGCCCAGTCCTCGAAGCTCGTTCAGGAACAAGGCACTGTCCGCCGGGTACACCGCACACAACGTGCGGCACATTGCATAGCTGATCGTCTTTTCCTTGTTGATCAAGGTCCGTTCCGTCTCCGGACGGCGTTCCACGTTCAGGTGCACGGGCACAGCAACACTATCAAAACGACTCCATGCATCGAACTGTGCACGAAAGATCAGAGCCAACAATCGGCTGCTCACCGTAGGACGCGGGCGATTCCATTCGGTATCGTCGGCGGTGCCCTCCAGCGCAACAGTGGCCCAACGGTAGGCCATGTTCTCTTTTCCTTTTGGCTCAACATCTGGCAGCTGCTCTTTGGGGCCTTCCGAAGAATTGGCGCAGGAGGCAAGCAGTAGCACGCAGAAAAGACAGGAACGGGAAGACATTCTGGTCTCGGAATAGAGGGTGGAGTCGAAAATTAACCCTCTTGAGCGGATCACGCCCTCTGGAGCACGACGCGCGCTCACATCACTCCCATGGGCACACGTGTACCGCGCTTTCCATCGCACTTGCGCACATGGCCATGCGAACTCGCGCAGGAGGCGATCAGTAGTATGAGGCATAGGACGAAGCCGGCGCGTTTCATGCTAATACAACGCAGTCACGGCCTATGAACGTATGGCGCGATCGACTATGCGTAAAAAGCTCTGATGAAGATCAAGGCGCATGCGACCCATCTGCGTGGACGTGATAAGGAGCGGTCATTCACCGTTCGCTCTTTTACATGCACATGCACCTAGGACTTCCGCATGGCGCGGATCGCCCCGAAGGCTGCGGCTCCACCGACCAGTATGATGGCCACCCACAACCAAATGCTGCTCACGTCGAAAGGTTCAGGTTCGGAAGGGGCGGTATCGAACGCCGCAAGGGGAGAGAGACGTAACGTGTCCACCGCGGCTGGCAGACTATCGCGGAAATGGGACAGATCGAACCGTGGAGCAGAGGCTAGAGGATCACCCGTTGTGAAGGTGTACGCAACACCCGCTTGCAATGGAGCCAGTATGCTGCGCTGCAGTTGAAGTGCCTCCAACGACGCGATCGCTAAGGGACGATCGTCACCGTTCTCCACCTCCAAGAACAGGGTATCCAAGGCTACGCCCGGCCCTTGCAATACCCTGCGCTGATAGCTCGCAAAGGTCACCGAGCCGAGATCCTCCCGCCATTCGCGCAGCACTTTCCGACGTTTGCGTTCGGTCACCCATTCACGACGGTTGGTGTACCACGTACCACGCCGCATGTAGGGTAGGGTGTCCGTCGTCACATACAGTACGCGATCAACCAGCAACGGATGATCGCCATACAGGCGGAACACGGTGCGTCCTTTCGTTCCGGTGCGATCCCAGCGAAGCTTCCCGGCACTCACATACACCCCTTCGGAACGCGTTTGCACCGTATGACCAACGGACAAGACCTGCACCGGTGCCGAGAGGGAGTCGTTGATCGCAATGCGGAAGTACCGGTGGTCGCTCAAGGGGAGATCCAACCAACGCAGGGCTCTCGTTTGTCCGTTGCCGGAAAGCGCAAGTCCTTCGTCCTTCACCATGTACCAATGGGTTCCATCGTCGCTGCCTGTGATACGAGCGGATTTCTCCACCTCCGCGTTGCGGATCAACAGCTCGAGTCCGTCCACCAAAGTGCCCGGAGGGACCTCGAACTCCACCAACGTCTTGTTGCCAGCTCGTTCGTTGCGAAGCACCGTGAAAGGTACATTGCTCAGTGTGTTCACCTGCGCTGTTCCGGTCCGGAACAAGGTGGGGACCAAGGTGCTGTCCGGCGCGATCAAACGGATGTCCTGCAAGGAAGGCTGGGAGCGCGCGACCGCTTCTGGAGAAAGCAGAATGAGGTGGTGTCCTGATCGTTGTACCGGTCCCACAGCGGTATGCCATTGCGGGTGCTGCCCGCTCACCGCGATCACCGAACAGAGGGCTAATGAAAGACTAATTCGCCGGTGCATCCGCATCATCCTTCAAGATCACTTTCAGTTTCTGGTACAGGAAGCTGATCACCAGCAAGAGCACGCCCAAGCTGATGAACGCCGCCACACGCGCGCCTTCCGAAGCACCCTGTATATCGAAGGCGAACAACTTGATCAAGGTGATCCCGAAGAGCGTCAGGGCGATCACGCGGATCATGCGCAGGCGGGCGCGCATGCCATAGAGCATGAAGAGGAAGCTGCCCAGACCCCACAGGATAGGGTAGCCGGCCGTGCGGGCTTGATGCAGGGCCTGAGAAAGCACGAAGGGGTCTTCCGTAGCGGGCTGAAGAAGCAGGATCACGTGATCCAACTCTTGGCTCGCGATCACAACCAGCAGTGTACACATCACCCATGCGTAGATGTTCCATGCGGCGGACCGCAAGGTGAACACTTCGCGGGACCAGCGCATGACACGGACAATGAGCGCGATGGCCAAAGCGAGGGTGATGTAGTGGGCCAGCACATGGCCTTCCGCGTCCCCTTGACCCAGCAGGTGGTTCTTCAGCTGGACCATGCCGTGCAAGTGGTTCAGGGTGATGAGGAACAGAAAGCACATCACGAAGAGACCACCCAGAATGAAGCGGATCCATTGCGGGCGCCCTTTGGTGGCGAGGTCGATCCCCAGTAGATAGAGCACGCTGAAACCCATGCCGGCCATGTACACCGTTCCCATGGGCAGCACCCGGCCCAATTGGTAGTTCAGTTCCAGCAGACCCAGGGCATAACCGAGCACCGCTGCGGTCACCACATAGACCCCTCGTATCGCACCTGCGGATACTCCGATGATCACCTTGTGGTCAGGTGCCCACTTCGCCCAAAGTCGCACTTGCAGCACGAGGGCGATCAACGCCACCAGACCGGTGATGAAGAGGCGGTTGACAACAGGCATCAGTGGTGTTTCGCGGTACGCATCGTATCCACCCAGATCGATGGCAAGACTGAAGATCATGAGGACGGTGACGAGCAAGCTGGTCCGTTCCACCAGGCCGATACCGGACCGCCGAGCGAACCACAACAGAAGCACGCCTTCGGCCGCCCAGAACAAGGTGATGTGATCGCCCTCCAACTGCACTGGTGCTGCTAAACTGATGAAGGTGAGTACGACACCGATGAGCAGATAGACCAAGTTGCGCGGTACCCTGTCATTGCGGAAGAAGCGCAGCGCGAACACCACGTTGACCGCAGCAAGCAGGACGCAGAGCAGACCTCCCAAGCGCATGTCCAGATCGTTCAGGAAACGCATGCCCAGGCCGAAATAGATGGCCGTGTTGCCCAAGAACAACGAATAGTCCAATGCGGTGAAAGGCGTTCGGTGGCGCAGGTCGTAGAGGAGGAGCATGGCAAAGAACACGCCGTAGAACGCCGTCGCGAAGATCATGGCGGCCCAGACCGGTGGTGGGTCCAGATCGGGGTAGGAGAATAGAGCCCATGCGCCGAACAACAACCAACTGAGCACGAAGGCCAGGATGTTGAGGATGCTCCACTTCTTGAAATTCGCCAGCACCAACATGCCGGCGTTCAGGATCAGCAGGTAGGTGAAGAGGATCTTGTAGTTGCCTTCGCCCGTGCTGACCAGGAAAGGCGTTGCGAAACCGCCAAGCATAGCGATGATCGCCAGCTCACGACGGTCGTACGCCAACGTGAGCAGTACACCGAGGGCAGTGATACCGACCATGGCAGCGAACGCAGCGGTTTGCCCGATGATGTGGTATTGCTGGAAAGCGATGGCGATGCTGAAGTACAACACGGCAAGACCGCCACCGACCAACACCGAACTGAAGGCCCGGAATTTCTCGCGCAGGCGATGTCCCAGATAGAGGAGCACACCGCCGCTGGCCACACCGATCAGCGTTTGCGCGGTTTCGCCGATGTATCCTTTGCCGATGGCGTACTGTAGGAGCAGACCCAGACCGAGCACCAGTATGGCGATGCCGATCTTGTTGATCAGGTTCTCACCGATGAACTTCTCCAGGTCCGGATTGCGCTCCAAGAAGGAAGGACGAGGGGGCGGTGGCTGGGCGTTCACCGGTGCCTCCACAACGATCGGCGGGATCCGAGCATCGGCAGCGCTTGCTTCTTGGGGAGCCCAACTCGTTGGCGTTGGCGCCGGTTCTATTGCCGGTGCGTCCATGCGCGGCTGTTCACTAGAAGGCACATCGATCACTGTCGGCGTGCTGATCTCTGCTGGCGCCGCAGGTGGCTCTGCCTTCGGGGCTTCCGCGATGACAGAAGCGGGATCAGGAGGAGTACTTCGTTCCTTTTCCCGGCCGACCCGACCGGCCAACATGAACATCAGTTCCTGCATCTGCAAGCGGGTCGTACGCAACTCACCCTCAATACCCGACATGCGGTTCTTCAGGCCGATGGTCATGAACAGCAATACGAGGAGCAGAACGAAAACAAGGAATTCCATGTAGGCTTGGTTGCTGCCAAGCTAGCGTATTGGTCGTTCCTGATCGACCAAAGGACCTTCCGCCGAATTACCAGCGACCCGAACCACCCGCCGGTACGATCCGCTCAATCCCATTCCCAAGCGCCCGCGCTACCTTCGCGCTTCGCAAGCCAAACAAGCATGTTCGACAATCTCAGCGATAAGCTCGAAAGGGCGTTCAAAGTACTGAAGGGCCAAGGCAAGGTCACGGAGATCAACGTGGCCGAGACCATGAAGGAGGTGCGTCGCGCCCTGTTGGATGCCGACGTCAACTTCAAGACCGCCAAGGACTTCACCGACCGCCTTAAGACCAAGGCTCTTGGGAGCGACGTGATCACCAGCGTAAGTCCCGGTCAGTTGCTGGTCAAGCTTGCGCAGGACGAGCTCGCCGAGCTGATGGGCGGGCAGAGCGCAGGCATCAACATGAGCGGCAACCCGACGGTGGTGCTGATGAGCGGCCTGCAGGGGAGTGGTAAGACCACCTTCAGCGGAAAGCTCGCCAACCACCTGCGGAAGAAAGGCCGCAAGCCCTTGCTGGTGGCCTGCGACGTGTACCGTCCAGCGGCTATCGATCAGTTGGAAACGTTGGGCAAGCAGCTCAACATCGTCGTGTTCAGCGATCGCACCAGCACCGATCCGGTGGAGATCGCCAAGAAAGGGGTGGAGTACGCCAAGACGAACGGCTTCACCCTCGTGATCGTCGATACCGCCGGTCGCTTGGCGGTGGACGAGGCGATGATGGACGAGATCACCCGGGTGAAGAAGGCCATCAACCCGCAAGAGACGCTCTTCGTGGTGGATGCCATGACCGGCCAGGATGCGGTGAACACGGCGAAGGCGTTCAACGAGCGGCTCAACATCGATGGCGTGGTGCTCACGAAGCTCGACGGTGATACCCGCGGTGGTGCTGCTCTCAGCATCCGAAGCGTGGTCAACAAGCCGATCAAGTTCATCGGTACCGGCGAGAAGATGGAAGCGCTGGACGAATTCCATCCCGATCGCATGGCCGGCCGCATCCTCGGCATGGGCGATGTGGTGAGCTTGGTGGAACGCGCCCAAGAGCAGTTCGATGAGAAGGCCAGCCGCGAGCTCAACAAGAAGATCGCGAAGGACCAGTTCGGCTTCGACGATTTCCTCGACCAGATCGCGCAGATCAAGAAGATGGGGAACATGAAGGACCTCATGGGCATGATCCCCGGCGTGGGCAAGGCGCTCAAGAACATCGATATCCCTGACGACGCCTTCAAGGGCATCGAAGCCATCATCAAGAGCATGACGCCCGACGAGCGCAAGAACCCCGCGCTGATCAATGGCACACGCCGCCAACGCATCGCCAAGGGCAGCGGCAACACCGTGGAAGCCGTGAACAAGCTGATGAAGCAGTTCGAGGAAACGCGGAAGATGATGAAGATGATGGGCGACAAGACCAAGATGCAGAACATGATGCGCCAGATGCAGCAGGCGCAGGGGATGAGGAGGTGAGTGCGATCAGCTGATTTGTCGATTGCTGATTAGCTGATGTCTGGAAGACTGAGTCCAATGGTTTGGGTGAAGCAGGTGTTGAACTTGTTCATCTTATTCTGCATCCCGTTTGGTCTTTTCTTCGCCTGGGGTAAAGTGAATAACGAGATCAGCATCAAGTACGAAGTGCAGGATTCGGACTATCAGGAGAAGCTGTCCTCGCGGAACTGGAATGAGAACGACCGACGTATCATGAACAACATCGAGTTCCATGGCAAGGCTGCACGGGCGACGCTCTACATCTTCGTTGGGCTCATCGTGGTCCGCGTTGGCCTGAGTGTGGCGAAGAGCCACTCTATTCGATAGGGCAAGGTGTTATTACGTATATGAATTGTACATTTGCCGTACAAACATTCCGGCCATGGACACCAAGATCACCCTCAGCTTCGACGAGCAGGTCATTGCGCAAGCCAAGGCCTTTGCCGAGGCGAACAACATCAGCCTGTCGCGGCTCATCGAGTTCATGCTGAGCAAGGTGACGGACACCCGATACCGCAGTTTGGATGAGCTCCCCGTGAGCGATTGGATCAGCCAAGTGGCCGAGGGCGAAGCGACCTACGTGCGCAAGAATGCCGCCGAGCGGAATGTGAAGAAGGACTATTTGAAAAGTCGGAGGTCGCGCTGAGCATGGGTACTATCTCACACGGAGGCACGGAGACACGGAGCGCCCCCCTCTCTTTGGGAGAGGGGCTAGGGGTGAGGGCGCATTCCTCCGTGTATCCGTGCCTCCGTGTGCGCCTTTCTTCCCTGTGAGCCATGGCAGCCAAGCGCATCTTCCTGGACGCCAATATCCTAGTGACGGTGCTCTGTAACGAGTACCCGCGATTCGGTGCGTGCGCTCGGGTGTTGAGCCTTTGTGACGACGACCGTTTCACCGTCTACACCTCACCGCTTTGTCTGGCGATCGCAGCCTACTTCGCAGAGAAGAAGAACGGGAAGAAACTCGCTCGCAAGAAGATCGCGCTGTTGGTCGAGAAGTTGAGCATCACCACGGTGGGTCAAGAGGCAACGCGTGCGACCTTGGCTGATAAGCGCATAGCTGACATCGAGGACGGGCTGGAGTATCATTCCGCTCTTGGCGCAACGTGTACGTGTATCGTTACGTACGATAAGAAGGACTTCCATTTCTCGGCGGTCGAAGTGCTGGATGCGGAGGAGTTTTTGTTCCGCCACGTGGTTGAGCGTGGGGTGAAGAGGAAGTGACCCGTACATGCGATCGGCGGTCGGACCGGTGTCGCGCATGCTTCGGTCCGATACCGATCGACCCATTCGGTCCAAGTGCCGTTCTTTCCATGTCGACGGTAGGTAACTGTTCGTAGAGAAAGTAACCTGATCCATCGATAGTGCGTAGACGGGCCGCAGATCTATCCGGATGCGTAGCCTGATCCTCATTCTTTCAGTTCCGCTCGTTACATCCGTCGCCGCCCAAAGTGGTCCCGGTGGCATTGGATCCAGCACCAACAACGTGCTATGGCTCGATGCCAATTCCGGTGTGAGCCATCTGCTCGGGCTCGTTTCGCAATGGGATGACCGATCCGGTAACGGGAACAATGCCTATGTGCCCGGCCTCATACCATTGGCCACACCGTATTTGACCAGCAGTGCCGTGAACGGCTATCCGGCACTGGATTTCGACGGTATCGTGGATCAGCTCTGGGTGAATGATCACAGCAGCTTGGACCTTACGCAATGGCACTTCTTCATCGTCGTGAAAGCTGACGTACAAAAGGATTACAACGCGTGGATGGCGAAGGGCGATGACTCGGATGAGAACTTCGAGATGCTGAGCTATTCGGATGGGAACATCCACACGCCGATCAAGTACACCGATGGTTCGCGCACGGTCTTCAGCACACCGGCCGGCCAAGTGACGACAACGGACTTCAACCTCATCGAGTACAGTTACGCCAGCGCCGTAGGGCGCGATGTCTACAAGAACGGCACGAACGTCGGCACGGACAACGAGAACAAGACCCCCAAGGTGAACAACCAGCCTTTGTACATCGGGAACGAACAAAGTACCACCGGCCGAAACATCTCCGGGGATCTGGCCGAGGTGATCGCCTACAACGCACCGTTGAACAGTGCGCAACGCATCATCGTGAACAACTACCTCGCTGCCAAATACGCGCGAAGCCTCGGTGCGAACGATCTCTACATCAACGACGACCCCGCACAAGGCAACTTCGATCATGATGTCTCGGGCATCGGACGTGTGAATGCGACCAATTTGCACAACGATTCCAAGGGTTCTGGCGTGGTGCGGATCTCGAATCCGACCGGACTGGGCAATACCGAGTTCCTTTTCTGGGGACACGATGGAGGCGCTTTGGGCACCTTTGGTGTAGCCGATCTGCCTGCCGGCGTCCAGGGTCGATGGGCCCGCGTCTGGCGCGTGAGCGAGGTGAATACATCCGGAAGTCCCATCAATGTGGGCGCTGTTGACATGACCTTCGATCTTTCGAGCTTTTCGTCCGTAACGGCCAGTGATCTGCGGTTGCTTGTTGATACCGATGGGGACGCCGTCTTTGCCGATGAAACACCGATCAGTGGTGCCACGAGCCTCGGAGGTGGGCAGTACCGGTTCGCTGGTGTGACCGCGCTGGTGAACGGACGTCGATTCACCTTGGGTACCATCGATATCGCGGCGACCCCGCTGCCCATCGAATTGAGTTCCTTCAGCGTTCTCCCGAGTACATCACGCACGGCTTTGATCGAATGGGTCACAGCGAGCGAACGGGACAACGACCATTTCACCGTGGAGCGTTCCACCGACACGCAAGCGTGGTATGCCGTTGCCGACGTTGCGGGTGCCGGCAATTCCATGACGCCGACCTACTACAGCTTGGAGGATGGCACCGTTCCGGACGGGGTCAGTTACTACCGCCTGCGGCAGTTCGACTTTGACGGAACCGGGACGGTCTCGCACATGGTAGTCGTGGATATGGGTATGTCCCAGCGCGCGCTGCAGGTCTTTCCGAACCCTTCGAGTGGCGTGTTCACCGTTCAGTTCGATGGTTCGTTCGAAGGAAATACGGTGTTGAGTTTGCTGGATGCTACCGGTCGTGTGGTCGTTGAGCATCGCGCTGCCTCGATCGATGGCATCCCGATCCAGTTCGACGCGGGGATCCTGCCCAAGGGCGTGTATGTGCTGCGGGCGACCGGGAATGGCCTGGTGCGTTACGTGAACGTGGTCTTGACGCCTTGATCCCGATCGCGCTTGGCGTTCAGCCCGAAGCGTGTTCCTGAGGATCTCTGGTTCCGAACGTTGAGCGGTCGTTGTTATTTCGTGGTTCCCAGAAGCACAGGACCATGGAGACCAAGGACACCATCGACCTCGAACAGCTCAAGTACCCCGTCGGCAAGTTCGTGCGGGGTACGAAGGCCGAAAGCCCTGAACGCATCGCCGCATGCATCAGCGTGATCACGACGTTCCCGAAGAACCTGCACGATGCGGTTTCGGATCTCACCGATGCCCAATTGGACACCCCGTATCGCCCGGGCGGTTGGACCATTCGTCAACTCGTACACCACATCGCCGACAGTCATTCGCAAAGCTTGCACCGGTTCAAGTTGGCGCTCACCGAGGACAAGCCCGTGATCAAGCCGTACAACGAAGCGCTCTGGGCGGAACACGTGGATGCGCGTACGCTGCCGCTGGATGCCTCCTTCGGGATCATCGCTGGCACCCACGCGCGTTGGGTGAGCCTGATGCAGCACATGAACGCGACCGACTTCGCGCGGGTGTTCGTGCATCCGGAGCAGGACCGTGAGATCAGCTTGAGCGAGGCCTTGGAACTCTACGTGTGGCACAGCACCCACCATCTGGCACACATCACGAAGTGGCGCGAACGCGAAGGCATTTGATCGCTACTTTCATCCCCGCATGAATGCCACGACCACCTACAAGCTGCTCGACGGCAAGCGCTGTGGTGATGCGTTGAAAGAAGCGATCGCCAAGGAGGCGGCCGAACTGAAAGCGCAACGAGGACGGGCTCCGCACTTGGCTGCTGTGCTGGTGGGGAACGACGGTGCCAGCAAGACCTATGTGGAGGCCAAGGTGAAGGCTTGTGAGAAGGTCGGTTTCCGAAGCACCTTGATCCGCTTGCCGGAGACGATCACGGAGGATGACCTGTTGGCGCGCGTGGAGGGCTTGAACAACGACCCTGGGCTCGATGGTTTCATCGTGCAACTGCCCTTGCCGGCGCACATCGATGCCGATCGTGTGATCCAAGCGATCGATCCCCGAAAGGATGTGGATGGCTTCCACCCCATGAACGTGGGCAACATGGTCCTGGGCCTGCCCGGCTTCCTGCCGGCTACACCCAGCGGGATCTGCGAGCTGCTGAAGTATTACCACATCGAGACCGCGGGCAAACGCTGTGTCGTGCTGGGTCGCAGCAACATCGTGGGCACACCCATGAGCATTCTGCTGAGCCGCAACGCATACCCCGGCAATTGCACGGTGACCTTGGCCCACAGCCGCACCAAGGACCTGACGCGCATCACGCGCGAGGCCGATATCCTCATCGTGGCCATCGGCAAACCTCAATTCGTCACGGCGGACATGGTAAAGGAAGGCGCGGTCGTGGTCGACGTCGGCATCCACCGGATCCCGGATGCCTCCCGAAAGAGCGGCTTCCGACTGGTCGGCGATGTGGCTTTCGCCGGAGTGGCCCCGAAGTGCGAAGCGATCTCTCCTGTGCCCGGTGGTGTGGGGCCGATGACGATCACGAGCTTGCTGCTGAACACGCTGAAGGCGGCGAAGGGGTGACCGTTCACAGAGTCGTTCCGTGTTCGCTTTCGACTTGTTCGGCTTTCTTCTGTTCTTTCCAAGCCGCGTAGTAGCGGGTCAGATCCCTTCGCAGTTGGATGTACCGGTAGACGCCAACTATAAGGAGTAACACCGAAAGCCCCAAGGCCAGGCATCCCACAACGCGCAGCTCACCATAGCCATTGAGTTGGAGCAGCGCCATTCCACCAAGTAGCAGGTACAAGGCGGACCTGATGTAGCTCATCACGGTACGTTCGTTGGCCAAGCGGGTGCGGACCAGTGCGAGGTGGTCGCGCAGAATCAAACGGCCCTCATGAACGAATTCATGATCAACATGCAAGGCCTTGTGCAGAAGGGAGCGGGGTTCCATAACGCATTGTTCAAATTAGACGTCGGCACCTTCCTTTGGACGAGAGGTGTATTTGGCTAGCTATGGAACTTTGCATTGCTCACAGTTTGCCACCCTTGATCTCGTCCACCACCGCCGGATCCAACAACGTGGAGGTATCACCCAAAGCGTTCAGTTCGTTCTCTGCCACCTTCCGCAGGATCCTCCGCATGATCTTGCCGCTTCGGGTCTTCGGCAGGCCACTCACGAATTGGATCTTGTCCGGCTTGGCGATGCGACCGATGCTGGCCACCACCGACTCGATAATGCTGCCGCGCATATCCTCGGGATCCTCAACAGGCTTTTCGGTGACCACGAAGGCGTAGATCCCTTGGCCCTTGATGTCGTGCGGGTAGCCCACTACTGCGCTTTCCACGACACCCTTTGCGGTGTTGATCGCACTCTCGATCTCGGCCGTGCCGAAGCGATGACCGCTCACATTGATCACATCGTCAACCCGACCGATGATACGGTAGCGACCTTCAGCATCGCGTTTGGCGCCGTCGCCCGAGAAGTACATGCCGGTGTAGCTGCTGAAGTAGGTCTGGCGGCAGCGCTCGTGATCGCCCCAGGTGGTGCGTAGGATGCTCGGCCACGGGAATTTCATGCACAGCAGACCTTCCACTTCGTTCTCCGTGATCTCCTTTCCTTCAGCCGTCAACAGGACAGGCTGAATTCCTGGCAATGGATAGGCTGCGTGGCTCGGCTTCTCATCCGTCACACCCGCAATGGAGCTGATCAGGATGCCACCGGTCTCGGTCTGCCACCACGTGTCCACAATGGGACATTTGCCCTTGCCGATATGGGTCTTGTACCAATGCCACGCCTCTTCGTTGATCGGTTCGCCCACGCTACCCAGCACGCGCAACGAATGGAGCGAATAGGGGAGCACGTGGTCGATGCCACAGGCCATGAGGCTCCGGATCGCCGTGGGCGCGGTGTAGAAGATGGTGACGCCGTGCTTGTCCACGATCTGCCAGAAACGCCCTGGGTCGGGGAAGGTGGGCACGCCTTCGAACATCACTTGCGTGGCCCCCGCTAACGTTGGACCATAGGCCATGTAGCTGTGTCCGGTGATCCAGCCTAAATCAGCCGTGCAGAAGAACACATCGCTTTCTTCCACTTGGAACACGTTGCGGAAACTGTAGTCCGTGTAGACCATGTAGCCGCCGCAGGTATGCACCACGCCTTTCGGTTTGCCGGTGCTACCACTGGTGTACAGGATGAAGAGCGGATCTTCCGCATCCATCACTTCGGCCGGGCAATCGGCACCGACCTGCGTGAGTTCCTCGTGCAGCCACACATCGCGACCGGCCACCATGTTCACGGCCCAGCGTACCCTTTCGGTCACGATCACGCGGCGCACGGTGGTGCATTGCTCCAAGGCTTCGTCCACCACGGATTTCACGGGCATTTCCTTCGCTCCGCGGAACATGCCATCGCTGCACAGCACGGCCACGGCACCGGCGTCGTTGATGCGGTCGGCCAGGCTTTGGGCACTGAAGCCACAGAACACCACGCTATGGATGGCCCCGATCCGCGCGCAGGCGAGCACGGCGATCATCAGTTCCGGTACCATCGGCATGTACACGGCCACGCGATCGCCTTTCTTGATCCCGTTGCGCTTCAGCACATTGGCGTAGCGGCACACGCGGTCGTGCAATTCGCGGTAGGTGAGGCGCACGAAGCGCTCCTTCGGGTCGTTGGGCTCCCAGATCAAGGCCAGCTTGTTGCCGCGCTTCTCCAGGTGCCGGTCCAGGCAATTCTCCGTGATGTTCAACTTACCGCCTGCGAACCATTGGATATCGGGCTTCTCGAAATCCCAGACCAAGGTCGTGTCCCACGTTTTCCGCCAGGTGAAGGTTTCGGCCTGTGCGGCCCAGAAGCCTTCCGGGTCGCTTACGCTTTTGGCGTGTGCGTCTGTATAGTCCTGTTGGGTGCGAATGCGATCGAAGGTCATGCGAAAGGTTGAATGACGAATGTACCAGCTTTGAAAAGGAGGGCTCGGATGGAATACGGTCCACACAGAGACACGAAGGCACGGAGGAATGCACCCTCACCCCCAACCCCTCTCCCAAGGAGAGGGGGGCTCTGTGCCTCCGTGTCTCCGTGTGCGATCCTCTCTGCGTACTCAAGCCTCAACGCTCATCGTACTCGCCTTTCCAGGCATACCAGCCGAAGATCACCAGGCCGATCGCGATCGGAACGAAGATCACCACGAAAACGCCCCATTGGATCATGGTGTCCACCACCGGCTTCTTCGCGATCTCTGCTGCTGCGGTCCGGATCAAGAAGGCGATGCTGAGCGGCCCCAAGGCCATCCACACCAGTCCAGCGAAACGTTTCAGGGTTTCCATCAGGTGCGGGCTGCTTCAGGTCGGACCTTTTCCTTCACGTATAAAGCACCGATCACGAAACAGAGCGCTGCCACGCCGATCGGATACCACAGGCCCACTAAAGGATCCTTCACATGCAAGGTAGTGAGCAGCGTTGCGATGAACGGGGTCAACCCACCGAAGACACCATTGCCAACGTGATAGGGAAGTGACATCGAGGTGTAGCGGATGCGCGTCGGGAAGAGTTCCACCAAGAAGGCGGCGATCGGACCGTAGACCATGGTGACGTACAGGATCATGAGGAAGATGATGCCGACCATGGACCAATACGTGTTCGTCCCCACCACTTTGCTTACAGTGATCAAAGGGGCCTCTATGACATGTGATGGAGAAGCATAGGCGATCTCGTCCACCTTTTCGGTGACGATCATTCCATCCGTGTAGGTCCGTCGCGTGATGGTGGTGCGACTTTGGTTGTTGCTGCCATCAATTACAGCTACACGTGCTGCCACGTCCTGCATCTCAACGATCTCGGTGCGCGCGGTGTGATCGCTCAAGTCATAGAGCGCAGTGAACAAGGGCCGATACGTCAGCACAGCCAAGCCCATACCGATGAGCATGATCCACTTCCGCCCGATGCGATCACTCCAGCCACCGAATACCACGAAGAAGGGCGTAGCGAACAGGATGGCCCAGATCAGGATCGTCCGCGACTGCGCGAAGTCGACGTGGCAAACGTTCTCCAAAAAGCTCTGCGCGTAGAACTGGCCGGTGTACCACACCACGCCTTGGCCCATGGTGGCACCGAAGAGGGCCAGCAGCACCATCTTCAAATTCGTCTTGTTCCCGAAGCTCTCCTTCAAGGGGTTCGTGGAGGTCTTCCCTTCGGCCTGCAATTCCGCGAACAAGGGACTCTCGCTCATCTTCAAGCGGATGTAGACCGAAACACCGACCAGTAAACTGGAAAGCAGGAAGGGCAT
>CADEDY010000007.1 GCA_902826215.1 uncultured Bacteroidota bacterium
ACGTCTCTGCAGGTTGGCGAAGTCGAAGGCGTTACTGACAGCGAGGTAGGCCTTGTCGTCCACCACGAGCAGTCCTTCCACGGAGAAAAGCAACCCATCAGCGGGGGTGATGGCCTGCACGAAAGCGAGGCCGTTGCGGTCCCGGGCTTCGAAGTAGTGGGGCAGTCCTCCTAGTTCACCACGGGTGATCAGGAGCAGGTCGTTCCAGACGGCGAGCTTGCGCACACCGGCCACTTCGGCCATAGCGAGCTGCTCGTACGTGTCCGCGTCGAAGCGATACACGCGATCGTCAGCCGCTACATAGATGGAACCGTTGGCAACGATGACGTCACTGGCGAAGCGCGGACCGGCGAGCGTGGCCACCGTTTGATACGTGCCCGTTGTGGGATCGTAACTGCCAAGGGTCGGTGGGAGCACTTGTTCGTTGGCGCCTACATCGAAGTAGCCTTCGCTGAGGACAAGTACTTGGTGCACATAGGATTGCGCACCAACGCGTAGGGTTATAGCCAAGAGGCCAGCAGAGAGAAATGAACGGTACATGGAAATGGGGTTTGCGTTGCCGCTTTCACCGAGCGGCGTTCATGGAGTGAAACCCCGGAACATGAAGGATGCCTGTACCGCAAGCACCCGACCTTGTTCCCGAGGCCGGTACAACAAGCACGCGGGCAGGTCTTCTGGCTCACCCCCTTCCGTTCCGCGCCTTCCCGGAAACCTTGCGGGATCCAGTGGCATCGTGCGACCGGCTACGGTGGTCTACAGCTGCGGGAACAGCTCCCGGTTCTAACGGGATTCCCTTTTCACCTCCAAGGTCGGCAAATGGTGGTTCGCTCCACCGCACACTCCCCTCTTCGGACCTACGTGCGGGGCCAAATGTACGCGGGTAATGCTCCGCTAGAACTTGAAAGCGAGGGATGCTTGCAGCAACACCCCACGTGTGGTGAGGACCGCGTCGAAGTCGTCCAAGGAGATGGTGCTCCCATTCACAATGTATTCGCGCAGCGTGAAACTGTTCGCGAGATAACGTGCTTCGATGTTGAGGCCGATGTGGTCGGTGAAGTAGAAACCCACGCCAGTACCCATGCCGAAGTTGGCACCCTTGTAGGTTGCGCTTGCGTTGCTGGGTGCACTATCATCGATGCGCAAGCCCGAGCCACCCAGTTGCAACGATGCCGACCACGCGAATCGATCCTTGTTGACCAAGTAGAAACGTGGAACCACACCGAAAGTGACCAATCCATTGGTGCGGGTGGCGTTGGAATCCAAGTAGTTGCCTGGCTCGATGATGAGCCCCAAGCTGAACCAGTCTGCGAAACCATACCCCACTTGAATAGGGTATGTCACCGTGGCAGCGCCATCATCGTCCTTTGTGACGATGGGGATGCCCAGTAAGAAAGTGGTCTGCTCATAGTGAGTGGCATGCGCGCCACCTGCGATACCAATGGAAGCGTGAAAGGTGCCTTTCGAATTCACTTGAGCCCATAACGTAGAGGATAGGGAGAAGACGTAGGCGATCGCAAGCGTGCGGAGCATTGGCATGGCAGTGGATGGTTTCTATTCTGTGCAGGGATCAAAGATCGCGCCTTTGATCAGGAACCCAAGACTGTGGATCGGTTGGCTTTGGACCAAGGTCATCAAGGGGTGTGCGAAGATCCTATATTCGGCCCGCCTATGGAATAACCGGGGCAACAACGATGAGCGGACCGATGAAGCAGGAGCAGCCAGCCACGGAAGGAGAGATCGTATCGAATGAACCGATCGAGCGTACCTACCATGCGCATCCAGGAGGGCACGAACTCGCCTTCGACCCGTTGAAGGACCTGAACCTTCCTGGTAGCTACCAGGAGGTGATGGAACGCTTGGGCAAGCTGGGTGGCGACCGCAGTGCGGAGACATTGAACTGAGGTCCATTGGACATTCTTGAAAAGCCCCGGTCACCGCCGGGGTTCTTTCGTTGGTGGCCTTTCCGCGCACGTAGCTGACACCCGGCATTTGGGATCCGCTGATCCGCACATTACCTTCAAACCTCCTCCGCGCGTCCCGTTCTGGATCTTCGCGCATGGCAGAGCCGGGACCTCCACGGTGGCATGTGAAACCAACATCCACCTCAAAGCCCTTTTGCCATGAAGATCTTCGATGCCAAACACATCAAGAACGTCGTACTGCTCGGATCCCACGGATGCGGCAAGACCACGCTGGCCGAAACCATGCTCTTCGAAGCGGGTCTTATTCCACGCCGCGGCCGTGTCGAGGACAAGAACACCGTGAGCGACCACCACGAACTGGAACACGAGCGCGGTAGCAGCGTGTACAGTACGGTGCTGCATACCGAGTGGCGCAACTATAAGATAAACATCATCGATACGCCCGGGCTCGACGACCTCGTAGGCGAGACCGTGCCTGCCTTGCGTGTGGCCGACACCTGTGTCCTGTTGCTCAACGCCCATCACGGCGTGGAAGTGGGTACCGACCTGGTGTGGGAACACATGCAACGATATGACCGTCCGGTGATCATCGGGGTGAACCAACTGGATCATGCCAATGCCGACTTCGACAGCACCGTCGCGCAAGCCAAGGATCATTTCGGTACCGCGGTGACCGTGATGCAATACCCCGTGGATCAAGGCGATGGCTTCCACTGCATCATCGACCTGCTGAAGATGACGATGTATGTCTTCAAGGACGCCGGTGGCAAGCCCGAGAAGCAGCCCATCCCCGATAGCGAGAAGGAACGCGCCGAAGGCTTGCACAAGGAGCTGGTGGAGAAGGCCGCCGAGAACGACGAGACCTTGATGGAACACTACTTCGACAAGGGCGAGTTGGATGAAGATGAGATGCGGCTCGGCCTGAAACAAGGCATGATGAAGCGGACGTGCTTCCCGGTCTTCTGCTTGAGTGCTTTGCGTAACATGGGCAGTGGCCGCTTGATGGGCTTCATCGACAACGTGGCCCCCAGCGCGATCGAAATGCCGACCGAGCCGCTGGTCGAGGGAGGAACCTTGGCCTGCAGCGCTGACGGACCTGCTGTCCTTTTCGCGTACAAAACGGTGATCGAACCACGCGCCGGACACATAACGCTCTTCAAGGTGATGAGCGGGGAGGTCAAGGAAGGCATGGACCTGGTGAACGATGATACCGGTTCAACCGAACGGATCAATCAGCTCTTCATCGTCGATGGCAAAGAGCGCAAGCATGTGGAGAAGCTCATTGCTGGCGATCTGGGAGGCACCATCAAATTGAAGGATACCTCCACAGCGCATACGCTGCATGCACCCGGCAAGGCCATCAAACTTCAACCCATCGCTTTTCCCGAACCCCGCTTGCGCCTCACCATCAAAGCCAACGAGTTGAAGCAAGAAGAGAAGCTCCATGCTGCATTGCTGGAGATCCAGAAGGAAGACCCGACCGTAGTACTGACCTACAGCCGCGAGACCGCTGAGCAACTCGTGGGTGGTCAAGGTGAACTGCACTTGAACCTGTTGAAGTGGAAGTTGAACCACCATTATAAAGTGGATGCGGTGTTCGGCAGTCCCAGGATCCCCTACCGCGAGACGATCCGCAAACCGGCCGAAGCGAGCTACCGCCACAAGAAACAGACCGGTGGCAGTGGCCAGTTCGGCGAGGTGCACTTGAAGATCGAACCGTGGTACGAGGGCATGCCGGATCCGACCGGACACAGCGTCCGAGGCAAGGAGGTTCATGACCTACCAACAGGTGGTGTATTGGTCTTTTACAATTGCATCGTTGGTGGCGTGATCGACAACAAGTTCATGCCGAGCATCCTCAAGGGCATCATGGAGAAGATGGAGAAAGGGCCGCTGACCGGATCACCGGCGCGCGACATCCGCGTGGTCATCCACGATGGCAAGATGCATCCCGTGGACAGCAACGACATCAGTTTCAAGATAGCTGGACTGATGGCCTTCAAAGAGGCCTTCGTGAACGCCGCACCGCAACTGATGGAACCCGTGCAGGAGATCGAGGTGCGCGTACCCGCCGACCTCATGGGCGACGTGATGACCGACCTGCAGGGCCGTCGCAGCGTGGTGATGGGGATCGAGTCGCAAGGCCGGTACCAGATCATCAAGGCCCATACACCTTTGGCCGAATTGGATCGCTACAGCACCACCTTGCGCAGTCTCACGCAAGGGCGTGGTTCGTATAGCGAATGCTTCCACCAATACATGCCAGTGGCCACGGAATTGCAACAGAAACTGGTTAGTGGACATCTGGAGGAAGAGATCTCGGTGTAATCCTCCCCACGACGTATTCCCGATCTGGTTCCGATTGTGTTCACCACCCACTTCTTGCCCATCGGAATCAAGTAGTTCGTCATGGCTGAAAATGGATCAAATGCGAGCGAGTGAAAGTGGATCAACGAAGGAGGTATTCACCTTTCACTAGCTTCGCCGAAGCTGCAAGCAGTCATGAGGATCACCTTCGTCAACCACGCCTCATTCATCCTTGAATACGGCTCGGTGCGCTTGATCTGTGACCCATGGATGGAAGGCATGGCCTTCGACAACGGATGGGCGTTGTTGTCCCGCACTCAATTGCGATTCGAGGATTTCAAGGAGATCACCCACATATGGTTCTCTCACGAACATCCGGATCACTTCGCACCCCAGAACCTTCTGAAGATCCCGTTGGAATATCGCAAGAAGATCACCGTTCTATTCCAAGAGACCACTGATCGAAAGGTGGCATCCTACTGCAAGAAGTTGGATTTCTTGACGATCGTAGAGTTGAAACAAGACGTTCTCTACCGTTTGGGTGATGACTTCGATATTCGCTGCGACCCGTATACGGATGGAGACTCCTATGCCTTGTTCAAAGCCGGACAATGGACCTTATTGAACCTGAATGATTGCGTGGTTGATACCACTGAGAAGGCGGCCGAGTTGTCGCGATCACTGGGCAGAATAGATGTACTCTGTACCCAGTTCGGCTACGCCAATAAGGTCGGGAATACTGCTGATATCGAATTACGAGAAGACGCTTCACGAGAGAAATTAGAGCGTATCCGGATCCAAGTGGACCACTTTGACCCGAAGTCCATCATCCCTTTCGCCAGCTTCGTGCACTTCTGCCATGTCGAAAATGCATACATGAACACAGGAATGAATCGGATCGATGGGGTCCATTCTTTCATTCAAGAGCAACTTCGAAGGGATTGTGTTGTTCTCTACCCAGGTGACACTTGGTCGTTCGGCGAAGTATGGGATTCCTCCGGGTCCGTGTTGAAGTATCTTGATGATGTGCGGCAGATTCCCGATCGTAGCCTGGTCATGAGTGAGACTGTGGACCTTCGAACCTTGATCGCAAACGGGAACATATACCGGCAAACACTGCTGACCGGGTACCCCGAATACAAGAAGTCCATCGAGGCGTTGAATGCGAAGATCCATGTGACGGACCATGATCAGACCTTCGCTTTGTCGGGGAAAGAGGGATTCCATCCGATCAACGTAGCACCGGGTAGTTGTGACATTTCTTTGGGATCGCAAGCTCTGAACTACTGCTTCTGTCAATTGTGGGGTGGCGATACACTGAACGTGAATGCCCGGTTCCAAGTTCCTTCCTCGGGCGATTACCACAAGTTCCGGATGTTCGGCGCAGTGGCCTCACAGTTGAACCGCAAGGAAGATATCGCACACCTTTTCCCGACCATAACTTGCAGAGCGGTTTCGAAGATCCGCAGAGTGTTGTCCAATTTCATAGCACCAATGCGTCGAATTTCCCGATCCTGAACATCGATCGGCGTGTGGACGCAATGCCAGTGGCTGATTGAACAGTTGGCCTGTGGAGCCAGGACCACACGGATGTTAACGTGCAGGTCCGTTAACGGATGGAGGCGGCTCTACCTTTGTGCATGTTCCAACGCCTTGCGCCCCTGCTTGCACTGCTGCTCTTCTCGTGCAACGTGGCGCGCATGCAACAGCGTTCGAGCGCCAACCGATTGATCCGCGCGGACTATAGCGCGCATACGTTCACTGATGATCATGGTGCGCATCATGCGTGGGCGCGTGATACCGGCAAGAAGAAGATCCTATTGATCCACGGCTATACCGGGACCGGTGCACAACAATGGAGCAAGACCACCAAGTTCTTGAGCGATGATTATGATGCCATCCTCCCGGATCTGCTCTGCCACGGAAAGAGCACACCCGATTGGGGCTTCGCACCCGGCGGTAACATCGATGCACAAGTGGCGCATGTGGTTCTGCTGTTGGATAGTTTGGATGTCAAAGGGCCGATCGACGTGGTGGGAAGCAGCTATGGTGGTGGTGTGGCAGCGCGTTTGGCCGAACTGCATCCGGACCGTGTGAAGAAATTGGTTATCTACGATGGACTGGTAAGCGATTACACCGCCGCCGTCGCGGACAGTGTCGCACGTAGCGTGGGAGCTCCGGGCATGCTCGCCATCATGGGCACACCCGAGGTGAAGGACCTACGATACGGGATCAAGTTGGCGCTCTATCACAACCCACCCATACCCGGCTTCATCTTGCATCAGATCTACGAGGCCAATGTGAAACCGTTCCGCCCGGCACAGGTCACCTTGATCAAGGACCTGATGGATAACGAACCGCTTTTCGCTACCAAGGCCTTCGATTGGAAAATGCCCGTGTACCTGATCTGGGGCGAACGGGATGAGCTGATCCCGAACACAACAGGCATGGCCATTCTGCGGCGCAATAACCTTCCCGAGTCACATTGGAGGACCATTCCGCGCACGGGCCATGTCGCGAACCTCGAACGTCCGAAGGCATTCGATGAGGTTCTGCGGAAGTTCTTGAACGATACGCCTTGACCGATCAGGGCTTCAAGAAGCCCTCTGCGCCTTCGGGCAGTTCCACAACGTTGTTGGAGGGGTCCATATCAGCGATGCGCGCCAAGGGATCCACCACCACCATCCGTACTTCGCTCAGTGGCACTGGAACATTGAACGAGTAGGTGATATCGGTCCACTGCCATGGCTCCAACGCGGTGAATGCGGTCTCCTCAGAATCAATGGCTTTCACACCTCGTTGAAGTGATAATGGCACATGGAATTCCATGATCCGGCCGTCCTTCATTTCCATCAGGATATCCACAGGCATCAGTTGTTCGCCTTTCCGTTCCAGTTCAATCTGGACGCCACCGTTCATGCCCATCACACTTCGGATCCCGTAATCCAAGGTGCGGATCGTATTGATCCACTCGTCGAAATACCAGTCGAGTTCCAAGCCGCTCTCCTTCTCCATCACCCGCTCGAAGTCGATCGGCTCCGGGTGCTTGAACTTACACACATCGAAATACCGCAGCAGCCCATTCTTCAAGGTCTTCTCCCCTACAACGGCACCGAGCTGATCCACGAACAGCTCGCCGAAACTGTAGGCGGTGGTGCCGTACGCCTTGTTGGTGATGAAATGATCGGCATGGATGCTCGGTGGTTCGTGATCGCCGCTCTTCACCAAGGCCGCATATCCCGCGAACGCACTGGCATGCGGATCCTCGGGTCGCGGGAAGAGTTCCTGCATCACCTCGCTGCCCGCATACTCGGTGAAGCCTTCATCCATCCAAGGGTACCGGCCTTCATTGCTGGCCAGCGCGCCGTAGTACCAACTGTGCACGCTCTCGTGAACACTCACGCCCACCAAGCTTCCGATGCGTCGTTTCCCGGTGATCAGGGTCATCATCGGGTACTCCATGCCGCCATCACCCCCTTGTACGAAGCTGTATTGCGGCCACGGATAAACGCCGAAATGGGTGTTCATGAACTGGAAGCTGCGCACCATATGGTCCGGCAGGTCCTTCCAGGCCTCTTCATACTGGGGCTCATCCTTGTAGAAGAAGTGCAGCAGTGGTCCGTCAGGCACTTGCTTGATGGTGTGCTTGTAGGCGCGGTCAGCAGCCCACGCAAAATCGTGTACGTTCTTCGCAACGAAGTGCCAATCCAACGTTGATGAGGCTGGTCGCTTCACACTCTTCTTCCCTGTGGGATATCCATGGCCGATCTCCAGCGCGTTCTGCAATTCGCCGGTGGCAGCAACCGTGAAGGCGCTATCCAAATGAAGCGTAACGTCGAAATCCCCCCACACGCCGAAGAACTCACGCCCCGCGTACGGGTATGCGTGCCAGCCGCGCTGGTCATATTCCGCGATCTTGGGATACCACTGCGTCATACTGTAAGCCACGCCCTCCGCATTGTCGCGACCGCTCCGGCGGATCTGAACGGGCACTTGGCCGTTGAAGGCCAACTCCATTGTGGTGGACTTGTGCGGCAACAGCGGTTTGGGTAATCGAACTTTCAGAACGGTGCCCAAGTGTTCCAACTCGGCCTGTTTCCCGTCCTGCACCAATCGATCAACCACCAATTTGCCCTGTTGCTCCGGTGTCAGCTCTATGATCCGTGCGCCCACCCGGCTGTCCGGATCCTGGATCCAACGCGAACGCACATCCATTTCGCTGCCTGGCTGAAAAGCGTTGAAATAGAGGTGGAAGAACACCTCCTTCAGTGTATCTGGACTGTTGTTGGTGTATATCAGCTTGGTCGTCCCTAGGAACGCATGTGACCGACCGTCGAGCGATACATCCATGGTATAGGATACACGCTGTTGCCAACGATCGCATTGAGCGTTCGCCGATCGAGCACCCGACAACAACATCAATAACACCGGGAAAGACCATTTGACGAACAACTGCTTCATGCCACAAAGAAAAGCGCCCCGGCCGATGGGCAGAGGCGCTGATGGTCGTGTCGGATGGACTTCGCTAAGGACCTCTACGAGATCAACCGTTGGCGCAGAGCGAACTCCAGTTGGCGATTCGCTGTCACGAGGCGCTCTGTGTAGGCCTTTTGTTCCTCTTCGGCCTTGACCTCGTCGAAGGCTTGATGCATGGCCAAGGACAACTCGTCGACGTTCCATGGCTTGGCGATATAGCGTGAAACCCCGGCCATGTTCACCGCTTCGATGATGGCTTCGATATCCGCATAGCCGGTAATGAGCATGCGACGTATCGTTGGGTAGCGGTCCTTGATGAGCGACAGCAGCCGACTCCCCGGTGTATAGGGCATACGTTGATCGGCGATGACCACGTGGACATGGTTACCTGCCAACTGCTCCCAAGCCTCGCGGAGGTCGCGCGCTACCAGAACGTCGAAGGATCGGCGGAAGGTAGCTTGGAAGGCCTGCCGATTGCCAGCATCGTCATCCACGAAAAGAACGCAAGGGCGCGAGGGATCTTTCGCCAGTTGGGGAGCTGCACTCATCGGTAGAGGGAGTTTCGTCGCCGGTCGTACGCCGCTTCTGGTCGAAAGGTTTCGGTCATTCGTTGTTAATATTTTGTTGATAACTTTTCGAGCAGTAGGTTCACCCCCGAATTCAGGAACCTTTCGATTGCTCCGAACTCTCCGATGAATACCCTGCTTGAAGCGTTGGACACCGCTTCAGCACCCGACCGGAACTCATACCGGCCGGTGTTCTTCCGACTTAACGACCCGAACGATCGGGACAGGCTGGAGGACCTGCTGAAACGAGAACCGCATATCGTCGTGCACGATGAGCTGCATGGTCAGCTTACCGAGCTTGTGCGTACGCAGAACCCGACCAAGAGATTCTCCAAGGACGAACTTGACGCAGCTGCTATATCCCGCCTGAACGGCACGGAGCCCAAGCATTACGGGGTATGGGTCTATTACCCATGGTCCAAGCGCTTGGTGCACCTATTGGACGAAACCGAATTCATAGAAGTCCGTACGGATCGGAATCGGAACAAAATCACCACGATTGAGCAAAATCTCCTGTCTACCAAGAAAATAGGTGTCATAGGCTTAAGTGTTGGTCAAAGTGCTTGCCTCACCATGGCACTCGAACGTTCTTGTGGCGAATTGCGGATCGCCGATTTCGATACCCTCGAACTCAGCAACCTGAATAGGATCCGCAGCGGAGTCCACGAATTGGGGACCTCGAAGGTGGTCAACACGGCTCGTGAGGTCGCTGAACTCGACCCCTTTTTGAAGGTGGTGATCTACCCTGACGGAATAACGCCAGGTAGCATCGATGCTTTCCTGACCGATGGCGGCAACTTGGATGTTCTGGTCGAGGAGTGCGACAGTGTGGATGTGAAGATCTACGCGCGACAGAAAGCCAAGGCGCTTGGTATTCCGGTGGTCATGGACATGAGCGATCGTGGGTGCTTGGACATCGAACGATTCGACCTGGAGCCGGACCGACCATTGATGCACGGGTGGATCGACCATTTGGACCTGAATGCCGCCGGAAGACCCATGACCGCCGAGGAAAAGGTGCCATACATGCTTCCAATAAGCGGGGTTGAAACGCTTAGCGCCCGCATGAAGGCCTCGGTCATTGAACTAGGCCAAACAGTGAGTTCCTGGCCCCAATTGGCAACCTCCGTTGTTCTTGGGGGAGCCTTGGCCGGCGACGCTGTAAGGCGAATCGCTCTGGACCAGTTGCACGCATCAGGCCGCTGGTTCATCGACTTGGATGACTTGATCGCGGATGAGTCCATTCCAGAACCAACTCTTCCAGAGCCTACCCTTCCGTTCACCATCCCCGACGCAGACCTTGATGGTATCGGAGCGGCTTTACCCGCACTGTCCGCAGGCTGCCTTGATCTGAACGAGGCGCAACTGGCCGAACTGTTAGAAGCCGGTGCTTCGGCCCCTAGCGCTGGCAATATGCAGCCTTGGAAATTCGCCTGGCACCAGAACCGCCTGCTGATCTTCCATGACATTGCCCGGTCAGCTTCCTTTTGGGACCCGGATCATTTGATCGCACAGATCGCCCTGGGGACTTGCATCGAGAACATCAGCCAGCGCGCTGTTGCTCTCGGTTTGAACGCCGAGGTTTCACTTGCTCCCCTCACGAGCCAACCTGCCCTTTCAGGTGCCGTCGCATTCCGTGCCTTGGTCGGAAAAGAGTTGTCAGCACCCGAGCGGTTGAATGATATGATCGGCGTGCGATGCACGAACCGCAAGGTGGTCGCCCGCGAACCTCTGCCCAACGCGGTGCTTGACAAGCTGATGCATGCCATCACCTCGATAGAAGGCTGTCATGGACACCTGATCGACCAGACCGAGAAGCTTGCGGAGATCTCCGCCTTGTGCGGAGCTGCAGAGCGGATCCGCGTTGTGAACCCCATTGGCCATCGGGAGTTCTTTGCTCATGAGTTGCGATGGAACGCGGAAGAAGCAGAAGGCAAAAGGGACGGACTGGACATTGCTACACTTGAGGTAGGGCCTGTGGAAGTAGCGGGATTGAAGGTCGCTTCGGATCCGAGAGCCATGGCCTTGGTCGATAGCTGGCACGCTGGACAAGGATTGGAACGTCTTGCACGACGTTCGATCCAAGCGGCATCCGCCGTCATACTCGTTAGCATTTCCGGAGATTCCGTGCAGGAGCGACTAGCTGGAGGGCGAGCGGTCGAACGCCTTTGGATGACGGCCAATGCGGAAGGCTGGGCTGTGCATCCCATCTCGGCCCCGATCTTCCTCACCCACGCACTGCGCTCTCCCATGCAGGGTCTTCGAGAGCGCGAACGGGCCGAGCTGGGTTCGATCGAACAACAGTTCGAGGCACTTTGGAATATCCAAGGTGAACGTCCTCTGTTCTTGGTCCGCCTTTCCCGTTCCGAGGCCCCCAGTGCAAGGTCGCTGCGACTTCCTGTCGAGGAACTCCTCATTTCGAGATCACTCCTAAAAGCCTGAACTATGGAGATCAGTATTGCTCCTCTCCGCATCAGGGCGTTCCAAGCCCCGCGTGACCCGGATGGGTGTGCCATGTTCCTTCGAGAACACCGCAGGGTGCTAGAAGACTTCGGGATAAGTCATGTGACCACGAACGAGGATCACTGGATGACCGACCCGGACACATATGTGATCGTAGCCGAGGATGCGGAATTGGGCATGGTGGGAGGCGTCCGTATCCAGTTCGCCAAACCCGGAGAGCCTTTGCCGATGGAACAAGCGATCGGTGATCTGGACCCGAAGGTGGCAACTACACTGGCAAGGCTTTTGAGCAATAATAACGCTGAGCTCTGTGGCCTTTGGATCTCCAATCGATACGTGCGGAAGGGCTTGCCCCTGCTGCTTGGGTACGCCAGCACTTCCCTTACCAGTCAATTGGGCCTTTCCAGTCTGGTTTGCCTCGTGGCGCACTACACGTTGCATCACCCCCTCAGGGTCGGATTCCGCATCATGGATGAAGTTGGTCTAGGAGGTACGTTCACCTACCCGATCCCTTCCATCAAAGCCATTGCCTTGGTCGCAGATGACCTGATCGCCGTCGATGCAGTAAGTGAACATCATCGCAAACGTATCCTAAGCCTGAGGATGAGACCGGACCAGATCGCTATGGAGCAACCTACTGGAAGTCCTGTCTCGGTTCATTATAGTCTGGACCTCTTGAGAGACCTGAAACTCACCACCCAGTTCTCCGAGATCGAGCGTTCCCGGATGTACTATTCGGCGTGATCTTCAGAACCTCGTTCCTAGCTCCTGCGTATGAACGCCGGACATGCGCTGGCCCAAGGCCCTATTTCTCCTATTCTTTCCAATATGGTCGTTCGGGACGAACTTCGACCGTAGTGCGGTGATCTCGTTCACGGATAGCTCGCTCCACTCAAGGGTCTGTCGGAGCATTGAGATCCTGGAGGACCCTTTAAGGGAATACTCAGCGGAACAAGCCCTTTCGCATTCAGATTACCGAATAAGCACGGATCCTGTCCCGAATCTGGGTATCTCTTCATCTGCGTACTGGTTGCGCTTTGCACTGACCAACAACAGCAGCGAGGACATCGTCATGCTGCAGATCCCCAATTCGGAGATCGACCAATTGGATGTATACACCGCGCAAGGCGCAATTCCAGAACTGGTTTGCGCGACCGGCCAGGGCCGTGCGGTGTCAACAAGGGCTCTGCATGATGCACTTTACACCTTCGCTCTGGACATTCCGATCGGTGCAACGGAGTGGGTGTTGCTCCATGTTTCCTCGAACAAGCAATTGCGCGTTCCGGTCGTCCTGAATTCCGGCCCCGGTTACATCATCGACCACGACCTCCGCGGATTGATCGCGGGTGGCTGCTTCGGGATCTTCCTGGTGATGGGACTGTACAACCTATTCGTCTACTTCTCCATCCGGGATAGGAACTACTTGTACTACGTGATCTACATCCTGCTGGTCAGCGTGACGCAGGTCAACTTCATGGGCTATGCCCAGCTATACCTGTGGCCAAATGCTCCCTCTTTCGCTGTGCTCTCTTCCCAGATACTGACCGTCCTCACTGCCATAGCCGCCAGCGAGTTCATGCACGGCTTCATACGGTCGGATAAGTATATCCCTCGATTCAAACGACTGACCTGGTGGTTCTATGCGTTTCTCCTCACTGCACTGGCGATCACTTTCTCGGGATACGAACTATTGGGTTACAAGCTGTTGCAAGTCGCCGTTGGATCCTTCGCCTTCTATTTGGTCCTATCAGCGTACATGGTCTGGAGGCGCGGCTTTCCACCGGCGCGGTTCTTCTGCATCGCTTGGAGCCTGTTCCTTATCGGGGTCACCGTTTACATCATGAAGGACATGGGTATCCTGCCCTACAACTGGGTCACCACGTACATGATGCCCATGGGTTCCGTTGCAGAAGTCGTTCTGCTCTCTTTCGGTCTCGCGGACAAGATCAACGTGCTCCGCCGTGAAAAGGAGAATTCCCAAGCGGCAGCATTGCGCATGTCCCAAGAGAACGAGCGCATCATACGCGACCAGAACATCATGCTGGAACGGAAGGTGGACGAGCGCACGCATGCTTTGCAAGAGAGCAATGCGCATTTGAAGCGCACGCAGACCCAGCTTGTCAATGCAGAGAAAATGGCTTCGCTCGGTCAACTCACCGCAGGCATTGCCCATGAGATCAATAACCCCATCAATTTCATCACAAGCAATATCCAGCCCTTGCGCCGGAACATCTCGGAGATCCTCGAAGTGATGGAAGGATACCGTTCGCTGGATGCCCAACAAGCCGCGATCCAACTCAAAGCCTTGAAAGAGCGGGAACAGCAACTTGGTATCTCCGAATCCATCGAAGAGCTGGATGATATCATCGGCAGCATATCAGAAGGATCGAGCCGCACGGCTGAGATCGTACGCGGACTTAGGAACTTCTCGCGGCTCGACGAGGATGACCTGAAGGAGACGGATATCCATGAAGGATTGCGCAATACACTGACCCTGCTCGCTCCGCAGATCCGCGAAGTGGTGAGCATTCAGCAAGAACTCGGTGCACTTCCTATGATCGAGTGCTTTCCCGGTAAGGTGAACCAGGTCCTGATGAACATCCTCACGAACTCGATCCAAGCCACCCAAGCGAATGATACAGGAAGGGATCCGAGTATCACCATTCTGACCGAGGTTGTCGATGATCATGTCGCCATCGAGGTCCGAGATAATGGCATGGGTATGAGTGAGGAGGTCAAAGCACACATGTTCGACCCTTTCTTCACCACCAAAGCGGTAGGTGAAGGAACAGGATTGGGTTTGGCCATCGTATACGGCATCATAGAGGATCATCACGGCCACATCACCGTTGAAAGTGAAGTGGGCCAAGGAACCTCCATACGAATACTACTACCTATCCGTCATGCCCGACGGAATGAACAACGCGCATAAGCAATGAACGGATCCCGAATACGAGTGCTCTTCGTTGACGATGAAGAGAACAACCTGAAATCCTTCCGGTCCACATTCCGTCGAGAAATGGATGTGCTGCTCGCGAATTCAGGCGAGGAGGCTTTGCGCATGCTTGCTTCCGAGGAGGTGCATGTGATCATTTCCGATCAGCGCATGCCGAACATGACCGGATCCGAGTTCCTGGCCATTGCCAAAGAGCGATTCCCACGGTCCATGCGTATGCTCCTCACCGGCTTTGCCGACCTGGAGGCCGTGATCGCGGCCGTGAATGAGGGCGGCATCTTTGCTTACTGCACCAAACCGTGGGACGAGAATGATCTCCTGCTGAAGATCCGGCAGGCACATGAGACGCTCTCACTCCGCGAAGCGAACGAATCCCTCCTGCACCGGTACAGACAGATCTTCGATACCTCGGGCGACCCTGTTGTAATCGTGGATCATCAAGGCAACGTGATCGAGGCGAACAAAGCCTGTTCAAAACTGGTGGGCCTTCCGATGGATCAGTTGCTATCCATGCCGTTCCAAGAGCACCTGGAGAATGCAAGGGACCTCGTCCGCAGCTTGCGTGCCAACCGTGTAGGCACCGCCTTCACCAATGTGGATCTGACGATAAAGACCGGATCAGGTAATATCATCGATTGCTTGATGACCGCCACCTACCTCGGAAAGCACGCATATGGTAAGGATGTGTTCCAAGCCGTTATCAAGGACATCACGGACCGCAAACAAGAGCAGAACCGGCTGATGAAGCTGAACGCCGACCTGGACAAACGCGTCGCTGCACGGACCGGTCAGTTGTTGGAAGCTCTCGAGGATCTGGGCTCTTTCTCCTACAGTGTTGCACACGACCTCCGTTCACCCCTGAAGAACATTGCGGCCTTGAGCGACCATTTGCACAGTTCGGCGCTGGAAAGTGGACAAGCCACGGAGTACGTTGACCTCGCGGATCGCATCAACAACGGAACCAAACGCATGCTTCAATTGGTGGATGACCTGCTGCGATTCTCACAGACCAATACGCGCGAACTCGAACGTCGAAACGTGGCTCTGCTCCCACTGGTGGAGCAGGTGGTGATGGAGCAGGTCGCGGAGGACCGTCGGGGTCAGATCCAAATGGAGATCGACCCGGCCGTAGTGATCATTGCCGATGCCCCCATGGTGAACGTGGTGATCCAGAACCTGCTTTCAAATGCGCTGAAATTCTCCCGGGACCGAGAACGACCGGAGATCATCATTGGACACCATAGGAAGGAAGGCAGGGACATTGTCTTCGTTAAGGATAACGGAGTCGGATTCGACGCGCAGAATAAGGACCAGGCTTTCGGGGTATTCAAGCGTATGCACAAAGCCGAACAATTCGAGGGCACCGGTGTGGGCTTAGCCATCGTTCATCGTATCGCCGCTAAGCATGGAGGAGAAACATGGGCAGAGAGCACACCTGGGCTGGGAACCACGATCCATGTGGCCTTCCCAACGGATACGGCACGTTCCGAGGCCATCCCGTTCATCAAGGTGGCTTGAGCGTAACCCTTCAAGGCCGAACTGCGTAGACAAGCCCTGTACGCGATAAATCGCCACCCGCATGAACAACCCGACCAATCAACGCAGGCCCCTTTTCTTCGCTACCACCGTGATCGGTGCACTGCTCATTTCATCCATCGCATTCGGCCAGGGCAAGCTTGTTGACCGCCGCGACCAAGCCGAGGGCTGGTACCTCCCTGTTCACGGTCAAGTGCTGATCGATGGCCAAAAGGCTTCGGACTACCACGTTCTGCTGTACAAGGACAATGCGGAGCTAGGTAAGCTCGAAAGCGATAAGCGTGGAAAATTCGAATTGGAACTGGACATCGATGCCAGCTACACCGTCCGCATCGTGAAGCCAGGCTTCCAGGAAAAGATCGTGATCATCGAGACCGTGCTGCCCAAGGATCTCGTGAAATACCCGGATTATGTATGCACGTTGAGCCTGCAGAAAGAAGCCTCATCGAACATCGACCCGTTCTACACTGACTTCCCTTCAGCGATCATTCGCTACAACGAAGAACTCGGTGGTTTCTACCACAGCGAACATTACCTCACCCACATTCAGACCAAACTGGCTGGCTACGCCAACGCCACGTTCTGATGTGACACCTTCTTCTCCCCTGCCTTACAAACAACCTAACCAAGGCGGGAAGAACAGCGAGGCGGGCCCGTAAGCCCGCCTCGATCCTTTCCATAGGCTCGTGCCTAGTGTTGATCGTAGTCGATCGTCAGAGTGGCGGATCGTGGATGTGTTTGGCAAGTGAGCACATAACCATCAGCCACCTCCTCATCGGTGAGGGCGTAGTTCATGGCCATCTCCACCTTCCCTTCAACAACTCGGGCCTTACAGGTGCAACAAACAGCGCCCTTGCACGCAAATGGAACATCCACACCGGCATCCAAGGCCACATCGAGCACCGAATCACCACTGGCGTCCATGGTCAGCAAGGTCTCGCGACCATCCATGATGACCTTCACTTGTGCGGTTCCAGTGAATGCACCTTCGCCCACCTCCACTGGTGCTTTCTTCGCTTCGTTGGTGACGGGACTTGAGAACAACTCCACATGGATGGTCTTCTTGTCCGCGCCCATACCCTCCAACGCCTCGCTCACATTCACCATCATCTGCTCCGGACCGCAGATGAAGAATTCCTTATCCAAGGTGTCTGCGACGAATCGGGACAACAACTGCTTTGCCTTGTCCTTTGTGATGCGGCCGTTGAAAAGCGCATCCTCATCCTTGCCCTGTGAAAGAATGTGGTGCACCGCAAGGCGATCACCATGCTGGGCCTTCAACTCGTCCAGTTTCTTTCTGAAGATGATCCGGTCGCTGTCCGTATTGCCATAGAACAAGGTGAAACGGCTCTTTGGCTCGGAACGGAGAACGGTCTTGAGAATGCTCAGGATCGGCGTGATCCCACTACCCGCAGCGAAAGCCACGAAATGGCGCGCCTTACCGGCATCCAAGGCGGTCGTGAAATTGCCCATGGGCGTCATCACGTCCAAGGTCATTCCTTGTTTCAACTTGCTAACGAGTTCCGTGCTGGCGCGGCCACCCTTCACCTGTTTCACTGCGATCCGCAGCTCATGCGGGTCAAGTGGACTGCTGCAAATGCTGTAGGATCTACGCAATTCTTCCCCATTGACCGTGAGTTTCAAGGTCACGTATTGCCCATGCGTGAAGGCGTATTCCTCTTGCAAGGCCGGAGGGATACGAAACCCTACCACAATGGCGTCCGGGGTTTCGAGATGAACAGTGGCAACTTCAAGAGGATGGAATCGGGCCATACGGGGCGAGGTCATTGGGGTGGCGAAAATAGCGGTCCTAGTGGGAGCGGGAGAATGATGAACCAACAAGCCCCCAGGATCGTTCATTCCATGACGGATATCAGCCTTGACCCGCCTAGCCCCATTATCTTAGCCACCTGAGTGAAAACCATGACCGAAGTGAAGAATCTGGAAGAGCTCTTCCAAGCCAAGATCGACGCCGAGCAGAAGATCGAACCCAAGGATTGGATGCCGGACGCGTATCGCAAGAACCTGGTCCGCCAGATCAGCCAGCACGCGCACAGCGAGGTGGTCGGCATGCTTCCCGAAGGAAACTGGATCTCCAGGGCTCCCAGCTTGAAGCGCAAGGCTATCCTACTCGCCAAAGTGCAGGACGAAGCCGGTCACGGCCTCTATCTCTATAGCGCTGTGGAGACCATGGGCACCAGCCGCGAGCAGACCATCGACGACCTCTTGAGCGGCAAAGCCAAGTACAGCAGCATATTCAACTACCCCACACTGACGTGGGCTGACATCGGCGCAGTGGGCTGGTTGGTGGACGGTGCCGCCATCATGAACCAGGTGATGCTGTGCCGCACCAGCTACGGCCCCTATGCTCGTGCCATGGTGCGCATCTGCAAGGAAGAGAGCTTCCACCAACGGCAGGGTTACGAGATCATGGCCGTGTTGGCGAAGGGTTCGCCTGAACAGAAGGAAATGGCGCAGGATGCCCTGAACCGTTGGTGGTGGCCAAGCCTGATGATGTTCGGCCCCACGGATGCGAACAGCCCCCACAGCGCACAGAGCATGAAGTGGAAGATCAAGCGCCAGAGCAACGACGAGCTGCGCCAGACCTTCATCGATCGCACCGTACAACAGGCGGAAGTGATTGGTCTCAGCATCCCCGACCCGGACCTGAAGTGGAACGAAGAGACGAAGCAATACGACTGGGGCGCCATCGACTGGACCGAGTTCAACAACGTGGTGGCCGGCAATGGCCCCTGCAACAAGGAACGCCTCGCAGCGCGCAACAAGGCCCACGACGAGGGTGCCTGGGTGCGTGATGCCGCCGTGGCCTATGCTGCCAAGAAAGCAAAGCGAAAAGCTGCATGATTCACGATCGAAGCACCCGTAGCGTCGACCCACTGGGTCGACCTACCACACGTACCACCGGAAACCAATGAGCGAAAACCCCAACAACTGGCCCCTCTGGGAGATCTTCATCCAGAGCAAACGCGGCCTCGACCACAAACACGTGGGCAGCCTTCACGCCGCCGATGCCGACATGGCCATCGAGAACGCACGTGACGTATACACCCGCCGACAGGAAGGCAACAGCATCTGGGTGGTGAAGAGCGAGCAAATCCACGCCAGCCGCCCCGAGGACGCCGAAAGCTTCTACGACCCGGCGGATGACAAGGTGTATCGCCATCCCACCTTCTACACGATGCCTGAGGGCGCGAAATACATCTGACATACAGCAACGCTTTCCGACCCGGCGATCGTACGGGCCGGAAATTTCCGGCCCCAACAATGAGCCAAGCACTCTTCACCTATACCCTCCGCCTCGCCGACGACATCCTCATCCTCAGCCAACGCCTGGGTGAATGGTGCGGCCACGGCCCCGTGTTGGAGGAGGACATCGCCCTCACCAACCGCGCGCTGGACCACCTTGGCGAAGCCCGCAACCTCTTGACCTACGCGGGTCAGGTTGAAGGCAAGGGACGCTCCGAGGACGACCTCGCCTACCTGCGTATGGAGCGGCAGTACACCAACGCGAAGCTGGTGGAACAGCCCAACGGCGACTACGCCCACACCATGGTGCGCAGCTTCCTCTTCGATGCCTACCACCTGCCGCTGATGCAGGCGCTGACCAAGAGCAACGATGCCCAACTTGCCGCCATCGCGGGCAAGAGCGTAAAGGAGGCCACCTACCACCTGCGCGCCAGCAGCGAGTGGATCATCCGCTTCGGCGATGGTACCGAGGAGAGCCACCAACGCGCCCAAGCCGCCCTCGACAACTTGTGGACCTACACCGGTGAGCTCTTCGAGAGCGATGCCGTGCTGGAAGAGATGACCAAGGCAGGCATCGCGCCGGACATCGCCACCATCAAAGAGGCGTGGAGCAAGACCGTGGACCAGGTGCTTTCCGAAGCCACGCTGAAACGCCCCGCCGATGCCTTCATGATGACCGGCGGCCGCAAGGGCCTGCACAGCGAGCACATGGGTTTCATCCTGGCCGAGATGCAGCATGTTACGCGAGCGTATCCGGGGGTGGAGTGGTAGGAATTGAACCGCAACGACGCGACGATGCAAAGTATAGATCAAATGCGACTGCTAATCGGCTCCGTTTTCGCCTTGGGCATGGGTAGTGGTGCATGCTTCGGGCAAGTCACGGACCTGATGCTCGTGAAGGCCTTCGCCGAGAACTACGCACCAAACAGGGATAGCCCAGCTCAACTTGAAAATGTACCAGCAGAGGTGGCGCGAGCCTTCGAGAACCTGAGGAATAGCGATCCATCTTCCTGTGAGAAGTATTTGGCTCTGGTCTTCGTTAAACTATACCGGTCGCACCTCGAATGCTGCAACCAATCCTACGAGTTGCGGACCAAGCCTTCAAGCGGCATTGACAAGACTGCGGACCCGCTCCTCTTCGTGTTCAATAGCATCACGAAGATGTTCGATGCCAGCAAGACGATCGAATTCATCTCGTCGGAAATGCCATACGAGTGGGTTAAGGTGCATTCGTACCTGCTCAATGACCCGTCCATCAAGAAGGAGGTTTCCATCATCAAAATGAAACAAGCCGAGATCCTCAAAGGGAAGATCTGATGGAAATGTCCTGCAGAAAACACCGCATCCAGCTGGATTTCAAAACGACGCGCTTCCGTTGCGTCGTCGCGTCGTCGCGGTTGAACGCATTCCGATGATCACCCAAGCCCGCATCCTCGAGCTTCTCGACTACGTGAAGGACCCGGAGATCCCGGCCATCAACGTGCTGGAGCTGGGCGTGGTGCGCAATGTGGAAGTGGAAGAGAGCGGCAAGGCCATCATCACCATCACCCCCACCTACACCGGCTGTCCGGCGATGGACGTGATGGCGGCCGACATCAAGAAGGAACTGCTGGAGGCCGGCGTGCCCGAGGTGGAAGTGAAGTTGACCCTCTCCCCCGCTTGGACCACCGACTGGATCACCGACGAGGGAAAACGCAAGCTGAAGGAATACGGCATCGCCCCGCCGGAGAAGAGCGCCGACATCCGCGCGCTGAAAGGCGAACAACCCGTGGTGGCCTGCCCGCAGTGCGGCTCGAAGAACACGGTGCTGCTATCGCTCTTCGGCAGCACGGCCTGCAAGGCATTGTGGAAGTGCCAGGATTGTTTGGAGCCGTTCGATCAGTTCAAATGTTTGTGAACCTCGAACCACGTTGCCTGTACTGAGATCATCATGCGCTATCTGCTGGTCGTTCTGTTCATGAAGGTCGTTGGCCTGACGGATGCGCAAGTCGTCCATGGCGGTGCAGGACGAATCGTCGCCATGCAACCAACTCTGGACAGGACGCTCATGCTGAGCGCACCGTTGGATGCTGATGAAATTCTGATCGCAATCACCACGGATAGCCTTTGCCGCATTCAGGACGTTTGGATCGCCCGTGATATAGCTGACGGATGTAGAAGCAGCGCTTTGCTGAGGGCGAGGAGTATGGAACAGGAGATCATGAAATACTATGGGTTCAAATGTCCGGAGGAGTTCTTCGTCCGTTGTCGCTGTACTTTCGATGACTGACCGACGAGACCTTCGATAGACTTTTATCCAATGGCCCGGAAAGCGATCATCCCACTCACTGTCAGCAAGGCCTGCAAGGCGCTGTGGAAGTGCCAGGATTGTTTGGAGCCGTTCGATCAGTTCAAGTGCCTTTAGTGATCCGAAAGAGTTACTGATCACCAGTCGAATGCACTCTTCGCTTCGGGCCGGAGTTGTTCCAGGATCTCGTAGTAATAGACGTACACTGGCAAAGCCCCGAGATCGTCCAACGCTTGTTCCGAATGCGAGCTGCAGCGCGCGACGATGAACTGAAGGCCGTCCGGCTCCAACAAGAGATCTTGGATGAAGGGCTTTCCATGTGGACGTTCATTCAAACAGGTTCGGTACAATTCGATCGTTTCTTTGGTTTCTTCTGATCGATCGTCCGTGACCTCCAACGACCCGATGTGGTGTTCGATGACCTTGCGCCAGCGTTGATCGATCATGCTGAATGCAGCAGAAGCTTCATCCTCTTTGAAAAGTCGATCCGGTGCGATGCGCAAGCCGGTGCGCAGGTCGAAGAGGAAGTGTTGATCAAAGCCCTCGCAATAGGCAGCACATGACTCACCGCTGAATGCGACGGTCAGCACTCCTACTGACGTTCGCGTGCACGTCCAACTCAACGTGTTCACGCGAGGCATCCCGTTCCCGGTATCCTCCCCCCAGAGCGAACTGAGGGGTTCCGCTGAATTGCGTGGATCCACGCCCAAGAAATCGATGAAAAGAGTCCGATTGATGCGCTCCGTGATCTCTTCCTCGCCGTGGACCTGGATCGAGGGGAAGGTGTAGGCTGTTCGCTCACCCCATGGTTGGGCAGCATGGAGCGTATCGACCGTTACGACCTGACCTGTCAATGATGATGAAAGCAGGATGAACCCAATTGCAAACGGAATACAGCGCACGGAAGTATCCATGACCAACGGGAATATACCATAGCAACGGCGGCCGGAACCTAACATGATATCGAAGGTACTGTATGGTTCTCCGGTCATACACTAGGCCGATTCGACCTTCATTGCAACGTTCGCCGAACTCGACTCCCGGATTCCAGGCCGGATGAACCGAACGTCACAGGATCGGATCAACGACTTTAAAGAGCACCAAATGGCGATGTCGAAACGTACCGAAACGACAAAGCCCCCGGATCGCTCCGGGGGCTTCGCCTTTGACGCTCTTCTTGCGCCTAACGCTGGATCACCAAACGTTGGTTCCACACGCGTTCGCCTGAGGTGATGTTCACCAAGTAAACCCCGTTGGAGAATCCTTCACCGAGTTCGACCACGGTGTTCAACGGACCTTCCACAGCTGTCATGCGCTTCGCGTAGACGCGCTTACCGGTGAGGTCGTAGATGTCCATGTTCACGGTGTTCACACCGAAGTCCACTTCGCTCAGGGCGATGAATACCTGACCACCGCTGTTGGGGTTAGGATACATCGTGAGTTCAGGTGTCGAACTGAGGACATTCGGCCCGACAGGACCATCGATACCGCTGCACGGGTTGATCGTTACCGTGCAAAGCTCACCCCAAGCCATGAATGGTGTTGAGGGCGTGGGTGGATCGATGCACCAAGTGGCACCGTTGTCCTTGCTCACACGCACGTCCACCGTGTAGGTAACTCCGCACTGAAGCGCAGACGCTCCTGTCCAGTAGAGTGGCAGGATATAATTGGTGCTCTGGCGTATCGTTTCGAAACCGAGGTCGGTATTCCGGAAGCGGAACTGGTACCGCAACATCGAAGCTGACACGGCCGGTATGAACTGTGGTGGCTTCGCATAGATGTAACTGCCGTAGGCGAAATCCTTGCTCACACCACAGCTGAACTTGTTGCCTGCGACGTCCTGCAATTTGGTCAAAGGACAAGCAGCGCGAGCTGGATCGATCATGAAACGCGTCGCCTCACCGAAGTCTCCATTCACGCCACCGACACGACTGCGAACGCGAACGTTCATCAACACATTGGCTGGAACATGTGGCGAAAGCACCGTATTCACCCATCCGTTCACCTTCATGTGGCAAGCCCGTGTGGCATTTGCAGGTGAGAAACCATCGCTCACATTGTGGCTCCGGAAACGACGGTAGCTGTACGTTCCATTCGGATCGAAGATCCAGAACACATATCCGCTGTTGTTCGGCTGGACCGCATTGGATCCGTTCGGCACCCAAGTGGCACTCACCGCTGTGTTCTCCGTGGCAATCAAGTAGCGGAAGTTCACCCAATCCACTTTATCGAATTGGGAAAGGATCAGACGGTCCCCACTCAATGGCAGGCAGAAGGCACCGTTCCCTGCTGACGTTGACAGAGCACTGACGGATCCAGAGCTGAAGTTCCCCGCATTGTCGATGATGCGGTCTCCATCACTGGTGCGCAACACGTACCCTCCCATGGCGATACCGTCGCCAGCTGCATCGAACACATTCAGGATGTAGCAACCATCGGCGAGGATGAATGCTTCCGTTTGCACACTTCCTCCGGGCACATCAACATACGGACCACCAGAAGCCACCGGTGCACCACCTCCTTGCGGGGCGATCTGCCATGTGGTCTGGCTTCCGAAGTCATCCAATCCGAAGACCAGTTCCAAAGAAGTGGTTCCACCGGTGCACAGACCCTGGTACTCGAAGGCACCCATGTCGCGCTGTCCGTTGAATACGGGTGAACCGCGTTGATCATCACCGAGGAGAACTGGATCCCCCGCATCCAAGGCCGGACTTCCACAACCCACAGCGTGTGTCAGCGTCGCGCCTCCGTTGCTTGCAAGGGCCAGTAGCCCAGGATCCACACCGACATTGTTCCCATCGATCCCGTTCAAGATGCCCGTTGCACCGTTGCCGTTCTCCACCAAAGTGAAGCTCACCGATGCAAATGCACCATTGAAATCAGGTCCTGTGGTCGCACTGTTATCGGCGATCAAGGAACTGTTGGAACTGATCACACCTGAGACGAGATTCGACCCGCCACCAGTTGTAGCGGAGTTGTTCGCTATCGTGCTGGCTAGCAAGAACAATGAACCACCCTCGACCTGAACACCTCCGCCATTGGTTGCCGTGTTGCCGGAAACCGTGCTGAAGTTCACGTCCAAGGTTCCTGAACCGCCGCCTTGTAGGAAGAGCCCCCACCGTCAGGTGCGGTATTGTTGCTCACGGTACTGCGCGAAACGGTCATGGCACCGCTGTTGGCTGCCCAGAGGCCACCTCCTTCGTTACCTGCCGCATTGCCATCCACCGTTGATCCGGAGATCACGAATGTTCCAGCGCCAGTGACGTGGACTGCACCACCATTACCCGGAGCGATCGTCGCCAAGGCACCTGCTGCGGAAACATCATTCCCATTCAGTTGGCTGCCTGTCACGGTAACGTTGCCTGCTGCGGACTCGATCGCTCCACCAGCACGGACACACTCGTTCATGCTGATCGTGGATGCATCGATGGTAACGACCCCACCGAGATCGAACACTCCGCCCCCACTACCCGAGGCACCATCGGCCACGTTGTTGGTGATCATGGTATTGTTCTGGATGATCAATGTTCCACCGTTGTTGAACACACCACCACCTCCATCATCTGCTGCAGGTCCACTTGCCGTATTTCCGTTGATCGTTGTTCCATCAATGGTCATCGTGCCATTGGCGTTCCAGAGGCCGCCTCCCTCGCGAGCTGCGGTGTTGCCGGTGAACGCACCTCCGTTCACATTCACACTACCCGGACCAGTGATGTGGAATCCTCCTCCATTGCCGGGCGCGGATCCAGCGCTGTTGCCGGTAACCGTAACACCTTTGAGCATGGTGATGAAACCCGACTTCGCGAATACTTCGATGCCTCCACCAGCGCGCATGGCGCTGTTACCACTGATCGTACTGTTCAACACAGTGACCGTGGCCAAGGTGTCGTTCATGATACCACCGCCGCTACCTGCAGCACCATTGGCCATGTTGTTGGTGATCATTGCTCCGTTCTGCACGGTGAGCAAGCCAGCCAGGTTAAAGATGCCTCCACCCCCTTGGTCGGCCAATGCTCCACTTGCAGTGTTGCCATCGATCGTCGTTCCGTCAACGACCATGGTTCCGGCGCCGTTCCACAGTCCACCGCCTTCAAGCGTTGCCGTATTGCCATTCACTTCGCCCCCGGTGATCATGGCACTGCCCGCACCCGTTATGTGCATTCCACCGCCATTGCCGGGCGAGCCGCCAGTAGCGTTCATGCTCAGGATCACGTTGTTCAGTACGGTGCTGGAACCTGCAGCGGTCTGTTCGATACCGCCGCCTGCGCGGATCGAACTGTTCCCGCTGATGGTGCTGTTCGTCACTGTGAGCGTACCTCCGATGTCGTTGAGGATACCTCCCCCGCTACCAGCTTCGCCAGTGGCCGAATTGCCCGTGACCATGGTACCGTTCTGCACCGTGAGCGTGCCACCGTTGTTGAATAATCCACCACCACCTTGATCGGCGCCAGCGCCGGCAGCGGTGTTACCATCGACGAGGGATCCATCGACGATCATGATACCGCTCGCATTCCACAAGCCGCCGCCTTCTTGACCGGCCGTATTCGATTGGAAAGAACCACCGTTCACCGATGTTGCTCCCGTGCTACTTGCATGGAGGCCACCACCGTTGATGCCAGCGGAGTTTCCGTTAACAATTACGTCCGTTAGCAGAACGGTTCCGATGTTGTTCTCGATTCCGCCTCCGGCACGAGCACACATATTGCCGCTGATCGTTCCGCCAGTGATCGTGATCGATGAGCCGACAACTCCCATCACACCTCCACCGTTACCCAGATTGATGGGTGCAATGTTGTTCGATATTGTCGCGTCGGTGATCATGGTGATACCACCATTGTCGAATACTCCACCGCCGCCTTGATCGTTGCCTGAGTTGTTCTGAGCATTGGCCGTGTTACCGTCGATGGTTGTGCCATCGATGGTCATGGTGCCGGTGCTGTTCCACAAGCCGCCGCCTTCCTGAGAAGCCGTGTTGCCGCTTACTGTACCACCAGTGATCGTTGCACTGCCGTTCCCAGTGATGTGCATGCCACCGCCATTACCAGGTGATGGACCAGCACTGTTGCCATCAAGTGTGACCATTGTCAAGGAGACCATGCTCGCAGAACCCGAATTGTCTTCGATACCGCCGCCGGCACGAACTGCGCTATTGCCACTGATGGTGGTATTGGAAACGGTCAACGTCCCTCCAACTTCATTGAAAACACCGCCACCACTTCCCAAAGCGCCATCGGCCACGTTGTTGGTGATCAAGGTGCTGTTCTGAATGATGAGCGTACCTCCGTTGTTGAAGACACCACCGCCACCATCGTGAGATGCTGGTCCGTTTGCCGTGTTGCCGTCAATGGTCGTTCCATCGATCGTCATCGTACCCGTCGAATTCCACAGCCCACCACCTTCACGAGCGGCGGAGTTACCCGTTACCGTAGCACCATTGATCGCGATGGATGCCGCACCCGTGGCATGCAGACCACCTCCGTTCCCAGGATTCGCCGTGCCTGCCCCACCTGACACATCGTTGTCGATCAGGTCGCTGTTGGTAACGAAGAGGATGCCATCCACGATCTCGATGCCACCACCCGCGCGATTCGCTGAGTTGCCTTCCAACGAGGAAGCGATCACTTGGACCGTGCCGGAAGCAGAGAATAATGCGCCACCACTGCCGCTCGCTCCATTGGCGAGGTTATCGGCCAGAACGGTTGCCGCGTTGATAGTGAGCATGTTCGCATCGTTGTATATGCCTCCACCACCCTCTGCCGCCGCTGCACCAGAAGCCGTGTTACCCGAGATCGATGAACTCATGATCAGCAACGAGCCGCCATTCGCGTAGATCCCTCCGCCGCGAACACCAGCCATGCTGTTCGATATGGAGCATTCCCATAATTCAACGTCCGAATTCAGCATGTTCAAAGCACCGCCGTCGGTTGCCGTTTGCCCCATGGTCAAGTGGAGACCGACGAGTTTCACCGTGCTGGCATCGGAGAAGCTGAAGATCCGGCTCAGCATGGATCCACTGACCATCGTGTTGGTCGTATCGTTACCGATGATCGTCAGCTCGATGCCGATCGGTATTTCGCCCGTTAGTAGCAGGATCGGTATGCCATCGGTACTTGGAGCGAATACGATGGAATCGCCCGGGGCAGCCATGGCAACCGCGCTTCGCAATGAACCCGGTCCGTTGTCCGCACTGGTCGTAACGGTCAATGTTGCGCCGGAGGTGCTCACCACACTCCACGCGAGCAGTGTCGTGGTGAGCAATAGGTTTCGGATAGATGGTCTGTTCATGGTCAAAGGATCTGGTTAGTGAATGGAATTGAAGAGTCGAAGTCATGTACGAGCATCGTGTGCGATCGGATCACCGGACCCTCACAATTCTTCTGAACGCAACGTGGCATGACGTCGCCAATGGACCACGTCGAGATCCCAGAACGTGAAAAAGCCCCCGGATCACTCCGAGGGCTTTTCCCATCCGTTGTTGTATCGATCACTTCACATCGAATCGATCCAGGTCCATCACCTTGGTCCAAGCTTTCACGAAGTCCTTCACGAACTTCTCCTTGGCATCGCTTTGCGCATACACCTCGCTGATGGCGCGCAACTGCGAGTTGCTGCCGAAGACGAGGTCCACGCGGGTGCCGGTCCATTTGCGGTCGCCGGTCTTGCGGTCGTGACTGCCGTAGATGCCCTCCTGGCCGCTCTTCGGTGCCCACGCGGTGCGCATGTCCAGCAGGTTCACGAAGAAGTCGTTCGATAGCTGGCCGACGCGGTCGGTGAAGACGCCGTGCGTGCTGCCACCGGTGTTGGCGCCCAGCACACGCAGACCGCCCACGAGCACCGTCATCTCAGGTGCGCTGAGGGTGAGGAGTTGCGCCCTGTCCAGCAGCATGTCCTCGGCGGATACGGTGTAGGCGGCCTTCTGGTAGTTGCGGAAGCCGTCGGCTTCGGGCTCCATTTCCGCGAAGGCGTCCACGTCGGTCTGCTTCTGGCTGGCGTCCATGCGGCCCGGGGTGAAGGGCACGGTGATGCTGTGTCCGCCGTCCTTGGCGGCCTTTTCCACGGCGGCGCTGCCCCCAAGCACGATCAGGTCGGCCAGGGAGACTTTCTTTCCATCCTTGGCGGAGGCGTTGAAGTCCTTCTGGATGCCGTCCAATGCGCTGAGCACCTTGCCGGTCCGTGCGGGCTCGTTCGCTGCCCACGACTTCTGCGGGGCGAGGCGGATGCGGGCTCCGTTGGCACCACCGCGCTTGTCGCTTCCACGGAAGGTGCTGGCAGCGGACCATGCGGTGAAGACCAGGTCGGACACACTGACACCAGAAGCCAGGATCTTGGACTTGAGGTCATTGATGTCCTTGGCGTCGATCAGGGTGTGATCCACAGCGGGGACGGGATCCTGCCAGATGAGGTCCTCCTTCGGCACTTCAGGCCCGAGGTAGAGGGCCTTGGGCCCCATGTCGCGGTGTGTGAGCTTGAACCACGCGCGGGCGAAGGCATCCGCGAAGGCCGCTGGGTCCTTGTGGAATCGGCGCGAGATCTTCTCGTAGATCGGATCGAAGCGCATGGACATGTCGGCCGTGGTCATCATCGGCGCGTGCTTCTTGCTCGGGTCGTGCGCGTCGGGGATCATATTCTCGGGCTTCACATCCTTCGCCCTCCATTGTTGCGCACCAGCAGGACTCTTGATGAGTTCCCATTCGTGGCCGAAGAGCGTGTCGAAGTAGCCGTTGTCCCACGTAGTCGGGTTCGGCTTCCACGCGCCTTCCAGACCGCTGGTGGTGGTGTCGCCACCCTTACCCGTGCCGAACTTGTTCATCCAGCCGAAGCCTTGCTCCTCGATGGGTGCACCTTCCGGAGCAGGTCCCACCAGTGCGGGATCACCAGCGCCGTGCATCTTGCCGAAGGTGTGTCCGCCGGCGGTAAGCGCCACGGTCTCCTCATCGTTCATGGCCATGCGCTTGAAGGTCTCGCGCACATCGCGGCCACTGGCCACCGGATCCGGATTGCCGTCGGGACCTTCGGGGTTCACGTAGATCAAGCCCATCTGCACAGCGGCCAGCGGGTTCTCCAGTTCGCGGTCGCCGGAGTAGCGGCTGTTGGTCTTGTCGCTGGTGGCAAGCCACTCATTCTCCGAACCCCAGTAGATGTCCTCCTCGGGCTGGTAGATGTCGGCACGACCACCGCCGAAGCCGAAGGTCTTGAAACCCATGCTCTCCATCGCGACGTTGCCTGCAAGGATGTACAGATCGGCCCAGGAGATGCTGTTACCGTACTTCTGCTTGATGGGCCACAGGAGGCGACGCGCCTTGTCGAGGTTGCCGTTGTCGGGCCAGCTGTTGATGGGGGCGAAACGCTGGTTGCCGGTGCCGGCGCCACCGCGTCCGTCGGCGGTGCGGTAGGTACCTGCTGCGTGCCACGCCATGCGGATCATGAGGCCGCCGTAGTGTCCCCAGTCGGCAGGCCACCACTCCTGCGAGTCGGTCATCAGGGTGGTGAGGTCGGCTTTCAGGGCTTTGAAGTCGAGCTTCTTGAAGGCCTCGGCGTAGCTGAAGTCGGGGTCCATGGGATTGGACACCGGTTGATGCTGATGCAGGATGTTGAGGTTCAATTGGTCTGGCCACCAGTCGCGGTTACCGGTGCCGCGACCGGCCACCGGTTGACGCATGGCGCCATGCACGACAGGACATTTTCCTCCCGATCCGGTATCTGTGTGCGTTGTTCCTTTCTCTGTTCCGGTATGTCCGTTGTTCTCCATGCTATCGTCTTTCGATCTTTTCGTTCGTGATGGGTCACTTCAAAATTGCACCCGTTCCGATCGCTGAAAGCTGATAAGGATCATCGATGCAAAGGGATCCGAACGGGGAGCCCGAAGGTACCTGTGCCTTCATCATAGAACAAATTGATAGTTTCGATGAACCAATAGCTTACATCTATGACACTGCAACAACTTCAATACATCGTTTCGCTCGATGATCACCGTCATTTCGTGAAAGCCGCGCAGGCCAGTTTCGTTACGCAACCAACACTCACCATGCAGTTGCAGAAGTTGGAGGAGGATTTGGGTGTGCTGTTGTTCGATCGCCGCACCTTTCCCATACGGCCCACAGAACTGGGCTCACAAGTGATCGCACAGGCTCGTATCGTGCTGCGTGGAGCAGAACAACTTTCGGCTCTGGTACACGAACTGCACACCGGCTTAGGGGGAACCTGTCGCATCGGGATCATTCCAACGCTCGCACCCTACTTGCTCCCTTTGTTCCTGACCGACCTCGCCGATGCGCATCCGGCGTTGCAGGTGATCATCGATGAACGCAAGACCAGCCGGATCCTGAAGAGCCTGCGGCGTGGTGATCTCGACCTCGGCATTCTCGTTACCCCTGTGGATCCAAAGGAATTCGAGGAGGTGGCCCTGTTCCGAGAACCCTTCTTGGCGTACTTGCCCGAAGGTCATTCACTATGGGAAAGGAAGCGTATCAAGCGATCGGACCTTCGGGATCAAGCGCTATGGGTATTGAGCGAGGGGCATTGCTTTCGTGAACAGACCTTGAGCCTGTGCGACCGACCAAGTGCAGCTGGCCACGAGAACCTGCTCTACGAAAGTGGAAGCATCGAAACACTGAAGAACCTTGTGCGACAGGGCAGCGGCATGACGCTGGTACCTGAAATGAGCGTAGACGCGGATGACCCGCATGTGCGACGATTCGTTGCTCCCGAACCGGTCCGTCAAGTAAGCTTGGTGGTCCGAAAACCCTTTGTTCGGCGCAAGTTGTTGGATGCGGTGGCCACGTCGATACGTAACGCACTACCTGCCCAACGCAAGGAGACCGGTGAACTCGTCGGTCTGGCCCAATGACCCTACTTATCCTCCGGGATGGGCGCGTCCGAAGGCGGCAACATCTCAGGAGGCACCGGCATTTCCGGCTCCTCGGGAATGTTCACCTCGAAGAAGAGCGGATCCTGGGGTGTGTTGACCTCGATGCGTGCGACGGTACGAACAGACCTGCCCGTGGGACCGCCTTGTTCGATGATCGTGTGCGGGAAAAGCACGCCGTTCACTCCTTTCCAATCCGTGAAATCGGTGGTCATGTGCCACTGACGGCCGTTGAAGTAAATGTCCTCGGAGCGTCGTACAAGCAAACCGGTCGAGGTGTCGTAGTACTCTGAAAAGGAAGTCCCTTCTTTCGTTCGGTAACCCAACTTGTAAAGTTCCTTTCCCAAGACTTCCGTGGACCCCAGGATCTCCATTCGTTCCATGGCTTTGCCGTAGGCTACGGCCGGCACCGGACGCCCGCGGAGGCTAATGACTTCATAGCCAGCGTCAGTGATCTCGCCACTCACTTGTGGATCGGTGTAGAGCACACGCTTCCCATCATGGATATACTCCTCCAACAAGGTTCCCTTCAGCTTCAAGGCGTACCGGTATTGCTCGGGGCCGAACCATTCGTTCTCGTCCAACGTGTCAACGTCACGCACCACGGTTCGTTCAATGTGCAGGTTCCTGATCGGAGCGATCGCTTCGCGACCACCGATGGCGTGCACATAGGTTTCCACCACTTGCTCCGCAGCCTTACCTTGAACAGGGGTTAGTTTCTCCTCCCAAGGAAAACCATCCTCGTCCAACAGCACGAGTGCCTTATCCGCGCGGCTGATATCCATGAGACCTTGTCCACAACGCTCAATATCACCGACCACCGTGATGATCGCTTGATCAGGATAGAGGAAGGCGATCGCAGCTTCCTGCACTTGTTCTACCGTGATACCCTCCAAACGCGAGAGGTACGTGGTGTAGTGATCAGCGGGCAATCCGTTCAACTCCGTGTTCAGCGCGAACCGTGCAACGGTCTTCGGATCTTCCAAGCTGCGGCCGAAGCTGCCCATCATGAAGCTCTTCGCCAAGTTCAACTCCGCCTGCGTTACGGGCTCGTTGCGCATGCGCTCGATCTCGGCCAGGATCTCTGTTACCGCGGTATCGGTGACTTCCGTGCGCACGCTCGCCGTGGCTACGAAACTGCTGTTGAAACGATCGATCTCCAAGTTGGAGTACGCGCCATAGGTGTAGCCGTGTTTCTCCCGTAGGTTCTGCATCAAACGTGCATTGAAGACACCACCGCCAAGCAATGTATTCATGACGGCCGCGCTCTGGGCCCGGATGTCCTTCGGCAAGAGATTCAACGGGAATGACACACGGATAACGGATTGCGCTGCACCTGGACGGTCAACACCATAAACACGCCGCACACCACTAGGCACGGTCGCTTTCTCCAACGGTACCAACGGACCGATCCCTTCGACGATCGTGCGATCATACTCGTCCGTGGCGACCAACGAGCGCGCTGGTTTCCATTTTCCGAAGAACTTCTTCGCCATCGAGGTGGCTTCCTTCTCCGTCATATCACCCACGAAGACCAAGTATGCTTTCTCCGGTCTGAAATAGTAGCGGTGATAGGCTTCAACGGCCGATCGGGTGATCTTTCCGATCGTCGCATCCGTCATCACTTCACCGTATGGATGCGACCGGCCGAAGGTTACCGAACGGCCAACGGTCTCTGCGATGCCTTCGGGATCCTCATGTCGCTGCTGAACGGATGATCGGAAACGCACCCGGGCCTTTTCCAGTTCATCCGAAGGGAAGCTGGGGTGCTGCGCTACGTCGGCCATCAGTTCCAACAGAGGCTCGAGATTCTTCTTCAACGCTCCTGCATAAACGCCATCGTTGCTCGCGAAGAAACTGGCACCCAAGGAATCGACCATGTGATCGATGTCCGACTTCTTGCGTGTAGGTGTGCCAGTGGGGAGCAGTTCGCCTACCATATCCACGTAGCCCATCTTATCACCTTGGTATACCGGGGGCACATCGAACCGTAACTGGACACTCACCAAAGGAAGCTTGTGATCCTCCACCACAATGACATGGATGCCATTCGGAAGAATGGTGGACGTGTGCTTTCCTAGGTTGACCGTGGGTGCCGGCCCTGGGGCGGGTGGTCGGCTGCGATCGATCTGTGCGTTCATGTGTACCGGAGCGAGCAGGAACCCAACTGTGCAAAGGGCCAAGCCGATGTCGACCGTGGAGCTAGGGGTACTGCGTTTCATGGTTTGTTGTTTGATCGGGGCAGGTAATGGAGCACCACGCGGTTCTCCTTCACTAGATAGGTGCGGGCCGTGCGTTGAAGGTCCTCAGCGGTGAGGTTGAGGTACCGATCGATCTCCGTGTTGATGAGTTCGGTATTCCCGAGCAACATGTGCGCTGTAGCCAAGTTGCCCGCGATCCCAGCGATCCGGCTGTTGTCCGCAATGTACTCGGTCTCCAACTGCACCTTCAATTTAGCAAGTTCCGCAGCACCGACCGGCGTCTGCATCAACGCATCGATCTCCTGCTGCATGGCCGCTTCCAAACTGTTCGCGTCCACACCCGCATTGGCAATTGCGAACAGCATTGCGATGCCGGGTTGCTCGAAGGGAAAGTTGAATGCACCCGTATGGACCGCAAGGGACTGCTCATCCTTCAATGCCTTGTTCATCCGCGCGGAGTTACCGCCAGAGAGCAGGCGGTTGAGCAACTCCATGGCGTAGAAATCCGGGGTGCCATTCGCAGGTATCCGGTAGCCCATGACAACCGCTGGAAGTTGGATGCGATCGTAGATGATATCGCGTACCTCAGCACCTAAAGGTGGTTCCACGATGGTCGGTTGCACGACGGGCTCACCCTGGGGTATATCCTTGAAATAGCGTTCCACGAGTACTCGGGCACTTGTGGGTTCAAAGTCACCGGCCAGCACCAAGGTCGCGTTGTTCGGGACGTAGAATTTCTTGTAGAAGGCCTTGTAATCCGCTTCGGTGGCCGCGTTCAGATCCTCCATGTAGCCGATGGTCGGCCATTGGTATGGATGCTGCTTGAAGGCACGTTTCAGTACCTCCATCGTCAGCGTGCCATATGGCTGGTTCTCGTAACGCTGGCGGCGTTCTTCCTTCACCACTTCACGTTGGGTATCAACCCCCACTTGATCCACCTTCGCTTGCAGCATGCGCTCGCTTTCCAGCCACAGCCCCAATTCCAATTGGTTGCTCGGAAGCACCTCGTAGTAATAGGTGCGATCGCCGGAGGTGTTGGCATTGAGTACCCCTCCCGCGTTCTCCACCAGTTTGCTGAATTCGCCGCGTTGGATGTTCGCCGATCCTTCGAAAAGAAGGTGTTCGAAAAAGTGCGCGAAACCACGTCGATTGCTCTCCTCGTTCTTGCTCCCCACATGGTACATCACGCTCACCGCTACGATGGGTGTCGCATGGTCCTCGTGCAGGATCACATGCAATCCGTTGGGCAGATCGAACTCGGTGTACGCAATGGCCCGCTTCTGGGCAAGGACAGGTGCTGCTCGCGCGGCGGCTTCGGGTCGTGAAAGAAAGGTTCCCATGCGCGGTTCGTCCGGTCTACACCGGGGGCGCTAAAAGTACCGGATCGGAGGGAGTTGACAGGATGCTCAACTGCGATGAACTTTCGGAAGGTCCTGCGACCGACCGAACCTTCCTATCGTGGTTGCGCTTTTCCCCAACCTAAATTCGCCACATGCCCGCCATGGCCGCTCCTGCTGGACGCCCGCTCCTTCGTCTTCGGGCGTTGCGGTATGCCATTACCTTCATCGTTCCATTAGGAGCTTGGGCGACCTTCACGGATAGGGCCATTTCTCCTTGGGTGGTACCAGCATTCAGTTTCGGCCTTGTGCCGCTCTTGGAGTTGCTTCTGCGTGGGAAGCACACCAACCTGAGCGAGGACCAAGAACGTGAAGTATTGAAGGATCCGCTTTTCGATGCACTTCTTTACTTATTCGTGCCGCTGCAGTACTTCCTCCTCGCGCTCTTCCTTTTGCGCGTGCAGCGTGGCGACCTTCCTTCCTTCGATCTTACGGGACACATCTTCACCATGGGGATCCTGTGCGGCGTGTACGGGATCAACGTGGCGCATGAATTGGGACACCGCTCCAAGCGCTGGGAACGCGACCTCGCGCGGGCGCTGTTGTTGAGCAGTTTGTACATGCACTTCATCATCGAGCACAACCGTGGTCATCATCGCCGGGTGGCCACACCCGACGATCCAGCGAGTGCGCGTTTCGGCGAGTCGGTCTATGCGTTCTGGTTGCGCAGCATGGTATTCAGTTGGCGTTCGGCATGGCATATCGAAGCGGAACGGTTGAAGAAGGCAGGCAGGAAGCCTTTCGGAGCAGGGAATGAAATGACCCATGCCATGCTGTGGCAGATCGGTCTCTGCGTGGTCGTCGGTACCGTGTTCGGTTGGTCTGCGCTGTTCGCCTTCCTGGGTGCCGCGTTCATCGGCATCCTTCTCCTGGAAACCGTGAACTACATCGAACACTACGGCCTGCGCAGGCTGAAGACCGCGGGTGGTGGCTACGGCCGCGTGCAACACATCCACAGTTGGAACAGCGATCACCTTGTCGGACGGATCCTCTTGTTCGAGTTGACGCGTCACAGTGATCACCATTGGAAGGCGAGCAAGAAGTATCAAGTCCTTCAAAGTCTGGACGACGCTCCACAGCTGCCAACGGGCTATCCTGGAATGATGCTGGTGAGTTTGGTTCCGCCCCTCTTCTTCGCCATTGTGCATCCGCGCCTTCAGCAGTTGGTCACGGCCAACTCGGAATTGGAATTGGCCCTTTGAACAGAGGGATCTGCTGAATTCTCGTCGAAGATATTCTACAATTGGTCGAAACCTTGAAGCTGAAGTGTACGTAATATCGCACCGCCTAATCACCCGCTGTGAAGGACACCGTTCAAGCTCGATCCCTGACCTCCGAGGTCCGATCCTTCATCGAGGAGCTCTATTCGGCTTTCGAGGACCGGCGCGTTGACCTGCTCCGGCAGCGGGCTGAGCGGCGTGCCTCGCTGTCTGCAGGTGATGTCGCGCACTTGGATGCGACCACGAATGTCCGCGAAGGGAAATGGCAAGTGGATGAATTGCCGGAACAAGCGTTGGAACGCCGTGTGGAATTGATCGGCGGCGCGAACCGCTCCGAATTGATCACAGGCCTCAACGCCGGTGCCAAGACCTACATCGCCGATCTCTGGAACTTCACTGCACAGGATACATGGAGTATTCTGCGTGCTCACAAGAGCCTTTCGGGAGCGGCCAATCACGACCTCGCCTTCTTGGATGATCGCGAAGGCCGTGTGCGTGTGAATCCGCGGAGCACGACGCGTTTGATGCTCGCCCCTCGCCCATTGTACGTGCATGAAGGCGCCTTGCAGGTGAACGAAGAACCCGTGGCTGCTGGGATCTTCGACACGGCATTCGCATTGGTAAAGCACGGCACTGTTCTGTACGAACGACAAGGGTTCATCGGACTTTACCTGCGCGACGTGCAAGGGCATTTGGAAGCGCGGCTCTGGTGCCACCTGATCCAACGGATCGAGGAACATTTGGAATTGCCGCGTGGTGCCGTCCGTGCGACCGTCATGATCGATACCATTCCGGGCGCACTGGAAGCGGAGGAGATCCTCTTCGAACTGATGCACCACAGCGCTGGCCTTTCCTTGGATCCACAAGGCTACGCGGCGGATCACATCGCCTTGTTCCACGGACCGGATCGCGCGGTACTCCCGGATCGTGAATCCATCGGTCTCAATGCTCCATTCCTGCGTGCTTTGAGCTTGAACACTATCGGGATCTGCCATCGCCGTGGTTGCCATGCCATGGGTGCACCTTCCTTCATACTCCCCTCCCTTGACCATGATCGGATAAAGACCGAATACCTGGAGATGCTGGCCGACAAGGAACGCGAGGCCGTTGATGGACACGACGGCACGCTGGTGGTGCATGAGGACATGGTGAATGCCAGTATGGTGGAGTTCAACAAGAGCATGCCACGTGCGCACCAGATGGGTTACCTCCGCAACGATGGGATTACACCGAGTGACCTCATCCGACGACCTGAAGGCAACATCACCGTGGATAGTTTGAAGAGCATCCTGCGCACCGCATTGCGGAGCTTGATGATGCGCGAAGAGGGCAAGGGGTGGGTCATACAAGGTGGTCGGGTCCACGACCGGTCTTCGCTTCTATTGGCGATACGCCTGCTGTGGCAATGGAACCACAGTTCACACGGCATCATCACGGCCACCAACCTGCCCATAACACGCGACCTCATCCCCTTCATGCTGAAGAAGGAAGCCGACAAGATGTTCGAGGTGAGCGACCCGGTGATCAAGAAACGGGTGGAGCGGGCCAGCGCGTACATCGTGGAACTTGCTACGAGCGAAGGCGTGCCCATGCTCTGAGCCATCCGCTATCTTGGCGACGCATGTCCGATTGGATCCCATTGACCGAACGCCTACCCGCAGATGGTGAGCGGGTGCTCTGCCACCTTCCCACGAACTCGGTTTTCCTACCTGGAAAGACCGGCGCTACCGAGTTGCGCGATGTGGTGATCCTTCGATTCGCCGAGAATTTCTTCACGAAGAACCCGAGCAAGACCGGCTACGTGGGCAGCTCGCACTTCTGGTTGGGCGAAGGGACCAGCAACCGGTACTTCACCGATGTGACGCATTGGATGCCGCTGCCCAAAGCGCCATAGGCCCAAAGAAAAAGGGGGCAAGAGCCGAAGCCCTTGCACCCCTTTCCATCAACACTTTCCTACTTCACGATCTCCAGCAATTCCACGTCGAATACGAGGGTGCTGTTGGGCTTGATCTCACTGCCGGGAGGCGCGCTTGGACCGTAAGCGAGGTCGCTCGGAATGAAGAACTTGAACTTGCTACCAACGGGCATCAGTTGGATACCTTCTACCCATCCACGGATCACTTGATTCAGTCCGAAAACGGCTGGCTCACCGCGACGCACAGAGCTGTCGAATTCCGTGGTGCCGTCGATCAGGGTACCCACATAGTGGACCTTCACCTGATCAGCCTCTGTCGGTTTGGGACCGGTTCCCATGGTGATCACTTCATACTGCAAGCCGCTCGGCGTGGTAACCACCCCTTTGCGCTTGCCGTTCTCCGCCAAGAACTCTTCTCCAGCAACACGATTGGCTTCGCCTTCCGCTTGTTCAGCAGCCATGCGCTTGGCCTCCAACTTGCTCATGTAGCTCTGCATCACCGTGCGCAATTGCTCGGCGTCCATCTTCACCGTGCTGTCCATGCCATCCTGAAGACCAGCAGCCATCAGGTCCACGTTCAACGAATCCATCTGACCACGCTTGAGGTTGGCGCCGATGTCTGCGCCGATGGCGTAGCTGACGGAATCCAAGGCGGTCTGCATGGTGCTATTGCGGGCCTTCTGGCCTTGCGAACAAGCGCTGAGGATGGTCATCGCCAGCGCGGCGGAAAGAAATCGAACGGTCATTGATCTGTTTATGGGGCGCGAAGGTAATGGTGCAGACGATCCTGGATCAGGATGCTAAGGATGAATAGGGGTCTTTCCACTAGCCTAGCACCCGCCGCATGAAACGATGATACCGCGCGAATCGAGGCAGGTCGCTGTGGTGGCCCTTCGGAAAGGTGACCATCTCCCGGTGGATTTTCGACGGGAGCAATGAATACAAGCGTAGTGCACTGGCATAGGGCACCACATTGTCGAATTTTCCATGCAGAATGTACACGGGACACTTGATCCGCTTAACGGCAATATCATTCCTGAACGGGTAGCGTAAAAGCAGGCGATACGGCAGGATGGGTAAGTAGTTCATCGCCACTTCATATAGGTTGGCGAACGGCGTTTCCAGAATGAGCATTCGTGGGTTGTGCCGCACTGCAACGGGCGTAGCGAGCCCACCGCCCAGTGAGCGGCCGATCACTACGATGTCACTCGGCGACCAATGCGATGACAAGCGATCGAACCAGAGCGATGCATCGGCGTGCAGTGCCGCTTCACTCAGCGGCCCACGGCTCTTTCCATACCCACGCGGATCCGGCATCAGCACATCGTAGCCCAGGCGAACGAATCGGCTTGCGAACTTCCCCCACCGCCGGACACTACCAGTATTGCCATGGTAATAAAGGATCACACCGCGCGGCTGCGCCGCCTTGAAATACAAGGCGTGCAGTTCAGCGCCATCCTCGGTGTTGAGGAAGAGCTCCTCGAGTGGCCCTTGGAACTTGTACACATACCTGCGAGCAGTTCGGAACCGAATGAAGATGAACCGCTCCTGGAAGATGGCGTAGAACAAGCAGATCCCTGCGTAGGCCGCCGCGACCAACCCCAACGCACCAAGGATCCAGACCAACATGTAGCAAAGGTACCGGGAACGCAGGGCGATCGGTCATCTTTGCACGGTCCCATGCGGTCGCTTATCCTCGGTCTTCTTGCCCTCCTATTCCTGCCTTCGGCTGAAGGGCAGGCGGTGGAACGGAAGCATCTGATCATCGTTTTCGGAGCCGGTGCGGGAGTGCTACAGTTCAACAGCAACGAACCGGATCTGGAAACTGATGCCATGAAGTGCGGTGCGGTGCGCCTCAATTTCGGCTATGCCATTTCCGACCGTTGGTCTCTGGGGATCCACTATGACCGTCTCGGTACTTCAGAACATCGGAACTTGGATCGATCGCACGTCACCACCTACATGCTGGAGACGAGCTATCGACCGTGGACGGGCGAACATGCCGCGCTTGAGATCCATGCAGGGCTTGGTGCCATGGCAGCCGCGCTGTACCCGATCGATGCCCGCTTGCCTTTCGTGGCAGGTGGTTCCGCGGTCGCATTGGGTGTACGCTACCTGCACTTGATCACACCCACCATCGGGGCATTCACTGCATTCGACCACACGGCCACGAGCAGCAACGAACTCACCTTGGAGGGCGGTTCGGTGGACCCTTCCGGCACCCCGGTGAAATTGCAGTGGAACGCGCAGCGGATCAGCGCTGGCTTGTTCGTCCGGTTCTGAAACGGTCGGTCATCCGCGCAGGAATACCCATTCATCCGCTGTACTCTCCGCTTTGGAGAAGCGATAGCCATCGCCGGTGTACCGCTTCAACGCTTCAGGCTCCATCAACCGATGTTGGATGATGTGCCTTGTCATCGCACCACGCTGCTGCTTGGCGAATACCATCACCATGCGATGACCACCAGCTCCTTTGTCCTTGAAGACGGGTGTAATGATGCGCGCTCCAAGGACCTTGGGGCGCACGGCCTTGAAATACTCCTGACTAGCGAGGTTGATCACCACGTTCGATCCGCTTGCGGCCAGGTCCTCTCGAAGCAATTCAGAAATGGAATCTCCCCAGAACGCATAGAGATCCTTCTTGCGCGGAGTCTGCAAAGCAGTGCCCATCTCGAGCCGGTAGGGTTGCATCAGATCCATCGGCCGCAGAAGGCCATACAGACCACTGAGTATCCGCAGATGGAATTGTGCGAACCGTAGATCATCCGCGTCAAGCGAATGCACATCCAGTCCACGATACGCCTCCCCGTTGAAGGTGAATGCCGCTGGTCGAGCGTTCTTTCCAGTGAACGGTTGTGACCACTGTTGGTACCGGTTGTGGTTCAGTTCCGCCAGTTTGGGGCTGATGTCCATCAACTTGGCCAACCGTTTTGCTGAATAGCCGCGCAGCTTATCGATGAGGACCTGGGAACGATCCAAGGAACGAGGCTGTGTGGCTCCTTTGGTGGTGGACACCGGTGGATCCGCGAGGTCCTTGGCTGGAGAAAGTAGTATGAGCATGCCGGTCGAACAGGATCAATGGTTCATCAACAACTCCAATAACAATGCACGGACCTTGATGTGTTCGCTGAACGAGTCGATCCGGTACTCGGTGCGTGCAGTGAAGTTGATGAATCGGTCCAGGTCACCGGTGACGCCCATGGCCGTGGGCCTACCATGTGTGAACACCATAGCTACATGCGAAAGGTCGCTGATGGTTTGCGGGCGATGTGGTGCAGGGGCATATTCATCCATCGCTTCACGAACTTGTTCCAATTCCTCCCCTTTCAAGGTCACATGACGCGCATGCGTCTGGTGCATGCGCCATGCCATCGCATTGGCCGAGGCACTGGTATACGTTCCCTTTGCCAAGGCATCGAATACATGGACGCTATCGATCTGTTGGGCTTGGATCCCCTGCAACGTAGCGCAAATGCAGAGCACCAAGGCTATGGAACGCATTAACACCATCGGTATAACCGCGAAGATATCCCGTTGCCACCCCCGGTCATTTCATGCCGCGTTGCCCTTGGATGGTCTCATAGGCCTCCTGGACCTTCTTGAACTTCTCCCCCGCAGCTTTCTGCACCTCCTCGCCAAGCTGGGCCACCTTGTCCGGATGGAATTTCATCGCCATGCGACGGTAGGCCTTCTTCACTTCATCATCGGTGGACGTTTCGGGGATCTCCAGGATCTGGTAGGCCGAGGAAGGATCCGCTTTCCTGAACATGGCGCTCAGCGAACCGAGGTCCTTGTCGTTGATCCCGAGGTCGAAGGCGATGCGCTTCAATAGGTCGAACTCAGCGCGATCCACCCTTCCATCGGCATGGGCCAGGCCAATGAGGTAGTGCAGCAATTGCAAGCGGATCGGATGCGCCATATTGTGGCGGATCTGCAGGCAGACGTCGTGTATCGGGATCTCACGCTTCAGTACATCGCGCAGAACGATGAGCAACTGCTTAGCTTGCAGGATACCGAACTGTTGCACGAAGAAGCGCCGCACGTGGTCCAACTCCCCTTGCGTCACTTTGCCGTCGGCCTTCATCATCGCAGCGATCAGCACGACCAGACTCATGGTGAGATCGCCACCCGTGGTGGCACCTGCGTTCACCCTGCGCTGTTGCACAGGAGGATCCTCTGGTGGACCTTGGATATGGTCCAACATGGCACCTACCGCAAAACCAAGGATTCCACCGATCGGGCCTCCGAAGGCCCAGCCCAATCCACCGCCGATCCACTTACTGAAACTCATTCGTTCAACTGTTGTTCAATTCGGTTCCACATTGCATGCGCGAACCTTTCAGAAGAATGTGATCGGGTTCAAATAGAAGGCTTTCTTCCAGCCTTGGCGATCCGCATCGATCCGCCATGGATAAGGCACCAGTGTTGCAATGCTGTAATGCAAATGCGGCGGTTTGCCCACGGCATTGCCGGTGGACCCGACCTTCCCGATCGTCGCTCCACGGCCAACAATGGTCCATGGGTTCGTGCTCACCGCCTGCAAATGGGCATAGTAGTGGACGCGCCATTTGGGGCCCAAAACAAGAACCACGTTCCCTCCCATCTTCAGCTGGCCGCAATACAGCACAACTCCTCCTGTGGCTGCGAGGACCGGAGTGCCCTCTTTGGCGAATAGGTCAACGCCCTTGTGCGTTACAGAACGCCCCCACGGATAGTACCAGAACGACTCCTCATTGTAGCTCGAAGCGTTCGCTCCTTCCACCGGCATGCTGAGTTGCTGCGGAATGCAGAAGCCCGCAACCAGGATCACGGTGAAGCCGAGAGCTATCTTTCTGCGTGTGGTCACAACGGTCGATCGGTCATTGGTCGTTGACGGATCCATATAAGGATCGAATCCTGTGACGATAAGTCGGACGAGGAGCAATTGGAGGTCATTCCATCACCAGCTTCCGCCTGCACCGCCGCCACCGAAACTGCCGCCGCCGAACCCACCGAAGCCTCCTCCTCCACCGCCGCCGCTCCATCCACCTCCTCCACCGCCTCCAGTCCATCGACCACTGTGCCGCTGATCCATCTGGTTCAAGAGCCACATAGCGGTCCAGAAATCGACGTTGTTGGTGCGCGAGTAGCGCCGTACCCGGCCGCGCCAGGAAAGGAAGATGGCACCTACGAAGATGACACCGAACACCAGCAAAGGCCATGGAAAGGGCTGCTTGCCGTAGCTCTTCTCGTCGAACTCACCTTTGGCAAGAGCCATCAGCACGTCCGTGGCTTCGTTCAATCCCCGGTAATAGTTGCCCGCCTTGAAATTCGGGATCACCTCGCGATCCACAACACGCTTCGCCGTGAGATCAGGGATCACTGCTTCCAGACCGTAGCCCGTGGCGATGAAGACCTTCCGTTCTCCCGGCGTACCATTCGGTTTCACAAGAAGAACGATGCCGTTGTCGAAGCCTGCTTTCCCGATACCCCAACGTTCGCCGATGTCGAAGGCGAGGTCCGATTCCGGCAGACCGCATAGCGTATCGACCACGATCACCAGGATCCGGTTGCTGGTTCCGTGTGCGAACTCCACCAGCTTGGCATTGAGTTGTTGAACTTCAGAAGGTGAAAGGAATTCGGTGTACTGCCAAACCAGTCGGTCCTGCTCACCTGCATTGGGCGGCGTCAACGCGCAATCGAATTTGGACGCTTGAGCGAGCGAAGAAAGGATCAGGGCGATGAGGGTGATCCAGTTCCTCATCGGCTTCCGAAACTGATCTCGTTCGACAATTCGTTGGTGTCGTCGTGCTTCAACGGAAAGAAAGCCCGCAGCTTCTCGCCCACCATATGGACGGCTTCACTGAGCCCTTCGACCCTGCGCCCGGCCGCTAGGTGCAACTTGAGCACCGCGATGACGTCGTACCAGAAGTTCGCCGGCACATGGGCGTTGATAGCGGCATCGCCGATCACAGCGACTTTGCGATCAACAACGGACAAGTAGATCAGCACGCCGTTCCGATCTCGTGTACGATGCATGCCGAGTTCTTCGAAAACGAAGGCGGCATGGTCCATCACATCGTCCTCGATATGGTCTTCGAGGTGCACACGGATCTCGCCCGAGGTGCGCAACTCGGCTGCACCTATGGCCTCATGCACCTGCTTGCGCTCGTGCTTGCTCAGAAAGTCCTCGGCCGCCAGTGCGCTCACTTGAAGGAGATATCTGGCGCGTTCTCCGTGCCTTCCTGTGCTTCGAAGTACCCTTTCTCGGTGAATCCGAACATGCCCGCGAGCATGTTCCCGGGGAAGGTCTTGATGCGCGTGTTGAAGTCACGGGCCACGTCGTTGTATTTGCGGCGTTCAACCCCGATACGGTTCTCCATGCCTTCGTATTGCGTCTGGAAATCCTGGAACCCTTTGACTGCCTTCAGCTCGGGATAGCGTTCCACGGTCACCAATAAGCGTGACAGGGCGCCGCTGAACTGGTCCTGCGCGGCTTGGAACTGTTGGATCTTCTCCGGTGAAAGGTCGTTGGCGTTGATGTTGACACTGGTCGCCTTCGAACGCGCTTCTACCACCTGGGTCAAGGTCTCTTTCTCGAAATCGGCAGCACCTTTCACGATCTCCACCAAGTTCTTGGTCTTATCGGCCCGCAGTTGATAGGCATTCTCGACATTGCTCCATTGCTTGGTAACGTCCTCATTGAGGCCGACGGAACCGTTGTAGAAGCTCATCGCCCACATGGCGATCAACGCGATGGCTCCGAGGCCGATGATCAATCCAAGGTATTTTCTCATAGTAGTGGAAGTTGGTCGCACGAAGGTAAGTTCCGCGCTGTCGTTGCTCTGATCAAGCGACATGCCAAGCCACATCATTCTGCCAGCCTGACAGGCAATGCACATGTCGCAACTTCGCACCGCGATGCGGATCCTGGAGGAGAATGGTCACTTCACTTCGGCAGCTGCCCTCTTGTTGGCCGCTGTTTCGAAGGTGCCGTTAGCGATGATCGAGCGCGCCGTGGTACTGTCCAAACGAAGGAATTGGTTGCACTTCCCGTGGTATCCGAAGAGCCGTGGTGGGGCATTCGTGCTCGGTGAGAAGGTGTACGTGAGCGACCACTTCGTTCAACCGAACGAAGACCCCTCGCTCCGCTTCTTGCTGCTATTGGCCCATGAGGTCGGGCACCTTCCGCATGCTGATCAGTGGGGAATATCCCCGTGGGGACGAGCGAAATTCGTCCTGTGGGCGACCGGTCATTATGCGCGGAGCTCATTGCTCAATGGGCGCCATGGGCATCGCAAGGCACGTATCGAACAGGAAGCGGAACGTGGTCGTTGGGTGCTGTCCGAATTGATCAGGATCAACCGACCTTCCCTCGAAGAGCTGCTTCGGACCAAAGACGGAATGGCGGCTTGGCTCTCCCAACAGCGATCAATGCTGAAGGAACTTCACGCGAAGTATCCGGGCTGGACGCTCACTGGTGCTTGACCACCAACGACTGCACGTTGGCCGGTCCGTTCCCGACAGAATGTACGGTGTACGCGCCTTCCGCAAAACCGGCCAGATCGATGCGCTGCACTGCACCGCCGTTGCTCCGCTGTGCATGGACCGTGCGGCCAAGTGGATCCGTGATCACGATTTGAACTGTTCCGTTGCCCTCAGAGCGCAGGAACACCTCGTTGTTCGCTGGATTCGGAAAGAGCAGCGGATCCGTTCCGACTTGCTCCGTCACATTCGTTGTGATCTCGGGTTCGTAGAAGAAGCGCGCGCTCGTTGCGATACCGCCGGTGGTGATCACCTGCAACACCGGCTTGCCCATACCTGCCGCGATCCATTTGTATTCGATGGTCTCCGGCTCGGGAATGCGGAATCCGAATCCGAACTGGTCCACAAAAATGGTATCACTGCGCTGAAGGGTCGACTTCACACGCAGCACTTCGAACGTGTTGCCCGGCAACACCAAGGTGCCCCATCCATCCACCTCGTTCGTGCGGATCTGATCCTGGCCGAAGGTGAACAGACCGGGAACGGAGACCGAGAACGCACTGGGCACCACATCCGTATCGCCGAAATTCATCGGAAAGGCATGGATCCGATCCACGGGAATGCGTCGCACGCTCGTTGGCAGGCCATTGACGTTGGCCCCGAAGCCCACGTTGAAGAACCCGTTGTCATCAGCGCGGAAGTAATCATAGACATCCTGCAGGCTCAGCTGTTGGAAGCCGAAATCAGTGCCCTTCACGGCGTGATCGGCGCGGTGCTGTGGATAGAGGAATATGTTGTTGAAGAACAACTGGTAGAGGATCGGCGTGGATCCGACCGACACCATGGTATCGGCGCCTTCGGCCTGAATGGCCAGATCACCGAGATCCCAAACAACATCCGCTCCGGTCAGGTTGATGTCCACCGCCGTGGCCACCGTATTGCGGTAGCGGATGGTATCGCCCGCATTGGGCATGTCATCCGGACCGATGGTTATCTGGGCAGAAACCGCTGTGCAGGCGGCGATCGAGGCGAAGAGTAACAGTGTGCGCATGTGTTCCAAGTTGGAGACAAAGCTACCCGCCCCGCCCACACCGGTCAACGATTTCAGGCGATCTGGACCAAATCTTGTAAATACGGTCCAAGGATGGTCCGGTCCTTGCTCTGCGGGCCGCTAACTTCGCGCCATGCGTTCTGCCTTTGTGCTCATCCTTGCGTTCCTCGCGGCGCAGCTCATTTCCGCCCAGACCACCACCAAGGCGCCTGATCTTGTGCAATTCAGTGGCGTGGTGGTCACGGACAGCCTGATGCCTGTGCCTTTCACGAACATCCTGGTGAAGAACACCTATCGGGGGACGATGAGTGATGTGTATGGATACTTCAGCTTCGTGGCGCAGGAAGGCGACACCATCCTCTTCAGTGCCGTGGGCTTCCAGCGTTCGCAGTATGTGATCCCGACAGACCTGACGGAATCGAAATATTCCATGATCCACGTGCTCGGCCGCGATACCATTCAGCTGCGTGAATTGGCGGTGTATCCTTGGCCCTCACGCGAGCAATTCCGTGAAGCATTCTTGAACCTGCGCCTTCCGGACGATGATTTCCAGCTGGCCATGCGCAACCTGAGCCCGGCCGAGATGATGCAGCGCATGGAGAATCTGCCACCGGATGCCTATCAGAGTTTCCAGTATGCCATGGCGCGAGATCAAACGAAGTTGTATTACAGTGGCGGCACTCCACCGATCAACCTCTTCAATCCGATCGCTTGGGCGCAGTTCATCCAAGCCTGGCAGAACGGTGCGTTCAAGAAACAGTGATAGGTTGAGGGTTGTCCCCTCTTCCGATCCTTTGTGCGCAAGAGAAGAACAGTTGAGCTTTGCTCGCCGCAATTCGAAGGATCAACAACGAGCAACCAGCCCCGAATGCAAGCCTCCTTCCGAATGGTCGCCCAAACCCTGCATGGGTTGGAGGAGGTGCTGCGGGTGGAATTGTTGAAGCTCGGTGCGCGCGACATAGAGCGACACAACCGGGCCGTTAGCTTCACGGGTGATCTTGGCTTCCTTTACAAGGCCAACCTCTGCTTGCGCACTGCTATCCGTGTCCTGGTGCCGTTGGAGAGTTTCGATGCGCGCAGCCCCGAGGAGGTGTACCTCGCATTGCGCGAGATCGACTGGGAGACCTTCATGGATGTGAACGACACCTTCCTGTTCAAGGTCACGTTGAATTCGCCCTATTTCACGCATTCCCAATACGCCGCACAGAAGGCGAAAGACGCCTTGGTGGATCGGTTCCGGGAGAAGAAAGGTGAACGCCCATCCGTGGATACGGAGAACCCGACCTTGCGGATCCACCTGCACATCAACAATGAACGGTGTGCACTTTCACTCGATAGTTCTGGAGGATCGTTGCACCAACGTGGTTATCGCACCGAGACCAACGCAGCGCCGTTGAACGAGGTGCTCGCCGCTGGCATGGTGATCCTGAGCGGATGGAACAGGATCAGTCCGTTGGTGGATCCGTTCTGTGGTTCGGGCACCATCCTCACTGAAGCGGCCATGCTCGCGGCCAACATTCCCCCCGGCATCTACCGGGAGAAGTTCGCCTTCGAAGGATGGAACGACTTCGATGCCGACCTGTGGAACACCATCCGCGACAGTGCGATCGACAAGATCACCGGAGAACGACCGATCATCCTCGGTGGCGACATCGACCGCATCACCGTGAGCAAGGCGAAGGAGACCTTGCGCACCGCCAAACTCGCCGATGTGGTCACCATTCGCCATAGTGCTTTCGCCGACCTTGAACCACCGGAGGACCGCAAAGGCATGTTGATCCTGAACCCGCCCTATGGTGAGCGGATGAACGAGCGCGGCATCGCAGCCAGTAGTTCCGAGGACGACATCAACGCTTTGTACAAGATGATCGGCGACACGCTGAAACACCGTTGGGCCGGCTGGACCGCGTGGGTATTGACGAGCAACTTGGACGCCGCAAAGCACATCAAGCTGACCCCGAAACCGAAGATCCAACTCTTCAATGGGGCTTTGGACTGTCGCTTCCTGCGCTACGAGTTGTACGAAGGTTCGCGACGCCTCACCCCCGCTCCAACGCAGTCCGAGGATTGATCCATGTCCGCCACGAGTAACCGATCCATCGCTGACGCTTGGTTCGCCGCATTCAATGAACTCGACTTGGAAGCGTTGCTTTCGCTCTATCACGACGAAGCCGAACACTTCAGCCCGAAACTGAAGATCCGCCGACCGGAGACCAACGGGCTGATCCGTGGAAAGGATGCGCTGCGCGATTGGTGGCGCGATGCGTTCGAGCGGCTCCCTTCGCTTCAATATGAGGTGGTGAAGTTGACCACCGATGACGAGCAGGTCTTCATGGAGTACATCCGACACGTGCAAGGTGAAGACGATCTGCGTGTGGGCGAAGTGCTGGAGATCCGCGACGGCGTGATCGTAGCCTCGCGTGTTTACCACGGTTAGCGCAAGCGACTTGTGCTCTTCGTTGAACCGATCGGCCACCGAGGTGTACCGATCCACAAATCAACGATCATGCACTTCGCTTCACGACTCCTTCTCTCCTTTTCTACGGTGGCCCTTTCCATCAGCGCCCGGCCACAGGCCATGGGCAATTTGATGTATGAGAGCAACAGCCGCATCTTCTTCCAACAGGCCGAACAGCCAGTAAAGGCAACGATCCAAGGCAATGTGCTGGTGCTGGAAGTGAACGCCATGATGAACATGCGGGCCGATAGCTACCTCGCGATCTTCAACATTACGCAGCTGGGCCAGACCGCTGAAGAAGCAGACAGCCTGATGAACGGTCGCATCAATGGTCTGGTGCAGCGCGTGAAGGCGCAGGGTGTAAAGGAGAAAGATGTGTTCACGGACATGCTCTCCTTCGTGCCGGTGTACGAGTTGGAAACGACACGCAAGCTCTTCAGCAAGTCCTACCAGGAAGTGCCCGCAGGCTTCGAGATCCAGAAGAACATCCACATCCGTTTCACCGATGCGCGGATCCTGGACAAGTTGGTGACGGCCGCAGCGAAGGAAGAGATCTACGACCTCGTGAAGGTGGATTTCTTCGTGGACAAGCAGAGCGCAAGTTTCGATACGTTGCGGATGTTCGCGACGAAGTTGATGCAACAGAAACTCGACAATTTCGAGAAACTCGGGCTGAAGGTGGAAGAAAGCCACCGCATGGGTGCCGAGAAGAACGGCGCCTACTTCCCACTGGATCGTTACACGACGTATCAATCACGGACACAAAGCAGCCTGAACAGCCGCCGCCGTGGACAGATCGTAAACGACGTTAAGAAGAGCAACACCCTGTTCTACAACAAGGTCCCCTACGGCAACTTCGACATCGTGCTGCATGCCGAGATCACCGAGCCACCGGTGCAGTACACCTACAACCTCACGCTCCAATGCCAACTGCCCGAAGCGTTCGCCAAGAAGGACGTGAAGGAGATCATCAAGTACATGTGGATCACGGACAAAGGTGAGGTGAAGGAGTTGAAGGTCGGGAGTTGATCCGCTGACAAGGGTTCCTTCGGCCTGAAAGCAATTGTCGATCAACAATGGCTCAACTGGCCGCTGCTGCCGCTCGCTGCTCCTGTACTTCAATGACATGTGCGGCGAACAGGATCACCAGCGGGTCCAATGCCTCACCGTTCTCCTCTATAAGTATCGGCTCATGTTCAAAGGTCTTCCAATCGAACCGCCTTCTCATGCTCGCTCTGACCCGGCCGCTTGCATCAACCAGGTCATGCACATTGCTGAACCACCTCTTCCTTTTGAGCACGACGACCGGCTGCTGTTCATCCTGACGACGGATGGAGGTTGTGGTCCACTTCTGATCCGCAATGAGGATCGGGACATCCCCGTAGAACACCGCCAGATCACGGCTCAACATCTTGCGGCTCTTTACCATATAGAGTCCTGCTGCAACCGCGATCTCGGCACGCTGACTGTACCACTTGGGCTGCACCTTGGTGCCCAGTACGTGCCCCGCCTCATCCACCAAGGACCAGGACCGGCGTGCAGTTCGTTCGAATCGGCGCATGCAACGAAATTGATCAGTCGGACCCGACCATCTGCGGGTCGATGGACGAACGGTCGGCCGATGGTATGACCGGTGATGGGTGAAAAGGGAACGGGAAATGGAATGCGGGAGGGCATGTGCTCGAAGCCTTCATCGAGGGATCGGATCCGACCGGTTCAAGTCAGCAACGACCGATAATGTTCCATTGGTCCGGTCTTTGTCCGATCTTCGGACCATGCTTCGTTCCCTTTTCGCCAGTGCTATGCTTCTTCCCTGCACCCTTCTGGCACAGCCCGATGCCGTCGACCATCTGAAGAATGCCGAGACGGCGTATCGTTCCAATGACCTGGATGCGGCGTTGGCCTATGCCGATTCCGCCTTGCGCATGGACGACAAGGCCCCCGGCGGCTACAAGTTACGCGGCGACATCAAGCAGCGCCAACGCGACATGCACGGTGCCATGATGGACTATGTGAAATCCGAGAAGATCGAACCCGACAATGCCCGACTGTATGTGAGTCGTTCGGCTTTGCACATCACTGAAGGACGCATGAAAGAGGCCATGCGTGATGTGGACAAAGCGTTGGATCTTGACGATACCGACCCCGATGCTTGGTACAACCGAGCCTGTGCCAATTACTTGGGCCAGAACAACGATGGTGCTTTGCGCGATCTGGAGAACTGTCTGAAACTGCGACCCGAAAATGCCGATGCCCTTTTCCTTCGCGGCGTTGTCAAAGGCGAATTGTACAAGGAGAAGGATGGTATCGCGGACATTGAAGCGGCGATGAAGCTGAATCCGGCGCTGGCTGGTGGTGCCATGAGCTTGGGTGTGCTGCTTTTCGAGAGCAAGGAGTACGAAGCCGCCATCGTCAAATTCACCGAGGTGATCGATGCGGGTGCGGAAGAGTTGAAGGAAGCCTACTACTACCGCGGCGACTGCTACTACGAACTGAAGAACAAGGAGTTGGCCTGCCAGAGCTGGCGCGAGAGTGCGGATCTTGGCGATGGCGATGCCAAGTTCATCGTGCGCAACTATTGCAACACCGACGAGGACAAGATCCCGAAGAAGCCGGTGCGCGGGCGGAGGAAGATGGTGATCGAGTTCTAATTGGTGATCGTTGGTTGGGAGTTGTTCCTGCAACACGGAAGGTGCGGGTGACCGCGGGATCAACAACGGTCGACCAACAACTAGCTTCAACCACCACGAGCAACGGTAGATGCTCGCCTCGACGTCGCCCGTATCTTGGCGCCCGCTCTTCGGCATGCGCGTACTCATCTTCAAGGAAGTAAGGGGGTTCCTCGGGACCCTGATCGGGCAAGTGGTGGTGGTGGTGTTCCTGCTGCTGACCGGCTTGTTCCTATGGGTGTTCCCGAACAACATCCTGGATACCGGCTACGCTGATCTGGCACCGCTGTTCTTCATCGCCCCTTGGGTGTTCCTCTTTTTGGTGCCTGCGGTTACCATGCGCAGCTTCAGTGAGGAGAAGCGGACGGGGACCATTGAACTGCTCTTGACCAAGCCGCTCACCGAAATGCAATTGGTACTGGCGAAGTACATCGCAGCGGTGATCCTGATCGTCTTTGCACTGCTACCAACGCTGGTGTATTGGTATAGCCTGTACGACCTCGCGGTTCCCTATGGCAATGTGGATACCGGCGGCATCATCGGTTCGTACATCGGCCTGTTGTTCTTGGCATCGTGCTTCGCGGCCATCGGGGTGTTCGCCTCCTCCATCACGGAGAACCAAGTGGTGGCGTTCATGATCGCTGTCTTCCTCTGCTTCTTCCTCTACCTCGGTTTCGACCTCATCGCCAGCTTCGATGCCTTTGGTGCCTTGGAGGGTCCGATCAAGTCCATCGGGATCCAGGACCACTACGCCAGTTTGAGCCGCGGTGTGCTGGACCTGCGCGATGTGCTCTACTTCCTAGGGACGATCGCTGTATTCCTGTTGCTCACGCGCACGGCGCTTCAAAGTCGACGTTGGTAGTGATGAAGGCCACTGATCGTTCCTCACTTTGGTTGGCTCGCCTGTTCCTGATAATGGCCGTCCTCTTCTGTTCAGCAGCAATGTTGCCTGCGTTGGTGGAATGGACGAAGTCCAGCGCCGATTACGACTCTTCTTCTGTACTGGACATCAAGGACACCTACTTCATTATTCCCAATTCCGTTTTCTTTTACACTCTTGCCATCTCTTCCACGGTTATTGCACTTGTCTACGCCCGATTCACGCGGTTCACAGGCCTTCGGCTTGATCGTCTGCTGGGCTGGGCACATTTCGCTGGCTCCTTCGCGCCGGTCGTGCTTTTCTGTGCAATACCATTGGTCTTTGCACGAAATTCGAGCCAAGGCGATCCACTGCAAGGGCAAATTGCCGCGTTCAAGACACTTGAAGTATTCAACTCCACCCTTGTAACGACCTTTTCCATCGCCGTGGTCGCGCAATCGCTGTTCTTGATCAATCTGGCCTTCAGCCCGTTCCGAAAACGACCGGTATGATCATGAAGCGCAGCCCCCGCACTTCCGACCTGCTCGAACTGGTCATGGGTCTGGCCATCGTCGGGCTGGTGCTCTTCATCGGCGGCTTCTTGCGGCTGCGCGCGGATCTGACCAACGAGAAGCGCTTCACACTGACCCCAGCAACGCATACCATGCTGGAGGAACTTCCGGACGTGGTGTACGTGAAGGTCTACCTCAGTGGCGCATTGCCTGCCGATCTGCAGCGCCTTTCGCAGTCGACGAAGGACCTGTTGGACGAAATGCGCATAACGCAGCCCGAGAAGCTGCAATACACCTTCATCGACCCGAGCGAAAGCCCGGACGAACAGACGCGCAAGGAGACCTACGATCAGTTGCAGAAGGATGGCTTGCAATACAGCAGCATCCGGATGCGCGACAAAGGTGCCTTCAGCGAGCGCATCGTATTCCCTGGTGCGCTGGTGACCTACCGGGGTAAGACCGTTCCCGTGCAGTTGCTCAAGACGCAATTGCGCACGCCGGATGCGGACATCGTGAACCGATCGATCAACAATCTGGAGTACGAATTCGCGAGTTCCTTCCGGCAGGTGACCTCCATGAACAAAGCCAAGATCGCCTTCTTGGAAGGGCATGGAGAGTTGGGCGAGTTGGAAGTGATGGATGTGACGAATGCACTGAGCGAGTTGTATGACGTGACACGCGTGCGGATCGATGAACGGATCGATGCGCTGAGCCACAAGGTGGAAGGTGTCGCCTACCGCGTGAACGACTTCGATGCGTTGATCATCGCCAAGCCCGACAGTGCGTTCCCGGATCGGGATCGGTATGTGATCGATCAATTCATCATGAACGGCGGTAAGGTGATGTGGCTGGTGGATGCCATGAACGCCAACCTCGATAGCCTGCGGAAGAACCAGTTCTCCATCGCGGTGCCGAACAACACCGGACTCGATGATGTCCTGTTCGCATATGGCGTCCGGATCAACAAGGACCTGGTGCTCGATCGCAGTTGCGCGCCGATCGAACTTTACACGCAACCGTACGGCAACCAGCGGAAACTGGAGCGCTTCCCGTGGTACTGGGAACCCGTGCTCATCCCCGAAAGCACGCACCCCATCGTCAGCAACATCGACCCGGTGCATCTTCGTTTCGCGAGCAATTTGGATACCGTGGGAGCCGAGGGGATCACAAAGACGATCCTGCTCACGAGTTCACCTGCTTCCTTGGCACAGCGCAGCCCGGTGCGCATCAGCTTGAACGTGGTGGAAATGGCCCCGCCTTTCGATCGACAAAGCACCCCATACATGCCCATGGCCGTGCTGTTGGAAGGCTCTTTCACCTCCGCCTTCATCGACCTCTTGCCACCGAACTTCACCAAGGACCCGACCGTAGCCTACCGCGAGCATGGGAAACGCACGTCGCAGATCGTGGTGGGAGATGGCGATGTGATCGGCAACCGGATCGACGCTAGTAAGGGGATGTACTACACCCTTGGTTTCGATCGCTACGCGAATGCCAAGATCTATGGTAACCGCGAGTTCCTGATCAATGCCATGAACTACTTGCTCGACGACCAGAGCCTCATCAGCATCCGTTCCCGTGCGATCACGCTCCGGCAGTTGGATCCCGAGCGCATCGTGGACGATCGTGCTTGGTGGCAGGTGATGAATACGGCGCTCCCGGTGCTCTTCGCTGTGCTACTGGGTATGCTGTACCAGTATTTCCGCCGACGCAAAGCGACCCGTACCTCATGAACCGAAGAACCACTCTTCTTCTCCTCCTCCTTGTTCTCGGCGCCGTGGCCTGGTGGCTCTGGCGTGGCTCTGCTCCCACCACATTGGATCGTCCGCTCAGCGACTTCGCCATTCCCGATACCAGCCGCGTGACCCGCATCTTCATCACCGATCAGAAAGGAGCCACCATCGACCTGCGACGCGCACCCGGTGGATGGAGCTTGAACGAGGTATTCAAGGCCAAGCCTGCCGATGTGAACTTGTTGCTGCGGACCTTCAAGCGCGTTGAGGTGAAAAGCCCGGTGCCGAAAGCCGCCGAGGCGAACACGCTACGGGTGATGGGTGCTGCCGCCAAGAAGGTGGAGATCTATGAGGGCGGAGACGTGCCTAGCAAGATCTGGATCGTGGGGCACGGAACCCAGGACCACTTTGGCACATATATGTTGCTGGAAAAGCCCGGCGAAGGTCGAAGCAACGCTCCTTTCATCGTTGGCATGGGCGGCTTCACGGGTATCCTCGGCAATCGGTTCCATACCAAAGTGGACGATTGGCGAAGCACCGAACTCTATCGTTTCCGCGACTTCCGGGATCTGGCTGAAGTGAAGTTGGAAACCCCACTGGCCCCGGCCAATTCGTACACCGTGAAACAGGATCCGGATGGACGCATCTCGCTCTTCGACTACGAAGGACGTCCTTACCCCTTCGATACCGTGCTCGTTACCGGCGCCATCCTTCCGTTGCAGGAGATCAACTTCGAATCCATCCTGCGTCCGCCCGCATTCCGGCGGGATTCACTGATCCGCAGCACACCGAACCACATCCTCACACTTACTCACCGGGACGGTACCACGGAACGTGCCCGATTCTGGTACCAGCCCTATCGCGGTGAGGAACCGGCCTTCGGACAAGCGAAGCCGTTATTCGATGCCATCCACATGGACGCCATCGTGGAGGACACCTTGTTGGTGGTGATCCAGCGCCCGGCCTTGGACCGGATTCTGCAACCCATAAGCGGTTTCCGGCCTTGATCGACGGCTTCGGGCTGTGGATAAACCGCCTATCGTGTTGATAAGTGTACCGGTGCCCGCCAAGGTGCCCGGCTAACTTTGCCCGACTTCAAAAAAGACCTACAGCCCCGATGAAATTCATCGTATCAAGCACCGCCCTTCTCAAACAACTGCAACTGCTCCAAGGGGTGCTCGCCAGCAGCAACACACTTCCCATCCTGGACAATTTCCTGTTCGACATCGATGGCAAGCAATTGACCTTGACCGCCAGCGACCTCGAGACCACCATCACGGCCTCGTTGCCCGTGGAAGCCAAGGACAAAGGAAGCGTTGCTATCCCTGCACGCCTCTTGCTCGACACATTGAAAGCTTTCCCCGAGCAGCCGCTCACCTTCAGCGTAGATAGCAAGCATTTCGGGGTGGAGATCAACAGCGATCAGGGCAAGTACAAGATGACGGGCTTCAATGGCGCTGAATTCCCGCGCAGCCCGGTCCTGGAGGATGCGACCAAATTGGAGATCCCTGCTGGCACCTTGGCCATGGCGATCAACAAGACCATCTTCGCCACGGGCAATGACGACCTGCGCCCGGTGATGAGCGGCATCTTCTTCGAACTCACGCCGGAAGATGTCCGCTTCGTGGCCACCGATGCCCACAAATTGGTCCGTTACAAGCGCACGGACCTTCAAGCTCCGAAGTCCGCGTCCTTCATCGTGCCCAAGAAACCGCTGAACCTGCTGAAGAACACCTTGGCTGGCACAAACGCAGAAGTGACGGTGGAATTCAACGAGAACAACGCCGCTTTCCGATTCGACAACACCGTGCTGGTTTGCCGACTGATCGACGGGAAGTACCCGAACTACGAAGCGGTGATCCCGAAGACGAACCCGAACAAGTTGACCATCGATCGGCAAACCTTCCTCAGCTCGATCCGTCGTGTGGCCATCTTCGCGAACAAGACCACCCACCAAGTGCGGCTGCACATCAACGGCAGCCAGCTCGCCATCAGCGCCGAGGATCTGGACTTCGCGAATGAAGCCAACGAGAAGCTTACCTGCTCCTACGATGGCGAAGAGATCACCATCGGGTTCAACTCCCGCTTCCTCATGGATATGCTGAACAACATCAGCACGGAGCATGTGATCCTGGAGATGAGCGCTCCGAACCGCGCTGGCATTCTGCTTCCTGGTGAAGCCGGTGAGGTCGGTGAAGATGTGCTGATGCTCGTGATGCCTGTGATGTTGAACAACTGATCCTCGGCACGGGATCAGCAGACCAAGAACAGACCGTGATCATGCGTTACATCCCTCTGGCCATCGTGCTTCTCATGACCTTGAGCGCACACACCTGCAACAAGAAGACCGCCGAAGCGGCCGGTGGAGTTGAGAAGATGAGTTCCCTTGTGGATACGAAGTGGATGCTGCAGACCTTGAAGGGGAATGCACTCGAGTTGCCCGCCGGGGCCGAAGTTCCATGGATCGAACTGAAGTCGGCGGACAACTCCATCGAGGGTTTTGGAGGATGCAATCAGTTGATGGGGAAGATCCAGATCGATGGTGATAATGTGCTTTTTCCAAGTCTCGGGTCCACCAAGAAGTACTGTGAATCGACCATGAAGTTGGAAACAACCTTCATGGGTGTTCTCCGAAAGAGCGATAAGTTCAAACTTTCGGACAACGTGTTGACGTTGCTTTCCGAAGGTTCTCCCGTTGCCACTTTCACCTCCAAGTGACGCTGTTCTTCTGACAAGGTCCCGTCAGCCGAAAGGTGGACGGGACTTTTCGTTCGGTGTTGTCCTCACGCTCCAGGTGTCTGTGGAATTCCAAGATGGAGCACTAGGCGTTGCCGCAGGCATCTCTTGAACCGGTTCGGCCGGATCAGGTTCTTGGTCATCGTCGTCCTCCCAAACTATCGGCCGAGGTTCACGTACCGCTGATTCCTCCTTGCGGTACAGAAATGCCATGGCCACCCCTGCCGCTGCCCCCCAGAAGTGGCTCTCCCAGCTTATCCGCGGGATGATCGGGAACATGCCCCACAACAGTCCACCATAAAGGAACACGACCAATAGGGAAAGGCCCATCTGCGTTCGTTGTTTCCGCAGCAGACCGCTGGTGAAGAGGAAGGCCGCAAGGCCATAAACCACGCCACTGGCACCTATGTGGTAATTGCCGCGCGCACTCAACCATACCCAGAAACCGCTCACTATCCACGACCCGAAGAACACCCTAAATGTCAATTGCGGGAAGAAGTACTGCAGCGCCCAGCCCAGTACCAGCAAAGGGATCGAGTTGTTGAGCAAATGCTCGAAATCCCCGTGGATCAGCGGTGAAGTGAAAATTCCGAGCAACCCTTTCAGTTCGCGCGGCAGAATTCCGAAGCGATACAACCCCAGTTCAAAGGTCAGATCCAAGAAGTAGATGCACCAGAGCATCAACACCAATGCCGCAGCAGGCACAGCGGCGACGGCCAAATTCCGTTCACGGACCGGTTGTTCGGATGGAACTTGCTGAATGACCGGCTCGTGCATCTTCGTGGAACAGACAAAGATCGGACCTGCATCGTGGCACAGCCATTGTGTCAGGCAAGGTCGATACCTTTCCGCCATGAACGCCAAGTATTCCTTCGTTTTGCTGTTGATCACTGCGCTGGTCGGCTGTTTCGCCAAACAAGCGGAGAAGCCCACGCCGGCGGAAGTCGGAACACCTGTTCAAGAGCTGACTCCACCCAGCGAACTCGCGCTTATGATGCGGGCCATGGCTGCCCACGCGGATAGTGCAAAGGCGCACATTGCTCGCAACGAAGACCTTCCACCGTTCCCCGAACAATTCGCAGGACTGATGACCGCAACCCCAACGGTCGGCATGCACATCGATCCGATCACCTTCCCCACTTTCGCCAAGGACTACCGAACGAAATTGGACAACCTGTACAAGGTGAAGAAAGGTGAACGCACGACGGCTTACAATGCATTGGTGCAGAGTTGCGCGAATTGCCACGGATCCCACTGTCCAGGGCCGTTGATGCGGATCAAGAAGATGTACGTGAGTGCTCCGAAATGAGCCGCTCACGTGCGTTGCCTTCGTTACCAACTCCGCGAGTTTCCCATTCCATCGCTGCTTCTTCCCGTTTCGTCAGGTAACTTGGCCGTTCCGAAGCGAATGATGCCACCCTATGGGCGTAGCATCCGTCTTTCACGAAATGGAACGTGCACTCCCCAAGGTCGATCGAACGAGCGTGGACAGCGGAAAGCCTTGTTCAGCAGTTCAGGCCTCGGTCCTAAAAGCGTTGGCATACTTCGATAATTTCCAACATCCTTTAAGGGTGGATGAGATCGTCCGATTCGGTTCCTCCGTACTGCTCTGCCCGACGATGGTCAGGGACGCGTTGGAAGATCTCCGCAAGAAGAGCGTTGTCTACGAGTGCGACGGGTTCTGGGGATTAACGAAGGTCAAGGAGGCTGTTTCCATTCGACGTTCAGCTGAAGACCGGGCTGAAGCGCGGATGCCGAAGGCGCTGAAAATGTCACGACGTATCGGACGTTTTCCCTTTGTTCGAGCGGTCTTCATCAGCGGGAGCATGAGCAAAGGCTGCCTGGCACCCGATGGAGACATCGACTTCTTCGTGATCACGACGCCAGGTCGGCTTTGGGTGGCCCGTACCATGCTCATCCTTTACAAGAAGGTCTTCTTGCTGAACAGCCGAAAGGATTTCTGCGTGAATTACTTCATCGACACGGATCATCTGACCATCGAAGACCGTAATCGATTCACGGCGACAGAAGTGATCACTCTGATGCCCATGTACGGGAACGGAACCACCGAAGCCTTCTTCCAGCGCAATGCTTGGGCTTTTCGAATGCACCCTGGAGCCTCCGCACCCCGAAGTCGTGAGGTCCTCATCGGCAAAGGCTCGACCAAAGGGATCCTGGAGCGATTGCTGTCCGGAAGGATCGGCGAGCGATTGGATGGCCTCTTCATGGAACTCACATGGCGCAGGTGGAAGCGGAAATTCGATGACCTCGACGCCCGCTCGTTCGAATTGGCACTGCGCACGCGGACCTACGTTAGCAAGCATCATCCGCGCAACTTCCAGAAACGCGTCCTCGATGGATACCAGCAAAGGATCCACACACTTGAAAAGTCGATCGGCGCGCCATTGACCTGATCATGGCACGCATTCTCGTCAGTCACAGCTATTTCTATCGGCTCGACCCCAAACAATGGGACGACGGTCGCCCCTACCCGCCGCTTGGTACCATTCAAGCCGCTGCCGTTCTCCGAGAGGCTGGACACGAAGTGAAGGTCTTCGATACGGGACTTCGGCACTCGCCTGAAGAGATCCGCGCAGAGCTGGAGCAATACGAACCGGATGTGCTGGTGCTCTACGACGATGGCTTCAACTACTTGACCAAGATGTGCCTCACCGTGATGCGTGATGCGGCACACCGGATGATCGCCTTGGGCAAGGAGGCGGGATGTCAGGTTGCGATCAACAGTTCGGATGCATCAGACCATAGTGAAGCCTATTTGAAGGCCGGGGCAGACGTTGTCGTTCTTGGTGAAGGTGAGGTTTCGTTGACCGAGGTGATCGATCATTGGTCCAAGAACGAAGGGGTCGACACGGTCGCGGGGATCGCCGTATTGAAGAACGGCCTTGTCTCGGTCACCCCGAAACGGCCGGTCCTGCGAGAACTTGACGGTCTTCCTCTCCCCGCTTGGGACCTGATCGATATTCGACCGTACAAGGCGATCTGGCAGCGCAGCCAAGGGTTCTTCTCCTTGAACATGGCCACCACGCGAGGCTGTCCATTCAAGTGCAATTGGTGTGCGAAACCGATCTATGGCAACCGGTACAACAGCCGATCACCGGAGCATGTGGCCGATGAGTTGCAACTGCTCCAAACAGGATCCGGCCCCGATCATATTTGGTTCGCTGATGACATCTTCGGATTGAAACCGGGATGGGTACAGCGCTTCGCCGAAGTGCTGAAGAAACGTGGCATGCGCGTGCGATACAAGATCCAAAGTCGGGTGGACCTTCTGCTCGAAAGTGATACGATCGATGCGCTCGTTGCATCCGGTCTTGAAGAGGTGTGGGTCGGTGCCGAGAGCGGAAGCCAACGGATATTGGATGCCATGGACAAGGGCACTACGGTGGAACAGATCGTCAAAGCCACGCGACTACTGCGTTCGAAAGGGGTTCGCGTGTGCTTCTTCCTGCAATTCGGCTACATGGATGAATCGGAAGCCGAAGTCGAACAGACCATCCGGATGGTGGAAGACCTCTTGCCCGACGACATCGGGGTTTCCATCTCCTACCCGCTTCCCGGCACGGTGTTCCATGAAAAGGTGAAGGCGGACCTGGTCGACAAGGCGAATTGGACGGACAGTGACGATCTGGCCATGATGTTCCGCAATCGACAGAAACCGGCCTACTACAAACGGTTGCACCGCTACGTGCATAAGCGCTATCGTCGAGCACAAGCACTTGCCGCTTTGCGTGGTGAGGCGCACAACAAAGGCAAAAGCACACTGGAGCGCTCCCTATCAGCTATGTACTATGTGCCTGCCACGATCGTCGAGCGCTACCGACTTCAACGGTCGGCCAACGGATGAGCAACGCTTCAATGGCCTTGGACGTGGGTACCGCCTCTTCCGCATTCTCGAAGCAATCCGTTGTATTCGATGACATCGATGCGGCGAACCCACTGATCGGTTGGGTGCGTGAACGGGTCAGAGCGCAAGCATTGCGGGAAATGGAACCGGGTGACACGCTGCTGGAACTGAATGCTGGTACTGGTATCGACAGTGCCTACTTCGCTGCCCAAGGACTCCGCGTTCTTGCAACCGATGCGGCTGAAGGCATGATCAGCGAACAGGTTTCGAAACAAAGTGATCAAGGATCACCGAAGTGGGAGACCAAGCTGCTGTCCTTCCACGACCTGGACAAGCTCGGTGAACGGCGCTTCCAGCATGTCTTCAGCAATTTCGGTGGATTGAACTGCACCGATCGATTGGATCTTGTACTTCATGGAGTCGACCGCGTGCTGCTTCCCGGAGGCACGTGTACGTTGGTGATCATGCCGCGCTTCAGCCCATGGGAACTGGCCGCCATGCTGAAATTGAACTTCACCTTCGCTTTGCGGCGTTGGCGCAGAAAAGGCACGGTCGCGCACGTGGAAGGCATTCCATTCCTGTGCCACTATTACGGTCCCGGATATGTTCGCCGCAACTTGGGCGATCGTTTCACCGTTCTGGATCAGCGCGCGCTTTCCCTCGTTGTTCCGCCTCCGCATCACGAGACATTCCCTTTGAAATGGCCGCGCCTGTTCCGGTTTCTTGAGCGGATCGAGGACGGCTTGGCGCATCTTCCCGTACTTCGCAACTGGGGCGACCACTTCGTGATCACCTTGCGAAAGAACACGTGATGGGACTCGAAGAGGAATCCTTCTTGACCGATGCACCATTGCGATCGGGTGTTCGCATCCTCAGCGATGCAGTTCCGTTCGAGGTCCTGTACGAAAGAGCGCGCTCGGCGGAAAGGAGGATCCTGACCGATGAGCAGGTTGCTCAACTGCCGGATGGTTCAGGTTTGTGGAACGCGGAAGAGTGGCGGATCCGTGCCCGCAGTGCTGGTCGACTGCTTCATGAACTGCGCGCATTCGAACCCGTAGCGCGCATTCTGGAAGTAGGCTGCGGAAATGGTTGGCTGTCCGCCAAGCTGCAGCGCGAAGGGTACGACGTTCTCGGGATCGACGCGTTCACCGCCGAACTTGAGCAAGCCGCTCGTGTCTTCAACGAGGGTCCCCAGTTCGCCCGTGCGGATCTTTTCCATTCCGCCTTGCCCAAGGCGTTCTTCGATGTGATCGTCTTCGCTGCCAGTTTCCAGTATTTCCCCGATGCGGCCGAGGCCTTGGAGCATGCACGCAGCATGCTGCGATCGAACGGCGAGATCCATGTGATCGACACCATACTGTATCGTTCACCGGTTGAAGCCGCGGCGGCAACCGAGCGCAGCAGGAACTACTACGCAGGCATCGGCGTTCCGGAGATGACCGACCACTATCACGCCCACACCTTGGCCGAACTGAAGGAAATCGGGCACCTGCGTGTGCTCTCGGCTCCTTCCGGAATGGACCGTACGTTGCGCCGTTTCGGTCGAGAGGCCTCGCCGTTCACGCACGTGGTGATCACCGCTCAATAGGCCGCACGGGCCACCGTGACCTTGCCGCCTGGCGTGCGATGGCCTTCCGGATAGAAGGCACCGACCTTTACTTTGGCCTCGATCAGGAACTGGGTGATGTCGAAGGATGGCCGCTGATCGGTGGCTCGTAGCACAAGCTCTGCGGTGGCCTCTGCATCGTTACCCGCCCTGTGATGCTTCAACGGAATGCCATGCATGTCGCACATGGGCTTCAACCCGTATGAGGTTCTCCCCGGCCACACCTTGCGGGCCATGCTCACACTGCAGAAGTACTGGAATGTGGGGTGCTTGAACCCATGCACGGCCAACGTACTGCGCAACACGCTCATGTCGAACGCGGCGTTGTGGGCGACCACCGTGGATCCATCCAAGAGCTCCGCAACCTCCTCCCAGATCCCCTCCCATCGCGGTGCTTCGGCAACATCCTCCGGACGAATGCCATGAACCGCCACGTTCCATGGATTGAAATACGGCCACTGGCGCGGCTTGATCAACCAGTTACGCACCTCACGCACCACGCCACCACGCACCACGGCGATGCCCAATTCACAAGGGCTGTCGGCTTGGGCCGTGGCGGTTTCGAAATCGAGGGCGAGGAATTCCATGAGGTTGGGCTAAAGTAGCCACTGTTCCGATGGTCGCTTATCGTATGCTACCGAGATGTGAAACAGGCAGGTTCTAGAAATATGCCAGTGATGAGAACCGTGCCCCACCGAACCTCCAGTGGTGCACGTTGATCAAGACGCTGACGAACCCCTTGAACGCCCCTTCAACACGAAGCCCTGAGCGATCATGCCGATTCCCACGAGAATTGCGCCGTACATCAACACATAGGGACCACCACCAGCGTTCAGCGCCCTATGGAACGTGGAGACGGTGATGCCGACCCCGATCAGGACGAAGACAGCCCCTCCTATCAGGAGGAACTTCGCGTTGTTGCTCGCGGCAGCCGCCTCGAAGGTCTTTTTCTGTGAACGGTCGATCATAGAAATGAACGAACGAACCTCTGTTTCTGGGTATCCGAGATCTTGGAACTCCTTTCGAATGGAGGACATGTCCCTACCCATCAAACGCTCCTTCGTGAGCCGATCGACGTCCTTGAATGGATCGCGTTCCGTCCCCATCGGATCAGAGCTTCACCACCTCCGCATCCGCCAAGGCTTGATACAGCCTCTTCGCCGTGCCTTCGCCGATGTTGACGAGCGGAAGCCGCATGGTGTCGTCGCAGATGCCGATCACCTTCAGCACATGCTTGATACCACCGGGATTGCCTTCTGCGAAGAGCAAGTCGATGACCTCCAACAAGCGCAGGTGTTCTCTTTGCGCCGTTGCCAGATCACCTTTCAGCGCTGCATGGACCAAGGCACCGAATTCATTCGGTAACGCGTTCCCGACCACACTGATGACGCCTTCGCCGCCCATGGCGATGATCGGCAAGGTGAGGGCATCATCGCCGGAGATCAGCATGAAGTCCTTGGGGCGATGCTTGAGGATGCGGCCCATTTGATCGAGGTTGGCGCTGGCCTCCTTGATGGCGATGATGTTCTTGAAGTCGCGCGCGAGCCGAAGTGTGGTATCCGCCGACATGTTGCTGCCGGTCCGACCCGGAACATTGTACAGGATGATGGGGCGCAGGCTGACCTGAGCGATCGCCTTGTAGTGCTGGTAAATGCCCTCTTGCGTGGGCTTGTTGTAGTACGGGCTTACACTGAGGATGGCGTCCACACCATCCATCTCGAAATTGCCGAAGGTCTCGACGACCTCTGCCGTACTGTTGCCACCAATGCCCAACACCACAGGCACGCGGTTGCGCACCAATTCGATGGTCGTGGCCAGCAGTTGCTTCTTCTCGTCCTTGGTGAGCGTAACGCTCTCACCCGTGGTGCCCATGCTCACCACATAGTCCACCCCGCCAGTGATCTGGTGTTCGAGCAGTTTCTCCAATCCGGCGTAATCAATAGCGCCGTTGGGTCGAAAGGGAGTTACCAATGCGACACCGAGGCCGCGAAAACGATCGTCCATGTTGCAACCGCTGAGCGGGATTGAGGGTTCAGTTGAGCGAAGGTTCGGGCTTGGAGTTGACCATCAACAAGTAATGATGCACCTGTTGGATCATCTGTGGTAGGCTGCGTGAGCCGGCCATATCGATCATCATGTCCAGGATCTTCTTGTTGCTCTCGCTCCAGCGGCCCACTTTGAACCGAGCTCGGCTCTTGGCCATGATGTATTGTATCGGCAAGCGGTCCTCCATGGTGAGGTCGATGATGATCTCATACTCTTCTGCCATGAAGTTCTGCACGGTGTTGCCTTGTGGGATCCGATACCAGTTCAGATCCTTCAAACAAATGGCGTCGAAATTCAGTTTCGCATGGAGGAAGTGTGGCATCACCTTCTGATCGGAGTAGCCCAAAGCCATTACGTTCCCGATGCCCAGTTCGTCCTTGATGCGCTTTACATAATTGCGCACGTGGTTGTGTGCGGCCTCATCCTCTACCACATAAACAATGGCCACCTTCCGCGCCAAAGCCAAGTTGCGGGCTATCGGCTTGCGGTCCTGCGGCAGGTCGCGCAGGAGCCGTCGGATACCCATCCATTCCTTGAACCGGTCGAAGAGCTTCATTCGTTGATCATCCGCATGTATTCGTCCTCATCGATCACCGACACCTTCAACGTTTCGGCCTTGGTCCGTTTCGCAGGCCCCATATCGGCGCCAGCCAGCACGAAACTCGTCTTGCTGCTGATGGATCCAGATACCTTACCGCCATTGCTTTCGATCGACGCCTTGATGCTATCGCGGCTGAAATTCCGGAAAACTCCGGAGACCACGAAGGTCTTGCCTTTCAGCTTATCTCCGACAAGTTGGATGCTGGCCGGGTCTACTTCCATCTGAACGCCGCATTCCCGCAGTCGCTCCACGATCACCCGGTTGCCTTCCACCGCGAAGAAATCCAGAATACTTTGGGCGATGACCTCCCCCACCTCATCCAGGACGATCAACTCATCCTTGGACATGGCCCGCAACTTGTCCATGCTCAAAACGGCACGGGCGATCTTCTTGGCAACGGTCTCACCCACATGGCGGATGCCGATCGCGAAAAGCACCTGTTCGAACGGTATGGCGCGGCTTGCGGCGATGCCATCGACGACCTGGCCAGCGCTCTTCTCGCCCCATCCCTTACCCAACTCCAGGAGCTTTTCCTTGGTCAGGTCGTAGAGGTCGGCGACGTTATGGATCAGACCACGCCTGACCAACTCGGCAACGGTCTCCCCACCCAGCCCATCGATCGCCATCATCTTGCGCCCCACGAAATGTTCGATGCGACCGATGATCTGTGGCGGACAGGCATGCTCGTTCGGGCAATAGTGTTGGGCTTCTCCTTCGTAACGCACAAGTGGAGTTCCACATTCCGGACAGGTGTGCGGGAAATCGACCGGAGGAACATCGGCCGGACGTCCGTCCATTTCAACCCCAACGATCTTCGGGATGATCTCGCCGCCTTTCTCCACTTTCACCTGATCGCCGATCCGCAGGTCCAACTTCGCGATCTGATCTGCATTGTGCAGGGATGCTCGCTTCACCGTGGTGCCAGCCAGCAACACCGGTTCCAGTTCCGCCACTGGCGTGATGGCACCCGTTCGTCCGACCTGGTAGACCACATCGTTCAAGCGCGTGATCGCTTGCTCCGCTTGGAATTTGTACGCGATGGCCCAACGCGGACTCTTGGCGGTCATGCCCAACTCGGCCTGCACATCCAGGTCATCCACCTTGATCACGATGCCGTCGATGTCCATCTCCAAGGCGTGGCGGGCCGCATCCCAATGGGCGATGAAGGCCATGATGCCCTCCACGTTGTCCGTGCGTTCGATGAAGCGGCGCTTGACATCGGGCGTCTTGAAGCCCCATCGGTTGGCGGCTTGCATATTCTCGAAGTGACTGCGTGCAGGCAGTTGATCCCCTTGGAGCGTGTAGATGAAGTTGTCGAGACCGCGCTTGGCCACATCCTTCGGATCCTGCTGCTTGAGGGAGCCTGCCGCCGTATTGCGCGGATTGGCATACAGTTCTTCTCCACGCTCTGCACGAGCCGCATTCAAGCGATCGAATTGCGCGCGCATGAAAAGGATCTCGCCACGTGCTTCCAGTTCCTTCGGGAAATCCCCCCGCAGATGGAGCGGAATGCTTCGCACGGTCCGGACGTTGGCCGTGATATCGTCCCCCTTCTCGCCATCGCCCCGGGTCACACCGCGCACCAGTTCGCCATCCATGTAGCTCAGGCTGATGGCAACGCCATCGTACTTCAACTCCATGACATAAGTGGTACGGCCGATCTCCTTCTCCACACGCGCAACGAATTCCGCCACCTCTTCTTGGCTGTACGAATTGCTCAAGGAGAGCATGGGGTAACGATGGGGCACGGTCGCGAACTCCTTGGTGATGTCGCCACCGACGCGCTGAGTGGGGCTGTTGGCCGAAGCGAACTGCGGCCACTCCTTCTCCAACCGCTCCAATTCTTTCAACCGCAAGTCGAATTCCTGGTCGCTGATGATGGGATCGGCCAGCACGTAGTACCGGTGATTGTGCTCTTCCAATTCCTTCCAAAGCGCAACGATGCGCGCCCTAGCCTGCTCAGGATCCATTCTCTTTATCGAATCGTTTACGGACCCGCTTCACCACTTCACCGAAGCGCAATCCTACCTTATAATAATAGGTCCAGTCGCTCAAGGTATTGGTCGCCGCCGGATCGGCCGCCAATACATAACGATATCCTCCACCGACACCGACGAACACGAACCAGAAGACATTGTAATCCACGTGCAACGTAGCTTCCAAAGGCACCAACTCGTTCACACTGTAAGCGATCTCCGAACCGCTCTCATCCAAGTAGCTTGTTCGGTAGTTGCCCAGCCCAACGCCCACTGGAACACCTATCTGCCAGCGCTTCGCGTTGACAATGAGCCGTTCGTACGCCAGGCTGGTGTAATTGAAACGCGTGTAGAATTCGCGTACACCGAGATCTCCAAGGTCCTTTGCGGGTTGCACGTATGGATCACCAAGGCCATAGAACCCGATGGCGATGATGTCCTTCCCACGTTGTGCGCCGATCCGTATTCCATTGAATCGAACAGAAGCGTTGTCCACGAACGTTCGCCGTGCATCGAAGTTGAGGATCACCTTGAAGTTCGCCTTCCGCTTCGTGCTATCCGGATCGGACGCATGCACTTCCCCGGCCCGAACCCAGATCGCCAGAAAAAGGAAACCGAGCACTGCCCCTCTCATCGATGGGCGCGGATGAATCGTGATGAGCCACTGAGGTCGCGTAGAACGGAGACATCCTTGTAACCGAGCTCGCGCAACATGGATCCCACCGCATCGGCGTACAGGTGATGGCCCTCGAACCACAACGCTCCTCCCGGAAGAAGTGCAGACCTACCAAGCTCTCCGATCCTACGATAGAACAGCAATGGATCACGGTCGTCAACGAACAAGGCCACGTGCGGCTCATGATCCCGGACATGCGATGCAAGCGAATCCGCTTCTGCATTCGGGATGTAGGGCGGATTGCTCACGATGAGATCCAGGTCGGATGGAAGTTCTACCTCAGGGTGCAGCACGTCGCGTTCCCACCAATGAACGTCAACGCCGACCTGCTTTGCGTTCGCATTCGCTACGCGCAATGCGCCTTCCGAAATGTCCACTCCATACACCTCGGCATGCTGCCATTGCCGCTTCAAAGCGATGGCGATGCAACCACTTCCGGTGCCGATGTCGAGGACGCGCTTCGGCTGGAACCTGTCCTTACAAATAGCATCGACCAATTCCTCGGTCTCGGGCCTCGGGATCAGAACCTCGGGGCTTACTTGGAGACGCATCCCCATGAACCAAGCATGGCCCAGTGCGTACTGCATCGGTTCTCCTTTCCGCAAACGCTTCAACGGTCCGTTCACCTTCAACCATTCCGATTCGCTGAGCCCTTGCGTACGGCGGTCCTCCAACTGCGCTACATCCCAGCCGAAGGCATCCTGGAACACAGCTCGGGTTATCGCTCGGGCTTCCTCCACACCGAAGCGCTCGTTCAATGTCGACCGATACAGGTCGATCATGGATCCTACCGTATTATTTGCAGTTCGCATTACGTGCGCTATGCTTCGGCGCGCGAGGTGGCAAAAGTAGCCGGTACCATTCAGCGGATCGTGCACCTTTGCGCCTGACCATGGACAAGGCCATCTCCGCTCTCGACCACGCTGTGTGGATGCGACGCTGCTTGGAACTGGCCGTCCTTGGCCGGAACCGAGTAGCCCCGAATCCGATGGTGGGCGCTGTCCTGGTCCAGAAAGGAAATGTGCTGGCTGAAGGTTGGCACCAGTTGGTTGGTGGCCCGCACGCGGAGGTGAACTGCTTGAATGCCTTCGGCGAAGGCCCCGTTCCTGAGGACGCGATCCTGTACGTGAACTTGGAACCATGCTCGCACCATGGACGAACGCCGCCATGTGCCGAAATGCTGATCCGTCGCGAAGTACGAACAGTGGTCGTTGGGCAATGGGATCCCTTCCCTGCTGTGAGCGGGCGAGGAATTGCTCTTTTGCAAGAAGCCGGCATCAAGGTTACGGTTGGTGTTGAGGAAGATGCTTGCACTTGGCTCCAGCGCCGATTCCTGACGTCCGTGAAAGCGGCTCGACCGTATGTTATCTTGAAGTGGGCCCGATCCCGAGATGGTTTCTTGGATCAGCATCCTCGAACGGAACGAAGTGTCCAGCGGATAAGTTCAGCAGGAACGGACGTACTCGTGCATGCGTGGCGAAGTGCCGAGCAAGCGATCCTCGTAGGAAGCAGAACCGTGCTGAATGACGACCCGTCACTCACCGTTCGCCATGTGGATGGAAGACAGCCGCTTCGCATCGTGATCGATCGTAAGGGCATCACTCCTGCATCGAGTAAGATGTTCACATCCGGTGATCAGACGCTCCTATTAACGGACCAGAAGCGTAACAACATCGCGGCCGATCAACACATCCTTTCACCCGGTGTGGACCCGATCGAACAACTTTTCAGGCTCGCTAACGAGCGATCCATTCGTTCCATCCTTGTTGAAGGGGGTGCCGAACTGCTTGGTCATTTCCTGCAAAGCGGTCGATGGGATGAAGCACGGGAGATCACCAGTGAGGCGATCTTCCATCGCGGAACCTCTGCACCGACATTGGATCACCTAGCAGCGGTATCATTGAATAGTGGTACGGACCATATTGCACTCTACATCAACGCAGAAGCTCCGATCGCAGGCTCGATCGGCATCGACCCCGCATGGCCTTGGTGATCCTCGCCGCAGCCTTGCAGGCCCTCCTGTTCTTGTTGTTCCGATCATTCGAGGAACGACGCATTCCTTTGATGCCTGCGATCGCGGTGAATTACGTGGTCGCCACGCTGTTCGGGGTGTTGATCGCACCGCCGTGGCTCGCAGGGCCGTTGGGTGCACTCTGGCTTCCGAGCGCAGGCGTGGGCATCCTCTTCGTGTTGATCTTCTTTCTAACAGGCATCACGGCACAACGCGATGGTGTTGCGGCCAGCACCGTTGCGAGCAAGATGAGCGTTGTCCTCACCGTGCTCTTCTCCGTTCTGGTGCACCACGAGATCCCGGGGATCCTTGGATGGACCGGATTGATGTTCGCCGTCAGTGGCGTGGTTCTCGCTTCGTGGGCCGAACGCGGAACAGGTATAGGTAAGCTATCATGGTTCCCTTTGGTACTCTTCATCGGTACGGCATGCATTGACGTATCGCTCAACGTGGTCCAACGCAATATGCTCAATGCCGGTACCCATGCTGTGTTCCCAACGATGTGTACAGCCTTTGCGGGCGCCCTTGCCTTCGCCATTGTTGTCGCACGCGGATCCGCGTCTTCTCTAGCGCGAGCCAACGTTTGGTTTGGCGGCGGCGTGCTTGGCCTGTTGAACTACGCGACCTTGTATTTCGTTGTGCAAGCGCTTGCGAACAGTGGCATGCAAGCAAGCATCGTGTTCCCGCTGATCAGCGTAGGTGTGATCCTACTCGGCACGTTGGGATCGATGGTGCTCTTCCGAGAACGGCTCACGCGCACCCGCACCGTGGGCATCGGTTTCGCCGTGATCGCGGTCACGCTTCTGATCCTCGCACATTGATGGCTGTAGAACGCTATCGCACCTTGTCGTCGAACGGAGAAGGGATCTACCGCGAATTGGCAAGCAAGTTCATCGGCACCGCGGCACCTATTGCGGATGAACAAGCGTTCAAACACCTCCTCGACGGGATCATGCGCGATCACCCTTCCGCTCGCCATTTCTGCTACGGCTGGGTGCTCGGAGACGCGTGCGATCGGTATCGCGCGAACGACGATGGCGAGCCAGCGAGCACCGCTGGAAAGCCCATTCTGCGACAGATCCAGAACAACCACCTCACCTATACAGCAGTTATTGTGGTCCGCTATTTCGGTGGCACCCTGCTCGGCAAACCGGGATTGATCCATGCCTATGGTGAAGCCGCTCGCCTGGCACTTCACGTCGCGCCAGTGGTCGAACATGTGGTGATGGAAGCATGCAGCGTCACGTGCGGATACGATCGCTTCGATGTGGTGAAGTCCGATGTACATTCCGCCGGAGGAAGGATCATCGAAAGCACGTTCACGGAACACTGCAACGCGCGCATCGAGTTGCCCATCGGGGTGATCGAGGCACTTACACCCAAGTGGCTCCTGGCCGGAGTGCTTATCGAGGATCAGTGATGACTGAACCGTGCGCTGAGCGCGACGATCAGTGCTTCAGGTGCGCGACAAGGACGCATGCTCACACGGTCCACGAACACCAAGGTCGTTGATGCTTCACACAGCAGCGTACCAGCCTCGTTCCGGATCTCGTAGTCGAACACGATGCGTGCGGTGGGAAGCGACCGGATGATCGTACGCACTGTCAGAAGATCATCGTATCGTGCTGGTTGGTGGTACGTGATGCGCAGCTCTCGCACGGGCAACATCACTCCTTCCTCTTCCAAGCGACGGTACGCGAAACCCAAGCTGCGCAAGGATTCTACGCGTCCAACCTCCAAGAACTCGGCGTAGTCACCATAATACACATAGCCCATCTGGTCGGTCTCGCCGTAGCGGACACGCAGTTCGGTATCGAAGTGGAACATGGCGCAAAAGGTAATCGAGAAGCGCACCATGACGATGCTCTTTCCACCTTGCATCCGCCTCCATCATGACGTACCTTTCACGACTCTTTCATTCGCCTTCCATGGACATGTCGACGCAACCTCGGAACATTGATGGACCGTGCACTTCGGGCATGCCTGTTCAACGCACGCACGATTTCGACCGATCTTCGCAAAGCCACGTCCGGCAAGGGTTCCCGTTGACCGGTCACGCAGGGAAAGCCGAAGTGAAATTTTCCTTTCCTGCAAGTGTCCCCGACTTTTGTTTTTCACTTTCTTCGATCCATATTTGCCCCCTTGCCCAACGGAAATTATGATACGCTCTGAAAGCCTTGCGGCAAGACCAACCACCGGTACCACCCCTAACTCGCTGACCCATCCATGAAGAAGGACCACGAGAAGATCTGGGATCGGTGCCTGGAAGTGATCAAGGACAACGTAAGCCAGCAAAGCTTCAAGACCTGGTTCGACCCGATCAAGGCCTTGCGTTTGCAGGATCATGTGCTGACCATCCAGGTGCCGTCGCAATTCTTCTACGAATGGCTGGAGGAACATTACATCGGCCTCCTCAAGAAGATCATCAAAAAGGAATTGGGTAATGAAGGGCGTCTGGAGTACTCCATTATCATGGAGAACGGCTTCCAGAATGCCAACCCGTACACCGTGAAGATGCCTACGAGCCATGCTCGTGAAGTGAAGAACCCTGCAGTTTCCCTTCCGATCGATGTGGCCAATAGCCCCATCAAGAATCCGTTCATCATTCCCGGCCTTCGCAAGATCAAGGTCGAGAGCCACCTCAACGCCAACTATTCCTTCGACACGTTCATCGAGGGGGATTGCAACCGATTGGGCCGCAGTGCGGGTTATGCCGTGGCGCAGAAGCCCGGTGGTACCGCCTTCAATCCGTTGCTGATCTACGGTGGTGTTGGACTTGGTAAGACGCACTTGGCCCATGCCATCGGCATCGAGATCAAGAAGAACCATCCGGACAAGACGATCCTGTATGTGCCTGCCGAGAAGTTCACCCAGCAATTCATCGAGGCGGTGAAGAACAACACCGTTGGCGACTTCACGCAGTTCTATCAGATGATGGACGTGTTGTTGATCGACGATGTGCAGTTCCTCGCTGGCAAGGAGAAGACGCAGGATGTATTCTTCCACGTGTTCAACGCTCTGCACCAAGCGGGCAAACAACTGGTGATCACCAGCGATAAGGCGCCTGTGGAAATGGCCGGTATGGAGCAACGCCTCCTCTCCCGCTTCAAGTGGGGATTGAGCGCTGATCTACAAACGCCCGGTCTGGAGACGCGTATCGCGATCCTCGAGAAGAAGATGTACGCCGAAGGCATCGATCTGCCCAAAGAAGTGGTCGAGTACTTGGCGTATAGCATCACCACCAACATCCGCGAACTTGAAGGCGCCATGATCAGCTTGATCGCGCAGAGTTCGTTGAACAAGAAGGCCGTCACGCTCGATCTCGCGAAGCAGATGATCGATAAGTTCGTGAAGAACACGGCGCGCGAGGTGAGCATCGACTACATCCAGAAAGTGGTGTGCGATTACTTCGACCTGCCGATCGAACTTTTGAAGAGCAAGACCCGCAAACGCGAAGTGGTGCAGGCCCGTCAGATCGCGATGTACTTCGCGAAGAAGATGACCAAGAGTTCACTCGCGAACATCGGCGCACACTGCGGTGGCAAGGACCACGCGACCGTATTGCACGCTTGCCGCACGGTGAACAACCTGCAAGAGACGGACAAGCAGTTCCGCGGCTACCTCGAAGACCTCGAGAAGAAGCTCAGCATCCACTGATACGTTAGACACTCCCATTGAAAGGCCTCCGATATCCGGGGGCCTTTTTCATTTCCAATACTCTGTCTCGCTCACATTCGCTCACTCTCGCAACGTGTGCCTATCATTGGTAGTTAGTTCGTCAGAAATTCCTCGGAAATCCGGCTCATCACGGATCACCCCTACGCACAATACGCGAACACCCCTGTTTGGGAGTGTTTGAACGAAGCCCTCAAAGAGCTCGTTGAGAACGGTGATCTCAAACTGCAGACCCGTGAAGAGTACGTGACCGGCTTTTTGTGTCACAAACTATCCTTATCAAAACGCCCCTCTTCATCAACGAAGAAACCAGATACTGGGAAATAGAAGTACTCATCCTTCAATCCTCATCTTCGCCCCATGAAGATCCTCCTCGTCTGCCTCGGAAACATCTGCCGCTCGCCCATGGCCGAAGGCATCCTGCGCGACATGATCCAGAAACAAGGCCTGGCACATACCACCGATTCAGCCGGCACCGGTGACTACCATGTGGGAGAAGCCCCGGATGAGCGTGCGGTCCGCAGCATGCGTTCTCACGACATCGACATCAGCGATCTACGCGCACGCCAGATCCGCCCGAGCGACTTCCATGACTTCGATCTGCTCCTTGCCATGGACGCGAGCAACCTGAAGAACATGTTGGCCATTGCACCGAACGAAGGGTCCAAGAAGAAAGCACGGTTGATGATGGACCACGCGCCCGCACGTGCCTTGCGCGAAGTGCCAGACCCCTACTTCGGTGGCGACGAGGGCTTCGAACAGGTGTACCGGATGCTGACGGAAGCGTGCAACAATTTGCTGAATGATGAAACGCGCTGAGGACTTCGGAACGCTCTACCTACTGCCCGTATGGCTCGGTGAACACGGCGGCGTGGAGCAATTGCCCCCGGAGAACCTCGCGATCGCGGAACGCATCACGCTGTATTTCACCGAACATGAAAAGACGGCGCGCCACATGCTGCGCCGCATGATCCCTTCCATCGACCTCCCAAGCCTGGTGATGCATCGCTTGGATAAGGACAGCACCTCTCGTGATGCGGAGGAACTGATCCAATTGCTACGTGATGGACGAGATGCAGCGATCGTGAGCGAAGCAGGTATGCCCGGTATTGCTGACCCGGGCGCTTTGTTGGTGCATGCAGCTCACCGCGCCGGTGTCGCTGTAGTTCCATTGATCGGCCCGAGTTCACTATTCCTCGCCTTGGCTGCATCCGGATTAAGTGGACAGCACTTCGCCTTCCATGGCTACTTGCCTGTGAAACCCGGCGAACGGAAGGCGGCGATCAAACGGTTGGAAGCCGATGCGCTGCGAACAGGTGCTGCACAACTCTTCATTGAAACACCGTACCGCAACGACGCTATGCTCGCGGAACTCGTGTCGACCTGTTCCCCTAACACGCAACTGACGATCGCAATCGACCTCACCCAACCGAACGGATCGGTGAACACCCGGCGCATCGCAGAATGGAAGCGAGCATTGTCCGAACTCGGGAAGCGGCCAGCTGTGTTCATACTCGGTCGTTAGCGCGCTGCGCGAACACCCCGTTCAACCGTCTCCAAACGCACTTCGTAGATCACCGGCGTGTAGGGATCGATGACATTCGGAACCCCCTTCGCCCCGAATGCGAACGCGCTGGGGAAAAGGAAACTGCCCGACTGCCCTTCGCGAAGCAGGCTTACCGCCACCTCCAGACCTTGTATCACTTGGTCCTTATCGCCGAAACGGAACGAGAGCGGTTCGCCGTTCCGATCAGTATCGTCGAACATGAATCCATCTTCCATCCGCTGGCCGTTATAGGAAATGGTGACGTGGTCCCCTTGCACCACACGCGCCGTATCCGCTGCTGTACCAATTATGCTGAAATAGAGATCGCTGGTGCCCCATCGCTGATAACTCATATCACCTTGCGTGCGATAAGCACTGATCAAACGCTGTTCAAAGCCCAAGGGATCATTCCGTCGGAATCGTTCTTGCTCTGCGTGGAACATGGCTGGTGTCCGCAAGGCGATCATCGCAACCTCCACCTGGATCATGCCCGTATCGGGGATCTCCACTTCCATTCCCCCGACGATCACCGACCATGGCCACGCTTTGGCCGGTGCGATCACGCTCATGCTGTCGCCTTCGTGCATGCGACGAAGCACGGGAGAAAATGCTTCTGATCGTAGATCCTTCACCGCGAAAAGACCTTCCGTACTGAACAACTCCCCAACACCTCCGCCGCGCCAACCCATCCGCAACCGAACGCGCACACTGTCGCTATCTGTAGCGATCATGGATCCATCGCCGAGTGCCAAGTAGTGAAGGTGAACGTTATCCGCCAACCGCTTGTAGCCGTCGTACGGCGAACGTTGGCAGGACGTGAGGATCAGAAGAACACCGAAAAGAAAGAAACCGGTTCTCATGGACGATCCGTGACCGCGACAAGACCGATACGATACACCACGGTGCTGCGCATGGGGATCCTGTCCTGATCACCGATCAAGCCATGCGCGCGATACGATGGTATCACGACCAAGGCACTATCACCCGGGCTCATCAATTGGATGGCCTCGTGCAAACCGCTCTCCACTTGATCCATCTCGACCACGAAGGATTCAGGTCTACCTGGCTCGGTGCTGTACGCCGTGTCTCCATTGAGCAGTTCCACCACGTAGTTCACCTTGGCCCATTGATCCGGGCGGGCCACCTGACCTTCTGCATTCCGCACGAAGAGCAGCCTTACACCCGTTGACGACTTAGTCAACGCCAGTCCGTTCCGTTCCGCGTACAGATCGATGTCCCGTTCTTCCAAGCGGATCGCATCCATGTTCTCCTTCACCAATTCATCCGGCGTTGGCATGGTGCCATGCCGCACTGGAGCTCGACCATCGCCACCGCAGGAAACCGCAGCTCCAAGAATGATGGCTCCTAGGATCTTCATGCAGGATGCGCTGCGAGGAAAGCAGGTAACAAGGACATGAAACGCTCCACAGTAAGGTGCAAAGGTTGATCGGACCGACCTCCTGCCGCGTTCGCATGTCCACCACCGTTGAAATTCTCCTTCAGGAACCGATCAACCGGGAGGTCGCCTTTGGATCGCAAGCTGATCTTCACCATATCCGGACGTTCGATGAAGAACGCAGCAAGGCGCATACCTTGTATGGACAGTCCATAGTTCACGAAGCCCTCGGTGTCGCCTGTCTTGAATTTGAACTGGTCCAGATCCTCTTTGCTCAGGCCGATCAGTACAGTACGGTGCTCTGGCAACACGGTCATTCGTTCACTTAACGCAAATCCAAGCAAACGCAAACGCTCCGCACTGTTGGTGTCGGACAGAGCACCATGGATCCGGTCAATCTCAACCCCATGCTCCAACAGCGCTGCAGCCACGCGCATGGTGTGCGGTGTGGTACTGCGGTATCGGAACGAACCCGAATCGGTGACCATGCCCGTGTAGAGGCAGGTGGCCGCATCCACGCCAATGTGCTCGCCAAGTCCCAAAGCCTGAATGATGTCGAACACCATTTGGCAGGTACTGCTCGCCACGATGTCGGAGAACATCGGATCGGCGAAATCCCCTGGTTCCTGGTGATGATCGATCAGCACCTTCATCGATGCACCGCGAACGGCTTCCTCCAACCCACCGATGCGATCCAACTGATTGAAGTCCAAACAGAACACGATGTCGCTGGTGCGGATCGTGCTCAACGAGGCATCAGGCGATCGATCGAAGCAGAGCACTTCCTTCCTACCGGGTACAAAGTCCAGAAAATCCGCTGGTGTATTGGGAAGAACGACATGCACCGCGTGCCCAGCGGCTCGCAACACGTGCATGAACCCTAGGCTGGAACCGATCGCATCCCCATCCGGATTATAGTGCGATACGATCGCAATTCGCCTGGGATGAGCGAGCAACGCTTGAAGCTTGGCCAAGGGAACCGATGGAACGAGCTGGTCTGACATGGAACGGCCCCGCTGGCATCAGCGGGGCCGCAAATGTAGTTGTAGGACATTGGTCAGCGTGGTTCGAAACCGAGCGAAGGCGTCGGCATGTGCTCGATCAGGATCCCGACGCACCCGATATCATTGGTCTCGCCGTTCTTCTTTGGCTTGGCCTCGCTATTGCCGGCAGCGATCACTTCAACAGCGATCCGCTTCGTTGCGGTGCAGGAAAACTCCACTTCGGTAGCCATATCGTTGGACGTATTGTCCCACAACACCTTCTCCTCCTCTTGGAATACGCGTCGATTCTTCTTGGTCTTCACCTCTTGCGTAGTTCCCGTCGGTTTCCCATCCGCGTCCAGGATCGGCTGCATCACCGTTTCCTCCACCACTTCATCGTACGGCACGCGCACCTTCTCCACCAAGCGGATGGCGATATCCTCACCGAGGATCTTCTCGTCGTGGCTCACCGATATCCGATAGTCCTGGCCTCGGTAGATGATGATGTTGAGCTCGGTTTCCTTGCCCACTTGCACCATGGCGCTCTTGCTCTGTCCATTCTCCGAGAACCGCTTGTCGCTGGACGGGTTCCCATTGAACTTGTGGTAGTCGGCGCACTTGTATTGAGCGGTGACCGACACGCTGCACACGAGCAACGCTGAAGTGGCCACGAGGGATCGAATGATGTGCTTCATGCAAGGTTTCGGGTTAGGCATTCGTCTTGTCTTCCGGAGCGATCATGCGGGCACGCAGGTCATCCACGGCATTCACGAGCGCTTGGTACTTGTCTTTCGTCAGGTCCATTTGAACATCATCACCAAGGATCATACGACCACTGGTAGAGGCACCTTCATGGGCCACCCGCTTCACATCCACTTGATCATAGATATCGCGTATGGCCATGAGCTCCTTCATCATGGCCGACACTTCAGGCTCCGTTTCCATGGGCTCCATCATCTGCAACAAATGCTCCAAGGTCACCTTTTGCTCCCCCACCCGCGCCAACAAAGCTGGATCATTCTTGGCCCCTTCGATCTGGCGCGTCAACAAGTGCATGCTTTCGACCCATCCACCGGCGAGCACCAAAGAGAGCACAGGCCCCATCTGCTCATCCTGCAATTTGGCGTAGGACTTGGCGTAGGCATCGTTGCTGATCATTTCCAATGAATCACCGCGTGTGAGGTTCGCTTCCAACCGCACGAAGTCCGCGTCAGAAAAGGCTGAAGCCACACCCAGACCATCGGCCAACTTCTTACAGGTCAGGTAGTATCGCGCCACTTCCACGTTCATCTTGAAGTAGCTGGCGAACACGAGATCCGTGGAATACACCCCGAAATTGAAGGCCCTGCTCTTTAAGCTCACGTATCGGTCCACATTGCTGGCCGGGTTCAACAGCCGTTTCTGTCCCGCACCGGCCAGGTCACGCACCAAACTGAACAATTCGTTCGGCGTGGGCATCTGGTACATGCTCGAAACAGAGGTTTCGGTGCCCTCACCACCAATGACCAGAGCAGGTTCTTTTTCCTGAGCGGGCTTGTCACCCGAGCCACAGGAGGTGACCAAGGCGGCCATCAGGGTAAAGGAGAGGACTTCGGCTTTCATCGATCGTGGTGGGATTGGTGGTGCGCACGAGCGCGGCGACTGCTACGGGGTACGAAGGAATAATGTTCAGATGCGCTTGGCTATGCATGAAGCGTTTATTTTTGCGCGGCTTTTTCAACAACCAACGTTCAATCGGCCGGGATCGGCCCCCTAAGTATGACGAACAGGACCTTTACGATGATCAAACCAGAGGCCGTGGCTGCTGGGCACGCGGGCAAGATCATCGATATGATCATCGAGAACGGCTTCCGGATCATTGCTTTGAAGTATACCCGCCTTTCCGCCGAAGAGGCAGGCCATTTCTACGAAGTACACAAGGAACGCCCCTTCTACGGCGAACTCGTGGACTACATGGCCAGCGGGCCCATCTTCGCCGCGATCCTGGAGAAGGACAATGCCGTTGAGGATTTTCGGAAATTGATCGGTGCAACTGACCCAGCGCAGGCCGAAGAAGGCACGATCCGCAAGCGCTTCGCGGAGAGCAAGGCAAAGAATGCTTGCCACGGCAGTGACAGTGACGATAATGCCGCCATCGAAGGGAACTACTTCTTCAGCGGCCGCGAACGTTTCTAGTCCGACCGAAGTTCGAACAAGGGCAGTGGGCTGGTATCCAGCGTACTGCCCTTCTTCTTTTGAGCACAGTTCACTCCAGAACGATCTCCTGCACCACTTTGCGGCCTGCTCGCTTGTTCAGGACCTCCACCAAGGTCTCCCGCATGTAGGTCAATTCTTGACGAAGTGGCGCAGAATCCACTTTGATGTTGAGGCGGCCGCGACGCAAACGAACACTCACGGTGTGCCGTGCGACCATGCCCCCGACCACATCGTCCCATGCGGTGGTGATGTCCAGTTCGTCCATCTTCTCGCGCAGACCGAACGCGTCGATGAACTGGTCCATGGCCGAACTAAGCGACTGTTCGTTCGATCGTTTCACTGGAGATGGGTTTACCGTGGTCCAAATGGAAGAAGCGCACGTCGAGGTCCAGCCCGTCCAACGCCGTGTGCAAGCGGCGTGCGTCGGTGTCGGTGATGAGCACTTGCCCGAAACGCTGATCGCTCAAGAGCTTCAACAAGTGGCGCATACGTTGCGGATCGATCTTGTCGAAGATATCGTCCAATAGAAGGATAGGTCGAACGCCGCTGCGCTGCTGGGTCAGGTCGAACTGGGCCAGTTTCAAGGCGATCAAGTAGGTCTTCTGCTGGCCTTGTGATCCGTATCGTTTCAGGGGTTGATCGTTGATGGTGAAGACCAGATCGTCCTTGTGGATGCCTTGGGTGGTGTGCTGGGCGATGCGATCCCGATCCCACGCTTGCGCGAGCAATTCGCGCAAAGTGGCCTCGTGCAGCGCCGAACGGTACTCCAACGCGACCTGCTCGGGACCAGCACTGATGCCGTTATAATGTGAAACCAGAAGAGGCACCATGTCCTGCATGAAGGCCTTGCGCACCTCGTGCACGGTGGTGCCTGTTGCGATCAGTTGCTCGTCCCACGGCTCCAGCGCTTCCAAACTCCCTCCTCCGCGTTCAGCGAATTGCTTCAGGGCCGCGTTCCGCTGGGTCAATGTCCGGTTGTATCGGATCAAGGCTTCCAAGTAGCCCCGATCGAACTGCGCGATCAATCCATCCAAGAACCGTCGGCGCACCTCGGAACCATCCAGGATCAATTGGCCATCGTACGGGGTGATCATCACCACCGGGTAGCGCCCCACGTGATCGGCCAAGCGGTCATACTCTTTCCGGTTGCGGCTCAGGACCTTCCGCTGCCCTGCTCGTACGCTACAGAGAATGGCGTCTTCCCCGGCTTCGGTGTGCATCATCCCTTGGACCATGAAGAGTTCCTCGCCGTGCAGGATGTTGTGGACATCCACCGGGTCGAAGTAGCTCTTTCCCAAGGATAAATAGTGCACGGCATCCAACAAGTTGGTCTTGCCCACGCCGTTGGGCCCTATGAAGCAGTTCACCTCCGGGCCCAACTCGGCCTCCACCTCGCGGTGGTTGCGGAAATGCAGGGCATTCAAACGGGACAGGTGAAAGCTCATGGACGGCCGCAAAGGTAACCGCACGGGATGGGTGGCCGGGATGCGCAGCGACACGAGTTCACAGGGCAGTTCTGATAACCGGATACAGGCCTGTAGCTCAAGTCGGTAAAAGGTCTACTTTTGCCGCTCCTTAGCCCGACCATGAGCAACAAGATCAATCCCCACGAGGCGTCTTCAACGGCGACCAAGGACGTGGACCTCGGTGAAGTGTACTCGCGAACAGAAATGTTCATCGAGGACAACAAGAAAGGCCTCACCATCGCAGCGGTGGCCATCCTCGTGCTGGTGGGTTTCATGATGGCCTACAAGAAATTCATTGCCGAGCCGAATGCCAAGGCTGCTGCTGAGGTGATGTGGAAGGCCGAATACTACTTCGAGATCGACTCCTTGGATCGTGCCTTGAACGGTGACGACCAGTGGCCCGGATTTGCCAGCATTGCGGACGAGTACAGCAGTACTCCGAGCGGCAACCTGGCCAATTACTACCTCGGTGCCATCTACATGCAGAAGGGCGAATACGAAATGGCGTTGGAGCATTACAAGAAGGCCGATCTGGATGATGATGTCCTGAGCGTGATGGCCGTCGGCAACCAAGGCGATGCTCTCGTGGAACTGGGCCGGACCGATGAGGCTGTGAAGCTCTTCGAGAAGGCTGCAGGCATGAGGAACAACGAGTTCACCACGCCGATGTACCTGATGAAGGCCGGTATCTTGCACCAACAAGCAGCCAATTGGAGTGCTGCAGCCAAGGCCTTCAACCGGGTGGCCAAGGAGTTCCCTTCCAATACCGACGCGAACACGGCGAAGAAATACGCCGGACACGCTGAAGCAATGGGCGGATAGTCTGCCATGGCAACGGCCACACACCATCTTTCCGAATACGACCCGACCAGCGTCCCCAGTGGCGCTGGTCGTCGTTTCGCCCTTGTCGTCAGTGAATGGAACCTCGCCATAACCGATGCCTTACGCCACGGTGCGAAGGAGACGCTTATGAAACACGGCGTTGCCGAACAGGACATCACCGAGGTATGGGTGCCTGGTAGTTTCGAACTGGCAAGCGGGGCCCAGTTCCTTCTGGAAAAAGGGGGGCTGCACGGGGTTGTTTGCCTCGGAAGTGTGGTGCGCGGCGAAACCCCGCATTTCGATTTCGTGTGCCAAGGCGCTACGCAAGGGATCATGGCCGTGGGCCTGAAGTTCAGTGTACCCGTGATCTTCGGTCTGCTCACGGATGATACCATGGAGCAAGCACAGGATCGGAGCGGTGGCAAGCACGGCAATAAGGGCGTTGATTGTGCCGTCGCCGCGTTGAAGATGGCCGCCTTGAAGGGCTGAACATCCTTCGATCGTCGAGAATGCGTGATCTTCGTCGTCCGATCATCGGACATTTCGCCATGCGGAACGCCATACTTCTTCTCCTCCTACTACCGATTTCCGTGGTTGCACAACAAACCCGTTCGGGGCCTAGGGCCGGGCTTGCACTGGCTACCATCTCCGGTGGCCAATTGCTTCAATGGAACGGGTTGCCGAAGGTCGGTCCTATCGCCGGCTGGGCTTGGGACATTCCTTGGACCCGCCAAGCCTCCTTCCTGATCGAGCCGATGTACATGAGCAAGGGAAGCCTCACGCAGAACGCCCAACAGAATACGTGGACGAAGGTGCGCCTCGGCTATCTCGAACTGCCCATTGCCATCAAACTCAGTTTGGATACGGTACCCGGTGGCATTTTCCTGACCGGAGGCGTCATCGGTGGGTACTGGATCAATGGGCGCCAAGTGGTGAAGCAGAACGGCAACGTCACTTATGACCAGAAGTACGACCTGAGCTATACCACTAAACGGCAACAGGTCAGCGTGGCGGTCGGCCTCGGGTGGGACAAGAAGAACACCGCTTTCGAAGTGCGCGCACAGACCAGCGTAACGCCTTTCTCCACTGTTATTCGCGGACAGAACCTGGTGGTGGGCTTGCACTTCACCTACTACATCCCGAAGAAGAGCAACAAGCCGAAGAAGACTTCCGAGGAGGACGAAGGGAATTGAACCTAGGCGCTATTTTGTCGCATGGCTTTCACCACCACCTCCATCGAAGGGCGCACTTCTTTCGCAGAGAACACCTTGCTGAAGGTCTATATCGGGATCTTCCTGCTCGTTTGGATCTGGACCTTCCTCGGCACAACGGACCATGCGAACTGGGTCACCGAGAATGTGCTTACCGTGATCTTCGTCGGTGGCCTATGCCTCAGCTACCGCAAGTTCCGCTTCAGTGATCTCAGCTACGCCCTGATGTTCGTCTACATCCTCTTGCACATCTACGGTGCCATGTATACGTACGCGGAGAATCCCTTCGGCTATTGGCTGCAGGATCGCGTGCAGGGTGAACGCAACCACTACGATCGCATCGTGCATTTCAGCTTCGGCTTCCTGTTGGCCTACCCCATGCGCGACTATTTCAAGAACCACTTCGGATGGCCGAACTGGGTATGCTGGGTTCTTCCTGTGGAGATCACGCTCAGTTTCAGCGGCGCGTACGAATTGATCGAATGGGCCGTGGCCGATGTGTTCTTTCCCGCGCAAGGTGCCGCCTACCTCGGATCACAAGGCGATATCTGGGATGCCCAGAAGGACATGGCTCTAGCGTTCAGTGGAGCGTCCATTTCGATGGTGATGGCGAGTACTCTCCGACGTCTGTCATCAAGCCGCACTTGATCAAGAAGGGGGAAGAAGCGATACCAAGAGCAAGGAGCATATCGCAACTGCATGTACACCAAGAACAACGCCAACGAGTAGGTTGCGCCTCCCTCTTCGGCCGGACCGATAGGCTAAAACGGTCTGATATAGACCATAGATCACTGCGCATATCCCGAGCAGCAATTGAACAAGAATGAACCATGCTGTGCGATGGACCCAAGGCGTATACTCATGTGCGGTAGGCACCAGTCTCGCCATTCACAAGACTTTCGTTCAACCGAACAAGGTCGATCCAAACAAAAATGGTGTTTACAAGAGTGGATGCTAACGCACTCAATATTACGGTGCGCCAGAACCGGTTCGACCGAAAGAGAACTTGTGATCCAAGTGCGAACACAATTGTCAGGTTGACCAAGCAGAAGGCCAGTAACAGCGTTATGATGATAAGCCCAACGATAAGCATCGATCATACCTTCGTTCGCACTTTCGCCCATTCCTTCACCTGCCAGGTGACGGTTCCCGTAGCGAGGTGATTTCCGCTCTGGTCATGGACCTCCACCGTGCTGGTGTAATCCACATTGTCGCGGTCCTTCAGCGGACCCATGACCTTCTCGGCGATCTCCGATGCGGCAGGCACACACTTCGCGGTTGCGGGCTGCTTGGCTTGGTAGTGATAGGCCATGTGCAAGCTGCGCATGATGATCCGGTACTTCTTCGGATCGAGTTGTTCCATCACACTGAGACCGCTGCACATTTCAGAAGCAGTTGCGATGGCGCATGCATGTATGCCGTTGATGTGGTTCCGGTTGATGCGCCAATTCGGAATGCGGACCTCGATCCCACCTCCGATCAGTGGCGTTACACGGAACCCATGTGGACGGTTGAAAGGGATCATCCAGGCCAAGGCACGGTTCATCCACCATCGGGTGAAGGACGAGGTGCGGGCTTTGGTCAGCAGTGTTGGGAGGTGCATGGGACGGGACTGGTGAAAGGATCAGCAATGTTCCGTACAGGAGCAATTGCTCACTTGTTCAGGATGGTCGCGATGTCCGGCTTGAAGTAACCCGGCCCTTTCATCACCTTACCATCCTCGCGGTAGATGGGCTTTCCATCGCCCCCCAACTTGCTCATGTTGCTCCGTTGGATCTCGCGGAATACAGCGTCCATCTTGTCCTCAAGACCGTGTTTCAACATCGTGCCGCACAGGATGTAGAGGATGTCGCCCAGTGCATCGGCCACCTCGACCAGATCACCTTTCAGCGCGGCTTCGAGGTACTCCTCGTTCTCTTCTCGGATCAGCTTGTAGCGCAGCAACGCATCCCGATCGCCGATGGCCGCAACCGGAACCGAAGCATTGGGGATCCCGAAGGCATCGTGGAAGGCGCGAACATGGCTCGTTGCCTCCGACAGCGTGAGGGCTTCTGTGGTGGTTTCCATGCGTTCGAAGATAGCTGCCTCATCCGGTCTTGACCACCTCCATCCAGGGACATTCGGTTAACGTTCTTTAACTGGCATTCCACGCGGTCTGCACAACGCTACCAGCACCTTTGCGTTGAACTTCCGGCCACAGGCCGAACAGCAGGAAAAGATGATCGAAGAAACCCTTTCCAATCCCCCCGGAGCCGTTACCTCGGACAGCATCCGGGCTTTGAACGAACGCATTCAACACGCCAGCGCCTTCGTGGATCTGATCGATCAGGAAATGAGCAAGGTGATCGTGGGCCAGAAGGACATGATCCAAAAGCTGCTCGTGGCCTTGCTTGCGGATGGTCACATCCTTCTTGAAGGTGTGCCTGGCCTGGCGAAGACCATGGCGATCAATGCGCTGGCCAAGAGCGTGAACGTGGACTTCAGCCGCATCCAGTTCACTCCGGACCTTCTGCCTGCCGACCTGATCGGTACGCTGATCTACAGCCAGCGGAGTGAGGAGTTCACCGTGAAGAAGGGACCCATCTTCAGCAATTTCGTTCTGGCGGATGAGATCAACCGCGCACCGGCCAAGGTGCAAAGTGCGTTGCTGGAGGCGATGCAAGAGCGTCAAGTGACCATCGGAGCCACCACCTATCCCCTGCCCCAGCCCTTCCTCGTCCTGGCCACGATGAACCCCATCGAACAAGAGGGTACCTATCCGCTACCCGAAGCGCAGACCGATCGTTTCATGCTCAAGGTGGTGCTGGATTATCCGCGCAAGGAAGAGGAAAAGCTGATCATCCGGCAGAACGTTCGCCCGGGTGGCAGTCCGGAACCCCAGCGCGTGGTGGACCCTGAACAGATCCTGACCGCTCGCAAACTGGTCCGTGAGGTCTACATGGATGAGAAGATCGAGCAGTACATCGTGGACATCGTTTACGCGACGCGGAAACCCGATCAATACAAGCTATCCGACCTCACCTCCATGATCGGTTTCGGTGGAAGCCCTCGGGCAAGCATCAACATGGCCCTGGCTGCAAAGGCCTATGCCTTCACCAAGCGTCGGGGGTATGTGATCCCGGAGGATGTGCGCGCTGTGTGCCCGGATATCCTGCGCCATCGGATCGGGCTTACCTATGAGGCCGAAGCAGAGAACATCACCGTGGACGAGATCATCAACCGCGTGTTGAACACCATTGAGGTGCCGTGATCGTGTGTTCATGCGCACTGTGACCATCTGCCCTTTGGCACAGTCATCCGTTTCGCATGCTATCACGATCGAATACCTGAATGAACACGACCCAACATACCAAGGAACTTCTGAAGAAGGTGCGCTTGATCGAGCTGAAAACACGCGGCTTGAGCGAGCACATCTTCTCCGGTGAGTACCACAGCGCATTCAAGGGCCGTGGCATGACCTTCAGTGAGGTGCGTGAATACACCCCGGGCGATGAGGTGCGGACGATCGACTGGAACGTGACCGCACGTTTCGGGCATCCGTTCGTGAAGGTGTTCGAAGAAGAACGCGAATTGACCGTGATGTTGGTCGCCGATGTGAGTGGATCCTCGGAGTTCGGTACGGCAGAGCAGCTCAAGCGCGAACTCATCACCGAGGCCTGTGCCACCATCGCGTTCAGCGCCATACGGAACAACGATAAGGTAGGGCTCATCCTGTTCACCGACACGGTAGAGAAGTTCATTCCACCGAAGAAAGGGAGAAGCCACATCCTTCGCCTGATCCGGGAACTGGTCGAGTTCCGGTCGACCAGCAAGGGCACGGACATCACTGCGGCACTTCGGTACCTGAACAGTGTGATCAAGAAACGAAGCATCACCTCCCTCTTGAGCGATATGATGGACGGGGGGTACGCACCCGCTTTGAAGATCGCTAACCGGCGCCATGACCTCGTTGTTCTGCGCACCACCGATCCGCGTGAGATCGAATTGCCGCGCATCGGCCTGGTGCAATTCGTGGATCCCGAAACCGGTGATACCCGATGGGTGAACACCGGCAGTCGAGCAGTGCGGAACGCCTTCCGCGCAGCGGCCTTGAAGCATCAGAACCGTACCCGTGAGATCATGCGACGTTCGGGCGTCGACCATACGACCATCAGTACCCAAGAAGGGTACGTGCGCCCACTGATGCAATTGCTGAAACAGCGCGACGTGCGATGAGGGGAGCGGTGTACATCGGCCTGTTCTTTCCATTTGCGCTTACGGCACAAGGCGTGAGCACCTCTGTTGGCGCCGACCTCGATACCGCTGTGATCCGCATCGGCGAACAGGTCCACCTGACCTTGCAGGTAAGTGGACAAGCGAACGCATTGAAGTCGGTTGAATGGCCTACCATCGCGGATACGTTGAGCAAACATGTCGAGGTGGTCGCGGATGGCCCTATCGATACATTACAAAGCGCAGATGCCATCGATCGGCTGGTCCGCAAGCTCACACTCACTTCCTTCGACTCAGGCTTCTGGGCAGTGCCGCCTTTTCGTTTCGTGGTGGATGGAACGACCTTGGAGACGAAGCCCTTGTTGATCGAAGTGCGCACCGTGGAACTCGACAGCGCCGGCACTCTGCGCGATATCACGAACATCCATACCCTACCCTTCAGCGCTTGGTATTGGGTGCGAGCCCATGCCCTATGGGTCGGTGGTGGTGTTGCCGCCTTGGCCCTGATCTCCGCGCTGATCTACTTCATGTTGCGCAAGCGCGAACCGCGAGCGGTCAAGGCTCCGGTCGTGGCCGCGATCCCGCTACAGCAGCGTGTGCTTCTTGCCTTGGAAGCGCTGGAAAAGGAACGGCTTTGGCAGCAGGGTGAGCACAAGGGCTATCACTCGCGAATCACCAACTTGTTGCGCGGCTACATCGAGGAACGCTACCAGGTACCCGCCATGGAAAGTACCACGGACGAGTTGCTTCGTGAATTGCGCGTGAGCCCATTGAACAGTGATCAACGAGGGCAGCTTGAGAACATGCTCCGGTTGGCAGACATGGTGAAATTCGCCAAAACCTTACCATCGCCACAGGAGAACGAACAGATGATGGCCGGTTCCGTGCGCTTCGTCCGCTCCACCGCTTCAATTCCGACCGCCTTGAACAATGGGTAGGAACAAGGACATCGCATTGGCGATCGGGTGGTTGGCCCTTGCGGCATTGGGCATCACGGCTGCAATGTGGTACTGCCTATCCCGATTCACTGCGGCCCAACCCATTTTCTATTTGTCCGTGCTCGTCGTGCTTCCGGTGGTCGCTTTCTACCTCTTGCGCAATGTGCGTCGTCGGTCCATGGTGCGCATGAGCACGCTTTACGCTCTGGTCAATGGACCGGTCGATCTGCTCTCCTATTTCCGACACCTGCCTTTCGCAGCAGGTATACTGGGCCTAGGACTCCTGTTCATGGCCATGGCCCGCCCACAAAGCGAGGACAATTGGGAGGACAAGCACGTCGAAGGCATCGATATCGTTATCGCGCTGGACGTCTCCACCAGCATGTTGGCCAAGGACCTCAAGCCCGATCGGTTGGAGGCCTCAAAACAAGTGGCCATGGACTTCATCGACCAACGACCGAATGATCGTATCGGCATCGTGGTGTACGAAGGTGAGGCGTTCACGCAGTGTCCCATCACCACGGATCATCACGTTCTGAAGGAACTGTTCAGCGACGTGCGTTCCGGCTTGATCGAAGGTGGAACGGCCATCGGCACCGGACTTGCGACCGCGCTGAACCGTTTGCGAGAGAGCGAAGCCAAGAGCCGAATCGTGATCCTGCTCACCGATGGGGTCAGTAACGCTGGGATGATCCAACCGAATGATGCCGCACAGATCGCAGAGCAGCTCGGGATCCGCGTATATACCATCGGAGTTGGCACCAAAGGCATGGCGCTTTCCCCGGTTGGGCGGTACGCAACGGGTCAGTTCGACTATAAAATGGTCCAAGTGGAGATCGATGAAGCCACGCTTATCAACATTGCGGACCGCACGGGTGGCAGGTATTTCCGTGCTACGGACGAAAAGAAATTGAAGGAGATCTACGGCGAGATCGATCGCTTGGAGAAGACACGGATCAAGGTGACCGAGCATCGGGCCAAGAACGAAGAGTACCTGCCACTTGTGATCACTGGCGCCTTGCTGCTCCTCGGCGCGTACCTGCTCGACCGCACTTTCTTGCGTTCCATGGCATGAAGCAAAAGACCACATATCGCCTGGGAATAGCGGCAGCGGTCGTCGTGGTGGCCGAACTGTTCGGAGCGCTCCTCGTGCTCGCGGGATGGTGGGTGCTCGGTCGGGAACGCGCGTTCCGATTCGAACATCCCGAACTGCTGTGGGCCTTGCTGATAGGGCCTTTACTGATGCTACTGTTCCTATTGGACATGGGTTGGCGGAACCGCGCCTTGCATCGCTTCGCGCAGGATGCCACGCTGCCCCGCATGGTTCCCGGAACCTCCACGACGCGTGTTCTTCTTCGCTTCCTACTCCTCCGCTTCGGGCTGGCTTTTTTAGTGGTCGCCATGGCGGGCCCACAGTTCGGGTCCCACCCGGAAGAGGTGAAGTCGGAAGGCATCGACCTGGTCGTCGCGATCGATGTGAGCAACAGCATGGAGTGCCAGGATCTCCGCCCGAGCCGGATGGAGGCTGCCCGACGAGTGATGGCGCAACTGATCGATCGCTTGCGCGGTGATCGATTGGGTATAGTCGTTTTTGCCGGTGATGCTTATGTGCAGTTGCCGATCACCACCGACCGTTCCGCTGCGAAGTTGTTCCTCGGTTCCGTTAATACGAATTCGGTGAGTACCCAAGGCACGGCCATCGGTGCCGCGATCGAGCTTGCCCAACGCAGCTTCGATATGGAAACGCCGGGCAGCAAGGCCATCATCGTCATCACCGATGGCGAGAACCATGAGGACGATGCGGAAGGCGCGGCACGTGATGCCGCAGCGGCCGGGATCGTTGTCCATACCGTGGGAATGGGCACACCTGAAGGTGGACCGCTGCCGATCATCCGGAACGGACAGGTCAGTGGATTCCGCAAGGATGAACAGGGCAATACCGTCGTCAGTCGATTGAACGAAGGCATGTTGCAACGCATCGCCGCGCAGGGAAAAGGCGACTATGTCCGCGCTGGATCCGGATCGACCGGCATTCAAGAACTGGTCGATGACCTGCGTTCCATGGATACCTCGGAAAAGGGCAGCTATGTCTACACCGCACACGAGGACCAGTTCCAGTACCCATTGGGACTTGGCATCGTCATGATCCTGCTTGCGCTTTCCTTCGGGGAACGGCGACACCGCGGACTCAATTGGTCAACGCTACGCGCATGAAGGGGTGGTACGGCATAGCGTTGATGTTCTTGGTGGCCTGTAGCACCCCATCAGAGCGCGCAATAGAGCATGCTTTGTACGAAGGTGCACTTCCCTACCAAGCAGGCAACTACACCGATGCCGCAGAGTTCTATGCCACGGCATCGTTCGATCCGCGCGTTGCGCATAACCTGGGCAATACCTTGTACCGCGAAACGCTGCTCGACTCGGCGATACGTGCGTATTCCACAGCCATTGAACGTTCGAGCAACGCACAGGTACAAGCGCACGCCTACCACAACCTCGGCAACGCTTGGATAAGGATCGCCCAGCGCTCCGATACCCTCTCCCGAGCAACCAGTGAGCGATCGGATGGGATCCGGATCGAGGGCGATCATATTCAACAGAAGGTCCGACAGGTTGTGGTCCGCGATTCGCTGCGCATCCTGCACGGAGAGTTGGAACATGTCATCGATTCAGCGTTGAGACAGGGTGCTTCCGCCTACAAGAATGCGTTGCGCCATGACCCGAAGGCAGAAGACACACGTCATAACCTGGCCTTCGCACAGAAGTGGATCGCATCGCGGGTAAAGGCCACCGAAGAAGAACAGAAGGAGAAGGATCAGCAGAACAAGGACAAAGGGTTGAGTGAAAAGGCGAAAAAGCTGCTCGCTCAAGCGGATGAACTGGTCGATCAATACAAGTTCCCCGAAGCGCTGAAGGTTCTTCAGGACGGCCTGCGATCGGACCCTACCTTGCAACAACGGCAGGACTACATGAACAAATTGGACGTGGTGACACGGGCCATGAAAGCGCAATGAAGCTACTTCGCATAACGATCATAAGTGCCCTGATCGGCATTTCCTTCGGAGCGGAAGCCCAAGTGACCGCCCAAGCCTATTTCGACCAAGCGGGCAAAGAGTTCGTGAAGGAGGATAAGATGCAAGCGTTGCGAACATTGGATGATGCCCTGCGTCAATACCCCAATGACCCGAAGCTATTGAAGTTGGCCGAGGAATTGTTGAAGGAGGACGAACAGAAGGACAAGCAGAAACAGGAACAGGAGCAGAAGGAACAAGACAAGCAGGAACAGGAAAAGAAGGAACAGGAGAAGCAAGAACAGCAACAAAGCGACGATCTAAAGGAAAAGGAACAGCAGAAAGAGCAGCAAGAGAAGCAGGAACAAGAGAAGGAACAGAAGGAACAGGAACAAGCGCAGCAAGGCGATCAGGATAAGAAGGAACAGGAGCCGAAGCCGGGGACCATCGCTCCCCAGGATGCCATGCGCATGTTGGACGCTTTGGAACGATCCGAGAAGGATGTGCAAGAGAAACTGCGTGCGCGGCGCCGACCTGCTAGATCACGTACCATTGAAAAGGACTGGTGAAATGCCCCGAAGAAACCGCCTTATCACCGTCGCTCTTGGGTTGCTGTTCATGGCCCTGGGAGCAACTGCCCAGGAGATCGGATTCACTGCTGCTGTGGATCGTAACGCCATCGCCACGGGCGAGTACGTTAAGCTCACGGTGACGCTCACCAACAGCCAGGATCGTTTCGATGCGCCGAGCTTCGGTGGACTTACCACGGTCCAAGGCCCATTCGAGAATAGCAGTTTCAACTACGTGAACGGGCGCATGAGCAGCTCCGTGGCTCGCACGTGGGTGCTTACAGCAACTGCGCCGGGCACGTACACCATCGGTCCGGCCCAGGTCCGTGTTGGCGGTGGTGTTATCCGAACAGAGCCGATCACCATCGAAGTAAGTAAAAGCGCAACCAGACCCAGTGATCCAGGTGCTTCCCAAGGCCAGAACAGGGACCCGAATCTGTTCATCACGATCGCACTCTCGAAAAACAAAGCGTATGTGGGTGAACAGATCATTGCGACCTACACACTCTACTCACGATACTCGAACATCGAACTTTCGAAGTACGAGATCTCCAAGATGGATGGATTCTGGGCTGAGGAGATCGATCTGGGAAATACGAGCTGGGAGGACAAACTACAGACCGTCAACGGCGTGCAGTATCGGGTAGCCGTTCTGAAGCGGCAAGTGCTCTTTCCGCAGAAGAGTGGCACCCTGAAGATCGCTCCGTTCGAACTGGAATGCCTCGTGAACCGCACCTTCTTCAACCGGGGCACATCGCTGAAGGCACGTAGCAATTCCGTGGAAGTGAACGCACTTGCACTTCCAGCGAACAAGCCTGAAGGATTCAACGGAGCGGTCGGAGAACTTGCCATGAGCGTAAAAGCCGATCGCACCACTGTGAAAGCCAATGAGGCCATCGAATTGACACTGACATACAGTGGGCGAGGAAATCTGAAACTGATGCAAGCACCTGAGCTCGGATTCCCGAACGACTTCGAAACCTATGATCCCAAAGTGATCGACAGGATCAATGTGAATGGAAGTGGCATGAGCGGATCACGGGCGTTCCAATACCTGGTGATCCCGCGTCACGAAGGTGATTTCCAATTGGAGCCGATCCAATTCAGCTACTTCGACCCAGCGACCGGGAACTACCGAACCGTCGATCCAGAGCAACTGACCATTTCCGTGAGCCCCGGAGACGGTGGGCCGAGCGCCTCGGTACAACGCCCCAGCAGATCCGATGTGGAGGTACTTGGCAAGGACATCCGATACATCCACACAGGTGATCTGGCACTTCGTACCAAGGGACATCATCTCTTCGGATCATTGCCATGGATCGCTGGGATCGCCACGCCACCGTTGGCTTTCGTATTGTTCTTGGGATGGCGTCGAAAACAGGAGGCCGATGAAATGGATGTCTCTGGGACCCGTCGGAAGCGGGCGGATCGGGTGGCGCGCAAGCGTCTGAACGAAGCTGAACAGGCCCTACGCAGCAGTGACAGGAACGCCTTCTATGATGCACTCGGCAAGGCGCTTCATGGCTATCTGGGTGACAAATTCGGTCTTGGACCTGCGGAAACGACAAGCCAGAGCATTCGACTGCATTTAGCATCATCAGATGGTGGCACAGAACTCGCGGACCGCTTCGTCGCCTTGATGGAAGCCTGCGATATGGCCCGCTACGCTCCGGTTGAAGATCGGCCAAGACAACAACTCTACGACGAAGCCGCCTCCTTGATCGGTCGTACTGAACAACTGATGCGCGCATGAAGACCTGGTACCTCTCTCTGGCGATCCTCTTGAGTGCGCACGCATACTCAATGACGCCTACCGAAGCCGACAGTCTCGTATCCCAAGCTGCACGGACCTATGCAGATGGAGATGCCTCAGCGGCTCTACTGCTCTACGATTCCTTGGCCACCACGTTCGCTTCGGCACCGCTGTTCTACAACATCGGCAATTGCCATTTCAAACTGAACGACATCCCACATGCGATCCTATTCTACGAGCGTGCCTTGCTGCTTGCGCCAGGTGATGCCGATGTGAAGGCCAATCTGGAACTCGCCCGACAGCAGGTGGTGGATCGTGTCAACGAACTGCCGCTCTTCACACTGGGATCGAGTTGGAGCGCGATGCGTGGTGGCCGGGATCCCGATCAGTGGGCGCGTCGTGCGTTGTGGGCCTGCCTGATCACCTTCGTGGTGCTCGCTCTCGCCTTCTTGATCCGCCAACGGATCATCCGCCGCATGCTGTTCGCGGGTTCCGCGATCTTTTTCCTTACGACATTGCTGTCGATCGCCTTCGCAGCCTACCGCCACTCTGAGGTCGTCAACCGCAGTGCGGCCATCATCATGGCCCCCAAAGTGGACGCTCGAAGTGAGCCCAGGACGGAAGGCACCAAGCTCTTCGTCCTGCACAAAGGCACCAAGGTCAACGTGCTGAAGGAAGAGGACGGCTGGAGCGAGGTACAACTTGCCAATGGCACCGTGGGTTGGATGCCACCAAGCACGCTGGAGCGGATCTGATGTTCACGGCACCTGAGCGCCCCGGACGTTCGTCGGAATGACACCGCCGATCACCTCCAGGATCACATCGCGATCATTCGAACTCCCCGTATAGATCGTCACTCCGTCCAGGTTCGCATCGCTGCGCAGGTAACCGGCGACCGTATTCGTCGGGATCACGGAGCCGATGTTCAACAAGACCACATCCCGATCATTGTTCGCTCCCGTGTACACCACCGTGCCATCGGTGTTCACATCGCCAGGCCACAGCCCACGGTAGCTGCCAACGACCTTCAGAGGAACAGAACCGTACATCGCGGTTGACGATGCCGTAAGGTCGATCACCTGACCGTTCGATGCGATCGGGGTATTAGCCATGGCGGCTAAGTGATTCCTGTGCCTCACCACCAAACGTTTCCCAGCAGTCGCAATATTGAAGGCGATCTGCGGGTCACCGGTTGTGGATATCACCTGCCCATTGGACTGCACTAACGCAGCCCGACGAGCAGCAACAGTATTGCCAGCATCATTGTTGCGCAACTCGAGGATCACCCAATCCACAATGGCTGTGGCTCCAGTGGCGTTCAAGAGGCTTGCATTCAGGGTAGCACCTGCATTCTCCAAGGAGAAGCCCAGCGCGGAGTAGGGCTCAGCAGAAGGGATCAGGTTGTTCTGACGCAAAGTGGTGCGCATGAGCCCGGTGGTCCAGTCCATAGCGCCGCCGAGGAAGACCTTCGTACCCACCGTGGTCGCGGCCGGGGTATTGCACCCTGTGCCAGGAACCTTGTAGATGATCTTCGAAGCATGTGCGGCAACGGTCTGGGGTCCGGAAAGCATGTTCCCGTTCATATCCGACCAGCATCCGGCCGGAAGGCTGAATGATTGCGATGTGGAAAGTTCGTTGGCGAGAAGCATGTGCTCATCCGTGGCGATACGTGGTTGTACGGTCACTCGGGTCAATTCCACATTGTCCAGCCAATAGGTGGGTTCGTTGATCGTATTCGAGAACATCACCACGGATTGCTCTCCCAGATCGCTTTGGAAGTAGACCTCCATGTCGCGCCGTTCAGCATCCAAAGCGAATTCACGTTGATAGATCGCATAGCCGCTCGCCAACTGGCTCACACCCTTCACCTTGGCCGCAAGCGTACCATTGACAGCACTTCCCTGAATGCTGAAACGCATTCGGTACCACTGGCCGTTCTGCATGCTGAACTGATCCGGGTTCCAGAGGTTGAAGGTGGAACTCTGGGTGGCATTCGGGAGATACGCTTTCAGACTACCCGCATCCAACTTCGTGGCATCGCGTGTCACTTGGGCGTTGGTGGGCCATCCACCCCATCCGGTCACGTTACTGGAGAAGTTGCCGTTCAACACAAGGTTCGCGCTCAATTCGCTGGTCGCCGTGTATTGCGCCGAACGCAAGGGGCTGCGCGTGCTTCCCGGCTCTTCATTCCGCTCGGCTTGCCAGCGCTCCAACGTGTAGCTCTTGACCGCGCTGATTCCCAGATTCCAATTCTTGATGCTGAGCTCATTGTAGGGATTGAAGATCTTGTTGTTCGAGAAAACGCCAAAGTCCACATTGCCCTGCTGGTAGCAATTCCAGATCTCCATGCAGAGCTGATCCGGAGTAAGGCTGTACAACTGATTACCGGAGTAGACCGTATTGAACGAAGCCATGTAGAACGGCGTGGTAGCACCGGGGCCGTTGTAGTTGGATCGATCCGAGATGTTGAGCTGGGTCTTGTTGTTGAACAGGATGTTGTCCTTCACTTGGTTGTTCGTGCTGACCATGGTGTGATCCACGTGAACGCCCATGGAGCAGTTGCTCACGGTGTTGCGCTGCACGATGCAGTTCTGGATGACCGCATTGCCGAAATAGATCCCGGGCGTGATCGTTCCGTTCACCGAATAGTTCGTGGCCGCGCTTTCGATATTGCCTATCGCATCGCGCACGATGTTGTCCTGGATCACCATGCTTTGGCCGTTGTCCCAATAGATGCCACCCCCATCGTTCAAGGTGGCGCAGAAATTCGAGATCACGTTCTTCTCCACCAAGCACGTCTCGCCAACGAAAATGCCCGAGTTGCCCGTGTTGTGGACCCGGTTCGCGCGCACCGTGTTGGTGCCACCGCCGACGCGCATACCGTGGTAGCCGAAGGCCGATTCGCCCAAGCCCGGGACCAAGGCGATATCGGTCAGCGTTGAGTTGGAAACGACACTTCCATTGTCCAACAGCACCAAGGCCGAAGCATAGGTATTCTGGAAGGTGTTGTTCGTATAGGTGTTGTTGGAGCCATAGCTGATCACCCCGCTGTTCATCTTCTCGAAGCTGCAGCCGGTAACCGTATTGTTCGATCCGGAGACCTTCACCCCGGCATCCTTTTGCCCACGGAAAGCGATGTCCTGGACCGTGATCCGGTTGCGCTGCCATTCGATGAAAACCCCTTGATCATGGATCGACGCCTCAACTGTCAAGGAATTCGGGTTCACACCTGTTGGTGCCCAGAGGTAGAGCACACCAGCGGTGGCATCGTGGTACCACTCCCCCGCTGCATCCAGAGCACTGAGCTTGTTGCAGAGGTAGAACCCCCAGTTGTAGCTACCCGCATTGTAGGTCAGCGCCGGAAAGTTGATCGTTGTGCCGGACTGACTGCTCACCGTCCGATTCTCGTAACACCAGTTGGTACTGCGGAGAACCAATGTTCCTCCATTCCATGTGCCATTGGATTGAGTGATGTTGGTGCTGGTGAGTTGGGTGCTCGTTGCGGTGTTCACTCGTGACCAACCCGTATTCGGTGTCCGGGCAAGGGTTTGTAAGGCTCCGTTCACGAAGACGTATTTCACCCCTTGGGCCACATTGGCCTTGTAGATGTTTCCGGAGTGTTGGGTCCATCCAGAGACCGTAGTCGCTCCGCTGATCACCGGTTTCGCCCCGGTGCCGTAAGCACCGATCACGATGTTGGACGTAGAAGTCCCCGAAGTATACCAGGTCAATTGGCCGACATAGGTTCCACCCCGTTGGAACAACAACTGATCGCCGGCCACCGCGGTGGAAGCCAATTGCTGCGCCCGGGCAATGGTGCGCCAAGGGGCGCTCTGACTGGTTCCGTTGTTGCTGTCGTTACCCGTTGGGGAAACGTAGTACACCGTTGCGTGCAACCCGGAGGTGAGCAACACGAGCCCGAGGGAGAGGTTTCGGAGAATTCCGGTCATGGTCCTTGCAGGGATAAGCGCCGCGAAGTTGGCGTCCCCCTAAGGCTAGGCCGATGCAGTTCTCCACAAGGAATTGAACATTTCGACCAGTCGCCCCGCTGACCCGATGGGGCATCCGATCCGCCCCGCGATCGATCAGAATGACCTCGGAATGGACGGAAGTTGGACAACTCGATCGTTGAAAAAGCTCATCGGATCGACTTTCTCGCGTTCGACCCGGCGTACTTGGAATGCCGCGCAACCAGTTGACTGTCGCAGACAATTCACGTGGTGTGATCCCGGTTGGATTCGAACCAACGACCGCCTGCTTAGAAGGCAGGTGCTCTATCCAGCTGAGCTACAGGACCGATCAATGGTCACAAAGGTGCCACGAAAAAAGGCCAACCTGATGGCTGGCCTTTCACTTCGTCGGGGCGGCCAGATTCGAACTGACGACCTCCTGCTCCCAAAGCAGGCGCGATACCGGGCTACGCTACGCCCCGAACGGGCCGCAAAGGAACGGTAATTCTTGACATGTACGCACTTGGAGAGTAGAATCTCCTGTGAAAAGCAGTTGCAGCAAGGCCAGAACAGGGATTGCCCGAGGACGGGCTATCCCCTTTGGGGGGAGTTGCAGAGCCAAAGCCTGCTCGCTCCGCTCGGGGCTTTGTTCGTTCCCAAGATCCTTGCAAGCCAGCTTGCAGATCTTGAAAACGAACAAAGCCGCCTTTCGGCGGCTTTGACTCTGCGGAGAGGGGGGGATTCGAACCCCCGGTACAGAATAACCCGTACGGCAGTTTAGCAAACTACTGGTTTAAGCCACTCACCCACCTCTCCAAGCGGGTCCCACCACGGTCGGCGGGGCGGCAAATATAGCCGATCGCTCCATTCAACGTTCTTACCTTTGCGACCTTCTTAACAGAACCCCAAAAAGTGATCATCATGGCCCGTGAAGTTGTCATCGTTTCCGCAGTACGAACACCCATTGGTAGCTTCGGTGGCAGTCTCGCCGAAGTCCCTGCTACAGAGCTTGGAGCTACCGCGATCAAAGCAGCTGTGGAGCGCGCTGGTATCAAGGCCGATGCCGTGCAGGAAGTCATCATGGGCAGCGTTCTTCAAGCCAATTTGGGCCAAGCACCTGCTCGCCAAGCAGCGAAAGGTGCAGGGTTGCCGGATGAAGTTGCCTGCACCACCGTGAACAAGGTCTGCGCCAGTGGCATGAAGGCGATCATGATGGCCAGTCAGGACATTCTCCTTGGCGATGCCGATGTGGTAGTGGCCGGCGGCATGGAGAGCATGAGCCGTACTCCCTATTATCTGGAAAGCGCTCGCTACGGCTACCGATTCGGGAACGGCACCCTGATCGATGGCATCAGCAAGGATGGCCTGATGAACGTATACGACCAGAAGGCCATGGGCGTATGCGCCGACCTCTGCGCCTCGGAGAACACGATCAGTCGAGAGGAGCAGGATGCTTTCGCCATTGAGAGCTACACTCGCAGCGCCAATGCCTGGAAGGCCGGAAAGTTCGCCGACGAGGTGGTCCCCGTGACCGTGAAGACGCGCAAAGGCGATGTAGTGGTAAGTGAGGACGAAGAGTACAAGAATGTGAACTTCGACAAGCTGAAGACACTGAAACCGGTGTTCACAAAGGAAGGCACCGTCACCGCTGGCAATGCGAGCACGATCAACGATGGTGCTGCGGCACTCGTGTTGATGAGCGCGGACAAGGCGAAGGAACTCGGTTTGAAGCCTTTGGCCAAGGTGATCGGCTACGCAGATGCGGAGCAAGCACCTGAATGGTTCACCACAACGCCAGCTAAAGCGGTTCCATTGGCCGTGAAGAAAGCCGGCTTGAAGATGAGCGACATCCAGTATGTTGAGTTGAATGAGGCCTTCTCCGTGGTCGGCATCGCGAACACGAAGATGATGGGACTCGATCCGAGCAAGGTGAACGTGAACGGCGGCGCGGTCTCCTTGGGCCACCCCTTGGGCTGCAGCGGTGCCCGTGTGGTAGTGACGTTGTTGAACGTGTTGAAACAGAACGGTGCCAAGTACGGCGCTGCTGGGATCTGCAACGGTGGTGGCGGTGCGAGTGCCATCGTGATCGAGATGATCTAAGGTTCCATGATCGCTGTTATCTGCCCCCTATCCATCGTTCCCGTCCGCAAGGAACCGAACGACCGCTCCGAAATGGTCAGCCAATGGCTCTTCGGCGAAACGGCTGAAGTGCTTGACAAGAAGGAGAACTGGAGCTTGCTCCGATTCGACCACGACGGTTATGAAGGTTGGGTGGATAACAAGCAGTGGGAGGTCACGGCCACACCGAACGTGGATCCGGATCTACGTGTGATCGACCAGAACACCATCGCCGATCTTGGCGAACGACAAGTGCTGCTTCCTTATGGTGGCGTTGTTCCGTTCTTTCAGGAAGGATCCATTCTCTGGCAAGGTGAGCGTATTCCAGTGCAAGCGGTGACCAACCACCGGCCCGATCTGGAGCGCGCGGATCTGATGGAGTTCTACCTCCACCCCTTCCTCGGCGCGCCCTATCTCTGGGGTGGACGCACACCCGTCGGTGTCGATTGCAGTGGCCTTACGCAAATGATCTTCATCCTCATGGGGATCTACCTTCCCCGTGATGCTTCCGAACAAGCCGAAGAAGGCGATGTCGTGGAACTCCTCGATCTCTGCGAACCCGGTGATCTGGTCTTCTTCGACAATGTCGAGGGTAGGATCGTGCACGTCGGCATAGTCCTGACCCGGAACGATGAAGGCGATCTGCGCGTGGTCCATGCCAGTGGTCGTGTGCGTATCGACAAGCTCGATCAGGAGGGCATCTTCAACGCAGACACGAAGACCTATTCGCACAAGCTGCGGATGGTGCGGCGGGTGCTGTGATCGCTTCGCTCAGAATCGCAGCGTGTACTGCAAGACCGGTAGTATGCTGAGCTGTGATCCGCCTTCGATGGCTTGATCCTGTGAGTTGTAATACCGATAGACCACGGTCTTCGCGTTGAGGATGTTCTGCACATCGGCCTTGAACTCGTGGCTCACCTTGGGTCGACCGACGCGGTAGCTCACGACGGCATCCACCTTGTGGACCGGGAGTCCCTTAACGCTCATCGGTGCTCCACCTTCCTTTTCCGTTCCCGTAACAATGCTTGCTTCCAGATCGATCGGGGTATACCACTGACCACCCTGCACAGAGTACCGGAAGCCCGTCATCAAGATGCGGTCTTTGCCTGCTGGTCCAAGCTTCCACTCTCTGCCAGCGAGGGCATTGGCAACCACGCCCAAGTTGAACCTCGAGTTGTGCCAAACGCCATCCAACGGTTTGTACTTCGACTCGCTGAAAGAGCTGGTGACCATGAAGTGGTAGCCGCGCGTGAAGAACTTCTCGACGCTCAGCTCCACGCCCGTATTGTAGCCTGTTCCCTTGTTCACCAAGGGCGTTGTGGTGAACCAACCCGACCAGTTGTTGATCGTGAACGCACTGTTCGGATCATTCTCCACGGGCAGGTCATACAGGTACTGGTAGTAAGCCTCCGCTTTGAACTGAATGTCCTCAGCGAGTTTCTGCTCGTAGCCGAATACAGCATGGGCTGCTCGAGTGAGTCCGAGTTCCTGGTTCGGACGGAAAGTGTGCCCTTGCTCGTCGGTGTCCTGTGCCAAGTACGTCATGAGGGCTTCGGTCTTCGAGTGCAGACCCAAAGCGAACATGAACGCGCGGTTCGGCTTGGCTTGGTAGCGCAGCGCCAAACGGGGCTCCACGCTCAAGGCGTCATTCAGGTCGTAGTAGAGCACGTGCGCACCACCGGTCAAGGTCCATGCCTCGTTCCAACGCCATTTCCAACTGCTGAACGCCTGTACCGTGTTGGCCGAACCGCTTTGATCAAGGACGGTATTGTACACGAAGGTCTCCGTATCCCATTCCGTCGAAGCCAATCGGTAACGCTCCTTCGAGACGATCAACCCGGAACGCATCTTCAGGCGGTTGTTGATCCGCGTGTTCAACGTTGTACTTCCCCTCGCGGTCCACTTCGCCAGACCAGCGTCCGCCCGTAGTTCAAGCCCCTCCTCACCCGGCAGCGGCGATTCGCGATAGTCCGTGGAACTGCCATTTCCACTCACCGAGATCGTCGAGTAGAGAAAGCTGTTGTCGCCCAAAGTGCGCGTATGCGTAAGGCCGATGACACCCATCCGTGAACCAAAATCAGCGCGACTGAACAGCGTGTCCCCATCGTCGCTCATATCCTCCGAAATGATGTGACTGCGACCACCAACGCCGAACAAGGAGAAAGTTCCTTTGGTCGATGTTGGCACTTTCAGCTTGAAGGCTGCATCCGTGTACTTCGGAACACCATCGTAGTCCACGATGCCAGCGCCATCCAAAAGGGCGAGCGTGCTGTAGCGATAGTTCACCAAGTAGGAACCACCGTCCACACCAGGCAATGGTCCTTCGGCGGTGAGATCCGTTCCGAGTACACCAGCTTTCAATGTGTATTCGCGTTTGCTGTCGTTGCCATCGCGAAGGCGCATGTCGAATACCGCGCTGGTGACATTGCCGTATTCTGCGGGAAAGGCCCCCGTGTAGAAATCCGAGTTGTCGATCACATCGCTGTTAAGCACGTTGATCGGACCTCCCGTGCTGCCATCGTCAGCGAAGTGGTTCGGGTTAGGGATCTCCATGCCTTCCAATCGCCACAGCACGCCCTTCGGTGAATTGCCACGAACCACAATGGTATTGTCGCCGGAAGGGTCACTGGCAACACCAGGGAAGGTGCTCACCATACGAGCAGGATCGTTGATACCACCAGCGATACGCGACGTTTCCTCCACGCTGATGCGTCTTGCGCTGACCATGGCCATGTCGTTGCGTACTTCGCCCTTGCGATCCGGTGCCTTCACTTCGAATTCCTTCAACTGGCTTACCGATTCCTGTAAACGCACCTCCAGCACTAATTCCTTGGCGCTGGTCAGCAGCAGGTTGCTCATTCGTTGCTCTTCGTAGCCGAGCATCCGCACCTGCAGATCCAATCGACCGGTCGGCACTTCTGCGATCGAAAACCGGCCATCCGGATCGGCAGTAGCCCCTTTGATCGGATCCGATCCCACAACAACGACCGTTGCTCCGATCAAGGGTTGACGAGTATCCGCATCAACGACCGAGCCGCGCACGGTCTGTAAGTAGCCTTGGGCATTGCTCACACGGGTGAAGCAGATGAGACCCAGAACGAAGAGGAGAGAACGGGTGTACATGTCGTTGTTTGTTGTCCTTATGACAACCAACAGATAGAACACCCCTACTCCAACCAAAAAGAAATTGAACTCGGCCTTGGCGTTCCGTGGAGTCCCGGATAAGCGTGCAGCTAGAACTGTAGACCCAAGGAAGCCTTCCAACCGAACCAAGCGGAAAGCTGGGTGGTACCTGACATGGATCGCATAACAGGGGCCGACGGTGGCAGTTCGCTCAGGTAAGCACCAGTATCCGGATCTCGCCAGTCCGAAGCCAACAGGTTGAACAGAGGCCCAGCGGAGATCACGAGAGCATCGGTCAGGCGTATGCCATAGCTCACGCTGAAGCGTCCGAGGATATTCACCGCATCGATCCATTCGCGCTGCTCCACGATCTGCTCGCCCGTGAGGTCGATGTTCAAGAAGCCGACCTTACCGATGCGCGGTTGCGTTCCGAAGCCATAGAGAAAGCCCCAGCGCTGATCCGGAGCAACCGAGGGTGAATAGCCCAGGATGTTGTGGAAGCCGCGCGTTCCAGTGCGGAACTGGACGGATAACGGCATCGCGTCATTCGTACTGAGATCGAAGCGGTGATACCCTTTCAACGATAGGGTTAGCAGACCCACTGCATTGCCAATGATGGTGTCGCTGATGTTGAGGATACCGAACTGCCCTCCTTCGCATCGCCGCGCGAAATTCACCACCCCGACCTGTCCACCCTTCGCCGTTCCACTTACCGCATTCAGCCCGAAGGTGAACTGGCCACCGGTGATGGATCCCGCGTAGTTCAAACCGAAGCCGACCTGACCACCCTCCACTGAACCGGGTACGATGTTGGCACCGAAAGAGAATTGACCGCCAGTGGATGCACCCGCGTAGTTGAGCCCGAATCCTACTTGACCGCCACTGACCTCAAGCAATGCCACATTCGCACCGAATGACACTTGGCCACCACCCACAACGCGCGCATAATTGGCTCCGAAACCGACCTGACCACCACCAACCGAATCACGAGCGACATTGACACCGGCAGCAATCTGGGCCCCAGAGACCGATCGCGCATAGTTCGCACCACCTGCGATCTGAGCCTTGCGCACTTGCTTGGGCGTCACATTCACGCCACCTGCGATCTGGATCCCATCCACGTTCTGCGTAGCCACATTGCACGCACCAGCGATCTGCGTTCCACGCAGACCTCCTTTCACAACGTTCGCACCGCCTGCTATCTGCACGCCGCTCAAGGTGTCCCAGACGGTGTTTCCAAGACCCGCGAGTTGCAGGCCTTCCAAGGTGCCCATCGTGTGATTGATCGCACCAGCGATCTGCACGCCGCTTGTGTTGCGCCCGACCAAGTTGGTGAAGCCCGCCACTTGCAAGCCTTCCACGTTGTGGCTCTCGATGTTGGCTATTCCGCCCAACTCGAACCCTTCGAGCCCGCGCGAATAGCCTGCCAGAAGGTTGAACGAGAAATTGTTCACCACGGCACCAGCGATGTCGCCATTGGTACTCACATTCGGGATCAGCGACAATTGCCACATGCTCCTCTCTTCAAAGTCCAAGTTCTCAGCCAGTTCCATGCGCTGGTCGGAAACGAGCAAACGCGCCACACCGAGGTCCTCCACGCCGCAACGGTCGTGCAAACATATCGGTTCCATAGGGGTCACCACACTTCGCTTCCGCAGGGCCAATCGACCGAAGTTGCCATCGCGCCCTACGTACACGATCGTGTCGTGGTACTCCTTGCGCATCACCAGGATCGCTGTGCGCTCACGCTCGCCACTAAGATCCAACGTGAACGTTCCCAACGCATCGGTGGAAGCAGCATTCTTGCCGTCGACTTCGTGCACCGTGGCCATCACTACAGGACCTTTCGTTACGGCATCGAACACCGCTCCAGCAATACTGAATCTCTTCCGTACACCGCTCTGACCGAGGAGGATGATGTGGTTGCCGGTCTCCTTCAATTCGAATCGAGGACCTACGACGGATACCAGCGCATTCTTCACCGTTCCGTTCACAGCCACCGAAACAACACTATCTCCATTTACGGCAGCTGCGTTGTAGCTCAACTTGAAATCACCTTCGCGGGCGATCAGCGCCAACGCTTCGGATAGTCGCACGTGAGCCGCATCCACGCGAACGGGACGTTGAAGAATGGATTGTGCCAGCCCAGCGTGTGTAAGCAACCCACAACAGGCCAGAACGAGGATACGCTCAGCACCCTTCACCATCCAGCACATAGGTTCCGGGGGCGACTTCGGTGAGGCTAAGGCCATAGGTATCGGCGATCACACGGAGGATATAGGTGATCGGTTCATCCTCGAAGGTGGCCGTCAAACGGCAGTTCCGCAATGCATCCTTCGCCAGTTCGATGCGTACCGGGAAAAGATGCTGCAACTGAGCCACGACGTCCGTCATCGAAGCCTCCTGGAATTGAATGATGCGATCGCCGTAGACCACTGCCGGTGGCGCAGGCATGCGTTCCAGAACGTGGGCCGTTTTGTTGTATCGTGCATATCCACCGGCATTCAGGACCACGCTGTCGCCCTCCACCTCCACGCGCACCTTGCCATGGCGAACACGGACCAGCACGCTGGAACTGGTATCGAAGGCACTCACTTCGAATGCGGTGCCGAGCACAGTAACAGTGACATCGTCCGTTTCCACCACGAAGGGTCGCTCCACATCGCGCTGCACTTCGAAGTATGCTTCTCCAGCAAGAGCCACATGCCGGTCCTGTGTCATGCGGACATCAGCGCGTGAACCGGGTGAAAGCACGATGTGGCTGCTATCCGGCAGAATGGTGCGCACGAATTCATGACTCGCCATCAGGTGTTCGGGTTGTTGGTTGAACAAAAAGCGAACACCCATGAAGAGACCGATCAACAGCGCAGCAGCAACCGCCACACGCCGTAACACAGCTGAGTTGCGTTGCGGAACGATCCGCTTCACCCCATCGGCTGCATCGATACGCGCCTGCACAGCAACCCAAGCACGGTCCACATCCACTTCGGGTGCGGATGCACCTGCGCTCAACGCCCAGATGCCGCGCAAAGCCTCCAGTTCCTGCGCATGGGAAGGGTCGGCCGCACCCCATACCTCAATGGTCTGGCGCTCTGCAGCATCCGACTCTCCAGCCAAGTATCGGCCGAGTTGCTCGCTTGTGATATGTGGTCCTTCGTTCACGTGTATTCAATGCTATGACAACCCACTACCCCAATACCCCTATCCTCCTTTGTTCCACCACCACATCACCCACGCGATCACCACCGCCGGCATCAGGTCCGACAGGTCTTGTCGCAAATACTTCAGAGCTTTTCCCATCTGGTTCTCCACGGTCTTCACCGAGATACCTAAACGCTCCGCGATCTCGTGGTACTTCAATCCCTCGTGCCTGCTCAGTTTGAAGACCTTACGCCGCTCTTCCGGCAAAGCTTCTATCGCTGCATGCACCCGTGCAGCACGTTCCGTATGCTCGTCCTCACCGCGCTCCTCCGCTGCTGGTCGATCATCCACCTCTTCGTTCAATACGCGCATGCGACCTTCCACTTTTACTGCGTTGAGGCACCGGTTGCGCACCGAAGTGAAGAGGTACGACTTCAACGAAGTGCTCACCTTCGTCTTCTCACGATCCTGCCATAGGCGCACGAAAAGGTCCTGCACCAGATCCTCTGCGTTGTCGCCGTCCTTGACATACTGCCTCGCAAAGGCACACAACGGCCCATAGTGCACCCGGAACAAGGCTTCAAAAGCATTGCGATCTCCAGCTGCTATGGGAGCGAAATCCAAGGGAACGTGATGAAGGGCCGAAAGTAGAACTCCTTGATCTCCTTTCCTGGCTTCCGTGAGTCGTCGGCAATGACAAGAGCGCCGGCATCAGGGCCACGGTGAAGAGCGCGAGTTCATGCTCACCGCAGGATATGCAAGTATCCCTTCTGCATTTCGGGTGCGTTGGTGCCGCGATCCAACTGCAACACGAAATAATAGACACCGGTAGCGAGCGGCTCACCCGTGCTTCCGTGGTTGCCGGCAAAGGCCTTGCGCTTGGGGTCAGCTGACCAGACAACCGCACCGTACCGGTTGAATACCTCCAACGATGCACTGATGAAATCACCTGAGATCACTTGCCAGACATCGTTCACGCCATCGCCGTTGGGAGTAATGATGTTCGGCGGCACCACGTCGCAGTGTCTTAGGGTAAGACCGATCTGCGCGCTGGTGTTGCAACCGTTCGCGTCCAACACCTGCAGGGTGTAAACGCCTTCCTCTTGGACAAGGATCGAATCGGAGCTGGATCCCGTGCTCCAAAGCGGATCGGTGTAGCCCTCCGGCATCACCAGCAAGAACGTCGCCCCGATGCAGAATGTCGTATCAGGTCCCAAAGTGAATTGGATCGGACCGTTGACGATCAAAGAGTGCGACAGACCCATGGAACTGCACATTCCGTTGGTTGCGACCACGCTATACACACCCGCATCGTTCATTTCCGTGGGATCCAGAACGATGGTGGTTCCGCTCTGCACGCCACTCGGGGTGGTCCAAGTAAATGTTGTCCCCGCTTCATCCATGACCGATAGGGTCACCGTTTCTCCTACACATGTACTGTCCGGAGCAGCGATCACGGGCACCACCGGAAGTGCATTAACCTGGCCGAAGACGGGCTGCGGATCACCCAGGCAAGCGCCATCCACTTGCTGGACATAGACCACGTGTGGCCCGACCAATGCAGTGCCAAGGGATAGGCTCGTCCCCATCCCCAGTTCTTGGGTGGTGTTCGCATCGGAATACCATGTGATGGTTCCCGATCCTGTTGCCGCGAAGATCAACTCCTCACCAGCGCATACAGCAGGTCCGTTGGTGACGAGCGGCTGTTCCACGGGTATCAAACCTACTTGAACGGCGAGTGTATCGGTACAGCCGAAGAAGTCGCTGGCCAAAAGCGTGTACGTACCTGGAGCGCTCACGGTGAGTACAGGCCCTACTACCTGTTCGGGTTCCCACAAGTAGAACGCTTGGCCGCCTGTGGCTTGCAGGAGAAGGGAAGAACCTTCGCAGAAATCGTACGGCCCGGGATCGAGTAAACTCGCGCTGGCCGTGCTTCCATAGATGATCGTGGACACCGTGGTGACGATGTTGCACGCGGTGACCGAACAGGAATAGGCACCCGGCTGATCCACCACCTGAACGATGGAATTGCCACTGAGCGGGGCCGCCCAGACCAAACTGGCAGAGCCGGTGGTGACCACTTGCAATCCGGCGGTCTCGTTGGGTTCGCACAGCACGCCATCGGGCAGCACGTTCAAATAGGGTGTCGCATAATCGGTGATCAGGATCGGATCCGAGACCACGCCGCATCCAAGCAGGTCCACCATCTCGAGGTAGTACTCGCCCGGCTGTGTGGTGAAAATGCTGTCGTTCTGTTCGGGGATCGGCCCCAATGGACCGTACCACTGATAGGATTGACCGGGTGTATCGGAATACACGATCGCTGTCGAGTTCGGGCAGATGATAGCATCCTCGGGGAAATTGCCGAGGGTGGGACGCGGGTAGGTGCCTATGGTGTGTGTGGCAGTGGCGATCGCGAAGCATCCGTCACTCTCAGCGTATCCATGGAAATAGGAGGTCCCAGGACCTGTGACCAAAGCTCCGGTCGGCAACAATGAGACCAGTCCGCTGTAGTAGGTCGCTGTTGAATCACAGCCCACACACGTCGCTACCAATACAGCTGTATCGCTCGGACAAAGAATCGTTGGTCCCGTAAGTGAAACAATGGGCGGTTGCACAGTGATCGGTATCACATAGATGCTATCCGTTCGAGTGAAGAAAAGGCTATCGGTCCCGCAGGGTGCATTCGTCAAAAGAACATCCACGGTAACATAGCGCCAACCGGGACCGTTACCTCCGGGAACAGTGCAATACACCTCCCCGGTCGTATAGGCCCAACTGCCAGTGCATCGCTGGAACATGCGAATTCCGTAGGGTAGACCAACAACATTTCCATCCAGCAGCAAGGAAACCATGCCATTCACGGAAATACTCTGGTACGGACAAACGGTCACCGTGTCATTCAGGTCAGAATCCTGAGGGAACTCCAGCTCATATAGTGCTTCGAGCGGTGGCAGCGGTCCGTTGGGCTGAAGGATGACATGAACCGTATTGCTTCGAGCACAACCTTCGGGGGTGAGCACTGTGGCCGTGTAATAGCCCGAGGTCAAGGCTTGTACAGAATCGTTCGGGACCGTGTCCGCATAGTTCCAGAACACTTGGTTCGCAGGGTCCACCCCTGTTGCCCAAAGCCATGGTTGGATCGGCAAGCAGCGAACGATGGTGCTGGTATTAAGGGCTTCCACATTCACCCCTTGGTCATCACTGATCAGCGGTGGGGCAGGAAATGGGTTCACAATGACATACAGGGAATCGGCGCTGTTCCAACAGCCAGCTTGAGAAGTCAACTGCGCCGAATACCAACCCGTGTTCTGAACGAGCAAGTTGCTTGTGGTGCTGCCATCCTGCCACACGTAATTCATGATGGGACCAGCAGTTCTCGACGAGTTGGAGCCGGACCACGTCGAACCATGCGTATTCACCACAAGGTTCACTTCATCACATACCACCAATGTGTCCAAGCCATGAACACCTTGGAAGTAATCGTTGACACTGTAGGCCGTAATTGCAACTTCGAGTGTCGAGCGATCACATGGTCCATCTTCCCGGATGAAGAAGTCATACGGTTGCCGACCTGCGACATATCCTTTCGAGAGGAAGGCATCCTTCAACCCTCGTTCTTCCAACGCGACCTGAACACCATACTCCGTATCACCACAATAGTATCCCGGTCCGTAGGCTGGAAAGAAACTACCCACCTCGGGTTCAGCGATCATCTCCCAGTCGCTCGGAAAGACCAAGATCTCACTGAAAGAACCATTGAACAGCAACTCGCCATCGGGCAAGTACTGCAAACCTCCGGTGGTCTTCGCTCCTGCCCCACCGAATTGCTGTGCTTCCTTGTACGCGAAATTGTTCAGATGAAGGCGCGCGATGTAGAGATCGTGCTGACCCGTGGCTAGGAATGTGCCCGTGCCGTACAACGCACTGAGATCAGTGAGTTGACAAGCGAACCGACCGTACACGGCCACCTCATCGTTGGAAACAGCCACCGCACGCGTAGTGATCTCATTCGCCGACCCCCACGTGTGGTATTGGGTCAATTCGCCATCCAAGGTCACATCCAAGAGAAAAGACGATCGCGGGGCGGTGGCCGAGAAGATATCCGGTTGACTGTCCTGGAAGATCACCGTCCCTTGGAGGTCGCCAACAAGGAAGAGCCTGTTGCCTTCAACGAGCAGTAGATCGAAGACCTGATTGTAGGTCCCCCCGCCGAAGACCCGGAACCACTCCTCCGTGCCACTCGAGCTGTAGCGCATCAGGAATGCCGCGCTGTACATCGCATTGGTGTACGTCAGATCGAAGGTGATGGTATCCGAGAACTGACCCGTGAGGTAGATGTTACCTGCCTCGTCGTGTTCCACATCCATGGCCCGATCGGCGAACTCCGCAGCACCATGCTTGAGCCATCCCGGAGTGCCATCACCAGCGTATGTCTGCAGAAAGATGTCGACACTGGGTTCATCCGTGTCAGGATCGATCACACTTGTCAGCGTTCCGCCATCGAATGTGGCCGTTCCCCTGAATTCACCGGCCACCGCTATGCTCCCATCCGATCCGACGGACACCCCGTTCGGTTGATCCACACCCTCTCCACCACCGCCCTGCCTGACCCAGTTGACGGCGCCAGTCAAGGCTTCCATGGACACCACGAAGACATCTTGTGTGTTGTTCTGCGAGGTGATCATCGTGCCACCGAAGTTGGCCGTGCTCATGAACTGGCCGACGACGACCAACGCGCCGTTCGGTCCCAATTCCAATGCAATGCCGCGATCCAGTCCCGGTCCACCGAAGTGTGTTGACCAGATAAGTCCGCCGGATGGATCGAACTTCGCCACAACAGCATCCAAGCTGCCATACGTGGTCATGGTGGAGGTTGCCCCGAAGGTGATCACCCCTCCGAACTCACCGGTCACATAGGAGTTACCAAGCGCATCGACGACCAGATCAGTGAAGGAATCATTACTGGGACCGCCCACACCTTTTGCCCAGTACTGTGCTTCACCCGCGAAAGGCAGGAGGATGGACAATAAGACACCTAACACTCCGCTGAAACGCAGCACCCTCATCACTACCAAGATAGGTTGTGTTCGTCAAACGCTGCCTGAATGACGAACTATTGCATGATCCACCATCCACAACCCATATCTGAGATCATGGAGCGTGGGAATGTCCTAGCCAGAAGAACGGGTCACCCGATCGTGAATTCGTACACTACGGCCACGATCAAACCGACCGCCGCCAATAGCGCGATCACCACGAACATATTCCTCGTGGCCGGAAGATCATTCGGCTTGTCATCCTCCATTTGATCCGGGAGCACGCCCTTCTCGTTAAAGTGCTTATCTGTTGCCATGATCGTACGTGTTCATCTTTCGCGCCGATCCTTGCAATTTCCCGGATACCCGCCGACCACGGCGAAGGATCATCCTACCAGCCCTTACACTTGCGCAGGACAAACTGAGGAACACGGTTCCCGATCGAGGCACCCTTTACACGATCACGGTTGCCGATCAGAACGGAGCTACACGTGGAACCTGCCACCGATCCCGGCCACATCGTCCGAAAAGCCTTGTGATCACAGGACGTTTTGGCTTCCCGGAACATATCCAACTGCCACTTCTTCCGTTCTACCTTCACGGTGCGGTGCTTGTTGAACCGGCGTCGCATGGTTGAAGGACGATTCGTCAACCATACCTCGACCTACAACGCACAACATTCTGGACATGGACCTGAACAAATTCACCATACGCTCGCAGCAAGCCATTCAGCAAGCGCAGACCATCGCCACCGGCCTTGGTCAACAACAAGTGGAGAATGGTCACCTGCTCAAGGGCATATTGGAAGTGGATCCGGATGTTACCCCCTTCCTGTTGAAGAAGATGAACGTGAACCTGCCGGTGTTGCAGCAAGCGCTCGATCGCATCGTGAACGGCTATCCGAAAGTGCAAGGCGGCTCGCTCTCCTTATCACGGAACGCAGGCACCGCGTTGAACAAAGCGTTGGCTGCGCTGAAGGAATTCGATGACGAATACGCCAGCCTCGAGCACATCCTCATCGGCATACTGGAAACCGGCGATACGGTATCGCAATTGCTGAAGGACAGCGGCGTGACCAAGCAGGATCTCGTTGCCGCCATCAAGGAATTGCGCAAGGGCCAGCGCGTGACGAGCCAGAGCCAAGAAGAGACCTACAATGCACTGAACAAGTACGCAAAGAACCTCAACCAGCTCGCCAAGGACAACAAGCTCGACCCCGTGATCGGGCGCGACGAGGAGATCCGGCGTGTGCTGCAGATCCTATCGCGTCGCACCAAGAACAACCCGATCCTGATCGGTGAACCCGGTGTCGGCAAGACAGCCATCGCCGAAGGCATCGCCCAACGCATCGTCAGCGGCGACATCCCAGAAGACCTTGCTAACAAGCAGGTCTACAGCCTCGACATGGGAGCCTTGATCGCCGGCGCGAAATACAAGGGCGAGTTCGAAGAGCGCTTGAAAGCAGTAGTGAAAGAGGTGATCAGCGCCGAGGGAAACATCATCCTCTTCATCGATGAGATCCACACGCTCGTTGGCGCAGGAGGTGGAGACGGTGCCATGGATGCCGCGAACATCCTGAAGCCCGCCCTTGCCCGTGGTGAATTGCGGGCCATCGGTGCCACCACATTGAACGAGTACCAGAAGTACTTCGAGAAGGACAAAGCACTCGAGCGTCGCTTTCAAAAAGTGATGGTCGACGAACCTTCGCGGGAAGACGCGATCTCCATCCTCCGTGGATTGAAGGAGAAATATGAGAGCCACCACAAGGTGCTGATCAAGGATGCCGCGATCATTGCTGCGGTGGAACTGAGCACCCGGTACATCGCCGATCGTTTCCTACCGGACAAGGCCATCGACCTGATCGACGAGGCCGCGAGCAAATTGCGCATGGAGATCAACTCCAAGCCCGAGGAACTGGATGAGATCGATCGTCGTGTGATGCAATTGGAGATCGAGCGCGAGGCGATCAAGCGCGAGAACGATCCGGTGAAGTTGGAGGACCTCAACAAGGAACTCGCCGAACTGAGCGAGAAGCGTGATGGCCTGAAGGCACGCTGGGAAAGCGAACGTTCGTTGGTGGAGCGCATCAACAGCGCCAAGGACCTGATCGAGGACCTGAAGCACCAAGCCGCTCAAGCCGAGCGCGAAGGAGACTTCGGGAAGGTCGCCGAGATCCGCTATGGACGCATCCAGGAAACGGAGAAGGAACTCGAAGCTGCCAAGCAGGACCTGATCGCCCTGCAGAGCGAAAGCAAAATGATCAAGGAGGAGGTGGACGTGGAAGAGATCGCGGCCGTGGTGAGCCGCTGGACCGGTGTGCCCGTGACGCGGATGTTGGAGGCCGAGCGCGCCAAACTGCTCAACTTGGAGGATGAGTTGCACAAGCGTGTGATCGGTCAGGACGAGGCCGTCCATGCCGTGGCGGATGCCGTACGCCGAAGCCGCGCAGGTATGGGCGATGAGCGCCGTCCGATCGGCAGTTTCATCTTCCTGGGCACCACAGGTGTCGGAAAGACCGAATTGGCTAAAGCCCTCAGCGAGATACTCTTCAACGACGAGCATGCGATGACGCGGATCGACATGAGTGAGTACCAGGAGCGTCACAGTGTGAGCCGCTTGGTGGGCGCGCCCCCGGGATATGTGGGCTATGATGAAGGTGGACAGTTGACCGAAGCCGTGCGCCGCAAACCGTACAGTGTGGTACTGCTCGATGAGATCGAAAAGGCGCACCCGGACGTGTGGAACATTCTCTTACAAGTGTTGGATGACGGCCGCCTTACCGACAACAAGGGCCGCGTGGTGAACTTCAAGAACACCATCATCATCATGACGAGCAACATCGGCTCGCACATCATCCAGGAGAATTTCGAGAACCTGAAGGACAAGGACCTCGAAACCGTGGTCGAAAAGACCAACCGCGAAGTGATGGAGCTGCTCCGCAAGACCGTGCGCCCCGAGTTCCTCAACCGCGTGGACGAGGTCATCATGTTCCGCCCGCTGAGCCAAGCCGATGTGCGCGAGATCGTGAAGGTGCAATTGCACATGCTACTCCAGAAGTTGGAGGAGAAGGACATCCACCTGTTGCCGAGCGAAGAGCTGATCGACCACATCAGCAACACCGGCTTCGACCCGCAATTCGGCGCACGGCCGATCAAGCGCATGATCCAGAAGGAACTGCTCAACGAACTGAGCCGCCAGATCATCGCAGGCACGTTGGAGACCGGCGTTCCGCAAGTGATCGACGTGTTCGATGGCCGGATCGTACTTCGGAAGCCGATCGACGAGAAAGAGAAGAACGGGAAGGGAAAGAAAGAGCGAACCTTACCCGCCGCCCACTGACCAACCGATCGTGGATAATTCGAGGGCCAGCACAAGTTGCTGGCCCTCTGCTTTTCACGGTCGATCGTTGATCGGATCGTGCATAACCCATCCGGAAATCCCCTTGTCGGGAGGTTCGCTTCAAGTAGTTTGCCCTTCGTAATCGAACCCACAACGCGATATGACATTCGCTTCCCAACTGGATCAACTGCAGATCGGCATTCGTCAAACACGTGCTCGACTGCTTGCTCCGCTCGACTTCCGTCAGCATCAATTACCGGACGACCCGGAGATCTTCGTGGAGGATGTGCTCCACTACGTCATGGACGAATGTGCGAAGGACCTGCGGGAGATCGGGCATGTGCTCGAACACGATACGTCGTGGAAGGATCCGGAGAACCAATATCCGCTTTACCTGCTTCGTATTGCTGGCGGCGAGGTCCTGAACCTGCACTTCACCGGTGATTATCCGCAAACGCTATTCCTAACGATCAGCAAAGGTCATCGCCGTGCCGAGCAGTTCAGCGATGCGCGCATGGCACACGTCACTCTGGCCGTGAGCATGGATCCCAACCGTTTGCTACTGGCGATCCTCGACGGACTCAACCGCTTCGGTCACTAGCGTATTACGGACACGCACATGAAAGTCCTTTACCTCTGTCGGCATGCCAAGAGCAGTTGGGCCGATGGAGGTATGGACGACTTCGACCGTCCACTGAACGAGCGCGGACTTCGGAATGCACCGCACATGGCGGAGGCGTTCAAAGGACGAGGCGAACCGTTGGATCTCATCGTCAGCTCACCCGCCATGCGCGCAAAAATCACCGCAGGGTTCTTCAAGGCAGCCATGTCGATCCGTGATCAAGCTTACCGCGAGGACCGCTCGATCTACCATGCCGATCGGTCCACTTTGCAACGCATTGTTAACGACCTTCCGAATGGTGCGGATCGCGTGATGCTATTCGGTCATATGCCCGGCTTCGGCCAGTTGGTGGATCACCTTACCGATTCAGGGATCAGTGCCTTGCCGACCTGTGGTCTGGTGCGGATCGACCTGACGGTTGACGATTGGTCCTTGGTGACCAAGGCAAGTGGCACCTTGGTCTGGTTCGACTACCCGAAACGATATCCCGGTCAGGACTGACCTTCGCTTCAATTTATCCGCTGGCGATAGAGCGTGCGGTGTTGCAGTGAACCATAAGGTCGGTAGATGTAATAGGCATGCCCGCCATGCAACTGAACATCCTCCGGAAACGGATGATCCAGCATTCGTATCGGACCTTGCTGTCCAGTGGTCGGATCGATGGAGCGCACCCATGTGTGCAGATTCTTCGAGTGGAAAGCATACACCGTCCCGTCCGTAGGATCCTGGATCAGGCGTGTGCGCCAGGTCCGTTCCCGTTGGTGGGTGATCGGAATTTCGTCCACGGCTGTGCGGTCGGGTAGAAACCGTCGGATGCGTTCGCGGTAGTGATCGAACACGCATAGTGTATCGCGCACCACGAAAAGGGGCGCATAGGGCGGATCGAAGTACGGGTCGTTGTAGAAGGCCGTCATATACCCCGCAATGATCTCGGGGTCGATCCCCGTTTCCAGGCCGAGATCCATGGCAATGACCTTGTCCGCACCGCTCATGTACTTGTATTGGCTGCGGAACAGTTCCATCAATCGCTCATCCTCCACGGCACAGATAGCGTGGGTGGTGTTGTCGGACGGATCGAAAGCAAAGTGATCGAAGGCCGGATAGGTCACACTGAAATTGCTTCCCAGCAGCGTTCCGTTGATGCTATCCGTCCACGGCAACACACGATCATTCAGCGTGGGGAGGTCCATGGCTTGCAGCGCCAGTTCATCCTTCTGGACCTGCACATACCAAGCCTTTCCGACGCCCTCCACAATGGTCCGTTGGGCGTGGTCATGGCGCAAACGGACCACTTCCGTCGGCAATCGGATCGAACAACGTTCCACGAAGAGCGTGTCCAGAAGATGCAACCGGGCATCACGATACACCTGTCGGCCGGCCTCTCCTTCAGGGTGCCACAGACGGGGCTTTTCATAGGTGAGTACCCATACCCCTTCGTCGTTGATGAAGTGGTCGCCCACGTGCAGATCCGTGCGTTGGTACACGACCTCGGGCGCCGGCCGCGCTATGTCGACCTCGGGTAGTTCGATGGCTTGACGGGTCAGCAAGAACACGATCGGTTCGGAACGTGGTCCGCCGGAATCAGGTATGGTTCTGTTCAGCGGGGCATAACCGACCAGTGTGACCAGGAGTTCGAAAGGGCGCCCAGTTGGAACATCCAATTGAAAGGAACCATCCTTCTTGGAAACGGCTCCTGATGAGGTCTCCACCAAGCTGATGTGCACATCGGGCAACGGCTTTCCAGTGACGGCATCGCGCACGACCCCCTGAAACGCGCGCGACGGCTGAGCCAAGACCGCAAGGCCAAGGCACACGAATGTGATGAGATGGACGATACGGAAAGTCATACTTGCACCGTTTCTACGAGTAAGATACGATCATCGGCCCGATCGCATAACTTCACTTCGCGCAACGGTCGAAACCACGCCAGCACGTGATGCAAGGATCTCTTCGCTATGATCATTACAGGGTACTCGGTGTACCGCGCGATGCCACGGCGAAGGAGATCAAGCGAGCGTATCGGGAGCGCGTTAAGTACTGTCACCCGGATCGCAATCCCAGCCCACAGGCCGCCACCTTGTTCCATGCCGTGCATCAGGCCTACGAAGAGTTGCATGATCCCGAACGACGGCGTGGATATGACGAACGCCTATTGCACTACAGATCAGCATCGGCGCAACGACCGCAGCCCCAAGCCGATCGTAAGCGATACACCACCCGCGATCAGGATCTACCTGTTAACCGTTTCGCATTCGTCGGCCTTCATATAACCGGTCTATGCTTCGGCGTTGTCCTTGTGATGGGGATCCTTATCGGCATCACTTTCCTTTCGTGGCCGACATATACCGTGGTCCTCTGCCTACCGGGCCTCGCCGTTATCCCTGACAGCATCGCCGGCATCCGTGTTAAATGAAGAAGCCCCGTTCCCGGGGCCCCTTTCAGATCAAATTCTGGTTCAAACAACAGGCACCATCCAGCCGTACGGATCGGCGATCCGCCCTCTCCGTATGTCGTCCAGCTTGCCGCCGACCAAGTTGGCGATCTTACGATCCTCCACGTTCGGCAGGGAGAACACTTCATCGCCGAATGCGATGCTCGCGATGTGCGCGATGGTTGCAGCGGTTCCTGCGCCGTACGCCGCACGCAGCCGACCGTTACGGGCAGCGATGAGGATCTCTTCCACACTCACTTGACGCTCCTCCACTTTCACCCCTTCGTCACGTGCGATCCGGATGATGCTGTCACGGGTGACACCCCGCAGTATCGTACCATCCAAAGCTGGCGTGATCAACGTTCCATCGATATTGAAGAAGATGTTCATGGTACCACTCTCTTCAATGTACTTGTGCGAGAGGCCGTCGGTCCACACCAATTGATGATACCCTTGCTGCGCACCTTTCATGGCTGGGTACAATCCACCAGCGTAGTTACCACCGCACTTGGCTTCGCCTGTCCCACCGGGGAATGCTCGGCTGTACTCGGTCTCCACCTTCACACGCACCGCATCATTATAGTATGCTCGTACAGGACAGGTGAAAATGATGAATCGGTAGCCATCGCTTGGCCGCACACCGATGTACTCGTCACTGGCGAACATGAAAGGGCGGATGTACAAGGCGGCATCCTCTCCTTTGGGGATCCACTCCTTGTCGAGCTTCACCAGTTCGATCAATGCCTCCAAGAAGAGATCCTCCGGAATGTTCGGCATGCACATGCGGTCGGCACTGCGGTTCATTCGTTGGATATTCGCTTGCGGGCGGAAAAGGTTCACCCGACCGTCCTCGGACCGGTAGGCCTTCAATCCTTCGAAGATCGTCTGGCTATAATGCAGCACCAAGGCTGCAGGACTCATGCGCATGTCCGCGAAGGGCACGATGCTCGGCGTTCTCCATTCACCATCGGCATATTCCATCAGGAACATATGGTCACTGAAGACCCGTCCGAATTTGATGTTGTCCAGATCCGTATCCGCTAGCCGGGACCGCTCTGTTCGTTGTGTCGCTATCTTTTGCCCGGTAGTGATCATCGAGCCTCTGTTTAAGGGGTTGGAACAAATGTAACCACTTGATCAAGTAGGCGGGGTCACTCCCTCAAGTCGCTATGTCGCACGCTTCATCGGTCCCCGATACTGCTGAACCCATCCACGAGGTGTTGGAGCGGGTGTGGGGTTACACGCAGTTCAGGCCCAAGCAGGAAGAGATCATCCGGTCCGTTCTGGAAGGGAACGATACCCTGGCATTGTTGCCTACCGGAGGTGGCAAAAGCCTTTGTTTCCAAGTTCCGGCATTGGCCATGGGGAAGCTGTGCTTGGTGGTTTCGCCGCTCATCGCGCTGATGCGGGACCAAGTCGGTCGGTTGCGCAAGCAGGGCATCGCGGCAAGAGCCATCGTCTCCACCATGAAACCAGCGGAGATCGACAATGCCCTGGAAAGCGCGGCCTTGGGGAAGTATGCCTTTCTCTATGTCTCACCCGAACGATTGACCTCGGACCTCTTTCTCGCTCGTCTCCCACGACTGCCCCTTGGGTTGATCGCCGTGGACGAAGCACATTGCATTTCGCAATGGGGCTATGACTTCCGTCCAGCCTACCTGAATATCGGTGAGATACGGAAGGTCCGTCCCGAAGTACCGGTTATCGCGCTAACGGCGTCGGCAACGCCGATCGTAGCCAACGACATCATGGAACGCCTTGCCTTCCAGCGACCACACATCGTTCGCGGTTCATTCGTCCGACCGGAACTGGGCTTGTGGATGAGCAAAGGTGAGGACAAACAAGGTCGTCTACTTCGCATCATGCAACACGTACCTGGCACATCCATTGTCTATGTACGCGACCGTCGAAGCACCGTTCGTTTGGCATCGGTGTTAGCGAGCAAAGGCATTTCCACCGCAGCCTATCATGCAGGTATGCCATCCGAGGACCGCGACAAGATCCAACAAGGATGGACCGATGGAACGATACGGTGCATCGTTGCCACCAACGCCTTCGGCATGGGGATCGACAAAGCCGATGTCCGTTGCGTGGTGCACATGGAGCCACCACCGGATCCAGAGAGCTACTACCAGGAGGCCGGTCGTGCCGGTCGCGATGGGAAACCGTCCTTCGCCTTTCTGCTGAACGCGCCCGGCGACGTGGAGAAGATGGGGGAACGGCTGAAGGCTTCATTCCCTCCTCTCACCGATGTACGCAAGGTGTATCAGGCATTTGCCGACATCAATGGCATTGCGATGGGTTCTGGTCTGTTGGAGAATTATCCGGTCGACCTGCGCGAGCTCGCCGCCCGGACCACTCTTCCATTGGTCACGGTTTCGCATGCGTTGAAAGCGTTGGAACTCGATGGGAGGATCGCTCAGTCCGATGGGTTGAAGAGCCCGTCGCGTGTGCTTATCATCGCCGACCAACGGTTGATCTATGGAATGCGGGTGAACGATACGCGCCATGGTCCATTGATCGAATCCTTGCTCCGGATGTATGGTGGCCTGTACGAGGAACCTGTCCTTATCGATGAATTGCGGATCGCACGTCACCTGAAGTGGCAAGCCTCAACGGTGATCGACCGCCTCAATGAGTTGGATCAACAACGGGTGCTCTCCTACCGCCAACGCAGCGACAAACCTTCGATCACCCTGCTCCAGCCTCGCAGCGACGCAGCCCGATTGATCTTGGAACCCAGTGCCCTTGCGTTGCGGAAACAACGAGCCACCGATCGCATGAAGGCCATGATCGACCTGATGGAGGAGACCGATGAATGCCGGGCGAAACGATTGGTCCGCTACTTCGGGGAAGAACAACCAACCGAATGTGGGACGTGCGATGTGTGCCGCGCTCGTCTCACCTATGAGCGTTCAACGGGATCCGTAAGTACGGCATCCGAACCTCGACCGGACACCGCCCTGAGTGCAGCCGATGAGCGATGGACGCTCGATGGTTCCGAAGAGTGAAGACAGTCGAAGTATGAAACTACCGCGCGAGTTCTACGTGGAAAATGATGCCCTCACCGGAGCGCAAGCTTTGATCGGCAAACTGCTGGTCACGGAATTCGACGGCATTCGGACCACCGGACTGATCAACGAAGCGGAAGCGTACATGGGCAAGACGGATCGCGCTTCGCATGCTTTCAATGGTCGACGTACCAAGCGCAACGGTTCGATGTACGCCATCGGTGGTACGACCTATGTCTACTTGTGCTACGGCATCCATCATCTCTTCAACGTGGTGTTCAACGAGGTAGACATTCCGCACGCGGTTCTCATCCGCAGCATACGGCCGGTTGAAGGGATCGAACGCATGGAGCAGCGTCGACCCACCGCACGAACAAGTACGGCAGGGCCGGGAACACTGACGCAAGCATTGGGCATACGCACCGACCATGACGCCGAAGACCTTACCGGTCAACGGATCTGGATCGAAGACCTCGGTCTGATCGTTCCGGACCGGGAGGTACAGGTCGGGCCACGTATCGGAGTCGACTATGCTGGCGACGATGCACGCCTACCCTATCGCTTCTTGTTCTCACCTTCGCGGCCCGAACGACCATGAGCAACGAACGCATCCTCTTCATGGGCACACCCGATTTTGCGGTAGCCACTTTGAATGCACTGGTCGCCGACGGGTTCGATGTGTGTGCCGTCGTCACCGCACCGGATCGTCCCGCAGGTCGGGGTCGGCAATTGCGGGCTAGCGCCGTGAAGGAGCGTGCGTTGGAATTAGGCCTGCCTGTTCTGCAACCGGAGAAGCTGAAGGACCCGGCCTTCCTTTCTCAACTGGATGCGCTCGATGCATCCTTATATATAGTGGTCGCGTTCCGCATGTTACCCGAGGTGGTCTGGTCGAAGCCGAAGTTCGGAACGGTGAACCTGCACGGTTCGTTGCTACCTGCATTCCGAGGTGCAGCGCCGATCAACTGGGCGGTGATCAATGGTGAACAACTCACCGGCGTCACGACCTTCCGGATCCAACACGCCATCGATACCGGTGACCTTCTATTGCAAGAGGACACGCCGATCGGTCCAGAAGAAACGGCCGGCGACATCCATGACCGTTTGATGCACATCGGCGCAGCGTTGATGGTGCGCACCGTTCATGGACTCTTTGATGGATCATTGATCGCTTCACCCCAAGTGATCGACACGAACGCTCCTCCACCAGAAGCGCCGAAGATCGATCCATCGTCCACACGATTGAGTTTCGATAAGCCCGCTCAACGCGTTCACAACCTCGTTCGCGGAATGAGTCCGTACCCCGGCGCCTGGTGCAATTGGACGAACAGCAGTGGCACTGTTGCACACTGCAAGATCCTACGCACCCGCTTGACGACCGCACCCACCAAGGGTTCCATGGGTTCGATCGAACAACTGAGCGAACGACTCTTGGTCAGTTGCAGCGATCACCAACTGGAGATCCTCGAGTTGCAATTGGAAGGACGGCGCCGCATGTCCGCTGCCGAACTCATCCGCGGATCACGTGATCTTGCTGGCAGCAAATTGTCCTGATCGGGTTCTTTCCGAGTTCATTTCCCGACCGAAAAAGGACCTTCCGGATCCCGTTGATTCAACGTCTCTGAAGTTGCGTAACAGCATTTTCTGAAACCCTTACTGGGGGCGGGATACAGCGGCACTTATCAACAAACCCCCTTGTTTATCAACATTCTCCGACCATACCGCCGGAAACCCTTGACAGACGTGGTTCCTAGGATACATTTGTCTCCGAGTTCACTAAAACAAACCAACTCAAACACACAACACCATGGGCTTGAACAAAGCAGAATTGATCGAATCGATCGCAGCTGACGCAAAGATCTCCAAGGCTGACGCAAAGCGTGCATTGGACGCTTTCGTGACCAGCACCACCAAGGCGCTGAAGAAAGGCGAGCGCGTTGCTCTCGTTGGCTTCGGCACCTTCTCCATCACCAAGCGTGCAGCTCGCAAAGGCCGCAACCCACAAACGGGTAAGGAGATCAAGATCGCTGCCAAGAAGGTAGTGAAGTTCAAGGCTGGCGCTGACCTCTCCGCTAAGGTGAAGTAAGCGACATCCATCGATCTTGGAAAGTCCCCTGCGAAAGCGGGGGACTTTCTTTTGCTTGCACCCGCTAGCAGCAACCTGCCCCATGACGGATCACGAACTCTACGATCAACTCTCTGGATTCATCTCGCCCAACAAGCGCGAATTGTTCGATCGCTTGGCACCCTTGCGCACGCGACACGTGACCGTCGTGCTGGAGGACATCTATCAATCACAGAACGCCAGTGCCGTAGTGCGCACCAGTGATCTGGTCGGTATCCAGGACATCCACGTGATCGAGAATCGCAACGCGTATCAGCTCAATCCGGATGTCACACTCGGTTCATCCAAGTGGGTCGATATCCATCGCTACCGCGCGCACGACGACAACACCATGGCTTGTGTGGAAGCGCTTCGGAAGAAAGGATACAGCATCGTTGCCACATCACCACGCAGCGAACACATCACACCGGAGAGCATCGATCTGGATCGACCACTCGCCTTCTGCTTCGGTACCGAGCTCACCGGACTGAGTCCTTCTTTGTTGGATGCAGCTGATCAACACCTGCGCATTCCGATGCACGGCTTCACCGAGAGCTACAACATCTCCGCATCGGCGGCCATCGTGCTCTACACAGTGATGCAACGATTGCGCGCAAGCAGCGTCAACTGGGCCATCGACGAGCAAGCACTGATCGAATTGAAACTGGCTTGGGCAAGGAAGATGGTGCACAGTGCAGCGCATCTGGAAGAGCGCATACGTCGCGATGCCGAAGGTCGCGGAACAGTGAATTGATCGCGCAACAAAAGTGTTGCGTGATCCACATTCGTATTCGCTGTTGATCGATCACTTGGTGTGATCGCTTCGCGAACGTCATCATCGTTATTGACAAATAGAGGTTGAGAAATGGAACATCCGTATCGTATTCCGCGTACACCCCTCCCGATACATTTGACCAAACCCTAACACTCCATACAATGGGAAAAGGTGACAAGAAGACGAAGAAAGGAAAGCGTACTGCAGGTAGCACCGGCAAGAGCCGTCCAGCGAAGCGCAAGACGCGCGTAGCTGCTGCCAAGAAAGCAGGCGCAAAGAAGGCAGCTCCTAAAAAGGCAGCAGCTAAGAAAGCAGCTCCTAAAAAGGCAGCAGCTAAGAAAGCAGCTCCTAAGAAGGCAGCAGCTAAGAAGGCTGCAGCTCCAAAGAAGGCTGCGAAGAAGAAGTAGTCTTCACCACGACAGATGCAAAGACCTCGGCGCAAGCCGAGGTCTTCTGCTTTATACCGCTCTCTTTCGTTGTGATCAAGTCAAGGCTGCAAGCGCACACGCGCCCACGTTCCATCGTTGAAGTGTTCGAAGGCGATGCGATCATGCAACCGACTTGCGCGCCCTTGCCAGAACTCCATGCGTTGGATCCGCACACGGTAACCACCCCAATGCAGGGGACGAGGCACCGCTCCTTCGGCGAAGCGCTCCTTCCATCGATCGTACCGCTGTTCCACTTGCGACCGATCCTCGGCCGCACGGCTCTGATCGCTTGACCAAGCCGCAATGCGACTTTCAACTGGTCGCGATGCGAAGTAGGCATCCGACTCCTCCGCACTCACCACTTCCACTTTACCCTCTACGCGCACTTGCCGTTCCATCTGCGGCCAGAAGAAATTCAATGCAGCGCGTGGATCACGTTCCAGGTCCATCGCCTTGCGGCTGTTGTAGTTCGTGTAGAACACGAACCCATCGGCATCGAACGAGCGCATCAGCACCACGCGGTTGCTGATCGTGAGGCTGCCCACTGTCGCAAGCGTCATCGCGTGCGGTTCAAGAACTCCTGCATCCTGTGCTTCGGCGAACCATTTCGCGAACAACACGATCGGATCCGTACCAGCCTCCGACTCCATCAAGGTCATCTTCGTGTAATCGATACGGTCGTGCTTCGGCTGATCCATCGTTCGGGTTTCGTTGTGGGCGAAGTTATCCGTTCGCCACTTTGCACAAGCCTTTCATCGCATTGCGTTTGCTTCGTTCGTCGCAGGGATCTACTTTTCAGATCAATGCCACGCCATTTCCTCGATCTCGATCCGGAGAACAACCTCCAGCCCGCAAGGGGAACGCTCTTGGTGAGCGAGCCCTACTTGCCCGACCCGTACTTCCGCCGCACCGTGGTGTTGCTCTGCGATCACAATGACGAGGGTTCATTCGGCTTCGTGCTGAACCGGCACACGGACATGGCGGTGAACGACCTGATGGAGAACATGCCGCCCATCGGCTCACAGGTGGGTATCGGTGGGCCGGTGCAAAGCAGCAACCTCTATTACCTGCACACCCTCGGCAAACGCATCATCGGCAGTGAGGAGATCATCGATGGGGTGTTCATGGGTGGCGACTACGACCAGCTCCGCGGTGTGTTGAAAGCGGACGAGAAGCTCACCAAGCATGTCCGCTTCTTCGTCGGTTACTCCGGTTGGGACAAGGATCAACTCGACAAGGAACTGAGCGAGAAGTCGTGGTTGGTCGCCCCAGGCAACAAGAAACGGATCATGGATGTGCGCACCACCGACCTCTGGGGTGCGACGCTGCGTGCCATGGGAAAGAGCTTCGCGCCACTGGCGAATTTCCCCGAGGACCCTTCGCTCAATTGACGGCCGTTGCGGTCAACAAGAGGTCGGTGATGGTGCCCGCTAACCGATGCGCATAGCGCTTGGTGCGATATGTACCGACCCACTGCAACCCGAGCACCGCATTGGTGAAGAAGAGCTCATCCGCCGCCAACAGGTTCTGTGGATTCAGTGAACACTCATACACCTTGATGCCGTTCGCGATCGCGAGGTTGATCACCTGCGCACGCATCACACCACCCACACAGCCATCGGCCAGTGAGGGTGTATAGAGCACCCCGTTGCTCACGATGAAGAGGTTGCCAGAACTGCTCTCGATGATGTTGCCGCGTTCGTTCTGCAACATGCAATCATCCAAGCCACGCTGCTGGCTCCACAACGAGGCCATCACATAATACTGGCAGTTCAAGGTCTTGTGGCGCGCCAGGTCATTGATCGGCTTTCGCATCTCGGGCCAGATGTCCACCATCAACCCGTGTTCGTTCAAGGCATACGAAGGCTCCGTGATCGGCTTCAGTTCAATGGTGAATCCTCCCTTATTGCTTACCGGACGGTAGTTCCCATCACCGGTGCGGAACAAGGTGAAGCGACAACGACCGCTCACATGTCCGGTACGTTGCACCAGTTCGACGATGTATCGCTCGAAACTGGTGCGATCCAAATTCGGTGGTAGCTCGATCCGCAGCAATGCGGCACCGGTGGTCATGCGCACCCAGTGTGCATCCACGTTCCGCGGTTTACCATCCACCACACGCAGGCTCTCGAAGAGGCCATCGCCGAAATGGAACGCTCGGTTGTCCAAGGTGATCACCGGTCTGTCGCCGTGCACCACTTCACCATTCAGGTTCACCAGGTCCTTCATGCGATCATTCGATGGGTTCGCAGGATCTCCAACAACGAGGTATTCGGTTCCACAAGGATACCACGAACGCCGACCGCCGAAGCTGCTAGGACGTCACGTTCACGATCGCCGATCATCACCGAAGCCGAGAGGTCTATCTCATGCCGGGCCGCTGCACGTTCCAAAAGCAACGAACCCGGCTTTCGGCAAAGGCACTTTCCCTTCGAGGGGTGATGTGGGCAGTAGAGGATCTCCGTCATGGCGGTGCCCCGTTCGGCGAGCACGTCGTGAAGGTAACCATGCATGCGCTCCATTTCCTTACCGTCGTACAATCCGAGATCGATACCACTTTGGTTGGTGATCCCGATCACGACCCAACCCGCATCCACGGCTTCCTTGATCGCTTGCGGAACATCGGGTAGGATCTCGAAGTCGGCAAGCCGCACGGTATGCGCACCGCGCTCGGTGTTGATCACTCCATCCCGATCCAAGAACAACCCTTTTCTCATGCCCACGCGAATACCGAACGGATCAATTCAACGATGTTCGACAAGGCCTTCGGATACAACGCCGCTGAAAAAAGCAGCCCGAACACCGCACCGTAGAAGTGTGCATCGTGCGCCACGTTGTCCCGTCCTCGCTTGTCCATCGCATAGGAATAGACCAGGTACAGTATCCCGAACACCCACGCCGGAATGTCCTCCACGAAGAGCATATCGATCCCTTCTAAAGGCAACAACATGATCTGCGCGAAGAGCACGGCAGAAACCGCCCCGCTCGCCCCGACCGAACGATACCCCGAGTTGTCCCGCTGCTTCGCCATACCAGGCAGTGTCGCGAAGAGAATACCCCCAACGTACAGCACCGGGTAGGTAACCACCACCGGAAGGTCCGAGACCACGGAATAGAGGTACTCCACATTGCCCCCGAACATGAACAACACGAACATGTTCACGATCAAATGGCCCCAGTCCGCGTGGATGAAAGCGTGCGTGAAAAGTCGGTACCACTCCCCCCGGTGCTGCACCGCGTAAGGGCGGAAGAGCAGTTCCTCGAACACCTGATAGCGTTGAAAGGCCATGAGGGAGATCAAGGTCGTGATGGCCACAAGGACCACCGTGATCGGGGCTTCCAACAGGGTTTCGATCGGCCGAAGATATCCGCGGCCTCAATAGGTATGGTCGCGAATGATGCGCCAACCTTCATCCTCCCTCTGCCAAAGCAGTGAAAAGCCGCCCCCCAAGGTATCCTGCGTGCGCACCAACTCCCAGGTGCCTGTCACCCATGCGTGGGCATCACCGGCCATCACCACCTCTTGGATCCCGAAGGTGAGGTCGCCCATGGCCTCCGGATCGGGGTAGCTGCGCAGGTAGTTCGCCGTCACGTCGGCCTTTCCACAGGTCATCCCGCGTTTGCTGGTGAAACAGACCGAGTCCGCATAGCCCTCCATGAAACCGGGGATGTCCCCACGGTCCCATGCCGCCTCCTGCTCCGCCATCACGCTCCGGATCTCCGCGCTCGCATCCGCGGGTTCAACGCCGCAGGATGTCCACAACAAAGCAGCAACCGCAATAAGCAGCGCACTTCTGAACCCCGAACTCGTGGACTTCAATTCTTGCACAGGTAGGGCCAGCTCTGCGCTGGGCTCAACACTTCGTAATGCAACTCCCCTGCCCCATCGTGCCACTGGAATGCCACGGTCGTCGGTTTGCGGCTACCGTTCGTTGGTGTGGAAACAACGAGTTCATCCTCCGTTGCTCGCACCCGCGACCGTTCCCGCTTCTTTTCGATATGGACCTTGCTGGTCATGCTCCGAATGTACGGATCGCGTGACCACTTCCAACACCACTTGGAGCCATTCTAGTGAACCTACCCCTGTGCATTCCTGCTCGCCGATCAACCCCAGCCTCTAGCCGGAACTCGCCTCGTGGCTGATGCAATTTGTAGACTTCTGAACGCCGGACCATAGGCCGAGTATCGCGCCGCTCCTTGCCTCGTATCCACCTTCCTTTGGCCACGAAAACCGCAATTCCTGTGCCCTTAACGTCGTGGTTCTGCCAAGAAACACGACCTTTACGGCCATGTCCCTCACCACGGCCGAGATCCAGCAAGCGTTACGCATCAGCAAAGCCATCCAAGAGCACTTGGAAGCCACCCGTATGGTCAACTTGCGGAGTGAGGACCTCTACGGCACCCTCGCCGACCAGAAGTTGGTGGAGCGCGACCTCGAAAAAGGCCATCATTTCCGGTTGTTCCTGCGGAAACTGGTGAAGGCGAACATGCTGAACCTCATCCCGCAATGCCACGCCATGCCTCGCAGCGGTGGCAAGTACGATTGGACCTTCAACAGTGCTGCGGATCGCATGCCTGTTCGGAAGGCGGCCGCGCCGACGGAGGTGGTGGAGCCTTCCTAGGATCAGGCACCTGGTGGTCCCTTTGGCCTGTTCAAGGACATTTTCGGCCTTCATTCTGAATGGCCTTTGATACGATACCATGAGTCGCGGTTTCGTCCGAGAAGATGATCAGGAGGAAGCCCCCTTCATCCCGCCCCGTGCTGCCCTGCCCGATGGCGTGCCCAACCACGTAACGCCGCGTGGATTGCAACTACTCCTCGATGAACGGACGACCCTGCTCGAAGAGCGCGCAGCGATCCAAGGCAGCGATGAGGAGCGCCGCCGACGCCATGCCGAATTCGATGGCCGCTTGGCCCTGCTCAGCGAACGCATCGTCACCGCCCACGTTGTGGAACCGGCACCCGACAAAGCGGATGAAGTGCGCTTCGGAAGCACCGTCACCTACCTCCACGCCGATGGACCACAGCGTGGCATCGAACGCACCTTCACCATTGTCGGGGTCGATGAAGCATCGGTGAAAGAATTGCGCATCGCCTTCACCGCCCCCATCGCCAGGGTGCTCATCGGCACGCACGTTGGCGACCGTGTTCCCTTTCAACTCGGCGCTACCACACAACACCTGCAGATCCTGAAGATCCAATGACCAACAAGCCCAACGCCGAGCCGATCACCTTCGAGGTATCCGGCGAGTACGTCGAGTTGAACCAACTGCTCAAGCTCGTCGGCCTCTGCGACTCCGGCGGACAAGGCAAACAGATCGTGGCAGAAGGTCTCGTGCGCGTCGATGGTGCCACCGAACTCCGCAAGACCTGCAAGATCCGCCCCGGCCAACGCGTGGAATTCAACGGCCGCCTCATCCACGTAGTGCCTTCGTCGGAAGAAGAATAGGTCACATCGCCCGCCGCGTGATCCGCACATACGTCGGATCCAGCACACGCTGGTTCGGCAACGGATCCACCAGCTCCAGCGCACCGGCCCGCTTGCCGCTTTCATCGGCTGCATCCGGGATCACAAGCGCCTTGTGGCACGCATCGAAATTCATGTGCGGTTTCGCCACCCGCGAATGGATCCGGAAATCAGGATTCCACCAGCCTATCTCGCTCACGTTCAACTGGCCGCTCACATACAGGATCACAGGCGCGCCGATGGGGCTGTTCCAATAGATATTGCGCAGGTTCACCGTCGTCTTCGGCGGCATGTTCACATAAATGCTCGCCTTCCGCAAGCGGTGCTCCACATGGAAGTTCTCCAGCATGAAGGACTTCACCACCGCGTTGTTCGCCCCGCGCTCTTCATCACCCGTCGTGCTCGCCGAAAGGAAAAGATCATAGTCCGCGATCGCCCCTTCGCTGATGCAATCCATCAGGTGCACACCGCCGCTGTTCAACACGGTGAACGCCTCTGTGGTCGTGGCACTGCAATACACCCGGCACTGGTCCAGCACCGCGTGGTTGCTCTGGCTATTGCTCGTCGTTGCACCCGGCCAATCCCCGCAGCGCAGCACGATGCCCCTCTTCCCCGGATTCGTCACCAGCACATTCTGCACCCGCGCCATCAGGCAGAAGCGCAGATCGATCCCAGCTACGGTCTGACCGGTCATCCGGCAATTCACGATGGTGCTGTTCAACGTCGCCTTCAGATCGATCGCCTTCTTTCCACCTTCGATCGACGCGAAATCACGGATCGTGTACCGACTCGCCGTGCGACGCATCGCTGCCTGCTGGTCCGGCACCTCCATCGTGAAGCCTCGTGACTTTGGTCCCAAGGTGAGCTTGCACCCGCGACCGTCGATCACCAAATACTGCTTCGCGGGCAGCACGATGTCGCCCTCGCAGTGATAGGTCGCCGCCGCCGAGAAAGAAACGTAGGTCGCATCCTTCGGCAGGTTCGCGAAGAAACCCGCCACATCATTCGCCGGCACCACGTAGTCCACGGCCGCACAGCGCAACGCACCCAATATCAACAACGGGACAAGAACGAACGATCGGATCCTCATGCGTGCAAAGATCGCCTTCCGCAGTTCGATCAACCTTCCTCGGCAACACCACCAGCCTCGGTCAGTGATCGCCGGTACCCTCCGTCGAACGCGATCAATACCGAACCCAAGATCCCGATGGCCACGAAACCGCCCACACCCACAGGCGATCCGAAGAGCACATGGCCATCCCAAGCGAACAAAGCGAACGCACCGGCACTCCCATTGATCAAGCCATGCAGGATACACGGCCCCCAAACGCTCCGCACCCGTGTGCGGCTCCAATCGAACAGCAGGGCAAGCAACAGGCAGAAGACGATCATCATCGGAATGCCCAGCAGCGGATAGCCCGGATAGTTGTGGCCCAACATGATCAGCGGCGCATGCCACAGGCCCCAGAAGAAACCCGTGAAAACAATGCGCTTCCCACCGCTCCAGTGCGCCGTCGCCCGGTACAAGTAGCCGCGCCAGCCCAACTCTTCACCCAGCATGAAGGGCAGGTTGAATGTGAAGGCCATGAACAGGGCCGATACAAGGATCACGACCAGAACAACACCGCCCGGCAAACGGGTCAAGAATTCCGTCGAACTTGAGGGCGTCTTGCCTCCCATCTGCTCCAACATCTCCTTTACCGCTGTCCCGAAACGCTCACCCGTCACCGCCACATGCCCGAAACGGGCAATACCCAACTGATCACCGAACAGCCAGATCACCAGCAGACAAAGCGGCACGATGCTCATCCCCATCACCGCCGTGCGAATGATCCCCGGCCAATGGATCGCCCTTGGGTGCAAGCCCAACGCCGACCACGGCGCCTTGTCGAGCAACCGCACCTGCACCACCGCCGCGAACGCCGGACCGAACATGCACAAAGCCGCCATCGCCATGTACGGCAGCTGCTTGGTCGTATCCACACCCAACGCCGCCCCGATGCCCGCTATCGCCCATGTAAAACCGAAAGCCAAGAGAAGGAAGGACCAGACGCGTTTCATGGTTCGGACGAATAGGTGGTGGCAAATGCCAAAGGATACCGGCACGGAAAGTACACACTGCACTTCACCGTCAACTTTCGAGGCGGTGAGTCGTCCCGCTCCGGCTCCTCGTCACAACAGGACTGGACGTAGTGGTATTCTGGCATGTTCGATCCGTTCATAAGAATGGCTCTTCGTGGTTCCAGTGGAACCTCATCCCATAGCCAGACGGTTCTGCCTTGGACCACCTGTGTACTTATCATTGCCCCATGCACGATCCCGCGGCACCCACACTCCTCCTCATCCACGGCTTCCCGCTCGACCACACCGTGTGGAACAGCAACGTCGAAGCATTGCGTGAAGTAGCTCCCGTCATCGCACCCGACCTACGTGGCTTCGGCACCGGTCCATCAACGGCCACAGCACCGAGCATGGTGCACTACGCCGAAGATCTCCATCACTTGATCACTGCACGCGGCATCGGCTCGGTGGTCCTTTGCGGCCTCTCCATGGGCGGCTACATCGCGCTTGCTTTTCTGGAACGCTGGCCGCAGGTGGTACGCGGCATCATCCTCTGCAACACGCGCAGCACGGCTGATACCGACGAAGGCAAACAAGGGCGCGAGGCCACCGCCATCGATGCACTCACCAAAGGCAGTGCGGTCATTGCCCGCGCCATGGCCCCCAAGGTCCTCTCCCAACACACCCGCACCACCGATCCCGAGCTGGCCAAGACCATCGAAGCCATGATGGCGCGCCAACAGCCCGAAGCGATCGCAGCAGCTTCGCGCGCCATGGCCCAACGTCCCGATCGCACACACGTTCTGCGCAACGCGAACAAGCCCACCCTCGTCATCACCGGCGAACACGACACGCTCATGCCCCTGCCTACCAGCGAAGCCATGGCCGCAGCAGCACAACGGTCAACCCTCGTGGTCCTCCCCCATGCCGGCCACTTGAGCAACGTCGAAGCTCCCGCCCCCTTCAACAAAGCCGTCATCGACTTTCTTCGCACCCTCCCCGATGCTTGACTTCATCACCGACCCGTTCCCGGTCCTCACCACCGAACGCTTGGTGCTGCGTTGTGTAAGGCTGGCCGATGCCCCAGCGATCTTCCGCATCCGGTCCGACGAGAAGGTGATGAAGCACATCGGCCGTCCAAGAGCCGAGGCGATCGAAGATGCTGTTGCCCTCATCGAACGCAACCTCACCGACCAACGCGAGAACAACGGCATCAACTGGGCCATCACCTTCCACAACGATGACGCCGTGATCGGCACCATCGGCTTCTACCGCTTGAAGAAGGAACACTTCCGCGGCGAGGTCGGCTATGCACTGCACAGCGACCACTGGCGCAAAGGCATCATGCGCGAAGCCCTGAAAGCCGTGGAACAATGCGGCTTCGAACACTTCGGTTTCCACAGCATCGAAGCCTGCACCGATCCGCTCAACGAAGCCTCGAACGCGCTCCTCCGCAGCAGTGGCTACGTGCGCGAAGGGCTCTTCAAGGAGAACTACTTCTGGAATGGCCGCTTCCTCGATAGCGCCGTCTATTCCAAGCTCGCCCCGCCCGGTGCTGCAGTCATCCAACCCCGCTAGCCGTCCCTCGGTAGCCATCCACGTTCCGCTGGTCGATCCGCCCCGGCAAACTGCCCAACGACCTGTAGCTTCACCACCTCTACCCTGCTTGGGCTGCATACACCCGAACCTTCATTCGCATTCATGAAAGCAACACTCCCCTTTCTGCTCCTCGCCGCACTTCCCTGTTCCACCGCCTTCGCCCAATGTCCCGTTGGCGAACTGGAAGTCACCATCGTGGTGAATACCGACGACTATGGCAACGAGACCATGTGGCAACTCGTCGAGAGCGGCAACGGGTGCGATGGCTCCCCCATCTTCACTGCCGGTAACCCAGCGATCAATTGCGCCGATGCAGGCGGTCAAACCTCGCCTCCCGGCGGCTACGCCAGCAACACCACCTTCAACGAGGGGCCGTTCTGCTTGACCGAAGGCGCACAATACGACATCATCTCGGTCGATGCCTGGGGCGATGGTCAAGCCTCCTACACCGTTCTGATCGAAGGGGGCTATGCCGGTTACTTCGAAGGTCTCGGCGGCCTCCTCGTCCACCCCTTCACCGTAGCCACACCGGTGGATCGCGACATGAGCTTGACGCGCACCACCACCAGCATCTATTGCGAGGTCGGCCTTCCGGTCATCATCGCTGGCGCCGCGCAGAACGTCGGTGGTCAGCCCGTCACCTCCTTCGATGTCGCCTACAGCATCGATGGCGCTCCTGAAGTCACCGCCACCATCAACGAAGCCCTCGACCCCGGCGACCAGGTCACCTTCGAACTCGAAACACCGTGGATCCCTACCGACGAACTCACGGGCATCCTCACCATCCGCATCGCCGGTGTCAATGGCGACAGCGATGAGAACGCCACGAACGACGAACGCACATCTCCCGTTGTGGTGAATGCCGCTGTTCCGGACATCATGGACAGCTATCTCTCCGAACCACCCACAGTGGTCAACGTAGCGAATGGTGATCAGGACATCCTTGTGCCGCGCGATCTCGACTTCCATCCCGACCGCACCCGTAACGAATTGTGGGTCATCAACAAGGATGTCTTCAACACCGGTGGCAGCACCGTGCGGTTCTTCAACCCCGGCGAAGCGGACATGACCTTCCTCTACCAACGCGACCCGGCCGCTCGTCACTTCCTCAGCCTACCCACCGGCATCGCCATGGCAGACAATGGCAACTTCTCCACCTGCCCGGGCGTGTACGACGCCAACGGCAACCAAGGCACCTCCACCCCTTTCACCGGCCCCACGCTTTGGAGCGCCGATCCCGACATCTACGCGCAGAACCAGTTCGGTCCACTGGGCAGCCACTTGGATATGCTCCACGTCACACCCCGCAGCCAAGGCATCGCGCACGAACGCTGGAACAAGTTCTGGATCGTCGATGGCACCAACCAGGATGTGGTGATGCACGACTTCCGCGCTGACCACGGACCAGGCAATGATTTCCACGGCGACGCGATCATCCACCGCTACCCCGAAGTGAGCATCACACGCGACCCCAACGATCACATCGTCAGCCATTGCGTGGTGGACAAACACACGGGTTGGTTGTACGTCGTGGATCACGGCGGCCAGCGTGTGCTCCGCTTGGATACCCGCAGCGGCACACCCGATGGCGCGCCCAGCTTCGGTCCCTTCGAAGGCTACGTCGAATACCTGAAGATGACCAATGCCACATGGGAGGTCGTGATCTCCGGGGGCTTGCAGGAGCCTGCTGGCATCGAGGTCGTCGGCACACACCTGCTCGTGAGTGATCACGCTACCGGCGAGATCATCATCTACGACATGGCGAACGACTTCTCCGAGGAAGGACGCCTCCAAGTAGGTGCCGGGGTCATGGGCATCAAAGTTGCACCCAATGGTCGCATCTGGTGCGTGAATGCGACCCAGAGCCTGCTCATCCGCGTCGAACCAAGCCTCAATGTCGGCATGGCCGATCAGCGCGCGGCGAACACCTGGTCCATGTTCCCGAACCCTTCTAAGGATCAGGTCTACTTCGCCCTGCCCAGCAGCATCGCAGCCAACACCGTCGTCAACGTCCTCGACGCTTCCGGTCGCCTCTGCACCACCAGCAACGTGAATGCCTTGACGCACGGTCTCGATGTGCACGGTCTGGCCGAAGGCGTCTACACAGTATCGATCACCGGACAGGGAACAGCCCGGTTGGTGATCGCGCGCTGAGCAACAGAGGGCGCCCTAGTCGAAGTGTACCTGGATCACGTTGAACGTGCACACCGTGCGGTCCTTGATGCGGCCGGGGCTCCATGTGGGCATGTCGCGCACGGCGGCCAAGGCCAAGGAGTCCATCTCCGGATGAGCAGGGACCTTCACTGCGATGTCAATTAGCGTTCCCACACACGTCACGTTGAACTGGATCAGCGGTCCGTCCTTCACGTCGTCCGTTCCGTCCGGTCGAATGAGCCGATTGCCCAACCAGGCCACCATCGCCGCATCGCCACCGGGGAACTGGGGGGCCTTGGTGAGTTCCGGCACTTCGTAGATGGTACCCTTCGTGCAGCACTCCGGATCGGGACCATTCGCCACAGGTCCACTGGCCGAACACGCGGTCAAAGCCAAAGCGCACACCAACGCATGCGATACCATGGATCGAAGAGGAAGCAGCGTGCAGGGCATGTCGAACAGGTTGAATATGCCCAAATCTATCCATCGTCGCCTTCCCCATCGAACTTCCGGCACATTCGTTGCGTCTTACCAGCAAATCCTAAATTCGGACCATGAAGAAGACCATCATCACCACGGTTCTGTTGGCCACGCTGACAGCCGTTAGTGCCCAGGACGCAACTTCTCCCAAAATGGAGAAAGCCCAAGACGCCAATAAAGCGGAAGTGCAAGTCGGCGATAAGGTTGATCAACGCACCGAGGTCATGACCAAGGAGCTCGGCCTCACTGCAGACCAATCAGCCAAAGTGCAGGTAGCCAACGAACGCTTCGCGAAGAACATGGCCGAATTGAAGCAGGCCATCCCGGACGCGGAGGCTCGCCAAGCCCGTGCAAATGTTCTCCGCACCAGCCATGACCGTGAGCTTCAGCAGATCCTCACGGCCGAGCAGTACGAAAAGATGCTGGCCATGCGGAATACGCGCGCTAATGCTCCTGCCGAAAAGGAAATGAAGACCAAGATGCCGCACAACGAGTGACATCGCTCCGAATGCTGAACGCCCATCCGGTTCATCCGGATGGGCGTTCTTGTTCACGGTCCGGCCTGGACCGGTCCATGGGATCGAACCGTGCCTACTTCGTTGAGTCCAGTTGGAACTTCACAGGCAGGGTCATCTTCACATTGGCCGGCTTGCCTTCCTTGCTGCCGGGTGTCCACCGCGGCATTGCCTTCACCACACGCACTGCCTCAGCATCCAACTCAGCGCTCACACCACGAGCCACCGTGACATCACTGACGCTTCCGTCCGCCTTCACCATATAGGCCACGTACACCGTGCCCTCTTCCCCGTTCGCTGCGGCCGCCTTCGGATACTTCAAGTTCGCGCCCATGTACTTCATCAAGGCCTCCATGCCACCGGGGAACTCCGGTTGTTGCTCAGGCTCGTGAATCGCATTTCGATCCATACGTACCGGCGTCGCCGAGCGACCATCGGAGGTGACGAATGCCATGGAAAGAACAAAGGGCGCAGCCAACAGATACTTGACCAACGCTGTTTTCGAGGAAGGAGATCGCTTCAACATCTGTGTTCGGGTTTTAAGGTTCGACGAATGGAAGGAATGCACCAAGGAGGCCATCGGGACACCCAGTGCTTGAGAGAGCAGTATGGTCGCGTACTCGGCAGATCGCTTGCTGGCTATGGCATCGGCGGCATACTCATGCACTGCCCGCAATTCGTGTAATGCCCAGGTCCATGTACGTGCGGGCCAGCTGATCGCTTGCAGCACACGGAACAGGATCACATCCAAGCTGTGCCATTGGTCCACGTGCACTTGCTCGTGTCGGTGGATCGCATTCCGTTCCTCCTCTGTGAGCCCTGCAGGCAGAACGATGGTACCGAGGAAGGACCACGCACCTGTCCCTTGCTTGCTCCGCGCAGCACGCATCACCTTGAGCACATCCACGAGCAATTTCAGCAGGAAGACGGCCAGCACGGTGAAGTACACCGGAACCAGCAACGACCAGGACCAACCACTGTCCGGTGCTGCTGCGGAAGACGAAGGTGCGATCACCGGAAGTTCGATCACACCACCGATCACAGGCACGGTGAGCGAAGGCAATAGCGGAACGACGAAGGACATGAAGGCCGCGCCCAGGAGCCATGCTCGGTTCAGGTTGAAGAAGGTCTCCTTCCGCATCCACAGCCCATAAGGGATCAGGGCCAGCGCGAAGGCCACATTCACTTTGAGGAGGTAGTTCAACGTTTCCATGCTTCAACTCTTCTTTCGTTCGCGGATCAATTTCAACAGCCCATCCAGTTCTTCGACGCTCAGGTCCTCCTTCTCGATGAAGTGCGACAACAGCCCGGTGGTGGATCCTCCGAAGTAGTCCTTCACCAGCCGACCCAACGAGCGCGACCGGTACGCTTCGCGCGTCACCAACGGATGGTATCGATGCGCACGACCGAAGGCCTCATAGCCCACGAAGCCTTTCTGCTCGAGGATCCGGATGATGGTGCTCACTGTTGTATACGCAGGGACGGATGCGCCTCGCTTCGGTTTCGGCAAGGCCTCCAGCACATCCTTCACGAAGCCCTGTCCAATGGACCAAAGGGCCTGCATCACTTGTTCTTCTGCTCGCGTCAGCGGTTCCATGACGCAAGTATAACTAACTTCTTAGTCCTTCAACGATACATTTAGTTGAAAGTGACCAGTGGAACGAGGAACGGCAGCAAAATGCAGGATCAACGGTGGAAGGCGGTCATCGCAGATCGTACTTCACCGACGTGTGCATGCGAACGCGCACGGGCACCCCGTTCAAAAGTCCAGGCTTCCACGGACTGAGCCCACGCACTGCACAGAGCACAAAGGGTTGCATTATCGGGCAACCTTCCTTGGAGAACTCCACATCGCTCACGGAGCCGTCAGTATTCACGACGAAATCGAAGCTCATGCGCGAGGAGCCGAAGCAGTGCTCCATGTCCGGCAGCGCACCGCATGCAGCAGGTACAAGCAGGTGATCGAGCAACGCGGCATCACCATCCGGGTACGACGGGCGCTCGTCGACATCCTTGAGCTTGTGGATCCGTCCAGTCTGTGTGGAAGGAGCACCTGCACTTCGCTGATCGAAGACACGTTGACCAGCATCCGATGCATTCATCAATCCGTCCACGCTGCTTTGCGCAACCGAAAGCGAACAGATGGCAAAGGCGAGCGCGATCAAAAGGGGACGAAGTAGGATCCGGAACATGGGAAGGGAATGCGTTCCGCGAAAGTACCAAAGACCGGGCCGCTGATCCCGATCAGTTCCGGCTAAGCGCGTCCGGCTACATTTGGCCCAGCCCTTCGATCACGATACCAAGGGCCCAACGGAACATGTCCTCGGTCTATTACCCCGACTACCTGCAGCTCGACAAGATCCTCGGCGCGCAAGCTCCCGAAAGTGACAAGCACGGCGTGGAAGCTCACGATGAGATGCTGTTCATCATCATCCACCAAGCCTATGAGCTCTGGTTCAAGCAGGTGCTGCACGAGGTGGGTAGTGTGATCACCATGTTCGCCGACCACCACGTGGACGACAACGGTGGCGAGCTCAACATCGCCGTCCACCGCCTGCAACGGGTGAAGACGATCCTCGGTGTGCTCGTGCATCAGATGGACATCATGGAGACCATGACGCCCTTGGACTTCTTGGACTTCCGCGACCTGCTTCGCCCGGCCAGCGGGTTCCAGAGCATGCAGTTCAAGATCCTCGAGGCACGCTTGGGCCTGCGTATGGAAGCGCGTTTCGGCAAACAGTACTACACCAGTCAACTGCGCCCGGATCACAAGGCGGAGATCGAAGCGCTGGAGAACCTTCCCACCCTGCATGAACTCGTGAACGCTTGGCTGGAACGGATGCCCTTTCTACAGGACAAATATTGGCCCAAGGGCGAGGCGAACTTCTTCGACCGTTTGGAACTGCTTTACACCAGTGGATTGGTAAAGGGGGAAGAAGGCAATGCCGCTCTTTGGCGCTCCATTTTCAAGGATGGAAGTGCAGACCGTCGTCTCTCTCCCGCTGCTTGCCAGAGCGCACTCTTCATCATGCTCTACCGCGATGAGCCGATCTTCCAACAGGCATTCCGCTTTCTGGAAGCCTTGCTCGACATCGATGAAGGAATGGCCGCCTGGCGGTCCAGGCACATCAACATGGTACACCGCATGATCGGCCTGCGCGTCGGCACAGGTGGAAGCACCGGTAAAGCCTACTTGAAAGGGGCGATGGACAGCCACTACATCTTCAGCGAGATCGCCGACCTGAGCAGTTTCTTGTTCGAACGCAGGAAACTTCCTGCACTACCGGATGAGCTTCGCCGAGCCCTGGGCTTCGGCAGCTGAGCAGTTCAGATCTCGAAGCGTTGTCCGCGAACAGGCGCCTCGATGTGCTTGTAGCCCTTGCTCTGCAGAAGTCCGCGCAGTCCTTCGATGCTCTTCTCCACGCCGTGGACGAGGAAGGTACGTTTCACCTTCTTGGGGTCCTGACAACCTAGGTAGCGCACTAATTCCATGCGATCCGCATGCGCGCTGTAAAACTCCATGCGCAGGATCCGTGCGTTCACCGGCACCACCTCCCCGAAGATGTTCACCTCTTTCGCGCCCTCCAACAACTTCGCACCCAACGTACCCGGCGCGCAGAAACCGACCGCAAGCACTGCGTTCGCCCCATCCGCCAACTCGTTACGCAGGTGGTGACGGATGCGTCCGGCTTCCATCATCCCACTTGCTGCGATGATGATGCAAGGCCCCTCGACGCCGTTGAGCTGCTTGCTCCGGTCCGCGCTCCGCACATACTCTACACCCAAAAAGGTGAAGAGGTCGGGATCCTTCGCCAGTTCGGCGCGCACCTCCTCGCGGAACAACGCGCTATTGGCCCGCGAGATCATCGTAGCACTGATCGCCAACGGACTGTCCACATACACCGGGATGCGCGGCAGCCGTCCTTCGTTGCTCAAGGTGTTCAAGGTGTAGAGGATCTCCTGCGTCTTACCGATGCTGAATGCCGGGATCAACAGCTTGCCCTTGTTCTTCACGCAAACATCAGTCACATGACGCAGTAGTTCATCCTCGGCCTCTTTCACGGGTTCGTGATCACGGTCTCCGTAGGTGCTTTCGCAAACGATCACGTCGGCTTGACGGAACGGGACGGGTTCCGGCAACAAGCGATCCACATAGCGACCAACGTCGCCGGAGAAACTGAAACGCAAGGTCCGGTCCCCATCGACGATATCGAGATGCACCGCCGCACTGCCGAGGATATGCCCCGCATCGGTAAAGGTGAGCGTGATTCCGGGAAGGATCTCCTTCGTTGTTGCGTACTCGAGCGTTTGAAAAAGCTCCAAGGCAGGCTGCACATCGTCCTTGGTGTACAGCGGGCCATCCTCCTCCGGTTTCTGTCCTTTCCTCTGGGCACGCTTCACATCGTAGTTGTAGTCATACTCCTGGATGTGCGCGCTATCTGCCAGCATGATGGTGCATAGGTCCTCCGTTGCCGGGGTACACCAGATCGGTCCGTCGAATCCTTCGGCTACCAAGCGCGGCACCAAGCCGCTGTGATCGATGTGCGCGTGGCTCAGCACCAATACATCAATGGTTGCAGGGTCGAAGCCGAAGGTCCGGTTGGGGTCATGCTTCGCGTCGTAGACGGCCTCGCCTTGGAACATGCCGCAGTCCAGCAATACCCTGTACCGGGTACCATCGTTGCGATCGATCTCCAATAGGTGCTTGCTTCCTGTTACCGTGCCGGCGGCACCGTGGCTGGTGAAGAAAATGGACATGGTGTAAAGGTCGTACCGAACGACCGACCTTCAAAATCAGCGAATGCCGATGGCCCTTGAGTGCTCTTCACGGTCAATTGTTAACAGTGAACCCGGACTGAACGATCTTGGTAGATCCTTGTTCCCACTATATTTATCTCGCACCCTCACCTAGAGGGTTTTCCCTATAAACGCTGCACCTGAATGCATCCACCGCGGAAGCTCTTATTCGCACTGTACCGCTTGCTGCTACCAGCCTGTTGTTGCTGTGCCAGTGTATGCGCTACAGCCCAACAGTACAAGTTGCGAGGGGTAGTCAGTGATAGCGGAAGCGGCGAGACCCTGATCGGCGCCAGCGTAGTGATCAAGGGCACCACCACCGGAGCGACCACGGACATCGACGGCCGGTTCGAGATCCTGACCAACGAGCTTCCTCCGTACACGCTCGTTATCAGCTTCATCGGCTATGCGCAGCAGGAGGTCGAGGTGAAGAGCTTGGACCAAGAACTGAAATTCAAGTTGAGCACGGATCAGGTGCTTTTGAAGGAAGCGGAAGTGATAGGTAGTCGCATCAGCGAGAAGCAGAAACAGGCCCCACTGACAGTGGAGAGCATGGATCTACTCGCGATCAAAGAGGCACCTAGCGGCGATTTCTATGAAGGCCTCGGCACGTTGAAGGGTGTGGACATGACAGCGGCGAGCATGGGTTTCAAAGTGATCAATACACGTGGGTTCAACAGTACCAGCCCCGTACGATCGCTCCAACTCATCGATGGCGTGGACAACCAAAGTCCAGGATTGAACTTCTCACTGGGCAACTTCCTTGGTGCCAGTGAACTGGATGTCATGAAGGTGGACCTGATCGTGGGAGCAAGCTCGGCATACTACGGCCCCAATGCATTCAACGGGGTCATCAGCATGACCACGAAGGACCCCTTCCAATTCCGTGGACTTTCTGTCTTCGCGAAGACCGGTGAGCGCAACCTCGTCGAAAGCGGCATTCGCTACGCGCACGTTTTCAAAGCGAAGGAGGGCAAGGAACGGCTGGCTTTCAAATTCAACTTCTACTACTTCCAAGCCAAGGACTGGAAGGCGGACAACTTGAATGCGACGGAGGATAGCGATACGGACATGAACAATCCAGGAGGGTATGACGCTGTGAATCGATACGGCGATGAGGCTTCATCGGTGAACAGCATATCGACATGGGGGCTCGGCACCATTCATCGGGATGGATACCGCGAAGTTGACCTTGTGAATTACGATACGCGCAATATCAAATCGTCCTTGGCCTTCCACTACAAGTTGAGCGACAGTCTTCAGGTCATTGCTGCCTCGAGTTTCGGAACTGGTACCACCGTGTACCAAGGGGACAACAGGTATCGTCTTCAGGACATTCTCTTCTTCCAGAACCGCTTGGAGTTGAACGCCGGTGATCGCGGATTCCTGCGCGCCTACTTCACCAACGAGGATGCGGGTAAGAGCTACGATGCGGTTTTCACCGCCTTCAGACTTCAGGACTACGCGAAACCGGACTCGCGTTGGTTCCAGGACTATCGAAATCGATGGGAAAGTGGAGGCTATGCCAATCAGGTCCGAAATGCGCCAGGATTTCCGCAACCCGTCTTCGACCCTGGTCCACCCGCAACGTTCATCATCGACCAAGAGGCGATCGCTCAGTGGGGCATTGCGAACCAAGACCTTCTTCAAGGCCTGCATGATGAAGTGCGAGCATACGCCAACTCCAGTGCAACCAGCGCCGGAACCCAGAACACATTCAACGCTCGTTTGGAACCCGGCACAGCGGCGTTCGATGCGGCCTTCAAGGACATCACGAGCCGGCTCTTCAGTGAGGGTGGTACCCGATTCTATGATCGTTCCTCCTTGGCCCATGTGCAAGGCGAACGACGATTCAAGGTGAAAGCCTACACCCTGACTGGAGGTGCGAGCTACCGCTATTACCTGCCCGATTCGCGCGGCAACATTTTCTCCGATACCAGTGGAACCAAGATCACGAACAGCCAATACGGGGTCTATGCTGGAGTTGAGCGCCGCGTCCTTGCCAGTCAGAAGTTGAAGCTCACAGCCACCGTCCGCATGGATAAGAACGTGAACTTCGACTATCTCTTCTCCCCGGCAGCGTCCGCCGTCTATAGCTTCAACCCTGAGAACATCCTGCGTTTCTCTTTCTCGTCTGCGATACGGAACCCGACCCTTCAGGATCAGTATCTCTATTACAACGTTGGCCGTGCGATCCTCTTGGGCAATCTCAATGGCGTGAACGATCTGGTGACCGTGCCTTCCCTCTTGGCCTCGTTCAGCAGTAGTGCAAGCGTATTGGAGTACTTCAGTGTTGCTCCCGTTGTGCCGGAGAAGGTGAAGAGCTTTGAGGTCGGCTATCGCAACACCCTGTGGAAGAACCTCTTCGTGGACGCTTCCTATTACTACAGCTTCTACAAGGACTTCCTCGGGTTCCAACTCGGTGCGGATGTGAACATCAACCAGATCAACCAAGTGGATCTAGGCACCGTGCAGGTATATCGGGTAGCTGCCAACTCGTCCAAGCAGGTCACGACGCAGGGCTTTTCTTTCGGCGCCAACTATTTCTTCCGCAAATTCTTCGCGATCAACGGCAATTACTCGTGGAACAAGTTGAACACCGTGGCGGACGACCCTATCATTCCAGCATTCAACACACCGCAGCATAAATTCAATCTGGGCGTCAGTGGCCGGGAGATCAGCAAGGTGATCCTGGGTATCCCGATACAGAATTGGGGCTTCAACTTCAACTACCGCTGGGTGCAGAGCTTCTTGTTCGAGGGCAGCCCTCAATTCACCGGCACGATCCCTAGCTACGGACTACTCGACGGCCAGGTGAGCAAATACGTACCGGGCATAAACTGCACCTTCAAAGCCGGCGCTTCAAACCTCCTGAACAATGAGGTGTACATGGTCTATGGCGGACCTTTGGTGGGTCGCCTGGCATTCATATCGGTACTTTTTGAACCCCAATGGCATAAAAAGAAAGACCTGCCGAAGAACGGGTCGAACTGATCGACTTACGAATTACCTTGGCTACGAAATCAACCTGCAACCAAGCAACATGAAACGAACACTCCGCAATTTGGCCGTCATCGGCGTCCTTGCTGCCGCACCGGTTTCGGCGCAACGCTACCTCACTGAAGTCTTCAACTCGGTGGATGTAGAATCCAACATCACCTATGGGTCCAACTACTCTGTGCTGACCGGCGCCCCGGTTCTGCAGCCCCTGCTGATGGACGTTTACAAACCGACTGGTGATACCGAGACCGATCGCCCCGTGATCGTTTATATCCACACCGGCTCTTTGCTTCCTCGCTACATCAACCAACTTCCAACAGGCTCCAAGAACGACAGCGCCACCGTGGAGATGTGCAAGCGCTTCGCCAAGAAGGGCTATGTCGTAGCCGCGATCACCTATCGAACAGGGTGGAATCCGGCTTCACTCAGTGAGCAGGTGCGGAAGCAAACGATCATCCAAGCTGTCTATCGGGCACTCCAAGACACCAAGACCGCGGTGCGCTTTCTGCGGAAGTCCATCGCCGAGGGCGGGAACCCTTACGGCATCAGCGGGGATAAGGTCGTTATCGGTGGACAGGGCACCGGTGGGTACTCTGCACTGGCCTACGCCACCTTGCAGGATGTTGCTGAGATCCAACTCGAGAAGTTCTTCAACACGGATGACAATGTCTTCATGGTCGACCCTTTGATCCTCGGTGATTTCGAAGGATTGGGAGGGAACCCGGCTCTGAACCAGGACAACCACCCCGGCTATGCCACCGACATCAACATGATATTCAACATCGGCGGAGCGCTTGGTGATAGCTCTTGGCTCGAGCAAGGAGAAGTGCCTATGTGCTGCATCCATGGTGTATTCGACCCCTTCGCGCCATACGCCAATGGCACCGTATTCGTACCAGGTACCAGCTTCGCTGTAGTGAACGTGGATGGCAGTGCACGGGTGACGGAAATGGCCAACGCCTTCGGTAACAACGATATCTGGTTGACACCTCCCTTCACGGATGACCTGACCAACTATGCTCAAAGCGTTTTGACCGGTACGATCAATGAGGGTAATGAAGGCCTCCTCCCCTTCACGCAGCCGCAGAATAGCAGCGGACCGTGGGAGTGGTGGGATGAAGCTACTGTGACCGCAGGCGCAACCGCGGTGGGCGCCGATCCAGTTGTCGTGCTTGCAAATGGTTACGCCTCGAACCCTGTGTATCAGGCGCTAGGCCCTGTTGCCGGTCGTGCACGTGCATTGGCGTACATCGATACGCTCCAGAACTTCATCACCCCTCGCATGTATCGCGCCTTGGCGTTGAACGTGGGTATCGATGAGAACTCGGCTCTGGCAGCTGGGGTGGAGGTCTATCCGAACCCGGTTGCGGCGACTACGGTGATCACCAGCTCCAAGTCGACGATCAAGAACTATGTGGTCTACGATAACCAAGGCCGTATCATTCGGAACGGAACCGTGAACGCTAACCGTTTCACTTTCGACCGCGCTGACCTCGCTTCAGGATCGTACTATATGGAACTCTTCTTCAAGGAGGGGAGCTTGACCCGCAAGCTCATCTTGGACTAAGACCCTCGAACTTCTGCGAAGGCCATCCACCTCCCGGTGGGTGGCCTTCTTCTTTGTGTCAACTTTGCATCGCATGCAGAAGATCACCGAAAGCACCTCGTATTACAACGACCTGGAGCAGATGTCCACTTCGGAACTGCTCCTGAACATGAACATCGAGGACCGCAGCGTGCCTGTGGCCGTCGGCGAAGTGCTGCCTGCGATCGGACAACTCGTGGATGCCATTGTGGAACGCATGGGGCGTGGTGGTAGGCTCTTCTATTTGGGTGCGGGAACGAGCGGACGGTTGGGTATCGTGGATGCGAGCGAATGCCCACCAACATTCGGCGTCCCACAAGGCTTGGTGATCGGTCTGATCGCTGGAGGTGATGCAGCGATACGCAAGGCGGTGGAATTCGCGGAGGACGATCGTGAGCAGGGTTGGATGGATCTGCAGGAACACACCATCGGGGTTGATGATGTGGTGATCGGGATCGCAGCCAGCGGAGGAACACCGTACGTTATCGGTGCTCTAGAAACGTGCAACGAAAAGGGCATCCTCACCGGAGGGATCACCTGCAATCCGGGCAGCGCACTGACGACCGTGGCGAAGCACCCCATCGCAATCGTCGTTGGGCCCGAGTTCGTCACAGGCAGCACACGTATGAAGAGCGGCACCGCACAGAAGTTGGTCCTGAACATGATCAGCACCAGTGTGATGATCAAGCTCGGCCGGGTGAAGGGCAACCGCATGGTGGACATGCAACTGAGCAACAACAAGCTCATCGACCGAGGCACGCGCATGGTGATGGATGCCTTGGCCGTGGACCATGACACCGCCAAC
>CADEDY010000008.1 GCA_902826215.1 uncultured Bacteroidota bacterium
AGATGCCGTTCACATCTACCGGCACCCACCACTCTTCGGTTCCGGGCATGTTCACGCCGTAAGCGATCGGTCCATTGGTCAGGTCGCGGCCGATCATCTCGATCCGGCAGTTGTTGTCCGTGGCAAGGTCACTAAGCGGATAGGAATTGCCCACCGTGCCCCTGAAAACGAAGCCGCCGCCGTTATCGGCTTGCAGGTATCCCCAAGTGTCGGCATCTTCCTCCCAAGTGAATATGCCGGGAATGGGCACACCGAAGATCTGGAGCGCAGTGCCATTACCGCCGCTAGGTCCTGGGCTGTCGTCCTCTTTCTTGCAGGCTGAAATAGCGGACAGGGCGATAATTAGAAAGATGGTGTTGCGCATTGTGAAGCGGTTGATGGCCCTAAACAAGTCCCACGACCGGACGTGTGAAATGAGGTCCGAGCGAGCGGTCGAAGCGTTGAGCAAGCGGTTCAAGGGAGATGGATCCGTTGGCTAAGAAGGGACCCGTCCGCCTGTGTCACGGTGATGATGTAAACGCCCTGTTGCAGGTATTCAGGGAGACGGATCACGTTGCTCTTTCCTGTCATCGACCGTTGATCGACAAGTCGTCCGCTCATATCATTGATCGTGATCGATGTCGGGGAGTCCTTTGCGTTATCCGTGATCACTTCCAACAGACCATTCTGAACGATGGCTTTCAGTTGGCTCATTCCAACAGCGCCGAAATTCTCTTGGATGGACATGTTATCAGGGATCGTGTATCGGAGTAAACCTGTGTCCCCACCTCCTGACGGAACGGGTTGGTACGCGTTGCTCGTACTGAAGTCCGCGTCTTCTGAATGAAGATAGGCTGCAATGGCCATCTCGGAGCCGTTCACATCCACTTGATCGGGCCACTTCACGCCGTATGCGAATTGCTCTTCGCTCTGCAAAGCACCGCTGTTGGAATAGATCACCATGAAGTGCGGACCCGGTACTGGTCCGGTCGTGACCGGCTTGGTTGTACCGAGGACAATGGAATAACCACCCGCCAATCGGGCTACCGAGCTGAACAGGTCCATCTCGTTGCCACCATGGTACGTGCCCCACTGACGTATGCCGTTGCTTACCGTGAGTGATGTTACGAAACCATCCACTTCACCGCCCCCGAAGAAGGGCTGTGCAGCACCTGGTGTGGCGATGCCGGAAGTGGAAGAGGTGTGTCCACAGATCAAGATCTGGTTCAATCCCACATAGGCAATGTCCGCACCGGTATCGCTTCCGCTGCCCCCGCAATACGTGGCCCATGACTTGGTGCCGGTGGGGGAGTAGCGTGCGGCAAAGGCGTCCCAGCCACCGTTGTATGTGATGTCGTTGCCTCCACCATTCGATTGGCCGAGCCTGTTCGCACTGTTCGTCCGGCCCACCACACCAACGCTCAAGCTTCCCATGAAGGTGATGTCGTGGACCTCATCGGAAGCCGTGCCACCCACATAACTCGCCCAGATCCGGCCGCCATTGGAGGTTAGGCGACCAGCGAAACCATCCTTCGGACCGCTCAAGCCATACTGATCCGCATTCGGCAAGGCGATGTTGTTCGTTGAAGTGGTGGTTCCGCAGAAGGCGATGCTCTCGTCCGATCCGATATCCAAACCGCTGATGTCATCGGCTGCGGAGCCACCGTAGTAGGTGCTCCACATCCGTACTCCGTTGGAACTGAATTTGGCGATATAGCCATCGCGGTTACCACTGTACCCGATCTGGTGCGCTCCAACAGTAGCCATGGCCGACGTGCTTTCTGTGGCACCACCCACGACCACGTAGCCCGCATCGTGTACCACCAGCGCGTCTCCATCATCGTAGCCCGGACCTCCGAAGTAGGTGGCCCAAATGCGATTGCCGTTCGCATCGAATTTCACGAGGTAAGAATCGCTGTTGCCTGAATACGCCGCATCATGCGCATTGCTCGTTGCCATGGCCCACGTGCTTTGGGTGAGCCCGTTCATGTAGCTGTTGCCTTGTACATCGAGTCCCACGCCACCCGGCGTTTCCAGTGCGGGTCCGCCGTAGTAGGTGGCCCAGAGCAGTACCGGTTGAGGGTCGATGATGAGCGTTCCATCCGGACCATCGGCACCTGTGAAACCGAACGTATCGTGTCCGGTCACTTCGTATCCGACATCGACTCGTTCGTGTTCAGTGCCATGCACGATCCAACTTTCCGGTATCCGTTCCTCCATCTCCTCGTTCGCCCATGTGAAGAGGAGGCGACCATTCACGCGCTCACTGATGCGGGCACCTTCCACCCTGAATCGCACATCGTCCAACCGTCCACCCGGCCGCACGATCACATCGTACTTGAAGCCTTCTTCTCCGCAGTTGAAGCGCACATCGATACTAGGCCACACGTTGCGGTACGTGATGGTGGAATAGGACCGAACGAAAGTTGTACCGGCTTCACCCATTAGGTCGGTGTAGTAGTTCGTGTAGTGCTCGCTTTCACCTTCCCGAAGGATCTCCGGGTCGGGGTTGCCGTTCACGAAGCGCAGGTCGATGCGGTGGAAGCGGTAGGTGGTGGATCGCGCATCGGTTGGTCGGTCCCACTGTTCTTGGCTGGTGTTGCTCTCCTCTTCATCGGTGTTTGCCGTTCTCTCTGTCATCACATAGGTGTCGTACGCGAAGCCATCGTTCTTCAACTGTACGTTCATTCCCCTCCCGTTCAATAGGTACAGCACCGAAGGATTCGCCTTTCGGAACTGATCATGGATCTGGCCCTTGTTCTGGATGAAGCCCTGCTGGTCATCATTTCCCGATACGCAGAAAGGCAAAAGGGTGAGCGAGGCAAGTGCGAAGCAGAAGGCGATGTCCAGGATGGAGTGTTCGGTTTTCATGACTTTGGCGTTGATGGCCCAAAGCAGCGTCGTCGACCAAACGATACCAAGGACTGTCGAGTCAGCGGTGCGATGCATGAGGGAGCGGTGCGGTGCTCCTGAACGGAGCGCTAAAGGCGCGACTTCATCGCAACATCGACCAGCGTTCGATGCTGCCAGGCCACCTTGCGTTAGCGGAGGGCTGAAGGCCCGACCTCATTTCCCCGCCAGCACCTTCAATACTTCCTCTTTCTTCCTCCTGCTGATCTCCACACGCGTATTGTTCTTCAGCACCACATGCCCATCGTCGAGGTGGGTGATGGCCGTGCGGTTCACCAACGAGGAGCGGTGTACGCGCAGGAACCCGAGCGGCACCAGCATGTCCTCATAACCCTTCAGTGTGCGCGCCGAAACGAAGCGACGACCATCGGCCGTGTGCAGCTCGGTGTAATTGTCGTCGGCGGTGCAGTGGGTCAGTTCCGCAGGGGAAACGAAGTACGTGCGATCGCCGTTGGTGAGCGTGAGTTTCATCGCTTGTTCGTCACGTTGCGCGATGTTGCTCAGGAATTGTTGCTGCACGACCTGTCGAGCATGCCCGGCCAAGTGCGCTGCGCGGAAGCGTTCCAGCGCCTCGGCGAGTTCATCGGGTTGTACGGGTTTCAGCAGGTAATCCAGCGCGCTGAAACGGATGGCTTGCACAGCGTAGCGCTCATAGGCCGTGCAGAAAACGACATCGAAGGGCCAGATTTCCAGCTTGCGCAACAGGTCGAACCCGGTACCACCCGGCATCTCCACATCGAGGAAAACGATATCGGGCGAATGACGGGCGATCGCCAGCAGCGCTTCCTGCACGTTGGCGCCTTCACCCATCACCTTCACCTCTGGATGCGCTGTTTCCAACAGAGTCCTCAGGTAGTTGCGGTTGTCCGCGCTGTCATCCACGATCAGGGCCTTGATCATCGCATGTTGGTCGTGAAGATAAACGACGCGTAACACGCGATCGCCACGGACCAGAAAACGCATGCTCTTCGGTGATGCCACCTGGTGAAGTGAAAGCAATGTCCGATGGATACACAAGCGGATCGAGCAAGCGGTCCGGACATCGAGGAAATGGCTCAACCGATGATCACCGTGACACGGGTGCCCATCTCTTGGCCATTTCCATCGACCAAATCTTCGACGCGGATGGCTCCATGGTCGCTTAAGCGCCGGGAGAGCAGCCTCAGCCTTTCGCTGGTCAATTGCATGCCGAGCGACTTGTGCGATGGCTCGTGGGGTTCACGGAGAACTGCTGCCTCAGTGCGGCCCACGCCATTGTCAGTGATGGTGCAAGTTATCCCTTCTTCCTGTGTGCCGAAGTGTACCGTGATTGATTTCGCACCGGTCTTGTTCGCCAGGCCGTGCCACACAGCGTTCTCCACGAAAGGTTGTACGATGAGCGATGGAATGGTCGCGTCGTCATCCAGCAATGCCTGCTCTGCGGTGACTTCGAACTGAAGGTCGCCCAGCCGATGCGATTCCAGTTTCAGGTACTGCCGCAGGAAGTCGAGCTCATCGGTGATGACCACGGTGTCGTTCACACTGTGGTCCAGCACCATCCGCAACAGGCGTGCGAACCCTTGCAGATAGGCAAGGGCTTCCACGCTCTGCCCGGCCTGCGTCATGCGTGCTGCGCTGTTGAGGCAGTTGTAGATGAAATGCGGGTTCATCTGGCTACGCAGCAGTTTCATCTCCAACAGACCATTGATCTCCGTGATCTCCGCATTGCTGCCCGCCAGTTGCTGGTTCAATCCTTCCAACATGGCAGCATGTTGGCGCTTTTGCCGGTAGTTGCGCCAGAAGAGCAAGGCTGCGATCATGGCCAAAACACCGATTGCCGCACTTCCATACAACTGGAGATCCTTTCGCCGTAATCGTTCGCTCTTCTCGTTGCTTTCAGCGCGCAGGATGGTGTTGTCCTTTTCCGTTCGCTCGGTCTCGAATTCCGTGCGAAGTCGCACGAGTTCGTTCTGTGTACCGGCCCCCTGCAAACTGTCCTTCAAGGCCATGTAGCGGCTGAAGTGCGCGAATACGCTCTCCGCATCGCCCTTCGTTTCGGCGAGTTCGGCCAATGCGTGTTCGTACTCCATCACCAGGTTCGGATCGCCCGCGCTGGTTGCCAATGTTGCACCTTCCTGCAAGCTGGCTTCGGCCGCTGATTTCTCGTTCAACCGAAGCTGCGCCGTGCCGATGCGGAGCAGAACGTAGGCCTTGTCCACGTTGCTCTCCAAGGTGTCGTAATGCGCTTTCGCCTTGAGGAAGCGAGGCAGTGCGGCGGCAGGGGCGCTGTCTAGCAGCAGGTCGCCTAGATTTTCTTCCACGATGCCTGAACCTTGGTGATCGTTGATGGTGGCGTACAGCGCGGCGGCCTCTTGAAAGGAGGTGATGGCAGCGATGGTATCGCCGGTCTCGCGGTAGGTATTGGCCAAGCCCACGGCGCAGTTCGCCTCTTTCCCGGAGCGGCGCAAAGCCCGCTCCAACCGTTGCGAACGCTGCAGATGTTCCAATGATTTCGGGTAGTCCTTGATCTTGCGGTAGGCGATGCCGAGTGAGTAGAGCAGGATCGAAGCGGTCGCCGTGTCGTTGGCGGCCTCGCTCATGGTGAGCGCTTCCTGGAACCGTTTCAACGCACCCACACTGTCGCCTTTCTTTTCAGCCAACCAGCCCAAATTGCTGATGGTGGTGCTGGTATATTCGGGCTTGCCGATCTTGTGGAAGACCCCCAGCGCGATCGTCAACAGCGAATCCGCGCGGGCGAACTGGCCTTGCTCCGCGGCGAGCCAACCCAGGTTGTTGTGGGCATCCCCCAAGGCACGTGGATTGTTGATCCTCTTCGCCAACACTAAAGCTCGCTCACCGATCAGCCGGGCACTGTCCGGGTCGGTGCGGATCAGGTTGAAGCAGATGCGGGCGAGCACATCGGCACGGGCGGTATCGTTGGCGGCAGTGCTAAGGTCCTTGAGAAGCCCAGGCACCACCGAGGCATCCTGCGCACGCGCGGTCAGCGCGAAGGTGAGCATGCCGGCTAGTAGGAAGGAGTGCATGGAAAACAGAAAAGGCCACCCGAAGATGACCTTTTTTGCGGACCGGACGGGACCGGAACCTAGGGTACTTTCAACACACCCTTGTTAGCCTGCAAACCGCGTGTTTGCTCAGGTATTACGGGCCTTCGGAGAGAAAGGCAAAGAAGGGCAATATCGGTTGAGGGAAAGGAAAACCGATGCCCAAACCGATGCCCGACCCCTGCGATGGATACCTTCGTGCTATCCAATACGCACCTCACATGAACGCCCATGCCCAAATACAGGTTCAACCTCCGAACTGACAAGAACACCCAACCCGATCAACCCGCCGTTGTGCGTTTCATTGTCCGCTGGGGTGGGTACATGCTCACCTATCCAACGGGCGAAACGATCGAGCCGAGGTATTGGTGTAGTACCGAAGGGCAACGGAATTTCCAACGTGCCAAGGAAACGAAGGCGTTCCCGGAACATCCGGAGTTCAACGAACGCCTAGACGCGCTACTGACCACGGCCAAGGCTACGTTTCGGAAGTTCAACCTCGACAATGGTCGCGACCCGGAGCCGGGTGAACTGAAGGCAGCCCTCGACTTGGCAACCGGTCGCACGGTTGTTCGCCGGTCCGACCTGTTGGGCTATATCGCCGAATACATCGAACGCAAGGAAGGGAAGTTGAACCCCAAACGTGGGCAGCCCTATCATTCCACGTTACACGGTCGTAACCGCATCACACTGCAATTATTGACGGACTTCGTGAAGGCATCGCGCAAGGGTGCCCGTATTCCGTTCACGGCCTTGGATGCGGAGTTTGTTGAAGGGTTCACCAAGTACCTCACCACCACCAAGGGCCATGCGATGAACACCGTGGGGAAATACCTCCGGGCCTTCAGAACCTTCGTGAATGAGGCTGCAAAGGATGGGCATGAGATCAACCGGACCGTTCTAGTACGCGGTGGCATTCCCGTGCCCCATGAAAATTCGGACAAGGTGTACTTAACAGAGAGCGAACTAACCGACTTGTTCCACCTCGACCTATCCGGGAAACCGCGTTTGGATCGTGCGCGGGACTTGTTCCTAGTGGGGTGTTGGACCGGCCTGCGGTTCGGTGATCTTGCTACCCTTAGCCCTGAACACATCGAAGGCGATCGCATCCGTATTCGGCCAAGTAAGACGGGTAAACCTGTTGTGATCCCATTGCACCCGATCATTCGCGGAATGCTCACTAAGTACGGCGGCAACTTCCCCCCGATCATATCGAACCAAAAACTAAACGGCTATGTGAAAGAGGCGGTGGCATTGGTCCCATCACTTCAACAGCGGATCCCGATGGGCATCACCAAGGGAGGCGTTCGCCGTGAAGTAAACCGCCCGAAGTGGGAGCAAGTTTCCTCGCACACGGCCCGGCGATCATTCGCATCCAACTTATACCGTCGCGGTACCCCATCGCAAACGATAATGGCGGTTACTGGGCACCGTACGGAAGGTGCGTTTCTGCGTTACATCCGGCTCGATGGGGAGCAACACGCGGATATGATCGCGGCTTCCCCCATGTTCTCCACCCCGGTACTGAAGGCAGTTTGATCCGCTCAAATCATGGCACCACGAAAGAACGAGCCTCAGGCAGCGGCAACAATGAAACAGGTACCCCCCGAACGCCCGCAACAACCGCCGTTCATCATGGATGGCCGCACACTTGTAAACACGTTCACCGAACTGGAACGTGAAGGCAAGGCGTGTCTTTACGAACTGCTGAAGGCCGCAGTGAGCAAGATGCCGCGCACGTTCTTCAATCCGGACAGGCGTATGTGGAACGGTGCATTGCACAACGAACAAAAGGACTTGCTCATCCGGTTCTTATGCGACGGGGGAACGGTTGTCTACGGGAGCACGTTCCAGCGTGCAAAGGACAAGTGGGATGCCGAGATAAGGGGCGCACCAGATCGGCAATACAGTGAAGAGGAACGCCGCAATGTTCACGAGTTCCCGAAAGAACAAGGTGGGGGAACGATGTTCATAGGCGCTCCACCGGAACAAGGCACAACCGTGCCACTGGAAAACCTCTTCACCTACTGGATCGAAGAGTTCACCGCCGAGGTGGAAAAGGCAGCTGAGGCGTTCAGTGAGAACCCCAACGCATCCGCCGAACTGCAACGCATCACCAACGCGCTACGGTCGTTCGAGGTTGGCACCAAAGGGAAGTTGATCCTTCAGCCCATGCAGGCAGATGCCGCTGGAAAGGATCTATGGGGAAAGTTCGAGCACGCGAAGAGCCGCCTTGCATCGCGGTTGGAGGGGATCGGGGAGAACGTCACTTCGGGAACCTCGACAGCAACGGTAAACAGGCACACGGACCGGCTGCCTTGGACATCTTCCACCGCCGCCTTTGCGCACATCTTCACCACCCTTTCCACTGCCGGTTACTTTCCCATTCCGCGCAAAGGCGGGAAGAACAACGAACCCAACTTCACGGGCCTTGCGCGTGTGCTATTGCAGGCGTTCGACGTGAAAGGTGAAGATGGTATTTCACTCACCGCTGAACAGCTACGTGTGCGGTTGACCGATGCCGCGCCGCGTCCATTGGCTGAAACCAAAAAGGCCAAGTTCCAGATCCCGGAGGCGAGTGTGTTGATAGTGCCGGAGACGAAAAAACTGGAATAGACGGGGGCGTTAACGTTAACGGTCCGTTTACGCTGAAGGGGGCAAATGCGGGTCCATTTGGGGAAACAATTCGCCCCAATGGATCAACAGATAGTTCTATCACCCTTGCCGCTCACCGACTTGGTGGGGGCCATCGCCCGCGCGGTGTGTTCCGAAATGGACACCCGACCGCAAACCCCAACACCTCCACCGGAGGAACTACTGACACGCGAAGAGGCCGCGCAAGTGTTGGGCATCACCTTGCCCACGTTGCGGGACTACACGAAACGCGGCCTTGTCGCAGGGTATCGCATCGGTACCCGTGTGCGCTATAAACGCTCCGAAGTGTTGGGGAGCCTGCAACAGATCCGCACCTCCAAAACGAAACGGGCATGAGTTATCCAGTATGCCCCTCACACACGGTGGTGAAGTACACGAACGACATCGTGACCGGTCGATACCTGAAGGATCCGACCATCATTCCATTCACCAAGGTTCCCGAATGGCTGAAGGTTGGCCGTACACGCGACAAGGGCCGGAAGGCGGTCGGTGCGGATATGATGATCGACGGGCCAACCCGGAACAAGGTCCGCACGATGCACACGGGGTTGATCCCGACGGGTGTTGAACAGTGGTTCGTGGGCGATCATACGGACGTGTACGCGGGCCGCACATGCCGTAACACGGTGGTGTTCCACTTCAGCACCGACGCACGGACGTTGACACTGTTCTACTTCACGGGCCTTCAGAAATACAGTATCGAGGAACGCGTGAAGTTCGCGCGGTCGGTGATCCCATGCCTTGCCAAGTGAACCGGCCACGGAGAACAACGAAGGGCACCGAAGTGCCCTCCATTGATCCAGTATGCCTCACACACGTTGCCGCATGTTCGACGGTGTAAAACTACGCATCCAAGGGCGCGATCAACAGCGGTTGAGGTCGCACCACCTGTTGAGCTGGAAACCCAAAGGGGTCGATACCCTTGGCCGTGAACGATACGTTGCCCGCTGGGGTGCCTTCACGTTCAAAGGCGACGCGACCCGATGCACACAAATGCGGGGATCATTCCACCAACAGCACCACGGCGGTGAGAATTGGGCGGACTTCACGCGCGATCATTTCGCCGAGGTTGTCGCATCGGTGTGCATTGCGTTGGGCCTTCACTCTTCGACCCTTCGACTTGCAAACCTGGAGTTGGGCGTGAACATCCTTCCGCCGATACCAACGCCCGACGTGTTGACGTGCATCGTGCTACACCGCACACAGCGCCCTACGCCTTTCCGAGAGGGCATAGGGATCGAAGTGCTGCATAGTGCCTATCGGTTCAAGATCTACGACAAGGCACGGCAATACAACCGCCCCGGCGAACTGTTGAGGTTCGAGGTTGCGGTAAAGAAGATGCGGACGCTGGGACGCTACCACGTTGCCACGTTGTCGGACCTGTTAGAACCCGCTACATGGATCGCGTTGCAGGGCTACCTACTGGCAAGGTTCGATGAACTGTTGATTGTGCAGCCGGGCGTACACGCGGAAGGACTTAGGCCCGCAGAACGCGAATTGTTGGCCCGTGCATCCGACCCGAACTATTGGGTTGGGTTGACCAAGGGCCAACGAAGTGAGAAACGCGCAACGCTGGCAAACATCTACACTCGGAGCGCATCGCCCAACCTGAAGGCAACCCTCCGCGCATTGATCGCCTCGAAGTTGCAGGAATTGAACAACGCCCCGGAGCAATTTGCGGAAGATGGACCCCGGACCTTTGCACCGACGGGTAACGACCTGCCGGGCACACCATCCGCAGGCACAGAACGGACCTTTTCACCGCATGTGATAAAGGGGGCAAAGGTCCGGTTTGAGGGTACCGGTAAAGAGGTGAGGCGTTGCCCGGTATGCGGTCGGGACATCACCCATCAAGATCCACGTTCACGGGTATGCAGCGAACGCCTATACGGGAAGGAAGGGAAACGGTGTAGGAACGCCCTTAGCAACCGATCATTGAGCCTTCGACGCATGGACGTGCGTAGTTATCCCCTCTTCGATCAAACGCCGTTTGTTACTTTCCTTAGGTGACAAGTATCTTGACCGTATGAAAACGAAACTACTTCCCCTTGTATTGGCCGCTTCAATAGCGGCTTGTAGTAGCCCATGCGATAGCGACACAGCCCTTGCCAAGTATGCGCAAGAAAGTGCCACAAAGTTCTTTCCTGTTCCTGCATCGGTCAGTTACACTCTGGATTCAGTTTACGCGCACAACGGCAATCAAATTGTTCGCGGGCGTGTTACATACACGACTGGAAACGGGGAGGGGAAGGGTCCGGTGAAATACTGGATTGGAATGAACTGTTCTTCCGGGGAACCGGTGATGAAGTTTTTTGACGTTGACTATGGTGGTCCGAAGTGGAGGGCACAGTAGTGGCATGAAACAGAAGAACGACCTTAGGACGGGCCAGTTCGTCAAGGGCAACCCCGGACGCACGAAGGGTACAAAGAACGTGCGGACCCTCCAATGGGAAGAGTTGGGGAGAGAGATCACCGAAACCAACGCGGCCCGATTCAACGAGGTGCTAGGCCGGTTATGGGATGGTGACTTGGCCGATCAGGTTCGAGCCGCTGAGTTGTTCCTGAAGATGGTGGAATTCTTCAAACCGAAGTTGCAGCGCATAACGGTGCCGGTGGAACCGCAGCCAATTATTCCACCCCTGCTAGTGCAGAATGGAATGGCCAAGATCCCGGAGAACTGGCAGGGTCCGGTAATCCACTTGCACCGGGAAATTATCGGGCGGGATGGAAAGGTCAAGGAATGAGACCAACCGCAGTTATCGGGTGAATAACGGCCGCAACCGATGCCTAACCGATGCTAGGAATAGAAAACCGCCGGAAATCCTTGCTATTGCAAAGATTCCGGCGGTTGAGCTGTAGTCCGCAGCGACTACAGTAGCCGCGCCTTCTTAGCGTCGAATTCCCCTTGTGTGATTACACCCTTTTCCTTCAGGGCATGCAGTTTCTCCAATTCGTCCGCTGCACTGTGCTGAGTGTGGGAATTACTATTGGGTGCGGTGGCAAAGGCAGCTGGCCCTTTGTTGTACTTCGCATCGAACGCAGCCTTGGACTGAGTTAGGAAAATGATTGCATCGATCAGTGCAACGATTGCCGGTATAAGGGTCCAACACAATAGAAGATAGATGACGCCTAATCCGGCCTGATTGAGATAGAACCGGTGGACACCGAGGCCGCCTAGAAATAGGGCCAACAGTCCGGCAGTGGTCTTGTCTTTCATGGGTGGTGGGGATAGGGTTGTTAGGGTGCATCTCAAAGAAAGGGAGAATTCCCAACCCACCTAACGGGTATCTACTTTTCTCGGCAGGGTGGAAGAGGTAAACAGGGCCAACCGATGCCCAGACCGATGCCCTAAAACGAAGAACCGCCGCAAACCCTTTACTATCTAGGGTTGCGGCGGAACTGTTGCGGACCGGACGGGACTCGAACCCGCGACCTCCGCCGTGACAGGGCGGCATTCTAACCAGCTGAACTACCGGTCCGACTTACCTCGTTTTTCAACGAAGCGGCTGCAAATGTAAGGGTAGGGGAGACTTCTGCAAGAGATGAAGGGGAAAAGTGTCCAACTTCAATACAGACGCGCCCGTTTGGTGAGGAATTGCAGGAGGATCGGCTCGAATCCGGCGTTGATGTCCGCCTCCACCAGGTCGATGCGGTATTGGCCGCACTTCAATTTCAACCGGTGCCAGCGCTCCATCATGGCGGCCTTGTATGCTTCCCGCACTTCCGCGGGGTGGGCTTTCACCTGTTCGCCACTTTCCACATCCACGAAGGTGTACGGGCGGTCCTGAAGGTCCAGTTCCAATTCATGCTTGCGATCCACCACGTGGAATAGAATGATGTCGTGCTTGTTGAACCGCAAATGTTGCAAGGCATCGAAGACCTCGTCCTCGCGGTCGGTGCTGTCCAGCATGTCGCTCATGATCACCACCAGGCTGCGGCGGTGTGCACGTTGGGCGATGTCGTGCAACGCTTCGACCACGGAGGTGGTGCGCCCCCTTGCCGGTGCGTCAGCAGCCAGCATGGCCTCCAAGTGCTGCATCAAATGCCGAAGGTGAACGGCATTGCTGCGCGCGTCCTCCGCCACCAGCACATGATCGGTGAACGTGGTGAGGCCAATGGCATCGCGCTGTTTCCGAAGCAGTTGGATGAACGCCGCAGCGGCATGTACGGCGAACTCGATCTTGTTGAACTCCTTCTGTACTCCTTTGGCGGGGTAGTACATGGAACTCGATGCATCCACCACGAGTTGGCAACGCAAATTGGTCTCCTCCTCGTAGCGCTTCACGAAGAGCTTGTCCGTGCGGGCATAGAGCTTCCAATCGATGTGGCGCGTGCTCTCGCCCTGGTTGTAAGCCCGGTGCTCGGCGAATTCCACACTGAATCCGTGGAATGGGCTCTTGTGCAAGCCGGCCAGGAAACCTTCAACTACTTGACGCGCCTTGAATTCAAGGGCGCTCAGTGCTTGGATCTGTCCTTGCTCAATGGGCATGGGTGCAAAGGTCGGTCGATCGGCGCGTTCACTTGAAGGGTGTTCTCCGCCCCGAACGAGAACGGGTCCCGCACCGAAGCACAGGACCCGCTCAGATCATTCGTCAGAATGCGGACTAGACCAGCTGCCCGTCCAACTTCCCGGCCAGTTGGCTTTTGGGCACTGCGCCAACGCTACGGTCCACGACCTCTCCGTTCTTGATGAACAGGATGGTCGGGATGCTGCGGATGCCATATTTCATCGCGGTCTGCGGGTTGTTGTCCACGTTCACCTTGCCGACCACGGCCTTTCCATCGTATTCCTTGGCAAGTTCCTCTACAACTGGGCCTACCATGCGGCAAGGGCCACACCACTCCGCCCAGAAATCGACCATGACGGGTTTGTCGCTCTTGAGGGCGAGTTCTTCAAAGTTGCTGTCGGTGAATTCGAGTGCCATGTTGTTGGTGGGCATCGGGAGATGCCGTGTTGGTTTCTGTTCGTTCGTCGTGCAAGTTGGTAGGTCCTGACTTGAACTTTCCAGTTCGATCAGGCTCAGTTTCCCACTTTCCTTCGTTCGCAAAGGTACCGCCTTGGGTCAATTTCCTTGCCATGGAAACTATCCTGACGATCCGTCAGTTCAACGTGTAGGATACATTGGTAAGGCCCTCCAATCCGCGTATCAACTCTTCACTGATCACCACGGAAAGTCCCTTGCTGGGTGCTTCAAGGGCCATGTTCTCCAGCGCACTTTGCAGTTGTACGGTCACCTTGCATTTCCCCGGTGAAGCACGAAGTAGGGCTCCAAGCTCGCGGGCAAGGCTGTCATCGATGCGCTCGGCTTCCAGCTTCAGGATGAGTTTGGTGATGTACTTGTCCCGTGCGTCGCCAAGCAGGTCTATGTTGCTGATCTTGAACTCCATCTGGCCTTCATCACGACCCCAGGTGCGTGCGCTGGCCCGGCCTTTCATCAACAACAAGGCCCCTTGCTGCATGTACAATTTGAACTTCATGTAATCTTCACTGAAAAGCATGAAGTCATGTGTTCCGAAATGGTCCTCCACACTGAGACTTCCGAAGGCTTTTCCGCTCTTGGCGATACGATGTTCCGCCTTGGTGACTATACCTGCGAACGTGAGGTCGCGGCCAGCCAGTTTGTCAAGTTCCTTCAGGTCCGGTAAGGTGGCGTTGCACAAATGCTTGATCTCCAACCGGTGATCGTCCAACGGATGGCCGCTCAGATAGAAGCCGATCACCTCCTTCTCGTAATGCAACTGTTCCAACGCGCTCCAGCCTTCGATCTGCGGTAGCGCTGGTTCAGGTATCGCGGCATCGCCCTCGGCCATGTCGAACATGCTCACCTGCGAGGAGTCTTCTCCATCCTGGTGCTGCTGGCCGTAGCGTACCAGTGTTTCGATGAAGGTGGGCTTGCCTTCTCCAGGGCTGTGGAAGAAGTGTGCGCGCTGCACGTCCAGTCCGTCGAAGGCTCCTGCATAAGCCAGACTTTCCAAGGCTTTACGGTTGGCACTGCGCAGGTTCACCCGGCGCATCAGATCGTAGATGGAAGTGTACGGTCCGGCCTCGGAGTTCCGATGCTCTACGATGGTCTCCACGGCGCCTTCGCCAACGCCTTTTACGGCGCCCAGACCGAATCGTATCTCGCCTTTCTTGTTCACGCTGAATTGGAACTGGCTCTCGTTCACATCCGGACCGAGGACCTTGATCCCCATGCGCCGGCACTCCTCCATGAAGAAGGTGATCTTGTCGATGCTGCTCTGCGAATGCGTGAGCACGCTGGCCATGAACTCGCTCGGGTAGTTCGCCTTCAACCACGCGGTCTGGTAGGCGACGAAGGCGTAGCAGGTGCTGTGCGATTTGTTGAAGGCATACTGCGCGAAGGCCTCCCAGTCCGTCCAGATCTTGTCGCAGACCTTGCTGTCGAATCCCCGTTCGGCGGTGCCTTCCAGGAATTTGCCCTTCATCTTGTCCAGCGTGGCGCGATCCTTCTTGCCCATCGCTTTACGCAACACATCCGCATCGCCCTTGGTGAAGCCGGCCAGCTTTTGCGAGAGCAACATCACCTGCTCTTGGTACACCGTCACGCCATAGGTCTCCTTCAGCAGTTCCTCCATTTCCGGGAGGTCGTACACGATGTTCTCCAGCCCGTGCTTCCGCTTGATGAAGGTCGGGATGTATTCCAGCGGACCCGGGCGGTACAGCGCGTTCATGGCGATCAGGTCCCCGAATTGGTCGGCCTTCAATTCGCGCAGGTACTTCTGCATACCCGGACTTTCGAACTGGAATGTGCCGTTGGTCTCGGCGCGTTGGTAGATCCCGAAGGTCTTCGCGTCGTCCAACGGGATGTCGTCGATGGAGATGTCCACCCCTTGGTTGGCCTTGATCATGCGCAGCGCATCACGGATGATGGTGAGCGTTTTCAAGCCCAGGAAGTCCATCTTGATCACGCCCGCATCCTCGATCACGCGTCCATCGTATTGCGTCAGCAAGAGGTCCGACTCCTTCGAGGTGCAGACAGGGATGATCTCCGTAAGGTCGCTCGGTGCGATGATGATACCGGCGGCATGCACGCCGGTCCCCCGCACGGATCCTTCCAGCTTTTCCGCTTCGCGCAACACATCGGCGGTGAGTTCCCCGCTTTCGAGGATCTCCCGCAATTGCTTCACGTTGGCGATCTCGTCGCTGCTCAGGTTCTCTTTCTGCTTCAGACTTCCGGGGCCGTCGGTGGGGGCATTGAGGATGCGACCCAGCTCGATGCCCGGTCGTTCGGGGATCAGCTTCGCGAGGCGATCGGCTTCCTGCAAGGGGAGGTCCATCACCCGGCTTACATCGCGGATGCTGCTCTTCGCGGCCATGCTGCCGTAGGTGACGATCTGTGCCACCTGGTTCTTGCCGTACTTGTTGACGACGTAGTCGATCACCTTTTGCCGCCCTTCGTCGTCGAAGTCCGTATCGATATCGGGCATGCTCTTGCGATCCGGGTTCAGGAATCGCTCGAACAGCAGGTCGTACTTGATCGGGTCGATGTTGGTGATGCCCGTGCAATAGGCCACCACGCTTCCCGCTGCACTACCACGACCCGGTCCGATCAACACGCCCATGGCCTTGCCCGCGTTGATGAAGTCCTGTGTGATCAGGAAATAGCCGCTGAAGCCCATCGTACGGATGGTGAACAACTCGAAGTCGATCCGTTCCTTGACCTTCGGGTCCAGCGAATCCACCCCACCATTGCCTTCGCTGAGGTAGCGCTTGATGGCGCCCTCGTAGGTCAGGTGTTTCAGGTACTCATCCTGGTCCGCGAACCCTTGCGGTATCTCATAGTTCGGGAGCATGATGTCCTTCTTCAACTTCAGGACCTCGATCTTGTCCACGATCCGGTTCGTGTTGTCCAAGGCCTCAGGCAGGTCCTTGAAGGTCTCGCCCATCTGGGCCTGCGTCTTGAAGAAGAACTCGTCGTTGTAGAACGCGAAGCGCTTGCCTTTCTGGCTCACCTCGTCGTCGCTGTCATCGGCTTTCGGCGTGCTCTGCTTTTCACCGGTGTTGATGCACAAGAGGATATCGTGCGCATTGCTGTCGGCTTGATCGACATAGTGGCTGTCGTTGCTGGCGATGATGGGGACGTTGTATTTCCGCGCCCACTGGATCAGCACATTGTTCACCTGGTCCTGCTCAGGAATGCCGTGCCGTTGGATCTCCACGTAGTAGTCCTCACCGAAGAGATCCAACCACCACTTGAATTCGTCCTCAGCCTTCTGCAGATCGCCGGTCGCCCCGCGTAGGATGGCCTGTGGAACACTCGCACCCAAGCAGCACGTGGTCGCGATCAACCCTTCGTGGTATTGTACGATCAACTCCTTATCGATTCGCGGGTACTTGCTGTAGAAACCATCGATGTAGCCCAAAGAACAGAGCTTGCTGAGGTTGCGATAGCCTTGCGCATTCTTGGCCAGCATCAACTGGTGGAAACGCTTGTCCTTGTCTTCGCGCGTGAAGACTTTCTTGTGCCGATCGTTCACCACGTAGAACTCACAACCGACGATGGGCTTGACCTTCGGCGTGCCGTCCTCGTTCTTGTGCTTGCCCGCTTCCGCCACGAACTTGAACACACCGAACATGTTGCCATGGTCGGTGATCGCAAGGGCTGGCTGTCCATCCGTAGCTGCTTTCTTGTACAGCGCGGGGATGCTGGCTGCACCATCGAGAAGAGAGAACTGGGTATGGACGTGGAGGTGGGAGAACTGCATGGCTGAAGGGCCACGAAGTTACCGGGCAGGGGTGGGGTATTGGTCGATCAGTTTTCCACGATCTGGTCTTCTTTCCCTATCTCGGGATCAACGCCTCATTCCCCACTTGATCGAACCTTCGTTTCCCAGCGTATTGGAAAATTCACCGAGTTTGCTATGAAGCACAATTCATGCGCCTTGTGATGCAATTCATTCGCCTTTGCGATCATGCTGACATCGCGCACGACCACGTATGGACGAAGGATGACTTCCGTGAATCGACCGCTTCCGTTCTCGAAGGTCTCCATGCTACCCATTGCGTTATCCGTGTACGCCGTGACCACAACGCCGTTCATTACGCATGCGTGCAGGTAGCTCATCATGTGGCAGGCTGAGAGTGCGGCCAGCAGGAGTTCTTCCGGGTTGTGCCGCGATGGATCACCTCGGAACGTCGGGTCGGATGAACCCTTCAGGTCCGGTTTGTTGACGACCCGTATCGTGTGGTTGCGCTTGTAGCTGCGGTAGTTGTCCGTACCCGAGCCTTCATTGCCGGTCCATTCCAGTATCACGTTGTATCCGTGTTGCATCCCGGTCTTTTATCGTTCGTGGGTTCAGATCGCAAGCATCTGGATCAACCGGAACAGGTCGGGCTCGATCTCCTTTCGTTGTGTTATTGCTTCAACATGTGGTGTATAGGTGATCTCGCCTTTCACGATGCCGACCACGCAATTCTGCTTGCCTTCCATAAACCCTTCGACCGCTGCAGCACCCAGTCGTGAGGCCAGCAGTCGATCGGCCATGGTGGGGTTTCCACCACGCTGCAAATGCCCAAGCACCGAAACGCGGATATCGAACTGCGGACAGTTCTTCTTCACCACTTCGGCCAGCTTGAAGGCGCCACCTTCTTGATCTCCCTCGGCCACCACAACGATGCTGCTGCTCTTTTCGGATGAGCGCTCCTGCAGGGCTTTGATCAATTCATCCACGTTCTCCTTACGTTCCGGTACCAATACGTATTCGGCACCTGCCGCGATCCCGGTGTGCATGGCGATGAATCCCGAATCCCGACCCATCACCTCCACGAAGAAGATGCGTCCGTAGGAGGATGCCGTGTCGCGCAGGCGGTCGATCGCTTCCAACGCGGTATTGCACGCGGTGTCGAATCCGATGGTGCGGTCGCTGCCACCAAGGTCGTTGTCGATGGTGCTCGCGATGCCCATGACGCGTACGTTCTGTTCCGCTGTGAGCGCATGCGCGCCACTTTGTGAACCACCACCACCGATGATGATCAACGCATCGATGTCTGCTTCACGGAGGTTCGCTGCAGCTTGTTCGCGTCCTTCGGGCTTCAAGAATGCTTCGCTGCGTGCGCTGCGCAGAATGGTGCCGCCGCGTTGTACGATGTTGCGCACATCGCGTGGCCCGAGTTGCACGAAGTTCTTCTTCACCAATCCGTCATATCCATCAACCACTCCTGTGGTTCGTATCCCATGGAAGTTGGCCGTGCGCACCACCGCACGTATCGCGGCGTTCATACCGGGTGCATCGCCGCCGGAGGTCAGCAGGGCAAGGTGCTGGAGCTTGGACATGCAGGCAAAGGTCGTGATCAGTGTTCACTGCGCTTGAGCTTTTCTTCCAAAGCGGGAAGTTCCTTTTTGTAGGCGTCCACATCCCACGTCAAGTTCCAGAACGCGATGTACTCAGCAAGCGTGCCAAGGCCCACGGAGGCTCTTCGCTCATCCACGTTGTCCGGGTCCTCCAATGGGCTGACGAAATACGCACCACTATCCTGATCGCGCCCGATCTGGCTGCCATAGATTTGCCTTTTGCCATTGCGCATGAGGACGCGGTCCTCCAACAAGGCCAGGCTGCTTCCTTGTGCATTGCCTTTGGTCACGGCATCGCGCATCATCGGTAGGTATTTCTCTTGAGTGGCCAGGTCAGCATGCTGGATCACGAGGAAAAGCGTGGAGTTTCCTTGTTTGCCAATGACATCTGCACCAAGCCAACCGCGTGCGTCCAGCAGTTGTGAGATCACGACGAGGTTAGTGGAATCCTTCTCTTGGATCAGCCGCCAATGCGCTTGCATTTCCTGGGAATCCCGACCATACTTGCTTTCCACTTCGTCGATCTGCTTGCGAAGGTCCTGGTCCTCCCTGTGGATGGAGTCCAACAAGGTCACAAGAGGCTTGTCCAAGTTCGCTTCCAAACGTTCTTTGTTGCCTTTGATCAAGTCGATCAGTTGCGTCCAGCGTTGGTCATCGTGCAAGCTGTTGAGATCCGCGTCCTGGGTGATGTGACCCACTTCCGCGTAGTCCATCTTTTCTGCGATCCGCTGCAATTGGAAGAAGGCAGAATCGGGAATACCGGCAAGTGCCCATGAACAAGCCGCGTTGTATCGGTCACCCTGATAACCCTTCCATCCCAGGGCTTCGAACGCAGCCGAATAGGCTTTGGCCGAGAGCAGGAACTCCTTCTGCTGGTATAGGGCATCGCCTTCTTTCACGAATGTGTCATAGGCCTCCTTGTCCTGTGCACGAAGGGCCCCGATCAGCATTACATGGATCAAGATGAATGATACGATCCGCATGTGTCCAAAGATATTGCCCGGGGTGACGGTGCGGCACGTTCTCTACCTTCAACCCATGTCCACGATCGAACGATTCTATGCCGCCTTCCAGCAACGCGACTGGGCCACCATGGGCGCGTGCTACCACGACGATGCACACTTCAGCGACCCGGTCTTCCCCGAACTGGATTCGAAGGAAGTGCGCGCCATGTGGAAGATGCTCCTGACCAGTGGTACCGATCTGCGGATCAGCTACTCCGTGATCGAAGAGAATACCACCTTCGGAAAAGTGCGGTGGGAGGCGTGGTACACCTTCAGCAGAACGAAACGGCCGGTGCATAACATCATCACTTCGACCATCGAGATGAAGGATGGCTTGATCATTCGCCAGACCGATGTGTTCGACTTCTGGCGGTGGTCACGTCAAGCACTGGGTTTGTCCGGTGCGCTGCTTGGTTGGTCGCCATTGGTGCGGACCAAAGTGCGGGCGATCGCGGCCTCAGGTCTTCGGAAGGCGATGGGGTAGGTCTGAACCTTCTAGAATGATGGCGTGTATGATCCGCGCGAAGATTCCGGTTCTCGCTTCACAGAACGCGCTGGAACACGCTTCGAGGTAACATACCAGTTCTTGTCCAAGACCAATTCGCTGTTCTTCTTGACCTTCATGAAAGTGCTTTTCCAATCGCTCCCGACGTGATATTGTGAGAGCGGTCCATTGTCCACAGCATATTCCACGGGCATGGAGAATCCCGGTTTGCAATTCGCCCATCGTCGCCATAGTGTCTTCTTTCGCACGCACCACTCGAGAACAGGAATCTCTGTGGTCCGCAAGTATTGATCGAAGGTGCTCTTGTTCAACAGGGTCTTTGTTCGCCCGTTGAAGTTGATCATGAAGTCCTCGATCTCCGCGCTGGTGACTATGCGGTGGTAAAAGCGCTTGTTCATCTCCAGGAGCATGGCCTTGAAGGTGCTGTCGCCCACGATGTGCCGGATCGTATGGATCAGGTTCGCGCCCTTGTAGTACATGTCACCACTGCCTTCTTCGTTCACGCCATACGGACCGATGATCGGCTTGTCGTTGCGGATGTTCTTCCGCAGTCCGATCACGTACTCTTCGGCAGCTTCCTTGCCTTGTTGGCACTCGGTGTAGATGGTCTCACTGTAGTCCGTGAAGCCTTCATGCACCCACATGTCGGCGATGTCGGCCGTGGTGATGTTGTTGCCGAACCACTCGTGCCCGCTTTCATGGATGATGATGTAGTCCCAGGAAAGGCCGTGCCCGGTTCCGCTGAGGTCTGCGCCACGGTAACCGTTTTTGTAGCCGTTACCGTATGCGATCGCGCTCTGGTGCTCCATGCCCAAGTGCGGTGATTCCACCAGTTTGTAGCCATCAGCATAGAAGGGGTAGGGACCGAACCATTGCTCGAAACAGTTCAACATTTCCGGGACTTGCTTGAACTGTTCTTGGGCTGCGGACAGGTTGTTCGAGAGCACCCAGTAGTCCAAGTCCAAAGGCCCATCGACACCTTGGTAGACTTCGCCGAAGTGCTCATACTTGCCGATGTACGGTACGAGGTTGTAGGTGTTGATCGGGTTCTTCACCTGCCAATTCCATGTGCTGGTGCCATCGTTGTTCTTCACAGTGCTCCGCAAGCGACCATTGCCGATGGCCTGCAAGCTGTCCGGAACCGTAATATGCAGGTTCGCGCCGTATTCGGGCTCATCGATTTGGAGATCCTTGCACGGATACCAAACACTAGCACCAAGGCCTTGGCAGGCAACGCTCATCCACGGGTTGCCTTGCGCATCCTTCTTCCAGATCCAACCGCCGTCCCAAGGTGGGTTCTTCGCGGCTTGTGGCACCCCACGGTAATGGATCGTGATGGTGGTTGCTTCACCCTGTTTCATGGGTAGCGGAAGATCCACCCACACCACGTTCTCTTCGTGGGTGAATGGAATTGCTCTGTAGCTCACGGTGATGATCCCATCCTTGTAGTCGGCCACATCGGTCTGGATACTATCTACAACGAGCGGCTGTTGCAGGTCGATCTGCATGCGCTGGCCTTGTGCGATGGCATCGAAGGCGATCTGTGTAACACCGGTGATCGAACGCGTTCCGAAGTCGGGTCGAACGGTCACATCATAGGCTACCACGTTCCACCAAGCACGGTACTCGCCATTGCTTCCACGCAAGCTATCGTTCCGAGTAAAGGTCATGGGGGCCTTTCCTAGCTGCGCTTGGGCGGCCAACGCGAAAAGGCTGAACCACAGCACGGGCAAGCATCGCTTCATGCTGCAAAATAGGTCGCGCCGTGGTGTATCAAGCAACCTCAGTGCTGATCCGTTGGCGTTGGTCCGGGTCGCTCGCTCGGCTGTTCCAACATCACCACGGGCAACTTCCGCACACCGTATTTCGCTTGCAGCACACGGCGGCTTTCATTGCCTTCTTCCGGTGTTCCGAAACGCAGCACGTCCAGGTCCACTACATCCTTCAGTTCAGGATATTCTGCGCGATAGCGTGCGATCAGTTGGGGCGTGGTGAAGGCCTCGGTGGTCTCGATCAACGGCGTGATGTAGACGGTGGGCCCGTTGCGCCAATTGCCGATGGCGTGGCTCCAGATGGTGTTCTGCGCGCTCAAAGCGCAGGTGATGATCAGCAGGGTGGCGGTGAGGATCGCTTTCATGCTCGATTCGGGGTTCGGGTCAATTCCATGGTCCCTTGGATGCGTCCAAAGATCGCACCTATCGCACTTCGATCTCGTCGAGGAACATCCACGCCGGATTGCCTGCGCCCGGGAAGCCCGCTGGAATGGCACCGATGTGCTGCACGTGGATCTTGACGTAGCGCCCTTTTCCGGTCTTTTCGGTCTTGAACTGGTGTCTGCCTTGGATGACCGCCATCGCTTTGTCCTTCCGCCAAGCGGCATCCACCGTTTGCAGTGGGATCTCGTTCATGGTCGGGAGGTCCATGCCCAGCGGCACAAAGGTCTTTCCATCATTGCTCACACTGAATTCGACCACTTTAGGAACATGGATCCAGCCATAGGTCTCATTAAGCGCGCCGATGCCGATGTAGCTGAACTCCTGCTCACTACCCAGGTCCACCGTGATGGTGACACCCTCGCGCCAGCCCAGCCACTCGGTATTCACGCGTTTCACCTGCGCGGTGATGCCATCTACCAGCGTGAAGGCGCCACCTTCGTTGTAACGCTCGTTAGGTGGGTTGCTCAGAGTGATCTTCTGGGCGGTGGCTTTATTGAAGGAGAATGTGCGATGAATGGGTTGTCCGATAAGTTCTTCGCCTGAAAAGGTTGCGATTTCCCAGGTGATCGAACTGTTCTGGAGTTTCGGATATTTCAGAACGATAGAGTCAGAAGTATGCCAATGACTGAATTGTCTGGGCCATTCTGCAAAGCTGCTGGTCCCCATTATTGGTCGTGATCTGACCTCGAGTTCTGCGGAAAAAGGTCGACCTAGCATGAGTCCAATACCCTCGGCATGCTTTCCGAGTTTGAGATCAGGTGTATAAATGCTCTTGCTCGCATTCACCTTCATCTCCTCCAACTTCGGAAACTCCTTCTCCAACCGCTGAATGAAATCCGCCTCGTTCCGCTTCTCCTTCGGCGTCCACAGCACTTCCGCCAAAGCCAACATACGTGGCACGGCCATGTACTCGACGTGCTCGGGTGTTGAGATGTACTCCGTCCACACGTTCCCTTGTGCACCAAGGATGTACTTCGCCTGCTCGACATTCAGTTCCGCCGGGATGGGCTCGTAGCTGTAAACCTTTTGTAATGTGGTGTACCCGCCGATGGCCAACGGTTCGTTCGCGGGATCGCCTTGGTAGTGGTCGAAGTAGCAATGGCTACCGGGGCTCATCACCGCGTAGTGGCCGCTCTTCGCCGCCGCGATGCCGCCTTCGGTGCCACGCCAACTCATCACCGCTGCATTCGGTGCTAGGCCACCCTCCAGGATCTCGTCCCAGCCGATGATCTTCCGGCCCTTGGCGTTCACGAACTTCTCGATGCGCTGGATGAAGTAGCTCTGCAGCTCGTGCTCGTCCTTCAAGCCTTCCGCTTTCTTGCGCGCTTGGCATTTGGCGCAGGTCTTCCATTGCTCCTTCGGGCATTCGTCACCACCGATGTGGATGTACGGGCTGGGGAAGAGGTCCATCACTTCGTTGAGCACATCCTCCAGCATGGCGAACACACTGTCGTTACCTGCGCAGAACACATCGTCGAACACGCCCCAGCCTTTCTGCACTTCGTAAGGACCACCGGTGCAGCCCAGTGAGGGGTAGGCAGCGAGCGCCGCCATGGCGTGGCCCGGCATCTCGATCTCCGGCACCACGTTGATGTGCCGTGCTGCCGCGTACGCTACCACCTCGCGGATCTGGTCCTGCGTGTAATAGCCGCCGTACGGAGTGCTGTCGTATTCCCGGCGGCTGTACGGCCCGATCTGGCTGCCACTCCGCCAGCCACCCACTTCGGTCAGCTTCGTGTACTGCTTGATCTCGACCCGCCAGCCCTGGTCCTCCGTAAGGTGCCAGTGGAAGCTGTTCATCTTGTACCGTGCCAACAGGTCGATGTATTTCTTCACGAACTCCACCGGGAAGAAGTGACGGCACACATCGAGGTGCATGCCGCGCCATTCGAAACGTGGCCAATCGCTGATGGTGAGGCAGGGGAGGGTGGCGCTTTCCTGGCCTTGTTCCAGTAATTGGATGAGCGTGCGGCTACCTCGGAAGAGTCCGATCTCGCTCACTGCAGTGATGCCGATGCCGTCAGCGGTCACGGATACTGAATACCATTCCGGGTGAAGGATCGTGTCCGGAGTGATCAAGTGCAGTGCGATCGGAAGTGGAGTCTCACACTTGCTCCCAGTTAGAGGATGCAGCGCTTGGACTTCCTTGCCCAACAGGCTCACGAACTCGGTCGTGACCGACCGGTCCGGCTGAAAGCTCCATGGACAAGCCAAGGAGCAACTCCCCCCGGTCAAGGTCATTTCAACGGGAAGCGGGATGAGGGAAGGAGCAACCCGGTCCTGGGCACCAGCCAAGGAGGTCGCCAGCAAGGCAGGAAGGAGGAATCGCATCCCCGCAAAGGTGCATCCAGCCACGCGTTGCACAATGCGCCACCTTCTCGGTTCGATAACCAACTCATGGCTAGAGGTTCAGGGCTCGTGGCCATCTTTGGATTTCTCCTCAAGATCCCGCACATTTGCACCCCCAATTCCGGGAATACCAAAACAAACGCGACATGCCAACTCGCATCCGCCTTCAGAGAAAGGGCAAGAAAGGCCGGCCGTACTACCACGTCGTAGTAGCCGACTCCCGTGCACCACGTGACGGGAAGTACATCGAACGGATCGGTGCCTATGATCCCAACCAGAACCCCGCATTCGTGGAGGTGAACACCGACAAGGCGTTGGATTGGCTCCAAAAAGGAGCGCAGCCCAGCGATACCTGTCGTGCCATCCTCAGCTATTCGGGTGTGGTGTACAAGAACCACCTCGCCAATGGCGTGAAGAAGGGTGCATTCGACCAAGCCGAAGCCGATCGTCGCTTCGACATCTGGAAGAACGAGAAGAACGCCAAGATCGAAGGCAAGAAGAGCAAACTGGCCCAAGGTTCCGATGCAGCCACTAAGGCGCGTATCGATGCCGAGAAGAAAGTAGCCGCCGACATGGCTGCTGCGCACAGCGCCAAGCTTGCTGCCCTCAGCGCTCCTCCCGTGATCGAGCCGATCGCTGAGGAAGCCCCTGCTGAAGAGGCTCCTGCAGCTGAAGGCGAGGCTCCAGCTGCTGAGTAATTCCACCTGCTCTATAAGAAGCCCGCGCTCCATTTGGAGTGCGGGCTTTTTCGTGGGTGCCCGCTAACCATGTAATTTCATCCCCATGGATCTGGAGAGCCTCCACCGCATCGGTAAACTGGGCAAACCTTGGGGCCACCAAGGGGAACTCACCGTGCATCTGGAGGAGTGCGACCTGGACGACCTCGTCCATGCGGGATCGCTGTTCGTGGACATCGAAGGGCAGAAAGTGCCGTTCTTCTTCAGCAAACTCCACGATAAGGGCCGTGATCTGTTGGTGAAGTTCGACGACTTCGATGATCCGCAAAGCGCTGGGATCCTGGTCGGGTGCGATATCTATGCGCCGCCTGGTCTGCTCTCCGATGGCAGCGACGAAAGTTGGGACCCGGAAGAGTTCATCGGCATGATCGTGCGCGACGAAGAGCACGGCGACCTGGGTGAGGTGACCGGGATCGAAGGGTCGGCGAAGAATCCGGTACTCGTGATGCTCCACGGTGAGCAGGAGGTGATGGTGCCCTTGGCCGAGGAGATGATCCTGGGGATCGATCCGGAGACGAACACGCTATTGGTGCGAACACCACCCGGTTTGGTGGACCTCTATCGCGGACAGTGAGTGGATGGCGAAACCTTCCTTCCGTTTCAAACAATTCACCATTCAACAGGACCGTTGCGCGTTGAAAGTGGGCACGGATGGTGTCCTTTTCGGAGCATGGGTGAATTACGCCGGTGCAACCCGTATTCTGGATATTGGAACAGGAACAGGCGTTCTGGCCCTGATCGCCGCACAACGCCACGCTACGGCGATCATCGATGCTGTGGAGTTGGACGAAGACTCAGCCCTGCAAGCTGCGGAGAACATGGCCGCAAGTCCTTGGAAGGAGCGTCTTCGTGTGCAGCATATCGATGTGCGAGGCATGGAGGCAGTACAACGTTATGATCTGATCATATGCAACCCGCCGTATTACGCAGGCTATTCCCGCTCCCCGAACGAGCGCATGGGCTTGGCGAAACACAGTGCAGAGTTGGAGTTCAAGGATCTGATCGAGGCCGTCCGGAGGCTACTGGACCCTGATGGTCGCCTTGCCGTCATCATTCCCATGGAAAGGGAATTGGAGTTCCTTGAAGAAGCCGCACGCCTGGGTCTTGCGCCTACCCGAAGGTGTGTGGTGCGTTACGTTCCTCATCGGCCTGCCAAGCGTGTGCTTTTGGAATTGGATCGATCCAAGAGCCCGGTCCGACAAGAGGAATTGACCGTGGAAGCAACAGGTCCGTTCGACTACACACCGGAGTACCGCGCCATGATCAGTGACCTGATGTTGAACTTCTGAGGAGCACCGCTGCCTGATCGATCGGGTAACCCTGCACCCCGCCGTACTTTCGCGCCCCCTTGACCGCACTGACCCGATATAAGCTCCGGAAGCTGGCGAAGTACACCCTCGTCACGGTGGCGGTTGCTAGTGCATTCGTGCTATTCAGCGGCGAACGGTTGGATCTTCAAATGGGCGCATGGGCCCTGCTGGGCCTGTGGACCGGCATTCTGGAAGAGTATTTCTTCGGCCGACGATTCCGGGCGCTGGCGGTGCCGTTGCAGTTTCTCGGCAAGGTGCTTTTGGTGAATCTGCTCACAATCGCCTTGATCGCTTTGGCCTTTGCCATGGACTCGGATCGTTTCAATTGGTTCGCGCACGATCAGCCAACGCGTGTGCAGGAGATCTTCCTCATGGCCCAATTGTACAAGCTGATGCTGCGGGTGGTGGTCGTCACGTCCATCGCCATTCTGGTGGTCCAGGTGGAAGAGTTCATGGGACGGCGTTTGTTCATCGGTTTCCTGCTTGGCCGTTACGAAAGGCCCGTTGCAGAGGAACGCGTAGTGCTCACGATGGATCTGGTAGGGAGCACGGGTCTGGCCGAGCGGATGGGCGATATGCGTTACTTCCGCTTTCTCAACTTCACGTATTCCTTGATGACCGATGCCATCCTGCGCAATGAGGCCGACATCCACAAATACGTAGGTGACGAAGTGATCTTCACCTGGCCCATGCGGGTCGGTGTGCGCTACGAGAACTGTTTGGATCTCTTTTTCGACATCCAGGAACGGATCCGAGAACACGAGGACGACTTGAGGGGAGAGTACGGCGTGGTGCCGCAGTTCCGGGCCGCCTTGCACGGCGGTCGTGTGATCTCCGCGCAGGTGGGTCACACCAAACGGGCGTTGGAATTGAGCGGTGATGTGATGAACAGCGTCTCCAGGATCCTCGGGCTGGCGAAGGATATGAAAGTGGATCTGCTGATCTCGGCCGAGTTACTTGCGCGCATTCCGTCGGCAGCAGAGCGCTTCCGTATCGGGCCACAGAGCATGGTGCCGGTGAAGGGCCGCAAACGCGAAGTGCGGGTGCACACCGTTGAACGGACCCGTAAAGCGTGATCGGAATGAACCGTACGAAAGCGCTCTTTCTGCTCTTGTTCATCACGGTGCGGGCTTCCGCGCAGGTCGTGGTGCCCTTCGTGAGCAACGTGGATCGGCTGATGCTGTTCCATAACAAGCGTTTCAAAGAGGTGGATGCCCGACCTCCCCAGCGCGTTTTCGCCATGAACGATGCGCTGTTGTTCCAAGATGGTGATGGTCAACTTCTTTATTTCACCGTGGAAAGTGGGGTAGCCCAGGTGATAGAGCGCGGACAGGTGGACCAGTTGCAGGTTTCGGGTGAACGGGCGGCATGGCTTCGGTCCGATTCGCTGATGATGCTGCGTGGCGGTACTTCCAAGCTTGTTGCGACCGGTGTGGAACGGTTCCAGGTCTCAGATAGCTTGGTCGGTCTCGTGGACAGCATTGATCATGAATTGGCCGTATTGCATCGTGGTCAGCGCATTCCGCTTGCGAAAGTGGAACGGAATTCCCAACTGCCTCAGTGGACACAGGGTGGCAACACGGTGACCTTCTATGATCGGTCACGCCGCGCGGTTTCCATCTTTCAACATGGAGCCTTGCGAATTCTCACCGACAGCACGGATGTTGGCATGGCCGTGAACGGAACCGATATCGTAGCCTATTGGGACGATGTGCGGGACGAGTTCATGGGCGAGGCGAAAGGTGCGACGCAGCGGCTTTCCGGTCTTAAGCCGATCAGCGCGCAGGCAGGTAACGGACTACTCGCATTCGTTGATGGTACCTTGAAACTGAAAGTATGGGATGGTGGAGAAGTCGTGCAGCTCACCGACTCGATGCCCTCCCAGTATTGGGTGAAGGATGAGTTGGTGCTCTATCTCTGGGCAGGTCATTTGAAGGTGTGGTCATCCGCTGGTGACGTAACGGTGGAAGAATACGTTCCCGAGCGGTGGCAGGTGTCCGGTGATCTGTTGGTCTATTTGGACATCAACAGAGAGCTCCGTGGGATCCAGGGCGGCAAGCGGCTTCGCTTCGGTCACGAGGCCAACATCGATGGCTTTGAGTTATTCGGAGAAGCCGTGCTTTACCGCAGCCCGATCGGTTCCATGGTCGTGGTGAGCAACGGACGCAGCTACACGTTCTGAAGATCCTTCTTGGTGTGCCTTGGTAGAGGCTGCGGAGTATCCGTATGGACCAGTGTCCAGAGCGTGGTCGTCTCCCGTTTCCCCTTCAGTTCCGCCCCGTCGATCTCTCGCACCTTGAAAGCCGATGGCAATCGCAACACCTCGATCAACTCGTGCGAAATGAGGTTGTCGACGCCGTATTCGTTGCAGGCGTTCTGGATGTGGGCCGCGGTATTCACGACGTCGCCGCTGTAGATCCTTTCTTTCTTCACCAAGCCGACTTCGCCGGTGGTCACAGGGCCATAATGGAAGCCGGCCTTGAACATGGGGGCGATGCCGTAGTGCTTTTCGTAATGTGCCGCTCGGCCCTGCAGTTTGGATCGGATGTCCTGGAAGCAACGAATGCACCGCTGGCGCCCGACCCCGCGCCGTAACGACCAGCTCACGCTGATCTCGTCGCCCACGTATTGATAGATCTCACCGCGCGAATAAAGGATCGGGTCGGTGATGTCCGAGTAGAGTTCATTCAACAATTGGAAGTATTTCACGTGGCCGAGCTTCTCTGCTATCGCTGTGGAGGACCGCATATCCAAGAACATGAAGACGCGCATTTCCTGCCGTGGTCGGTGGTAGAAACCGGTCAGGTAGTTGATGCCGCCATTGCCGTATTGGTCATTCAATCGGACCATGAGCATGGTGCCGCCCATCAGTAGGGTCCAATAGACGAAAGTGCCGAGGAATCCCGTGTTCAGCAATCGGTCGGAGAGGAACGTACTCCACGATCCATGCTCATGGATCATGGCTGGTACAACGCCGACCAGCATCACGAGGATGACCAAGGTGACCCCGGCCATTCGGCTGAACGCACCGGTGAACGGGAGCTTGCGCCAACGATCGCGCAGAACGAAGATGTACAAACCGCCCCCGAAAAGCCCGGCGAAAAGGGTGCGCAGGAAACGTTCGTCCAAACGGTCCATGAAGCTGCTGGCCAGGCCATGCCGCAACAAGGAATTGTGGTCGAAGAGCGCTGCTACCACACTGAAGATCAGCCACGCCAAGGTGATGCGAAGCACCCGTTGGGCGCGCAATCGAGTGCGTGCGAGAGCTTTTGTGGCCACGGCGCGAAGTTAGCCGGGGACCGTTGCCCACTGTTCACAAAGGATAAGCCCAATGTTATCGAACGGTTAACCGACGGCGATCCAACGGCGAAAGCACTGCGTAGTAGAACAACAGGATACCCAGACCCGCCATGAACAGCCCTTGTGCGATACCATGTCCCTGACCCACGAAGAAGAAATCGCTGATCATCCAGGTGGAATTGGCCGCGATCCAACATATTACGGCAAGGGCGTTGAACAGATCGCTGCGCTGTTTGCGGCTCTGCCAAGCAATGAAGATGGCTACTGAAATGGTCGGGAGGACCATCGCAAGGCCTGCAATGCGGTATTCCATCAACCAGCAGAGATCCTTCAGCAGCCAAAGGACGATGTGAAGGTTCTCGGTGGCGCGTACCGAAGGGATCATGAACAAAGGGGTTTGCACAAAGGTGCTCAAGTTGCCACTTCCGAAGGTCTAGGACCCGGTAACTTGCACCAGCTATGTCACTCCGCCTCCTTTTAGGATCGGTCATCGTTGTTGCCGGTTCCTTGTTCCCGACGCAAGGGGCCGCATTCTACATCCACCTGCACGGCTTGGTGACCGAACACTTTTCCGGTGAGGCCATGAAGAATGTCCAGGTCCGGTTGGTGAAGGACAGTGTGGACCGCGAGACGATCATCACCGGGAACAACGGGAAGTACGAGTTGTACTTGGAGCGAGGTTACGACTACCAGGTCTGGTTCCACCGCTCGGATCTGGTGACCAAGCATGTGGTGATCGACGCTCGTGAGATCCCGCTCTTTCCGGACGTTCCGTTCTACGATATGGATCTACAGATGACCATGTTCACCTGGATCGATGGCTTTGGTTTCGAACTCTTCGATATGCCTGTGGGTCGCGCAGCCTATAAGCACAGCGTGCGCAATCTGAATTGGGACCTGCCCTATACCCAAGCCAATCAACCCAAGGTGGATCGGTTGATGATCCATTACGAACGGGAGCTTGCTACCAGACGTCGTAAGACCGTGCCCAAGGGTAATGAGGCGAACCGCAACAAACGCAAACCGGTGGAATTCTGATCGATCCTCTGGTCCGCTCGGTGGATCATGCCATCTTTCGACATGCGCATTGCGTTATTCCTGCTTTTGTTCATGTCCATCGTCCGTCATGCGGTGGGGCAGGATTACGATGTTCATGTGACGGGTGTTGTCACGGATGCCGTGACAGGTCTTGGGATCACCGGAGAAGTGGAAGCGAGCGATCAGTTGGACAACGGATACAGCGCGTGGGAGGAAGTGAGTGATCTGGGCGAGTATACCCTGGACCTATACAGCGGGTATTTGGTCTCCGGTGGAAATTTTCTGGTGGAATTCCGTGCCAAAGGTTACCAACCCCGCATGTTCGTTCTGGATCTTTCCGCAGTGGACAAAGGCCGGGATATCAACCTTGCTTGGCGAATTCATGTGGATATTGCGCTGATTCCATTGAATGGACAGGACCCTGTGCTCGCTCCCTTGCTGGGGTATTGCGGATGGCATGCGGCTGCTCGCACCTTGCGTTGGAACGAGGAAAGGACGCGAAAGCTCTACCCGATCGAACGATTTCACGATGCACGCATCCGAAAGCACATCAATCTGGTCGATTCCGTATATCACCTCAGTGGGACGATGTTCGATGGCGTGGTCACCAACAACTGGTCTGATGAACCGCTGGAAGGGACTCTTATCGTGGTCCAGACCAGAGATGGAACGACACGCGAACAGCGAACGGACAAATTCGGTTATTACGCGCTCTCATTGGCGAACGACAGCGTTCATGATCTGGAGTTCTCCTTTCCAGGTATGGTTTCCAAACGCCTTGTGGTTGATCTTACCGGCATTCCGGAAGCGGAACTCATCAAGGGCTTCAGAACAAATGTCAACATAGGCCTCTTCGAGGACATTCCGGGCGAAGACTTTTCTTTTCTGGATGCTCCCATGGGTTACTTGCGTTATTCGGCAGAGGTGGAGAATCTGGAATGGGACATGGAAATGGTGCGGTCGGTACGTGAACGCTTGAATGCCATTCTGGGGCGCTATTCCGGCCCACCGAAAAGGAAGCGCTAACCGGCTAATTCGTCAGTAGTGCGAGGGTCAGCTTCACGCACTCCACCGCTTCCTTCACGTCGTGCACACGAAGGATGGACGTACCCTTCATCAGCGCGATCGTGTTCAGCACCGTCGTCCCGTTGACTGCCTCTGCAGGTCCCGTGCCCAGCACCTCGTTGATCATCCGCTTGCGGGATAGGCCCACAAGTACAGGTGCCCCAATGGGAACAAGGCGTTCAAGGTCGTTCAACAACGTGAAATTGTGTGCGGTGGTCTTCCCGAACCCGAATCCCGGGTCCACGATCACATCCGCGATGCCGGCATCGTGGGCGGCATTCGAACGTTCGCTCAGGAAAAGGGTCACCTCTGCGCTGACATCGGAATAGGTCGGCGCCTCTTGCATGGTGGCTGGTCTTCCTTGCATGTGCATGGCAACGTACGGTACATTTAATTGCGCGACGATGCTTAGCATTTCCGAGTCCATGAGGCCGGCACCAATGTCATTCACCATGCTCGCACCGTGCTCAACCGCTTCCTTCGCAATGGTCGAACGCCATGTATCCACACTGATCAAGGCCTCTGGAAAACGCGCACGGATCGCCGAAACGACCGGAAGAACGCGCTTCAACTCCTCCTGTGGTGAGCCTTCCGCGCTGCCGGGTCGTGAGCTCTGGCCTCCCACATCCAGGATCATCGCGCCCTCCGTCAGCATCCGCTCGGCAAGGCGCAAGGCCACGTCCACATCAACCCGACTGGCCGCGTGGAACGAGTCCGGTGTGGCATTCAGGATCCCCATCACCAAAGGGAACTTCGGCTCGATCAACCGATCCTTGATCCGCCAGGAGATGGGCCGTTGGTGCATGGCCGCGAAGTTGGGGTGCGAATTCGGTTCTTCCACCTTCATGTCCATCGTATAGTGGCAGTGACCCGCGGGTGAATGGTCCGGCTACCTTTGCCCGCCAATGGACAAGACCCTCCAACAATACGATGCGGTGACCGCCGAATGCATGGCGCTCTTCGGTCAGAAGGCCAAGGATTACGGCACGGCATGGCGCATCCTCCGTGTGCCTTCTCTTACCGATCAGATCATGATCAAGGCGCAACGTATACGCACCTTGCAGCAGGTGGGGGAGAGCAAGGTGGGAGAGGGGATACGCCCGGAACTGGTGGGCATCATCAATTACGCCGCCATGGCCTTGGTGCAGTTGGAACGGGGAGTTGTGGATGCGCCTGATATGGACGCCGACCAAGCGATCGCCGAAGTGGGATCATGCATCACACAGGCGCGCGAGCTCATGCAACGCAAGAACCACGATTACGGCGAAGCGTGGCGCAGCATGCGGGTGAGTTCATTGGTCGATCTGATCCTGATGAAGCTGTTGCGCATCAAACAGATCGAGGACAACCAAGGCAATACGCTGGTGAGCGAAGGCATCGATGCCAATTTCTTGGATATCGTGAACTATGGCGTTTTCGCCATGATCCAGTTGGAAGCCGATCCGGCAGCGGATCAACGATCGGCTGTTGGGAAGTAGGGGCCCCAAGCAGGCATCATCACTTTCCGGGACAGACGACCCCATCTAGTTTCGCCGATCAAGTTCGTCGGCTTACCCCGCACGTTCCATGCGCTATCTCCTTCTGTCACTCCTCATGGGGTGCATGTTCTCGGCCTCGGCCGTTGATCTGCGCCTCCACGGCTTGGTCACCGACCACTCTGCTCGCACACCACTTACTGAGGTGTTGGTACGCGTATACCGCAACGGCGTGAAGGAACGCGCCTTCACCACAGGTCCGGGTGGACAGTACACCGTGGAGTTGGAGCGTGGCGGCAACTATATCATTCGCTTCAGTCTGCCCGGTCATGTTACCAAGTGCTACGCGGTGGACACGCACGGCGCAGCTTGGGAGGGGGATAAGCGCGAGGTTTCCGTGGATGTGGAAATGACGCTCTTCGAGAACGTTCCGGAAATGGACCTTTCGTTCTTCGATATGCCCATGGGCCTCGCTCGATTCAGTCCCACGACCGGTTTCCTTACTTGGGACAAGGAGTACGAAGGGCGCATCAAACCCGAGGTGGACCGGCTGATGGCCGAAGTGAAACAGCGGCGTTCATTGCTTTGGCCTGCAGATTCCGATCATTCGCCGGTGAGCGCCTGGTAGTTTTTCCGATCTCGCGACTTTCTTTTTGTACAGTTCGATGACCTTGTCATGGGCCTGTCAGTTTCCTCCGATGCCATTGCTCATCAAGCGAGCAGTGGTTCAATTTGTGGGCATGCGGATAACGCCTTGGTCACAAAGAGCATTGGCATTCGGGAAAGGGCCGGAGGAACTCGTCGTGCTCTTGGAACGACTTCGCGGAACAGCTGCTCGGCTGTTCGACCTGACCGCACATGTTCCGTTGGAATGCTTGAGCTTGCGTACCGCTGGGACCTGGTCGGTGAAGGAACACATTGCCCACCTCATACACCTACAGGACCGGTTCGAGGAGCGTGTGGAGGATTTCATCGCGCGTCGACCCGAACTCTGTTGGATCGACCTCGCGGATCAGGATGTGGCCTTGGCCAAACGTCGAACCCAACCTTTGGGTGATCTGATCGAGGAGTTCCGTTTGAAGCGCGCCTATTTCATCCAGCGGGTTTCCGATATGGATCCTGCCACCCTGAGGCACCGGGCCTACCATGCGTGCCAACGGATCAGCATGACTCCGGTGGACATGGTGCTCTATACGGCGGAGCACGATGATCACCACCTTGCTGCTATCCGACGGATCCTTCATCAGGATTGAGGCATCGCTTCTTCTTCCTAACGACCTGTTAATGCGCTGGACCACTCGCATGTGAACGGTATTTTCGCGAACCATCATTCATCCTGTCATGCGCATACTTCTCCTCGTTTCCCGGCTTATCGTTGGATCGCTTTTCATCGTCAGTGGCCTCATCAAGGCCAACGACCCACTCGGCTTTTCCTACAAGTTGGAGGAGTATTTCGCGGAGAGTGCGCTGAACCTGCCATTCCTCGAGCCGTTCGCTTTGGCACTTGCCGTGCTGGCTTGTTTGGCTGAAGTGGTCCTCGGTTTCGCCGTGCTCTTCGGCGGCCGAATGAAACTGGCAACGTGGGCGCTCTTGTTGCTCACCCTCTTCTTCGGCTGGCTTACCGCCTACACAGCGACCTGCGATCCGAATGGCGTGTATTCGATCATGGTCGATGGTCAGCAGGTGGAACGCGGAGTCACCTGCGTTACGGATTGCGGGTGCTTCGGCGATGCCATGAAAGGGTCTGTTGGGCGAAGTCTCACCCCGTGGGAAAGCTTCAGCAAGGACATGATCCTGCTGGTTTTCATCATTCCGTTGTTCCTGCTCCGCAAACGCATCGAATGGAACGGCAAGAGTGACGACATGATCCTTCTTCCAGGGGCCTTGATCCTGGTCGCTTTCTGGAGTTGGGTCTTCACGTGGGGTGGCCCTGTCTGGTTCACATTGATCGGTTTCTTGGGGTACCTGCTCATCAAACGCTTCGTTCAAGGCGCCAAAGCCGAATGGACCGCCGCAGCTTTCATTGCCATCCTTACGTTGATCTTCACGTGGTACAATTACGCGCACCTGCCGATCAGGGACTACCGGCCCTATGCCGTGGACAAGAGCATCAGCGAGCAGATGCGCAACGCCAAGCCACCGGTGAACAAGACCTACGTGAGCTACAAGAACAAGACCACCGGTGAAGTGACCGAATACGATAGTAGTGGCCCTTACCCTTGGGACGATGATAACTTCGAGAACGTGCCGAACAGCACGCGCATCGTGGAGATCGAGGCCGGTACGCCTTCACAGGTCCAGGATTTCCGCTTGAGTGATGCCGAAGGGAATGACCTCACCGTGGGCATCCTCGACGAGCCTTCACCGGTGCTGCTCGTGATGCTCTACGATGTGCGCAAGGCCGATACGAGCTGCCTGCCCGCGATCAAGGCCTTGGTGGACGAAGCCTACAAGAAAGGCTGGTACGTTTATGGGATCGCCGCCAATGACTTCGCCACCGTCGAGGAATACCGACACGAACAACAACTCGGGTTCGAAATACTTCAATGCGACGAGAAGACCATCAAGACCGCGATACGCAGCAACCCCGGCGTTATGGTGCTCCAGCAAGGCACTGTGCGCGGGAAATGGCATTGCAACGATGTGCCTTCATTCGCCGTGGCGGCAGCAACCATGAAGTAGCGCTTACATTCGTCCGGTTCTCGCTGCTGGATGACCCGATCTTCACTCCTGTTCGCATTGAGCTTGCTGTGCTCAGCGCATGTCGTACAAGGGCAGACCGAAGCCCCGAAGAACGACCTCATGCTCTTCGGCATCGTAGAGGACCAACGATCCGGGAAGCCTTTGCAGAACGTGTGTGTGCGGGTCTACACCGACTCCATAGCTGGTGATTCCGTCTTCACGGATCCAGTTGGGAAGTACCAGACCTTCGTCTCGCTGGGTGGGGTGCATCGGGTGGTCTATTCAGGTGTTGGCCACCACCGAAAAGTGGTTCAACTGGATACCAGCGGAGAACTGGACGACGCGGCGAGGGCCCAGGAGTGGAACATGCGGGTCGATATCAGCTTGATGGGGTCTGATCTGACCTTGCCCGATGAATTGCTCGATACGCCGATCGGCATCGCCGAGTGGGAACCGGCCATGCGCGAATTCCAGTGGGACCAGCCCTATACAGAACGCTACAAACAGCGGTTCAAGCTGGCGGTGAAGGAGGCTGGGAAGAAGTGATCCGGCATTCCGAGGGCTTCGAAAGGTCCGACTGTTGATATCACTGGGCATGGATGGGCTGAACAGCTTGCCCCAGCCGCCATATTTGCCCCATGCGTACGATCGTTGCTGGCAATTGGAAGATGAACAAGGACCGCACGGCCGTCATGGCCATGATCGCGTCCTTGCGGAATGTTACCATACCAAAGGACGTGGAAGTGATCATTGCCCCCGCGTTCCCCTTCTTGGCGCAAGCCGTGGAAGCGGTGGAAGGCACCGCCATCCGCATCGCTTCACAGAACTGCCATGAGGCAGCGAGCGGGGCGTTCACCGGTGAAGTGAGTGCCGGGATGCTGAAGAGCATCGGTGTTAACGCCTGTATCGTGGGGCACAGTGAACGACGCCAGTTCTTCAATGAGACGGATGCCGCCATTGCCAGTAAGATCACGGCACTCTTGGAGCACGGGATCACACCGATCTATTGCTGCGGAGAGCTGAAGGAAGAGCGGTTGGCCAATACGCATGCCGAGGTCATCACCCGGCAGATGAAGACCGCCCTCGGCGCATTGGACAATGAAGCGCTTGGCCGGCTCGTGATCGCCTACGAACCTGTTTGGGCCATCGGCACGGGCCTTACCGCCACGGCTGCGCAAGCCCAAGAAGTCCACGCTCTGATCCGATCCTTGCTTCGCACGCACGATGAACGGATCGCAGAAACCATACCGGTGCTTTATGGCGGTAGCTGCAAACCCGATAACGCCGCAGAACTCTTCGCCAACCCGGATGTCAACGGCGGCCTTATCGGCGGCGCTGCCTTGGATGCCGGCCAGTTCAGCGAACTCATCCGCATCGCTGGCAAAGTCAACACATAGGGGCCAACTCTTGCCCATTCCTAAACCCGATCCCCCGTGCCACACACCCGCGTTTCCTTCCTCATCGCTCCGGTCGATCCCTGGCGTGACATCTTGATGGTAGAGCTCGGTGAACTCGGCTACGACAGCTTCGAAGAGACCACTGGAGGTCTTGATGCCTACATCGAACAGCAGCAGTTCAACGTGAAGGCCCTATCTGCCATGATGACCTTGCGCGACCCGCATGTGCATGTCAGCTGGTCCGTTTCGCAGTTGGAGGAGCGCAATTGGAACGCGGAGTGGGAAAGCAGTTTCCAACCGGTGGAGGTGGGGACCGATGTGCGCATACGTGCAGAGCATCATCCCAGTGTTCCGGGTTTCACCCAAGAGATCATCATCACTCCGCGCATGGCCTTCGGTACAGGGCACCATGCCACCACACGAATGATGGTGCAAGCCATGCTCGGCCTGGATCTTGCCAACAAGCAGGTATGCGACCTCGGATGTGGAACAGCCGTTCTGGCCATTCTCGCCGAAGGCATGGGAGCCAGCGCGGTGCGTGCCATCGACATCGACGAACAAGCCGTGATCAACGCCGTGGAGAACGTGGAACGGAACAATTGCCACACCATCGCTGTGGAAAAGGGCGTCGCTTCTGCGCTCGAAGGCCATGCCTACGATCTTATCTTGGCGAACATCGAACGCAACACCCTGCTCGATGCCATGCCCGTTATGGCTGCTGCGCTGCTTCCCGGCGGCGTGCTGCTGCTCAGTGGCTTCGTGATCGGCGACCGTCATTTGTTGGCAGAAGCTGCCCAAGCGAACGGTCTGTCGCTCGCCGAGCACCTCCAAGAAGGGGAGTGGTCGCTGTTGGGATGTCGCGCTCCGCTTGCTCAATGAACACAACCGCTGCATATCGCATGGGCCAACGGACCTGGACAACACTGGTAGCGACGTTCCTTCTCATTGCGGTCGGTAGTCGTGTCGAAGCCCAGACCAAGACGTTCTCTTCGGATCAAGCGGTGTTCTTGGAGGAGATGACCAGCTTCATCGTTGAAGCGGACAAGAAAGAAGGTCGGCCGTTCATGGAACAGGTCTTCACACCGGTCTGGAATGGTCCGTATTACAGTGCAGCGCAGCGCACGCGTATCGTGGAGGTCTCCAACTTCATGGTGAAGAAGCGCTTCGATGCGTTCCCACATTTCCGTGATTTCCTCGCTGCCATCGCGGCATTCCCGAACGGCGGGCGCAGCCCGGCTGAATTCGATGCCTGGATGCAAGGCATGGACAAGTTGATCCAGAGCGGCCGCAAACAGAACGTAGTGTCCTTCATTGCCACATGTGCCAACCTCTTCAAGGACAACACCATGTTCTCCAGCGCGAGCACGCAATGGAGAAGCAGCTCCAGTAAGTTCACCTTCGAATTCGACAGCGTACCCAAGGTGGTATTCCCACGTGCCGACCTGATCTGCACCGCGAAAGGCGACAGCGCGGTCATCAAGGCGACATCGGGAACCTATCTCCCGACCCTGGAGTTGTGGCAAGGCACAGGCGGGAAAGTGACCTGGGAGCGGGCCGGACTGAAGGCGGCAGCCACCTTCGCCGAATGGTCGCATCCGTACGAGATCAAGATGAAGAGCGCCACCTTCGACGTGGACTCCGTGGAATTCAACGATCCGTATTTCGAGCGCACTTTGTTCGGTAGGATCACCGACAAGGTCCTGGCCAACGTGGACAAGGACAACGCGAGCTACCCGCGCTTCGAGAGCTACGACCGTCGGATGAAGATCCGCGACATCGCCGAAGGCATCGATTTCGAAGGCGGATTCACCATGCAGGGCGCGAAGCTGCAAGGCTATGGTACCAAGGACGAACCGGCCTACATGACGTTCTACCGGGACAAACGTCCGTTCATCATCACCAGCGGTACGCTCTTCAGCATCGAACCGGAGCGCATCACCAGTGACGATGTGGCCATGCGCCTCCTGCTGGACAAGGATTCGTTGTTCCATCCCAGCGTGAGCATGCGTTTCCTCAAGAAGAAGAAGCAACTCTCCCTCATCAAGAAGGATGAAGGTCTGGGAAAGGCACCGTTCTATGACACCTACCACGACCTCGATATGTACTTCGAGACACTCACGTGGAAACAGGGCGATCCACTCGTGCAGATGGGCAATCTGCAAGGGAGTACGCAGACGCGGGCCAGCTTCGAGAGCTTCAATTATTTCAAGGAGAAACGGTACATGGGCATGATGGGGATCGATGCCGTGCATCCCTTGGTACGCTTGAATGATTTCAGCAAACAGAACGAAGGGAGGTTCTATGCACAGGAGTTCGCCGTTTTCAGCAAGATGCAGAAGGATGCCGTGATCCCCATGATCATCGACATGGCGAACAAAGGCTACCTGAGCTATGACCCCGAAACGGAATGGGTCGAAGCAGCACCCCGTATGCGGCAACACATCCTCAACAGCGCCGGCAAGCAGGATTATGATGTGCTGCAGTTCAACAGCAACAGCGACAGTGTGAATGCCACCGTGAACCTGCTCAACTACGACCTCGCGATCATGGGTGTGGCGCGCATCGTGATGAGCGATTCGCAGGATGTGAAGATCTTCCCCAGTGGAAAGCTCGTGACCGTGAAGAAGGGTCGCGATTTCACCTTCGGCGGTAGCGTGCAAGCGGGAAAACTGCAGTACTACGGGAAAGAGTACTACTTCCATTACGACCCTTTCGTGATCGATCTGCTCAACGTCGATTCCGTCAGCTTCATGGCGGATAGCTTCGAGAAGAACGAACAAGGGGTGTACACCTTGGTGCGGGTGAAGAACGTGTTGGAGCAGGTGACCGGCACCTTGGAGATCGACGCTCCGAGCAACAAAAGCGGCATTCAACAAGTGCGGGGACCCGATGGCAAGATGCAGGGCAAGTATCCCGAGTATCCGAAGTTCAACAGCACGAAGGAGAGCTACGTGTTCTACGACAAGCGCACCATCCAACGTGGTGTGTACAACCGCGACAAGTTCTACTACCGGAGCGATCCGTTCCAGATCGACAGCTTGGACAACTTCACCAACGCCGGCTTGAATTTCACAGGAACACTTGTTTCCGGTGGCATTTTCCCGGACATCAAGGAGCCGATCGGTCTGCAACCGGATTATGCGCTGGGTTTCGTTCGCAATACCGGCGAAGCGGGAATGCCTCTCTACGGCAAGAAAGCGCGGTTCACCAGCGAGATCGCCCTCAATGGCCGCGGCCTGCAGGGAAAGGGTGAACTGGAATACCTCACGACCAAGCTCTCATCGAAGTCACTCGTGTTCTGTCCGGATAGCACGCTCGGCCGGGCCGATACTCTGGTCAACCGATCCAGTACCAGTCCAAGCAAAGTGCCCGACGTGAATGGTTCCGATCTCTTCGTGCGATTGGAGCCCGCCAAGGATGTCCTTCGCACCGAGAAGCTGCGCAAACCGATGACGATGTACGGTGGGCAGGCTTTCCTATATGGTCTTACGGATCTGAAGCCGACCGGCATGTCAGGAGCCGGCATGGTCGACTTCACCAACGCGACCTTGGCCTCCAAGCTCTTCAGCTTCGAGACCATGCAGATCCACGCAGACACTTCGGATTTCCGTTTGACCGAAGGCGACACCTCGAGCATCGCCTTCCGAACGGACAATGTCAACGCGACCGTGAAACTGGATGAGCGTATCGGTGAATTCGTCAGCAACGGTACAGAGACCAAGGTGGAGTTCCCGGTGAACCAATACATGTGCTACATGGATCGGTTCAAGTGGTTCATGGATCAAGGGGATATCGAACTGGAGAGCGATCGGACCGCTGCTGTGGGCAACGAGGACCTTCAACTTTCCGGGTCGAACTTCATCAGCACACGACCGGATCAGGACTCGCTCAGCTTCATGGCACCCAAGGCGCGGTATGACCTGAAGAAGCACCTGATAACGGCCAGCGATGTCCAATACATCCAGGTCGCGGATGCGTTGGTCACACCGGATAGCATGCGCGTTCGGATCCGCAAGAATGCCGAGCTCGATCCGCTCACCAACTCGGTGATCACGGCCAACTTCGTCACCAAGCACCACCGCATTTATAACGCCACGGTGAACATCAAGGCGAAGCGGAACTACACGGCAACGGGCGACATCGATTACGTGGATGAGAACAACAAGGCCTTCAAGATCAGCCTGCAGACCATCGCCGTCGATACCGGTTATCAGACCTATGCACGTGGTCGCATCACCAAGGAGCAGGACTTCCAACTCAGCCCGGCGTTCGATTTCTTCGGCGATGTCATGCTCACGGCAAGCATCAAGGAATTGAATTTCGCCGGCAGCACGAGGATCCAACATGGTTGTACCGGTCTGGCCAAGAACTGGATGAAGTTCTCCGGGGCCATCGACCCCTTGGAGGTCTTCATCCCGGTGGCTGATACCCTCTTCGATGACCAAGGTACGTTGATCGGTGCCGGTGTCTACCTCACGGCCGAGGATCCCTTCAAGACCTACGGCACCTTCTTGAGCCGCACCGCCGACCGCAAGGACAAGCCGATCATCACGGCGAAGGGCTTGCTGTACTTCGATAAGGACCGCAAAGAGTACATGATCTCCAACAAGGACAAGATCCGGAAGCGTGATCTGCCGGGTGATCTCGTGAGTTTGGCTGTCGAGAATTGCTTGATCCAAGGCGATGGCCGCATCTCCCACGGCGTGGATCTTGGACGGATCAACCTGACGAACGTTGGGGCGCTACGGTTCGAGGCGGAAGAGGAGAAGCTCACGACCAGCGAGGTCATGATCGCGGATTTCCACTTCTTGGACAATGCGCTGGAGCGGATGGCGAGCGAGATCCTCGCTTACCCCGAACAAAAGCAGGTGGACATCACCAAGACATATTACGAGAAGATGTTGCGGGAGCTGCTCGGCTTGGAGCGATCCGATAAGCTCATCAGCGAACTCAGCATCAAAGGGGAGATCAAGAAACTACCCGATGAGATCGTGAAGCCGCTGGTGCTCGCCGATGTGAAGATGCGTTGGGATGGACCGGAACAAAGCTGGATCAGTGAAGGCCCGATCGGCATCGCCAGCATCCTCAAGAAGCCGCTGTATCGCTATGTGAAAGGCAAGATCCACCTGGAGCGCAAGCGCAGTGGCGACATCATGACCATCTACTTGGCGTTGGACGATCAGAGCTACTACTTCTTCCAGTACTCGCGGAACTACCTCTACGCGTACAGTAGCGATTCGAGCTTCAATACCATGTTGACGGAAGTGAAGGACGACAAACGTCAACTCGATAGCAACAAGGAACTGGTGCCCTACCAGTACATACTCACCAACAAGAAGAAGGTCGACGACTTCCGCGAACGCTTCGGACTTTGAACCATGCAATTCCCTTGGGTGTACGGCATAGCATCGATGGTGATCGCCTATCTGATCGGCAGCATCCCGACCAGCGTTTGGTGGGGCCGGGCCTTCTTTGGTGTGGATGTGCGCGAGCATGGCAGCCACAATGCCGGTGCTACGAACACATTCCGCGTGCTCGGGCCCAAGGCCGGTGTGCCCGTACTGCTCATCGACATCCTCAAAGGCTTCATACCCGTGCGGATACTCCCCAATTTCACCGACCTGCAACCCGACGACGCTCCATGGATGTGGTTCCGTGTTGCGCTCGTGGGCGCTACCGTGATCGGACACCTCTACCCGGTCTTCGCAGGCTTCAAAGGGGGCAAGGGAGTAGCAACCTCATTGGGCGGTGTGCTGGCCGTGCATCCAGGTGCAGCTGGCGTCTGTATCGCTGTATGGGCCATGGTCTTTTTCCTCTCCCGCTACGTTTCGCTGGGGTCCCTTTGCGCTGCGGTCTCCTTTCCGATAGCGGTTGCACTGATCTGGAACGATTCCAGTCCTGTGAAGATCGGCTTCGCCATCGTGCTCTGCGCATTGGTCTTCTTCACACACCGCGAGAACATCGGGCGTTTGATCAAAGGCACCGAGAACCGCATGTCCCTCGGAGGGCAAAGGGACCTACCTTCATGAAACCCCAAACACTGAAACAGGGTACAAGCGCCCACTCGAAGGAATGACCCGCGCAACGGGCATAGTTGTTTGCTTGCTTTTCGCTGCCCTCGCCTCCGCGCAAGGGGATCAGCAAGTGCGTTCAAAAGCCGATGGGCTTTTTGAAGAGAAGGACTATGTGCATGCCCTGCCGCTGTATAGCCAACTGGTCAGTCTCACCCCTTCGGACAGGGTCCTCAATTACCGATTCGGTACGTGCTTGCTCTTCGGTGGCGATGACAAGGACAAGGCCATCGGTCACCTGAAGTTCGCAGTTCAGGATCCTAGCATTCCTGCTGATGCATGGTACTGGCTGGGCCGGGCCTACCACCTCAACTACCAGTTCAAGGATGCCCAGGCCGCCTATCAGCGGTACCAAGGAACCGGAAGCAAGAAGGAACTGGAAGGCTTTTCCGTGGCAGCCCTGGATAAGCAATGCCGGAACGGACAACAACTCCTGAGCAACCTCAAGGAGATCACCGTGCGGAACAAGGTGGAAGTGGACGAGACGGAGTTCTTCCGATTCTATGAACTCGCCGACATCGGTGGAAAGATCGTCGTGCTGCCGGAAGAGTTGAAGAGCAATCTTGATAAGAAGAGCAAGGAACGCACGCTGGTCTACCTGCCCGACAAGGGCGGTGCCTTCTTTTTCGCCAGCTATGGCAAGGATGGAAAGACCGGCCGCGACATCTATCGGACCGAGTTGATGCCCGATGGGACCTTCGCGACGCCGATCAAATTGGCCGGCTATGTGAATACGGATCAGGATGAGGATTTCGCCTTCCTCCATCCCGACGGAAAGAGTTTCTACTTCAGCAGCAAGGGCCACAACAGTATGGGTGGCTATGATGTGTTCCGCTCCGCCTTCGACAGGGGCTTGGACACCTTCGGCCCACCGGAGAATCTGGACTTCGCGGTGAACACGCCGGACGATGACCTCTTCTACATGACCGATGCCGAGAACAAGGAAGCTTGTTTTGCCAGTGGTCGGGACAGCGAACAAGGCAAGCTCCATGTGTACCGGGTGGGTACGGCCCAAGTACCACTTGTCATTACCGTGCTCAAAGGCACTTTCGCCAGTGCGTTCGATCCGAACGATCGCAAAGCACACATCAAGGTGGAAGATGCCGTTACGCGTGAACGTGTCGCGGATGTGCGCACTGATCAGAATGGTCTGTATGTGCTGGCCTTGCCGCGCAGTGGACAGTTCCGCTACTTGGTGGAATGTGGTCCATCGGGCCGAACCCATGTCGGCATCGTGGATGTCCCTCGTTCGTCCTCACCGCGTGCTTACCGCCAAGAATTGGAACTGACCAAACAAGGAGATCTGGAGAAACTCGCCATTCGGAATTACTTCGATACGCCTCTCGAGGAGGACATGTTGGCGCTGATGATGGAGGAGATCAAGCGCCGAGCGAAACTGGATATCACCAGCGAGACACCGGTGGTCGCCTCCTCGGAGCCTGAACCCTCCATTGCTTCGGATCCTTTGACCCAAGCGGGCTTCGCTGGCGATGTCACCGAAGCACAAGCGGTGAGCATGGCGAAGAAGGACGCCGCGGAACAGGAACTCCTGATGAAGGAGTTGGAGGAGCAGAGCGAGCAAGCATTCGGCATTGCAGTGGGATCGGTTGCGGATGCGGAACGCATGGCACGCGAGGCGGAGGCCTTGGTGAATGCAGCCAGCGCTATGACCGATGAGGAGGCACGCAGCGCGAAGATGGTGGAGGCGGCATCGTTGCGTCAACGATCCCGCGAAGCGAACTTGCGGGCGCGCGCAGCCTATCGTACAGGGCAGGACATGACCACCGAACGGTTGGCCACGCAGCAGCGTGCTGCCGCAGCGTCGAAGCTGGCAATGGACCTGGAGAATGCCGTGACGGCCAAGAAACCGAACGAAACGGTCACACACCTGAAGACCCTGAAGCAACGCCTCGATACCAAGGCAGGTCCGGATGGTGACCTGACCATGGCAGAACGCGCGCGACGGACCCTTTCTGAACAGGAGAAGGAAGCGGCACGCAACCTCACGATGGCGAACAGCAAGAGGACGGAAGAGAACGAATTCATGGACCGCATCGCGCGATCTGAACGTGAATTGGCCGAGACCAAGAACAAGTCGCGCAAGGATGAACTCGCACGACAGATCACCCAGGAGAAGCAACAGCTGGCGTACCTCCACGATGAGGTCGAAGGAGCATTCACCAAAGCGCGAGGTTTGGAGCATGAAACCTCTGTGCTTCGCGGGGAGCACGCCTTGACCCGGTACCTCACGGTGGGAGAGAAGCATACAACGGCGACGGAATTGTCCAAGGAGCAGGTGGCTGGTCTGGGACAACGTATCGCAGGTGCCGATAGCCGCATTGCCTCCATTCCGATCGATCAGCGCTACGATGCGATGGTCACCACGAATACAGCTGATGTGGAAGCGCGCTCTTTCAATTGGGGTGCGGATCCTGGAATGGCCACTGCCGATGCCCGTTCTGTTGCGACACAAGCCCAACAGCGCGATGCTTCGCGTGATGCGGAACGTGCGAATGCGCGCACGGTGGCGACACCGACCGGTGATCTCGCGCAAGGAGAGGTGCGTTCCGGCGCGCAGGATGGAACGACCACAGTTCGTGGGAATGAGGATCTCGCCAATGCCGGTAGTGCGGTGGGGCAACTCAATACTGAGGTGGAAGGAGCCGAAGACCAAGTCTCCACGACCGACCCTGTCAATAACGGTGCGAATGACGGTGCGACGGAACGAGCAGTGGATGCCACGGCCATGCAGTCCGGAACAGGAACCACCGAACGGACGGAAAACGCTTCGAGTGTTGAACCGGTATCATCCGAACGGTCGATCGGAGCCTACGGTCAGGACAGATCGGGAACCGATGTTGTTGCAAGTGCTGCGATCCCAAAGAATGCGTCGACCGATCAGGATCGCACTGAGCCTGTAGGTTCAACTGCCGAGGAGCAGGAAGGCCCAAGCGTATCGCAGCCTTCTGAAGTTTCCGCTCCACGTGCAGCCGAGGAACAGCGCGAACTCGATGCGTTCTTGTTGGAGAACCAGAAGGCCGAATTGCAACAAGCACTTGCTGCACAGCGGAAGAGCGAGATCCGCGACAGCTTGCAGCAGATGATCGATCAGGTGGATGCGCGTTTGCAAGCCAACAACGCAACGGCAACAACCTCAAGGGACGAAACGGGTACGGCAGATGACTACTCCATGGAAGATGTGGACATGGACCGCATGCCGGCTACCTTCTATGCCGAGACCAAGGATGAGGACATCATCACCATGGTCTTCTCGGACTATGAGAGCGATAAACAGCGTTTGCAAGGCCTCGATGAGGCCAACGCGCGACTGCAAGGGTTGAGCGGACTGGAACTGATGTTGGCCGATAGCTTGCGCGGCGAATTGGTCCGCCAAGCCGCTGTGCTGGAATTGGCGCCTGAGCGCGGCGAGCAGATCCTGCCTAAGATGGAACGTTTGCGTGTGATGCGTCAGGATCATTTGAACCGGGCCGAAACTTTGAAGCGGGAGGGCGAAGAAGTGATCCTGAGCCGCACAGCCGTCGGGGACGATGTTCGCTCGGAGGTCGTTCAGCGCACGCGTGTCAACTATGCGTTGGGTGAACATCCTGTGAACGATCGCTTCATCGCCGTGGTGCCTGATGCGCAAGAGATCTACACAAGTAAAGTGGAACACCGATCGTCGAAAGTCGATGAAGCGGTTTCCATGAAGGAAGCCGATCTGGTCCGCATGCAAGTGCTGGATGAGCAGATCGACGCGCTCGAGGATTCCATGGTAGGCAAGCCTCGTAAAGACTATGATAAGTTGCGTAAGAGTACCGACAAGCTCATCGACGAGCGCATGATCATTCGCGCTGAACTGGGGCAACGCAGTGCGTTCCTCATGAAGGAAGAATGGCGCACCGCGAACGATAGCCTCAAGCGAGTGGACAAGACGATGGCGACCAAGGGTCTTGCTCCCGACGAGAACCTGTTGATGATGGCGCAAGGCATGCAGACCGAAGCGCGCGCACTCTTCACGAAGGCAGAAGGGTTGCGCAAGCAAGCCGATCGTAGCGAGGATATTCTGCTTCGCGACAGTCTGTTCCGCACGGCCTACGGATCGGAACTCGAAGCCTTGGCGCAGATCGATCGGGCCATCACCGTGAAGACCTATCTCATCAGCGACGAATTCCAACGCGGCGAGACCTTGGCCTACGAGACCATCGCGCGCCGGGTCCTTGGCATCGACGAACCGCAACTCGCGCAAGCCACACCTGCTGGAACTTCGATCACGACCACGGCTGCATCCGAAGGCTCCGATGCTCGGGTGGAGGTTGAGCCGGCCGTCTCGATCGCAACACGGGCCGAGTCCGAAGAACCGGCCTCGAACGTGGAACCATCCACCGCAGTTGCTGCAACAGTCGGAGAGAACTCCGACGCAACCACCACGGTTGCTGAGCGGACCGAACCCAACGAAGTACCCAGCACTGTCGTCGGTGAAGTTGCTTCATCAACAGCTGCCGCGGGCGATACCGAGCGCGCGCGCATGGAGGCGCGGGAATTCGCCAACCGGACAGAAGCCCAATTGCCTGTGGATGCGCTCAAGCCGATCAAGCGGTACGAGGATTACCTGAAAGGGGAGAACATCGTCCTGCGTCAAGAAGGACTCGACCCGAACAACGATCCGCAATTGCTGGCGATCAAGGCGGAACGTGCTGCGGCAACGAGTTCAGAATTGGAACAGCGTTCGTTGGAACTCGCGGATCAGGCAACAGCCATCGAGGATAGCATGACCACCGCTCGCAAGCGCGACCGTGAGGAATTGGAACAACTGGCTGCTCGTACCCGCATCGAGTCCGATTCCTTGCATGAAGCATCGTTGCGTTTGGCAGAAGAAGCGCGTGCCACTGAGCTCGAGAAGCGCGACGCAGAACAGGCCAAGGTGTTGCGCGATCGCCTCGTGAAGTACTACTACTTGACCGGCGAAGAACAAGCCATGGTCGTCGGGAACGAGGATGAGAGCCGCTACTTCCAAGCCAAAGCACGGGCTTTGGAGCAGTACGATGCCGCCGCAGATGCCGAAGGATCCGCTCGCATCAACCGGGAGTTGAGCACGGTGCTAGCGAACGAGATCGCCACGGTAAAGCGGGATCAAGCTGCCGGTCGCCTGACACCGGATGAGGCCCAAGCGAAGAACGAAGTGCTCACCGCCCGTGCCGACCAGTTGGCCGCTCGTGCCGATTCACTGACCAATGTAGCCGCTCGACTCCGTGGTGCCGCTGGTATCAACGAGAACCAAGCTGCCGTGATGCTGCAAGGGCTCCCTGCCGATCGCTCCTCCGAGACCATGGCCTTGGAAATGCGTACGCGCCGCACCGAAGCCCTGTTGGCTGAAACACGCGATCAAGCCGGACCTGGAGCAGCCGTGCCGAATGCGTCCAGTGGCAATGTGGCATCCGCTCTCCCGGCATCCGATGCGTCTTCGAACTCGGGTGCTACAGCTTCTGCTCGACCGACCCGCGCGATCACTGCACCCTTCGGGACCGACGGTCGTGCCGCAGCTGAACGCGCCGCACGTCCGATCGCTGAAGTACCTGAACTGTTCGATGGCAGTGCCTTCCCCGAACAGTTGGTCAATGACATCTTCGCGTTGCGTCCCACAGCGGAGCGCGCTGCAACGCCGATCCCCATGGATGTGCGCATGCCTTCAGGTCTGGTCTTCAAAGTCCAGATCGGCGCCTTCCGTAAACCGATCCCTGAGGAGGCCTTCAGCGATATGACCCCGGTGATGGGCGAACACACGTCCAACGGATTGGTGCGTTACACCGCCGGACTGTTCACCGGATTCGATCAGGCGGCCGGTGCCAAGGACAAGGTGCGTGATCGTGGCTATCGCGATGCCTTCGTCGTGGCCTACCGCGATGGCGTGCGGATCCCGTTGGCCGAAGCGATGCGCCAATCGCGCGCTGCAGCCAATAGCAGCGAAGTCCTCGCGGTCGCAACGCCCGTCCAAGTCGCGAGCGGATCGCAGTCCAATGCGAGCTCCACGGGCAATGGCAACGTGACACCGTCCATCGCGACCAACGTTTCCACGGAGCCTGTGACCGCACCAAGGACCGAAGGCAACAGCGTGTTGGAGCCTCGCCCCACGAGCATTAGCGCAACATCGGGTGTTCAACCGGCCGTCATTCAAGCGCCTCTCAGCACAGCTGCGACCACCACGCCAGCGACCACGACCTCCACGAACGTTCTGGACAAGTATCCAGCAAGCGCAGAAGCCATCGTCGCTCAATTCGTACCACAGCCTGAAGCCACCGCGTACTACAACGTGCCAGGTGCTGCACCAGCTGATCAGGTGGAGTTGATCCGCGGACTGTTCTACACCGTGCAGGTCGGTGTGTACAGCAAGCCGGTTGCTCTGGACAAGCTGTTCAACATCGTTCCGCTGAATAGCGAGCGCACCGAGACCGCCAAGATCCGCTACACCACCGGTCGCTACGGCGATACCGAACAAGCACGCATCCGCAAGGACCAAGCAGTTGCTTCGGGTGTGAAGGATGCCTTCATCACCGCTTACCTCAATGGCAAGCGCATCCCCATGCAAGAGGCTGCAGCCCTGCTCGAACGCTTCGGCGCCGATATCCTGGCAAAGCCCTAGTGCTCTGGCCTGAGGAACGGGCCAGCGTCGATCATCTTGGAGGATCGTGGGCGCAGTCGGGCGACCGTCGTAATTTTGTCCCATGTCCATGCGCAACCAGTTCTCTCCGGAGGAACTTCTGCTCGAGGAGGTTCTCTGCGAGACCGGCCCGGTCCGTGAGATCGTGCTGCACAACGATGATGTGAACACTTTCGATCATGTGATCCTCTCCCTGATGGAGGTCTGTGATCATGAGCCCATCCAAGCCGAACAATGCGCTTGGATCGTACACAACAACGGTAAGTGCAGCGTGAAACGCGGCACCTTCGACCAGCTCGAAGCCCGTTGCCATGCCCTGCAGGACCGGGGGCTTTCCGCTGTGATCCAATAGTCCATGCCAACGAAAGCGATCTTTTTTCTCTTCGCGATCCTCGTGATGGAGGGCTGCGCCAAAGTTCCGATCACCGGTCGTCGCCAGCTTAACCTGGTGAATGAAGGAGAGATGATGGCCATGGCCGATACGCAGTACGGCGAGTTCCTGCATGAGAACCAACCGATGCCGGATGGCAGCGCCGATGTGCAGCGTGTTCGGACGATCGGGAACCGCTTGGCCCAAGCCGCCACGACCTATCTGAATGAGAACAATGCCTCTGATCGGATCGCTGGTTTCGAGTGGCAGTTCAATGTGGTCAATGACCCTACGGTGAACGCTTGGTGCATGCCCGGCGGTAAGGTCGTGGTCTATACCGGGATCCTACCGGTCACCCAGAACGATGCGGGCTTGGCGGTGGTGATGGGCCACGAGATCGCCCATGCGATCGCGCGCCATGGCAACGAACGCATGAGCCAAGGCCTTGCCGTGCAAGGAGCGGGAATGACGCTCGAGGTCCTGACCCAGCAGAAACCCTCACTCGCCGGGGATCTGTTCCTTCAGAGCTACGGCATCGGTTCCCAGTTGGGTATGCTCGCGTACAGCCGCAAGCATGAGAGCGAAGCCGATAAGATGGGTTTGGTCTTCATGGCCATGGCCGGATACGACCCCCGCGAAGCACCGAAGTTCTGGGAGCGCATGAGCGGTGGTGGAGGACAAGCACCGCCGGAGATCCTCAGCACGCACCCGAGCGACGAGACCCGGATGCGCGACCTCGAGGCCTACATGCCTGAGGCGTTGAAGTACTACAAGCCGTAATTGCAGGGTATCGGTCGATCATCGGGGCTCTACCTTGCGCCCATGCGGGACATGCTGCCTACGCTCGGAATGCTGGCTGGCTGGCTCGGTCGGGTGGTCAAGCATTGGTTCCGGAGATTGCTTCTCGTTTCTGGCTTTGGTGCCTTTCTGCTCGCCGCACTCGCCTTCACGAGGATCCCCTTCGATGTGCACCGGTGGTTGGGCTTGGCTGCCGGTGAATGCACGGGTCAGGTCGATGTGATCGTGGTCCTCGGTGGCAGCGGAATGCCCTCTGGCCCGGAACTGCTGCGGCTTCATCGCGCAGCTGAACTGGCCAAGGAGAACCCGCACGCTTCCGTTCTGGTGGTGCACCCCGATACGGCCGATGCCATGCTTCAAATGATCCAGGAACTGGGCCTTCGTGGAGTTTCCAGGGATCGGATGCTCCTGATCACGCAAGGCGATAACACGCGCGCTCAAGCCTTGGAGGTTACGAAGAGCATGGTGGATCGAACCGCCCGAATGGCCTTGGTCACCGCTCCGGAGAACATGTACCGCAGTGTGCTTGCCTTTCGACGGGTCGGAGTGCGGGACGTTTGCGGTTCACCGGCTTGGGACCATGCCATGAACCATGATTTCAACTACGCACACAAGACCATCGGGGGCAAGGCTTGGGCCCCGGATGTCTCCGATAACCCCGGGCTGCGCTACACGTTCTGGAACTACCTGAAGTTGGAGATCACCTGTTTACGGGAGTTCGCAGCCATCGTCTATTACTGGCTGAACGACTGGATCTGATCGTCTTCACCCAGCTAGTTCAACGGAACTCGAAAATACCTATCTTCGCAGCCGTTTTTCAGGGGACCCGTAGCTCAATTGGATAGAGCACCTGACTACGGATCAGGAGGTTTGGGGTTCGACTCCCTACGGGTTCACGAATGAGCAAAGCGCCGCAAGGCGCTTTGTGCATTTTGGGAGGTCGTGGTGCCGTACAGTGCATCTGCGTTCTTGTGCAAGTGGAACCGGCGGGCGGTCCCAAAGCCCCCCGAGCGGCTATTCGCCCAAGGTCAAATTCGAATTGGCTTCGCTATACGTCCGTCGTGGATTATTACGGTTCCATTGGCTGGTATTTCCTGTCCGTCGAAACATTTCGACGCTGGGCCGAGTACAACGCCCCGCTGAACACAGCTCTAGACCAATGGAAAGAACCTCGAACTCTCCCTCAATGACAGGTCGCTTCTTGCGCCCAATGCTTACACTGGCCTTGCTGCTGGTGTTGGTGGCCGACGCGCTACCGCAGATCTCCCAGACCTTCACCGCGAACGGCACCTATACCGTGCCTGCAGGGGTGACTCAGGTGACCGTTGAATGTTGGGGAGGTGGTGGACAAGGCAGTTCCCGCAGTTCATCCGGGCGAGGAGGTGGAGCCGGTGGTGGTGCTTATGCGCGAAGTGTACTAGCTGTAAGTCCAGGTAACTATACCGTGACCGTCGGCCAAGGAAGTAATTCAACCGCCCCAGGAGGCGATTCTTGGTTCGGAACCTCAACAACGATCCTTGCTAAAGGAGGAGGTTCTGCGGCCAATAACAGTACGAACGGCGCTACCGGTGGCTCTGCTGCGGCCAGCATCGGAACGGTGAAGTTCGGTGGTGGCGATGGCGCTGACGCTTCAGGGACGGCCGGTGGAGGAGGTGGTTCGTCCGCTGGAAATGCCGCGAACGGTGTTGATGCAACAAGCGTCAACGGAGCTACTGCTCCTGCGGGAGGCGGTGACGGTGGAGATGGCCGAGATGGTAACGGCAATGGATTCAACGGCTCTGCTCCGGGCGGTGGCGGTGGCGGTGCGGAACGAACCAGTGGTACTCGTAGTGGCGGAGACGGCGGCGATGGTCAAGTCATCGTCACGTACGACTACCCGAATGGACTGTGCATGGCTGCGGTTTCCTACAATGCACTCCCCGACAACGGCTGCGCTTCCAGCAACAACCTGGTCGTTCCCGTGGCGATCAGCGGCTTGCCGACCACCCTCGGAACTGGCGCCGGCAACGCCCGCCTGGAAAGCGTCGAGGTGATCGTCAGTCATACCTACAACCGCGATATCCACATCAGCCTTACAGCGCCCGGCGGCGTTACCCGTAACCTCATCCTCGACCGTTTCGGGAACGGGGATAACCTCGGTAACCCTGCTGCTTGCCCAGGATCCCCTTTGATCTTCCTGGACGGAGGAACAGCCTTGACGGCGACCAATACCAGCAATGTCACCGGTACCTATGCCCCGGAAGAGACCCTTGACGGCTTCGCCGGAAACCCGAACGGCAACTGGACCTTCACCATTTGTGACAATGAAGCGCTAGATACCGGTAACCTCCGGTACTTGAAGCTCAACTTCTGCACCGTCCCACAGATCACCGCAGCCACCAGCAACAGCCCGATCTGTGCCGGCGGTAGCCTCAGCCTCAGCGCCACGGCAACGGGTACGGCTCCTTTGATCTACGCCTGGACCGGTACTGGCACCTACAGCCCAGACGCGGCCAATGCAACCCCAACCGTTTCCGGCGCAGAATCAGGCAATTACAACATCACGGTCAGCAACGGTTGCGGTTCCACGAATACCGATGTGGCGGTCACCGTTACCACCCCGGCTTCCGCGACGATCAGCTACGGTGGTCTTCCGTTCTGCCAAGGGGCAGGTACGGCCTCCGTTACCCGCACGGGCACCGCCGGAGGTAGCTATACTGCTACGCCTGCGGGACTTACCCTCGACAACAGTACCGGTCTCGTGACCCTTGGTTCCAGTTCGACGGGTTCCTATACCGTGACCTATACCGTCCCGGCAGCAGGCGGATGTCCCTTGTTCTCGACCACGGCAGGTATCACCATCAACACCACCCCGGTCCGCTACCAGGATCAGGACGGCGATGGATTCGGTGACCCCGCGAGCTTCATAACCTCCTGTACCCCAGTAGCTGGGTACGTGAGCAACAGCACGGACAACTGCCCAACGCTCTTCGGCCTTATCGGCGATGCCTGCGATGATGCCGATGCCAATACCACCAACGACCTGATCAACGGCTCCTGCGTGTGCGCCGGAACCAACACGCCTTGGTACAGCCAAGGAAGCGGAACGGCCGGTGATGCCATCTGGAGCCACAACATCGGTGGTCCAGGAGGGGCGGCAACGTTCAATTCCAATTCGATCGTGATCGTGCAAGCGGGTCATTCTGTCAGCTTGGTCGGTAATACCGATGTGAATGATCTGACCCTAGCGGCCACCTCGACCCTGACCTTGGGTTCGAATACGCTGACCGTACATGGTTCAAGTGCTCAGATCAACGGATTCCTCGGCGGTGGAACCGGAACCATGGTCATGCAACCCGCTTCGAGTGCTACTTTAAGTGGATCAGGTACATTGAATCTCAATAACCTGACCATCAATGCTCCAACTGGTGTTACTTGCAGTGCCAATGCAGGCATTCGGGGAACCTTGTTGCTCAGCGATGGCGTCTTCACAGCAAGTGGTGTCGTGAGCTTGGTGAGCAACGCTTCCGGCACCGGTCGTCTCGGTCCAGTAGCGGCTACGGCTTCCTATTCCGGCAACCTCACCGTGAACCGTTTCATTCCCGCAGGTGCGACGAATTGGCGGATGTTGGGCAGCTCGGTGAGCGGCCAAACGGTGGATGATCTGAAGGACGATTTCTTCACCGCTGGCTTCCCCGGATCCCACTATCCCAACTTCTTCAACCCGATCAACAGTGGCATCTTCTGGCCAAGCATCCGTTGGTACGATGAGACCAATACCGGCGCAGCGGTCATAAACGGGTTGACCGGCGCGACCAGCAACACCCAAGCCATGGCAACGGGTCAAGGCTTCGCGGCCTGGTCCGGCAGCACGTTCGCCACAACCACGGCCTTCACGGTGGACATGACCGGTGTGCCGAACGTGGCCAGCAGCCCGATCGCCTTGCCGATGTCCTACACCAACACCGGCGTGCCTGCCACCGATGGCTGGAACATGGTGAGCAATCCACTTCCAAGCCCGATCGCCTTCGATCAGATCAGCCGAGGTAGCGATGTGGAGGATTTCATCACCTACTTCGATCCCGCAACAGGGAACAACGCAACGTGGGATATCAGCCTGGGCATTGGTCTGAACAATGGCACGAACACCGTCCAAAGCAGCCAAGGCTTCTGGTTGAAGGCCGTTGGTAGCAACGTGACCACCACCGTGAGCGAAAGCGCAAAGGTGGCCGACAACACCGGCGGTTTCTTCGGTGGCGACCAGGAGCAGACCGCCAATATCGTGCGCCTGCAGATCTCCAGTTCCATGAACCAATACAGCGACGAGACCCTCGTGGTCTTCAGCGAAGGGGCTCCCGAGACCAACGGTGACGACGTGCCGAAGTTCGTCTTCGCACACCCCGAGGCACCGCAGATCGCGACCGTGGGCGACGAAGGCCAGATGATCGCCATCAACGCCTATGGACCCTACACCATCGACATCAGCATTCCTGTGATGGTGGACGTGGCTATCAATGGCGACTACACGATCACCGCTAACGGATTGAATCTCATAGGCTTGAGCTGTGTGCGACTGGAGGATCTGGCCTTGAACATCAGCACCCCGCTGGTGGAAGGCGCTTCCTACACCTTCACCGCTTTGGCCAACGATGATCCGAACAACGTGCGCTTCATCCTGCATGCCAGCGCTCCGCTCCAATTCAGCACCACCGCAGCCAGCTGTGCGGGTCGCGATGATGGTGCCGCCAGCGTCGAGATCGGTAGCGGTCCGGTGGACATCCTGTGGATGGATGCCAACGGCATCGTGCTCCTCGAACAGAACGGGGTACAGGCCGGACCGAGCGAAATCGTCGCCTTGGAAGCCGGTGAGTACAGCATCAGCATCACCAGCACCGCTGGTTGCGGTAACCTGGTGCAGGCCTTCGCCATCGACGAGCCGACCGGCTTGGAAGTGCAGGCCGATGCCATGCCGACCAGCTGCCCCGAGTCCGAGGATGGTACCATCGACCTGATGGTGCTGGGCGGAAACGCACCCTACACCTACCTCTGGAGCAACGGTGCCACCGACAGCGCCATCGAAGTGGCGGCCGGTACCTACACCGTGGAGGTCACCGATGCCAACGGATGCAGCCTGGCACCGCAAGAGTACCTCGTGAGCGCAGGTGAAGGCCCCGAGGCCGGCATCTCCGTGGAAAGCGTGAGCGTGATGGTAGGGGATGAGGTCACCTTCTTCGTCGCTACGGCGATCGGGGTATCCAACACCTGGGACTTCGGCGACGGCAACACGAGCACCGAGTTGGAGCCTACACACACCTACGATACTCCGGGCAACTACACCATCACCCTCACGGTGGATGACGGCACCTGCACCAGCATCGCCGAACTGGAACTGACCGTGGAGACCACCACGGGCCTACCGACCGTCGTCGGCCAAACCCTCAATGCCTGGGTGAGTGGCGACGTGATCGTGATCGACCACAACTTCAACGACAACCAGCCCGTGCTCGTGCGCGTACTCAGCACCAACGGCCAACTGGTTCAAGAACACCGCTTCGCCGGACAGCCAGCACGCCTTACTCTCCCAACGGCCGAATTGGCCACGGGCGTCTGGCTGGTCCGGATCAGCAGCGGCCCAAGCGCAAGGACCTTCTCATTGCCCGTGGTGCACTAGGCGGTACCGCGTTCCCCTCAGGCGCAGCCCCCGGTAACCCCGGGGGCTGTTGCGTTCCACCCCTCCGGTCATGGGCGCTTTCGGCCGGTCGGTCCACGCCGCAATGGGCGCTGGTCGAATGGTTCGGTGCCGAATGGAACCCTGCACCACCGGCCGCGTAGCATCACGCAGCAGGGCTTCCCTGTGCCACTCAACCCGAAGGACCATGCGAAACACGTTACTCCTCGCCAGTGTACTGTCACTCCTCTCGGCCAAGGTCGTGGGGCAGTCCCCCTCGATCGCTACCCATTTGCCAGGCTCGCCTGCCGCCGTAGCGCAAGGTGCCACCGGCTTCGTTCGGCTCCACGTTGCCAATGCGGCCGGTAACCTCAGCGACGAGGCGCTCATCGTCTTCTACAGCGGAAGCCCGGCCACCGATGGGGAAGACGTGCCCAAGTACACCTTTTCGCACCCGACCGCTCCGCGCATCGCCACCACCGGTGATGGAGCCGTGCTCCTGGCGATCAATGCCTACGGATCCTACACCGCCGAGATCGCCATTCCCGTGATGCTCAAAGTGGCCACCAACGGACCCTACACCCTCACCATCACCGGGCTGGATGGGGTAGGGCTTACCTGCCTCACCTTGGAAGACCCCGTTGCGGCCATCACCACGACGCTGCAGGAAGGCACCACCTACACCTTCGACGCCTTGGCCAACGCACCGCCCGAAGTAGCCCGCTTTGTGCTGCACGGCACGGCCCCGGTTCCGCTCGATGTGCAGAACCCCACCTGTGCCGGAAGCACGGATGGCATGGCCACGGTGGAACTCCTGAGCGGGCCCGCTGACGTGGTCTGGTCCAGTGGCGACACCGAACTGGCCTCCGCGAGCGGTGTGTTCAGCGGACCGGTTAGCAGCCCGGCCTTGGGCGCAGGGTCCTACGAGGTGCGCGTCGAAGGCCTGACCGTCTGTGGGACCTTGCGCGCCGCGATCGACATGGTCGAGCCAGATCAACTCGTTGCGGATGTCAATGTGCAGGACCCGGTCTGTGCGGGTGAAGAGGGCAACGTCACCGTTCTGGCGAGCGGTGGCACGGCACCCTATGCATACAGCTGGTCGACCGGCCAGATCGGAAGTGCAGAGCATATCCCTTCCGGAGCAGTTACCATCCAGGTCTCCGATGCCAACGGCTGTGCCTTGCCACCGATCCCCGTCGAGGTGGCGGAGGGCGTTTCCCCAGAAGCCGTCCTGATCGTGGACGAACCGAACATCGCTGTCGGCGCTGCCCTGTCGCTTTCCAGCGGAAGTGACCCGGATCTGGCGCATCTCTGGGACCTCGGCGATGGCACCACGAGCACCGAACTCGCACTCGAGCACACCTACGCCGCCCCGGGTACCTACGTGGTTTCCCTCACGGTGAATGACGGCACCTGCAGCAGCACCACCACCGTGACCATCACCGTGGGTGCGACCACCGGGCAGGCCGAGCAGACCACACAAACCACCCGGGCCTGGTACAGCAACGGCTCCATTCTGGTGGAACATGCCTTCAACAACGAGCTACCCGTATACGTGCGGGTGCTGAGCGTGACCGGCCAGGTCCTGTACGACGGGCGCTATGCAGCCACCCCCGCCCGCATCACCGTGACCAACGAGCCGCTCACCACCGGCGTCTGGTTCGTGCAGGTCGCCAACGCCACCGATCTGCGGACCTTCCGGATCCCAGTGTCGCGGTAACGAATACCGACCTACCTGCGAAGCCCTCGGATGTCCCGGGGGCTTCTGCTTTGCTGGCCCTTTGAACGGACGGTCGATCCGTTCGTGAACTAATCAACGATCCCTTGTTGGATCAGGGTTGAAGCGTACCTTCACCACCCCAAATCCGAACCCTACCGGTCTGCCTCCCCAGGTCCGGACCAAAACCCCTACGATATGAGGAAGCTCAATACGCTTCAAAAATTGGTGCTTTCAACTTCTTGCTCAGCTCTGATGCTGTCCCCTGTTGCTGGCCAAGTACTGGCATGGGAGTCTGCAGGTCTGGCTGGAAACGAAGCTTCGTTCTCAGCGACAACGATTGCGTCAAATATGAACACTTCGGCCTTGACGCGAGGTTCAGGGATCACTGCTTCGGCATTGGCGAATGCGTTTTCCTCAACTGCATGGTCAACGACTGCGGCATCTCTTTCAGACGCGATCTCGGCAGTTGAGTATTTCCAATTGACCGCTGGTGCGGCAGCCGGATTCCAGGTTTCCCTTTCCACCATCGATATCAATGTTCGACGTTCGGGTGCAACAGCACCTGCCGTTTTCCAATGGCAATACAGCTTGGATGGGTTTGCCACAGCGGGAGTGCCAATTGGTTCTCCACAAACCATGACCGCGAGCGGGGCCAACGGTGCTGCTCAAACTCAGGTTGACCTCACTGGAATTACCGCGTTGCAGAATGTTGTTTCTGGTACGACGGTTACCCTTCGGTTGTACGCTTGGGGAGGAACGAATGCTGGAGCAACGGTAGCGGTTGGTCGATTGGCCGGTAATGATCTCGTTCTCGGTGGTACTGTCTCTGCCACGAGCACCAACACCTCCGTCGAATTCGCGACCACCAACAGTTCGGTGAGTGAAGGGGTAGGCACGGTGGACCTGACCCTGTCCATTACCGATGAGGATGCCACGACCGATACCGATGTGGATGTGGTGCTGATCGTGGGTTCGGCTGGCCGTATAAACAGCTACACCACCCAAACGGTCACCTTCCCCGGTGGATCCAGCACCGACGAGACCGTGACGATCACCGTTACGGACAACAGCCTGTGCGATGGCAATGCCACCTTGACCTTCGAACTGCAGAACATCACAGGTGGTCAAGGCACCCCCCAGATAGGTACCAACGACCAATACGCTTTGACCATCACGGACAATGACCTCTGCACGAACGTGAGTTTCGCCGTCACCAGCGCCACCGTAAGCGAAGGTGTCGGTACGTATGATGTCACGGTGAACATCACCGACTTCAGTCCCTCCCTTGCAACGTCCGTGGATGTGGTATTGACCAGCGGCGATGCTGGCCGGATCAACAGCTACAGCACCCAAACCGTGACCTTCCCAGCCAACGATGGCACCGCCCAAACGGTGACTCTTACGGTAACGGATAACGGGATCTGTGATGGTTCCGAGGTACTCACCTTCGAACTCCAGAACCTGACGGGCGGTCAAGGCACGCCAACAGTGGGCCCTTCCCGCACACTCACGATCACCGACGACGAGGTCACTGTAGATCCTGTGGCAACCGCCGGTACTTCGGTGGGTTCCACGTCGTTCACTGCCAATTGGAACAGCATTGCCGGTGTTACCAACTACTACCTCGATGTGTACACCTTGACCTCCACCTTGGCTACGGACCTGTTCATTTCAGAATACGTGGAGGGTTCGAGCAGCAACAAGTACATCGAGATCTTCAACGGCACTGGCGCATCGGTGGATCTGAGCGATTACCGCTTGCGGTTGTACGTGAACGGTGGTGTTTCACCATCCAACGACGTCCTGCTTTCCGGAACCCTGGCCAACGGTGCGACCATCGTTTATCAGAATGCCAGTGCGGCCCTCTATTCCGGTGTGAACAACACTGCGGTGAACTTCAACGGGGATGATGCCGTGGCCTTGTACAAGATCAGCACCGCCAGCAATGTGGACATCTTCGGAAGGATCGGAGAAGATCCCGGCGCAGCTTGGACAGGCGGAGGGCTCACCACCGTGGACAAGACCCTGCGTCGTAAGTCCTCGGTTTCCGGTGGCGTCACCACCAATCCGGGTTCGGGCTTCCCAACGTTGGCAACCGAATGGGATCAGTTCAACATCGATGTGGTCACGGATCTCGGGTCGCACACCTATTCCGCCCTCTCGACGAACTATTTGCCGGGCTATAACAACTTCGATGCAGGCACCAACACTTCCGAAGTGGTGACCGGTATCGCAGGATCGACCTCTTATTACTACGTGGTACGGGCAGTCGGTGGCTGTGCTTCGGCTGCGACGAGCAACGAGATCTCGGTGTTGACGGCCGCCGTAACAGATTACTACAGTCGTGCCACCGGCGATGTGGAGGACCCGATCTGGAGCGATACTCCGAGCGGTACTGCTGGGCCAGCCTTCTGGACGAGCGGCATCAATATGAATGTGCAGTCCGGTGATGTGGTGACCAATGTGAACTCCGTCACCGTTGGGGACGTGATCGTGGCTGGAACCTTGATCCTCGCCAACGGTAGTTCGCTCACGGTTGATGGCGACGCCTTCACCGTGACCGGTACGCTCACCCCACAGGACAACAGCTTGGTGGAGTTGTTCGGCGAGGTCGTTACGATCAGCCTTGCTGGAACTCCGAGCTTCTATGATGTGACCGTGAACAACAGCAGCAGCGCAACGGTGAACGATCCTATGGCCATTCGCGGCACCTTGTTCGTGGAAGCTGGAGATTTCGAGACCACCGCAACGGGCGGTGTGGTCATGCAGAGCGATGCCAACGGCACCGGCCGTCTGGGTCCTGTAGGTGGTGTGTTCACCGGTGAGATCACCATGCAGCGGTACATCCCTGCTGGTGCCACCAACTGGCGCCTCATGGGTAGCCCGGTCCTCGGTCAAACAGTGAACGAGTGGAAGGACGACTTCATCACCGCCGGTTTCCCTGGATCCAACTTCCCCAATTTCGACAACCCGGTGGGCAGTGGGAACATTTGGCCTAGCGTGCGTTGGTATGATGAGTCCTTGGCCTATGCCGACATCGATACCGGTTGGGTAGGGGTTTCGAGCGTTTCGCAATCCCTTGCACTTGGCCAAGGCTTTGCAGCTTGGTGCGGCACCGGCCTCACTACCACCACCGCCTTTACGGTGGACATGATCGGGAATCCCAACATCGCCAGCACCTCGATCGATGTGCCACTGAGCTACACCAACAACAGCGCACCGACGATCGACGGTTGGAACGCAGTGAGCAATCTGCTTCCGAGCCCGATCCTCTTCAGCAACATCGACCGCACCAACGTGGAAGACTACATCTGGTACTACAACCCGGTCAATGGCAACACGGCGGTGTACGACATCAGCCTCGACAACGGCACCAACGGTGCAACCGATACCATCCAGAGTAGCCAAGCCTTCTTGGTGAAAGCCAATGCAGTCAGTGCCCAACTCTCGTTCAACGAGTCGGATAAAGTGGCCCAGCGTGCGGGCGGCTTCTTCGGTGGCGATCAAGTGAGCTCCTTCACCGGCCTGCGCCTGAAGGTGACCAGTGCTGTGAATACGTACAACGATGAGACCGTGGTGATCTTCAACGCGGGAACCGCCGAACTCGACGGGGACGACGTACCGAAGATGACCTTCGCCCACCCGGATGCACCGCAGATCGCGACCATGGCACCCACCGGTGAGATGATCGCCATCAGTGCCTTCGGGGAGTACAACACGGACATCACCATCCCGGTGATGGTGGACGTGGCCGTGAGCGGAACGTACACCGTGACCGCCAGCAACATGGAGAACCTGGGTCTTACCTGCCTGGTGCTGGAAGATCTCCAGACCGGTACCATGACATCCTTGGTGGAAGGCGCTTCCTACAGCTTCGCCATCGACGCGGCTGATGCGAACGACGAGGCCCGCCTGTTGCTGCACGCCAGCGCACCGGTGCCGTTCTACGCGGATGCAGCGCGTTGCTTCGGCAGCGATGGCGCGGGTTCCATCGTCCACGTCGGCGATGCGCCCATGGAGATCATCTGGTTGAACGCTACCAACAACGTGATCCTGCAACAGACCATCGCTGAAGGTGTGGCCATCAACGACCAATTGCCTGCTGGTGAATACACCGTGCGGGTGAGCAGCGCTGCCGGTTGTGGTGCCTTGGAGCAAACCTTCCGCATCGAACAGCCTGCGGCCATGGAAGCCACCGCGGACCTCGTGGATGCGACCTGCCCGGACATGGAGGATGGCCTCGTGGACATTCAGGTGCTCGGCGGCACGGCCCCATACACCTACGCGTGGAGCAACGGTAGCACCGAGGAGGACCTCGTTGCCCTGCCAGGTACGTACGGTCTGTCTGTGACCGACGCCAACGACTGCGCCTTCGAGGCCGGATCCTTCGTGATCGGTGCGGGTGAAGCACCTGTAGCCAGCGCAACCGTGGAAAGCACCACTGTGCTGGTGAATGCTCCGGTGTTCTTCGACAACACGAGCGGTGAGATGGATTCGTACTTCTGGGAGTTCGGCGACGGCATGACCAGCGTTGAAGCAACACCGACCTACAGCTGGGCCGAAGCAGGTACCTACACCGTGACGCTTACGGTGAGCAATGGCATCTGCTCAGGCACATGGACCACGGACATGAGCGTGGAACTGTCCACGAGCATGGCGAGCGCTGCCGCTACGGCCGGTTTGAACGCCTACTACGCCAATGATAAGTTCATCGTCGCCCACGGCTTCGACAACGGCCTCAAGGTGGTGATCGACGTGTTCGATGCGACCGGTCGCTTGCACACCACCCGCGTCGCTGCCGGTTCACCTGCACGCGTGAGTATCCCTGCTGAAGGACTGAACAACGGCATCTGGTTCCTGCGCATCACCAACGGCAACGACCAACGCACCATCCGTGTGCCACTGGTACGCTGAACTCTTTGATCTTTTCGAACGCCCCGCCCCGAAAGGCGGGGCGTTCGCTTTTGGGCTACACGTTCCGTCACTGGTTCCTGAGGTGCGGTCGGTTCGGTCGAGGGCGCTACCTTAGCCCACTACTCGACGTCCATGCGCCTCCAACTCCGTCCACGGTTCATCGCCGCCATTGCCCTACTTGCTGTTTTCACGGGCTGTATCACCATCGAAGAGAATTACACCTTCAAGAAGGATGGTAGTGGCACCATGGAATACGTGGTGGACATGAGCGAAATGGGCGAGATGATGAAGGCGCTGGAAGGTCTCGACAAGACCAAGAACAAGGATGCCGGCGACATGGGCACCATGGACCTGAAGGATGAAGTGGCCGCGTTGAAGCAGGTGCCCGGCATCAAGAAGGTGAAGGTGACCGACAAGGAGAAGTACGTGCAACGGCTGCAATTCTGCTTTGCGGATGTGACCGCGTTGAACGCCGCCTTGAACGTGTTGATGAAGGACAGCACCGGTGTGAACCACGACTTCTTCGCCTGGGAAGGGAACACCTTGGTGCGCACGAACAATGGGCACGCGCGCGGCATCGGCGCCGACATGGGCAAAGAGGACGACCCTTCCGACACCACGGACATGACGCAGTTCCTCAGCACCATGAAGTACAAGATGAGCTTCGCTTTTGCCAACCCCATCGCCAACACCGGGGCGGCAGAGACGATGCTGAAGGAAAGCCCGGACCCCAAGAAGGTGAAGTTGGACACCGACTTCTCCGCCATCGCCAACGATCCCAAGGCGTTGGATCTCCGCATCGAACTGACAAAGCCCTGACGGCAGACCATGGAACACTTGCTGGAAACCGCCATCCGGCTTGCCGCGAAGGTGCACCGTGGACAGACCGATCGTTTCGGCAACCCGTACATCCTGCACGTGATGCGCGTGATGATGCGCGGCCACGACCTCGACGAACAGATGCTAGGCGCCTTGCACGACGTGCTCGAGCGATCAACCTTGACCGAAGCAGAGATCCTCAAGAAAGGATTCTCTCCCCGTGTGGTGAAAGCCTTGAAGCACATCACCCGTGTTCCTGAGGAGACCTACGAGCAGTACATCGATCGGGTGGTGCAGGACAACCTCGCCATCCGCGTGAAGATCAATGACCTGGCGGACAAGATGGACCTGTTGCACGTGCAACAACTGGATCCCGCCGACCTGAAGCGTTACAACAAACAACTGACGGCCTACCACCGGATGAAGAAGCTGGTGGAGGAAGCCAAAGCCAACATGACACTTGCCGTTGCACCGCGTAAGGTGAAGGCCACCGAGTAGTTCCTCTTTTCCCTTTGACCGTTCGCGATCACCAAGCCCAATTGAATTCGACACCCATTCCTGATACCAACCATGCGCAGATCCCTTTTCCCCATCTTGACCTTACCCTTGCTGATGGCCTGTGGCGGACACGATGACACCACCGGCACGGACATGCCGGATTCCACCGCAACCACCGAATTCCAATGGGAGGCCGAGCAGTTCGGCGACATCCGCGTGCTGCGCTACCAGGTCCCCGGTTGGGACCAACTCAGCCTGCAACAGAAGCAGCTCAGCTACTACCTGAACATGGCCGGTCTGGCCGGTCGCGATATCATGTGGGATCAGAACTACCGCCACAACCTCGTGATCCGTCGAGCCTTGGAGAAGATCATCAAGGAATACAAAGGCACACGCAGCGGCGTGGATTGGGATGAGTTCATGCTCTATGCGAAGTCCGTGTTCTTCAGCAACGGCATCCACCATCACTACAGCAACGACAAGCACACGCCCACGTTCAGCCAAGGCTATTTCGAAGGCCTGCTGAAGGAGAGTGGCGCAACGCTCTCGCCGGAGGTGCTCACCGCCATGTTCGATCCTTCCGTGGATGCCAAGAAAGTGAGCTTGGATGCGGACAAGGATGTGGTACTGGCCAGTGCGGTCAACTTCTACAGCGATGACATCAACGAGAAGGAGGTGGAGGCATTCTATGCCAGAATGGAGAAGAAGGACGATCCCCGCCCATTGAGCTACGGCATCAACAGCAAGCTCGTTCGCGGCGCGGATGGTCAGTTGATGGAGCAGGTCTACAAAGTGGGAGGGATGTATGGAGCCGCTTTGGAAGAAAGTGTGAAGTGGTTGGAGAAAGCCGTGGGCGTTGCCGAGAACCCGCAACAGAAAGCGGCGCTCGAACTGCTCATTCAGTACTACCGCACCGGCGACCTGAAGACCTGGGACGATTTCAACGTGGCGTGGGTGAAGGACACCACCAACACCGTTGATTACATCCTTGGTTTCGTGGAGGTGTACAACGATCCACTCGGCAAGCGCGGCAGCTACGAGGCCTGCGTCGAGGTGAACGATCCGATCGCGTCGAAGAACATGCACGTGATCATGGAGAACGCGCAATGGTTCGAGGACAACTCGCCCCTGCTTCCGCAACACAAGAAGGAAAAGGTCGTGGGTATCACCTACCGCTTCATCAATACGGCTGGTGAGGCTGGAGATGCCGCACCGAGCACGCCCATCGGTGTCAATCTGCCCAACGCCGATTGGATCCGCAAGGACCACGGTAGCAAGAGCGTGAGCTTGGGCAACATCAGCGATGCATACGACAAGAGCAGTGGCACCAGCACCCTGGAGCTCTTCTGCCATGATCAGGAGGAGATCGACCGCGCGAAAGCCCATGCATCCTTGGCCGGTATCCTGCACACCGCCTTGCACGAGGTGGTGGGACACGCGAGCGGCAAGATCGAACCCGGTATCGCTGGACCTGATGTCACCTTGAAGAGCTATGCCAGCACCTTGGAAGAAGGCCGCGCTGATCTCGTAGCACTGTACTATGTGCTCGATCCGAAACTGGTTGAACTGGGCGTGATGCCGAACCTCGAGGTGGGCAAGTCCGAGTACGATGGCTACATCCGCAATGGCCTGCTCGTGCAATTGCGTCGCTTGAAGGAGGGTAAGAACATCGAAGAAGCCCACATGCGCAATCGCCAATGGGTGAGCGCTTGGGCGTACGAGAAGGGCAAGGCCGACAGCGTGATCGTGAAGGTGGTGCGGGACGGGAACACCTACTACGACATCCGCGATTACGAAAAGCTGCGCGTCCTTTTCGGCGACCTGCTCCGCGAGGTGCAACGGATCAAGAGCCAAGGCGATTACGAGGCCGGCAAAGCCTTGGTGGAGAACTATGGCGTCAAGGTCGATCCTGCGATCCACCGCGAAGTGCTCAAGCGCGCAGAAGCGATCAAGACCGCACCGTACGCCGGCTTCATACAACCCGAAATGGTGCCGGTGATGGATGCCGATGGCAAGATCACGGACGTGAAGTTGGAGTACCCCATGGATTTCGTGAAGCAGATGCTCATGTATGGAGAGAAGCACAGCTTCCTACCGGATGTGAATTGATCCTAAGCTTGATCCAGAACAGGGCGGTCCGATCGACCGCCCTGTTCTTTTTCAAGGCGGGTCCAATTGTCTCGTCAACTTTCTTCGCCCGTCAATACTGGGGAAAATGGAAAAGTTCGTTCCGCGTGGAACCTATTGCCCGAACCTGCCGTTGAACCCCTTGTCCAAGTAGTTCAGAGGTCAATCTGAAGAGTCACGTCGCCCTCGTCCCTTCCCGGGATGGGGGCTTCGTGCTTCAGGACCGTTCCATTGCAAAGAAGGTTCGCCGCCCACGTAGCGATCAGCATATCCGGCTTGGTATGCGGTTCGTAGCCGTGCGACCGGATATAACCTACAGCAGCAGCGTGCAGCTTGTTGGACCCGAATCGCTCGTCGCTGTTCAGGTCCATGTCGATCCGTTCCACGGGAATGTTCCCGGTCTCCCGCAGGAGGGTGGCTACCGTCAGGCTTCGTTCCACCTCGCCCCACAGTCTGGTCCAAAGATCCGTGACCTTGGGTGCCCGCTCGCGATGGTAGATCACTTGTGCTCCATTCTGGTGATAGCGAAGCACGATCGCCGTGGAATACACGGTGTGATGGGATCGATTGTGGCTGTCCGTTCCAACGAGGACTTCAACGTCCGGCGTGCGTTCCAGGACGGCACGAACTTGCGCCAACACGTCCACGGATCGACCGTCGTACATGCTCCGAAATCCGTTCAGGCCTGAGAGTGGCATCTTGCACAAGGTAACGGCCTCGAGCGCGCTTTCTTTCGTGAACGATCACGAAGCGAACCACTATATTTGCGCCCCCTGCGAAGGAAATGCCCTCTTTACCGAAGTGGCGGAATTGGTAGACGCGCACGTTTCAGGGGCGTGTGACCGTAAGGTTGTGCGGGTTCGAGTCCCGCCTTCGGTACTTCTCGGAGCGGCCCATGAGGCCGCTTCTTTGTTCAAGGCACTTTGGTTCGTTGTCAAGCGACCAAGTGCAGGTATTTTTAGGAACGAACCGGAATGTCGACCAAACGCTACCGTACGCTTCGGGTCTGGCACAACACGCTGCTGATGGTATGGGCGGCTCCTTTCGTTGTGCTTCCAGGCGTGATCGCAGGGGCCTACGGTGGTCATTTCGAATTGCTGCAGGTCCTTGCCGGCTTGGCGGTCGTTGGGCTGGTCGTCGCCAATGTGAGGGATCGGCGCCGGAAGTGCCACTATTCCTTGGATGACGAGCGGCTGATCCTGGAGCGCAACGGAAAAGAACGATCCATCGATCTCGGTGCCATATCCGATGCCAGCTTGATCGATCGCGCAGCCGGCCGCGAATACCTCCGGGAATGGTCCTCTGGACGTGATCGCGAAAGGAAGGCGGATCCGGCAGCCATTGAGGAGTACGCCAAGTACTGCACCGTCGATATCGGGATCACCAGCCTGACCTTGGGGCTTGGTAGAAGCATGATCGATCGGCTTCCGAATGCGAAGACCGACCTCGTCCTGATCCGATTAGGTGACGGTTCGGCCCTGTTGCTTTCCCCGGTTCATTCCCAAGACCTGGTTGAGCGGATCAGTAGGAAGAAGATGCAACGCTGAAACCAGCGTTCACCGATAGCGCAAACGCTGGCCGATCGACAAGGTGCTGCTCTCACGGATCCCGTTGATGCGGCAAAGTTCCCGAACGTTCACGCCATAGCGCCGCGATAGCCCGTACAAGGTGTCGCCCGAGCGGATCACATGGTACTTCTTTCCGACCGCAGGGGTCGTCGTTGCAGTTCGTGCAGCGATCGACGAAGTGAAGGTCGATCCGTACAGGTCGTAGTGCAGTGCTTTCAGCGAACCATGCTCGATGTCCACCACAGTAGCAGGGTCGATCGGCTGGTCCAAGAAGCGGACCTCGAAGTGGAGGTGACTGCCGTAGCTCCGACCCGTATTGCCACCCAAACCCAAGGTATCGCCAGCATCGATCAGATCGCCAGGCTCCACGCTTCGCTTGCTCAAGTGGGCGTAAAGCGTTTCCAGACCATTGTAGTGGCGCACCACCACGACGTTCCCGAAGGTCTTGTTGTACTTGCTGATCCGCACCATTCCGGGGAAGGCGCTGAGCACAGGGTCGCCCGTCTCGAGGTCCAGATCAACCCCATAGTGCATCCGTCCCTTGCGCATGCCGAAAGGGGAGGTCAGCTTTCCATCGCACGGCATGGCGATATCGCACTCGTGCATTCCCAATTCGATCCGCAGGGTGTCGTGATGGAAGGGCTTGGAGGAGAGCCGGTCGAAAAGCACGTCCGTGTTCCAGTGGCAGTACATGTCGTACCCCGGAATGAAGGTGAGCGAATCGTTCACATCCCAATTGGACGTGGTCTCGATAGCCTCTTCCGTCAACTCCTCATAGATGTCCAGACCTTCCGGGCCACCGATGTCCGGGCGATCCACTTGAGCAAGCCCCGGTTGGCTCCATGAAAGGGCCGCTACTATCAGGCTTGGGATCAGGTTCCGTGAATTCATCGGATCGCAAAACTATCCGACTCTTCCAGCGGGCCAAATCACCCGGACCTTGATCTTTCAACACCCGAGCCGGAATTCGCTTCGTCTTGGTTATTCAGTTGATCATGGGTGGATTTATGGTCTTCGTAGTCGAAGTTAAAGTCTGTTAACCATCTGGAAAGCCGGTCCGTGAACCGACCTTTGTGGGGTTGGAAGCAATTGCCGAACGGTCATCTCGAACCATTCGCATGGAGGAGCGTAGCAAGGATATGGTCGATCTGAAGGAAAAGGAGGAACAAATCGTTCGCGCCGGTGACCGTCTTGCGCACGTGGTCATTGTCTACCTCGTCGCCCTCTTGCTCACCCTTCCGCTCTTCATCATCCTATACCCGTACGTGCCGGAAATGAAGCTGCCCATCGGGGACGGGTTCCGGTTCGATCATGTGCTCTCGTTCGGGGTGATCATGATCGCTTTCATCGTTCTGGTCCGGAAGTTCCAGTTCGTTGTCTATGTGGCCCTCATAACCGGTCTGGTAGCGATCACCATCACCAGCTTGGTCGGTGGTTATGGCTTCGGGAACATGTACCGCGACTATGCCGACCTGCTTGGCAACCTGCGTGTAGCTGCCGTTCGCACCCCGCTGGCAGCGCGCAAGCTGGCTCCCTTCCACGACGCCGAGAAGCTGGAGGCCTTGGTCGCCGATCCCGATGGTGCCGTGCGGAAAGCGGCCGTGCGCATGGCGACAGCCAATTTCACGGAGGTAACTGCCGATCCCGGCGAGTTCACCTTGATCCAGTCCCTGTCGGTGTTCAAGGAGATCAATTCCCGTTGGAGGTATGTGTCCGATGTGAAGGGTGGGGAGTATTTCGCATCACCGGCCGAGAGCGTTGAATTGATGGCCGGCGATTGCGACGACCACGCCCTGTTGATGGCAGCGTGCATCAAGGCCATCGGTGGCGAGGTTCGTTTGGTGCGCACCGAAGGCCATGTCTATCCTGAATTGCTCGTCGGCGATGAAGCGCACATGGAGCGTGCCGGTTACCTGATCAGGAAGGTGCTTTTCGCGCGGGAGGTCGGTGACAATCCGCTGTACCACCATACCGATGCCGATGGTCGTCATTGGATCAACCTTGACTATACGAGGCATTATCCCGGTGGAGAACTCATGAACGAACGCATCGTGGGCCTTCTTCCCGTTTAGTGCGCTGGTCGTCGATCGGCCTCCGGTCCGTGCGGTTGGGTACATTCGCGGAGCGTTCGTATGAAGAAACTCGTTCATCCTGTGGATCTGGCCAAAGCCAGCCATATGCGCCCCGGCGACCCGCGCATCACCTTGCTTACGGAGGTCAGTGGGCTCAAGAAGTTGGAACGCTTCTATAACGCCATCGACGATCTTCAGGATCTGGATTTCGTGGGAGCCGTCTTCAAGAACTTGGAGTTGGAGATCGAAGTGGATGCAAGCGATCTGGCGAACATCCCCAAGGAAGGCGGACTCATGTTCTGCTCCAACCACCCGTACGGTGCCATCGACGGACTGGCCCTGGTGCATGTTCTGGGAAGGGTACGGCCTGACCTGAAGGTGATGGCCAATTTCCTCTTGCAGCAACTCGAGCCGTTGCGGGATCGCTTCATCGGCGTGAATCCATTCGAACAGTTGACCTCGTTGAGCAGCTTCCAAGGCATGCGGCAGGCCATGGCACATGTGAAGGATGGGGGAGCGCTGGCCGTTTTCCCGGCCGGTGAGGTGAGCAGTTGGAGGACCGAACTGAAGGCCGTGGCGGATCCGCGGTGGAAGACACCGGTGATCAAGCTGGCCCAGCATGTGGGTGCTCCCGTGGTGCCTGTTTGGTTCGATGGGGCCAACAGCTTCGTTTTCCAGATGCTGGGGATGATCCATCCCAACCTGCGCACCTTGGCCTTGCCCAAGGAAATGCTGCGCATGCGTGGCCGCTCGGTGCGCATGCGGATCGGTAAGCCGATCGCACCAAAGGACATCGCCGCGTTCACGTCCACCGAACAGCTGGCGCGCTACCTGCGTGCGAAGACGTATGCACTCGGAAGTGGCCTGGTTGTGAAGCGGGAATTGTTCAGTCCACTGCGCTTCCCACAGCGCCCGAAGGAGGTCGTTGAGCCCGTGGAAACCGAAAGGCTGGTGCGTGAGATCGACGGTCTCGCTGATCTGAAGTTGAACACGCAGGCCGAGTTCGACCTGTACCTCGCACCTACCGGCCGCATTCCCAACCTGCTGCGCGAGATCGGTCGGTTACGCGAAGAGACCTTCCGCGCGGTGGGCGAGGGGACCAACAAAAGCGTCGATCTCGATGAGTTCGATCTGTACTACGATCACCTCTTCCTCTGGGACCGTGAGCGCAAACAACTGGCCGGTGCCTACCGCATCGGCGATGGCAAGCGCATCATGTCGCGCTACGGCAAGCGTGGCTTCTATACGTACACGCTTTTCCGCATGGACCGCCCGATGGATCGGGTCCTTCGTCGCAGTTTCGAATTGGGCCGGTCCTTCATTTCGATGCCCTATCAGCGGCAGCGATTGCCCTTGTACATGCTCTGGCGTGGTTTGTTGTTGCACATCACGGCCAATCCGCATCACCGCTACCTCATCGGGCCGGTGAGCATCAGCGGCACGTACAGCCGTTTCGCCCGTGCCCTGATCATGGAGTTCGTGGAGCAGAACCACTACGATGCGGAGATGGCGGCCTCGGTGCGCCCACGCAATCGCTTCAAGGTGAAACGGGAGAAGAGCGATAGCGAGGCCCTGGTGCAGGCTTCCATGGCCGATCTGAAGAAGATGGATCGCTTGATCGCCGAGGTGGATCCGCACGAGACGTCCATGCCGGTGTTATTGAAGAAGTACCTGCTGTTGAATGCCAAGATCATCGGCTTCAACCGCGACCCTCGGTTCAACGATGCTTTGGACGGGTTGATGGTCCTGGATCTCACCAAGCTTCCAGAGCGCACGGTTGAGGACCTCCGAAAAGGAATGTCCGAAGTATAGTCGGGATCGGCTCAGGCCAACTCCAAGGCTCCGAGGGCCTGTCGATCCAAAGCCCACCGCGCCGAAATACTGGGCTGACCGTTCTCCCCGTGGGTGTACATGCTCCACTTACCGTCAACGAATTCCAGCGCGCTCATGTGCTCGATCCAGTCGCCGCTGTTCATGTACCGCACAGAACCTTTGGCCGTTGTGATCTGTCGCATCTGGGGTTGGTGGATGTGACCGCAGACCACATGGTCGTATCCTTCATGAATGGCGATCGCCGCCGCCGTCTCTTCGAAGTCGTCGATGTAGGCCACGGCCCGCTTCACGCTTTGTTTCACCCTCTTGCTGAAGCTCATGCGCGGCCGACCGGTGCGAACGAGCACCCAATTCACCACGTGGTTGATCCGGATCAGCAGGTCGTAGCTCGATCCGCCCAGCTTCGCCAACCACTTGGCGTGCTTCATGCTCGCATCGAAGACATCTCCATGGAAGAACCAATAGCGCTTGCCATCCACCACCAGATCGAGCTTATCCACGAGGCGCAGGTTGCCTAAGGTGGCAGGACTGTAGCGGCGCAACGCTTCATCGTGGTTGCCGGTGATGTAGTAGACGGGGATCTTGGAGGCCAGTTTGAGCAAGCGCTTGAGCACTTTCATGTGGCTTGCCGGGAAGAAGGACTTCTTGAACTGCCAGATGTCGATGATGTCCCCGTTCAGGATCACCATGGCCGGTTTGATGGTGCGCAGGTAGTCGGTGAGTTCTTTCGCCCGGGATCCGTAGGTGCCCAAGTGCAGATCGGAAAGGACCAGAATGTCGACTTTGCGCTTCATGGGGCTAGGGATTCCAGGTTCTTCTTCAGCCTGCAAAGCTGGTCGGCGTGTGTTGCCGCAATGCGTCTGGAAAGTGAATTCCCACGATGCTGTGAACAAGGCCTGTTCATGAAGCTCGATCTTTGGACCAATGAGCCGATCCACCTTGGTCCTTGGTGCCAGTCCAGAACCATCCCGGTACGCGTATTTGGCTGCCCTGAAATTGCTTCAACATGGTCACTTGATCACTTTGGTGGGCAAGCGGACCGGTGAAGTTGGAGGGGTGCCGATCCTGCAGGAGATCCCATCAGCTAGCCGGTTCCACACGGTCACCCTCTACCTGAACCCGATGGTGCAGGAGAGCTACCACGCGGAGCTTCTTGCCCTGCGACCCGAGCGCATCATCTTCAATCCGGGCACGGAACACGACGCCTTTGCCGAACGTGCGCGCGCGAATGGGATCGAGGTGGTCTACGGTTGCACCCTTGTGATGCTCGGCACTGGCCAGTACTAACGGATCTTCCAATACGAGAAAGCCCCCCGGTATTCCGGAGGGCTTTCGATGTGAAGTGTCGTAGGATCACTGTCCCACGATCAGCTTTTGGGTGCTGTTCCCCGCTTCGTTCGTTGTGCGGATCATGTAGATACCGTTCGCCAAGCCCATTTGCTGCGCATTCAATTCGATGCCGTTCTGGCCAGCAGGGCGATGCGTTGTCTGGTACACGACTGCACCACGGATGTCCGTTACCAGGATGTCCGTAGGGAAGCGATCCATGCCGTACACAGCCACCGAGAAACGATCGTTGGTCGGATTCGGGTACAGGCTCATGAAGAACGAAGGGCTCAGGTCCTTGATGCCGACCGCTCCGCTGATATTGATGTCGTCGATGTACAAGTTGCCGGAGAACGCGCTGCTCGTATAGCGGAAGCGGAAGCGGACGTTGGGCACCAAGCGTGACTGGCTCAAGGTGTACGTCTTCGTTGTCCAAGCTGGTGGAGGAAGCTCCGGGTTGTTTCCGTTCACCAGGATATTCGCGCCGGTCATTTGACCACCGGGTTGGAAGAGGTTCCACGTCTTGCCGCAATCGGTGCTCACATACACCTCGAGGGCTTCGGTTACTTCAGCAAGTGTACTAGTGCTGGTGGAGTATGCGAACTTGAAGCTGAACTCGCCGCTTTGCAACGAGGATAGGTCGAAGGACGGCGATATCAACTCGTCGATATCCTTTTCATTGTTCGGGTCGATCAGGTCCAGGAAGTTGCGCTCACCGCTGTTCAGAACGGCGCAGGCATTGCCCGAGTAGGACGTGGCCGTTGTTCGCTGGAAGAACGTGGTATTGCCCGCATAGTTCATGTTGAACCAAGGGTTGATGCCATCGTCCTCGAAGCCTTCACTGTAGCTCCCCACCACATCGTATGGGTCGCCACCGATCAACACGCTGTAGAGGTCGACCTTGGTGTCGCTGCCATTGTCGTTGCTTGCGGTGAGGGTAACGGCTTTCCAGCCTGGTGAGTTGAACGACACGATCGGGTTGCGATCGGTGGAAGTGGATGGGTTGCCATCCGGGAAGGTCCATGACCATCCGGTTGGCAATCCGCCCACGGAGTTATCGAAGAACTGTACGTTCGTTCCAACACAAACCGTTGGGCTGTACGGGATGACCTGGGTGCCGACGGTGATCGTGCGCACAAAGAAGTCAGCCTTCGGTGGGCATTGAGCGCGGAAGCCCTCGGAGATACCCACAGCTTGCAGGTTCACATCAGTCCATAGGTTGTTCCGTTCTCCGATGTTCGAGTTCAAAGCAGCGCGCATGCGTGCGGTCTGACCCATGGAGAACATGTTCGAGCAGTAGGAATACTCCATATAGTTCTGCACGTTCTCGATCACGCCGAAGTTTCCTAGGAGTTCCACATCATCAACCTCGAACGTGCCATCCACGTCTTCTGCGTTCCAACCGTAGATGCGGAAGGTGATGGGGTCCTCGAAGTTGAAGTACTTGTCCGATCCGGCACCCGTGAATGGGCCTACGGTGACCGTTTGGACCGTCAGGTTGGTGTCCGTATCGTAGAAGGCTGTGGTGCCGCCCACGATGGTGATCAAGGTATCGCCATTCGCCCCTATCGGTAGGTTCGAGGCGTAGTTGTTCGTGCTGGACCGGACCGCGAAGGTGCGAACACCGTTGTTGTTACGGGACATGTTGAACTGAACACCCGTAACGGTCGCAACATCCTGCACCCGTGGGTCGATCGATACGCTGTAGTACTTGTCCGTGCTGGGGTTCGGGTTCAACAGGCTGAAATCGTTGTCCCCGTTGGTAGCGCCCAGGTCCCATTGGGTGAAGGCGAACTTGTCTTCCACCGCGGAATTGCTCGATACGCCTTGGGCGGTGAATGGCGCTGTCGTACAACGGATCTCGCCATTGGCCGTATCCAGTACGTTGGGCACGGCGGTAGGATCGGTCGTTCCAGAACCCGTGCTAACGTCATCGAAGCTGTACTTGACATTCTCGAATTGCTGTTGCTCACAATCACGCCAATTCTTCCAAACGAGTGGTTCGTTACTTGCTCCGGTCGGGCACACGTTCCACCCTCGGGTGAACGGGGTATCGTCCACGTTGTCGTCCCCACAAGTTGCTTGCATATGTCCTGCAGGCGCATCGCCGCCCGCTTCTTCACCACCGTTGTTGTTCCCCCATACGTGGGAGAGGTTGAGGTAATGCCCCACCTCATGCGAAAGAGCCGTCGATCGACCGGGTGTGCCTGTTCCGATCTCGCCGATGTAATTGCTCAAAATGATGATGCCGTCCGCCAACCGACCGATCGGATCGGAGAACGAGCCCGGATAGTAGGCATAACCAGCGACCCCGTCCCGCATCTGCTTGACCACCCATACATTCAGGTACTTTTCCCGTGGCCAAGGGTTCATCTTCGAACCGTCGTCACCAACAAGGGTTTCCGGCGTAAGGACCCGATCGATGCCATTGGTGCAGTTACCATCCGGGTCCAGCGTTGGTAACTCGAAACGGATCTCTGCATTGCCAATGAAGGGTGCCATTCCAAGGCGCACCAGACCGATGTCCGGGTTCGTAGCACTGTAGTCCTGATTGAGCAGGTCAACGGCGTTCAGTATCTGCTCGTTGGAGATGTTCTCCGAACCGTTCAAGTGGATGATGTGGAACACGATCGGGATGGTGATGATGACATCGCGATCCCGCATGGTCGTGCCATTCTGGATAAGCCGTTGGATGTCCTGCTCGTATTCGGCCTCCCGTTGCAGATAGGTCGGGTCTTCAGCGATGCGCTTGGCCCGCATCTGGTCGATCCCACATTGGAAATGCTGCGCTCCCACCGTGAGGGATAGTGAGAAGGCTGCCAAGCCGAGTAATGCGTGTTTCATGGGCGTACTGGAACTGGGGGTTGATCGTTTTCCCAAAGCGGGCCTAAAGTACAATAGGAACCTGAGCATTCAAGCCCCGCAAAGCTCTACGGGTGGAATGGAACGAATTCCGGGGTTGTTGGTCCGGGGAACGGTACGATCGCCTGGAACGCGCGTGGATCTTGCGGACGCGTTTCCGGCGCTATCTTCCCCAGCACTTCTGGGTTGTCAACTTCCACGGATACTTTGTTCCGTTCAGGCTGCAGTTTTCCGCTCCAACGCATCCAGAATAGTGTGGCATGCATGCCTGACATCCGCTTCGGAGATCGTCAGTGGCGGTGCAATTCGGAAGGCCGTTGGGCAAGAGAGGAACCAGAAACCGAGCACCCCATGCTCAAGGCAGTCCATCACCACCTGTTGCACACGATCGGCGTTGCCCAACTCCACGGCGAGCATAAGTCCTTCGCCCCGTACCTCTGCGATCGCCGGGTGGACGAGCAGTTCCTTGAAGAGTGCACCCATCTGAAGCGCATTTCCCGGAAGTCCTTCATCCAGAAGCGCTTTCAACCCAGCCGCCCCTGCAACGCATGGCAAGGGATGTCCACCGAACGTGGTGATGTGCCCGAGGACCGGGTCATGGGTCAATGCGTGCATGTGTTCACGAGAGCTGATGAATGCGCCCATCGGTAACCCTCCGCCAAGTGCCTTGCCGAGCACGAGGATGTCCGGGACCACCCCGAATCGCTCGAAAGCGAAGGTGGTGCCGGTCCGGCCGAAACCGGTCTGCACTTCATCGAAGACGAGCATCGCACCAACGGACGTACACCGTTGGCGAAGACTGATCATCCAAGAAGGATCGGGGACCCGAACGCCCGCGTCGCCTTGGATCGGTTCCACCACTACCCCAGCTGTGTTCGCGTTGATCAGCTCCAGGTCGAGCGGCTCGTTGAACGTCATGAAACGGATATCCGGAAGAAGAGGGCGGTTCCTGTACTTCTTCACCTCATTCCCTGTGATGCTTAGCGAACCGTGCGTGCTCCCGTGATAACTTTTGTGGCAGGCCACGAAGCCGGTTCGTCCGGTAACACGCTTGGCCAGTTTCAGGGCGCCTTCGATGGCCTCGGTGCCGCTGTTCACGAAGTAGACGCTGTTCAAATTCTTCGGAAGGAGAGCGGTCAAGGCTTCCGCGAAGCGCACCTGTGGCTCTTGAATGAACTCGCCGTAGGGGATCACGTGCAAGTAGCGATCGCATTGATCCTTGATCGCTTGCACCACGTTCGGATGCCGGTGCCCGACGTTGTTCACCGCGAGACCAGCCACCAGATCCAAATATCGTTTGCCACCCCGATCGGTGAGGTAGCACCCCTCGGCATGCACGATATCCAAGGCCAACGGATGCGGGCTGGTCTGCGCGAGATGGTCCAAGAAGGAGCGGTGAAGGGCGTCCATGGGCGACAAAGGTCGCTTGCCGCACCCACACTCAACGACCTCGTTGCGGGCCTTCCTTGCCGCGGCGGTCTTCCATGCGATCCCTGAATTTCCGCAGGACCTCCCGGTTGAAGTCGTGCTCGGCTTTTCGCAGTTGCACGGTCTTCACGGCGCCGATGGCTTTCTTGAAGCGTTCGGTATAGGTCTTCTCCAGGTCCAGTTCCTTCTGCCTATTGACCAACCCCTTTTCAATGAGCTGGCTGGCTTCACTCTCGGTCAACTCCTTGTCCGAGTCGCGCCCGACCTTAAGAATGTCCTTCATTTCCCGGCGGAGCGCTTCCCGCTTCTCGTCCATCTCGTTGTAGATCGGCCAGAACTGTTGGGCTTGCTCTGGCGTGAGGCCGAGTTGTGTCGTGATGTATGCGCTCTTCTGCGCTTTGATCTCCTGCAAACGATCTTTCGAGATCGGTGCAAGGTCTTCGTCCTGTGCCACGGCCGAGGGTGCGAATGAAGCGGCACTTAGCGCGAAACAGAGGATGGATGGCAGTAGGGCTTTCATAGTTCTTCGGTCAGTAGATCCAGATCGAGGTCTTCGTTCTCCAGGTAGGCAAAGAGAACATCGGTATCGGTAGGCAGGTCCATGGGAACGGAAGAGAATCCGTCTTCGCCCAAAGCGTCATAGAGCAGTTCGGTGTTCATCGCGGTCCACGGCAATTCCTCCGGTTCGATGGCAGTCGTTTCCGTCAGCACAGCAGGTCCTTCGGTCGTTGGCCAGATCTGCCATGCGACCAGCACGAGCGCGCTGATCATGGCCATAGCAGCAATGGAACGGGGGAGAAGCAAGGAGCTCCACCAAGCAGTGGTTTTGGCCACGCCGCCCGCTTCACGATGTGCGATATGCGCTTGAATGGCATGGGGGAACCGGTCGAAGAACCCTTCCGGAACGGCGAACGGGTCGTCTTTCGAAAGCCCCCTCAGGATCGGGGCATCCCGCAATTCGTCCTGTTGATCGTGGCGTTCCATGTTCGTTCTATTGGACGGTCTCAGGTCGATTTGGTTTGATCGGTGGTCACCCATCCCTCGATCTTCTTCACCGCGATGTGGTAGCTGCTCTTCAAGGCGCCAACGCTCGTCCCTGTGACCTCGCTCATGGTCTCGTATTTCATGCCTTCGAAATAGCGCATCGTGAAGACAGCCCGCTGTTTGTCCGGCAATCGCATCACAGCATTTTGTAGTTTCTTCTGGATCAGGTCGCCGTTGAAGTGTTCGCTGCTGTCCAACGTGGTGGTCAATTGCTCGATCACCGTATCGTTGCTCACGAAAAGCCCGCGCTTCATCTTCCGCAGGTGGTTCAGGCATTCGTTGTGTGCAATGCGATAGAGCCAGCTGTAGAGTTGAGAATCCGCGCGGAAGTTCTCCAAGCCCGTCCACGCTTTGATGAAGGTGTTCTGCAACACATCCTGCGCTTCGTCGTGGTCCGTCACCATCCGACGAATGAAGGCGTACAGTTTGCGCTGGTACTGTCGCACCAACAGGTTGAAGGCATAGTGGCGTGAATCGTCCTTCCGGAATATTGCCAGGAGTTCAGCGTCTGTCAGGTCGCTCATGCCATCGACTTGTCGTTCCGGACGATGCACCGGAATTCCGAAATGACCTTGGCCGGTATGGCTACTTCCGGTTGATCGCTTTCAACGATGCAGCGACGATATGCGGTGCGTCCAATCCGTATTTGCTCAGCAATTGATCGGGGGTGCCGCTCTCGCCGAAACTGTCGTTCACGGCTACGAATTCCTGTGGCGCTGGTGCATGCGTCGTCAGGACTTGAGCGATCGCATCGCCCAGCCCTCCGAACCGGTTGTGTTCCTCGCAGGTCACCACACATTTCGTTTTCGCTACCGAAGAGAGGACGGCTTTCGTATCCAAAGGTTTGATCGTGTGCATGTTGATCACTTCTGCGCTGACGCCTTGCTTGGCAAGCTCTTCCGCGGCTTCCAATGCCCTCCAGACCAAGTGACCGCAGGCAATGATGCTCACATCCGTTCCTTGGATCAAGACCTGTGCTTTGCCGATCTCGAAGGGCATGTCCGCTGGAATGAAGACCGGCCATTTCGGTCGTCCGAAGCGGAGGTATACGGGGCCTTCGTGCGCGGCGATCGCGAGCGTGGCCTGTTTCGTTTGGTTGTGATCACAGGGCACCACCACCGTCATTCCCGGCAACATGCGCATCAAACCGATGTCCTCCAGGATCTGGTGCGTGGCACCGTCCTCCCCGAGGGTCAAGCCCGCGTGGCTGGCACAGATCTTCACGTTCTTGCCGGCGTATGCGATGCTCTGGCGGATCTGGTCGTACACCCGGCCCGTGCTGAAGTTGGCGAAGGTTCCGGTGAAGGGGATCTTGCCGCCGATGGTCAAACCCGCCGCGATGCCCATCATGTTCGCCTCGGCGATGCCAACTTGGATGAAGCGCTCCGGAAAGTCCTTCTGGAAGGCCTCCATCTTCAAGGAGCCCGTGAGGTCGGCGCACAAGGCGACCACGTTCGGGTTGGTCTTGCCGAGTTCGTGCAGACCGGCACCGAAGCCGCTGCGGGTGTCCTTCTGGTCGAGTACGGGGTAGCTGCTCATGGCCTTGCTTAGAAGTTGAGGGTGGCGGATCGGCCACTTTCGATGGTGATGTCCTTCTTTATGGAGAGTTCGGTGCGGCGCGCACCGCGACTGCGATAGATCACTTGGTAGGTACCCGGCAGCAACCGGATCTGCGCTCGCACGGCCGTAGGGTCGAGGTCGGCCACCCATTCCAGTTGGTCGTCCTTCTTCACGAATACAGCGCCCGGACCGGGTGTGGAAGGCAGAATGTTGAGGATGCCATGGCGCGGGATCAGGATCTCATTCGTTCGACCTTGTTCGATGTGCACAACGGGGATCAGCAACCGCGGCAAGGTCAACACCTCCAGGTCGTAGGTGCCGGTTCGTAGGCGTTGTGTGGTGCCCACCTCTTGCGCGATCAAGGTGCCGGTTTCCCCGGATCGACGCACAATGGCCTGCACAATGGCGCCATCCGAAGGTCCGTTGCCCATCTTCAGTTCCAACAAGCCGGTACCGGCATCCAATGCGATCACCGTATGTACACCGGGTCGCAGGGTGACATCGTTGCGCACCGATGGTGGTACCGTGTGGGCAACCACTTTGTAGGTGTAGATGGGGTCGATCCGCAGCGTGTCGGGGATCCCCCGTTCGTTCATGGTGTGCATGAAGTGGTCGATGATCTTGCCCGTACGCTGGTCGTACAAGGTCACGGGTACGTCGGTCTCGGTAGGCTTGCTATCAGCCGTCATCAAACTGATCTGCGCTGTGGTGCTGTTGAGCGCTTGGGTGACCACCACTTTCAACACGTGCTCGAAGAGTTCCGGTGTGCTGGCATCGAAGTAGTTGCCCACACATTGCAAGCTGTACTTCTGCGATTCATCCAACCCAACACCGATCACGAAGGGTTTGAGCACGATGCCCTTGGCTTGCAAGGCTCGGCTCACGGCGCAGGGGTCCTCGTCGCACGCTTCGATGCCATCGGTGATAAGGATGATGACGTTGCGGACCACACGTGTTCCATCGCTTCCTTTTGCAGGAAAATCCCCAGCGGCACGTTCCAACGAGCGAGCGATCGGGGTGGTCCCCAAGCAGCGCACGGACTTCAGCGTGGAGCGCATCCCCGGCATGCTATTGGGGCTGAACGGCACTTCCAATCGGGTGTCGTCGCAGTCCTGTTTGCCAGGTTGGATCGGGGTCTGGTGCCCGTAGAGTCGCAACGCCAGTTCCAGATCAGGTTGGCCTTCTAGCTCCTTCAAACTTTGAAGCAAGAGTTCCCGAGCGGTGTTGATCTTCGGTTGATTGCCCCAGAACGCGTTCATGCTGTTGCTGGCATCCATCACGAACAACATCCGTGTGAGCGGAGGCCGTGGCGCGCTCTCCTGCGCATGGGAACCCAATGCAACAACAAGGGCGAACGCGAATAGAAGTGCGGTCCGGAACGAAAATGGGCGCGAACGATCATGCATGACGTAGGTGTTCCGTAACGGAACGGTGAAAAGCGTGCCGATCGCGTTCATCCGCTCAATAATCGCCGAGCGTCTCTTCCAATTGGGCCAAGGCGTCCTTGAGCTGCTGGTCGTTCGGTGCGATGCCATGCCAGGCGTGGCTGTTCATCATGAAATCCACACCCTGACCCATTTCGGTGTGCATCAGCACCATGACGGGTTTGCCTTTTCCCGTTCGGCTCTTGGCCTCGTCCATGGTCTTCAATAGGGCGTCCATGTCGTTGCCATTGGTCTCCAGAACATCCCACCCGAAGGCGGCCCATTTGCCTTTGAGGTCGCCCAACGGAAGTACATCGTCCACATCGCCATCGATCTGGCGACCGTTATAGTCCACGGTGCTGATCAGGTTATCCACTTTCTTGCCAGCGGCGAACATGGCAGCCTCCCAGATCTGGCCTTCCTGCAGCTCGCCATCGCCATGCAACGTGTACACGAGGCGGTCGTCACCGTTCATCTTCTTAGCGAGGGCTGCGCCGATCGCCACACTGAGGCCTTGACCGAGCGAACCACTGGCCATGCGAACTCCGGGCAATCCTTCGTGTGTGGTGGGGTGCCCTTGCAAGCGACTGTTGATCCTTCGGAACGTCGCAAGTTCCTTCACTGGGAAGTAACCGCTGCGAGCAAGCACACTGTAGAACACCGGGCTGATGTGGCCGTTGCTCAGAAAGAACAGATCCTGACCCTTGCCGTCCATCTCCCAAGGTTCAGGGGTATGGCGCAGGATCTTGAAATAGAGCGCGGTAAGGAAGTCCGCACAGCCGAGCGACCCACCCGGATGCCCGCTCTGGACCCCGTGCACCTGCCGCACGATGTCGCGCCGGACCTGGCTGGCGATGCGGATAAGATCCGCAGTTGTGGTCGTTGTGGATGCAGGTGCGGAAGTGGTCTGGGACATCGGCGGGCTAGCCTTCTTCGAGGCTGGCCAAAAGTAGCCGGGCACCATGGGCGCACTGGTGAAGTGTGTAGAACTTTTCAAAAGTGGAGGCCCCTTCCACGAATGCCGGCACGGTTGGATCCAGGGCGTGTTGGATCGCCTATTGGGTCGTTCCTGGGTGAGCCGGTCGTCACCGATCGAGCAACGCGGCAGGCCATTTGCGTTGTCATTCGTGTATCCGGGACATCTGGTTTTGGCCGGAACATCGTTGAGCGGGTGCCTTCGGGCGCCCGTTCTCGTTTGCGGCTGTCCGTCGTGCTTGAACCGGCTACCTTCGCGGCCGCTTTCCAAAGAGGGAAGCAAGAAAGCAAGGATCCATGGCATTGAAATGCGGCATCGTCGGCCTGCCCAACGTGGGCAAGAGCACACTGTTCAATTGTTTGAGCAACGCCAAGGCCCAAGCGGCCAACTTCCCGTTCTGTACCATCGAGCCGAACGTGGGTACGATCACGGTTCCCGACTCCCGCCTGAACAAGCTCGCCGAGTTGGTGAAACCGCAGCGCATCCTTCCCACAACGGTGGAGATCGTCGATATCGCGGGTCTGGTGAAAGGGGCAAGCAAGGGCGAAGGCTTGGGGAATCAGTTCCTTGGAAATATCCGGGAATGCGATGCCATCCTGCACGTGCTTCGTTGTTTCGACGACCCGAACGTGGTGCATGTGGATGGCAACGTGGATCCGGTGCGCGATAAGGAAGTGATCGACATCGAATTGCAATTGAAGGACCTGGAGACCGTGGAGGCGAGGATCAAGAAGGTGGAGAAGGGAGCCCAGATCGGCGACAAGGATGCGAAGAAGCGTTTCGAGCTGCTCTCCCGGATCCGTGAGCATTTGATGAAGGGAGAAAGCGCGCGCGCAGCGATCAACGAGAACGACGATCCTGCGCTATTGGGCGAATTCCAGTTGCTCACCACCAAGCCGGTCATGTATGTGTGCAATGTGGACGAGAAGAGTGCCACGACCGGCAATGCCTACGTAGAGAAAGTGAAAGCGGCCGTGGCCCACGAGAACGCGGAGGTGATCTTCGTTACCGCAGCCATCGAAGCGGAGATCGCATCCTTGGAGACTCCGGAAGAGCGGGAAATGTTCTTGTCGGATATCGGCCTGAACGAACCCGGCGTGAACAAACTGATCCACGCGGCCTATCACCTGCTGAAGCTACAGACCTACTTCACCGCTGGTGTACAAGAGGTTCGCGCTTGGACGATCCATCAAGGCGATACCGGTCCGAAAGCCGCAGGCGTCATCCACAGTGATTTCGAGAAGGGTTATATCCGCGCAGAGGTCATGGCCTACAACGACTTCATCACGCTTGGCAGCGAAGCGGCGTGCCGTGCTGCCGGGAAGTTGAAAGTGGAAGGCAAGGAGTACGTGGTGAAGGATGGGGATGTGATGCACTTCCTGTTCAACGTGTGATCGGGTCCTTCCTGACTATGTACGACCGTCTTCGAATTGCGGGCTTCCGTCCTATCCGTTTCCTAGCTCGTCGAACGGAGCGGAATGGTGAATAACTATTCGCCGCATGTGACCGTCGATCTCGTTAATTGTCGTCCGGATCACAACACTCGAACATGCTGAATTCACTACGCGCGAGACTATTGCTCTGTTTTCTGGTTTGCTGCACCCTTTTCGCATCCGCTCGCACCGGCCAGGTCTCGGAGCGCATCATGAACCTGCAAGCCAAGGGTGTGCGATTTCAAACTGTTCCGCTGTTCGAGCAATCGCCAACGTCGGCAACTCAAGAAGATCGTTGGAAGGAAGCCCTCACCAAGGCGAACGTGCTTCGGCCTATCGCTGGAGCTACGAATGGGCTTGTGAAAGCTGCCCCGGCCTACATCAGTTTGAACATTCCTTCCGCTTCCGGTAGTTTGAACCTTGACCTCGAGTACACCGAGATCACCACAGCTGATTTCCGGATCAGTACGGCCAGCGGCGCTCCGGTGAGCAATGGGGTGGGCGTTCACTACCGCGGTATGGTGCGCGGCATTCCTGGTTCTTGGGCAGCGATCAGCGTGTTCGATGGCGAGGTGATGGGTTTGTTCGATGATGGCCAAGGCGAGTCAGTACTCGGTCGTTTCGAGGATCGCCGCGATGACCTGCATGTGTTGTACCGCGAACGTGATCTGCGCCGTCGCAACTCCTACACCTGTGGAACACCGGATGATGGCGAGCCCTACCATACCGACCAATTGGAAATGGCAAGCGCTGATCGCACGGTCCGCTGCGTTCGCTACTACTGGGAAGTGAACCATGACGTTTTCCTGAACAAGGGAAATGTGGTGAACACGACGAACTATGCTACTGGCCTCTTCAATCAAAGTGCGATCCTGTACGACAACGACGGGATCGATGTAACTCTATCGGAACTCTTCATCTGGGACGTGCCCAGTCCGTACACGGGACCTGGAAGTGGGGATTACTTGGATCAATTCGGAGTGCAGCGCACGAGTTTCAACGGCGACATGGCCCACCTGCTCGGTTTCGGTGGTGGAGGTGGTGTGGCCTATCTGAATACGTTGTGTAGCAGCTTGAGCTATCTGCGCATGGCATACAGTGGCATCAACAGTTCGTACTCGAACGTGCCCACCTACAGTTGGAGTGTAGAAGTCGTTACGCACGAACAAGGCCACAACCTCGGTTCGAAGCACACCCATGCTTGCGCTTGGAACGGTAATGCCACGGCGATCGATGGTTGCGGTCCAGCGGCCGGATATACCGAAGGCAGCTGTGCAACGGCACCGGTTCCGACTTCAGCAGTTGGCGGGACGATCATGAGCTATTGCCACTTGGTGAGCGCAGGCATACGCTTCCAGAACGGTTTCGGGCCACAGCCGACCGCAGTGATCGTGAATGCGGTGAACGCAGCGTCCTGCTTGGGAAGCTGCGGGACCTCTTGTGATGCTCCTGGGAACTTGACCGCCACAAGTATCACGGTGAACTCGGCCCTGTTGTCCTGGAGCTCGATCGGGGCATCCAGCTACGATCTGCAATGGCGACAGGTAGGTGCGGGTACATGGACCACAGTGTCAGCCTTGACCGGCAACACGTACAACTTGACCGGTCTATCCCAAGGCACCAACTACGAGTTCCAGGTGCGGAGTATCTGCGGTGCGTCGACATCCGCTTATTCCACGGTCCGCACGTTCACCACTGCAGTGCCATGCCCGGATTCATTGGAACCGAACAACACGCTCGGGGCCCCGGCCAATATCACGCTGCCGGTGAACATCAGTGCCTTGATCGCGGTGAACGGGGATCAGGACTACTACCGATTCACGCTGACCACGACCAGCACCATCAACCTCTATCTCTCCAATCTCGCTGGTGACTATGACCTCTTCTTGTTGGATAACACCGGTGCAACCTTGGCTTCTTCTGAAGCTGGTGGAACGACCAATGAAAACGTCAATTTCGCCAACGCAGCTCCAGGTACCTACTTCATTCGGGTCTTCGGGTACAACGGTGCTTTCAGCGCGACACAGTGTTATTCGCTCAACGCAAGTGCCTTTGCGACGGGATGTCAAGTGCCGGATGGTGTGAGCGCTTTGAGCATCACCGAGACCACCGCAAGCATTTCGTGGCCTTCGGTCCAGGGAGCCTCGGGGTATGAGTTGCGTTACCGGGTCCTCGGTGCGCCGAGTTGGATCGATGTCACTGGAATTTCGGCCAGTCCTTATGCCCTGAATGGACTCCAATTCTCAACGACCTACGAGGTGCAGGTGCGTTCGGTATGCAGTGGCGGAGTTCAGGGGGGAACATCCAGCAATTCCGCATTCACCAGTTCGACTGAATTCACCACGCTGGTGTATTTCTGCGCAAGTGGTGCACCTCTACAGGCCAATATCCTTATGTTGCTCGACGGTCCATATCGTTCTGGCGACCAGCTCATGATCGACTCGTTGCGTGCTCTGGGCATGCTCCCCTTGACAGAGCCGTACACCGCTCTCGGTTATGCCGTGGATGGTCCAACGACCACAACCCCCGGGGTATTCCAGGTCACCGGGCCGAATGCCATCGTGGATTGGGTGCTTGTGGAACTACGAAGTGATGTAGCCCCATATCCTATAGTTACCTCCAGGGCCTTGCTGCTGAAAAGGAACGGTACGGTGGTTGATCGAGATGGTGTTTCCTTCGCTCAGTTTTGTGCGCCTTCTGGTGTGCCATACCGTGTCGCGGTGCATCACCGTAATCACCTTGGATGCATGACGGATATTAGCGTTGGCTTGTCACCACTTCCTTCGTCGGTTCCGATCTCAACCCCGGGTTTTATTGCGATGTACGGCACCAATGCCCTGCGGATCAGGGATGGCGTTGCGCTCCTCTGGGCGGGCAACTGCATGCGCAATGGCCAGGTGGATTACACCGGTGACAACAGTGACCGGGATGCGGTGCTTGGTGCCATCGGTGGTGTGGTGCCTACGGCTACTGTAACCGGCTACCGTGCAGAGGATTGCAACATGGATGGCCAGGTGAAGTACACCGGCGACGAAAGTGATCGGGACGTGATCTTGAACACCATTGGCGGGGTGGTCCCCACCAATTTCATCATCGAGCAGATGCCCTAGTGGCAGCGGAAAGGAGCTTGTTGAAAACTCCGATCGATCGTTGAAAACAGGGTTTTTCGACGACCCGAACCGGCGTGGATGAAGGGCTACCTTCGTGCCACGCGCCGCGAACCCTTGTCCCTAGCGGGTTCTGCGCCATTTCTGCGATGAGCGAGACGAGTTACAATGAGGAGAACATCCGTTCCCTCGACTGGAAGGAACATATCCGCCTGCGGCCTGGCATGTACATCGGCAAGCTGGGCGATGGCAGCAGCTTCGATGACGGGGTCTATATCCTGATCAAGGAGGTGCTGGACAACTGCATCGATGAGTTCGTGATGGGCCACGGCAAGAAGGTCGATGTCACCATCAACGGTCCCCGTGTTGAAGTGCGCGATTACGGACGTGGTGTTCCGCTGGGCAAAGTGATCGATGTGGTCAGCAAGATCAATACGGGCGCCAAGTATGACAGCAAGGCCTTCAAGAAGAGCGTTGGTCTGAATGGGGTTGGTACGAAAGCCGTCAACGCACTGAGCGGCTACTTCAAGATCGAAAGCATTCGCGACGGCCAGATGAAACGTGCCGAGTTCGATCGCGGTGTGTTGCGCAAGGACGAGAAACTGGTGAAATCCGACGAGCCTAACGGGACCCGCGTGGTCTTCGAACCGGATGAACAAATGTTCCGGCATTTCCAGTTCCGGGACCCGCACATCGATCGCTTGCTCTGGAACTACTGCTACCTCAATACAGGCTTGGCCATCTACTACAACGGCCAGAAGTACCAGAGCAAGAACGGACTGCTCGATCTGCTTCAGGTAAAGATGGATGGCGAGCCGCTCTATCCGATCATCCACCTCATCGGCGACGACATCGAAGTAGCGCTCACCCACGCGAACCACTACGGGGAAGAGTACTACAGCTTCGTGAACGGACAGCACACCACACAAGGTGGAACACACCAAGGCGCCTTCCGTGAGGCGGTGGCCAAGACCATCAAGGATTTCTACAAGAAGGATTGGGAGGCCGGTGATGTGCGCACGGGCATCGTCGCTGCAGTGAGCGTGAAGGTGATCGAACCGGTGTTCGAGAGCCAGACCAAGACCAAGCTCGGATCGCTCGAGATCGAACCCGGTGGGCAGAGCATGCGCTCGTTCATCGGTGACTTCATCGGGCGTGAGCTCAACAACTTCCTGCACAAGAATCCGGAGGTCGCGGACATCCTCCAACAGCGGATCCTCAACAACGAACGGGAACGCAAGGAACTCAGCGGTATCCGGAAATTGGCTCGTGATCGTGCCAAGAAGGCGAGCCTGCACAACCGCAAACTGCGCGACTGTCGCCTCCATCTCAACGATCCGAAGAAGGACGATCGCAAGGAGGCGACCACCCTTTTCATCACGGAGGGCGACAGCGCCAGTGGTTCCATCACGAAGAGCCGGGATGTGAATTTGCAAGGTGTGTTCAGCTTGAAGGGCAAACCGTTGAACTGTTACGGTCTTACCAAGAAAGTGGTGTACGAGAACGAAGAGTTCAACCTGATCCAAGCTGCGCTGAACATCGAGGACGGCATGGACGGCCTGCGCTACAATCGCATCGTCATCGCGACGGATGCCGATGTGGATGGGATGCACATCCGCCTGTTGCTGATGACCTTCTTCCTCCAGTTCTTCCCGGATCTGGTGAAGAACGACCACCTGTACATCCTGCAAACACCGCTCTTCCGGGTTCGCAACAAGAAAGAGACCATCTACTGCTACAGTGATGAAGAGCGACAGCGCGCATTGTTCAAACTGGGCAAGAGCGCGGAGATCACCCGGTTCAAGGGCTTGGGAGAGATCAGTCCGGACGAATTCAAGAACTTCATCGGAGAGGACATCCGTTTGGAACCCGTGATGATCACCAAGGATGCCGTGGTGCAGGACCTGCTCGGTTTCTACATGGGCAAGAACACGCCGCACCGTCAGGAATTCATCATCGAGAACCTGAAGGTGGAGAAGGACCTGGTGGAGGAGAAGGGGGAACATCCAGCCCGAGCGATCGCACGCAAGTTGGAAGCGAACGAAGTGGAAATGGACGTGTGATCGATGAAGCGCTCTCCGAAGGGTCTTCAAGGAACGGTTGTTCTCGATCGAGTTGGAGCACCGCGATGATCAATGGAATGGTGAACATTGAGCCATGAAACCGAGAATAACAACTTCCATCACGCTGGTTGTCCTCACGGTGGCATCGGTGTGCGCCCAGGAGACCGGCACACTGCGCATGCTCATCGACCCCGGGCACGATTTCTCCTTCATCGTGGATCACAAGCACCGCATGCAGCAGCGTGAGGTGAAGCTTACAGAAGGGCTGCACCATTTCTCCATTTGGGCGCCGGAGCGTGTGGTCGTGGATACCAATGTTTTCGTGATCGCGGATCGCACGACCGACATGATCCTGAAGCTTCCGTACAGCGCGGAATTCGTTCAGTTCAGAAAAGAACTGGGTGCCTACCAGACCAAGAAACGTTGGGTGCGGACCACGCCTATGCTCGCGCTCGCCGGTGGGCTTATTTGGACCGGCGTCAGTGCAGGTAGCTATGGCAAGGCGAAGAAAGCCCTTGATGCAGATCGCGAAAACTACGCCATCAATGTCGATCCGGCGACGATCCTCATCTTGAAGAATTCGACCATTCCCCAGCACAACGATGACCTGAAGAGTGCTCGAAGCATGCTCTACATCACTTCGGCATTCACTGCGGTCAGCGCTGCGGCGACCTACTACTTCTACCGGCGCACGGCCAAGTGGGAGAGGCCCTTGTTCGATGACAAGGAAAAGGTGAAGTTCGACGGAATGGCATGGCTTCCAGGGGAGCGCGGCGGAGCATTCATGGCTGGTCTCACGATCGATCTCTCAACGCGATGAGCAGGATCCTATCACTCTTCGTGCTTGCCCTTCTTGTTGGACTGGGTTCCTGCAAGAAGGACGAGATCGATCTGGCATCGTTGAACACGAATCCGTTCGACGCCGATTATGTGGGCACGCCGATCTTCACTTTCGTGAGTGCAACAACGACTTCCGGTGTGGTGAACGGTGTTCCGGTGAACATTCTGAACGTGGATGTTCAAGTGCACACAGAACTGTTCGGACGACAGACACCATACATCGTACGAACGGTGAATTCCAATACCGGTGCTGAGACGATGATCACCTCCGGTTCGATGGTCGACGATCGATTCACGGTAAGAGCCAATGGTGTGCAACCAGGTGCGGTTCACTGTTGGAACCTTCAGGTCGGTAATGCCAATAGTTTCGGGGGGGGTAACCAAGTGTGTGGTACAGCGGAATAAGAAGTCATGAGCGACGAATTGGACAACAACGACGAACAGCAGGAACTTGATCCGAACGGCAAAGGAGTACCTGGTTCGACCGGTGCGGGAGCCTTTTCGGTGAGCGGTATGTACCGCGACTGGTTCCTGGATTACGCGAGCTACGTGATCCTGGAACGTGCGGTTCCTGCGCTGTACGATGGATTGAAACCGGTGCAACGCCGTATCCTTCACTCCATGAAGGATCTGGATGATGGACGCTACAACAAGGTCGCGAACATCATCGGGCATACGATGCAGTATCACCCGCACGGTGATGCGAGCATTGGTGATGCTTTGGTGCAGATCGGACAAAAGGACCTGTTGATCGACTGCCAAGGGAACTGGGGGAACACCTTGACCGGTGATAGCGCTGCTGCGCCGCGTTACATCGAAGCACGCCTCAGCAAGTTCGCACACGATGTTGTCTTCAATCCGAAGACGACCGAATGGCAACTGAGCTACGATGGTCGGAACAAAGAGCCCGTCTTCCTGCCGGTGAAATTCCCTTTGCTGTTGGCACAAGGTGGTGAAGGCATCGCGGTCGGCCTAAGCTGCAAGGTGCTGCCGCACAACTTCAATGAACTCATCGACGCCAGCATTGCGTGCCTGCGGAAGAAGTCCTTCGATCTGGTCCCCGATTTCCCGACGGGCGGTATGGCCGATGTGCAGGCGTACAACGAAGGACAACGCGGTGGCCGCATCCGGGCACGTGCGCGGATCCGGAAGGAGGACGCGAAGACCCTTGTGATCAACGAGATCCCCTTCGGTACGACAACGACCAGCTTGATCGAGAGCATCATCAAGGCCAACGAGAAGGGCAAGATCAAGGTGCGCCACATCGAGGACAACACCGCTGAGAATGCGGAGATCCTCATTCACCTCGCAGCTGGTGTGTCACCGGACAATACCATCGACGCACTCTACGCCTTCACGGATTGCGAAGTGAGCATCGCGCCGAACGCGGTCGTGATCGAAAGTGACAAGCCGCGTTTCGTGGGTGTGAATGAGCTGTTGAAGATCAGCACCGACAACACCTTGCGCTTGCTTGAACTCGAGTTGAAGATCAAGAAGAACGAATTGGAGGAACAATGGCACTTCGCCTCGTTGGAGAAGATCTTCATCGAGAAGAAAGTGTACCGCAAGATCGAGGAAGCCGAGACCTGGGAGCAGGTGATCGCTTTCATCGACAAGGGCCTGAAGCCGCACATCCAAGAATTGAAACGACCAGTAACGGAGGACGACATCGTGCGCCTCACCGAGATCCGGATCAAGCGCATTTCGAAGTTCGACAGCTTCAAGGCCGACGAGCACATCAAGCAATTGGAGGACAACTTGACCGAGGTGCTGCGAAAACTGGCACACTTGGTGGATCACGCGGTCGACTACTTCAAAGAGCTGAAGAAAAAGTACGGTACTGGACGCGAGCGCAAGACGGAGGTCCGCACCTTCGATACCATCGTGGCCACCAAGGTCGCCGTGGCGAACAGGAAACTGTACGTGGATCGCGAAGAAGGTTTCGCAGGAACGAGCTTGCGCAACTTCGAGTTCGTTGGTGAATGCTCTGACATCGATGACATCATCGTTTTCCGTGTGAACGGTACGATGATGATCACCAAAGTGGCCGACAAGAAGTTCATCGGAAAAGGGATCCTGCACGTTGGTGTTTGGAAGAAGGGCGACGAGCGTACCATCTACCATTTGATCTATCAGGACGGTACCAAGGGTGCATTCTACATGAAACGCTTCGCGGTCACTGGGATCACGCGTGACAAGGAATATGATCTCACGAACGGTGCACCTGGTTCCAGCGTGTGGTACTTCACAGCGAATCCCGATGGAGCCGCTGAAGTGGTACAGGTGCAACTACGCCCACGTCCGAACTTGCGCAAAGCGAAGTTCGATATCGACTTTGCACAGATGGCCGTGAAAGGCCGTGGAAGCAAAGGCAATCTGCTCACGCGATACATGGTGTCGAAGGTCACGCAGAAGGAGCGGGGAGGGAGCACGCTCGGCGCCATCCCGATCTGGTTCGATGAGGCCGTGCGGCGTTTGAACGATACCGGACACGGTCGTTACCTCGGACGTTTCGCAGGCGATGATCGGATCCTTGCGATCACGTCCAGTGGTCAGTACCACTTGATGCCTTTTGCCTTGAGCACACACTTTCCGGACGACGCGGTGACCGTGTTGAAGTGGGATCCGAAAGCGGTGGTCAGTGCCGTGTATTGGGAAGGGGAAAAGCAGGTGTTTCAGGTCAAGCGATTCCAGATCGAACCTGCCAAGGATCCGGTCAGGTTCATCACGGATCACCCAGATAGCAAACTCGCGCTCCACAGTCTAGTTGGCCATCCTCGTTTACGCGTTGCCTTCGACAAACGCAGCAGTGATCGACCCGATGAAGAAGTGGATCTGGAGGAGTTCATCGCCGTTAAGGGTGTGAAGGCACTTGGGAATCGACTCACACAACACAAGGTGAAGGACCTGCATTTGCTCGATGCGGTCTTCGTTCCCATGACGCCGGAGCTGGAAGAGGTGCAAGGCATGTTGATCTCCGAGGACGAGATCGGCAACATGGAAGCGCCCGAGGAGGAAGGTCTGGAGGAAAGCCCGATGGCGAAGATCAAGCGCCAACAGGCTGCGGCGGCCAAGGAGCAGGAACGTCATCCGGATGATCCGTTGATCGGGAAGGATCCCGGAAAACAGATCAAGCTCGGTCTGGACTGAAGTGGTCCGCGTGAAGTGAAACAGTAGGTTCGATCAATCCACTTTGATCGCACGCAGGGAACGTACGCCACCGTCGTGGATCACTTGAATGGTGTAAAGTCCAGCTAGGTGACCACTAAGATCGATCGCGAGTCTTGAATCAGCTGAGTTCGTACTCCTGCTTACCGACCGACCGCTCGCGTCCAGAACGTTGATGGTCACCGGTCCTTGCCCATTGAAGGTCAAGAAGGTGAGTTCCGTGAAAGGATTCGGAGCCAAGCCGATCTCCATGGATCCGCTTTCCTGAACCCCTGCGCAGATGTCAACGACCAGTTCCGTTGTTGCGCTACCCGCGCATTCGCCCAATGGTGTCACGGTCAAGGTGATAGGCCACACACCTGGTCCTAGTTCGGATGGATCTATCAGGATGCTAGTGCCTTCGCCGTTCACCGCGCCGCTCCAGATCCCGCTACCCGTGCCTTCCAATTCGAATGGTGGAGTGGTTGTACACAACGCACCAACATCTAGGATCTGCACGGCTTTGGGTGCTCCCATTTCGATCATATGTTCAGTGGCTGAAAGCACACAACCCCGTGGATCGGTATAGGCGTAGAGGACCGTGATCGGACCGGGTGAAAGCAAAGCAGGGTCGAGCAGACCTCCCGCCGATACTGGAGTATTCCATGTACCACCCATCGGTGTGCCAAAGAAAGGAACGGGCGCATCACCTGGACATAGCACGCCGGTAGGTCCTGTCACCGTTGCGACATCACTCAATTCTATCGTGGTGGCACTTTGCGAACTACAGCCTTCATCCGTCGTGACGAAATAGCTGATCAAGTGGATCCCAGGACCAGCGACTTCGGGATCGATCGATCCATCAGACACTCCTGAACCGCTCCAGAACCCATCTTCCGGTGTGGCCATATTCAGCGGGATCGGGGTACCCGAAACGCAATAGGTCGACGTTGGTGTGAAGGCGATCAACGGTGTCTGATGAACGACGACAAGCAGTGTATCGCTATTGCCACATTGATTCGGCCCATATGGCTCTACCGTCATGATGATCTCGTATGCGCCAGCGCCTTGGCTCGGATCAAAGAGCGAAGACGCAGGGGTTGATCCGCTTACGGGACCGCTCCAGGTCACATTGGACGGAGGAGCTGCTGCCGCTGAGATCGTTTGCACTTGATCACCGGTACAGAATGGACCCGCTGGAGCGATCGAAGCGGGCAGCGTGTTCCAGCGAAGGATCGGACCTTCCACGTCCGTACACGTTGTCATCGTCGCGTCGGTATACGTGCACACGATGTAACCCCCGTTCCAGATCGCGGGGTCGATGATGCTCGATCCGTTCAAGCCATACCAAGCGACATCCATCGGGTCCGAGGCGAGTTGGATCGGCGCGTCGGCTGAGCACAGGACGCCTGGCACCGTTGTGGTGACCACCGGTGCTTGGATCAATCGAATGCTGGTTGATGAGGCCATCGGGCAACCTTCTTCAGCGTACACCGCGTGGACCATCGGTAGATCCATTGTCGCGCCAAGATTGCTTCGGAACAGCAGGTCATTGCTGATCTGACTGCCATACCAACGACCTCCAGCGGGGACCGCGTCCGGCAACGGAACCGGATCACCGATAACACAGAGCGTGTCGAGAACGGGAAGCTCCAACACACCGGAGAAGGGTACAAGTGAATTCGGGTACCAAACGACGCGATCGTTCAGGGTCATCACCAGATCATCCTTACCATCACCGTTGAGATCGGCAAGCAACACATTCTGGCCGCGCGGGAGTGCCGGTAGATCGTTGCTGTACGCGAAGCCTTCCAACTCAGGAAGGTAGTTGTTCCACCTCACGGGCAGTGAAGGATTTCCGGGAACGAAGACCACCGCAGATCCAATTCCACACGGCGATGTTCCGAATACGCCATTGCCACTGCTCGTCCACGTTTCGATGACGTTCTCTCCGAAGTCCAACACACCACCCTCATCCAAACCGTTCTTCAGCCAATGCACCGAAGGTCCACGGCTCTCGGCCAGATCAAGGTCGCCATCACCATCGACGTCGATCAGTTGGGGCGCACGATAGGCATACGCTGGCTGTCCGGCAGCAAGCGGCAATGGTTCATTGGACCAGTTCAGACCATCTCCGGATCCGTTCCGCAGAAGTATCAATTCATCGTTCACGCCACGCATCACAAGGTCCACACCGCCAAGCAGATCGAGGTCGCCGATGAGCAGCGTGGAATTCGGCGATGCTTGATGGATACCATCGAAGTCGATGGCTTCATCGAATCCGGAAGCGTTGCCGAAATGGATGCTGAAGCCTGCACCTGTTGGATAACCAACGCTACTGATGATGTCCACGAAACCATCACCATTCACATCGTCGCAAGCAAGTCCTTTCGGATGAGAGGAAGCAGCAACTTGAAGCCAGGTCGCAAATTGCCCGTTTCCATCGTTCGTCAGGATCTCGATGCCGTCCTCGTTCGTCTCGACTAGGATGACGTCCACGTCGCCATCCCCATCCACATCGCGCAGAAGGTATCGATCACAATCACCGAGCAGGGATTGCACAGAAATGGCATTGCTGAAGGTTCCAGCGCCGTCGAGGTTCGCGAACCACTTCAAATGATGCCCACCGAAAACGCCGAATAGATCCTTGTCCCCGTCGCCGTCGATATCAGCGGCACGCATGTCATTGTTCCCGCCAAAGGGATGCACGAGCTGTTCCGCACCGAATTGCCCCCATGATGCGTTGACGAACAACGAGAGGAAGGAGAGAAAGAGGATGCGAAGAGACCTGATCATTCAACGGACCGCCCAATGATGTATTGGTCCAGACCGCGAAGGTAGAGGTTAGGTAGGAGGCAGGGGGGCTATTTCACGGTCCGTGGACCGTTGACAAACCGATCGACGTTCAGATGCAGATCACCGGAATGCGCGCATGGTTCGCGAGGATGCGTTCTTTTTCCGCATCGGCGATGTACCTGTACTCGTCCGAAGCGTGGGACATGATCGCAATGGCCCCAGAACCGATCCGTTCGGCATAGTTGATCGTGGGTTCTGCGAAGCCGATGCTGAAGGTGGTGCTGGGTTCGTTCACTTCCAGATGACGGATGTTCTCGCGCTCCATGCACTGGAGCATGCGTAGTTTATTGGCCAACAGTTCATCCGAGGGAGACTCCATTGGGCGCATCAATTGGTACACGTGGACCTCCGAGGCGAAGACCTTGGCCAAGGCGCACACCACATCCAGCAGCCGGTGGATGTCCGAATGTGCAGCCACAGGTAGGACGATACGCTCGAGTAGGCGTGTCGTGTCGGTCCCTTCTTGCACGACCAAGCTGGGTATTTCGGATGCGCGCACCAACTTCAGGATGTCCGCTCCGAACAAGGTCTGCCGGATCCCGCGAGGACCATGCGTGCCGAGCACCAGCATCGAATGGTCTTTCGCTGTTTCTTCAGCTATACGTTTCATGAAATCACCGTCCAGCAGTTTGTGCGACACGCGCTCGCCCCCATGCGCCAATTCGGCTTGCGCTCGCATCCGTTGAAGGACCTCTTCGCGCCCTTCGTCGGACCTTTCGTTCCGGTTCAGCACGTGAAGCAGGCTCACATGCATGCCACTGCGTTCTGCGAGGATCACTGCTGCACGAACGGCTTGGTCCGCAGCGGGCGTAAGGTCGGTGGCACAGAGGATGTCCTTGTCGAACATGTTCTTCAGATTGGTCGTTGCGAATGTACCGGTTCCTTCGGACGCTGTTGGCTTCCAAAGCTTCGCGCATTCGTGGTGTCCAGATGGCTGCACAGCGAGCAACCCGGCGAGGTAACTTGGTCGCATGCTTCATTCTTCCATGTTCAGGCGGATCGTGTTCCTTTCCTTCGCTCTGTTCCTAGGCCTATCATCCAACGCACAAACGAACGTCAATTTCGTTGGTCAACTGTCCTATCAGCAGTTGCGCAACAGCGATCTGGCCAACATCTGGGGATACACCGATGAGTTCGGAACCGAGTATGCCCTGGTAGGCGTGAATGGGGAAGGAGGGAATACAGGAGGGATCTCGGTGGTGGATCTCAGCGATCCAGCTGATCCACTGGAGGTCTTCTTTCTTCCCGGTCCTACCTCCATCTGGCGCGAGATCAAAGTGTGGGATGACCATGCGTACATCACCACGGAAGCGAATGGTGGCGGATTGACCATTGTGGACCTTTCTCCGCTGCCGCAAAGCACCGATCTACCATCCACCGTCTTCCTCGGGGAGGATTGGGATACTTCCCACGCGCTTTTCATCGATGAGAATGGAAGGCTCTTCCTCTTCGGTGCGAATACGGGAAATGGCGGGGCGATCATGTACGACCTTGCGCAGGACCCCATGGCTCCTGTAGAAGTGGGCCGTTATGATCCGTCCTACATCCACGATGGATATGCTCGCGGCGATACGCTCTACGCCGGTCACATCATCAACGGCTATTTCACCATCGTTGATGTTTCGGATCCTTCCGTTCCCGTTTTGCTCGGCCAACGGAGCACACCGAATTTCTTCACACACAACGTGTGGCTGGACGATAGTGGAGATCATCTGTTCACCACGGATGAACGGGAGAATGCCTATGTCGCTTCCTATGATATCAGTGATCCATCGGATATCCAGTTCTTGGACAAACTCCAGAGCGACCCTGGCTCCAACGCGATACCGCACAATACCTATTGGCTGCCCGGAGGCTATGTGGTGCAGAGCTATTACACCTACGGCGTCAGTATCTACGATGCCTCCCGTCCGGACAACCTTGTGGAAGTGGGCCACTACGATACCTCGCCCGTGAGTGGTGGAGGTTTCTTCGGCGCTTGGGGCGTCTATCCTTTCTTCAACTCCGGCCGCTTGATCATCTCCGATATCGAGGAAGGACTTTTCGTGTTGGACCCGACCTATGTGCGCGCGTGTTGGTTGGAAGGTTCCATCACCGATGCTGTATCCAGTGTTCCCGTCAATCAGGCGACACTATCGATCAGTGGTACCACATCCACGGCGATCACCGGTTTCGATGGCGCTTATGGGACGGGGTATGTTGAACCGGGGACGTTCACAGTTACGGTCGCAGCCCCTGGTTATTTCCCAGCCACGGTCACGGGAGTTGTACTTGAAACTGGCGTGGTGACGCTGTTGGACGTACAATTGGACCCTTTGCCCACCTATTCGGTCTCAGGTAGGGTCCGTACCACAGGCACGAACGCAGGTGTGCCCGGCGCTCAGGTTTGGATGAAGAACAACACCTACACCTTCCAGACCCTGTCCGATGCCGATGGCAACTTCTCCTTTCCTGCTGTCTATTCGGGCAGCTATGTGGTCGATTGCGGGCAATGGGGTTGGCACAATGCGTGCCCTCCGGATCAAGTCGTGGGCGAGAGCGACATCGCGAATTGGATTATCGACCTCGATCCGGGCTATGCCGACGATTTCGCGCTGGACCAGAACTGGCAGGTGCAGACCACTGCGGCGCGCGGAGCATGGACCCGTGGCGATCCGGCAGGTACCATGTTCGAAGGTCAGCGAGCGAATCCGGAGGATGACGTGACGGATGATTGCCGAGCACAGGCCTTCATTACCGGCAACAGCGGCGGTAACCCAAGCTCCGACGATGTCGATGAGGGCGGAACCTTGCTCACGTCACCGGTCTTCGATGCTACAGGCATGGAGGATCCCCACATCCGTTTCGCCTATTGGTTCTTCAATGCGGGAGGCAGTTTGCCGGTGGATGATGCCTTGGTGATCTCTCTGACCGACGGCACCGATACGGTCGCCATCCAGACCACAACAGCACCCGGTGCGGTGAACTTCTCGGCTTGGCGATACAGCAACATCCGTATTGCTGATCATTTGGTACCGAACACCACCATGCGCCTCTTGGTCTATACCGCTGACGAAGCTCCCAATGGACACTTGGTTGAAGCCGGCTTCGATGACTTTTCGGTGGTGCCCAATGCGACGGTGGGCATCGCGGGAACACCCAACGCAGCAGCCTTCGAACTTTGGCCCAATCCAGCAGCGGATAGGTTGAACATCCGACTTCCACAAGGGGAGGAGGCAATGGTCGACATGCTGGATGTTGCAGGACGGGTCGTCCTCACTGGATCCCGAACTCGCGGTGGCCTCTTACAACTCGGCGTTACACTGCCTTCGGGAACCTACATCGTCCGCGCAACTGGCATGAGCAGAACGTACACGCGTCGCGTGGTGATCTCGAACTAGCGCGGGATCACCTCCCTTTCTTGGGAAGTGTGCCACTGTCACAGTTCTCCTTGATCAGCCGTTCCACCTCTGGAACACCTCCCAAGGCTTTCGCAAGGGTCAGGTCTTCACAGGCTTTCGCCCGGTCGCCTTTTCGCAACCGCAACATGGCACGTGTGCGCAACGCGAATGGATTAGCAGGGTAGAAGCGAAGGCTGCGCTCAATATCCGACCAAGCCTCTTGATCGTTGCCGAGCATCATGCTCACGTAAGCCCGATTGCTCAATGCAACCGGCTCGTCCTTGTCAATGGACAGTGCTTCTTGGATCATGGTCATGGCCTCGTCGTAACGCCCTAACTGCGTCAATTCGAAGCCGCGGTTGCTCCAATGGCCGACCTGGCCGGGCTCCAATACGCAGAGCTTTTCCAAAATGTGCAAAGCATCCTCGTGCCGTCCTTCTTGATCGTACAAGCGACCCAGGGTCTTCAGAACCTCAGGGTCCGTGGGTGTTCCCGCTACACCTTGCTCCAGGTCATCGATCGCTTGTGAATAACGCTTCAGTTGGCTGCGAGCTTCGCCACGAACCACCAGGGCTTGTGCTTTCAGCAATGGTTGTGTCGCAAAGTCGTGTGCCTTGGTTGCATGATACTCTGCGGCAGTGGGGTCCTCCGCGCGCAGCGCGTACAGCGCACGCTGGTAATGGGCGGTGGCCGAAGTGCTGTCCTTCCGGAGCGCCTGTTCCACATCAAGAATGAACCGATCCATGCGGTCCATCATGTACCACGCCTTCGCTCGAGCCAGGTAGCTGTTCGCACTAGGGTCCGAAGCGATGGCTTTCTCGTAATACTCCACGGCGCGTTGGGGCTTCTCCAAGCGCAACAGGGAATCGCCTTTCAGGATCAGGATCCTCGCGTCCTGAGCGAAGCAGCTGGTCACCCCGATGCCCCCAACCAGAGCGCTGAGAAGCAAGGCAATAAGACGCAACTTGAAAAGGTCGACGAACATGAATGGGCCGCAAAGGTAGCTGGTCTCACCGTGTGCGGGATGACGGAGGAGTACACCGGACATGTTCAACGTGGATGCGGCACGGTGTCCATCGTCGCGAATTGCCCGGCTTGGAACAAGAAATGACCGGCGATGGCGACCATCGCGCCATTGTCCGTGCAATACACGGGTGGCGGAATGAACACGGCCCATCCTTCCCGGTCCCCAAGGCTCTGCAATTGCTCGCGCAACGCGCTGTTGGCGCTCACACCGCCGGACATGGCGATGCTCGAGATGTTCAACGTCCGGCCAGCCTTCTGCACTTTGCGCAGGACGATGTCGATGATGCATTGCTGAAGTGATGCGCAGAGGTGTGGCAATTCCCGTTCCACGAACGCATCCTCCTTCGATACACCACGCTTCACCAGGTCGTTGAAGGCCGTCTTCACCCCGCTGAAGCTCATGTCATACCCTTTGATGCCGGGCGCGGGAAGTTTGTACCGCTTGGTATCGCCTCCTTTGGCATTCAGGTCGATCAGCGGCCCGCCGGGGTACGGCAGACCAAGCACCTTCGCGCCTTTGTCGAAGGCTTCTCCGGCGGCATCGTCCAACGTGGTGCCCAGCACTTCCATGTCCAGAGGGCCTCGGATCAGGACGATCAACGTGTGGCCACCGCTCACGGTGAGGTTCAAGAACGGGAATGCAGGCACCGGACGGTCGGAACCATCTTGGATGAAATGGGCCAGCACATGGGCCTTCATATGGTCCACGGCGATCAACGGGACACCCAAAGCTTGAGCATACGACCGTGCGAAACAGGTACCTACCAGCAAAGCGCCTATCAGTCCCGGTCCTTGTGTGAAAGCAACAGCCGAAAGATCGGATCCAATCACGCCCGCCTCATTCAGCGCCTCGTGCACCACCGGAACGATGTGCTCCTGATGGGCACGGCTGGCCAATTCAGGAACCACTCCGCCCCAGTGCCGGTGTACATCCTGCCCGGCGATCACGTTGGAGCGCACTACGCCATCAATAAGTACCGACGCTGCGGTCTCATCGCAAGAGCTTTCGATGCCAAGTATGATGGTAGGGCCGGACAATGCGGGGCGAGGCTACTTTTGGGCGCTAGGCCCGTTCCTTGCAAGGGAAGGGCAAAACTACGAGGAAGCTGGCAGCACACCCCCTATACAAATGGACAGGACGTGTGGTGCGCTGGATCGGCGTTCTGCTTCTGGCGTTCGCCATTCTGGTGGTCGCAGCCGGACTATTGCTGCTGTGGCCACCTGTCCAGAACCGCGTCGTGCATTGGCTCAGCACCGAAGCCTCCGAGACCTTGGGAACCGATGTTCGGGTGGGTCGCGTGTTGCTTTCGCCATGGGGGCAGTTCCTGCTCGAGGATGTGTACATCGCTGATCTGGATCGGGATACGCTGTTCGCTGCCGATGTCATCCGCGTGAAAGCACTACGGGTCCATCCCCGGGCCAAGGTCATTGCTGTAGGTGGATTTGAATTGAACGGTTCCCGTTTCGCCCTGCGCACACCAAAAGGAGGGACGAAGAGCAACCTCACTCTGCTTTTGGACAAGTTGGCCAGCGCGGATACGACGTCCTCCGATGCGAGTTGGCGTGTTCGGTGCAAGCGGTTCGCCATCGAGGATCTGCACTTCTCCTTCCACAACACCAACACCGAACCGATTCCTTTTGGCGTTGATTTCGAGCATGTGGATGTCACCCATGCGCACATCGCGGGACGCGACCTTTCCGTTGAAGGCGACTCCATCCGGGCACGGCTCTTCCGCTTCCAGCTTCACGAGCGCAGCGGGCTTGATGTGGATGAACTCAGCGGTATGGTGGCCCTGAGCGGCCGTGGTATCCATGTGGACGGATTGAAGCTGGCCACACCCTCATCCGAAGCAGAAGGTGAACTCACCTTCACCACCGAAGCTTGGGTGGATTACAACGATTTCAACGACCGCGTGAACATGCGGTTGGATCTGGACACGGCGCTGATCGACTTTTCGGATATCGCCTACTTCGCCCCGGAGCTTGAAGGGATCAAGTATCCCGTTCGGATCAGTGGTCGGGTGCGGGGAACAGTCGCGGAGCTGAAGGGGCGAGGGCTCAACGTCGGCTTCGGGGATCATTCGCGGTTCATCGGAAGTGCTGAGTTCAGCGGTTTACCCGATATCGCCAACACGTTCATGATCGTGGACGTGAACGACCTGGTCACCGACCATTCCGACCTCTCCAAGCTGCCGTTACCTCCGTTCACATCTGGTGAAACGCTCGAACTTCCCAGCGAGGCGAAGGAACTGGGTCGCATCGGCTTTTCCGGGAATTTCACGGGCTTCACACGGGCCTTCACGGCGTATGGACGTACAACGACCAACGTGGGCAATGTGAATACCGATATCAGCTACGAGCGGGATACGATCACCGAGGTCTTCACCATTGCGGGCCGTGTGATCACAGAGGGCGTGGATCTCGGGCCATTGATCGGTACCTCTACGTTGGGTCCGCTCGCCGCGAACGTTCGATTGAAGGCAAGTGGAAAGTCGTTCAGAGCATTGAAGGCCGACCTCGATGGCACATTGCCCTTGCTTACCGTGAACCGAAAGGCGATCACAGGCATTACGCTGAATGGCCATTTGGAGAAGAACCTCTTCAACGGTGAACTCGACACGCACGACGAGGACCTGCGTATGCACTTCAAAGGGTTGGCCGACCTACGCGGTCGATGGCCCTTGGTTGACTTCACCGCCGAGGTGGGGCATATGGACCTGTACGCCTTGGGTGTGGTGGAGAAGCCGGGATACAATTCCTTGCAACTGGATATCAAAGCCGATGGTAGGCTTTCGCCGGATAGCTTGTTGGGCACACTGGCGTTGCGAGATATCTCGTATTGCGTGGGTGCGGACGAGCATGACCTCGGTGATGTGTTCATCCGCAGTGGGCGCGAATTCGGGCAGAATATCCTCGAACTGACAAGCGATGCGGTTTCGGCACGGGTGGAAGGGACTTTCCTCCCGACGCGACTGGTGGAACTGACCACGAATACGGTCTATAGCGTGTTCCCCGCGTTGCGGAACGATGTCGTTTACACCCAAGCCGAACAGCATTTCACCTTCGAGGTCGTCACCGGCAACACCGGACCGGTGCTCGATCTCTTTGCGCCGTCCTTGTCGATCGATCCAGGTGCAACGGTGACCGGTGCACTGGACAGTCGTTCGTTCGATATCGACCTCACCGCAAAGATCCCTTCGATAAGCTACGGAACCTCGCGTTTCGATAGTGTTGAAGTGATCATGGACAAGACCTTGGATGTGCTTGCCTTCTCGGTGAACAGCACCCGACAGACCTTCAAGGACAGCACGTGGTTCAGTGGCTCCTCGGCGACCGGTATCGTCTATCAGGATGAAGTGGAAGCGGCTTTGGGTTGGCGGAGTTCCAACAGCGGCACCAATGGTCAACTTGACGTTGTAGGCCAAGTGCGCGGGACACGTTCCATGGACCTTGACCTCTTGCCTTCCACGTTGTTCTTCGGGCGCGGGAACTGGGCCAATACGAGTACCGCACACTTCCGCATCGACTCCTCTGAAGTTGCTCTGGATTCGCTCGTCCTCTTGAATGCTGATCAGCGGTTGGCTTTGGGAGGGGCCTTGTCGCGAGATCCTTCCAAGGCGATGAACTTCGACCTGCTCAATGTGCGGTTGGAGAACATCGCTCCGCTCGTGAACGGCCCATTGCTGCAAGGCGCGGTCACCGGCGACGGTCGTGTGTTCGATGTCTACGGAGCCACGTATCTCACGAGCTACTTGTGTGCAGATAGCGTGCGGATCAAGGACAAGCCCGTCGGCGATATCAAATTCAACGCGGGCTGGTCCGAAGGGCAGGGAAGCATCGACCTGAATGGTGAACTCACACGTGGGCCGATCAAGGCCTTGGATTTCTTCGGACGATTGGAGCCCCAGAAGGAGAACAAACTGAGCTTGGATCTCGTGTTCGATCGCTTCGATCTGGCGTTCATCGAGCCCTACCTGCCAGGATCATTGAGGGATATACAAGGTCTGGTGACCGGTACGGTGGATGTTACTGGCACCTTGGCCGAGCCGCTCGTGAACGGCGTATTGGACATGGAGGATGCCGGCCTTCGGATCGACTACCTGAACACACTTTACACCTTCACCCATCAAGTGAAGATCGCACCCGATATGTTCGCCCTGGACCTGGTGACCCTGCGCGATGAAGAGGGCAATACAGCACGGATCGGCGGCACCATTCTGCACAAAGGATTGAGCGATTGGAACTTCAACGTTTGGGGTGAGATGAATAACCTGATGGTCATGAACACCTCGCTCGCCGAGAACTCCCTGTACTACGGCAAGGCGTATGCGAACGGGGAACTTGAAGTGAGCGGAAGCATCGACCTGTTGGAGATCACGCTCGATGCCAGCACCGGACCCGGTACCGATATCCATTTTCCACTTGGCGGAAGCACGGAGGTCTCCGACTTCGGCTTCATCCGTTTCGCTACTTCGGACAGCGCGGAGGTGGACGAGCAACTCGTCGATCTCAGTGGGGTCACCCTGGATATGAAGGTGCACGTTACACCCGATGCACATTTCGAGTTGATATTCGACCCCAAGATCGGCGACATCATGGCCGGCCGTGGTCGTGGCGACATCGAGATGAACGTGAGCCAGGCTGGTGACTTCCGCATGCTTGGTCAGGTTGAACTCACCGAAGGCGATTACCTCTTCACCCTGCGGAACGTGGTGAACAAGCGGTTCACCGTAGTGCCCGGTGGACGGATCGTGTGGTTCGGTGATCCCTTCGATGCGCAGTTGGATATTCAGGCTACCTACCGGGTACGGGCGCCCTTGTACGATATCATGTACGAGAAGAACGAAGCTTACAAGAAGCGTGTTCCGGTGGATGTTGTGATGCGGTTGCGCGACAAGCTCATGAATCCGTCCATCGGATTTGAAGTGCGCATGCCGACCGTGGACGAGAACGTACGCACACAGGTGAACAGCGTTCTGAGTACCGAGCAGGAATTGAACAAGCAGGTCTTCGCCTTGATGGTGGTGAATCGCTTCGTTCAGCCCCAGAGCTACACCGGCGGGGGGGCACCAAGTGAAACGGCCAACTTCTTCGGTACCACCGGAAGCGAATTGCTCAGCAACCAGATCAGCAACTGGCTCTCGAAGCTGAGCGATGATTTCGACCTCGGGGTGAACTATCGACCCGGCGACAACATCACGCAGGATGAGGTGGAAGTGGCGCTCAGTACCCAACTCCTCAACGAGCGGTTGCTGCTCAGTACCAACGTGGGCGTGAGTTCCGGTGCCCAACGAAGCACAACGAACAACCAGATCATCGGTGACTTCCAATTGGAATACTTGCTTACTCCGGAAGGACGCTTAAGGGCCAAGGTCTTCAGCATCGGCAACGATCAGAACCTCACTGGCGCCAACCAATCGTTGACCACACAAGGCGCAGGTGTCGCGTACCGAGAAGAGTTCAGCACGTGGGGTGAGTTCTGGCAGAAGCTCTTGAACAACTTCCGCAAGGACGAGAACGACCGGAAGTTCAACTGATCACAAGTCCTCCAGGCCCAGGTGGTGGCCCATCTTCCTTTTCTTCGTGAGCAGGTAATCGCGGTTGTGCTTGTTCGGCGCGATCTCGATCGGGAGGTTCTCGACGATCTCAAGTCCGTAGCCTACCAGTCCGGTGCGCTTCTTCGGGTTGTTGGTGAGCAACCGCATCTTGCGCACACCGAGATCGTGCAGGATCTGTGCACCCACGCCGTAATCGCGGGCGTCCATATCGAAGCCGAGCATGAGGTTCGCTTCCACGGTATCCGCTCCGCGCTCCTGTAACTGATATGCTTTCAACTTGTTCAACAAGCCGATGCCACGACCTTCCTGCTGCATGTACACGATCACACCGCGACCTTCCTTCTCGATGAGTTCCATGGCGCGATGCAATTGCGGTCCACAATCGCAACGGCACGATCCGAAGATGTCGCCGGTGACGCACGAGGAGTGCACGCGCACGAGTACCGGCTCCTCCGGCGTCCACGTGCCTTTGGTCAAAGCGAGGTGCTCTTCGCCGGTCGTGGTCTGTTTGTAGGCCACCAGTTCGAAGTCGCCGTATGCGGTCGGGAGTTTCACATCCACTTGACGCTCCACGATCCGCTCTTTTTGCATGCGGTAGGCCACCAGGTCCTCGATGCTGATAAGCTTCAAGCCGAAACGCTTTGCGATGACACGTAGCTGTGGCAAGCGGGCCATGGAGCCGTCCTCGTTCATGATCTCCACGATCAATCCGGCCGGTTCGAATCCTGCCAAACGAGCCAGATCCACGGCTGCTTCGGTATGCCCGGTGCGGCGCAATACACCACCGTTGCGGGCCTTCAACGGAAAGATGTGTCCTGGGCGCGCAAGGTCCTCGCCCTTGGCAGCGGGGTCGATCAGGGCATACATGGTCTGCGAACGATCGCTGGCACTGATACCAGTGGTGGTGCCGCGACCTTTCACATCCACGCTCACCGTGAAAGGCGTTTCGTGCAAGGCGGTATTGTCCCGCACCATCAGGTCCAGGCCCAGTTGCTCGCAACGTTCTTCAGTGAGCGGTGCACAGATGAGACCCCGGCCGTGCATGGCCATGAAGTTGATGATCTCCGGTGTGCTGTTCCGAGCGGCCGTAACGAAGTCGCCTTCGTTCTCGCGGTCCTCGTCATCCACCACGATCACGACCTTGCCTTGTCGAATGTCCTCGACCGCGTCCTCGATGGTATCGAAGCCGATCTTTTCTTCTGTGGATCCCATGGAGCACAAAGGTATGCAGCCGCTACGCCTCCGGGCCTAGCCGCCGTGCCGCGGCGTATCAAGGATGATCCGCTCCAGGTCCGCTGCTGCCCTGTCCCAATCGAAGTGTTCATGCACAAAGCGGAATCCGTTCTGCGCCAATCGGTCGCTCTCCTCTGGGTCGGCCAGCAGACGAAGGATGTGGTCCGCATAGTCCTGCGGGCTGTTTCCGATGAGGATGGAATGCCCCGGATCCGCGCCTACGGCGTTGTTGGCCAAAGCACTGGTGATGCACGGCAAACGCATGGCCATGGCTTCCAGGATCTTGTTCTGGAGGCCGGTTCCGATCTGCATCGGAGCGACGAAGATCCGTGCTGTGGCGTAGGAGGTTCGGATGTCCTTCACCCAACCCGACACGGTCACCAGTGGATCCACCCTAGCGAGGTCGCGCACGCTGGCACTGGGGTCTACGCCGGAGATCAGCAGGCTCGTTCCCGGGCGCTTATGTCGCACGATCGGCAGGACATGCTGCACCAGGAAAAGCACACTGTCGATGTTCGGTGGGTAGTTCATGTTCCCCGTGAAGAGCAGGTCGTGCGTCTTCGTGTGATCCTGTGGGCTGAAGTGTCGCGTGTCCACGCCGTTCGGGATCACCTGCACCTGATCGCGTAGTGGGTGATAGATGAATTCGCGGTCCTGTGCGCTGATGATGACCGAGTTGTCGAACAGGTCGAACATCAGGTTCTCGTAGCGGATCAAACGACGTGTTTCCGCTTGGAACAATGGGCGCAAATAGAAAGGCGAGGTTTCCGTTCTCCGCTCCATTCCCTTGGACAAGGTGTCCATGTAATCCAGCGTCTTCGGGAGTAAGGGATGGCTTCGCACGTATTCCGTGGTCCGCACCAATTGGCACAGCACATGGTCGGGCTTCAGCTCGCGGATCACCTTGTCGATCGCACGTTGTGCACTTCGGTGGTGGAAGTAGGCCACCTGAAAGGGCAGGCGCGAGAATACCGCTGATGCGAGCTTGAGAATGATCCGCCATCGCGGCACACGGATCACGTCGATGTGCGAACAGAATTGCTTCAGGTGCGCGAGGTGTGCCGGATCCGTGGGTGTGTCGCTCAGGCAGCAGAGGATCACCTCATGCTTGTGTGCCAGGCGGATCATCAAGTGATACGCCCGCAACTTGTCGCCTTTCTCCAAAGGGTAGGGTACACGAGAGAGCAACAACAACAACTTCATCGCTTGCGCAAACGCTCATAGAAGGCCACGAGGTCCTCCACGATCCGCGTATCCGAATAGGAGGCCTCCACCAACTTGCGCGCTTCAATACCGAGCAGATCCCGGTACTCGGTCGATTCATCCAGTGCCACGATATGCGCCGCGAACTCCGTGGCTGTGTGCGCGATCAGTATGTTGAGGCCTGCGGTGTATTCGATCCCCTCTGCGCCGATCGGTGTGGAGATCACCGGTTTTCCCAAAGCCATGCCTTCGATGATCTTCACGCGCATGCCGCCGGCCGAGAACAGTGGCACCACCATCACGTGACGGGAGCGCATGTAGTTAAGGGCATTCTTCACCCGACCGCGGATCTGCACTCCGGGCATCTCCCGCTTCAGCAACTCCTCGGGCATCTTGTTGCCGGCCAGGTGCAACTGTGCATTCGGCCGTTTCTTCAACACCTTTGGCCATACCTCATCCAGCAGCCATTGGATGCCTTCTACGTTCGGAAGCCAATCCATGCTTCCCAAGTGGAAGAAAATGGTCGGACCTTCCTTGTGCTTGGTGTCGGTCTTGTATTCACCAGGTTCTACGGCGAACGGAATGGTGGTCACCGGGGTGCGCGTACCGTGTTCCAGGAAGTGCTCCGCATCCGACGGACTGATCGCGGCAACGCCATCCACCCGGTCCAGGATCGACATTTCGTAATCGTGGAGCTGCTTCGCGAGGAACTTGCGATACGGCCGCTTCAGGATGTTCTTCTCACCGGTGGCGATGCGATCCTGTATCACGTGTTCCAAGTTGTGCGAACGCAGTACGATGGGGGAGTTGGTGTACCGCCGTATCGTTGGTATGTACGGCGTCATGAACAGGCTCTCCAAATGGATGATGTCGAACTTCTCCTCGGTAAGCAGGCGGATCAACCGGATGTCCACGTCGGGCGAGAAGAACCGACTGATGTTGTAGTTGTCCGCGGTGAGCAGGTCCGTGAAGGCATCCACGATGTTCACGCTGGTGTCCACGTACACCCCTTCGATCCGTGTCTTCTCTTGGTAATCCTTGGGGATGGTCTCCAGGTCCAGCGAATTCTTAGGGGTGCTGATGCACAGCACCTTTACCGTATGCCCCGCCGCCAGCAGGCCTCTCGTGAGGTTGTGCATGGCCTTGCTGCCGCCATCGATGGGCGGGTAGGGCGGTTTGTTACAAAGCTGAAGGATCCGCATGCGAACGCCTGAACAGGGAACGGAACCGCTCCCAGCCGCGATAATACGCATCGGCATCGAAGAGCGGGCTGTCCGTTGATGCCTTCCACGTTAATAGCAAGCCGATGGGCAAAAGCACCATGCTGCTGATCCACATGCCAGGCCAAGGGCTGAGCTTGCCCGAGATCACCAGTTTCTCGGTGCTGAACGAGACGATGTGGAAGATGAGGAAGAAGATGATGGCGAACACCACGGGCAGGCCCATGCCGCCTTTGCGGATGATGGCCCCCAGCGGCGCCCCGATGAAGAAGAACAGCAGACAGGCCAAGGCCAACATGGGTTTGCGGTGCCATTCCACCTGGAAACGGGAGATCTGCTCCAACCGCCCGCGACGCTCTTCGGCCGAGCGGTCGATGAAATTGATGTTGTTACGCACCATGTTCACCGCCGCATCGTAGTAGTTGCGGCGTTGCTCGGGCGCGAGGCTTTTCTCGAAGTCGGTCTGGCTGCTCACCGTGGCCGTGTCCGCTCGGGCGGTGGTGTCGCGCGTCACGAGCAAGCTGTTGGCGAGGTGGCGCTGTTGTTCCTCCACCCGGTTCTGCATCTGCCGCTCCAAGCTGTCCTCCGCGAATTGCAGCTGACCGATGGTGAGCATCTTGTAATGGTCCTTGAAGAGGTCGCGGTCCGTGCGGTCCAAGCCCAAGCCGCTGAGGTCGAAGCGGATCTCGTCCTCGGCGAAGGTGCCGCGCATCATGGGGTATTGGCTCTTGGCTTCGCCGGGCGAGTGCTCGTCGTAGAAGTGGCCGTCGAACAAGGTGAGGATGAGGTAGGCGCCATCCGTGCTACGGCGCATGGTGCCCCGCTTGGCCCGCACCACCGTGCGATTCCCTTGGAAGGGTGCCCGGTGGTCGTAGATCAGCACATCGCGCAACTCGCCGCCTTCCTGGTCCTTCTCCATCGCACGAATGCTGAACCCATCGATGCCGTTGTAGAAGATGCCCGGCTGCAGGTTCATCGTCGGCTTCTTCCGGGTGACATCCCAGAGGAGGGAGTGGAAGCGCAAATTGGCTTGCGGCAATACGTTGTTGCTGAAGTAAAAGGAACCAACGGCCAGAAGACCCACGGTGAAGGCCAGCGGCGTAAGGATGCGCAGAAGCCCCAGCCCAGCCGAACGCATGGGCACCAGTTCGGTGTTCTCGCCGAGGCCGCCCATGGTCATGATGCTGCTGAGCAGGATCGCCAAGGGTAAGGCCAACGGCACGAAGCTGGCCGTGGCGTACATCATCAGTTCCACGAGCACGTACCATTCCAAGCCCTTTCCCATCAGGTCGTCCACGTACTTCCACAGGAACTGCATCACGAGGATGAACAGCACGATGACGAACGTGATGACCAGCGGTCCCACGAACGCCCGGATGATCATGCGGTGCAGGCGTTTCATCACCGGAACAACGAAAAGGACAGGATGGTGGTATGCCGACTCACGCGCCCAGAACCCGCTTCAACTCGTGGATCTGCGACTCCCACAGCTGCTTGGTCTCCGCCACTTCGGGTGGCCATGCGTGGTCGGTGACCACCAAGCAGACTTCGTTCGTCATGGCGTCCACGCGGATGCGCATTTCGTAGAAGGCCTCGGGGTCCTCATCGTCGTTGCGACGGAAGCGGATCACCTCGCCCAGCTTTCGGCCGATCAAGGTGGTCTCTTCGCGTTCCTGTTCACCCCAGATGAAGGTGTATTGGTCGTCGCGAACGTCAACGTCCTGGCAGTACCATTCGCTGAAACCGCTCGGGCTGCTGATCAGGTCATAGAGGGCGGTGGGGGTGCTGTTCAGGTAGAACTCCATCACCACGCGCTCTTTCAAGGGTAGTTTCTTAGGTGCCGGTTTCGGCATTGGCTTTGGCGCCACCATTCCTTCGGCTTTCGCAACAGGTGCGGGTGCCTTGGCAGGTGCTGCTTTCACAGGAGCCGCCTTCGGTGTTGGCGCGGCTTTGGCTGGTGCGGGTTTCGCCACCGGCGCCGTTTTCTTCACTGGTGCTGGCTTTGCGACCTTCTTGGCCACGGCCTTCCCGTTGGTGCGGGACGGGGACGTCTTCGGAGCAACTTTCACGATCTTCTTGATGGGTTTAGCGGCAACCACCTTTTTGGCTGCTGCTTTCTTAACTGCTTTAGGCTTCGCCGCAGGCTTCACTTTAGCTCCTTTAGCGGGCGCTTTTGACCTTACCACTGGCTTTGCTTTTGTTTTCGGCTTCGCAGCCTTGGCTGGCGTGGTCTTCTTGGCTTTGCCTTTCACCGCTGGCTTCGCTGCTTTCTTCGCTCCGGCTTTCTTGGTGGTGGGCTTTCCCTTGGGAGCACTTGTCTTCTTCTTGGCCATAGGATTCGGTAGTGGTTCGGTGAGGGCCAAGGTAGAGAAAAGCCCTCCCGTTCCAAGCCCCAGTTCTCGTCGCCCGCTACAAGCAGCGGGCCGGATCGCTATATTTGCCGCCCCTTGGACCCTATCCAAGGCGTATGGCGCGGTAGCTCAGCTGGTTAGAGCGCGTGATTCATAATCACGAGGTCGGGAGTTCAAGTCTCCCCCGCGCTACGAAGGTCACCTTTAAGGTGGCCTTTTTCGTTGGGAGGGGATGCGTAAGGCTAATATATGGAGATGCGTACCCAACGTACTCCGACCAGAGGCCTTGCTTGTTATGTAGACCTTGGTGCAGCGACCGCCTTTAGTCCTTGGTAGAGTGTCCGCCCGTAAACCTCCGAAGGTGTATGTTAATGAACTTCTGCAGGTGCCCGAAGCGAAGAACCTGCCCGGTTCAAAGGAACCGCACACTGTCTTATCGCACAGCGGGGTATCACGTGTGCCTCCGCGTGGACAGCAACCCCTCAATCCCGAACGCAGCGTAGTGAATGGCCCATCGATCGGGCAGCGGTTCCGCTGCCTACCTGACCATACGAGTGGGACAGCGAATAGAACCAAGCACCCGTGGTGCTCCAGGGCGTTGAACTCCACCATATGGCCTCCGTATTCAGCGTGCCGAAAGTGCACAAGATGCCTTGGGCCCAACTACCGCCCACTGCGGAGAACCCACTTTCGTTCGTCGCCAGCACGTTCGGGTCCTGCCAATAGGTCGTGCCCACGGTCTTCATCTTCCCGCCGGCATCCAAGGGGCCGCCGAGATAGTCCACCAGTGCTGTCCATTCCACATCAGTGGGCACGTGCCATCCCGTGGGGCACACGTTGCGTGCATCGTCCACGGCGTACCAGTTGTACAACTTGCCATAGGGGTCGTCGTACTGGGCATTCTCATTGTAATGCACCCAGGCACCCGCGATCTGCGCGCACCACTCGGTCATGTTGCCCACGGTCGGGATCGGGTCGCCGTTGGCGTAAGTGGCCGTGCGCAGGTTCGCCGCCGTCCATTCCTGCCCGTTGCCATAGATCAGGGTAGGATAGGTGTTGCCGTCGATGTCCGTGACACCCGGCCCCGGTGTATAGATGTACGTGTAGGTGATGCTGTCAATGGAGTTCACCGGGATCTGCAGCACCGTACCCGTGTTCTGGTGGATGTTCATGAACAATTGCGCCGACGACGCAGTGCCGCTCAGGACCAGAGCGAGAGAGGCAAGGAGTTTCATGGCTTCGTGCGAGGGTGTTCTTACCGATCGTTCAGAGCAGCTATTGAATGACCAGAGGCTTCGCCGTGCTTCCACCGGCCGTCACCAAGCGCACCAGGTAGCTGGCTGGCGCCACCCGGCCTCCGCGACCATCGGCTCCATCCCACTGCAACTGGAAGGGCCCCGCCGCCAGCTCTCCCTCGAACAGGCGACGCACCATGCGCCCCTGGGCATTCCACACCTCTACCACCAACCGGCCCGGCTCCAGCATCTCCGTGGCGATGTTCACCTCGGCCGCGCTCGGGTTCGGGTTCAGGTGAAGGTCCAGAGGCTCCATACCTGAAGACACATGCATCACGTCGGTGCTGAGGTCGGCGAACTCCACACGATCGACATCGCCAAGCGCCCAGGTGTATTGGGTGCCGTCCGCCAGCCAAAGCACCTGGTCCAACCCGGCGAAGGTGCATTTGCGGATGGCGGCCACCGCAAAGCTTTCGGCACTGCCATTGGTGAAATGGAAGACCACGGATTGTGCGCACAGCACGATCGGAAGGAGCGCCACGACGAGTGCGGTGGCACGCTGGATGGAACGGGGCATAGGCCAAAAATAGCACGATGACCAATACCTGTGCACGCGAGATCCCGGCACTGCGGTGGATGGGCACGTATCCCTCCATGGAAGCTCGCGAGCAGGACCTTGGGGTTCGTGACCCATGCTGGTGGATATTCGCGGAACCGCGACAACCATCTGTTCGAGGAACGACCGTTGCAAGCTCCTCCTCAATCCCGAACGCAGCGCACCGAGTGGCCCATTTCCCTGTTCTGAGGTGGGGTGAGCACAAACCCGGAGGTATGTAAGAGCGAGATCGTATATGCACGTGTGCTGTTCTCTGGTGTTGAACTCCACCATGTGCCTTTCTCGTGAAGCGGACTGAAGGTGCATAGGATCGAATTGGCAAAACCACCTCCCATGCCTCCAAAACCACTTTCGTTGGTGGCCTCTGCATTCGGCTCCAGCCAATGGTCGGTGCCCACGGTCTTCATCTTCCCGCCGGCCGTTAAGGAGCCGCCGAGAAAGTCCAGCAACGCAGTCATCTCCACATTGGTGGGCACATGCCAGCCCGCAGGGCACACGTTGCGTGCATCCGCCACGGCGTACCAGTTGTACAATTTGCCGTAGGGATCCTCGTACTGCACATCCAGGTCATAATGCACCCAAGCACCCGTGTCCAAGGCGCACCATTCGTCCAAGACCGCCACCGTAGGAATGGGATCGCCGTTGGCGTAGGTGGCCGTGCGCAGGTTCGCCCCCGTCCACTCCTGACCGTTGCCATAGATCAGGGTGGGATAGGCGTTGCCGTCGATGTCCGTGACCCCCGGCCCTGGTGTGTACACGTAGAAGAAGGTGTACGTAATGCTGTCGATGGCGTTCTGCGGCACCTCCAGCACCGCACCCGTGTTCTGGTGGATATTCATGATGGTCTGCGCCGAAAGCGCAGTACCAACAAGGACCAAGGCGAGGCAGGCGAGGTGTTTCATGGCTTCGTGCGGAAGAGTGGGTGAAAGTGGATGAGATCGGTCAGCGGATCAGTACTATTAACCAGCTAGGGATTTCGCTGCGCTGCTGTACGCCTTCACTCTCTCGCTTCGCGGCGAATTTAGCGAAGTGCTGGCTTGCCGAAGCCTCTTAACCGCAGCACAAGTTCGATCCTTGCACACGAGTTCTTCCGAGACCGTTCAGATGTTAATAACGCATTGAACCGTGGCACGGTAAGGTGCTTCATGCCCCAGCAGGGTGTCTGCTTACGCGGCCCCTTGACAAGACCTCCGCCGTGGTCTTCCGTAGGCGCCCAAGCGGCCTCGAGGCCGAGTTCATGTTTGCTTGTCGAGGTCGGATATCAGTACGAGCAACGGGCAGTGTTGGAAGAAACCTTTGCCAAGTCTGCCATAGGTGACCCTGCGCCTCGAAGCCGTGATCACAGATTCTCCTCCAACCACCGTGTCATCATCTCGAAGAGGTGCAGGCGGGTGCTGCCGCCATGGATGCCGTGGTTGCGGTCCGGGTAGGCGAATTGCTCGAAGGGGATGTTGTTCTTCACCAATGAGTTGGTCATTTCCATGGTGTTCTGGTAGTGTACGTTGTCGTCGCCCGTGCCGTGGATCAGGAGGTACTTGCCTTTCAACTTACCCACGTGGTTGATGGGGCTGTTGTCGTCGTACCCACTGCCGTTGGCTTGGGGTAGGCCCATGTAGCGCTCGGTGTAGATGCTGTCGTAGAAGCGCCAGTTGGTGACGGGTGCCACGGCGATGGCGGCCTTGAAGACGTCGGCGCCCTTGGTGATGCACAAGCTGCTCATGTACCCGCCGTAGCTCCAGCCTTGGATACCGATGCGCGACGCATCCACGTAGGCTTGTTTGCCGAGCCATTGCGCCGTCGCGATCTGGTCCTCGGTCTCGTACTTGCCCAGTTGGCCGTAGGTGATGTGGCGGAAGTCCTTGCCGCGATGGCCCGTGCCGCGTGGGTCCACACACACGACGATGTAGCCCTTCTGCGTGAGCAGCGCATGCCACAGGTGGTCGCGACCGCCGAACTGATCGAGCACCTCGTTGCTGTTGGGCCCGCTGTACTGCGTCATGAAGACGGGGTAGCGCTGGCCCGGTTTGAAGTCCGCAGGCTTCATCATCCAACCGCGCAGGGCAACGCCGCCTTCGGTGGTGAACTGGAAGAACTCCTGCTTCGGCACACCGAAACCGGCGATGGTCGTGGCCAGTTGTGCGTTGTCCTCCAAGGTCTTCACCAGCTTTCCGTTGCGGTCGTGCAGGGTCATCACGGGTACGCCGTCTGCCGTGCTGCGGGTGTTGATGAAGTATTGGTTGCCGGTGCTGAATTCCGCTTCGTTGTAACCACCGGTCGGGCTCAGTTGCTTCATGCCTTTGCCATCCAGCCCAACGGCCATCACCTCTTGGTGCTCCGGTGCGCTCTTGGAAGCGTTGAAGAGTACGCGCTTGCCTTTCTCGTCGATGCCGATCACACTGGTGACGTCCCAATCGCCACTGGTGATGGCTTTGGGTGCGCCACCGAAGGGCACCCAGTAGATGTGGTTCCAACCGCTTTGCTCGCTGGTGAGGACGAAGCCCGTTCCATTCGCGAGGAAGTGCAGATCATCCGTGACCTCGATGTAGGTCTTACTCGTTTCGCGGTACACTTCCTTGGCGGTCAACTTGGCCATGGCACCGGCAGGAGGGAGGTCCACGGTCAAGATCAGTTTCTCGTTCTGCAAGCGGTTCATGCGCATGAACCAAGCCGTGCCTTTCGGCGTGAAACCCAATCGCGGGATGTAGATGTCCGTCTCGTCGGTTCCCAACGGAAGGTTGGTGGTCGCACCGTTGGTGATGTCGTACACGTGCAAGCTCACCTTGCTGTTGGCCTCGCCGGCCTTCGGGTACTTGAAGCGGTACTCGCTCGGGTAAAGCTGGCCGCGGTAGAAGGTGAGGTCGAATTCGCGCACGTCGGATTCGTCGCTGCGCAGGTAGAGGATGCGGTTGCCGTCGGGGCTCCATGCGTAGCCTTGCACCAACACGAATTCCTCTTCGTACACCCAGTCCGTAGCGCCGTTGAGGACTTTGTTCCATTCGCCATCGGTGGTCACACGGGTCTCTTTCATCGTGGCCAGATCAACCACATACAGGTCGTTGTCGCGTACGAAGGCGGCACGCTTGCCATCCGGACTGAAGGTCGCGAGGCGTTGCTTGGAGAGGCTGACATCGGCCAAGGGCACGGTGGTCTTCGCTGCACGGTCGTACACGTAGTTGTGCGCTTGGGAACTGTGGCGGTAGATCGATTCCACGTCGGTCTCGATCATCAACTTGCGCTCGTCACCACTGAAGCTGTACCCTTCGATCGGGATCGCCGCGCTACTGCCACCGGGGATCAAGGTGCCGCCCATCACCACGTTGCTCACCTTCTCGCCGGTCTTGTAGGCATAGAGGTCGATCACGGGTTGGCCGTCCACTTCGTCGAGCACGCTGTAGTGCAGGCCATCGTTCATGCTGGCCAAGCCACCTACGTACTGCGCACTGAATTGCGGACTTGCCCAGATGTCGCGGTTGGTAAGCGTTTTCTGCGCCGTGGCGAACGTGAACGTGAGGCAGAGGCCCGCGCCGAGGGCGATGAAGCGTTGGAACATGGTTCTTCAGTAAGGTCGCCCAAGGTAACGAGCAGGCGTGGCAGGGCAAGATCCGTGCTGGGGTGGACGGGGACGCCCGGTACGAACGGGATGGCGCCGCTCCGTCGATGCCGCACCGGGCTTGGCCCGAGACCGGGTTAATTTCAGCGTCCCATTCGCACATGACCACTCCCGACTTCAACCCCATTCCCAGCAGCATCCTCACCATCCGGTTCCAGGATTGTGATCCGTTCAATCACTTGAACAACGGGCGCTACGTGGACTATTTCCTCAACGCACGCGAAGACCATCTGCTCACGCACTATGGGATCGACATCTACGGCATTGCGCGCGAGGTCGGTGTGAGCTGGGTGGTGAGCACCAGCCAGATCGCCTACCTGCGGCCCGCCTTCCTCATGGAGCGAGTGGTGGTGGAGAGCCAGCTGATCGCGTACAGCCCCAAGCATGTGCAGGTCGAGATGCGCATGTGGGACGCCGCCAGGAAGGTGCTCAAGTCCGTTTGCTGGATGGAGTTCGTGCATTTCGATCTGCGACAGAACAAGGTGAACGCACACGATGCGACGTACATGGCCCTCTTCGAACGGGTGCATCAACCGGTTCCCGAGGCCGTATTCATGGAACGCGTCGCTGCGTTGAAGGCAGGGCGACCATAGCGGCGTGTTTCCCGAGGCCGACCGAGAAGCCAGGCTGCTGAAATCGGCTGCTTTACGATATGCCATTGGCAGCGATCGAGCGTGCTTTCTCGAAGCACCGAGCGACCATCCCGAACCATTCCCCGACTTCCGGGTTATACGCACGCCGCACATGGCGCATCCCGACCTGCTTCATTTCGAAACCCATGCTTCGCATCCGCACGGACGTTGGTTGGTGCTGATCCACGGTGCAGGTGGAAGCACCGTTACGTGGAAACGCCAAGTGCCGGTGCTCTCCGAACACTTCAACCTCGTGCTCTTGGATCTGCCCGGGCACGGGCGGATGGCCGAGCGCACCAACACCGAAGCCGCGTACACCTTCGAGGGCATCGGCCAACGCATTTGGGAGGTGGTGGACCATCTCGGTCTACAGAAGGTGACCTTGGTGGGCGTGTCGCTAGGCACCGTCATCGCCTTGACCATGCGCGCCGAACGACCGCACCAGGTGGAGGCCCTCGTGAACGGTGGAGCCATCCTACGCCTCAGCACCCGCCTGAAAGTCCTCGCGCGCTCCAGCCTCTTGCTGGCCAAGGTGATCGGCTATCCGGCCTTCTACAAGTTGAGCGCCGCCATCATGATGCCGCGCCGCAACCACGATGCTTCGCGCAAGGTCTTCATCCGCGAATCGCGCCACCTCAGCACAGCGGAGTTCCGCAAGTGGACCGCCATGTATCGCGGCCTCGACCGGACCCTCACCCAGCTCTTTGCCGCTCCATCGAACGCACCGCACCTGGTGGTGATGGGCGCACAGGACCACCTCTTCCTGGACCAAGCACAGCGCTACGCGCAGTCGCACCCATCGGTGCAATTGGCCGTGATCCCACGCTGTGGTCACGTGGTCACGATCGAACGGGCCGATCACTTCAACGCGCTGTGTATCGATTTCCTGAACACGCTCTTCGATCGGTAATACTGGTCCGAACTCGCGATCGAATGAATGCAGAACCCCCGCCCTGGAGGGGGCGGGGGTTCGCTTAGGATGGCCTTTCGGCGATCCGAGGGTGCTTACGGCTGCACAACCAAGCGCTCCGTATAGGTCTTGTCACCAGCGGTGATATTGACCATGTACAGACCACCACTGAGGTCACCGTTGAGTGCTACTGCGCTGTTCAAGAAACCGTCCTGTACGGCGATCTTGCGGGCAGCAACGCGCTTGCCCGTCATGTCGTAGATGTCCATCGTTACCGTGCGCACATCGGCACCCACCTCGCTGAGGGAGATGAAGATCTGGTCGCCACGGTTCGGATTCGGATACATCGTGAAGGTGGAGACCGGCAGGTCGCTGTCCGTCCCTTGACCCTCCAGGACCATGGCCGAGGACACACCACCGGCGATGGTGACGTTGCATATCGGCCCCCATGGTGTGAGATCAGCGCAGTTGTCCGCAGCGCTCGTGCTGCTGAGGCCTGTGCACCAAGTGGCTCCACCGTTCAAGCTCACCCGCACGTCGACCTGGTACGTACGCCCAGGTACCAGTGGTGGCGCCACGCTTGCATACCAGTTCAAATGACGTGTAGGGCTGGTCTGCGGAGGCAGTACGATGCACGATTCAGGGTGACGGAACCGGAACTGGTACCTTACCATATTGCTCGCTACGGACGGCGTAGCCTGTGGTGAATTGGACCGCAGCTTATTCGCCGCACTGTTCGATCCACCCCATGAACGGGTCTGGTCGCAACTCGGTCCAGCTGGCGTGTTGTTCTCCGTCGTCAATCCAACGAACGGGCAAGCCGCACGCACGGGATCGATCATGAAGGTGCATGCTGGTCCGAACTCTGAGTTCACACCGTTCACACGACTTCGGACCCTCACGTTCATCAGTACCTGTTCCGGGATGTGCGGTGTGGTTGCTGTGTTGACCCAGCCGTTTATGCGCATGTGGCAGGCACGGATGGCGTTCGCGGGCGACTTGCCATCGCTCACGTTGTGGCTACGGAAACGTCGGTAACTGTAGCTGCCGTTCGGGTCGTAGATCCAGAAGATATAACCACTGTTCGGATCCTGTACGTTGTTCGCACCACCGTTCACCCATTCGGCACTGACGGGTGCATTCTCCGAAGCGACCAGGTAGTTGTTCGCGACCCAATCGGTCTTGTCGCAGTTCGAGTAGATGAGACGATCGTCACTTATTGGCAGGCAGAAGCCCAAGCCACCACTGATCGCACTGACGGAGCCGGTGCTGAAGTTGTTGGAGTTCTCGATGATGCGTTCTCCTGACAACAGGTGCAAGAGATAGCCGCCACCCGTGACACCATCACCAGCGTCGTCCGTCACTTCCAGACGATAGCAGCCATCAGCTAGGCAGAGGGCATGGCTCACGGTGCCGGGTGGGTAGATCTGTCCACCGTTCTCCACCACCGTTGAGGTGCCACCTTCAAAGATGGTCCAGTTCAGTTCACTGACACCATCACCTTCGATGTCGAGCAACACTTCGTTCCCAGCACAGCCACCGACAGGAGTGCCCGCACAGGTGCAACCTGCAGAGACCGTGTCATTCTCCGTGTTGTTGTCTCCATCGTCGCAGGGATCGCCCGGCGCCAGATCGGCGAGCAGGGGACAGGCATCCTCTGCGTCGCACACACCATCGCTGTCGCTGTCCTCGAATGTACCCGCGCAGTTGCAGTTGCTATCGTACACGTCGTTGATCGTGCAGTCGTTGTTGTCGTTGCAGGCCGTACCGGGTTGTGCAGGACCTCCGGGTACGCCTTCGCAATCATCGTCCACCAATGTTCCGGCACAGAGGCAATTCGCGCCGACCATATCGTTGATCGTGTTCGCGTTACCGTCGTCGCAGGGATCGCCCGGCGCCAGATCGGCGAGCAGGGGACAGGCATCCTCTGCGTCGCACACACCGTCGCTGTCGCTGTCCTCGAAGGTGCCCGCGCAGTTGCAATTACTGTCATAGACGTCGTTGATGGTGCAATCACTATTGTCGTTGCAGGCGGTGCCGGGCTGGGCAGGACCGCCGGGGACACCTTCGCAGTCGTTGCCGAGCAGGGTGCCGGCGCAAATGCAGTTGGTCACCACATCGTTGATGGTGTTCGCGTTACCGTCGTCGCAGGGATCGCCGTTCACCAAGTTGGCGAGCAGCGGACAAGCGTCGTTGCAATCAAGTGTACCGTCGCTGTCGCTATCGGTATCGGCAACACCGCATCCGCAAGCACCTGGTGTGATCTTGTTCGGGTCGTTCGGGCAGCCGTCATTACAGTCGGCGGTGCCGTCGGTGTCGGTGTCGGTATCAGCCACACCACAGCCGCAGATGCCTGGCGCGATCTTGTTGGGGTCGTTCGGGCAAAGGTCATTGCAATCAGCAGTGCCGTCGCTGTCCGAGTCCACATCGCTCACACCACAGCCGCAGATGCCGGGCACGGTCTTGTTCGGGTCGTTCGGACAGCCATCGTTGCAATCAGCGGTGAGGTCACCATCGGTGTCCACATCGCTCACACCGCAACCGCAGATGCCAGGCGCGATCTTGTTGGCGTCATTGGGGCAACCGTCGTTGCAGTTGGCCGTGCCATCGCTATCGCTGTCCGTATCGGCAACACCACAACCGCATTGGCCCGGTGCGATCTTGTTCGGGTCGTTCGGGCAGCCGTCGTTGGCATCGCAGGTCAGGTCACCATCCGCATCCTGGAAGGTGTTGATAACGTTACCGTTCAGGCAGGCGTCCAGCGTACACACGTCATTGTCGTCGACCACCACCTGCGAGCACGAGCAGCCGTTGCTGTTCACGCCTTCGCCGGTGGGTGTGCCCGCGCAGAGGTCGCCGGAATTGCACACACCGTCGTTGTCATCGTCGTAGCAATCGAGGCGGTAGCTCACGCCGCATACTGCGGGGCTTTCCACTTCGATGTAGTAGGTTCCTGCCGCTACGGAACCTACGGTTGCAATGCTGCTCGAGGCTCCCACGCCACCGCCGCCCACCGCTGCCGTTGCATTGGTGACAAGGACGGTGGAGCTTGAATTGCGGATGCGCAAGGTCATGACCCCTGTAGCACCGGCGTTCTCTGCACGCACATTCACGGTGAGCACACCCCCGGGATGGTTCACCTCGAACCAATCGCTGGTGTTGTCATACTCGAAGCTCGCGCGACCGAAGGCCGGTGCGGCGCTCAGGTCGATGACGATCGCTGGACCAGCGCTCTGGTTGGGCTCAGCATCATCCGCATAGAGCGGTGCGGCAACGGTATAGTTGAAGCGGTAGGAAACTCCGCAAACGGTGGGATCCCGCAGGTCCAGATAGTACTCGGCCTCGGTGCCGGTGCAGTTGCGGGTGAAGGTTGTGGTGGCGGGCGATCCGTTGGCGCCCACGTTCGCGGTCCAGGTCTCTAGCACGGTGCTTGAGCTGTTCCGGAAGAGGAGGTTCATGGTGCCTGCCGTTGGGCCAGCGTTCTCGGCCAACACGGTCACGGTGATCACCCCATCGTTGGGTGCTTGCAACCGGAACCAATCGCTGGCGTTGTCGTAATTGAAGGTCACGCGCCCATCGTAATCGGTTCCAGCATTGGCGATGATCGCTGGGCCTGCGGATTGGTTCGGCTCTTGGTCATCCGCATAGAGCGGCGCTGCCACGGTGTAATTGAAGCGGTAGGAAACACCGCAATCATCCGGGGTGTCCAAGGATAGGTAGTACACGTCTTCAGTGCCGGAGCAAGTGTGCGTGAAGGTGTTGGACACCGGCACTCCGCTGGCGCCGATCACGGCAGTCCACGTCTCGATCACCGTGGAAGCGTCGTCGCGGAGGTTCACTGTCACCTCACTGGGCAGGGCGCCCGCATGTTCGGCAAGCACGGTCACCGTCATCAATCCGTCGGTGGGTGCTTGCAGTCGGAACCAATCGTTCGAATTGTCGTACTCGAAGCTCAGCCGGCCATCGTAGTTGGAGTTCGCATTGGCCACGATCGCCGGGCCTGCGCTCTGGTTCGGTTCGGCATCGTCGCCATAGAACGGGGCAGCTACCGTATAGCTGATACGGTACGAAGCGCCGCACATGGAGGGGCCATCGAAGGTGAGGAAGTAGTGCGCTTCTGCACCGGTGCAATTGCGTGTGAACGTGTTGGTGGTCGGAGCGCCCGATGCTCCCACGTTCACGGTCCATGTCTGTAGGACTGTGGAAGAACTGTTGCGAAGGCGCAAGTTCATCGTGCCCGGTGCAGCATCAGCATGCTCAGCCAGTACGGTTACCGTTATCACACCGTCGTTCGGCGCCAGGATGCGGTGCCAGTCGTCGGCATCACCATATTCGAAGTTGATCTGTCCATCGCGAGGCACGCCGGCATCCAGCGTGTCCAAGGTTTGGCCAGCGTTGCCGTTCGGCTCGCTATCGTTGGCGTAGTCCGGTGCAAGCCGATCATACGTGAGCGAATAGTTCGTGCAAACCGAAGGGCTCGTGTTGGCGATGCTGATGTAGTACACGCCGGGACCTGCGCACAAGTGTGTGAAGGTCTCGTTCACGGCCACGCCGTTCGCGCCAGCCGTAGCCGCGAAAGTGGCGATCACCGTTTGGGAGCTGTTGCGTAGCAGCACGCTGACGGGCACATCCGTACCACCCGTGTTGCTCATGCTGGTCTGCAGTCGCAGCACCCCTTGTGCGGTGGAGGTGATGGAGTACCAATCGACGCTCACGTCAGTAGGCGCGCAAGCGCCGCTACTGCCGGTCATGGCCGTGTTGTAGGTCAATGGGTTCGCGGCACCGGCGGAGTTGTTCGGTTCGGTCTCCGTTTGCGCCCACGTACACAAGGGCACCACAAGGGCCATTGCGCAAGCGAGCAGTTTGTTGAGGGTTCTCATGGGACTAGGGTTTTGGTTTTTGTTCGGGAGGGATCGAGGTAGTTGATGAGATTACTTTCCACCAAATCGGGATCGTGCTGCGGATGTGAACGATCGCTGAATGCGATAAGGCCGGTGCCTGTCCCACTGCTCTGCTCCGACATGCGCAAATGGCCCTTGGGATACATCCTGGATGCGATCTTCCTGCTTTCGATGCATAGCTCAGCTGGTCATGATCCACTCTTGAAGACCTGCAGGAAGGAAACACCAGTGTGTATGGATCTTCGCGGTACGCGATGCCCGTTGTCCAGGATACGTTGCGATCAGCCCTGCACCGTACCTAGGCGGATCGCTGAGGATCATCGATCGAGCCCGCGAACATGCGAACGGATCAGTGTGCTTGCCATGGATCGATCCAACGACTGTACGCTGATCATGACGATCACTTCGATCGTAGGCGTTTCGCATGCTCAGTGCGCGATCACCACCAGTTGATGGCCGATCATGCGACCTTGATGATCGTGCACACGTGCCGCATACACGCCCGAGGGCAAGGCGCTGGTATCCACGAGTGGCATGTTGGTAGAAGTCAACGCGAGCCGACCATCCATGGTGAAAAGGTTGAGCGTTGCATGCATTGGGAACGCGGCCAAGCTCAGGTGGTCAGTGGCCGGGTTCGGTTGGATCAACGCGCTGTCGCCCTCGCGTTCGGCCATTCCTGTCGTTAACCCGAGCGTATACAATTCCTGTCCAACGGCGGTCAGGTAATTCGCGCGGAAGAACAGGGTTCCACTGCAACTGCGCATGACGGTGGCATTCGCGAACGGCGAGATCACATCACTACCGGGGAAGAGGATCTCCGCCGTACCAGCTTCTGTACCATCGGTGCGCCAGAGCTGCCGGTAGGTGCTGGCACCGATGGCCGTGATGTACAACGATCCATTGTGACTGCAGAGGTTGTCCGGGTTGGTGTAACCGAACGTAGGCCACGACACGGTGCCCGGCTGTGTTCCATCGCTTTGCCAGATCAGGGCTGTGCTGCTGCCCGAGGTAGGGAAGGCGCGTAGGTGCAATTGGCCGTTATGCTCGATCAGGTTGGAGGGAAAGCTGGTGTTGGGGCCGGGATAGATGTCGCGTACCAGGCCCGTACCCACCTCGGTGCCGTCGGTCGCCCACAGTTCATCGCCGGTTGCGCTTGTGCCTGCGCGGAAGAACACGAGGCCATCTGCAGCGAAGAAGTTGGATGGTGTGGTGCCGGAACTGAAGTTGCCGGGAATGGTCTCGGCGATCAGGTGTGTGCCCGCTACCGTGCCATCGCTGATCCAGGGCTCGGCGCCGTTGGTGCCATCGGAGGCCTCGAAGTACAGGTGGCCATTGTAGGCGATCGGATCATCGATGCCGCTGTTCGCTATGCCCGGGTTGATGTCCAGGAAGAACTGTGTGCCGGCCGCAGTTCCATCGGTGCTCCACAGTTCGCTACCGTGCTCCGCATCGCGCCCACGGAAGAAGATGCGATCGCCCAGCACCGCGAATTCGGCCCATTCGATAAGTCCATCCACATCGGCGACGTTGAGGATGGCCTGCGTGCCACTTTCGGTGCCATCGGTGCGCCACAGTTGCAGGCCGTTCACCCCATCCATAGCGGTGAAGTGGAGTTGATCGTTGAACAGCATGAAGTTGGAAGGCGACCCATGTCCGGCGCCCGCGTTGATGTCCTTCACCAGCACTGTGCCCGCTTCCGTGCCATCGGTGCTCCAGAGTTCAACACCCAATTCGCCATCGGTGGCGCTGAAGTAGACCTGATCGCCAACGCAGGTGAGGCCGTTCACGTTCGAATTGCCTGTTGGGTTGATGTCCTTCAACAGGGCAGGGAGTTGCGCAAAGCTCGCTGGCCCCAGTGTGGCCGCGCAGGTCAGAAGGGTCAAGATCCGTGATCGCATGGGATGTGATTTGGGTTTGATACCACATCGACGAGCCTGTCGAATGTGAACACCGCACCTGATGCTGGAGTTATCGAACGGATCGCACGAACCAAGTACCGGGTTCAGCGTATGAAGGGCCACTCCGACGATGCGCCTGCTTCTTCCGTTCACCTTCCTGGTCCTCTTCTGCTCGTTACAAGGTGCCGCCCAAAGCGGTCCGGGTGGCGTGGGCAACAGCAGCACCAACATCCTTTGGCTCGATGCCAGCTTCGGCGTTTCGGCCCCAACCGCTGGCGTTACCTCTTGGACCGACCGCTCCGGTGCGGGCAACACGGTGGTGCAAGCGACCGCAGCGCTGCAACCGCTGTACATGACCAACGCGATCAACGGTTACCCTACGGTCTTCTTCGACAACGACCAAACGAACCCCGACTGGATGAGCCGCGCGGACAACGCAACGCTGGAAGGAATGAACGGGCTCACCGCCTTTTGCGTGTATCAGCTGGCGACGGGCACCGCTGCCGCCGCACCGCGCGGGATCATGAGCAAGCGGAACGGCCCGGACAACCAAGAGGCTTATGCCTGGTTCCTCTACAACGGCGGTGGCTCGGGCTCCACCATTCAACAATACCTGGATATCGATGGCACGGGGAACCGGATAAGCAGTTCCACCTCCTACAGCACCGGCACCGCATACATCAACGGCTTCGTGTACCACGGGGCACTGCCCAGCAACAGCAGCGACCAGATCCTGTATGACGGAAGCACCGCGGTGGGCAACGGAGCGGAGACCAGTACCTCCATACCGAACTACACCTCGAACCTCTACATCGGTAGCCTGCGCGGGCACACCGGCTCGGGCTCCAACACGTCCCGATTCAACGGCAACATCAGCGAGCTGATCGTATTCAACTACGCCATGGGCAGTGCGCAGCGCCTTGTCGTGAACAATTACCTCGCGGCGAAGTACGGTAGCACCTTGGCAACGGGCGACCTGTACGTGCAGGACAATCCCGCCAACGGCAACTACGACCACGACGTGGCCGGTATCGGTAGGGCCTCTGCCACCGACCTGCAAACGGTTTCGCGCGGCACGGGCCTCGTGGAATTCAGCGGCGCCACCGACCTGAACAACGGCGAGTATTTCTTCTGGGGCCATAACAACGGTGCCACGGTGCTGGGTGGGAACAGCGATTTCCCTTCGGGCCTCTTCGGCCGATGGAGCAGGGAATGGCGCACCAGCGAGGTGACCTCGGCGGGTGCCGCCACGGACGTTGGTTCCGTCGACATCACCTTCGACCTGAACGGGTTCAACCTCATCGGTGCGACCAGCTACCTGCGCTTGTTGGTCGATGTCAACAACAACGGGGTCTTCGCCGATGATGTCCCGATCGCTGGTGCGATCGATCTGGGCGGCGGGCGCTTCCAGTTCACCGGTGTCGCTGCACTCGCCAATGGCATGCGTTTCACGTTGGGCACCACCAACCCGGCCACGCTACCCATCGAACTGCTCTCCTTCGACGCTGTGCAAAAGGAACACACGGTCGAATTGCAATGGGCCACGGCGAGCGAACAGGACAACGATCGTTTCACCGTGGAACGTTCGGCCGACCTGCAGGCATGGACGGCAATTGGAGAGGTGCCCGGCGCAAGGAACAGTTCCACAACACGGTGGTACCAGCTCGTTGATGCAGCACCGCTGTTGAACACTTCCTACTACCGCTTGCGCCAGGTCGACACCGACGGCACTTCTACGCTATCCGCCGTTCGCCCCGTGCACTTCGCACGACGCACACTGGCGATCTACCCCAACCCGACCGACGGCCACTTCACGGTGGTCCTGCCTTCGGCGAACACCCGTGTGCACTTGGTGGATCTCCGTGGTCGCGCAGTCGAAGCGGAGATCCAATACATGGATCAAGTAGCCCGGATCCGCATGGAGCACATCAGTGCAGGTCGCTACCTCGTCGTGCTCACCACCGATGGCGAACGGATCACCGCTCCGGTGGACGTGCATCCGTGAACGCCCTGCTGTTCCCGTAGGTGCTGCACTGCGCCGACCTTGCTCTTCGTTCCTCTTTGGCGCTTAGCCTCGATCCCAAGAGAACACGCTCCCTTCAAGGTATCGGAAGACCGGAGTAGCCTTCGTGCAAGTCCATCCAAGCGACAAGGTCGAATACATCCTGCTCCGTTAGGTCCGGCGCGCGGTGCATCCACGGGTTCATTCCCCATGTTTCTCGTAAAGCCAGTGTGTACGGTTCTTGTGCTTGCACCAGCGAAGCCTCGTTGGTCAAGAAGGAGAGCAGCCATTCCGTAGCTGGTTCAGGAACGCGTTCGAGAATGCCACCCAGAGCTGGCCCCGTCATGTCCTTGTCCACTTTGTGGCAGGAAGCGCAATTGCCCTTGAACAACTTTTCGCCTCGGCGAGGATCCACAGCGCGGCCCAATTTGGCGCTCACCGCGACGATCCGTAACGAGTCGAAATGCGCACGTCGAGCACGAACCACCGGATCCACCACGGGGTCCTTCGTGCCACAAATGTTCCGTGGGCCTGGTGCACGCCCAGTGAAGAGCAAGAGACCAATGGCACCCGCAATGACCATGAGTGACCATGCCAAACGACTCTTCGCTCGCGCGAGCTGTAGGAGGTGGTACCGGTCCACGTGCAAAAGGTAGGAGCCGTGGTGCTTTCTTGATCCACAAGACAGCGATCTGCGCAGGGCCAGCGCCTCTTTCTCCACCGCGCCTACCGAAAGATCCATCCACAGATGTCGCAGATGACACAGATCTCCGCCTACAGGCGGAATAAATACCGGCCTTCCATCGCGAAGTCTCATGAACATCACCGGGATCGGCCTTACTCGCGTGCCATCGGTGCCCTTCCCTTCGAACAACAGCCGCGTTCATCTGCGCCATCTTCGCCATCTGCGGATAAAGACTTCCGCGGATCGCGATCCATCTCCAAAATGATCGCCTATATTATCGTCCACACTCTGACGATATATCTGTCATGCTCCATCAACCCTTGCCCCACACCATGCTCACCCACGCGGCCGTGCAAGCCGAGTGGACCAACACCTTGGACCGCATCCAACAGCTGTGCCCGCTGCGGCGCGCCGCCGAAGTGGTGCGGCCCGATAAGTTCGCCTACATCACCTTGGACGAAGCCCAGGAGCACCACGTGCCAACCATCGAAAGTTACCTGTTCCAGAACCTGCTGCTGCGCCCGCTCTACCGCATCGAGCACCGCGGCACCATCGAGTTCCAAGCGGACTGGCTCTGGAACTGGCGCCAGAACGCGCCGTGGATCATCGATCAGGCCAGCAGCGCCAACCGCCTCTTCCCCGATGCACCCGATCGCATGTTCATCTACCGGTTCAACCTGGTGCTGGTGGAGGTTCGTTCTTAGAGACTGAAGGGTCCAACAGCCACGTACGAAGGCGATGTGATTGCTTCCTAGGAAGTGGAGGCCGTTCCGCCTAGGGCAGTTGCTCCAGTCGCAGGTTGTTCGGGGTGCTTCCGCCGATGTTCACAAGGATCGGATCACGGTCGTTGCCCACACCAACGTATTTCACGATGCCGTCCAGGGTCACGTCCTCACTGTAATAGCCAGTGGTGATCGCGGTGGGTACTGGACCACCGATGCGTACGAGGATCGGATCGCGATCATTGCCATCGCCCGCATACGCTAATTGACCATTGCCAGTACAGTCACCGGCCCACAAGGCCATGGCGCCGTTGATGTACTTGCGTGCATCGGTGCCATAGGTCGCGGCACTGATGCTGCGGAAGTCGATCGAGTTGATGATCGTGCCCAACGGGATGGCGGTGCTGGTCATACACCCCAGATGATTGCGATGCCGCACAGCGATGTAATAGTTGCCTGGGCCCGCATCGAGCATGACCGGGGAAATGCCATCGATAGAGCTCGCAACATCGCCATCGCGTTGCAGCAGACAATGCCGCGTGGCAACGATCACCGCAGGGTCGGTGGCGGAACGCAGTTCGATCCGCACCCAATCGACCACCGCATTACCGCCGCTAACGGCGAGCACTCCCGGAGTGGTCACTTCATCGCCTCCATTGGCGGCGTTGGTGAACCCCAAAGCAGTGTATGGCTCGATGAGTGGGAAGGAGGGCAGGTTGCGCAGCGCATCGCCCATAAGTTGCGTGCCCGGATCAAAGGGACCCTCCAACCGCAATCTCAGGTCGAGCGGTAACTGCGGGATCTGGAAGAAATACGCGGAACCAGCATCGTTAAGGGTATTCGTCCCGAATTCATCCTCATCCTCCTGGAACGCCCCAACCATGGCATGGCGTCCACTGATCGCCACGCTGACACCGAACTTGTCACTGTCGGCCCGGTCGTTGGCAACGATCTTCTGCAGCTCCGACCAGGTGCCGGCGCTGCGTTGGAATAGATAAGCTGAACCTGGATCGCCTAGTGCATTGCCCCCTGCGGCATCCGCATTCTCTAAGTACGCCCCCACGATGATGCGGTCCCCGCTCACCGCCACGCTGTACCCGAAGTAGTCCGCGAAGCCTCTGTCGCTGGCCACGATCTTCTGTTGTTGGGACCATGTGCTTCCGTTCAGCACCAAGATGTACGCCGCGCCTGCATCATCGATGGCATTCCCCCCTGTCTCATCCTCTTCCGCATTGGGCGCCCCAACTATGGCCTGGTCACCGCTCATGGCAACGCTAAGGCCGAAGTTGGCACCAAAGCTTGGGTCGGCGGCCACGACTTTCTGATGCTGGGTCCAGGTGCTGCCGCTCCGGTGGAAGATGTACGCTGAGCCCGCATTCCCGACCGAAGTACCTCCGGTGCCGATGGGATCCTCGTTATTCGCACCGACGATCGCAAAGTCACCGCTGATACCTACGCTCCTGCCGAAGTAGTCCGCGAAGCCTCTGTCGCTGGCCACGATCTTCTGCTCCTCTGTCCAGATACTCCCGTTGCGCACGAAGATGTAGGCCGAGCCGGCGCTGGACAACGTATTTCCACCGGCCAAGTCTTGATCCTCCTGATACGCCCCTACGATAGCATGATCCCCGTTGATCGCTACGCTTATCCCGAAGAAGTCAGCCGCAGCGCGATCACTGGCCACGATCTTCTGCGCTTGGGTCCAAGTGTTCCCGTTCCGCTTGAAGATGTAGGCGGAACCGGCATCAGGGGCTGAATTGCCCCCAGCGGCATCGTCATCCTCCGCATGCGCCCCCACGATGGCAAAGTCCCCGCTGATCGATACACTCATCCCGAAATTGTCTCCTGCGGCTCTATCACTGGCCACGATCTTCTGCTGCTGGGTCCAGGAGTTGCCGTTGCGCACGAATACATAGGCGGAACCTGCCATAGAGGCAAAGCCGCCGCCGGTGGCGTTGTGATCTTCCATGGGCGCCCCCACGATCGCATAGTCCCCGCTGATCGCGATGCTCTGGCCGAAGAGGTCATTGGGGGCCCGATCGCTCGCTACGACTTTGTCGATCTGCTGATAGTAGCCTGGTATCAGGGTGCCCGTGCAAGAACAATCGCCTACGATGTGGTCGTTCTCGGTCTGCGGGATGCCGTCATCACATGCCGCTCCGGGCGTGCATGGTGTGGTGAACAACTCTATCGGGCAATAGGCCGACGACCCACCTATGCACTCCGTCCGCACCCTGAACAGGTAGGTTGCCCCAGGCAATAGACCAAGTAGGGTGTAGCTATTCACCGATAACCCAGTAACGGTCAGCCACGGTCCAGTTGTGGAAACGGACCATTGAAGCGTGTACGAAGCCGCGCCACTCACCGCGGACCAGGTCACCGTGGCCGAGTTTGTCAGGGAATTGCTCCAAGCGTTCGAGGGACTCTCGCAGCCAGAACTGCCGCACGCGTTCACGCATGCCGCAGCATTCACATTGTCCACGATCAAGGCCGCCGGCTGCGGTCCGAAGCCATTGCTGAAGTTGATCCCCACCTCATTCTGGTGGCAGTAGCTCATGATGGTGCCACCGTTGCTCGGGATCGGCGCGCCGCTGCATGAACCTTCATACGGCCCGCAGCCATCGATCGCCGTGTTATTGCCATTCCAGACGCAGGCTTGCGTGTGTCGTGAGCCCAGGAGATGGCCTTCTTCGTGCGTTACCACCAATACGCTCCAACTGTACACAGGCACTGTATTGTAGGAAGCATGAACGACGCTGTAGCACATGCTGGAGTCCAATTCGCCTGCGCAGAGTCCGGCGTATCCCGCAGCCCAGCCCGCAGGACCGCTATAACCGAGCAAATGCGCGAGGTCGCCGTTGAAGCTGTCGCGATACTCTTGGAATTGGCCAAGCAAGACCCCGTTTCCGGTGTATGGACTCGGTACATCCCAGATGAAGAGTTCCGAGAGAAGCACAGAAATGCCATCGTTGTCGAACAGCGTGGCGTGCTGGTTGAACAGGCCGGTGATATAGTTGGTGGTGTTGGTGAG
>CADEDY010000009.1:0-30311 GCA_902826215.1 uncultured Bacteroidota bacterium
TATCGTACGGACCATATCCTCGCTCAATCCATCCTTCACAAGGAACTGCGTGAAGCTCCCATCGGCGTAGCGCATGGCACCACCGTGGGTCATGGAGGCGAACCACAGGTGTCCGTTCTGGTCCGCTTCGATGCACGGGATCCAGTTATAGGTGCGACCGTCCGATTGTTTTGTTCCGATCTCCGTGAGGTAGGACGTGAACGCCTTTCCGCTGTACCGATAGGCCCCACCTCCGGCGGTCCCGATCCAGAGATCGCCGTTCGTATCCATTTCCAATGCATGCACGGCATTGGGATCGATCATCGGATACATCTCATCGAGCCATCCACCGGTGGTGTCCTTGAAGGGCAAGGGAATGGCTGTGAATGCGCGCCCGTCGTACTGGCATAACCCTTTGGCGGTACCGAACCAGAGCGCACCTTCCTGGTCTTGGACGATGTCGTGCACCTTAGCGTTGCACAGACCGTCCCGCGTGGTCAGTTGGTTGAATGCGCTGCCGATGTAGCGGAACACGCCGGAACCGAGCGTCCCGAACCAGAGGGTGCCGTGCTTATCCAGGAGACCGCTCGCGAACCCGTGCTGGGAGGTGATGTCCGTGGCCGCTTCGGTACTTGGCGTATCCGACCCGAGAAGGCCTTGTTCACTCACCTGGTGATCCTGTGCCGTGCAGGAAACAATGATCAAGGCGGTGGCGAACACGGTGTAGCGCATGATGGCATGGGTGGATCTCATGTTGTCGTGGTCCGGGGATCATTGGTCGATCCGACGGTGCCCCACGGCCTTGCTCCCGGGACCCTATCGGATGCAAGTGGGCTAATGCAGAGGTAGGGCAAATTCCGCTTGGGTGGATGTTCGAATGCTGCGTTGGCGGGGCATCACGGTTGCCTAAGCGAGCAGGCGGTGTATGAGCTTTACATGATAAAGATCGGAGCCTTCACCAACCCTGTTTTCAAGGTTTCACTCAATCTTCTGCGAAGGCGTTGTGTGATCGATCATGAGCACCGCATCGAACTGGTCGGCGAGCACTGTGGGTTGCTCGAAGCCGAAGTCGAAGGCGCTGTAGCCGATGGAGCGCACCGGACGCGGCGATCGGATCCAGGTGCTTTCCGGATCCTTTGCCAGGGCACGCACGTCCAAGAGGAGCGCCTCGCTGTTAGCGGGCAGGATCCGGTGCATGGCCTCTTCCAAACTACCCACAGGCGCAGGGAAGCAGCGGGCGTCCATCGGTCGGTGATCCGTGAAGCCTCGTGTAGCGCGGTAGCTCCCATCATAGGTACCGATGCCCAGTACGAATAAGCGGTCGCCGAAGAGCCGGGCCATGTGGGCTCCCATGCTCGTGCCGCTGGCGAAACCTACGCGACCGATGTGTCCATCGTGGGCCCACACCGCCATACGCGTGCCTTCCGGGTAGCGCGTGAGCGTCCACGCGATGTTGGCGGCCATACAACTGTCGCGGATCGAGGGGTTCCACGGGTCGTTGGCCTGCATGGCACACTGCACCACCACACGCGCGTTCTGTTCCGCCCAATGGCGTTCGTTCGCATTGCGCGCAGGCCTTTCGTGAAGACTGCTTGCCAGCAGTTCCTCGGCCTGCTTCGCGTTGGCGAGCCACAAGGCCCCCTGCCCTTCCGCCGGCTGCGGGTAGTCTTGCTTCCGCCAGGCCTCGCGCTGGTCGGCCAACAGTGTGTGCACCTGCTCAGCTACACCAGGGTCATGCCTCCTTAGAAAAGCCACCAGGCTGTCCATCGGAGGTTGTGGATCCTGCATGTCGAAGCCGACGAACGAGAGTGGGCGCTCCGGCTTCCGTGCGTTGTAATCGCGGATCCAGTCGATCAGATCCTTCACCTCTTGCTTGTACCATACGCCGAAGAGCTCGCCCATGACCTCTTCCGCTGTGCCGTCCGCGCCGTGCACATAGGCATTGATGCGTTCGGTAGTAAGCTGGTTGGCTTCGATGGCAAAAACGGTGAAGCTCTTTTCCTCTGCAAGGTAGCGGAAGAGGTGGTGCTTGGCCACGAAGAACTCATGGGTACCATGCGTGCTCTCCCCCAAGGACACTACGTGTGCATCGCCCACTACGCGATCGAAGTCGGCGTATCCAAGAGGCCAATTCCTTTTTGTCGCTGAGGGGGCCTTCATCACTTCGATAGCCGAACAGTGCGCACGCAAAGCACCCATGTCCGATACGGAAGGCGGAGTTCCGCTCGGCAATGCGGTGAGCGATTGTCCATCAGCGGTGAGCGCCAGCGCATCGAACCATACCGGACCGGCACCAAGGGCTTGCACGGTGATAACCAACTGGTAGTCGTTCGGGCCAATGAGCATGGAGAGTTTTGCGGATCTCCAGGTGGCACCACTCTCCTTCCGGAATACGACACTGTCCACTTGCCCCGGTTCACCCCATGTGTTCAGTAACACACACGCATCCGATCCCGCAGCATGCACGGTGAGTTCTATGCGTTGACCTTGCAACGATGCCGCGGGAAGCCTCATCATCATCGCATGAGGGGAAGAAGACGTGCCGCTCTCGGCCGTTGACCGCTCCAGTCGGAAGCTGAACTTCCCGTGCTTCACCTTGGCGCTGTCCATGGTGCTGGTTCCGGCGTTCCACATCCAATGCCCCTCCCAGCCCCAAGGCCGGTCAGTGCCGGTAACACCAGGCATTTCCATATCCAGGTTCAACGGCTGCTGGGCCGTTGATTGGAGCGCGAGCACGATGGAAAGTAGCAGTAGGTTGAAACGACGCATGGGCAAGTACATGTCTTGACCAAAGTAGGTAGCACCAGCGCGTGGCATCAGAAGTTTGGGGCCATCCGTTCGCAGCGTTCGATCATGGATACCAATGATCGGCATCACCCATTGGACCGGTCCCCTTCCGATCGGCAGCGATCCGCTCCGATCGCGCTGGAAGCCAGCCGACCTGTACCACTACCACTGGACCTATGACTTTCCTTACAACATCGGCTGTTTCAAGGGAACACCGGTGCAATAGGAACTTGGGGCTTGGTAGGGTCGCTCGCTCAGGCAGAGGTCATGCTCCCTTAGCCGCCCATGACCATGCGATCCATATCGAGGGCGGTGCTTTGGGGTCGATCGATCGTCATTCCTTTGCACCATGCACTTCCCACCCCATGCACTGCGCCCGATCGCTGCTGGTGACGGCCCTGCGTTGTTCCGCCTGATCGATACGAACCGCTCCCGGCTGGAGGATTTCTTTGCCGGGACGGTGGCTGTTACGCGCACCTTGGAGGAGACAAAGACCCACGTGGTGAACATGCTTGCACGGGCCGAGGCCGGTACCTATTTCGCCTTCGCACTGGTGGAGATGGACACGGACCGTATGCTGGGCTTTGTGGACATCAAGAACATCGATCGGAACATTCCGAAGGCCGAGCTAGGTGCATTCATGGATGCCGCGCACGAAGGCCAAGGGCTTGCCTCGAAAGCCTTGGATGCCATCACGCGTTATGGCTTTGATGTGTTGAACATGGACAAGCTGCTCATCCGCACGCACGAGAGCAACATCGGCGCGCGCCGGGTGATCACGAAGAACGGCTACGACCTGGAGGGCACCGTGCGCAAGGACTATCGCACCACCGCAGGCGTGGTAGTTGATCTGTTGTATTTCGGCAAGGTGCGCTGAACCATTGACTCGGCCCGAAATGAGTCTCCGTTCCAGTACCCTGCGCTCGTGATAGTACCAGGTCCATTCGTTCTTCAGCAGGACCAGCGCAGGTTCGATCAGGCCTTAGTGACCACTCGCGCCCGAGACCGACCCCAGAACAACCGTTGGTCAAACAGATCATTCGGGGCCGAGAAATGCTCCGCAGTTTTAGGGCATGCGTATCAACCCTCTCCCGCTCCTTGTCACGGTCGCAAGCCTCCTCACGGTATCCTCCAACGGTCAGTCGGTCGCTATTGTGGACGGTGCTGTTTGGCAAGAAGAATATGTGCTGATAAGTGGTGGGCTCACGGAGCACCACTCCTACTTCGAATTGCGCACCGCAGGCGATACGCTCATGGGTGGCCAGCACTATGTCAAGGTCCGCCAGGTCGGTGTGGACAGCGTCTCCACCTTGGGTTCGTCCGAACCGCCCGTAGGTTTTCCCATTGATCGATACATCGCGGCCATTCGTGCCGATGAGGTCGCGCTCACTTGGTACGTATGGTTCGAGGGATACCCGGAGGAACTTCTGCTCTACGACTTCGACCTGTCCATGGGTGATGTGCTCGCCGGCACGTGGGGTGATTGTTCGGCGGGTTCAACCGTGACCAACATCGATTCCATCCTGGTCGCTGGTGCATGGCACAGGCGGTTCTTCCTCTCCGCCCCGTACCGCTTCATCATTGAAGGCGTAGGTGGAAGCAGCGGCTTGTTCGGGTACCTGTGCCAAGCCTTCGAGGAATATGGATGCCTGAATACCTACGCGGTACCCGGCGACGAATTGATCGTGGACGGTTGTGGTTCGCTCAGTACGGGGGTCAACGCATCACGGCGGGCATCGTCCGACAGGCCCGCCTACCCGAACCCGACAACAGCGATCGTGAACTTCGGGCCCGAGGCGGCCTATCTACCGATCATCGTACTCGACCGAACAGGCCGCATTGTCGGCCGACTGTCCCTCGATGCCAATGGCTCGGTTGATCTTTCGGCACTGAGTTCCGGCCTATACATGGTACAATGCGGCTCGGCCGTGCATCGCGTGATGAAGTACTAAGGAGCGATGGGCTGTGATGGATCGCCTTGTTCCGTGACATCGGCGGGCGAATTCCAAGGAACGCTTCATTGGGCGGAACGGACCTTGATAAGGGCTTTCAAACAGTCCACTCCCTCACCCCATTCTCGCCTTCTCGATCACGGCGATGTCGATCTTCTTCATCCCCATCATGGCGTCGAAAGCCCGTTTGGCGGCGGCTGCATCGGTACTGGTCACCGCCTCTGTGAGTGCGATGGGTGTGATCTGCCAGTTCACACCCCACTTGTCCTTGCACCAGCCGCACTGGCTCTCCTGGCCACCGTTGCCTACGATGGCGTCCCAGTAACGGTCGGTCTCGGCTTGGTCTGCTGTGGCCACTTGGAAGGAGAAGGCTTCGCAGTGTGTGAAGGCGGGCCCACCGTTGAGGCCCATGCACGGAATACCCATCACAGTGAACATCACGGTGAGCACATCGCCCTGCTTGCCATCGGGAAAATCACCCGGGGCGCGGTGTACGGCATCCACGGATGAACCGGGGAAGGTGTTGGCGTAGAAATGCGCCGCCTCTTCGGCGTCGCGGTCATACCACAAGCAGATGGTGTTCTTGGCGGGTGTCATGCGGTCGTCAGTCCATGAAGATCGAGAGGTGAAGTTAAGGTCGATAAGAGGTGGATCGAACCTTTCGCCGGTGCGCGGGTACCGCAGAAAAATGTCTAACATGCGTTGCACGACATTCTTCTTGACCTTGTTCCTTTCCGTTATGCTTTCCGCACAGGAGGCGCTCCCTGACCGCACGTTCCACGGCCCGGCCTACTTCGAGAATGCGCAGGACAGTGCGGACTTCATGAAATTCCGGAACGGACTGCAGCGCGTCGACCCCTCCTTGCCGATGGACACCACGACGGTTGAATACCGCCTGTTGTGGCGCGTGGTCGAGCGCGGCGGGATCACGATCGCCAGCCGTGGAGATGGCAGGGTGATGCGATCGGCTGAGCGCGTAGTTTTCGAGCCGTATGCCCTGACGTGCCTTCCCTTTCGCACGGCCGATGGTCGGCATGTGCTGGTCCTAGCGCATGAAGAGCCGTGCGCGCTGATCTGCCGGAGCACGGAGTACTATGTGGAGGAATGAGGTGGGTTTGGGTCAGATGCACGGTCGTTGATCCGCTTGCCCGAAGCTCGCAGCCCTTGGCGCATTGCCGCATTCCGCATCACCGACCGGAGCGCAGCCCCGCTAGGATCGATCCGACCACGCCGCTCCGCTATTCTTCCGGCACGACGAAACGGATCGGGAACACCTCGTAGCACGATGTGGGTGTGCCCTTGTTCCGCGCAGGTTCCACCAAGGGCAAGGTGCTGATCGTGCGCAAAGCTGCTGTGTTGCGCTGCGCGTTGGAGCCACGCAGGATCGTCGCGTCGTGCACCCTGCCATCCACGTTGATCAGCACCCGCAACAGCACCGTATTCGATCCGGGCGCCAAGGGCGTAGGGTCGCTCAAGGTCATCGAAAGTACAGGCTCGTCCGTGTTGGTGGTATCTCCTCGCTTGCTTGGGCGCTCCTCCATCCAAGCACATTCACGGATCGGCATGGGCGGTGGTTGCACCAGCGGGATCTCGGGACCACCGAACAGCTGCTCGGCACTTAACACGCGGCCCTGCTTCTCGAACTGCGCGAGCACGGCATTGTTGGTTGCCAAGGAGTCGATACGGGCTTGATCGCAAATAGCAGTGAAAGTGTTCCCGCTGTCCGCAAGGGCGTAGCACGTCTGGAACTCGATCAAGCACCGGTCCAGCACATCGATCGGAAGCACCAGTTCCGCAGGCATGTAGATGATAGCGCGGTCGCCGATGACCTCGATGGCACTGCCGGCCATGTGTTCGGCAAGCGCCCAATGCCCCTTGCCCTCTTCCTTCTGCAGATAGAGCCGCCAGCGACGCCGACCGACCAGCGAAAGCGGATAGCCGCAGTCGTACGACGCCGCCTTGTCCACACGGATCACGTCACCCGTGATGATGCCATACCCTGGATCGCGCAGCACCGTGTTCACCCGCACCCAGAAGTGCACATCGTCCTGCCGCACCAGTTGCGCATCGATGGCGAGGTCGGCATGATACAGCAGCTCCAGTTCGGTCCACGTCAGCGGGTCGGTGGCCAGCATTTGCAAGGGCAGTAGGCAGATGATCAGGAGGCGTAGGCGGAAGACCATGCGTAACGAAGATGCGGATCCGAGGTGGATCACACAGGGTTCGCGAACAATTACCGGGCCGGGCGAGGATCGCGCACTTGGTCGTCGACCGATCGGATCGAACGCCGGAATGTTCGTGTTGCCTTTCAGAGCATCACAAGAACTCCGATCCTGGCCTTGGGTGCAGGAGGCACACGGTCCGGATCACGGAAGGCAGGTTGATCGACTTCAACGACCCGCATCGGAAACAGGTGGACACCTGATGAACCTGCGCCCTTTGAGTATGACCGTACGCGCGCTGCAGTGTTTCCCGTGTCCTCGTCCGAGCGCGCCCTCACAAACACGTTCCTTTATACATCACCAGCTACATTTGTTAGGACCACGAACCACGATCCACCATCGCTTACCATGAAAAGACCTTACACATTCAGGGCCATCCTTTTTGCTTTTTGCACCCTCCCGGCCGCCACCTTCGCGCAAATGGACTACTACATCGCCAGTTCATTCGGCAGTCGATTCAACGACGTGAACGATAATGGTACGGCCATCAGTGGCGGGGCCTACTTCGACTTCGCCACCGAGGCCTGGACGCTGATGGAAGACGAAGCGACGGAGATGGTCTCGATCAACAACAATGGCGAGGTGGCCGGTTCCATGTTCTTGGATGAGCCGAACTTCATTCTCCAACCAGCCTATAAGAAGAACGGTGTGTGGAACCCCATCGGTTGGTTCCCTACGGCCAACCCACAGGAATCCTCCTTTACCACCTACAGCATTTCACCCAATGGTGTGTGGGTCACGGGCCAGATGTCCATCGGCTGTTGCGACTTCGGGACCTTCCGGTACAACACCGAGACCGAAGAACTCACCGAGATCTTCAGTCCGGATTACGTGGCCGTGGCAGGGTATGTGATCACCAACGACGGTACGATCGGTGGCTGGGCCGATGATGAACCCGCCAGTGGTACGCGACGCATCCCGGTCTACATCACTCCCGAGTTGGAGATCATCCAGGTAAGTCCCGATCTACCGCAATTCAACACCAACGCGGTGAACGACATCAACGCTGCATCGCTGATGGTCGGCGACTTCGACAACCAGCCGTTCATATACGATCCGAATTCGAACACCTTCACCTCTTTCGGCATTCCTGTTGGCTACGAGACAGCCACCTTCACAAGCGTTTCCAACACCGGTGTTGCCGTAGGATACGCACAGCGGTTCGGTGATTTCGGCAGTCTGCTCCGCGATGCCATCGTTTACCACCCCGACTTGGGCGATCAGCCACTTTTCCTGCGCGACATCCTTCTGAACAATGGGGTCGACATCAACGCTCCCGAAGACCGGATGGGCACGGCCTATGCCATTTCTCCGAATGGGCAATACGTGGCCGGCTGGGACGACCAAGCGCCCTTTTCGGCGAACGGGTGGGTGGTCTACTTGGATGACCTGTTGCTCACCACGGGCATCGGAACCGACGTGAGCGAAGAACCGAACATCGCGGTGTACCCGAATCCAACCCGGGATCGCTTCACGATCAGCTCTGCTGCGGATCTCGACATGATCACTCTTTTCAACGTTCAAGGTCAGCAGGTGGCGCAATACGCACTGCGCGATCGTAGCAGGGTGATCGATATTTCAGCGCTGAGCAACGGTGTGTACGTCCTGCGCGCATCAAGCCGAACGGCCAGCTACATGTTCAGCATCGTGAAGCAATAGAGCGGGCGGTGCCGGTACCACCTCGCACTACGATCCAAGCTGGTCGAGGGGCGTACCATCTCCATCTACCCGGATCCAGCTGATGAACTGCGTATCCAGTCCTCCGAAGCCATCGACCTGGTCACCCTCTTCAATGCACAAGGCCAGGAAGTTGCACAACCATCCGTACGCAACAGTGTTGGGGTGATCGACATCGCTGCACGCAGCAGCGGTGTATACCAGGTCCGGACTCCATGTTGTTCAGGTGTATCAAGGGCTCGTGGATCGGTCCATGCCGACATGTCCACGTTCACTCACCAAGCAAACAGCCCTGCGGCGAACGTGCAAGGCGGTTTGCGTGAAGAAGGGCAAGAAGACTTCACGCACCTCCGCATCGAGCCACAAGCGTGCGATCGCTGTGAACGTTCCGTCCCGAACCAAGTCCTCATCCGCGCAACCGCCTGTCCTCCAACGTGGATCTTCCGTCGTCGTGGACCTCTTCACGGTATCGTTCTGGGACACGCTACCGGTACCGCAAGCGATCAACGGCTGCGTGCAGCGGACCGCATCTGGTCGATCAAGTACGCCATTACCCCGATCAGGAAAACGATGTTCACGCTACGCGCGAAAGGCGGTGCACCCGCGGGCCAGACCTGTCCGAGCAGGACGATGAGGTTGAGTATCAAAAGGACCACAAGGAGGGGGCGTCGCATCATGCTTTGGTTGATTACGCAAGTATATCCTCCGGATCGGAAGCTCCGGTCATCAACGGATCATCGCCAGCGAACCTTCCGCCGAGATCCTCTTGAGCACCACTCAGGTGTGACGACGACCAACGCAACGGTTCCACATCGATCTTTGCAAGATGGACCGCACCTATCTCGTTGACCAACTCGCCCGGAATGGCGATGTGTACCGCGCCATGCTCACCGACCTTCCAAAGGAGAGGACCCAGTGGAAACCAGCACCGGAGAAATGGTGTGCGCTGGAGATCGTCTGCCATTTGTTCGATGAAGAACGGGAGGATCTTCGCTATCGGTTGCGATCCACGTTGGAGACTCCCGAACAGCCATGGCCCACGATCGATCCACAAGCGTGGGTCGGTGAGCGCCGGTACATGACGCAGGAATTCCACAGTAAACTCCACGACTTCTTGAACGAACGTGCCACCTCGGTCGCGTGGTTGCGCTCCCTTGACCATGCGCCTTGGGACAATGCCTACCTGCACCCGAAGGTCGGACCGGTGAGCTGCGAACTTTTGTTGACCAATTGGGTCGCACACGACTTCCACCACATTCGGCAATTGATCAACTTGAACTATGGATACTTGAAGGCTCACACCACCGTGCCGCTGGATTACGCGGGCACATGGTGACAGGCCGTTCAAAAAGCATCCATCAAAAAGGTCCGCTCCCCTCTTCATGCGCTCTTGTCCAAATGGAAGAGCCACCCCGAGGGTGGCCCTTCACTGTTGGATGAACTCGAAAGATCAAGGGGTCATGCTCGTGCGACGGTCGCAACGGCGCTCCCAGATCAGCAGTTGCTCCGGGGTCAGGATCGAACGCAGTTCGGCATCAATGGGTGAGTAGCTCACTTCGATGATCTCGGCAGGGTTCGCAGCCGACACATCCCCGTCATTCACCAGCGTTCCATCGGTCGTCATGGCCGACTCCATCTCCGCCTTCTCTTCCATCGGCACCGGAGCTGCTTGCTCCTGCTCCATGGCCTCGGCGGTGTTCGTCACCTGCTCCTGCTTGGCGATCGGTGTGATGGCCTTGGGAGCTTGTGCCACTTTGCCTTTTCCTTTCGCAGCGGCCTTCTCCTCGGCCAACGCTTGCTCCTTGGCTTCCTGCGCGCTCACCTTGTAGCGGGCTTGCAGATCGGTCATTCGAGCAACCTGGTCATCGTTCAACTTCAATACATCCCACGAATTCTGGCCAGCGATCAGCAAGCACTCTTCGTAGATGCTTTGCTCGAACGGAGCCGGTTCGGGTTGCTGGGTCATGGCGGCATCGCTCTGGGCGAAGACCGAGGCGCTCGCAACAAGCGCCAACGTGCTAATGAAGGTTCTCATGTTCGTGAAGGTTTGTCCGGTATGCGGCGATCATTGTTCCACACCGTTCCCTTCTCCGCATGTCGCTGATGCTCACCACGATGACCGTTCGTAACACCATGCACCGATGTGGTGATCCTGCCATTGCATTCCACAACACTGTCGCACTATCGCCCCGATCTTTCCACACACGACATTCCAACGGGCAATGTCGACCTTTGGAACAACCGATGGGGATATGCTGAACGACCTGGGTGCTTGGATACGCTTGCGCTACCACACCGTGGTGGGCAGCATCGCGTTCTATCCGGCCTTCATCGCACTGCTGTTCGCAGGTGTGGCCGTGGGCATGATCTGGTTCGACAAGTCATCCTACGGCGTGGACCTGAAAGCGGCCAACTCCTGGTTGGGCCTCAAGGATGCCTCGGCAGCACGCAGCATCATCGCCACCATCACATCGGGCGTGCTGACGCTTACGGTGTTCAGCTTCTCCATGGTCATGATCGTGCTGAACCAAGCGGCCTCACAGTTGAGCAACCGCACCTTGGACCAATTGATCGGCAATCGGTTCCAACAGGTGGTGTTGGGCGCGTACATCGGCACCATCATCTACGGTCTGTTGCTGCTCACCACCGTGCGGCAGAACGACACCGGCGTTTCCATCCCGGCGCTAAGCACCTACCTGCTCATCCTGGTCACCATCGTCGACATCTTCCTCTTCATCTACTTCCTCCACTTTATCACCCGCGCCGTGAAGTACGAAGTGATCATCGGCCGCGTGCACAGGGAGACCTTGGAAGCGATCAAGGAGGTATGCACCTTGGACACCCCAGCGGACGATGCGCCGCGCGCCGCATTACCCTTCGAAGTGTTCGCTACCCGATCGGGTGTGTACGAGACCTTCCACGCCCCTTCCCTCACGCGGTTCTGTGCGAGGCACGACGTGAAGCTCGAATTCACCGAACTGCCCAACACCTTCATTCTCGAAGGCGGTCTATTGCTGCGCACGGACCGCCCCTTGAACGGAGAGGTATTGAAGGAGCTTCTTTCCCACGTGGCGCTCGCCCAGAACGGATCGATGGAAGGGCATTACGCATTCGGGTTCCGGCAGCTCACCGAAATGGCGATGAAGGCACTGAGCCCCGGCGTCAACGATCCTGGTACCGCCCTGCTTGCCATGCGCTGCCTCTTCGAATTGTATGTGTTCCGTCTCGCGCATCACCCCGTGGTGGAGGCGAAGGACAAAGAAGGCGTTGTCCGCATCACCAAGAAGGAATGGTCCTTCGAGTTGCTCTTCACCAGCACCATCCGGGCCATCTGGGATTACGGCAAGCACGACCGGTCGATCCAGCACGAACTGAAGAACCTGTTGCATCAACTGCGCACGGATATCCCCGAAGTGCAGCGCTTGCGAAAGGAGGTACTGGCCGCGATCGACGAACAAGCGTAGTCACCCAAGACCGCGCATAAAACAGACGAAGCCAACACAGCTGCCTGATCCATATATGAGATCCATTTACTATCCTTGTTCAAGTCGAATAATTCACCGATGGAAGAAACCGTGGTCGATCCAGTTCCAGTAGTTGATCCGATCAACTACCCGGGTGTTTCCGAACGGGTGAAGGCGACGGTAATGGACTCGATGGTGATCGTGTTCATGATGATCGGCGCGACTTACTTGTTCGCTCAGTTCGATGACGTTTCCGCACAGGTGAGGACCGGGACTTTCATTTTCATCTTCGGATTGTACGACCCGACCATGACGAGTCTTTTCGGCGGCACATTGGGCCATCGTTCCATGGGCATTCGTGTGAGCAGAAAGTCCGATCACGGTAAGAACGTCGCTTTCCCACTTGCGTTGATCCGTTATGTGGTCAAGGCGATGTTGGGCTGGCTTTCACTCCTTACTGTCGGGTCGTCGAAGGCTCGGCTTGCGATACACGACATGGCGGTCGGCTCTGTTGTGCTCTACAGGTGACCGAGACCGCTGCTCTACGAGGTCCTTGGTGATCGAAGGTGAAGGCATCGAACGCAATTGGCCTGGACCGTGAACTCCTGTCTCATCGTTCACCATGGATCAGGTTGGCCTACTTGACCCATCACTGCAGCTGCTACGCTGCCCGTTGAAGACCGCTCGTTGGCACAGTGCTCAATCGTCGTCGCCCCCATTATCCCGCTGCTTCCCGGAACGCTCACCCTTGCCACGGCCCTTGGCTTCGTCCTCATCCCCACTGCGGTGGCAACGCACGCAATCGGTGATGTTGGAGATGCCTTCCTCGCGGTGTTCGCCGAGGATGTTGCTCAAGGTGTGTTCGTGACAACCGTAGCAGGTGTAGGTGGTGTAGGTATTCGTCTGGTGGCAGGTGCTGCACTTGGCGTTGTGGTCGCGGTCCAACACGAAATACCGGCTGTGATCGAAGGTGGATGGTGACCACGCCTTCGTGCTGTGGCAGCTCGCACAGTTGTCCTTGTTGCCTTTGTGGAAGTCGTCGCTCGGTGAGGCGTGACAGGTCGCACACGCGTTCTTCTGCTCGACCGTGAGCGTGGCATGATCGAATTGGGCGGGCTTCCAACCGCTGGTGGTGTGGCATTGCGTGCAATTGGCGGTGGTGCGCGCGTGCATGTCGTCGGTGGGCTTCACGTGGCAGCTTGCACAATCGTTCCGGCCCTCTACAGGGAGCAGGTCGTGGTCGAAGTCGCGCGCGGGCTTCCACGCTTCGGTGTCGTGGCACGCGTTGCAGGTCGGTGGCAGCTTCGCATGCAGGGAGTCCGTCGGTGGTGCGTGACAGGTCTTGCAATCCGTGCTCAGCGGTGCTGTCAGCAGGGTGTGCTGGAATGCCAGTGGCGTGAGGTCGGCGTCGCGGCCCAGGTGTTCGGCGTGGCAGGCCACACAGGCCGTGTTCCCCAGCGCGGCGTGGAAGAGCGTGGGCTCGGTGCCATGCAGCGTATCGCGCCCGATGTCTGCTACGGTATGGCACGCGACACAGCGTTCGTTGGGCAATCCATCGAAGGGTTTGTGGCAGGCAAAGCAGTCGTTGCCCGTGACCTGGTGCGCGATCGACAGTTCACCCGGTTCCATCATGCGGTGCGGGAACAGGAAGATCAGCACGGCACATACCGCGATGAGGACGACGACGATCAAGGCCCTCATTTGGTGAACATCCAAATGGAAACGATGTGCATGAGCGAGAATACCGCGAGCAGCATCGCGATCGGCATGTGAACCACGCGCCATCGCTTCATGGCATCCACGGCTACCAGATCCAGGAACAATTGCTTCTCTGCCTCTTCCGGCGGTACGCCAGTGGCCAACAGGTCGCGCCGATGCTCACTTACGGTCAAGCTCGCCTTCTTCAACAGGAACTTGCCCACCAGCCCACTCGCCACCGTGATCAACAGCAGCACGGTAGCGATCCACGGGAGCTTTGCATTGAAGTGGATGCCCGCATGCACGAGGATCATCACCGATCCGGCCCAAGCCATGTACTCGTGCAGCATCAACAGTTTCTTGGGCGAGCCCTCCCGGATGATGCCCCGCTTTCGGGCGGAGTAGACGAAAGAGGCGATGATCATCACCGTACCGATCGGCCCCAAGTAGCGACCGATGGATACAAGGCCCATGCTGTGAAGCACGTAGTCGATGACGATCGTGACGGCCACCATCGCGAAGAACATTCCCGCAAAGGGTACCACATACCGAATGAACACATTGGTTCGCATAGGACTGGCAGTGGTGTATGACAATGATCGTAAGGTAGTCTTCGCTCAAGGGCTCCCACTGACATTGGTCAGTTGGGTGCAGCATGGTCCGTCGTACCATCGATCGTTGTACCGACCTTGTACGCATGCCCACCCCATCGCCCCGTCTCCGCATCGAAAGTCTCCGCACCGAAGTGGATGCGGCCTTTCTCTATGACCGCATCGCTGCGAACGAGGAGGACGAACAAGTGGCGAAGCTCTTCCGGGAGATGGCCTCGATCGAACAGGGACATGCCGAGCACGCTTTCGCGCAACTGAAGGCCAACAGCACTCTCAAGGAGATCCCCGGCCCATCGTGGCGAGCGCGCGTGCTGGACCGTATCGGCAAGCACATGGGCTACGGCCATGTGATCGCCCAGCTGATGGATGTCGAGAAAGGACTCGCCAGCGCAACGGTGGCCCTGAAGAAGAAGAGCGGTGCGTCGCTCACCGGCGGCGAAGGCAACCATGTGCTAATCCTCCAGTCGCTGATGGCGAACAAGCGGGGCATGGGCGGTGAGCAGCTCGGCCGCATCGAAGGCAAGCACAAGACCGTTGGTGGCAACGCCTTGCGCGCGGCGGTGCTCGGTGCCAACGACGGACTGGTGAGCAACATGAGTTTGGTGATGGGTGTGGCCGGTGCCACCGATGGTGATCAAGGGGTATTGCTCGCTGGCCTGGCCGGACTGTTGGCAGGTGCGCTGAGCATGGCCTTGGGCGAATGGATCAGCGTGAAGAGCTCGCAGGAACTCTACGAACGCCAGATGGCCCTGGAGATGACCGAACTGGAGACGAACCCCGAAGGCGAGCGCAAGGAATTGGTGCTCATCTTCATGGCCAAGGGGATCTCCGAAACGGAATCGGAGCGCTTGGCCACCGAAGCGATCACCGACACGGGCAGGGCACACGCGCTGTTGGTGAAGGAGGAACTGGGCATCAATACCGAAGAGCTGAAGGGCTCTGCCTGGGAAGCCGCGATCACGTCCTTCTTCCTCTTCGCCGTTGGCGCCGTCCTACCGGTGATCCCCTTCTTCTTCACGGGTGGCCTCCACGCGATCCTGATCAGTGTCGGCCTAAGTGCCATCGGCCTCTTCCTCATCGGCAGTGCCATCACGCTCTTCACCGGACGCAGCGTGTGGTACTCCGGCATGCGACAGGTCCTGTTCGGTCTAGCAGCCGCGGCCGTCACCTTCGGCATCGGTAAGTTGATCGGTGTGAGTGTGGCCGGGTGAAGCATTGCTGTGTTGCTCATCACATCCTGTTCTACCTTTGACCCGTAGATCGTCCATCGGTCACCGCACTGCGCCCTTGCTTCCCGACACCCACCACCAAGTAGGCATGGGCCCCGCCGCTCCAATTCGTCCTCGTCTCCCACGGGCCACCGTGTGGCGCACGACCGCTCAACGCCTCGGCATAGGGCTCCTCGCACTACTCTACTGCTTCGTGATCGCTCATGTCGCCAGCAACACGACGGACGGGGAATTCCAAGCGGAGCACCACAGCGCACAAGGCCTCTCCTTCTCAGATGCTTCAGCCTTGGTCCTCTGCCCCACCACGGCTGGCAAGGAAGCGATCAACGCCTTCAGCGCACCGCCCGCTTCGGGCAACAAGGACGTTTCCAAAGGCTACGCCGCCGCCATCCTTGCGGATGATCACGCGCAACGCACCGCCTTCGCCGAGCATACAGGTGCAGGACACGCCGTTGTGCTGGCCCTGTGGCGATCGGCCATCCTCTTCCCTTTCCACGTGTTCTGGTGAATGGGCCTGACCGGTCAGCGCCCATAGCGGTGCATTGATCGGGTCTTCGGGCATCGCCGCTGTGCGTTGCTCATGGGGTACCGTGCACGTACCCGTGGTCATTCACGCATCTCAGAACACGTTTCAAAATGGAATTGAATTCAGGAACCGCCATCATCGGCATCATCGCATTGGCGCTTTGCGCATTGCCCTTCATACTGGATCGCATCAGCCGATCACGGAAGGAGAACCAACTGCTGGGATCGCTACGCGGCATCGCACACCAGCACGACTGTGAAGTGGACAGGCACGGATCCTGTGGCCAGAACGCCTTGGGGTTGGACGAGGACAGGAAGGCCCTCTTCCTCTTCGGCCAGCGCACCGATCATGTGATCGCGGACTTCGTCGACCTGACGGAGATACGTGCCTGTCGGATCGTGAAGGTGGCACGCTTCGGCCAAAGTTTGCAGGGCGATGCGAACATCGAACAGCTCGCACTTGGCTTCGTACCGAAGAATACCAACGCCAAGGAAAGGCGTTTCGAGTTGTACCAGACCGGCATGGGTACCTACCTCACCGATGAACTGGAGTTCGCGGAGAGGTGGTCGAAGCTGATCAACGAGCGGCTGTAGGAACAGCGATGTGTGGAAAGCGCCCTGCGGACGATCCACAGGGCGCTTCTGCTGTCCATCAGTGTTGCGGTTCTGGGTGCCTCGCACGCAACACCCTCGCCGCCTCACCGGATTATCTTACCGCCCACACCGAAGGACTTTCGACGCTATGACCCACCTCCCACCACTGATCGCCGATCTCGGCCTGATCCTCTCCGTGGCGGCGGTCACCACCATCTTGTCCAAGATGTTGAAGCAGCCCGTCGTGCTGGGCTACATCGTCGCGGGCTTCTTCGTCGGACCGCACGTGGGCTTCGTGCCTTCGGTGCTGGACGAGGCGAGCATCCACACGTGGTCGGAGATCGGGGTCATCTTCCTGCTCTTCAGTCTGGGCTTGGAGTTCAGTTTCAAGAAACTCGCGAAGGTGGGTGGCACAGCCTCCGTCACCGCACTGGTCACGGTCCTCTTCATGCTCGGTGCGGGCTTCGTTACAGGGCGTGGGTTGGGGTGGAGCGCCATGGACAGCCTCTTCCTCGGCGGCATCCTGTGCATCTCCTCCACCACCATCATCTTCCGGGCCTTCGATGAGCTGGGCCTCAAGACCACCTCCTTTGCTTCGCTCGTGCTGGGTGTGCTGGTGGTCGAGGACCTCGTGGCCATCTTGCTGCTGGTGCTGTTGAGCACCGTGGCCGTCAGCCAGAACTTCTCCGGCACCGCCCTCCTCTTCGAAATGGGCAAGCTCGGTTTCTTCCTCGTGCTCTGGTTCACGGTGGGCATCTTCCTGATACCGTCGTTGCTGACCCGCTTGAAGAAGTGGATGAACGACGAGACCCTGCTCATCATGTCGGTGGCGCTCTGCCTCACCATGGTGTACCTCGCGGTTCGCGCGGGCTTCAGTGCGCCGCTGGGTGCCTTCGTCATGGGTTCGTTGTTGGCCGAGACCTCCAAGGCCGAACGCATCGAACACGTGGTGAAACCCGTGAAGGACCTCTTCGCCGCCATCTTCTTCGTGTCCGTGGGCATGATGATCGATCCGAGGGTGCTGGCCGACCATTGGTTCCCGGTGCTGTTGCTCAGCATGGTCATCCTCATCGGCCAGCCGCTCAGCAGCATGCTCGGGGCGTTGCTTTCCGGGCAGCCGTTGCGGATCGCCGTGCGCGCGGGCATGAGCCTGTCGCAGATCGGTGAGTTCTCCTTCATCATCGCCACCTTGGGTCTTACGCTGAAGGTGACCAGCGAGATGCTCTATCCCATCGCCGTGGCGGTGTCGGCGATCACCACCTTCACCACGCCGTACATGATCAAGGCCGGCGATCCCTTCCAACGGTTCATCGCGCGGAAACTGCCCCAACGCCTCCTCGAAGGCATCGGCCGTTACAGCGATCAGAGCGGACAGGTGAAGGTGATCAGTGCGTGGCGACAGCTCCTGCGGGCGTACCTCCTCAACGTGATCCTGCATACGGTGATCGCCGTGGCGGTGATCTTCCTCTGCTCCCGCCTGGTGGCTCCGCTCTTCCTGGAGCATGCGGTGCACGTGCTCGGTCCTTTGCCCGACAACGGCAGCATGATGGTCGGCTTCATTGCCTTGGCCTTGATCCTTCCGTCCATCTGGGCCATCGCCATCCGACGCATCGAACGAGCGGCCTATCGCAACCTCTGGCTCAACCGCAAACAATTGCGCGGACCGCTCGTCGCGTTGGAGTTGCTCCGCATCGGCGTGGCCCTGCTCCTGATCGCCTTGGTCGTGGTGCTCTTCTTCCCGAGCGTATTGGCCTTCGTCTTCGTACCGCTCTTCGTGGTGGTGGCGCTCTTCATCTTCCGGCAACGGCTGCGCGGTTTCTACCACCGCGTGGAAACGCACTTCCTGCTCAACCTCAACCAACGCACCCACCGCGAACAACGCACCGTGCCTGCCTTGGCACCGTGGGACATGCACCTGGCCGAAGTGACCGTGGGCGAGGCACCCCATGCCGTGGGCCGCAGCCTCAGCGAACTCGCCCTCCGCGAAACCTTCGGTATCAACATCGCCCTGATCGATCGCGACGACCGGGCGATCCCCGTTCCCGACCGCGATGTACGCCTCCTGCCCGGTGATCAACTGCACGTGATCGGCACCGACGAGCAACTCGCGCTCTTCAACGATTGGCTGCACGAGACTCCGCCGGAAGACCTTACCACGGCCCACCACGACATGGACCTGCAACTCCTCAAGTTCGAGGTCGGGCCCGGTTCCTCATTGATCGGTGTCGCCATCCGCGCATCGCATGTGCGCGCCGCGGCCAATGCGCTTGTCGTGGGTATCGAGCGCGACCAACAACGCATCCTCAACCCCGAAGGCAGCGAGGTCTACAAGAAGGGCGACGTGCTCTGGATGGTGGGCGACGGAAAGCTGCTGCGCGATTTCATGGGCGGCGGCAAGGCGCAGTTGGTGTAGGGGTATTCGGAACACCGGCTCAGGGTCTGGAGCGGCGCTCATTAGGGCGCAGGGTCGCTTCGTTCCTCAGCAGACCGTTCGGTGGTTCAGCGCCGCTGGCTGGGGTGTGCCAGTTCCGGATACGTCCGGTAAAGCCGAACACCGCAGGCTATTCGGCGATCAGTCCCAGGGTGAAATCCTTCACCAGATCCACGCGCTTCAGGTAGGCATCGATGGTCTGTGGGATGGTATGATCGGGCAGGATGCCGGTTTCGTCCGGTAGCCCGGTGGCGGTGGTGATATGGGTTCCGGTGGCCACGTAGAATTCCAGTTGGGTATGGGTGAGGCGGCAGGTGGTGGACCCACCGGTGCAGAACTGGTTGGAGCCGAGCTCTTCGCCCACGATCACGCCCAGGTCGTGCGCTTTCACCAAGGACATGAAATGCCCGGTGGTGGAGTTGCCGTTGCCATCGATCATGAAATAGAGCTTGCCGCCGTAGGCGTTCTTGAAGGGCACTTGGATGCCTTCCTCCTCGTCGTACAGGGCACTGGAGAAATAGCGGAACGGCTGGTGAATGAGGTATTTGAGCAGGTGGATGCTGGCGTGCTGCGAGCCGCCGCCGTTGTGGCGCACATCGATGATGAGATCGGTGATCCCCTGCGCTTCGATCTGCTGGAAGCTGTTGTCGATGAAGGTCTTGAATTCCTGCAGGTTGCTCCACCAGTAATAGTTGAAGGAGGCAATGGTGAGCAGGGCCGTGGTCTTGTTGGGCAGCACCTGGAAACAGAGCCCGTCCGGACAGGCCGGATGGACGCTGGTCTCGATGGGTATCGGCTTTGCCAGGGGCTTCAGGCGCAGCGGTTCCTTGCCCGCGATGTGCAGCTCGAAGTGGTCCGGGTGGTCGAGCGCGAAGGGGATCATGATGGTGGACCAGGTGTTGAGGTCGTAGCGCTTGGATGTCTCGTTATTGCCCTGGGCCGGAATGTGGCGGTAGATCTCCTGCACCAGTTCATTCACCGGCACCCCGTTGATGCGCTGGATCTCGTCGCCCACGGCGAACCTGCTGTCCTGTACCACGCTGTCCGTGATGTACAAGCGGCCGTCCACGAAGTGCGTGCGCAGGGGAAACCGTTTGGCCACGGGCACCAGCTGGTTCTCCAGGAAGAAGTCGCCGGTGGAGGTGTGCGAGCACTTGATGCTGGCCACGATCTCGCAACAAAGCCAGTTGAACTGGGCATAGGTGGTGCTGTCGGTGATCAGCGCTTTCTTGCGCTCGATCAATTCCCGCAGGTCCTTTTCCGCAATGAACTTGAGGGCATTGGGGTGCAGTTCCATCAGCTTGCTCCCCAGTTCGTCCAGGTCGGCGCGGTACTGCTGCACGGTGAAGACCTTGGCATAGCGGTCGGCATAGTTCTCCGCGACGCTCTGCTTGCCGTGTATACGGTCCAGTTGGCCCATGGAACTGAGGTTGTTCGGATCCAGCTCCAAGGCCTTTTCGTAGTTGGCCACCGCAAGCACCGTGTCGCCCAGTACCAGGTAGGCCTCCCCGATACAGTCGTAGGCGTTGGAAGAACCCGGGAACTCGGACGCGAGCAGCTGGAACACCGCCAAGGCTTCGCTGGGTTCGTCAGCCCAGAGCAGCGAATAGCCGTACATCGTAATGTCGGTCTCCTGTTGGAAGGTATGGTCCTCGAAGTGCTCCTTCTTGAGCCGATGATAGAGCGCGATGCGTTCGTCGATGGGTAGTTGTCCGTTCTCCGCGAGGACTTGGCCGATGGAGGTTCTCCCCTTGCCCACCACGCCCGCATCCGGAAGGGTGGCGGTGCCTTGTTCGCCCGACTGAGCGTGGCAGGCGCTAACAGTGCTACACAGCGCAAGAACAGCGAGGCGAACGGATGATGTCATGGGCCAATGGATCGGACGGCAATAGTAGGCTGCCCTGTGCTGCGCGCATGGAAATGGAAGTAAAGCAGTGTGAAGTACTGTAAAACAAAGGGCGCTGGGTGATGGGTGCAAAGCTCACGTATCCGGATGTTCAACCCTTCGCAGGCTCTCCGTCCTCGGGGCGATGCGCTTTGTGGGGCTGAAATCTCGGGGTTGCGCGTGCCTACCGGCAGTCAGGTCCGTTCCTCAAGAGACCCAGCGTGGTGCTAGTGAAGGATGTCGAGGACGACTTGGATCATGGGTGCGCCTGCGCCTTCGACGGCCATTCGAGTCGGTCAAGGAGGTGAACGAACTCGACGATGTTGCTCGTGGTGAAGATGAGCGGTCTTGGTGTCATTGGCTCGCCCATCCACAGGCGCTGGATGCTGATGCCGACCTTGCCCTGTGTTACCCGGTAGGCGATGAGCAAAGCGCTTCTGTTCTCCGGGACAGGACCGGTGGTCAGCTTGCCTTGTCCATCGGGCTCAAGACGGACCAAGGTGTGCGGCTTCAAGGTCAGGAAGAATGCCTCTTCGTCTCCCGGGGGATCGTCGACGGTGATGGTGCGGACCGCAGTGGTCTCGGCGGGAAGCAGGGGGCGACAAACCCCCGCCCAGCCCAATAGCACGCCCCCAACGAACGCCTTCCACCCATCTGCTTTCAGCCGATCCATACTCCTTTGCCATGTTTGGACGATCCCCTGTTTCTCTTGGTTCCATGCATCGGTCGCTTGGAGATAGGCGGCGATCGCTGCAGCGTAGCGCGTGCTGTCCGTCACATACTGGGCGCGCAATGCGGCATGGACCTGCTTGGCGTTGATCCGTTCGGCATGGGTGCCACGGCGGTCGGGCGGCGAAGGTGCCTCCGGTTCCGGCCCCGGCACTAGGTCCTTGAACTTGGGCTCCGGAGGGATCTGGGGTGCAGCTTCCATGAAGGGCATAATTCCACCGTGCCTTGCATAGGCGATGATCGTCCAATGCCCCCATCCCGGTATCGTCCATTGGGCCCCGTCCTCGCTCCAATACACGCCCTCGTACCACAGCTGCTGATGCGTCGGGATCGCCAGCAGCACCCCGTGACTGAGCAACCGCAAGGGAGCATTCGCTGCGTCGTAGAAGCGCACGCTTGCCATGCCCAACGTGGCGAGCACGTGGTCAGGGCTGCGTGTGGAAAGCCGATGCGCCATCATGGCGGCCCGGTCAGGGGCCTCGATGAGCTCGATGGTGAACGGTTCCGTCACATGGCGCAACAGGCTGTCCTGGGGCTGTTCTTGGCCCCGGAAGACCAATTGGGTCCCATAACGACCGGTGTACACCTCCTTGGCCCCAGGGCTGTGAACGAACCGTTGCACCGACCCCCGCATCAAGGCGTGGCGGAGGTCCTCCGTATCGGTGAAGGTCCGCGGCGCATAGGTTATCCGTACACTGCGATCAAGGAGGGTGTCAGGCCGCTGCAGGAGTGATCTCATTTCATCACGCAACTCTCTTGACTGAAAGACGTTGACATCAAGTCTGGGGACATGCTGCCGGATCAACGCACGGCGTACCGCCTTCGCCCGGGCTTGGGACTGGTTCTTGTTGGCGAGGTAGAAACTTGTGCTGTCCGAAAAGCCCTGGACAAAGAACACATGGCCTGGAAGCAGGGTCACCCCCGCGCGGAACGCGGTCAACTGGCTGTCGGCCTCGGCGGTCAACGCCGTGGAGCCCACAGTGAAGTGGATGGTCACTTCCGGAAATCCGCTCTGCGCCGCGCACAGACCGATCCGGGCAGCACCGCCTACCAGCAGGCTCCACCGAATTCCCGCAACGAATGCAACCGATGTGCGCAACGTGTGAGGCATGGCTGTGCAGATCGGAAATGTAGCGCATCCCTCAGCATATCTACACCTCAGCAGGGTCCGTCTACGCTTTTGGCGCACGACCCAGCGCCCCCAGCTGCACCTACCCACCTCCTATTCGCACTGCTCTCCATGCGTTCATGAAAGTACAATCCACAGCGAACCACTCCCCTATCATCCCGGTCGCAGGGTATTCCAGTTCCGGCTACTCGCCGAGGCGGGACAGACCCGGCGCTGTTATGGCGTTGGGGTGGCGAGCAGTGCTTACCCTGGGAGGGTAGAACATGGATCGCGAACGATCCTCATCTTTAGCCCTCGGCACCGACCATGATCGCCCCCCGACCGTCTTTGAGCCAACGTGCGTTGGTTCTTCTGCAACTGCGTTGCTGGGCTATTCCGGTGTTTCAAGTCCAGACCTACACGTCCACATCCCGTTGCAACCGCGTGAGGTTGGAGGCAAGGCCACGTGACACCAACGCAGGCTGATCACCATGAACCCGAGTACACCTCAGCAACGAACCGTTCCAATGGCCTTCCATTTCCGAGCGTTGGGTTTGGTCCTTGCGCTGGTCGGTATCGGACAGCTGCGCGCGCAGCCGCTCGACACGCTCTATAACAGGACCAAAGGCCTTTCGGTCGAGGCCCTGATCGAACGTGAGCGGGAAGAGACCGACCCTCGTGCGAAGGTCATGGTCATCGCCAGGCTCACCGGCCAGTACCTCTTTCTCAGTCGCCCGGAGGACTGCATGAGGAGTGCCATGCACGGACTGGAAGTGGCGGATCCGACCGGTAACGACTCGTTGATCGGCCGCGCCCACTTCGGTATCGGTGCAGCCTTCACCGTGCTGAGCGATGTGAACGGTGCCTTGAAGCATTTCAATATCGCTTTAGAGCACTACCAGCACACCGGAGATAGTTTGGGGATGGGCTGGGTGTGCAAGGAGATCGCGGTCGTGTACCAACGCGTCGGGGATATCGAGGGGACGTTGCGCTACCTGCGGAAGGCACAGAGCTACGGCTTGTCCCAAGGGATCTACGGTCGCTCGATGTCGATGCTGGCGAAGTGTTACATGGAGCGTGGTGATCTGGACTCTGCGCTCTATTTTGCCCGCGAAGCCGATGGCATGAAGGTGCCCGGAACGGATCCGTACGGCTATGCCAACTTCCAACTGACCCTGGCCGTCGTGCACGCTGCACGCGCCGAAGAGGATCTTGCCGAGCCCTACTTCAAACGGGCACTGGCCGTAGCGGATTCATTCCAATTGCCCGAACCGCTCATCGGCGCCTCGGCCGGGTACACGAAGCTGCTCATCGGGCAGGGGCGCGCTGCCGAGGCGCTCGCTTGTGCACGGAAGGGGTTCGAGGCTACAGAAGGCATGCGGCAGCCGCTGGTCATGGTAAGGTCGACCACGGCCTTGTCGAATGCCTTTGCCGCGAATGGCATGACCGACAGTGCATTGGTGTATTCGAAGCTTGCCCACGCCTACCGCGATTCGGTGACGGCTTTGCAGAACAAAGGCCAGTTGCAGAACCAGTTGTTCGCGCAGGAGCTGAAGGATCGCGAGGACGCGAAGCTGAAGGAAGAGGCCGCCGCGGAGCGCGCCAACAACATCCAGTTCGGCATCATCGCCCTTATCGTCATCACCCTCGGCATCTTCCTGCTCGTCTTCAGCCGAACGGCCGTGGTCGGTGCCAAGGCCATCAAGAACCTCTCGCTCATCGCGCTGCTGCTCTTCTTCGAGTTCATCAACCTACTGGTGCATCCGCTGCTGGGAGCGCTCACACACCACTCGCCGCTGCTCTTGCTGCTGTGCATGGCGGCCATTGCGGGCCTGCTGATCCCGCTGCACCACCGCATGGAGCATTGGATCACCAACATGCTCGTATCGAAGAACAACCGCGTGCGCTTGGAAGCGGCGCGGCGGACGATCGAGGAGTTGGAGGCACGACCGAACGAAGCCACCAACCCTTGACACGCGACGAAAGCAGAAGACCCCGACCACATTGCTGCGATCGGGGATCTGCGAATTGTAAAGGGACTACTCCACGATGACCTGTGCCGCGCGAACGGTGCCGTTGGAACGCACCATCACGGTGTAGTAGCCGGCCATTGCACCCGCGAGATCCAACGTGGTGGTTGTCGCGCACATCGCAAGAAGAGGTGATCTCTGGAACGTTCGACGTTCTCACGCCGCCCGGTCGATCCCGTTGCGCAGGTCCTCCACTTCGTCGATGAGTACGCGGTTCACTTGGAAGGCGCGCTGTACACGCTTGTCCACCTTGGCCTTCGCCTTGTGGATCTCGTTCAGCTCGTCGCGCATGGCCAGGAACTCCTCTTCGGTAAAGGTCAGCGGCTCGCCCGCTTTCACTTGATGCAGCAGCTGTGTGTTCTGCGCGCGCAGTTTCTCCACCTCGCTCTTCAACTCCTTCGCCAGCATCGTCAGCCAATAGGCCCGGTTGTACCAGGTCTCATCGGGCTCCAGTGCGTGCAGTTCCAACTTGGGTGGCTTGGGGAAGTACTTGAAGAGTTTCATGGTTCAAGTGTGCTTGATGTCTTCGATGGTTGCTGGGGTTTGCTCGGTCCGTTCACTAGATCGCTTCGCCATAAGCCTTTTGACTGTATGGGCTCACGGTCTTGGTGCCCGAAGCACACACGCGGAAGGTCTGTGTTTCGTGCGAAGGCATGGCTTTCACGACGTGATAGGTGCGGGTCGTGATCTCGACCAGTTCCCATTTCTCTTCCTCTCCGTGTGCACTCGTCGCCCTTTCAAGCTTATAGTATACGGCACCCGGTACGCGTTGCCAACGCACCTTGATCTGTTCGGGGTACGCCGTCGCGCGGGCGATGACCCTACGCGGACTCTCGAGAGAACTGATCGGTTCGCCCCGCTTGATCAGTCGGAACCCGGAGCTGCTGAGCTTGAGGATATCGCCCAAGCACTCGCTGTTGACATAACCTGCCAACCGGCTCAGGTATTCGTCGATGCGTTTCACGGCGCGATCCTTCCTCGCGATGGCCGCCCGACCGCGGTCCAAGGCTGCAAGGTTCGCCTCTTTCAGTTCGATGTAAGCCGCATGGAACTCCGCCATGCTCGGCGACGGAGCAGGAAAATTCGGGTTGCCGTTCATCTGGCTGTAGACGATAGCGGCACGCGTTGCTTTCTCGTTTGCTGTGAGACCGCGCAGGCCTGCCTTTACCTTGTCCATGTTCGCTGATTTCACTTTGATACGCAGGTAAAGGCTTGCGGGTTGCGGGTGCCGAGAATTCGACTGCGGGTGCGATCGGAGGCATCGCTAGTCCATCGCGCTCGGGCGCAGTTGCGATCGATGCGAGGATGCCTGCACACGATGTTGACGCAGCTGCATGACGCTGACCTGCCCGTGCAACACCTGGATCAGCCCGTGCAACAGGGGGATCTGCCCTTGCACGCGAACGGAAAGCAGGTGCACCATTCGATCGTGCACCTACAGTGAATGACAATGCCCGTGCACCGATATGTGTCGCAGATGCATGCGCATGGGAGGCACCTGCTCGGTGAATGGTTGCACCTGATCCACTTCGCAATGCACGTGCATTGGAATGCGCTGCAACCGCATTTCGGCAACGGAAGGACCGTCCGGGATGGGGTGTTGAGTAGCGCGAGGTGAAGACCTCTACGCCACCAAACCCGGATCGATCTGCCGCAGGTGGTGCTTCACGTGCTCCACGTAGTCGCGCATCAACCAGTCCAGTGTGGGGATGCCATCCGCGGGTAGTTCGGTATAGGTAGAACCCAACGGACGATGCGTGGTGCGTGGGCGGAATCGGGCATCGACCGGCACGCGATCCATCACGCGCGCCACGTGCAGGTTGTACCGGGCCCACAACTCCAGCAGTTCCATCCAGTCGGCTTCGGCGTACCCTTGGGCGCGCACCCACTCCTCTTGGGCATACGGCTCGAAGATCAGATCCTCCGTGGCTTGCAGCCGAATGAAACGCCCGAGGTTGTTGTTGGCGGAGTCAAGCAGGTGGCCAATGACTTCTTTGGGGCACCACTTGCCGGGAGCCTGCGGACGAGAGGCCGCTTCGTCGGTGATCTGTTGGAGGAGGGGAGCAGCGTGTTGGATGGTGCTGCGCAAGGCGGCGGCCGGGTCGGTCATGCGGTGAAGGTCCGGATCCGTCCTGGAACGATGCCGCATGCAGCCCGGAAATGTGCAAGCATTGCCGGGGAATGCACCTTGCTGCAGGCTTCGCAGAGGGTGAGCTTTGTGTTCCATCCAACCCGTACCGCCATGAAGTGCATCACCCTCCTCCCCACGCTCCTACTGTATTCTGTGCTTCACGCACAAAGCACCTGCGACAGCATCCAGGTGGAACGTATGCGCTACGACCCCTTCGGCAACGGACTGCAGGTGACCTTGTTCAACGGCAGCGTGCAGTTCCTGAACGGACCTACGGTGGATGTGCTGGATGCGGATGGCCTGCCGCTGGGGATCGGCACCATGGAATTCTTCGGGGTACTTCCGGGGAGCACTTCGCAGCATCGCGTTGCATTCATGCCACAACCCTCCTCGCCCTTCTCCGGGATCGTCCGCTTGAACTACACCGGTGTAGAGGGGACCATGAGCTGCTTGTGGTCTCTGGCGGATATGCAGTTATGCCCCATGGACAGCTGCATGCCCTTGGGCGTTTACGCATACCAGCAAGGGGGCAACAACGTGGCCATGGACATCGACTGGAGCGTGCGCGACCAGGACAACGTGTCCCAGGCCAATGGTGTGCTGCACATGGATGTCGGCGGTTTCGGCTATGCTGTGGAGGAACTCTGCCTGCCACCGGGTGCGTACACGTTGCAGATGACGCAAACCGTTGCAGCAGGCAACCTGATCCAAGTGGGCATGACCCAGAACGATTTCGCATGGACCGATGGCACCAACACGCAACTGCCACCCGGGGGAAGTGTCGTGCATCCCTTCGACTTCTTCGCGCTTTGCGTGGACGGCACGCAAGGCCTCTCGACCTCTACCATGGATGCCCCTGTGCTGGTCGTGGATGGTCGCACCGTTCGCATCACCGCATCCACCGGCACGGCCTTGGGCAAGTTGATCGTTATGGATGTCTCGGGCAGGATCGTGCGCAACATCGCGACCCAAGGGAACAGCATCACCGTGGACCTGACCGGTTGCGCTGCGGGCACCTACCTCCTGCGCTCCTTGAATGCCAAGGACGATCGGCCTGTGCAACGCTTCGTGCTACCCTGAGTCCGGTTGCCTCGGATCGTTCCGCAGCAGCTCGGGCCGATGAACGGATCGGTGGTACTTGGCACCGCACCTGTCCGGCACGGCTCAGGGCATCGCGAATTTCATCTCGGTAAGCCCCAGCCCTTGGATGTGTTCCAGCAACTCCTTCGCGGGCTCGCCGCCGCGCGTGGCGTGGTGAAGGAGCGAAAGACCATGCGGCCCTTTCGATCGAACGAGATGCGGGTAAAGCGTCAGCAACCCTTTCACGATCGCGGTATGCCCGAGCATGGTGAGCACGAAGATGTTCGCGCGGGCTCCTTGGCCGATCAGGTATTCGGCGATCTCGCGGTCACCCACATGGCCCGCGCCTTCCAAGGCCGTCTCGTGATCGCCGCCGCCCACGTCCCAACTGGCGTTCAGCAGGCCGGGCTGTTCCTTGAGCATCCGTTGGACTTCCGGGAGGTTGTTGTGACCCACACGCACGAACTCCTTCACCAGGTCGGGCGGTAGTGGTGCAGGTTTCGTTGACTTCACGGGGTCCTGCACAAGTAGCGCGGAGCTGCCCAAAAGTGGAAGCCCCAGTGCTGCGGTGGCAAGAAAGTGTCTGCGATGCATCATCGCGAAGGTGGTTCAACCAAAGTGCACGACCTGAACCGTACAGCACGTGGGGAACCGGCGGTGGAGCGTGGCTTCAGTTCCACTACCGAGATCGAGCCAACCGCTTTGGCGACGAACCGCCTCTCGGGGTAGAACAGCGTAGTTCGACGATCCCAAGATCCACACGGCATGCGAGCTGGCCGACATGCGGTGTGGCTATCTTGGCAACAGCCACTGCCATGTGCACGCACCTCTCCTCCACTATCCGCGCCTGCGTCACCGCCGGGCTGTTGTGCTTGGGGTTGGCGGGGTTTGCCCAGACCACCAGCATCGCCCGGTTGGATACCGCCACCGTCATCCGGAAGTCGCACATGAAGGGGACGCCGGATCGGTACGACCTGCGCGCACCCAAGGTGATGTTCGACCCGGCCACGGCGGTGTGGACCAGCAGCCAAGTGAGTACCGGCTACAGCACCCGCGGTGCCTGCCGACACACCAACGGGTGCACCGTGATCCGCGTGCGGACCTGCCGCATCAACGACACGAATGGACGGGTGCTCGGGCGTACCACCAAGAAGTCGATGTTCCATAACTACGAGTAGGCGGCTTTGCCGATCACATCGCGTTCTGCAAGTCGCACAACTATCTTCATCCCGTCCCATTGTACTGCGACCCATCGCTTCTCCAATGAAGATCCAGCATGAACATCGGCATCTCGGCAGCGAGTTCGATTGGCTCGCTGTCGATACGCACGGACTTTGCTTCTTCATTAGTACAGCTGGTTTCGGCTGGATCCCTGACAGCGTCACCGCACCATCGTATCCTGCGCAAACACTGAGCTTGGTCATGGGGCTTCCTGTTCGTACCGAAGCGATCGTTCACCGCGACCAAGGCACGTCAAGAGAATGGAGCGAAGCCGCGAAGCGCGGATTCTATGCCATTGACTGGGATTACAGCACGGACAACTACACACTTGCCGCTGAACCTGAAGTGCCGATCCTCTCGCCACAGCTACCTGCGGAGGTGCTTCGCATTGTGGGCATGGCGCGGGTGGCTCTCAATAGGATAAACCGGAGCGTGACGATACAACACCACCAACTCTGAGAACATGGCAAAGTATGTCGATGGCTTCGTGATCCCGTTACCCGAGAAGAACTTGGCGGATTACCGCCGCATGGCCTCCAAGGCCGGCAAGGTCTGGATGGAGCATGGTGCCCTCTCCTACTTCGAGTGCGTGGGTGACGACCTCACACCCGAAGGCGTCGTCGCGACCTTCCCCCGCGCCGCAAAGACGAAGCCCGGCGAAACCGTGATCTTCTCCTGGATCGTCTACCGCTCCCGCGCGCACCGCGACAGTGTCATGAAGAAGGTGATGGCCGACCCGCGGTTGGCGAAGCTGATGGACCCCTCACCCTTCGATATGAAGCGCATGGTGGCCGGCGGCTTCAAGGTGATCGTGGAGGGGTGAGCCGGGTTCCGCTTTCCTCGGATCCTTGATCGTGCATGATCTGCATTGGCCTTCACTGTCAAGATCGCACCACCGTTTCGATCTTCGTTCACATACTTCGGCATTGTCGAAGAACCGGCTTGGACGACCTTTATT
>CADEDY010000009.1:30321-46779 GCA_902826215.1 uncultured Bacteroidota bacterium
CGCCCAAGCCCACAGCCGGGTCAGGAGCCGCCACTATTTCACACGCTATCTGCAGGAACTCATCGCCCTCGGCGTGCACAACTACACCACCTGGCTTACCGACGGCCACACCGACTACGTAGGCTACGACCAACACCTGAGCACCCCGCCGAAGTATGCCGTGCAAGCCATCGCCGAGCACAGCAATGACGCCCAATTCCGCGAGTGCCTGAAGCATCACCAACAAGGTGGCACCGACTACCCCACCTTCTGTAGCGAGGCCCGTGCAGCAGGTGTGGAACGCTGGGTGGTGGATACCACCGCGATGACCTGCACCTACTTCGACAGCGCTGGCCACTCCATGTTGGTGGAGCAGATCCCGGCACCCTGATCGGCACCGAACTCCGCAACGCTACAGCGCCTACAAGGTGTTGGCATCAGGAAATGAAGACGGCGTGAATGCCGCACGAGCGAGGACCACTTCCTCCTACTGATCAGTTCTTCACCAGCTTCTGCTGGAAGGTCCCGTGAACGGCTGTCGACCGGATCATGTAGATCCCCGTTGGTAGGCCACTTACGTCGATCGTACTTCGTCCACCGAAGACCGTGCGCTGGAGTACGCACGCACCGATGGCGTTGTAGACCTCCAGTTGGGCGCGTTGCAATTCACCGAGGTCGACCGTGATATGATCTGAAGCCGGATTCGGGTAGATGCGCAGGGCAGTCGTGCTTGCCAGTTCTCCGCTACCCACAGTTGTGCTCACGATCACGGTCGTGCTTCCTGCAAGACTTGTGCATCCGTTCACGGTTGCAACCACTGCATACTCCCCGGCCATGGCCAGCGTCGCACTGGTGCTTACCGTCGGGTTCTGCTCGGTGGACGTAAAGCCGTTGGGGCCCGTCCATGCGTAGGTCGCGCCTTCTATGGGCGACGCGGTCAGTGTCAAGGTGGTGGCTTCCGTAACGGGGCTATTGTTCCCAGCTACTGGGGCCGACGGGATCGCGTTGACCACGACCGTTGTTGTTTCGTTCAAGGTGGTACACGTGTTCACCGTTGTCGTCAGTGAATAGGTCCCGCTCAAGGCGGTGGTCGCCGTGGGGCTCACCGTGGGGTTCTGCAGCGTGGAGGTAAAGTCGTTCGGTCCTGTCCACAGGTAGGCAGCACCGGCAATGGAAGGCGCGGAAAGTTCAAGTGGTGCGCCTTCGCAGATCGGACCGTTGTTGCTCGGGTCGCTGTCGCCCACCACGGATCGGAGGATCGTGCCATTCTCCCCGACGATGTACACGGTGTTGGCATCCGCGTAGTCCACGGAATACAGATAATGGTCCGACGAGATGGTCCTCACCGACCAGTTGGCCCCACCGTTGGTGGTGGTGTAGATCTGTCCGACACGGTTGTAATCGTAGCCCACCGCATAGCCGTGGTCGGCATCGATGAAGGCAAGCGACGTGATCACGTAGTTGATGTTGTTGGTCAGTTGGGTCCAGTTGGTACCGCCGTTGATCGTCTTTCGGATGTGTCCGGAAACGCCTGCCATGTATCCCGTGGTGGCTGTGGGAAAGAACACGGCCCGTTGATCCAATGTGGTTCCGGAGTAGAGCACATTCCAGGTCGTTCCACCGTCCACTGTTTTCATGATCCTGCCGGATGAACCGACCACGAAGCCGGTATCAGCAGCGACGAAATGGACAGAGGTCAGGATCTGACTGACGCCGCTCGTTTGCTCGATCCAATTGGTACCACCGTCCATGGTCTTCAGGATCTTCCCCGCATTCCCAACGGCATAGCCGGTATCCGGATGGGTGAAGAAGATGCTGTTCAGCGCTGTGGTCAGTCCACTGGTCTGGGCGTTCCAGTCGGCACCGCCATTGCTGGTCTTCATGATCGTACCGGCGCTCGAAACGGTATAACCGATCGCGTCCGTCGGGAAATGGACCGCCAGCAGATCTTCCGTGAGGCCGTTCGTCTGTAGGGTCCAGGTCGTTCCGCCGTTGGTGGTGGCCAGGATCCGGCCTTGGTTCCCAACGGCGTATCCGACGCATTCACTTGGGAAGCTGGCATCCTTCAGGTCCGTGTAGAACGGACTCGTGGTAATGGGTGTCCAACTCACGCCGGCATCGACCGTTCGCAGGATGATCCCGTTCTCACCAACGGCATGGCCATGGTCCGCATCGGTGAAGTATACCGACCGCAGATCCTCCGTGGTACCACTTGTCATGAAGCTCCAAGATCCACCGGCATCCACGGTCTTCAGGATCTTGCCCGTGCGGCCTACCGCATAGCCGGTGTTCGCATCGGTGAAGCGGATGGACCACAGCTCGTACGATTGGAAGATGGTGAGGTAGGTCCAGGTCTGTCCGCCGTTCGTGGTCCTTAGGATCCGGCCGTACTCACTGATGTAGCCGTTGTTCGCATCCGTGAAGTACACGGACAAGAGGTTGGTCGTGACGCCACTGGTCTGCTGTGTCCACGTGGTGCCACCGTCCGTGGTCCCGAAGATCCTTCCGACACCACCCACCACGAAGCCGGTGCTGTCGTTGACGAAATACACCGCGTTGTAGATCGTCACCGTGCCGGTGTGTTGCACCACCCAGTTCAACCCGCCGTCGATCGTTTTCATGATCACGCCCGCATTGCCGTTCGTGCCCACGCCATACCCCACGCTAGCGCTGGTGAAATGGATCGATGAGAAGTAGGGCACTGGAAGCGGAAGCGGGTTCCAGTCCTCGCCCCCGTTGGTGGTCTTCAGCAATGTGGAGAACGAACCCGTGGCATAGCCGGTATCCTGATCCGTAAAGAACACGGCCGCTAGACCGTTGGTGGTGCCACTGTGCAGCGGCCCCCAATCGCTTCCGCCGTTGGTGGTCTGTAGCATGGTTCCGTCCAAGCCCACTGCATAGCCCGTATCCGGGGTCGTGAAGAACACCTCGTTCAACGTCAGACCGTGCGGCAATGGATTCTGCCAATTCCAGTTCTGTGCGTTGGCTAGTTGCAGCGATAGAGCACCTACAAGACCCAGGAAGAGCAGCCTCACCCCTGCTTTTGGCAAGAAGGACAGGAACGCGCCATCACGTGTTGCAGCAGTGGATCGCAGAAGGCATTCAGCGGGTTGTTTTACGAAGGGCATGGTTCTCAGCTCGATCTGTTTCTTGGGCGGGTCGTACACTCAAATTCCGGTCCAAAGACCAGCACCTTTGCTTGCACCTACTCCTTGGGATGACCCCAACGGTCGTGGTTGGATCAGGGCTTGAAGGTAGGGCTGCTGCGGTGGACCCGCGCCTGTTGCAAGCGGTTCTAGGGTGTTGATAGATGGGCGATGCGTGAACTAGTAGCTCGATAGACGATTCATCCCGCATCAGTCTGGCCAGACTTCTTGAGGTCCTCGAACTTGGCCGCCATTGTCGGGTTCTTGCGCGTCAACTTCTTAATGGTCACATCCTGCGCCTTGTTATTCGCAAGCCGGAGGTTGTTTTCAGTTCCTAGGAGTGCGGCTTTCGTATTCTCTAAGTGTTTGATCGACTTATCGATCTCCTCCACCGCCTTTAGGAAATGCCTTGATGCGAGGTCATAGTTCCTGGCGAAGCCTGACTTGAATTCATCGAGTTCACTCTCGAAGTTCGTGATGTCGATATTCTGCGCTTTTACCAGTGCGAGTTCGGTCTTGTACTTCAGCGAATTCTGGGCGGCGTTCCGAAGCAGTGTGATGATCGGAATGAAGAACTGAGGCCGGACGATGTACATCTTCGGGTAGCGATGGGATACATCCACGATGCCGCCATTATAGAGATCGTTATCGGGTTCCAGAAGTGTTACGAGTACCGCGTATTCGCAGCCTTTCTCGTTGCGGTCCTTGTCCAGTTCCTTTAGGAAGTCCTCATTCTTCTTCTTGGTCGCTGTCCCATCGTTCTCGTTCTTCATCTCGAACATGATCGAGACAGCCTCGGTACCGGCCTCATCCATATCACGGAAGATGTAATCACCCTTGCTACCGGTCTTCGCATCATTGTCCTTCTCGAAGTAGGCTTTCGGGAATGCTGTGGCACGCAGCTTCTCGAACTCGATCTCACAATGCTGCTCAAGCGTTTCACCAACCATCTTCGTTGACAGCTTCGCCTTCATGTCCTTTAGGCGCTCGATGGTATCGTTGCGGTCCTTGAGCTGGGTCTCATACTTGTCTTTGAGGGACTTCTCGATCAGTTGCTTTTCAAGCTCCACTTTCTCGATACCGTTCTTCAGGCTTTGGATCTCGGCGTCCTTCGTTGAGCTGGCCTTCTGTAATTCGTTCACGAGTTTCTCCTCGGCCAATTGAGCGGCAGCTTCCTTGGCCTGTTTCAACTTCTCGAGTTCGTTGGCGAGCGTATCTCGTTCCTTCTCAACGGTTCCGAGCGCTTCCTTGAGCGCAAGCTGCTTGGCAACATCAGCGGCCTTTAGCTCTGCCTTGAGTTTCTCGATCTCTGCGTCCTTCTTTGCTGCTTCTTTGTCCAGCCTGTTGGTCAACTTAGTTTCGGCAAGCTCAATTGCGGCGTTCTTTTCATCCTCGGCCAGTTTCAATCGTTCCTGCAACGCCTTGTCGAATTCGTGGTCGCGCACCTGCTTCAGGATGTCCGCGTAACCCGCCTCGTCGATCTTGAAGGCTTTCCCGCAGTGCGGGCAGATGATCTCGTTCATGCGCGATGGTATTTCTGGGCTGAGTGAATGGCGTGATGACAAAGTAAGGGCTCGCTAGATTCTTCGCGTAGCAAAGCCTTTCCGGCGGTAGCTTCGCAGAGGTGCTAATCACTATGAAGATCAAATCAGTACGCATCAAGAATCTGCGGTCGATCAAGGACGAGACGGTGGAGTTCGACGACTACACCTGCCTTGTCGGTCCCAATGGCTCGGGCAAGTCAAACGTGCTCTGTGCGTTGAACATCTTCTTCCGGGAAGTGGACAACGCCGCGACCGACATGGCGTCCTTGACCATCGAGGATTTTCATTCCAAGGATGTTACCGATCCCATAGAGATCACGGTCACCTTCGTTGACCTCAACGACGAAGCCAAGGAGGACTTCAAGGAGTACTTCCGCCAAGACCAACTCGTTGTCACCGCAAAGGCGGAATACAACGAAGTGAGCAAGACCGCAGAAGTGAAGCAGTATGGTCAGCGTCTCGGCCTCGGAGGGTTCAAGGATTTCTTCAAGATGATGGGGGATGGTGCTTCAGTAGCTGACCTCAAAGCGAAGTACGGCAAATTGAAAGAGGCTTTCACTGATCTCCCTGCGGCGGGAACCAAGCCCGCTATGACTGAGGCGCTCCACACCTATGAAGGCGCACGACCCGAGCAATGCGAACTGATTCCGAGCGAAGATCAGTTCTATGGTATTTCGAAGGGTGCGAACAGGATGAACAAGTACGTGCAGTGGGTCTATGTCCCTGCGGTAAAGGATCCAACTCAAGAGCAGACAGAGGGCAAGAACACTGCCTTGGGCAAGTTGCTCGCACGTACGGTCCGGTCGCAGGTCAACTTCGCCGACTCAGTTAGCACCCTACTCACTGAGACTCGCCGCCGTTACGAAGACCTCTTGGCGGCAAACCAGCCTGCACTGGATGGAATCTCTGCAACGCTAGGAAAGCGCCTCACGGAATGGGCCCATCCGGATGCCACCATCCGTCTCGCTTGGCAACAGGATCCTAACAGTTCAGTGAAAGTCGTGGAACCTTTCGCGAAGATCATCGCCGGTGAGAGCAGCTTTGAGGGTGATCTGGTCCGCTTTGGTCATGGCTTTCAGCGCAGCTACTTATTGGCCCTGCTTCAAGAGCTTGCCGGAGCGGATGATGCAACGGCACCTTGCCTCATACTTGGGATCGAAGAACCCGAACTGTACCAGCATCCACCTCAGGCGAGGCATCTAGCCAGCACGCTGGTCAAGCTAGCGAAGGGTAATGCGCAGGTGACCGTCACTACACATAGTCCGTATTTCGTCTCCGGGGAGTATTTTGAAAGCGTACGCATGGTTCGGCGTGACAACACCACGAAACGCACCGGGATTCGAATGTCAAAGGTTGCGGACGTCGCGGTGCGATATGCAGACGCCACCGGATCCACGTTTGTCAAACCACAGGGGACGTGGGCTAAGGTTCACCAAGCGCTCCAACCGGGCCTGAATGAGATGTTCTTCACGCAACGTTTGATTCTCGTTGAGGGCCTGGAGGATGTAGCCTATATCTCGGCGTGGATCGCTCTTACGGATCGCGCAGAAGAGTTCCGACGACTTGGGTGTCACATCGTTCCGGCGAATGGTAAGAGCGAAATGATCCAGCCGTTGATCGTAGCTCAGGGCTTGGGCATTCCGACTTATGTCGTCTTCGATGCAGATGGAGACAAGGTCAAGAAGGACGAACCCCGCAACCGACATGTGCGAGACAACACCGCCTTGCTGAAGCTCGTTGGAAATGATGCGTCCGTCATTTTTCCCACAACCCTTCTGCAAGGATTGAATTGGTCGGTCTGGCCAACCGACATGGGCGCGCAGGTCAAGGCCGATACCATCACTGAACTCGGCGAGCCCGGCTTCGAGGCAATAGCGAATGCTACACAGTTGGAATTTGAGAATGAAGGCGGGCTGCACAAGAACGCTCTGCACATCGGAAGCCAGCTTGCACGAACCCTTGATGCCGGTTGTAGACCTGCAGCGCTCGAAGACCTGTGCGACCGGCTCCTTGTCTTCGCCAAGTCATAGCAACTAACCCTAAGTCTCATGGAACCATACAGTAGTAACAGCGGCAAGGAATCTGGAGCAACTGGGTTTGAAGTCGGGGACGACTACATCATCATCCAGTTCGAGAAGCCGTGCTACAAGTACACTTACTCCAGTTGTGGGAGGACCCATGTTGAGGCCATGAAACGCCTCGCTCAAGGATCACGAGGCCTGAGCACTTACGTTACCCAGAACAGGCCACCTTTCGAGAGTAAATGGTAGGCCCGCGGCTTGTTCTGTGAGGGGGAGGGCAGGCGCATCCCCGCGCAGCCGTGGCCATGCAAATACTACGCACATGGAGACCACATTCGACGATTCAAGGTCCAGCACCGCCCAAATGTTCATTGGCGAGTTCGGCAGCGAACTGGGCCTAGCTTGCATGCTCTGGGACATTTCGGTTAACCAGGGCCCGAGGGCGGTCAGCATCTTCTTTCACGCAGTGGAGCAGGATGAACCATATGAGCCGACACTGGCCGCACTCGAGCGCATGAAGGCATCCTTCACCTTTCGAGGAATGCACCAGCGAGCTACCCAGTGCCAGCAGATGATGTACAGCTTGAACTTTCTTTGGCAAGACCATGGTGCCGAGGAGATGTTTGGCTTCTGGTTGAGGCAGAGTTGGTCTTCTGAGCTTCGTCGCCAACCGGAGATATGTTCGGCCATGGGAGTGTCGTTCATTGATCGTAAGATCGAAGAGCAGCATCCACCGCTGTGGGAGTTCAGAGTTGATCCGAAGTCACGCAGCTACGAAAAGCCCATCTATCGGATGATGTCCAACCGCAAGTACTTGGAGGAATTCTGGAAGACAGGCGCGCTCCGGATCAGTACGCTCTCTGCATGCAAGAAGCATGAAGGACTCCAAGGCGATAGAGGGGAAGGAGACAACGCACTTTGGTCAACACGCGCGGATGGCACCACCATCATTACGGGCTATGAAGTCGGCGCCGATGCTTACATCCTGTGCGGTACGGCAGCGAATACACCAGAGAACCGTGAGGAGTTCAAAGCCGAGCATACTGGTGCGATCATGATCACGGATCCCTACCGCTTCGGACTGGCTATCGGTGCAGCTATTCCGGGTGTCACACATGGTCAGGCCGGATATTGCGACTACAAGGATGCACGCCTCCGGCATCTTGAGGACGGTACGCCCGAAGCGCTTGCCCATGCCAGCATCGATTTCAAGGCAGGCAAAGACCTTCACAAGTTCAGGGTCGCGGCGCCCGGTGATGAGATCTTCCTGAAGACGCTCGAGTACGCGTCGCAGGAGGAGTTCAGGTTCGCATGGTACATCAAAGGCGCAATCGCCGTGGATTACGTGGATATCGTTTGTCCTGCGGCGCTTGAGTTCTGTGAGCCCATCTGGTTCGACTAGTCAAGAACAACGGGTCGACCAATGGGAGCGACCAGAGCCGAATTTAGCTGAGGGAGGCCGCCCCCAAGCCTACGTATTGATGTTCACCTTTCCTCTGTTCGCATCCACTCCATGAACTCATCATGAGTAGGAACACGGGACTTTCCATCCTTTCGCCAATTCGAGTCCGTGCGCTGCATATACTCTTCCGCTCTGAGCAACCCCTTGTACATAGCCTCGTATGCGCTGTCGTTCTCAACCCTTGTGCGATTTGCCGAGCGCCGCTGTTCGAACATCTGGGGAAGAGGCAGCTCGTTGCGTACTCCAGTGTTGAACTGAAGAATCTCATGCTGCGCTCGCACAAGCCAGGTCGAGAAGAAGTAGGTGTCCACGTCACTAAGGATTTGCTGCATTTCAGCCGGACTCGTAGAAGTGTCGTTGGAGACGTCTCGCAAGGAATTATGTAGAACGGTTGAGACCTCCAAAGTGAGCGGCCCGAAATCGTTGCTCGAAAGGAGAAGGATCCGACCGTATGCAATGTCAAAGTCCTTCTTCCATGCTCGATAGGCTAATGCTGCGCCTATGGAATCGAACTCGGAGTATGATGCGCTGATCGGATCGTCCTTGAGCATTTGATAGTTCATCAACTCGTGCCATTGGCGATACTGTGTCAGATACTCTTCGCATGCTCCAACGAAGGCTTGTTTTTCATCCAATACCAGTTGCATCCGCCTCTCTTCGCCCGAGTAACGATGTTGAACAAAAGCGCCAATTCCGGCGGTTATAATGGATGAGACAATCGCAATGATGGCGCCCTGCCAGATCGAGCTTCGTTCTGTACTTCCCATTCAGTGTATTTTGTACTTCGCGTTAGGAACAGCAGTGGAAATGTAGGCTTCCCTGAAGTTCGGCCACTCATTACTGGAGTTGAGGACTTGTAACGGATGGCCCGACGGCGAGTCATCGAGCCGGAACGCCCCAATCCCCTTGGCGCCATCCGTAAGTTCAATAGCATTTCGATCCACCCTCACCCCAACCTCCCCCGCACCTCCGCAGCGATCCGCACCGAATTCAACCTTGCCTCAGGATCGAAGAAGTGTCCAGAGATCATCAGCTCATCCGGCTGGTAGTTGCTGATGAATTCGCGCAGGGGTGCTTCGATGGTCGCAGCCGTTCCCACAAAGGAGCGCGCCAGGGCACGTGAGACCCATTCCTTCTCCTCCGGGCGCCAGTAGGTTTCGATGTCGTCGATGGGCGGCTGCACGCGGCCGGGCACCCCGCGGATGAGGTGGACGAACTGCACCTGCATGCTGGTGAAGAGGCGCCGCGCTTCGGCATCGGTGTCGGCCGCGAACACGTTCACGGTGAGCATGGCGTAGGGTTTGTCCAATTGTTGGCTCGGTTGGAAGCGCTCGCGGTACACGGCGATGGCCTGTGCCATGTGCTCCGGCGCGAAGTGCGAGGCGAACGCGAAGGGCAACCCCAGATGTGCGGCAAGCTGCGCGCTGAAGAGGCTGGAGCCCAACAGCCAGATGGGTACCTGCGTGCCCTCGCCCGGCACGGCCTTGATGGCCTGTCCGGGCTGTGCAGGTGCGAAGTAGTGTTGCAGCTCCTGCACATCCTGCGGGAACTGCTCGGCGTTGGCATTGAGGTCGCGGCGCAAGGCCCGCGCGGTGCGCTGGTCGGTGCCGGGTGCGCGCCCGAGGCCCAGATCGATGCGGCCGGGGTACATGCTCTCCAGGGTGCCGAACTGCTCCGCGATCACCAGCGGGCTATGGTTCGGCAGCATCACCCCACCGGCGCCCACGCGGATGGTTTTGGTGGCACCCGCCACATGGCCGATGACCACCGCCGTGGCCGCGCTGGCGATGCCCTCCATGCCGTGGTGTTCCGCCAGCCAGAAGCGACGAAAGCCCAAGCGCTCCGCCTCCTGCGCCAACGCCACCGAATTGCGAAAAGCCTGCGTGGCAGAGGAGCCCTGCGCGATGGGCGCGAGGTCGAGGATGGAGAAGGGGATCATGGGGTGCAAAGGTCCGCACGTTTGGTGCCGGAGTTGCGGAAGAGCGCGATGCGCACCGCGATCCGGTGAGGGGATGTCGGAACTGGCCTATCGGAAAACACGATGGCCCGTTCAACTACCAATACAGAGATTTGAACTTGTAGTCGTGGTCGACCTTGGAGTGGCCATTTATCACTTCATAGCGCCTTTCCCTTCGCACCGTTCCGTCTTTCTGTCGGCTGTACTTGGTCAACCAGACCTTGTTGGGCTCCGGTGTGTTAACGGCACGGGTCTCCACCAGTCGGCCACGGGTGTCGTATGTGTAGTGTTCTGTGTATCGAAGTTCACCTTGCAAGTAGCGCAGATGTTCCACTTGGTTGCCCGCTCCATCGTAGCGATAGGTGTCCAGTTCGGTGGTGTCCCGTTCACCACCACGACCCTCCACACGCGCCCAGCGGACCTTATGCCCATTGCTATCGAAGGTTGCGAAGTATTCCCATGCCCATCCATCCGAGCCACCACCATAGCGGAAGTAGGTCTCTTTACCATCCGCATTGTAGGCATGGGTATGAGCGCAGGTGGTATCCCCTTCCATGTTCAAGCAGATCTCCTTCAACGTCCGTCCCGCTGGATCGAGATGCTCAATTCTCGAGAGGTATCGCTCGCCTTTGAGGGCATTCTGCAATTCCGGCAAGGCATTGAGTTGTTCAACCGAACGCAGTTCTGCGAGGATCTTCCGGGATTCGTCACCACGCGGTCCCTCTTCCAACGGTGGGTCTGCGTCCTTGTAGGTGAAGGTGCGCTTCTCGTTGTTGGCGTAGGCGTAGTCGTAGACGCTACAGCCCACGTTGGAGTGGGCGAACACCATCCTGGTCTGCCTACCTAAACTATCGAATTCAGACGCGAAGGCCATGGTCACTGGGCCATTCAATCCATCGTTCACGTTCAGGAGGGCATTGCCCTGCGGATCGTATTGCGTAAGTCCTATCAGCTTTCCATGCTGGTATACGTAGCTCGTTCTAACGGGCGCTGTTCCCTTTGCTTGAGCGGCCGCGCAAAAGGGAGATCCCAACGCAAGGCCTGACAGTATCACGTTCCACAGGTGCATGTCGACTAAAATAGGGCTCGGCGGAACACCTCGATCTGCCGCCGCCATCCGCGCAGAGCAAGCTGCGTTACGTGCTTGAGCCGGTTTCTGGTCGATGGGCAGCAGAAAAGAGAGAGTGCTCCTTGCGTGAACACCAAGCCCCAATGTGCGCAGTGAGGAAGAACCACCCCTCTTGATCGCGTTGCGGGTCCCATAATCCACAGCACTGCGTTGCGTTACGAAGGCGAAATACCGAAGCCTTCGCACGGGACCCGGTAACCGTTGTTGAGGCGCGGATCTTGCGGGTGTACCGGCATGAAATACCTGATCACCTCCCTCCTGCTTGTGTGTTCGGTAGCAAGCCTACAAGCCCAGACCGAACCGACCGTTGAACCGGACGCGCAATGCCTCTTCGCCACCGACGATGCCACGTGGATGTCGTTGAAGCTGACGACCGATGAATTGCAACAAGTGCGGTCGTTGCAGACCGCCTGCAAAACGGACTGCACCTCCAAAGAGAACGCCAGCGACCCGGTAACGGTCGGAGCGGTGATGGACAAGTACGTGACCGATGTGCGCACCGTGCTCGGCGAGGAGCGCTACGCGCAATGGGTGCAGTGGTGCAAGGAGCGGCCTGCGAAGGGATAGGGCGAGCGCTTCGATGTACTTCGTGCGTCCGACAGTAACTCGGGAACGGCTTGGGTGCTGCGGGTTTGGTGGCGGGAGCATACGAGCGCACGGCAAGGTGTGCATGACAAGGTTTGCAAGGGCGATGTGTCGATGGGTGCCAACTTCGGCCGCTTGCAAGCCTACACGCCCAGTGGCTTTCCGGACTGGAGCTTGGCTTCCGGTTTCACCACCATTGATGGCACGGGCTACAGCGTGGTGAACTTGGACGTGGTGCCGATCCCGTTGTGGTACGCGTTCTCTTTCCTGCGCCTTGGTGGTCCAGAACGGATGACGCTGGCGCGCACTCAGTGCAGGAGATCAAGACCCACAAGCCCAGTTGAGATCGCTCAGTGTTGAATGATGAAGCGAGCAACTCCACCTAGGTCGGTTCGCAAAAGATATGTACCGTTCGGTAGAGCTGAAACATCGATGGTATGTGTCACCGGGCCATGTGTCCAGCTGCGGATCGTTCGACCCGCTGGATCAATGATCGCGTATCGCCCTGACCTCGCATTAGACCCCGCAATGGTCAGGTTCTCGTTCGCCAGCACAGGGTGTACGATCAGGTTGAACTCCTTGGGAGGCTCGGCTGCGCCAGTGCTCAATTCGTCGATGTAGCGCGTCACCGTCATAGAGCCTTGCCCAAGCACATACAGCGCACTGTCCTTGCCGAGTACGCACGCCACCCCGTTGTATCCATAGTACGGATCAGTATGCGCCCATTGCTGCACACCATTGCTGTATTTCAGCGTTACGAATTGGCGGTATTGGCCTTGGTATAGCGGACCGCCAGTGCCGGTCACGTAGACTTCTCCGTTCTCTCGCACCGCAAGCCAACCGGGTATCTCATCGTTGGAGAGCATGGCATTGTAACTGGCGTTCCAAAGCAGAGTGCCGTTCAGGTCGGTCTGGAACGTGGTCCAGTTCATGTATCCACCTGCGGATGGTATGGTCCATCCGATCACCGTCAGACGTCCGTTCACCAGCGACATGCGCATGGGTTCATCCGTTCCGCTGAAGTCGTAGCTGTGTTGGGTGATGGAATCACCGTTGGCATTGAAGACCTTGATCACCACATCGCGATCGCTAAGCGGGATGGACAGGTCCTCGTAGGAGGTGAGTGTGTACGTATTCATGTCATCGTCGACATCCACATCCTGCGCAGTGATCCCTCTCACCAGTCGGCTCCAAAGGAAATTCCCGTCCGTATCCCAGGTCGCCACTGCACCATGCGCTGCACCGATCCCCCTGCCGGATAGCACGACGCGCCCGTCTTTCAGTCGCATGGAGGTCATGTTGATCCCGATCGGATCGGCCTCCATGGTGTGGAAAAGCTCGATCCCATTGCTGTCGTACTTGATCAGGTGGAAGCCTCCTGGTTGCAGACCCGCTGCACCCACATACACGTTCTCATCAACATCAACAGCACAGCGGACGTACACACCGAAGGTGAAGGTGGGGTCTAGGGTTCGCCTCCACTGCAAATTGCCAAGTGCATCGTACTTCAATACCACTACCTCGTTGGGATATATGGTGCTCGTTCCGCTGTAGCGATAGCCGGTGACGAAGATGTTGTTCGTTGAACTGGTGGTCACCCAAGTGGGTGCGAGGTAGCTCCCGTTCACGCCTGTGGCGTCCACCTGTTCCCAAAGCAGGATCCCGTCCTTGTCGTATTTCTGTGTGTAGATGTTCGCTGCACCCACGGAGCTGGTGCGGGTGCCCACCACGATCACGTTGTCCGACGTGTCGCGCGCAGCCATGACACCGTTCTTGTAGGTGTCGGTTGCCGGGTGTGACCAGTCGATGGTGAACTGGGCGTGCGATGCCGATGCGAGCAAACCGATCAGTAGGTGATATATGCGTGGCATTTGGATCAATGTTGGATGATAAACCGTTGCGTACGGTCCACCCACTTGGCGAAGTAGATGCCTTCGCTCCATGCGCTCACGTCGATCGTGTTTGTGCGGGCGGTGGTGATCCGCTGCCCCAGCGCGTCGAAGATCTCCACCGGTGCATTGGCCCCGATGCCGCGCAACGTGACGACATCATTCGCAGGATTCGGGTACACTGCGAAGGGTTCATCGATCATTGAGCTTTCGGATGTGCCGAGCGCTAGCCCGGTGATGTCGTAGCACGCGAAAAAGGGATCGCTGCCTTGCTCCGCGGCCACGTTGTACACACCCGGACCCAGGTCAAGATCTGCCGTCCCGGAGAATACGCCAACCATGCAGAGCTCGCTTGCTGTGGGGTACAGCTGTTTTGGACCATCAACACCGGGGCCACCGAATGTGCCGCTCCACAGGTATTGGCCAGCCGCATCGAAGGAGGCCACGAAGCCGTCCTTCGTCCACATGGGTCCATTGGCGGTGACCTGCACCGATGGGCCCGCGCTGTTCAGCTCGGCCGTGTTGATGAAGGTAGAACCGATGTACACACGGTCCAGTTCATCCACGGCGCTGATCGCGTTGAAGATGTCGTCATCGTTGGGCGAACCGAATTGCTTCTCCCAGAACAATGATCCATCCGCGCTGGCGAGCTTCAGGAGGAAGGCATCGGTGCCGGAGCCACTATAGGGAACCAACGAGAGCACACTTCCCCCAGCGGTGTTAGCATAGTTGCTCATGAAATATCCCGCGACATATGCATTGCCCTGTGTGTCCACGGACACATTCGTGGCTTCTTCGTTATGATTCGGGCCGAAACCGTTGCCTCCGAAGAAGAACTGGCACCATACCAAATCGCCGTTCGCATCGAACTTGCTGGCGAAGGCGTCCTGCATGGTGTAGACGGCACGGTAAGGCACCAACTGGCCGGGGCCAGGGTCATAATCATACTGATCCTCGATCGGATCCGGTGAGCCGAAGGACGCGCCTGCGAGGTAGAAGTACTCATTCAGGCCATCGTCCCACCGGGTCACATGGCGCAAGCCGTTGGCGCCCCATGGCCTGTGCCATTGGAACACACCGCTGCTGTCCAGTCGTGCATAGATGTGGTTCGTTCGGCCCTGACCTGGAACAGGTGGAGCCGGGATCTCCGCGAGCCCCGGTCCTGGATCGTAGTCAGTGGGGTTGCTGCCGAGCGCTTCGCCGAACATGAACAGATCATGGCTGAGCGGACTGTACAACAGCCGTACCGTTGCCTGAGTGCTCGCGGTACCATCACCGATCTGCGCATACCAGAGCAGGTCCCCCGTCGCACTGAACTTTCCGTACCATGCATTCAGACCAACGTTACAGGTCACTGGCGCGACCCCTGGCCCGGGATCCACATCCGCAGTGCCACTGGCAACACCGCTCGCATAGAACTGTCCGTCCTCAGTGAACGAGAGGTTGCCGATGGTGACCTTTACCGTACTGGTGATCTGCTTGTGCCACATGTAGCCACCGTTCGCATCGTAGGCCACGATCGCACCTTCCTCAAGGCCGGTCAGTGTCTCCAGCCAGACCGCGGCCGGTCCAGGATCCACATCAATGCTGTCCCATACCTGCACGGTGGCCAGGTAGCCGCCCATGGTTGAGGGGTAGAGGTCGAAAATGCTGTAGGCGTGTGTGGGGTAATGGTGCAGGGAAGTCAGCGTCTGTGCGCGTAGCGTTCCGTACATGAACAGCAACAGAATGAGGGTGGCGAAGCGCATCGGTGGTCAGTGTTGAATGACTAAGCGGTGCGTGTGGTTCTCCACCTTCACGAAGTAGATGCCTTCACTCCACGCTGTCACATTGATGGTGTTAGCGATCGTAGAAATGACCCGCTGCCCAAGAGCGTCGAAGACTTCCACCGGCGTGTTGGTTCCGCGGCCGCGCATCGTGACCAATTCATTCGCCGGGTTCGGATACACACCGAACGAATCGGCGATATGCAGCCCTTCAGTCGTGCCCATCGCCAAGCCGCTCAGGTCATAGCAGGCGAAGAAGGGATCCGTCTGCGCCAACGCCGTGAAGTTCTGTGTGGCAGGACCGAGGTCCAGATCGGCCGTTTGGCGGAAGTAGCCGGCCACGCACAGCTGGTCGTTGTGCATGATCAGCTGCGAGAGTCCTTCGCTCTCCGGTCCGCCATAGGTGCCGCTCCATTGGTACACACCGTTGCCATCGAAGCAGGCCACATAGCCATCCCAGTTGTTGATGGGTGGCCCGTTCGCGGTGACCGTTACGCTCGGATTGTTCTGGTTCAGTTCGGCCGTGCCGTGGTAGGTGCCACTGATGTACACACGGCCAGCGTCATCCACTTCACAGATCGCATAGTAGCCGTCATCGTCCACCGAGCCGAGGTGCTTCTCCCATATCAAGGATCCGTCGTCGCCATCGAGCTTCAGCAAGAGCGCATCGCTACCGGCGCCGCCGAAGGGCGTAAGCGATAGCGGACTTCCACCCGGTGTGCCCGGATAATTGCTCACGAACATGCCGGCCACGAAGGCATCACCGTTCAAGTCCACGGCAACGGAGCTGCCGCCCTCGTTCTGGAAGAACCCGGTACCGAGGCCACCGAAGAAGAACTTGCACCAGACCAGGTCGCCGTTCGCATCGAACTTGCTGGCGAACACGTCCTGCTGTGTCCCGATCGGATGGTAGGGTGCGACCACCCCCGGACCGGGATCGTGGTCCTCGATGAAGCCCGTGTTGTTGCTGCCGAAGGAAG
>CADEDY010000009.1:46879-128473 GCA_902826215.1 uncultured Bacteroidota bacterium
CCCGGACCGGGATCGTGGTCCTCGATGAAGCCCGTGTTGTTGCTGCCGAAGGAAGTGCCTGTGATGTAGAAGTACTCGGTCGCGCCGTCATCCCAGCGGGTCACTGCGCCATCGCCGCCGTAATTGCGGAACCACTGGAATGCGCCGCTGCTGTCCAGGCGCGCGTAGATGTTCGCGTTTCGGTGTCCTATTCCCCCAGTGACCATTTCAGGAGTAATGATCGCCGTGGCCCCGCTCGGGTCGAAGTCAACGGAGGAGCCACCGCTCATGGCCCTGCCGAAGAGGAAGAGATCGTGGCTCAGCGGGCTGTAGAAGAGTGTGGCGTTGCCACGCTCGTTCAACGTTCCTCCAACCTGTTCGTGCCAGAGGTAGTCACCGTTGGCCGTGAACTTGCCGTACCAGCCGGTGCGGTAGTAGGTCTGGAAACCCGGTGGCCCATCGGTGCAGTTGCACGAAACGCTTGCAACGCCCGGCCCGGGATCCACATCGCCGGTTCCGCTCACGGTTCCGCTCAGGTAGAACTGCCCATCCTCGGTGAACGAGAGCGCGATGACGCCCAGGAACACCGATGCGCTCATCTGCTTGTGCCAGAGGTAGGCACCGTTGTCGTCGTATCCGACGATCGCGGCCTCCTCGAAACCGTTCACGGGCTCCACCCAAACGGTGGCGGGTCCGGGATCGAGATCAATGCTGTCCTCCACATGCACGGTGGCAATGAAGCCGCCCAGCGGTGAGCTGTGCAGTGTGATGCCGCCCACGCCGGTAGTGGCGAGGGGATGGATGAAGGTGGGCGTTTGGGCGGCTACATGCCCGGTGATGAAGCAAAGTAGAAGAGCGCGTACGATGTGGTTCATGCTCGTGGGTGTTGATGCCTCGTTGACGATGTTCAATGGACCGAAGGTTCGCCACTTGACCGTGAAGGCCTAGCCGATTCGGACAAGACGGGTTTATCCCGCTCTGAAACGGAACAACTCGCCACAGGGTCGGTGCATAAGCGCTTCCCGAAGAGGCACTCGCTCCGGATGATCACCGGAGCAGTTCCACATATCCGCTGATCTGCCGTGTTCCCACGGTGAGGAAATAGTAGTACACGCCATCGGGAACAGGTTCGCCATCCATGTTCTTGCCGTTCCAACCGGCTGCCGCATCAGCCAGCGGGTGGACCTCCTGACCCCAGCGGTTCATGATCACCAGCGACGCACAACCGGAGGCGTTCTGCGTGCCCAGTGGAAGGAATGTGTCGTTGGTCCCATCGCCGTTCGGGGTGAATACATTCGGTATCGGGCCGAGTACCAGTGCAGCACCATCATCAGCAGGTACATACACGATCATGGTCGCGGTGGAATCGCACGGTCCGTTGCTCGCCGTCAACGTAACGATGTAGGTGCCCGTGCTGTCGTATGCATGCGTCGCTGTTGTACCCGCACCACCGTTGCCATCGCCGAAATCCCAGGCATATTCCTCCGCACCGGTCGCAGCTTGGAATCGGACGGACGATGGCCCGCACGGAATGGCTTCGATTATGTATGAAGGCACCGGTATCGGCACCGTGAGCACGGTGACTTCCACCGTGTCCGTACCCGCGCAACCATTGTCGTCCTGTACGAGCACACTGTAGGTACCGCTGCTGTTCACGGTGATCGTGGAGGTGGTCTGCGTCATCGGAGATCCGTTGTTCCACCAGGCGTAAGACGTGTAGTCTGCTCCCGCATCTATCAACACCGTGTTCCCTGCGCAGAGCGAAGTGTCGTTGCCCAGATCGATGACCGGAGGATCGATCGGGTCGATGGTGATCTGCTGCGTGATCGTATCGCAGCCGATGTCGTTGCAGGCGATCAACGTCACTGCGTATGTGCCCGGACCGGGGAACGCGATGTTCTGGGGATCTTGATCGGTCGAACTCGGCGGTACGCCATCGGTGAAGGTCCATGACCAGCTCGTCGCATTCACGGTGCTCGCGTCGGTGAAGTCCACCGATGGCCCGGTGCATGATGGATCGGTGTTCGCATCGAAATCCGCTACGGGAGCTTGCGCCATGCCCACGCAGGTCATCTTGAAGAACACTGGCTGATCGGCGATGCCGTTCACCTTGTCTTCCTCATAAGCGCCTGGCGTGGTCGGGAAATCCTGGGAATGAGAAGTAGCTGTAACGCTCACGAAGTCCTGCCCGCCGACGTTCAGCAGAGACATGCTCGGTGCGAAGTATTCATAGAAACTTCCATAATACTCATCCTCGGTACCGCCCACGTAGGTGGAACCTCCGCAGCCATAGCCTGTGCCGCTCGCGTTGAGTTGCACCAGGAAGATGTCGTTGGAAAAGGATCCGGCATGCAAGGGTTGGAAGCCACCTGCCGAAGTGGGGAAGCCTCCGCGGGAGATCCCTGCTACGTATGCCTCGCCGTTCGCATTCACGACGATATCGGTGCCTTGATCCTGTCCGTCCCCACCGAGGTAAGTTGAGTACACTAGGACGGACCCCGTTGCGTTCATTTTCAACGCCAAAGCATCGGTGTTGCTTCCGCCATACGTCGGTTGGAGCGCGCCGGGAGTTGTCGGGAATGTGGTTGAGAACGTAGTTCCGACCACATAGGCTTCGCCGTTGAGCGTAGCCACCGAAGCAGCTTCACATGGTCCGAGGTAGGTGGCGTAGTCAATGTCCACCGGCAATGAATTGCCCAACTTCATCAAGAAGCCGATCGTCCCCTCATCCCCGGTGCCGAAGGAAGTATCGAACGAACCGGGCGTCACTGGGAATACGCTCGGCCCGAAGCTCATGAACACGGACCCGGTCACATAGGCGTTCCCCGTCGCGTCCACGGCGATCCCATGGCTATTGCAGTAACCGAAGTTGCCTGCACCGATGCGCACCAGGTAGATCATGCTGGCCGCACCGCTCTGCGCGATATCGAACTTGGCAACGAAGACCTCGCGATCACCACTCGGGTAATTGGTGGCGGCCACTTCCTGAAGGTCGCCGATGCTGGTGGTACCAGTGACGTATGCAATGCCGGTCGGGCCCAAGGCCACACAATAGCCGGTCTCGCTGCCGCTGCCACCGATGAAGCTGGAATACACCAACGAAGAACCGGTGGGATCCAGCACGGTGAGGAACGCATCCGCACCCGTGTCATGCACAGGTTGATATGCGTTCGGGGTTGAAGGGAAGTTGGTGAGGCCAGTGATGTTCAGGTCCACAACTCCGGTAACGTAGGCGCGACCGAGCGCATCCACGGCGATGGAAGTGCCGAACTCCGAAGATTGGCCGGGGAGGTAGGTGCTGTATAGGAGCGTGGTACCGTCGCTGCTGAACTTGGCCACGAAGACCTCTCCGTAAACATTGCCCGGACCGGAGTACGAACCGGGCGTCACCGGGAAGCTGCCATCAACGAAGCCGGTCATGTACACGTTCCCCTGGGCATCCATGGCGTTGGCGAGGCCGTAGTTCATGTTGTTGCTGCCACCGAGCGCTGCGGTGTACGAGGCCCACACCATTTCGAACAAGGGATCAATCACAAGATCGATGGTACGATCATAACCGCTGCGGACCCTGAAGCCGTAGGTACTGTCATTGATAAGCGCAAAATCGACGTCCACCATACGCTTCACTCCGTCGATCATCTGCCAGCAAACGGGCGACTGTTGTTTCTGTTCGCCATATCGGGTGCGTACAAGCAGGTCTCCGGTGGAGCTCAAACCGAGGCCTTCGATCCCCGCATAGCTGTTGCGGATGGAAGCGGGGTCACCGCCGGGATGTACCACGCAATCGTATTTCAGATCAAGCCCCACCATACGGAATTGCGCATCGATGCCGGGATATACACCGGTGTAGTCCACCCGTTCGTACTCCATCGGGTGCACCACCCAAGCGGCTGGGTCAGGGCCGCTCAAGTAGCTCGTAACACTTGGACGGCCATGCACGGCGTTCACGCGCATGCCGGGATCAGCGTCGGCGAAGGTCATGTTCCACACAAGGAAGTCGGGCTCCGCGTGATGGTCCTTCTCCGGCTTATGACCACCATCATGCTCATGCTCGTCCTCCGGCTTCACCATCGAGAAGCTCAATCCATCGCGCAGGAAGGAGACGTTCGCTGAGGCCGATCTCCCACAGTAGAGTATGGGCGACGGCCATTGACCCTCATTTGCCAAGAAGGTCGAGCGGAAAATGCCATCAGGTGTTCCGGCCAGCGCGGCGTGCGTGCACACGCCGAAAAGCAGGGAACAAGTGAAGGCCAGTCTTCTTCGCATGACTTCAATGTTGAACAACGAGGCGTTGGGTCTGGCCTTCCACCTTTACGAAATAGACACCCTCGCTCCATGCGCTCACGTCGATGGTGCTCGCACGTGTGGCGATGATGCGTTGGCCGATCGCATCGAACACTTCCACGGGTGTATTGGATCGTATAGTGCCAAGGAGGACCTTGTCCCTTGCCGGGTTTGGCCAGATCCCGTTCACCAGCACGGCGAGCTCCGGCGTACCCGTGCTGAGATTGTTGGACAGATCATGGACCTTGGCCACGAAAAGGTTCGGATCCGCGCAGCACGACACGTAGTTCCAGTTGAGCCATTGTGTCGACCCCCATGTTGTGCCGGTGAGGAAGAAGGTGCTGTCGTTGGCGAGCCCGAGGCCGAAGCCGGCATCATCCGAGCCGCCGCCCATACGCTCTGCGTAGATGATCTGCCCGTTCGCATCATAGCGCGCGAGGAAGCAATGGATGCTCTGCGAGACGATGTCCACCTGGATGCCATCGAAGTCGGCATAAGGGATGTTGCCGCCGAGAAATCCAGTGATCACGGTATTGCCTTGCGCATCAGCGATGATGTCGAGAGCCTCGTCGTTCTGTTCGCTGCCCCCGCGCCGCAACCACTGAACAACGCCGCTCGGGTCCAGTTTCGCGGTGAAGACCTCATCATCGTAGAACGTGTGGCCGATGAAGGTGTGCGCGCCGAAGGTCACCGTATCACCACTGCATTCCCCTGTGATGTAGCAGTTCTCAGCCGCGTCGATCGCCAGGCCTTCGAGCCCGGAACCATAGGTGGTGTTGTTCCCACCTCCCGCTGTGACCCACTGGCCGTTCAGCGCGTCGTCAAGCTTCAGGGTGAAGGTGGAGGAGGTAGGCGCGTACACGGCGGAACCGTCCAACTGAAATTCCCCCCAGAAGCCGCCACCTATGTAGATGTTCCCGCTGATCGGCGCGACCTCTACGGCCATTGCCTGTTGGCTGTTGGCGCTGTCGGCGAGCAGCACAAGGTCGGTGAGCGTTCCATCGGGCAGGTATCGGGCAAGCACACCCTTGTTCGCGTTCGAGATGATCGTCTGCCCGTCGAACACGTTGGTGCCATCGGCGGAACCCACGGCCACGATGCGCCCTTGATCGTCGATGTCAAGATCGTTGAAGCGCGCGCCATAGGGTGTGCCTCCACCATGACGCATCCATTGGAAGTTACCGTCCAGGTCGTACTTGACCAGGAAGGCATGCAGGCTGTTGCCGTTGTAGGTGAACGAATCGGTGCCGAAGTACACCGTGGGATTCGCGAACTGGGTGCGCATAAGGCCGCAGGCGTATACCGCGTTATCGGCCGTCGAGACTTTCACTGCGGTCTCCTGGATGTCCACGAAGCCCGGCCCACCGAAGGTGCGTACCCATTGCACCGCGCCTGACATGTCGTACTTCGCTATGCACCCATCCTGGTGCGCCTGCACGGGAAGTCCCGAGAACTGGCTGTCGATGGTGAGGTGGCCGAGCACGTATGAGTTGCCGTCCGTGTCCACATCCACGGCTTGGCCGTGCTCGCTGGCGGAGAACGGTGTGGAGCCCGCATCGCGCATCCATGCAATGGATTGGGCGTTAGACCGGGAGATGAGGAAGGGAATTGCGAGAGCGAGGAAAGTGGGTCTCATGGTTTCAATGTTGGACCGTGAACCGCGTGGTGTGGACCTCACTACCATTATCGGTCCGGACGAAGTAGACACCTTCGTTCCATCGCCCGACATCGATCGCCTGGGGCGACCGGGTCGCGAATAGGCGTTCACCTAGGGCGCTGAACACCTCGATGGATGTGCCGGGATCGATGTCTCTGATGTTCAGACGGGACGCAACCGGGTTCGGGAACACGATGGGGCCACCCTTCCCCGCAGGATCCTCTTCCATCCCCACCGCATTCCCGAATTGTACCGTTACATAGCGCGAGTCGGTCGTGCTCGTGTATGAGGTTCCGCTCACCACCACATCGCCGTATGGGTTCACCCCGATCGCATTGAACCGGTCGTCCATGCTTGATCCACCATCATAGGGTATGCTCCATTCCAACGTTCCCGAAGGAGCGTACTTCAACACCACGGCATCGGTGGTGGTATTGCCCGGCGCTACCATGTATCCACTGATGAAGATGTTGTCGTTCGCATCGATCGTCATGGCCGTCGGCCAGGCCCCAAGACCGGAAGGGCCTTCGTAGTGCATGGTCCAGAGCACAGTGCCATCGTCGATGAGCAGGGTGGTGATGGAATGGCGCAAACTGCCGCTCACCAGCTCGCGGCTGTGGATGACGGCAACGATCTTCCCATCGCTCAACTCACGCACGTCCACCGCGTCGTCATCCACGTTGCCGCTGCCGGCGTACAGCACGTTCCAGAGTTCCGCACCCGAGGCATTGCGCGCCACCACCACGGCATCGGTTGTTGTTGTCGTGGCACTGCCACAGGCGATCACACCATCGTTTGCCGTAGCAATGATGCGAGCCAGCTTGTCGGTCCAGCCGCTCACCTCAAATCCTTCATCCCACAGGCGCGTGCCATCAGCGGTGAACCGCACAGTGCCCATATCGATACCGCCACCGCCGCCCAGGTTCCACCAGTCGCCGCCCACGTAGATGTTCCCCGACGGCGATATGGCCACATCGCGCGCCACATCGTCCGAACTGCTCAGAGAGAAGGCGTCGTGCCACAGCTCGGTCCCTGCCGAATCCACCTTCAAAGTGTAACTGTCGAGGCCCATGCCAGCCGTGCTCGTGATGTATCCCGCCACATACGCATGGCCTTGCGCATCCACGACGATGCCCAAGGCCTGGTCGTATACATCGGCCATCGGGTATTGCTCATAGTTCTCCCGCCAGATCCTGCCGCCGCTGTTGTACTTGATCACCGCGAGATCTCCACCGCTGGCAGAGAAGTCGCCGCAGACGAACACGTTCCCCCAGGGATCCAGCGCCATGTCGGTGCCCTTGTTCGGAGTGTCCTGCGAAGGCCCGTACACATGGTCTGCCCAGAGCTGTGCTCCTGCTGCAGAATAGCGGATGGTCGTGATGGTGCCCTGCGGTGCGAGGTTCGTACTGGCTCCGGTCACGTAGATGCTGTTGTCCGGTGCGATGACCAGAGCGTTGGCTTCGTCTGTTCCCGGCAGCGATCCGTTGAAGAACGCTTCCCATGCCATTGCGGGTGGCTGCGCATGTGCGATCAGGTTGAGGACGACCAATGCGGCGAAGAGCAGGGGGTATCGGTGCTTCATGTCAATGCTGGTTGTTCAGTACGGTAAGGTGCCCCGTGAGTGGATCCTGCTGCCCATCGACACGGACCTCGTAGTAGTAGGTACCATCGCTCACCCCGCCGGCCATCCAATCGTTGCGGTAGTTGACCGCCTCGAAGACCACTTGTCCCCAACGGTTGTAGATGCTGACGTGGTTGCTCTGGTACTCGATACCGACGATCACGAACGCGTCGTTCGAACCATCGTTGTTCGGTGTGATCACGTTCGGCACCACGACTCCGCAGGGTGCCGTAACCGACACACTTGTGGTCGCTTGCACCCCGCAATCATCCGTAACGGTCACGGTGTACAAGGCAGCATGGTCGGGAACGATGATGAAGGATTGCTCCGATCCCGTGTTCCACGCATAGCTCAGTGTGCCAGTACCACCCGTCGCGATGACTTCGAGATCGATGGATGCCCCGCTGCAATCGGAGACCGCATCAACCGACTCAAGCACAATGGGCGGCGCATCGGTGATGGTGACGCTCGCGCAAGCAGCCGCGCTCCCTCCGCACCCCCCGGGGATCGTGGCGCATATGGTAAGCACCTCCGGTCCTTCGGTCTCTCCGTCCGCCAAGAAGGAGATGGGGAAGCTCACGCTCATCTGTCCTTCGGCGAACGACACGCTAGTTGGTACGCCGCTCACATCCGCAGGCGCGAACGCATCACCGCTGATCTGGATGGGCACCGAGATGGCACCAGTGCTTCCGCTGCGTGTAAGCGTCACCGTCGCCTCATCGCACCCCTCCAATACGTTTGCGCCGCCCGTGGACGTGGTGATGGTGAGGTCCGCACCACTCGTGGATGTGAAACTGCCGCCGAGGATGAAGACACCGCTGTCCCAATTGGGATCGCCCACATCGCCGATGGCCAGCTTGATGTGGTAGGTCTGTCCGCACTGCACCTGCGCGCGTGCGCTCAGCCCGCGCGTGAAACCATCGAACTGTATGTAATAGTTGCTGTTGACGTACGGCGCGCTGAAGCCGTTGCCGTTGTCCTGGTAGTACAGCGCATTGCTCCCCGGGTGCACGGAGTTCACGCTCACATAGCTGAACGTGCCAGGCACCACGGCTAGGTTCACCGCATCGTTGTCGAAGGGCCCGAAGATGCCGGGGCCGCTAAGAAAGAAGCCGAAGGCGTCGTTGTACCCGGCGTTCACGTACTCCAGGTACTCTTCACTGGCGAAGGTGTACTCGAAGGAGATCGAGTCGCCGCTGGGAACGAAGTCGAATTCGATGATGGCGTTGTCCATGCACCAGTCACCGGCCACGTTGTTGAGGTCCTCGTCCCAGAGATCGTCAGTGAAGAGTTCAGAGAACCCGCTGCCGGTGTTGTTGGGGCCGAGGGCGACGTCGATACCTCCGGTGCACATCAGTAGTCCGCTGTCCAATTGCAGCACGCAGTCCGCGCCATCGAAACGCCCAACCTGGACGTTCGGTGAAGTGGCGGGCAGCCCATTGAAGGTGACGTTGCTCACCGTGACCCCGGGGCCGAGCAGCGTGTTCTGGACCACCTGTTCCGGGCTGAGGTTGCCGCTCAGCACCAATTGTGCGCGGCCGAGGATGGCGGCGCACAGTGAGACGACAAGGAGCATCAGGCGCATGGTGGTGTTCTTCGAGAACGAAATTCACTGGATACCACAGGTCTACACCCTCCATGCTGCCGGGGCGGACAACGCCTGTGACGAATCGGGCAATACGAGGGAAGAACTGTTCGTCAAGGGGCGGATCGCACGCAACGTCCGCATTGGCTCCGGCAGCGTGGCCGGTATCCGTCGACACGCGCCGTGCATTCGGTGTGCGCGATTCCATTGCACCCGATGCTCGAAGCTCGTGCTCTTCGACATGTGATGGTCACGCCCAGTCCACTATACGTTGCTCTGATCTCGATGGGACATCAAGGTGTATCACAATAGTAATACCAGCGCATCGGTATCCCTGCGATGCGATAGGTCGGGCACGCGGTACTGGTCGCGAGGTCGCCGCGATCGGTCAGATCTTCGACCTCGCTAAGCCAGTTGATGAACATCCTTGGCTGTGATATCATGTTCATGAAGCGGTTGGCATAAGACAATCTGACGGAGCACGAACTGATGAAGTGGTCGAACGAGTACTTCGAGCTGATTTGAATCGTGCCAATGGCCACGTCGCGTCCACCTTGCAGCATCGTTTGGTGGAGGACCTTGGGTTGCTACGAACGCGTTGAATATTACATCCGTACCATCACTTTCACCTGTGATCTTCTGCCGATCGTAAGTCGAATGAGATAGGGTGCCGCAGGCAACTTGCGCAGATCCAATTTTTGCACCACCTGCCCGCTATACTGGCTCGTCCAGGATGCGGTATGTAGCACGCGGCCGATGGCATCACACACTTCCATCGTGTGCAGTTCACCGAGTTCCGCGAAGTAGGAAATGTTCACCTCATCAGCGAACGGATTTGGCCAGATACTCAACGAATCGATCGGATCGGACGGCATACCGGGGCGCGCACAGCCATTCACCAAAGCCGGTAGATGCTCATCCATCCATAAGGCGCGCGCCAAGATCCAATCCTTCACCTCCTCCACTTCACCCGCCCAAGTGCCCGGTGCGGGCGAAGGTTCGGGCCAGATCGCACGTCCGAGTGTTGGCCAGCGCTGGAAGTTGACTTCCTGTGCTGCCGCAATGGATGATGCAATGCTATCCACAATGGCCAGCAAAGCCTGCGTGGCGAGCACGTCGTTGCGCAGCTCGTCCCATCGACACCGCAGGCTATCGCGGTAGGAGACATCCTCAAGGAGCCTGGCCCACCAGAATGGTACCTGCCTTCGGTCCTCCGGACAGGAGAAGCCGAATTCATAGGCCCATCCGGTCATATCGGTGGCACCGCAGAAATCTGCGTGGCCCCACGCGAGGTCCATGTCCCAGAGCGGGCCAGCAAGCAGTTTCCCACCGTCCGCAGCGGCTTGTTTGTGCAGGAAGGCGCTGCGCCGGTAGCCATCCACGTTGCGGCCGAGCTCGGTGATGATGAAGTAGTCGATGAACGAGCGCATATCGATGTAGCGCTTGTAGCCGATGGCAGGATCCGTAAAGGTCGATGCGGCAAGTCCGTCTTCGAATTGGTCCATGAAGTCCTCGATGAAGTCGGCTTGCGCAGCATGCGGCGCCGAGGGGTACTCGAAAAGGAACCTGATCTCTTGGTCGCTGCTGGCATGCGGTGGCGGATGGCCGGAGATCCAGTGCGGAACGGGTGGTCGGTCCTGCCGGTCGATCTTCACGATGTAGCCGCCGCTCACCCCGGGCATCAACGTGTCACCATAGTTCAGCTTCGCGATGTCCACACGTTCGGTGCCGCGCTTGATCTTCTCGGTGAGCACGTACACACCTTGGTGTTCGCCATTGAGGACCAGGTCCACATGGCGGGTGCGCGGAGCGTATTGCCCCATGCGCCGGGCCAATTCGTAGCTGAACGCATTCCGCACAGCAGACTTGTCGAGGTAAACGGCATCGAGCACCCAGTCACTCTCGGCAGGCATGCCCAGCAATGGTGCGTTGAGGTCCTCGCCAAGTGGATCGCGCAGTTCAATGGAATACGGTCGTTTCGGCTGATCCTGTGAACTATGGCCGCGCCGCTCGATACCCACCGCACCGTGATAAACGTTCGCTTCGTCACTGACGTGATTGAGCATCCCCGGACCGTTGTCGATGATGCGCAAGCTCCCGGTCACCTTGCCGGTGTCGGGCACATGTGCTTGCGGCGTCTTGATCTCCACGAGTGGAAGCGTACTGCTGGTGAAGGGTTGATAGGTGGCAGGTGCATCACCAAGGCGAATGGTCCAGTTCAATACGGCGCCACTGTCCGCGTACGGATCGGTGTCTTCCACCCGCAACCACCAGGTACCAGCAGCGAGCTGACCGTTGTTCATGCGGCCCAACTGACCGATGGAGGTGTGCGGTCCGGTGAACGGCGGTTCTCCGAACGGCACCCACGTCGCAGCCTCCGCCCGAAGGCATGTGTTCGTGAAGTGATCGGTATCATATCCCACCGCCGTGATCAACTGCACGGCTGTGCTGTCGGGTGCCACGAGCCAGATGTCGAGATCGCCGATCCACGTGTGTTCAACCGAAAGGCAGACTTCTTCAAGACCGAAGTTCACCGTGTCCATGGTGCCGGCATCCGTCGCGGCCACTTCGAGGGGGAACCACCCCAATGCACCGTTCCAGGGGATCGGTCCGCCAGCGCCTAGGTAGGTCTGTGCGCGTGTAGTGGTGGCACTGCTGATCGCAACAAGGATCGGGAACCAATGGCGTGCGCAGAACATGGTTCAGAAGTGGAAGCCGTAACCGAAGAAGGTGCTTTGCATGCCGAAGAGGCTGAGCGAACCGAGTGCAAGCCCGAAGACCACAAGTAGGAAGATGACATAGCGGCCGATGCGCATCGCCATGTTGTCCCAGCCGAGCAAGCGCATGGTGGGCAACATGAGGAAGGCGAGGCACAGGCCCATGAACGATGGTTGGAACGAAACGGCAGCCAGGTACGCGAAGCCCAAGCCGATGCACATTTCGATGAGGATCACCGCAGCACTGTCCGGATGGCTGCGGTCGATGAAACGCCTCCACCCGGCCTTGATGCCGCCGTTGGTGGTGGTGCGCTGGCGAGCACCCACGTCGCCCGTAACGAGGAACTGTGCCTTTCCGCTGAACAGGTAGGCCGCCACGCCGATGCTGCTCAGCGTCCCTAGCGCCGCGTACAAGGCCGTGCTCTGCGCAAGGAATTTCACAAGACGCAACGGGCGGCTCGCCAGCCCGATGATGAAGCATAGGATAGGCGCGATGAGCGTGAGCAGCGTGATCAGGAAGAAATCGACGCTGTAGAGCGCGTTGAACGCGTTGAAGAGGCCCACGGTGTGGAAGGTGGTGGCGGTGCTCCCGAGCTCGAAAGTCACCACACGGTCCACACCGAAGTAGTAGGGCAGCGCGAGGTTGGCGTTCAACATGAACAGAAAGTAGAGCAAGGTGAGCGGTAGGTTGAGCGTTGGGAAGAGGATGTCGAGCTTTTCCGTGCGCGTGATGTTCTTGGAATCGATCAGCTCGCGGCCCATGCGATGAAGGAATTCGCAGGTACCGCGGGTCCATTTCATATGCCGGATGCGAAAGGCACGCACCGTTTCAGGGAACTGTTCGAAGCAGGTGACATCGGACACGAAGCGCCCACGGTAGCCCAGCTCCCTCGCCCGGATGGCGAAGCCGAGGTCCTCGCTCACGATCTCAGGAAAACCGCCGATCGCCTCCCAGGCCTTGTGCCGCAAGAGGGCACCGTGGCCGAGGAACATCACGAAACCATAGTCGTTGCGCAGCGGTTGGTACCATTCCCAATGCAGGTCGATACCGATCCCCATGTCGCGGGCGAGTTTGGTGGGTGCCTCCGGATCGGCCTTGTGGTTCGCCTGTGTGAAGCCGCAATGTGGGTCGGCTTCCATGATGGGTACGAGCTTGCTGAGGAAGTCGCGCGGCAGGATCTCGTCCGCATCGGCGATGGCGAAGTACTTCTCCCGCACCACCGTGGCCAGTGCGTGGTTCAAATTCCCGGCCTTGAAGGCGCGCCGGTCGATGCGGCGCACGACACGCACTTGCGCAGCGTGCTTGGCGGCGAAGGCGTCCACACGCGCTTTGCATGCCGGATCACTGCTATCATCAAGGATATAGACCAGGTACGCCGGATAGTCCTGTTCCACACAGCTCTGCAAGCTGCGTTCGCTGATGTCGTTGCAGGTGGTGTATAGGATCGCGACAGCTTCCTGGCACGTGGGAGCGAGCGCTGCGGTGGCGCGAATGCCGGCGATGTTGTCGCGCCGGGTGCGACGGTACCACCAGGCGAAACCCACGACGCACAGGTTGTAAATGCCGTACAGCCAAGCGAAACAGATGAAGCCTGTGTAGAAGAGGAGCACCAGACGCATCGGCCAGTCGTAGCCGTAGTTGGTGAGGTGGAGCAGGCGCGGACCGAACCAGAGGAGCGATAGGCCCCAGACGGAGAACACAGTAATGAAGAGATGGGGTTTCGGTCCTGCGGTGCGTGCTGTTATCTCGGTGTTCGCCGGGGCCAGTGTTGCTTCCGCGGTGAGGTCTTGTAAATGGTGTCGCATGGCCCGGGATCAATTGGTGTGGTGGTGATGCTGGAGGGCGCTGAACCGCAAGCGTGCGCCGAAGGCAACGGAAGTGAGTTCGTTGAAGAAGCCGTTCTCGTAGCGTACCGATGCCATCAACCATACCGGTCGGCTCACCGGGAACAAGCCAGTGACAAAGGCGCCGCTCATGCGCTTGCGTTGCTGCACACCGCCGTCAGGGTTGATGCGTGATGACCCGATCACATAGCCGGCATTCACTTCGTACCCTCGTCCTGGCGTGATCTTCGTCGCAAGCACAAGACGCCGCTCGCTCACTTCGCGTTGGGGTGATGCGAACAGCAGCATCGGTTCCAGCGCAACGGATCGTCCAACGCGGTAGCTGCCGCCCAGGTAGTACAACCAGTCGCCGGGCAAGCCGCTGCCCTTGGCCAACTGCACGCCGCCTTTTACCGACAGGTCACGGCGGAAGAAGAGGACATGCTCGGCGCGCAAGGCCCGTTGCGTCGGTGCATCGTCGAGCAATCGGAACGCGCCTTCGAGCAGGGTGCCATGATGTTTATTCCACTTGTGGTAGGCACCGAACGAGACCACTTGTCCATTGGCACTGCGGCGCAGCAGGTCCGTGTTCTCGATGCTGAGGGAGCGGTCGTACCGAGCGTGTGCCCGCCATCGGTCGCCGAACATGCGTGTGATCTGGATGAGTCGCAGGCCGTTGCCCCGCAGTCCGTCCACGTTCGATGGTCCGGCCCACACATCGAGCTCCATTTCCGAGGCCTCGCGACGTAACGCATCCAGACGCTCCCGTGGCAATGATTCGTTCGGGAATCGTGCGGCAGCTTCTTCATAGTACTTTGCAGCTTGGCGATGATCGCCCCTGCACTTCGCTGCGTCGCCCATGCCGACCCATGGTTCCAAAAGCTCCGGATGCTCTGCGTGCAATGCTGCGAAGCGCTGGCCAGCATCGGCGCACATGCCCGCCCAGAGCGTCGCGTATGCCATACCCATCCGCGCGTCGAGGTTGGTACTATCGAGCACGAGCGCGGCCAGGAAACGTTCACGTGCCTTGCTGTGCTCGCCCGCCCATGCGTACGTATAGCCGAGGCCGTTCAGCGCTGCGACATTCCCGGGGTCGGTGCGGAGCAGGATGGTGTAAGCGCCCACGGCATCATCCGTGCGACCGAGCCACGCGTTCACCTCCGCGAACTCGCGCAACGCGACCCTGTCGTCCTGATGTTCCAACAACCATCGTCTGAAATCGTCGACCGCATGGGTCAGATCTCCCCTGTCCCGGTGTTGGCGTGCGGCATCAAGCGTATTGGTCTGGGCCAATAGTGCAACGGCAAGCGCCATGGCGAACAAGGCCAAGGCCAAGCGGAGCGAGATCGTGGTGGTCCTGTAGGGTCGCATGCTCGTGAGTTGAGCATGCAAGTGAGTGGATCGTCGTATCAGGCCCACTGTCGAGGATGCCGGAACGGTTGGCGGAGCGGACCAAACGGGCGATCCATTGGATGAACTCTTCAGGCCCGAGCGAACATCTACGAAGCACTGTGATGAAGTGGGATCCGGCGTTGCGTGCGGCCCCTCGACCTTCTTTACAAGGCCCGTCCGAAGTAGTGACGTGGGCTTGCTTGCTGCTCTATCGTTGTGATCACCGCGCCAGCCGCCCGAAGTACAACGAGTCCAGGAAGGTGCCGTTCCAGAAGATGTTCTCCTTGAAGTGACCCTCCTGCACGAAGCCGTTCTTGACTAGAGCACGGATCGAGGCGGTGTTCTCGGGTCGTGTGATCGCCTCGATACGATGCAAGCCTAGCGTGCTGAAGCCACAATCGACCGCAGCTGCGATCGCTTCGCTGATGAGGCCCTTTCCCCAGTGGTCGTGGGAGAGCATGTACCCAAGCTCGGCATAGTGATGGTCCTTTATGAAGCGCCAAAAACCGATGAGGCCGATGAAGGTATCGTCGCCCTTCTGCGTGATGGCCCACTGCACGGCATCGTTCGCGGCCACCGTGTTGGTGATCAGTTCGATCAAGGCCTCCGCATCTGCCTTGGACGTCGCCAAGGGTCGGTTCACATGCTGCATCACGTGTGGGTCTGAACGCAAGGCGAAGACCTCCGCAACATCCGATGGACGAAGCTCGCGCAGAACCAGCCGTTCGGTGGTGAGCACGGGGAAGGTCTGGAGGTCGAGGGTGAGCATGGGTGGTTCAGCAAAGGTCGATACGGAAACACGATGTAGCATTCACATTTCCGTTGCAGCCCATGTGGGTTCTTCAGCCACTGCTTGCAGAATCCACCTTTCACAACCTACATTCACCGGATGCTAACCCCTACCCGGCTGCGCACGTTGTTGGTAGTGCTGATCGTATTCATCATGCTCAGCTGCACGGCATCAGCTATTCTCGGTCTGCGTGGTGGCCACACCGCGCGAGCGGCGAGCACCTTCTTCGCTGGACTGACCTTCTCGATCCTGTTCTGGATGCGCTTGCCGAAGAAGAACGCCTAGCCAACTGTCTTTTCCAACGTCCGCTGCAGGGGCTCATGACCGTTCCCGGTTCTGATCTTGCGGGTTCCGAATGCATCATTCATCTTTGGGCGATTCTCTACTTCCATGCTCACCGCCGTCCACCCGAAACTTCCCATGCGCGATAGGGCCAGGACCAAGGTCTACTACACGGAGCAGCTCGGCTTCACGGTCTTCGGCAATGCCGACCACGATGGCTATTTGATGCTCGAACGGGACGGCCTTCAGATCCATTTCTTCGAGCACAGGGACCTCGATCCGAAGGAGAACTACGGGCAAGTGTACCTGCGCACCGACGACATCGAGGTGTTGTACCGATCGTTGGTGGAACGCGGGGTGGCGATCCACCCGAACGGAGTACTCAGCACCAGACCATGGGGCCAGAAGGAATTCGCGCTGCTCGACCCGGATCACAATCTGTTGACCTTCGGGCAAACAGCGTGATGGTGCCGTGGCGTCGCGCAATAGAACGGATGCATACACGTTGGATCGAGCAATGCGCTTCCTCCAATTCCTGCAGGTCCTCTTTTCGATCGCACTGCTAAGCGGGTTCACGCTTTGGTATATCCTGGACCATACGCTGCACGGGTACGCGCCTGAGAGCCCCTTTCTGCGCTGGTGGCACGACCTTCCGGATCAACCGGAGTTCGACCTGATGCTTGCTCAATTGGCCTACCCGCCGCTGTGGTGGATCAGCCGGGGTCTGCCATGGAGCACCTTCTGGCGAAGATGGCGTTGGGTGCATCTAGCCTTGGTCCTTCTGCTCATCGTGGCCACAGGGCTCCTCTACTTGGCCACTCCCGATCTTGGCGGCCATTGGGGCTGAGGGTGATCGAAACTGCCGGACGGCATGTGCCAGTGACCGAGCAGCATGCAATGAGCGGAGGAGGGCAATATCCGCACTGAAATACCGTCAATAGCCTAGAACACGACGAACCATGAAACCCACCACCCTCGTATTGCCCGCCATACTGTTGGTGACGATCACTTCCTGCAAGAAAGAAAACGACGAGGTCAGCGCGCCGATCATCCCTACCCCTGACCCGATCGCCATCACAGCGTTCAGCCAGCTACAGGCCGGCAACTACTGGGTGTACGAACGACGCCAGGTGGACTCGATGGACGTGGACCAAGGGACATCGGTGTTGGTGGATAGCATCTTCGTGACCGATGAAACGATCGAGGAACTGGGCGTGAACTACACGGTACTACGCAAGGCTTCCAACGGAGTGGTGACAGCGGCGTACTACCTCTGGCGTGATTCGGCCAACTGCATCGTGAATGATCTTCACCGTATCCAGTTCTGCTCGTCGCCATTGGATGAAGTGGTGGAGACCACCTTCTCCGGGGGACCCAATGGTGTACAGATCGACGTGTCCGTTAGCTCCGCAATGGAGGGGCTGACCGTTCCTGCTGGCAGCTTCTCCACATACAAGCTCACCGGTACGGTCACCAGTTATGGCACCTTCCCGTTCCAGCCTTCGTGGAAGCACCCCCGTTCCTATTGGGCTCCCGGTGTGGGTAGGGTGAAATGGTATGATCATTACGCCGCCGGGGACCTGGGATACCGGTTCGAATTGGTTCGCTACAACGTGCAGTGAACGAAGTCCGGAGCATGTCGATACTCGTTCGAACACACTCCCACCCAGACCACTTACCACACCATCTGGTCTTGACGTGGTAGCCCTATAACCGCTGTAAGCGCCGGACCTTCACCTCGTTGTCAGCACCCAACCGTATGAGCTACAACCCGGGACTACACCTTCCAGATCGATCACGGTTTCGCGTCCGTCCGTCCCGGTCGAGCCCCTAATCAACTTCCCGCTCGATCTCCGCCAGTTGCGACTTCAACCACCTGCGCGCTTTGGCCTCCTTGTCTGTCACCAATACCCGATGCGGCTGCGGATAGTACTTGAAGTAGATCTCCAGTAGTTGTTCGATCATGTTCGCCTTGGCCACGATGGCCGTTGCCAACACCAGCCCCATGGATCGATCCTCGGCCAGGTAATCCTTTTCCATGGCGTTGAGGCTGAAATCCACATCTTTTGGGATGATGGTGAGCATCGCGTACTGCTGGTCGCCCATGATGCGCCGCCGTGTCTCCTGCACCTCGGTCAAGTGCTCGGGGGTCAACAGGCAACCCTTGTTGTAGTGGACCTCCAACAGATCCGGTTGCACACGAACCAGCGTCGCGATGGTGGTCCGGACTTCAGGCGACTCGACGGTCATGCAGCGAAAATACGATCCTCCTTGTTCACTTGGCCGGTTGACTGCGTGCCGGAACACAAGCGGGCGATCCACGGGGATCTCCCCCCTTTCCCGTCCACCACACGAGGCAACATTTCGCGCTAAGCTTTCTTCACGAATTCGCTCTTCAGCGCCATGGCACCGAAGCCCTCGATCCGGCAATCGATGTTGTGGTCGCCTTCCACGAGTTTGATGCCACGGACCTTGGTGCCTGCCTTCAAGGCCTTGGGTGCTCCTTTCACCGCGAGGTCCTTCACCATCACCACGTCGTCGCCATCCTGGAGGATGTTACCGTTCGCATCCTTCACCACTGACGGTGCATTCTCCGCATCGATCTCGTCCTGGTTCCACTCGTGGCCGCATTCGCCGCACATCCACGAGGTGCCTGTTGGGTAGGTGATGCTGGATCGACAGTTGGGACAGGTGGGTTGGTTGCTCATGGGTGGTGGTGCTTTGCGTGGCCGCGAAAGTACCTCGTTCCATTCTAGCGCTCCGTGGATGTGCCATTCTGCTTTTCGAGCCATTCGGCGCGGCAAACAAAAGGCGTTCTTCTGTTGTTCGTACTTTAGCAATTGGTGAGGCGCCATGGAGCGTCCACGATCAGCCCACCTTGCATCGGGTCGTATATCGGCGCTGAAGCGCTTGGTCCTTTCGCCTCTCTTGAGCTGATCCCGGGCCGCACTGTAACGGAATCCGTACGTGACCATGAATCTGGTGGTCGCTGCCATTGAACTACCATGAACCTGTGAACATGAACAAAGCCGAAGACCTCACTCAGAAAGGAATTGACCTGTTGATCACCCACGGACCGCGCGTCCTCATGGCCATCGTGGTCCTCATCGTTGGCTTGTGGCTCATTCGCTTGGCGATGCGTGGCATGACCCAAGTGATGCAGAAGCAGGACATGGACCCTTCCTTGATCCCCTTCCTGCGCAGCACCGCCTCCGTGGTATTGAAAGTGATGCTCGTGATCAGCGTGGTGCAGATGGTCGGCGTTGAGACGACCTCGTTCGTTGCCGTACTGGCCTCCGCCGGCCTTGCTGTTGGACTGGCCCTCAGCGGCACCCTGCAGAACTTCGCCGGTGGCGTGATGATCCTGCTCTTCAAGCCCTTCAAGGTGGGCGATTTCATCGAGGCACAAGGCCACAGCGGCACGGTGAAGAGCATCCGCATCTTCAACACCATATTGGCCACACCCGATAACCGGACAGTGATCCTGCCGAACGCCCCCGTGAGCTCCGATGCACTCGTGAACTTCAGCACCGAGCCACAGCGTCGTGTCGATCTGCTGTTCGGCATCGGCTACAACGACGATATCGATAGCGCGCGCATGGCGATACAGGGCGTGATCGACGGCGATGAACGCATTCGGAAGGAACCCGCACCCCTGATCGTGGTGAGCGAATTGGCGGATAGCTCGGTGAACTTCACAGTGCGCGTTTGGGTGAACACTTCCGACTACTGGCCCGTGAACTTCCACCTCACGGAGACGGTGAAGAAGGAGTTCGACAAAGCGGGCATCAGCATTCCATTCCCGCAGATGGATGTGCATACGCACGCCGCTTGATCCAGCGAGGTGAACAGCCGCATACACTGATCCGGTCCGTTCGTCGTTGGATGAACAGCCGATCGATGCATTGCGTGCCCCACTCCTCTTTTCGTTGCCTGCTGTTGATGTTCAGCTGCGCCATGCTGGCAGATCACGCTAGCGCGCAAGGCTTCTCCTTGTTGGGCGGCGCCAACTACACTTGGATGCGCGACCCTTTGGGCGTGGACCATGGTCCAAAGGCCGGGCACAGTGTGAGCGGGGCCGGCTATTCCTTGGAAGTGGATCACGAGCCGGGACACAGCGGTCCGTTCGGCCTATGCTACGGGCTGGCCTTTGCGCAGCGTTCGGTAGGCTATCAATTCGACGAGATTCAAACAGGCTATCCCGCAAGTGCGTTGGACGATGGATCGGATCGTGGGACGCGCAATATGCAGTGCCGTGTGATCGAGTTGCCTGTGATGCTCGCGTACAGAGGTCGGCAGGGTTTGCGCTTGGAAGGGGGCTTGTACGTGAGTCGGTTGCTCAGCGCCGTGGACCTGAAAAAAGGAACGCGACTGGTCGACAACATGAGCGAGATGGACCTGCACGAACGGATCGACCGCACCGCTTCACTCGCGCCGTGGGAGGTCGGAGGCATCGTGGGTGCGTTGATCGAAGGACCGCGGCACTTCCACATGAGCATCCGGTACAAGAAGGGTTTCACCAATTTGGATCGTGCGATCGGCTCCTCCCCGAGCTATACCGATCAATTGCAGGTGTGCGTGGTGTATGCGTTCCATACGGCACCGTGAGGGGTGATCGTTCACATCCGGCGAATGCGCCGATGTATGGTTGAACCAACACCAATACCATGCGTCCCTCATCCCCCCTCTCACTCCTCCCCGCCTTGTTGTTCTTGGCCTGCAGCACTGGACAAGCCAACAACGACGACCGAAGTATGAGTGGCCCGGAAGCCTTCAGCGAAGCGATCGCGATGAATAATGATGCACAAAGCAGTTCGCCGAACGAGCAGCAGCCCGACGACGGGCAAGGAGCCGGTGGAATGCGGACGTACACCATCCAGAGCCCGCAGTTCGGCATGGCCATGTCGCAGATGGAACTGCCTGCCGACTGGCAATTGACCCAGGATCCGAGGAACGGTAATTGGAGCGTGAAAGGCCCCGGTGTGAAGGTGGAGAACTCGGGCACGTTGATGTTCAGCCACAGCCAGGATCCATCAGCGAACAAGATGGCGCAATACAGCGGCCAAAAGGTGCGCCCCTTCGTGCCTGCGGAGCACGTGGTGCAACAGGACCTGATCCCTTGGATGACCCAGCAGGGCTGCACCTTCGTGGGACAGCAGGACGCACCCGCCGTGGCCAGCGCTGATCAACGGGGCATGGACCCATTGTACTCCGTTGCGCCTACCCGTAGGACCTGCTACGCCAACGCCTCCGAGTGGAACAAGTCGGACGGGACCAAGGTCTTCGTCGTGATGCACCAATGTTCCTTCGAAGGGCAGGGCTCGATCAACTGGGGCTATCAGTTGACCATTCTGGACTGCACAAAGGCCAACTTCGGAACCGCGAAAGCTGGGCTGATGCACGGCTTGGCCAGCGTGCGCTACAACCCGCAGTACTTCGCGGCGTACAACGCGAACGAACAACGCCAAATGCAACAGAGCTGGTCCCAGCACAACGCCCGTATGCAGAACAACCAAGCGGCCTTCGACGCTAGCCAGCGCGCGTATCGGGAGAATGCCAACGCCACCAACGAAGCGATCAAGGGCACCTACCGCAACCAGCGCGACGCGAGCGATCGGGGCCAGGACCAGTTCATCAACTACGTGCGCGACGAGCAGAACGCCGTGGACCCGAACACCGGCCAGCCCATCAAGATCGAGAGCGGATACAACCAGTACTGGATGAACCAGAACGGCCAGTACTACGGCACCGACGACGTGCTCACCGATCCGAACGTGGGCAATACCACGAACGACGTTTGGCAGCAGGTGCCAACGGAGGAGTGATGTGCGCCGGGACTGCGACGCTCTACACGAGGTGACCACCTCGCTGGAGGTCCATTGGCGCTGGCTTCTACCTTCGAACAAGAAGGGATCGAAGAGGTCCTGCCGCTCCGCACCCCGAACTCGTCCGCATCGAATGCCAAGCTTGACCGATGATGGAGCAGTTTTCCGTGCTCTGCTGCTGACCCTGGTTCTGTTCAGCGGCCGCCTGCTGCACGCGCAGGACACGGCCTCAACGGTACTGCGGTACCGTGCCCTCGAGATCCACGATGAGCTCACCTGGCTGGTCGGGTATCACCAAGGAGCGTTCGGATACGGTGAGCTGGGCATCGGGCGCAACAGGACCGTGATCGGTCATTTCCCCGTGGGCTGGGGCTATTATGCCGGTGCCGAAATGCGCGTGGACCAACCCGAGATCGTGGGCTTGAAGGTCGGGGCCTATGTGACGAGCGCCTTTGCCATGGGCCTGCAAATGATCCAGTATGTCAACGGACCGCAAAGCAGCACGGTGCTCCGGCCGGAAATTGGCATCGGGGTCTTGAAGGGCAAGATGACCTATGCGTACAACATCGGCCTTTCCGCAGAGCGCCTCGCTGGCATCAACTCGCACATGATCAGCTTCACGTACGCCTTCCGGGTAGCGCGCTTCAGAGGCGATGATCGGCATCGTTCCAAGAACAAGTGATCGCGAACATCGGCACGTCCTTGGGTCCAGCAACGACCTTTGTGCAATGGAATTCGGCCTCTACACCTTCGTGGACCATACGCCCGACCCGGTATCCGGCGAACGCATCAGCGCCCAACAACGGCATAGCAACCTGCTCGAAGAAGCTGAACTGGCGGACCGCTTGGGACTGGATGTGTTCGCGATCGGCGAGCATCACCGTTCCGACTTCATCGCCAGCGCGCCGGCTGTTCTTCTGGCCGCCATTGCAGCGCGCACGAAGCGCATTCGGTTGAGCAGTGCGGTGACCGTGCTCAGCAGCGACGATCCGGTGCGTGTGTTCCAGCAATACGCCAGCTTGGATCTGGTGAGCAACGGCCGGGCCGAGATCATGGCCGGCCGGGGTTCCTTCACCGAGAGCTTCCCCTTGTTCGGTCATGACCTGCAGGACTACAACGCGCTCTTCAGTGAGAAACTGGCGATGCTCTTGGAGATCCGCAAGGGCGAGGTACTGAATTGGAAAGGCACGCACACACCGACGATCGAAGGTCGAGGCGTGTACCCGCGCCCGGTCCAGGAACAGCTACCGGTCTGGATCGCCGTGGGAGGCACCCCGGAAAGTGTGGTGCGCGCCGCCACCCTGGGCCTGCCCATGATGTTGGCCATCATCGGTGGTGAGCCCGCACGTTTCAAGGCCTTCACGGACCTGTACCTCAGAGCGTGGAAGGAAACAGGTCAGGATGCGTCGACGTTCCAACTCGGCATCGGCTCGCACGGCTTCATCGCCGACACGTTCGAAGAAGCCGCAGAACTGATGTGGCCGCGGTATGCCATGCAGATGGGGCGCATCGGCAAGGAGCGCGGGTGGGGACCCGTGGGCCGACCGCAATTCGACTTCGAGATCTCGCCGAACGGTGCCATGTTGCTCGGCGATCCGGAAACCGTGGCGAAGAAGATCATCCACGAGCATGAACTCTTCGGTTTCACGCGTTACAGTCTCCAATTCAGCGTGGGCAGTTTGCCGCACGACAAGATGCTGCGGTGCATCGAATTGTATGCGACGGAGGTGGTACCTCAAGTGAAGAAGGCATTGGGTGTGTCCCAGTGATCCAGCTACTTCCGGAAAGGCCGCTGCATGCCCCACCAGATGCGCTTGTAGAGCGGTGGCTTGGTTGCAGACACGGAGAAGACGATCAGGCTCTTTTCCGCATTCGTCACGCGGAACAGCACCTCTTTCGGGTCCACAAGCGAGACCTCTTGCTCCATGCGCTGGAAGCCGATGAAGCTCATCACCAGCACCACCTGTTCCGTGGAGTCGGCCATTGCGGTGAGGTCGAGTGTGAAATATCCATCGAAGTCCGTGAGAGCGCCCAGTGCGGTGCCTTTGACCATGACGTTGACGAAGGGCACTGGTTCGTCTTCTGAGCCGACCACCTCTACGACGCGGCCGCGGACGATCACACTATCAAGTCGAAGGTGATCTTCTTGATCGACCCGTTGCGCGGCGCGATCATCAGCGACCGGGGGCTGTGCTACCTCTACGTCAGGTGTTCGAGGACTTGCCTCACTTGTGGTCGGTTCCAGCAAGAGCATGGACACTAGGCTGAGCATCATCGGGTGCGATCTCCAGCCCGTTTCTTTCCATATCGGTCGTTCAGGCGGGCGCAGTTGCTCGTCGCGGTACATGCCGCATACAGGCGCCTCGCTGTCCATGTGCGTACGGGCGATCTCCACCGCGTTCATGCGCGTGAAGTCCACGATGCGCTTGTCGCATTGCTGGCACAAGCGCCCACCCGGGATCACCGGCATGGTCTCCCACAGTTGATCGCAGCGTTGCAGCTTCGATAGGTTCACACGTATTCCTTCACCAGCGTTCATAACGGTAGTTTGGATCCTTGCGACAGCTTCTCGGACGCCTTGGCGGGATCGTTGTGACCATTTGCAAAGCGATACGAGGCATGTTCTTCAACGATGCAAGGATCTCGCCGATCGCATAACGGGTTGAGCGATCCACGACGTTGCCGATCCGTTCGACCGATCGCGTACCCTGCTAAATTCACCTCCTTAACCCACCCCGCATGCATCCTATTCTCCGCAACATACTCGCCTTCATCGCCGGCATGGTCGTCGGCGGCATGGTCAACATGGGCATCATCATCTTCGGCTCGAACCTCCTACCGCCGCCGCCCGGGGTTGATGTCAGTGATGTGGCCAGCATCAACGCGCACATCCACGAATACTCGACGATCCAGATCCTGGTGCCGTTCTTCGCTCATGCACTGGGCACGCTCATCGGTGCGTTCATCGTGGCTCGCCTCGCTGTTTCGCGGCAAATGATCCTCGCTCTGGTGATCGGTGCTTTCAATCTGCTGGGTGGCATCATGGCCGTGCGCATGATACCGGATGCACCCATGTGGTTCAACGGCCTGGATCTGGTCGTGGCCTACCTGCCGATGGCATGGCTTGGCGGGAAGTTGGGAATGCGAGGAACTGCGTGAAACCGGAACGATCCTGTCGCGCTAACAACAATGATCAGTGCTCACACCGTAACTGATCCTAGTGCGTACCTGCAGATCTCTACGATGAAGTGGACAGGCGGTCGGATCCGATCAGGCAGCAACGCGCTGCACTAACGCTTTGCACCATGCCGCGCTGGTAACCCGCACGGAGTGTGGGACGTGAAGCGGAATGGTGATGACTTCTCCAGGAATCATGGAGATCACTTCGTTGCCCAAATGAATGTCACACGTGCCCTCTAGGACAAGGATGCGTTCAACGAAATCGGTATGGATCTCTTCGGGATGAACCGTCCTCAACCAGACCAGCACGGTTTCCCGGTCGCTCGTCCGCTCCACCTCGATCATGTGACTATCCTCTGCATCGGCGGGGAGAACGAGATCCTCTCGGTCCAACAACGGGACCATATCAACGAGGCGAATGTCATCGTGCAATAGGGGAAAGCGTTCGTTCTTCCGGTCGTTCTGAATGTCCATTTCGACTGCCGCTAGGATAGCACGCTTCAGGTCCACGGGTGGCGGCTGCGCTTGTTGCAACGCCAAGCTGACAAGCGTTTCCTGTGCTTCTTCGATCCGTGCCCTGAGTACAGGGTCATTCGCGCTGGCGGCCTCGATCCGCTGCTCTTCTCGGCGGTCCAACATGTGGAGCACGTATAGCGCAAGGGTGCCTTCGTCCAGATCCGGTTCGTTCATGACCGCGCGTGTTGCAGAAGTTCGTGAAGCACCTTGCCTATCCTATCCTCAACTTCGGTCGTGGTAGCGCCAAGCACTTCAGACGCCTCCGCAACGGAAAGACCTTTCGAGTATATCGTCTCAAAAACGGTGTGATCAGCCGGACACAAGTGCTGGGCCCAATTCTGTAGGCCGAATGCCGTGATCAAGGTGGTTCGGTCGACAGGGATCGACAACACACGCGCTTCTCGGATCATGATGCCCAACAGATACGTGAAAGAACCACCTTTGGATCGATCCCAACCAGCCACCTGCCTCCATAAGGTCAAAAAGGTGCGTTCCACCACTTGCTCGGCACCATACTGGTCGGTCCACCGCAACGCAATGCCGAACAAGGTCGGACTGTACTGATCGTAAAGCTCCTCCAATGCGCTGACATCCCGCTGAGCGAGACGGACCAACAACATGTCGAATGCTTCTTCGACCACTAGGGAACCCATTCGGGGTGAAGGTACCGCCAAGCATGCGTTCGAACGCAGACCGGGATCAAGCACCCGTATCATTGCAGTGGAACGTTCCGCATCCTGCCACAGGATCCTTTACCGAACGTCATTTACTGCATGGCCTACACCAGTTACAACACCATCGGTGCACCCTACGATCGCACCAGATCGGCGGATCCCTACTTGAGTGATCGCCTCGTCGACCTTTTGTCGATACCGACCGGAGCAGCGCTGCTCGATGTCGGCTGTGGCACAGGCAACTATGCAGTAATGCTGTCGAACCGAGGTTATCAGGTGACCGGAGTGGATCCCTCGGAACGTATGCTGGAGCAGGCGAGGAAGAAATCCGACGGGATCACTTGGCTTCAGGGTAAAGCGGAAGCACTCCCCCTTCCCGATGCTTCGTTCGATGGTGCTATGGGCACCCTTACTACGCACCATTGGACCGACCTCGCAGCTGGCTTCCGAGAAGTGCATAGGACCCTCCGACCCGGAGGGCGGTTGGTGTTGCTTACGTCCACTCCAGAGCAGATGCAGCGCTATTGGCTTTGCCATTACTTCCCGCAGATGATGGCCCGATCGTGCAGTGTGATGCCGACCGCAGCAGCCACCTTGGCGGCACTGCATGCGGCTGGTTTCAGCCACTTTGAGCAAGAAGCCTATGATGTGCGCCCTGACCTGAAGGATCATTTCCTGTATGCTGCCAAGACCGACCCTGCCCGATATCTCGACCCCGACTTCCGCAAGGGCATATCCTCCTTCGCGGCGCTGGCGAACGCGGATGAAGTAGAGACCGGGCTGCTGGAGTTGGCCAAGGATATCGAACGCGGCACGTGGGGATCCATCGAAGCATCCTACCACCATCAAGGTGGAGATTACCTGTTCGTGGTCAGCACAAAGGCATAGATCCCTTTGTCCTGAGATAGGATCAGCTTTCCATCCGAGATCGAACGGAACATGAACCGCGCAATTTTCGCCTTGGTTTCTCTGGGTATCGCCCTTGCAACTTCGGCGCAGGATGCTCCGGTCGTCCCGGATCCGGTGCGCGAGATCGAGCCGGCTGAATTGGTATTGAAGCTCGGTGAACCACGTCTCTATGTATTCGATTGCAACGAGGCGGATATGTTCCAAGAGGCCCACGTGCCCGGTGCGCTGCTGACCATCTACGACCAAGTGAGTACCAGCATACTCCCGGACGACAAGGGTGCCGATCTGGTGTTCTACTGCTACAGTCCGCAATGCCCGGCCGGTGCTACTGCAGCCAGGACAGCGGTGTCTTTAGGCTACACGCATGTCTATTGCATGACCGCCGGCATCACGGGTTGGATGGACGCCCAGTTGCGGACGGAGCCTTGATCACACCTCCACCCTGTACCTTTCGGCCAATGATCCACACCGGCCGCATGCAGGACTTGACCGTGCTACGACGAACCAGCGAGGGCTTGGTGCTCGGCGATGACGATGCCGTGGAGATCGTGCTACCCAACAGCGAATGCCCAAAGGGTACCGAGGAAGGCGCTGTGGTGAAAGTCTTCGTATTCCGCGATAAAGATGGCAAGCACGTTGTGACCACCCGCAAGCCGAAGGCGCAGGTCGGCGAATTCGCGATGATGCGCATGGTTGCAACACGAGGCGCCGGAGCTACCATGGATTGGGGCATGGAGCCCGACCTTCTCATTCCGCATGAGGAACAGAAGCGCGATCTGGATGTGGACCGCTGGTATGTCGTTCGTGTGGCACTTGACGCAGAGACCGACCGACTGTACGGTAGTACCAGGATCGAAGCGTTCCTGGACAACACCGTGCTTACGGTGAAGCAAGGCGATGAGGTGTCACTCATGGTCTTCGGTCGCAGTGACCTCGGGATTTCCGTGATCGTCAACGACATCCATCAAGGACTCGTGCACAACAGCGAGGTGTTCAAGCAAGTGTCCATCGGCGACCGCATCGCAGGTTACGTGAAGACCGTGCGCGAGGACAACAAATTGGACATCGTGCTGCAGCCCATCGGCTATCGGCAGTACATCGATGCGAACACCGCCATGCTGGCCAAACGGATCCAAAGCCGTGGTGGTTTCCTGCCTTTGACGGACAAGAGTTCGGCCGAGGAGATCTACAGCGAATTCGGGATCAGCAAGAAAGCCTTCAAGAAAGCGCTGGGCGCCTTGTACAAGGATCGCTTGGTGCGCTTGGAAGAAGCCGGTGTGGTGTGGGTGGGCTGATCGCCCACCGCCGCTCAGTTGCGTTCGTTCGCAGCCTTCACAACGAGGTTGGCTCCCTCGAACCGAGCGCCATCCAACTTCGTGATCGCGATATGGGCATCATAGGGATCCTTCCTTCGCACGGATCCGAATTCGCTGAATTCGCCGATCTCCAGGTCCTTGAAATCGTTCACGCGTTCCTCTTCAACGAAATGTCCGAAGAGCAACTCGAGATGAAGGGGAGCTTGGAATGAGCCGGTCCGCCGACGAGAACAGTCGAATGCGAGGGATCAGTTCGGCCGATCGTTCTGCGCAGGCTTCACCATCAGGCGTTCGCCTTCGAGCGGTGCACCATTCAATTTGGAGATCGCCTCGCGTGCGGCACGGTCGTCCTCCATCTCCACGAAACCGAACTGTCGGGACACTCCGGTGGCCTTATCACGTACCACGGTCACGCGTTCCACATTTCCGAAATGCCCGAAGAGCAGTTCAAGGTGGAGTTCAGTAACGGCATGGCTTAACCGGCTCACGAAAATATTCATGTGCATTGGGTTAAAGGGTTGAACGGATGCGCCACTGACCAGGATCGGCCGGACCACTTCGGGCCCCAAGAGCGACACAGTGAATTATGGCTAAGGTAATCATTTCTGCATGGTCACTTTATCAAAGTCGATGGCGCCGTCCACCATCCATTGTCCACAACGCATCAAGGAAGTTGGTCCATTTGTTGCTGCTTGCGCCACACTACTTTCATCGCGCACGTTCTGCTTCACATGATAGTTCCACATCGTTCACAGGCCCTCACCTTTCTTTTCATCGTTGCGTCCGTTGCTGCATGGCCGCAGACAGGAAGCGATGCGAACACTGCACGGAGCACAGCGGATGGTCTACTTGACAAGGCGGTCGAAGACGGGAAGGTCGTTGGTGTGATCGCAGGCACTTCAAGTGATGGACACATCACATGGACGCATGCCGCAGGATACGCGGATCGCGCGACCGAGAGGGCTTTCGATTCCAATACACCTACCCGACTGGCTTCCATAAGTAAACCGATGACCGCGGTGGCGATCATGCAATTGGTGGAACAGGGCAAAGTGGATCTCGATGCAACGATCCAGACCTACCTACCAGACTTTCCGATCAAAAAGGAAGGATCGATCACTGTGCGTCAATTGCTGCAGCATACAGCGGGTATCCCCGAGTATGCCTCGAACAGCGAGCGGGAGAACATGAAGCACTACGCCGCATTGAGCGATGCGGTCGCCATCTTCAAGGACCGCGATCTGACCAATATCCCAGGCGAAGCCTTCCACTATACGAGCTACGGCTATGTGGTTCTTGGGCGCGTGATCGAGCAGGTTTCGGGAGAGGAATATGGGGCCTATATGAAGAAGCGTATCTGGGATGTCGTGGGTATGCCGAATACGGGGATCGAACGGGCAGCCGACCCGGTGGCCTCCCATGCAGCACTGTATCACATCACGGAGAAAGGAAAGATCTCCGAACCCAAGCGCACCGACCTTAGCGATCGCGTGCCGGGCGGCGGCATCTACAGTTGCCTCGATGACCTCTTGAAGTTCGGCAACGCAGTGATGGATGGAACTCTATTGAGACCCGGAACGGTTCAGCAGATGTGGAAGGATCCTGGGGTGAAGATGACGGGCAACGGCTATGGACTTGGTTGGTACCTATATGGAGAGAATCCGAATTACGGACCGGTGTACGGTCACAACGGATCACAGACCGGATCGACCACCTACCTCATGCTTCTTCCTGAACAACGGACCGCCGTGGTCGTGCTCTCCAACACTTCCGGTGCTATGCAGACGGTTACCAATTTGACCATTGCACTGTTCGATACGGCGGCGGCAATTCGTTCAGAACGTTGAGCATTCAGGTGCCGCTGGCATTCCGGAACTTGGGTCCCGAAGAAGATCGATCGGCCCAAGCAGCGAACTGCCAATAGAACGCATCTACATCCACGTGAGCCATTCTGCAATACCCACCCATCGACTTCCGGATCGCCCGGGAATTCCAACACGCGTGGAGCATATCCTTCCAGCGGATGGGCCCGTTGTGAACGATGTGCACCGCCACGATTTCCACGAGTTGTTCTTCTTCACGGAGGGTACAGGTGAACACATGATCGACCTGCAACAATGGAGTATCGCAGCGCCCTGCATGCACCTTGTGGCGCCCGGACAGGTGCATCGTTTGGATCGATCGGCCGACATGCAAGGCTCGGTCGTGATGTTCGCAACCGATGCACAACTCGGGCAAGGTCATGCTGCACGTATCGAGCTCTTCAATGCGCCGGACCGCGCTTGTACAGTTGCTCTTGATGAGCAACGCTTGGCCGAAGCAAGAATGCTGGTGAGGCAGATGGAGGAGGAACTCGCTAGAACCAGTGGCCCGGTTGCGGAGGTCGTAGAAGGCTATCTGGGCATCCTCTTGATCAAATGCGCCCACTGGGCACGTTCGAACGCGACGGTTTCGCGTGAACAAGAGACCATCGATCCGGTCCGTCGTTTCACGGAACTCGTGGAACTACAGTACCTCCAGGAACGACAAGTAGCCCATTACGCCGACCTCTTGGCCATGACTGCGGATCACTTGAACACCTGTGTGAAGAAGCGGACAGGCCGAACCGCAAGCAGCGTGATCCACGACCGCCTCCTGCTCGAAGCCAAGCGCCTGCTCCTGCATGCGGACCTTTCCATCAAGGAGGTCGGCTTTGCATTGGGTATGCAGGATCCAGCTTACTTCACACGATGGTTCCACAAAGCAGCCGCCGTGACTCCAGCAGCCTTTCGCGCCAGTATCCGGGAAAAGTACCAGAACTAGCAGGGTTCGTCCATTGGTACCTGCTTTGGCCTACTGGACCTTTGTGATCAAAGGATCATGGTCATGCGAAAACAACTCCTAACAACACTGCTACTTGGTTCAACACTGCTGAACCACGTCAAGGCCCAAGAGGTCTGCGATCCCATCGTCATCGAGCGGGTGCAGTACAGCGCGGTGTATTCGAACTACATCGAGGTGCTCGCATACGTCACCAACTCCGACTGTATCGATTACCCCTCTTTCATTCTGCTGAACGACCAAGGCGATACGCTTGCGGTGGAGGCCACGGACTCCTTCTGCTTGAACTTCGGAACGGCTTCGGCGCACTACTTGGCCGTTCGACCCGAAGCGCAGATCCCAACAGGTTCCTTCAACACTCGATTGGATCTGTACTCGGGGTTCGGGGCATCCTTGGTCTGTTCGTGGGACCTGAGCGATGTTGCCTTATGTCCGACGGAACCGTGTACGCAAGCGGAAGTCTACCTGACCAACACCGGTCAACTGGAGACCTTCGAGGCCTACTGGTGGATCTATGATAGTGGAACAAGTGAGCAGATCGCGAACGGGAACTTCCTCGCTGGTGAAACCGCCACGAACTTCGATACCACCTGCTTGGCACCGGGCCATTATGTGATCGAGTTCTCTCCCTTTTCCCCCATCGACGAGGAGTACGTGCTCGGCATCACCAACAATTGGCAGTACTCCATCGGAACCAACGTTGCGCAGCAAGGGGACACTACACCGCTCGATCTGGTCTTCTCTTGGTACGAAGCTTGTATCGACCTCGGAAACTCGATGAATGAACCATCATCGGAGAATATCCGCATCACCCTACCGAACGACATGATCCAATTGAATGCCCTCAATGGGCGAGCACTCGGTAGGATATCGGTGCATACGCTGGATGGTCGGCTCGTTGAACAACGATCCTCCTCTTCCAGCAGCGCTTCGCTTTCAACGGACGGGCTCGCCGCTGGTATCTTCATCATTCAAGCGGTCAATACTTCGGGTGATTCCTTCGTGCAACGCATCTTCATCCCCTGAACCATGAGCGAGAACAAGAAGCGAGTGGATGCCGCAGGAAAGTTGGATAGGAGGCACTTCCTCCAGGCTGGATCGCTTTTGGGGCTAGGTTCCTTGCTATTGACCAACAAAGTCTTGGCTGGCACTGCGGACACCAAAGGTGATTGTGCACCGACCACGGATGACATCCTTGGCCCCTACTATCTCCCTGGATCGCCGAATACCTCCATGGTCGCGCAGGAAAGCGAAGTGGGTACACGCTTGTTCCTGAGCGGTACGATCCTCAGCAACGATTGCCTCACGCCGGTTGCCGGTGCCAAGATCGAAGTGTGGCAAGCGAACGATGCGGCGGTGTACGATACCTCGCAGAACTTCAACCTGCGTGGCACGATGTACTCCGATGAGAACGGCCTCTATGCTTTCGAGAGCATTGTTCCAGGCGCCTACCTCAATGGCAGTCAATACCGACCGAAACACATCCACTACAAGGTGACCAAACCGGGCTTCCCGGATCTTGTGACGCAGCTCTACTTCGAGGGAGACCCGTACATCGCTGCCGACCCGTGGGCATCTCAAGCAGATGCTGCCTTGCGCATCATTCCCTTGGCGAGCATCGGCGATGAAGCAATTGAAGGTCAGTTCGACATCGTGCTAGATGGCTTCACGTCGATCAAGCCGAACCGCTTCGGCTTGGATGGCGATGTACTGCCGATCCATCCCAACCCGATGCGCGATCTGGCCAGCATCCACTTCAACGTCTTCCGGGAAGCACGGGTGGAAGTGGTGATCACCGATACCGATGGACGGGAGATCGTGACCTTGATCAACGCCACCAAACCGCAAGGCAGATACACCGTGCAGTGGGATGGTCAAGCCGGAGGGTATGGCGGGGCAGTGGCATCAGGCACCTATCTCGTTCATCTGCGCATGAACGGCCAAGTGGTCAAAAGCCAGCGGATCGTGCGGCAATGATCCCGATCACTTCGCCCGCATCCGGTTGTTCTTCGGATCGTGCGTGAGTTCTGCTAGCCCTAAGGCTTCCATCAGCGGCGGTACATAGACGCCGAACCGTCCGCGCAAGCCCTTCTTCGTACCGTACCAGCCTTTCACCGGATTGTTCTCGCTCCTGCCCCAGGCCTCTACCGTACCGTCCTTGGCTGGCTTTTGTTCATCGGCTCCACCCAGATCCATCCAATCGCCGTGCTTCTTCAGCATGGCGTGCAGGTCACTGATGCATCGGATGTCGTAGAGCAACACCGTCTTGCCTACCGTACATACCAATACTTCCTTGCCGTCCTTCTCGTCCACGTGCATCGTGTAAGCCGAAGTACCGGGCGGGGTCGTCAACTTCCAAGGGGTGTCCTTCGTGCGCTTTTCCATGTTATCGCTTGTGAATGGAGTGGAACGATACGAAGATCATCATTCGCCACGAATAGCGTACGACGACCATGGTCACCAAGACAAGGAAGTACCTCGAACTACTAGCCAAGCGTAGCTCGATCCGAACCGATGTACCGGTCGCTCATTTCCATCAGGAAGGCGGCCAGCTTCCGCGGATCCTTCCTGGTGCTCAGTTCGGTAAGAGCGGGCAAGTGGTGCATGGCGAACTCCAAGGAATGCGACATCTCCACGAGCGTTGTCGCAAACGAACGTGACGACTTCATCTTCGGCGAGCACGCCTTCAATTCCGAAGCAATGTGCGCACAAAGATCCTTGTACGGTTTGAACAGCTTCAACTCGTTGTCCGAGTCGACATTCTTGTGCATGAAGGACTTCGAGCCTTCGTTGATCACCAACTCTCGCAGATCAGCGGGGTCCAGTCGACCGGCTAGGGCATCCTTTGGCCATAGCCCGCAAAGCACATGAATATCCCCGTGCAGGCGTTCCAAAGGATCCTTCAGCGATTTCCCCTCTTGCCGACAGTGCGTTCCGAGCCATAGCCAATAGACCTGGAAATAGTACTGCAGCAAACGCTGCTTGTTGGCGAAGTAGTGGTATACCGTCACTTCCGTACAACCGATGTGTTCGGCGAGTTTCTTGAAGGTGAAGGCTTCCAGCCCCAATTCGTTGAGCAGTTCCAGCCCTTCGTGAACGATCCGCACACCCATGGTACTGGTCGTATCGCGCAATACAAGTCCGGGGTCGGGTTCGATCAGGTATCGGGGCATGGCACAAATGTAGGATAACATCATTTGTGTTTTGTGTTACACCATTTATTTATAGCATTACTATATTTGCGGTCATCATGCATGCGATCACTCCTTGGCAGCGGCTCGTGAACCTTCTTCGCTTGGACAAGCGGGAACTTGGGCACATCTACCTATACGCCCTTGTTGGCGGTGCCATCAGCCTCAGTGTACCTCTTGGCATCCAGGCCATCATCAATCTGATCAGTGGAGGTCAAGTGGCGACAAGCTGGGGAGTGCTCATCGCCTTCGTCACCATCGGCGTGGGGTTCACCGGTGCCATGCAGATCATGCAGATCGCCTTGGCGGAGATCATCCAACAGCGGCTATTTGCGCGCAGTGCCTTCGAATTCGCTTATCGGATGCCACGGATAAAGGCCGATGCCGTGAGTGGTCGTTACCTACCCGAGTTGGTGAACCGCTTCTTCGATACCATCACCGTTCAGAAGGCATTGAGCAAGCTGCTCCTGGATATTCCTCTCGCCGCATTGACTATTGTGCTCTGCCTCGTGCTGTTGACCCTCTATCATCCATTCTTCATCGCCTTCGGACTTCTGCTGGTGGTCGTTCTGTACCTCATTTTCCGCTTGACCGGTAAGCGGGGTCTAAGCACCAGCATGGAAGAAAGCTCCTACAAGTACCAGGTCGCGCATTGGCTGGAGGAGTTGGGACGTAGCGCGAACACCTTCAAGCTCGTCGGCGAAACAACCTTGCCGGGCACCCGCACCGATGAATTGGTGGACGGCTACATCAAAGCCCGTCGATCACACTTCAAGGTGCTGCTCGGGCAGTATTCCGCCATGGTACTCTTCAAGGTCCTGATCACCTTGAGCTTGTTGGCACTGGGCGGCATGTTGGTGATGCAGGAGCAGATGAACCTTGGCCAGTTCGTGGCTGCGGAGATCGTCATTCTGCTCTTGATCGGTGCCGTGGAGAAGATCGTCATGAGCATTGAGAGCATCTACGATGTGCTCACCGCCTTGGAGAAGATCGGCGCGGTCACAGACCTTGAATTGGAGCGCTCGGCGGGCTTGCGGGTATTGGACCCCAATGCACCTTCGGGTCTGGAGGTGCGTGTATCCGGGCTGGGTTTCCGCTCACAATGGAACGAAAGCCCGGTGCTGGATGGAGTGGATCTTCACCTTCGACCGGGTGAGAAGGTGTGCTTGAACGGTCCGAACGGCTCTGGTAAGACCACCCTGCTGCGCATACTTGGAGGTGCGGTCGAGGCGCATGCCGGGAACGTTCAGTACGACGGTCATCCACTGAACAGCTTGGATCTTGATCAGGTACGTTCGATCATCGGTGATAGTTTGAACGACGAAGATGTGTTTGCTGGAACGGTGCTGGAGAACATCGTCGTCGGCCGCTCTTGGGTCAGCGAGGCGGATGTGACACAAGCCTGCAAGGTCACCGGTCTATTCGATCATCTCGCGAAGTTGCCGAATGGGTTGCTGACGCGCTTGGATCCGCAAGGATCACACTTGCCGAAGAGCCTTGTGAAGCGCATCATCCAGGCCCGCTGCATCGCTGGAAGGCCCCGGTTCATTCTAATGGAGGACAGCCTGCAGAATTGGGACCGTGCCGACCGTGAGCAACTGTTGGGTTGGATCAGTGCACCTGAGCGACCGTGGACCTTACTGGCCGTGAGCAACGACCCGTGGCTGCAACAACGCTGCGCGCGCACCATCGAACTCCGTGATGGACGACTGACCCCTTGACCCGATGCTGAACATCAGTCCACATAACCGCGTGCCCGAACAGGGGCGCTTCCATTCGCAAGCCTTCAGGACCATTGGTGAAGCACAAGCCGATCGCCTCTTCGCCCGATGGGTGATCGCGATCAGCGCCGTCATGCTCATCGGCCTGTTCCTTCCTTGGACACAGAACATCCGTGCGCGTGGAACGCTTACCAGCCTCTCGCCCGATCAGCGCCCACAGACCATACACGCTATCATTCCCGGCCGATTGGAGGAGTGGTTCGTGCAGGAAGGCCAACGGGTCCAGAAAGGCGACACCATCCTTCGCCTGAGCGAGGTGAAGCCGGAGTATTTCGATCCATTGCTACTTGATCGCACCCAGGATCAGATCACGGCGAAGGAACTCACCGCAAAGAGCTACGACGAGAAGGTGCATTCGCTTGACGCACAGATCGATGCGCTCAATGCCGGGTTGCGGATCAAGTTGGAGCAAGCCCAGAACAAGATCATCCAAGCGGGTCTGAAACTGCAGAGCGACAGCATCCGTGTCATCGCGGCACGCACCGAGATCAAGGTAGCCGACGATCAATACGCCCGTGGCGATCAACAGTTCAAGGAGGGTTTGGTGAGCAAGGTGGAACTCGAAAGGCGACAGGTGGCCCAGCAACGGGCGAACGCAACCTTGATCGATGCCGAGAACAAGCTGCTCGATGCGCGGAACGAATTGCTGAACGCTCGTCTGGAGATCTCCGGTATTCGCAATGACTATCGCGACAAGTTGAGCAAGGCCGAAAGCGAGAAGTTCGCGAGCATGAGCCAGATGTACACCACCGAAGGCGAAGTGAGCAAGATGCAAGTGGATCTCGCGAACTACACGGTGCGAGCAGGCAACTACTATGTAACGGCACCTCAGGAAGGCTTCATCACCAAAGCGGTCGTGACCGGTCTTGGTGAAACGGTGAAGGAAGGCGATCCCTTGGTGAGCGTGATGCCCGCGCGCTTCGACCTTGCTGTGGAATTGTACGTGCGACCCATGGACATGCCACTCATTGCTACGGGCCAGAAAGTCCGCTTCATGTTCGATGGTTGGCCCAGCGTGGTCTTCAGTGGTTGGCCGAACAGCAGCTTCGGAACCTTCGGAGGAACCGTTGTGGCGATCGACAACTTCATCAGCCCGAACGGGAAGTACCGGATCCTTGTTGGACCTAGCAGCGACGAACAGGCGTGGCCGGAAGCGTTGCGTGTGGGAGGTGGTGCGGTGGGGTTCGCACTCATGAGCGATGTGCCGATCTGGTACGAATTGTGGCGGCAGATCAACGGGTTCCCGCCCGACATGTACGCCGAACCCAGTGCCAAATGAGGGTCCTCTTCCCACTTGGTCGGACTTCAGGCATGCTCGCGCACAGGTTCCTGGCTTTCGCTACGAGCCTGACCGGTTTGTTCATGGTCGCATCGTCTGCCGCACAGGACTCGACCTTACTGACCCGGGAGGCCTTCGTCCAAGTTGTACTGAACAACCACCCGGTAGCACGACAGGCTGCGCTTCGCCCGGAATTGGGCGAGGCCTCCGTGCGCAGCGCACGAGGTGGATTCGACCCGATGGCGATCGCTACGTATGATGAAAAGCGTTTCGACGAGAAGAGCTACTTCCGGTTGTTCGATGCCGGATTGAAGGTTCCTACGTGGTATGGTGTGGAACTCTTCGCAGGTGTACAACAGAACAGCGGTGACTTCCTGGATCCGCAGGCGACCACACCCGGTGATGGATTGCTCAAGCTCGGAGGTCAAGTGAGCGTGGGCCAAGGCCTCTTCATCGACCAGCGCCGCGCAACCCTGCGGAAGTCGCAAGCCTATCTACGTGCCACACGCGCGGAACAAGAACAGATGCTCAACGACCTGTTGTTGCTGGCCTTGAGCGACCACACCGACTGGGTGGCCGCCTACCTCGCGTTGCAGGTGAGCAATTCGGCGGTCGGTCTGGCTTCGGAGCGGCTAGCGGCCGTGCGAGGCAGTTGGCGTGGTGGTGATCGGCCAGCGATCGATACGCTCGAGGCCTTCCTCCAGGTCCAGGATCGACAAATGCGTCAACAGCAGGCGACGCTCGCTTTCCGGAACGCGAGCCTTCGTTTGAGCAACCACCTTTGGGACGATGTGCAACAGCCGGTGGAGATCCAACCCAATGTGGTCCCCGACCCTATGGATCTTCGCTCTCCGGGTGCGTTCGCGCTAGCCGATACCTCCATACAGCATGTCGTGACCAACCACCCCTTCCTGCTGCAAGCCGGTGCGCGTATCGATCAATTGGAGATCGATCGCAGGCTTCGAGGAGAGCTCCTGAAACCTGAACTCGATCTGAAATACCAGTGGCTCGGGAACGGGGCCGCCGTGAACGATGAAGGCGGAACGCTATTGGGCGATGGTCATCAGTTCGGCGTCGGTTTCCAAATGCCACTCTTCCTTCGACGAGAACGCGGCGAACTTTCACTGGCCCAACTGCGGCAGCAGGATGCTTCGCTGGCCCTGGAACGCGATCGCTTACGCATACGGAACCGCATTCGGGAGCGGGCGAATGACATCGAGGTCTTCGGTAGCCAAGTGCGACTGGGTGCGGAAATGGTCGTGAACTACGAACGGATGCTCTCCGGAGAGAACCAGCGCTTCATGGCAGGCGAGAGTTCCCTGTTCCTGATGAATGGACGTGAGGTGCCCCTGATCGATGCCCGCATTCGACAAGTCGAATTGGAGGCCCGCCTCCGCAAGTCCTACTTCAGTCTCGACCATGAAGCCGGCACGCTCTGGCGAAGCTGGCAACGATGATCCCTACGCCATGATCCACGTGACCTTCCAGACCCGCACCGTTGACGCTGCCGAGCGCTTGGCCGTTCAGCTCATGCAACGCAAGCTCTTGCTCTTTCCCACCATGGATACCGATCACGAAGAACTGCTCTTCGCGGATGGTGTGCTCACACGCACGAGCCAACTCCTCCTGCAGGGCATGAGCAAGGCGCTGCTCTATCGTGAACTGGAACGGAACGCGATGGAATTGCTCGGTGATGACCTGGTGCGCATGCACGCCGTCCCGATCACCAACATGGACCCGGAGGCGCAACGTCAATTGCTCGAGCAGACCGTTCAGCCTTGACCGAGCGGATCCGCCCCTGCGCGCCGTTGAATGCGCCATGGGAGCAACCTTCTTCCGCCGGGCCCAACGGGGCTTCACATACAAGCGAATGTCGGCCCCAGCTTCTTGTGCGGATCCTTCACACCTTCCGGCGTTCCGTCCTTGGCGGCTTGGAAGTATCTTGCGGTCCCATGAAACGCCTGTGTTCGCTCTTCTTGCTCGCACCATTCCTGCTTCCTTCCTGCAAGACCGAGGTGAAGGAATACACCGCTACGCTGGATGCGCGTTGTTACGACTGCATCGTGCAGTACGCAGCGGGTGCGGATCGCGGTATTCGCGATACCCTTACCGGAAGCGTGAACGCAGCCACGGGCGACACCTTCACGGAAGCTGGTCAATACCGCTTGGTGATGCGTGAGGGTGAAGAGATCTTCTTCAGGGCCTGTCGGATGCGTCCGGATTCCGCGGCATTCGGCGATATCGTCCTGAACGTATCGGGCGATGTGCAACCTCTATCCACGACGGTGGACCGCAATACGGAGTGCGCCGTGATCAGCCAGCCGGTACAATTCAAGTAGACGATCTATTCGTGGTCGCGTCCGTAGCCCTTTCGGCTTTCATCGAACAACTCCTGCTCGGCCTTGAGCACCAGTTTGAGGCTATCGCTCACATCCTTGTCCTCGAAGCGCTCCAGATCCGGTGATCCGGCCGCCACCCAGGCGCTGTACCACATGTTGCCCAAGGAAAGTATGGATTGGTTCATGCGTCGTTCCACCATGCCACCCATCGCGTCTTCGTAAGACTTGGCGAATTCGCGTGAATACATACGCATGCCACCGCGCCCGCGATCCTCGAATACGTACTTCTGATCCTCGGGGAAGGTCTCGCTGAGCCGCTTCTCGATGGCCAGCACACTGTCCAGTTCCATGTGGCTATCGTGCACGGCTTCCCAGGCCGCATCCAGCGGACGGTCGATGTAGGTCGCACGCCCGACAAGGTGATCGTAACTATCGGCGCTCAGCTCGGGGATCCGGCTTTCCCAAAAGGCATGGATGCCGTACTGGTTCGTCAACTGCCCGTTGTAGTTCTCCGTGGTGTGAAGAGGCACGTGTGCATCAGCCACGTAGTGACCCAGATCCGCACTGTTCGTGAGTATCCGGTCCACATCGCCGCGTGCAAAGGCCTTCACCAACCGACCGAACATGACATCGATGTGCCACGGCACGATACCGTAGGCTTGCAAGGTATCCTCGCTGTACTTGCTCACCGCATCGTTCCACTTCCGAGGCATCTCGCGGAAGACATCCGTCCCTCCTTCCGCATAATGGTCGATGTCGATGTAATGCCGTTGCGCTTCGCCTTCCACCGCATACCGTCGGCGATCCGGATCCACGGCGTGGTCGCTGATGAAATCGATGTGGCGCTTGTAGAAACCGAACATCTCCGGCGGTAGTGTGAAGCAGGCCATGCGGTTGATGCGTTTGTGACCGTAGAAGCCCCATGCATGCGCTGGTTCAATCACCTCCACCGGCAACAGGATCAACAGCCCGATAAGGCCGACCAGGACGATGAGGGTTCGGCGGATCATTCAACAGTGGTATCGAGCAACACCAATTCGCCGTTGCGCAGCACGGGGATCATGGTGCTTTGGTCCGGTGTCAGGCAATACTTCACATCGGGCAACAGCTGCAACTGTTCGATCCTTCGGCGACGTGGTGCCGCTTTCAGGATGCTCATATAGTTATCGCGACCGCTCATGAACATGTACTTGGCAGCGATGCTGCTGTCCTCCTCCACGCCGAATTTACCACTCTCGAGCAGGCGTTCCATCACGGCACCGGCGAACATGGAATCCTCCAGGTTGAATTTGTCCTTCCAGCCGGAACAGAGCAGCAGGATGTTGTCGTTCTGTTTCACCAGCCACTCGCTCAAGGCGGAAAGGTTGAGGAACGAGCCGATCACTAGCATTCGCGCATCCTTCGCCAAGCTGATGGCGCGGGTACCGTTGGTGGTGGTCATGACGATGGTCTTGCCACGGAGGTCTTCACCCACGTAGGCCAATGGGGAGTTGCCATACGCGAATCCCTCCACGACCTCTCCGTTCCGCTCGGCAGCTGCAATGAAGCCTTCGCGACCGATGTACGGCCGCGCTTCTTCCACCGTGGCCACGGGGATGATGCGATCGATGCCGTTCTCGAATGCCGCTACCATGGCACTCGTGGCACGCAGCACATCGATCACCACCACGATGCCCATGTCCTGTGCATACAAGGGATACTGCCCCGGCATGAAACAGACCTCCACGCGGTATTGATAGTCGACAGCTCTGTGGGTGATCTCCATCAGGGCTTGGTGAGGAAAGGCAGTTTCACCACCACCCCTTTCAAGGCTTTGCCGCGGATATCGATCCACAGTTCGCTGCCCGGCTTGGACATCTCTGTCGGCACATAGGCCATCCCGATCGGTTTTTGCAGCGTCGGGCTCATGGTGCCACTGGTGACCTTACCGATCACCTTGCCCGCTGCATCCAACACCGGATGATCGTGCCGGGGAATGCCCCGATCGAGCAGCTCGAAACCGACGAGCTTGCGCGCAACACCGGCTTCCTTTTGCGCCTTCAACATCGGTCCGTCGATGAAATCCTTGGTGAACTTCGTGATCCAGCCCAATCCCGCTTCGATCGGCGATGTCGTGTCGTCGATGTCGTTTCCATACAAGCAGAAGCCCATCTCCAATCGCAGTGTGTCGCGTGAGGCCAAGCCTGCCGGTTTGATCCCGTGCGGTTCGCCTGCTGCGAAGACCGCATTCCAAGCTGCTTCCGCGAGGTTGTTCGGTACATAGATCTCGTATCCGCCAGCGCCGGTATAGCCTGTTGCAGAGATCAACACGGTGCCCACGCCTTGCATCTCGGCATATTGGGCGGTATAGTACGCCATCGCTCCAATATCCACGCTGAACAAGCTCTTGAGCGTATCCGTGGCCTTTGGACCTTGCACGGCCAGCAGGCTCATGTGGTCGCTGATATCCGACAGTTGAGCGTCGAAGGTGTTGTTCTTCTGGATCCAGACCCAGTCCTTGGCCATGTTGCTGGCGTTCACCACGAGTACATAGTGCCTGTCGTCCCCGTGCTCCATGCGATAAACGAGCAGGTCGTCCACGATACCACCCTTGCCGTTGGGCATGCAGCTATACTGCACCTTACCTACCTCCAGTTTACTGGCGTCGTTGCTCGTGATGTGCTGGATGAGGTCCAAAGCCTGCGGACCACGCACGAGGAATTCGCCCATGTGGCTCACATCGAACACGCCCACGCTATTGCGCACGGCTTGGTGCTCATCGATCACGCCAGTGTATTGCACAGGCATGAGGTAGCCTGCGAAGGGTACCATCTTGGCGCCAAGCTTCTCGTGGACGTGGCTGAGTGCGGTACGCTTGAGTTCAGTAGCGGTCTCCATGTTCGGAAATAAGGTTCTTGTTCTGTCGGTTCAGGGCTTCAAGCGCGCTTGGTAGCGATCAAGGTATGGAACAGTTCCAGGTAGCGATCGCGCCAGCCCGGAACGGAATACTGTTCCTCCACTGTTCGCCGCGCAGCCTGCCCCATGCGATCGCGAAGGTCGGCATCGGCGATCAGTTGGCCCAGTTTCGTGATCCATTCGTCGGTGGTTCCGGCCAGAAAGCCGTTCTGGCCCTCCTTCACGATGACCTTATTCACCCCTACTCGACTGAGCACCACAGGTTTGGCCATGCCCATGTATTGCAATCCTTTAAAGCCGCACTTCCCCCTGCTCCATTCGTCGTCGGGCAAGGGCATGATGCCGATGTCGATCCCAGCGAGGTCTTCCGCCTCTGTTGCACTGTTCCAACGGATGTTCTCGATGGGAAGTCCCGGCACCACCAGATCGCGGTCGCTGATGACCCGAAGAACGATGCGATCACCCCATTGCGCGTGCAGTGCCCTTAACATGGGCAACTCCTGCACCAGATGGGCCATGCTCGTATGGCTTCCTGTCCAACCGATGACCACCGGGCCGGTTCTTGGTGCTGTGCGCATTTGTGGTCGGTAGCGCTCCGTGTCGATCACCGTGGGGATCACTTCGACATTCGCATTGTACCGTCGTGCGAAATCGGCGAGGTAATCGTTGCCACCAATGACCAGGTCGGCCAGTTCAATGATGCGCGCGGTCTTGCTGGGATCCTTCAGCCAGCGCAGCTTGCGGTTGCCCTCACTGACGTCCATGTGCCAGATCGCGTCGTCGAAGTCGAAGATCAATGGTACGCCGCAGGCTGCCAAGGCTCGCTCGAATCGGATACTGCCCGTCATGAAGGCCTCACGCTGAACAAGGATGAGGTCGTAGTCCTTCGCCGAGCGAACCTGCTCTGTGCGGCGGCGCCAGCTCTTCAGGAAGATGCCCGCCTTTGCACTGAGGTTACCGGGCGAGTAGAACTTCTTATCGTCCTCCGCATCGATCAGCGAGGCGTATACGTGCGTGAAGCCATGCTGCTCCCAGTACGGCGCGAACTGTTCGAACCGGTAGCGCTGGCTAGGCGAGCGACCGGGCCGGTGGGCGGCCACGAAGAGGATGCGGGGCATGGTGGTGCCTGCAAAGAAAGGCGGCTTCGGCCAACGGCGCACAGGCGGCTATCTTTCGCGCTTCGATGAAGCAACAAAGGCTCTTCCCGAGGTGGGGTATCGTGGTGCTGGATCTGGCCTTGTGCCTGATCGCACTTTCGGCCGCCTATCTGTTGCGTTTCAATTTCCACGTGCCGAACGTTGAGGTGGACCTGCTCCTACCCGTGCTGCCGATCTTCCTGCTCCTTCGCGGGGCTTCCTTCTTGATCGCCGGACTGCCCCGTATGATGGTGCGGCATACGAACACGGATGATGCCAAACGGATCTTTCTGACCGTGCTTGGCGGAACGCTGGTATTCGGGTTCATCAGCGTTCTGCGCTTCCTCTTCTTCGACGGCTATTACTTCTTGCCCATATCCGTCATCATCATTGATTTCATGGGCACCGCGATCCTGTTGATCAGTTCGCGCATCCTGTTCAAGCTCCTGCACCTTCGATCCCGCGGTGCTGGCAAGGACACGGTACGCGTGATCATCCACGGTGCCGGCGAGGCGGGCCTGATCACCAAGCGAACCCTGGAACGCGAAGGCTCGGTGAAGTACAGCGTGGAAGCGTTCGTGGATGATGACGCTGCAAAAACCGGCAAGCGGCTCGAAGGAAGCCTGGTCTACCCGACCTCGAAGTTGCCTGAATTGTTGAAGGATGGGCCTATCGATGAAGTGATCATCGCGATACAACGGCCGGATCCAGAGCATCGACGCCGCGTGGTGGATGCGTGTATCGCCGCGAAGGTGAAAGTGCTGACCATCCCACCGGTCACCGATTGGATCAATGGTCAACTGAGTGCTGGACAGATCCAAGAAGTCCGCATCGAGGATCTGCTCGGCCGCGCAGTGATACAATTGGATGATGTCGAGCTGCGCTCCCAATTCACCGGACGTCGCGTGCTCGTTACCGGTGCAGCAGGTTCCATCGGTAGCGAACTGGTGCGGCAATTGGCGCGGCTCGGGGTGAGCAAGCTGATCCTCGTGGACATTGCCGAATCCGGGTTGTACGACGTCGAGAACGAGGTGCTGCGTTCAGGTGGTGCGCCTTTGGTGGCACGCGTTGCCGATGTGCGCGATCGCGTCTCCATGGAAGCGGTATTCGCCGAGCAACAACCGCAGGTGGTGTTCCACGCGGCAGCATATAAGCATGTGCCACTGATGGAAGCCCAACCGTCGGAGGCCGTGCACACCAACATCGGTGGAAGCATTACCGTGGCGGAACTGGCTTGTGCGCATGGTGTGGAACAATTCGTCCTCATCAGTACCGACAAAGCCGTGAATCCCACCAGCGTGATGGGTGCATCGAAACGCATCGCCGAGATGGTCGTGAACAGCCTCTCCCGCACTCGACCAAAGGCACCGCGCTTTGTTACCACCCGCTTCGGCAACGTGCTTGGGTCCAGCGGCTCGGTGATCCCCCTCTTCCGCAAACAGATCGCGGCGGGTGGGCCGGTGACCGTAACGCACCCGGAGGTGAACCGTTTCTTCATGACCATTCCCGAAGCCTGCCGATTGGTGCTGGAAGCTGCCACCATGGGCAAAGGCGGCGAGATCTTCGTCTTCGACATGGGTGAGCCCGTCCGCATTGCGGAGCTTGCGGAGAAGATGATCCGTCTGAGCGGTCTGGATCCCGGTACCGACATCGCCATCACCTATACCGGACTACGACCCGGTGAAAAGCTGTACGAGGAATTGCTTGCGACCAGTGAGAACACGCTGCCCACGCACCATCCGCGCATCCTCATCGGACAAGTGCGCAGCGATGATCCGGAGCACGTGCTGCGCGATGTGCAACATCTTGTGGCCTTGCGCGATGCTGCCGATCAGGTGCGCCGCATGAAGCAGCTTGTGCCTGAATACCGCAGCCACAATTCGGTGTACAGTAATTTCGATGCCCCGTTGACGAAAAGCTCCGCTGAGGCGCTTGATAACGGTGGCCAAGAACCAAGGACATGACAAGGGACAAGAACCTGGAGATCGCCCGCCTGCAGAAGGAGGTCAGTGATTATGTCGGTATGGGCGCCGACAGCCTCGTGTTCAACTACGAAGAGTTACCCAACGGGGGGGTCAATCTTTTCGTGATCACCTTGAACCAACGGCACAACCAGTCCTTCCTCTTCCACCAAGCGAACGGCAGCGATAAGGTGGATGCGCTCAACCACATGCTCGAATACGTGCGCACCTACAAGGAGCGGACGAGTAGCTATACGATCCAATGGAGCGCACGCGGTGATAACGACCTTGAGACGTCCTACTTCCGGGCGAAGAATGTGATGGAGGCCTTGGACAAGTTGTTCTACGATCGCGACCCGAACAGCATCATCGTCTTCAGCGTTATGTTGAACCCGATCTCTTGAGCGTGCAACGATGAAGGCCGTCAATGTCCCCATTCAGATCCGCTTCGGCGATGTCGACATGGCCCGGCACGTCCACAATGCGGTGTACCTGCATTGGTTCGAGGCCGCACGCATGGCCTTGTTGCAGCAGTTCATTGCACCGAACCACGATTGGCGCAGCGAAGGTTTGATCCTGGCCCGAAACGAGGTGGACTACCGCATGCCGGTGCACTTGAACGACCTCATCGAAGCGCGCGCTTGGTGCGGCACGGTCGGCAACAAGAGCTTCGACCTGCTTTACGCCATTCACCGGCTCGATGGCGATGCACCTGGCATTTGTGCCGAAGGTCGCAGCGTGATGGTCTGCTTCGACTACAACGCGGGCAAGTCCATTTCCCTGCCCGGCGCTTGGCGCGACGCTTTGAGCCGACTTTCCGAACAGTAGGTCTTATCCATTTCCGATCGACCCTTCCAACGAGGCGTCGATCCCATCCATTTCACCATGCGCATCGCTCCACTGACCTTTCTTCCGCTCACCTTTCTGTTCTTCGGTTGCTCGCCGCAGGACCTTCAGAACGTGCTGGGTTCGTTCCCGGACTCCTCACCCTTGAGCAATGACGAAGTGGTGAGCGGCTTGAAAGAAGCCCTGCGCCTCGGCACCGAACGCAGCGTGCAGAAAGCGAGCATCGCAGATGGTTTCTGGAACGACGCTCGCATCCGTATCCCCTTCCCTGCTGAAGCCATCAAGGTGAAGAACACACTGCTCGACCTCGGGATCAAGAAGCCTGTGGAGGATTTCGAACACACGTTGAACACCGCCGCCGAAGCAGCCGCTAAAGAAGCCGTGCCCGTATTCGTGGATGCCATCACCAGCATGAGCATCCAGGACGGTTTCAACCTGCTGCGGGGTGGCGAGAACGCTGCGACCAACTTCCTGCGCGAAAAGACCAGTGCTGCATTGCGGGCCAAGTTCACCCCTGTTGTGGAGCAAGCCACAGCGCAAGTGCAGTTGACCAGCTATTGGCAGCCCGTGGCCAGTGCATATAACACCGCCACTCTGCTCACGGGTGGCAAAGCCGTGGATCCCGACTTGAACGCCTACGTGACCACCAAGGCCATGGACGGACTATTCCTTCTGCTCGCCGATGAGGAGAAGAAGATCAGGCAAGACCCCGCCGCACGCGCCAGTGCGCTCCTTCAAAAGGTCTTCGCCCAACAGTAACCTCACCGAAGAATGATCCAGAGGCCAGCGGCGACCAGTCCTTGGCCGCATTGGCATTCTGTATTCCTTTGCAACCATGCACGCCATCACGCTCTCCGCACCAGGCACCATCATCGCCCCTAGCGAACTCATCCTCAATCCGGACGGCTCGGTCTATCACATCGCGCTTCGGCCCGAACAACTCGGCGACCTCGTCCTCATCGTGGGCGATCAGAACCGCGTGGAGCTTATCAGTCGCCACTTCTCCACCATCGAGCACAAGGTGCAGAACCGCGAATTCGTGGCCCATACCGGCGTGTACAATGGAACGCACATCACGGCCCTCAGCACGGGCATCGGCACCGACAACATCGACATCGTTGTGAACGAACTCGATGCCTTGGTGAACGTCGATCTCGAGGCGCGCACACCGAAAGCGAAGACGCGCTCCTTGCGCATCATCCGTTTGGGGACGTGCGGTGCCCTGCAGGAGGACATCCCGGTGGATACACGCATCATCAGTGCCTACGGCGTGGGGCTGGACAATGTGCTGCACTACTACGCCTACGAGAACACCGACGCTGAGTCGCGCTTGCTGAACGAGCTGTTGGAACAGACCGAATGGCCCGATAACCTACCCGTGCCGTACGTGGCCGCCGGCGATGCCGAACTGATCGAGCGACTGGGCTACGGCAACGTGGTGGGCATCACGCTGACCTCCGGCGGCTTCTATGGGCCGCAAGGGCGACAGCTCCGTGGTGTGCCTTCCATCGATGGCCTGAACGAGCGCTTCACCGCTTTCGCGCACGAGGATCTGCGCGCCACCAATTTCGAAATGGAGACCAGCGCGCTCTACGGTCTCGGCGGCATGTTCGGTCACCGCGTGTGTACGGTGTGTACTGTTGTGGCCAATCGCCTGCGCAAGGAATACAGCAAGGATCACCACGGTGCCATCGACCGCATGATCACCGAGGTGCTGGAGCGGGCTACGGCCTGATATACAGGGCAAGGTTTCCACACCCCGTTGTTCGCGGATCACCTCCACATTCCTTCAACCCTCGCCGGTTGAAACATGGGTGTGCGAAGCATTACCTTACACAAGAGGCTGGGATAGTTTCGCCCAACCACCGTGCTGAAGGATGGTAACGCCCATGAGTGAAACCGAGATCCGTGCCCTGATCACCTTGATCGACGACCCCGATGAGGTGGTGTACACGCAGGTAAGGAGCCGCATCGTGGAACTGGGCGACCATGTGGTGCCCGTGTTGGAGCGTGCGTGGGAGTATGATGATCTCGGTGACCTCTTCCGCAACCGCATCGAGGACATCCTGCAGACCATTCACCTCGCGGCCGTTACCGACCGCTTGATCGAGTGGAAAGCGACCGGCGGCGACGACCTGCTGGAAGGTGCGCTCATCATCAGCCGGTACCGCTATCCCGATATGGACGAGCAGAAGGTGAAAGCCCGCCTCGCCTCCATCCGACAGGACATCTGGCTGGAACTGAACGACCACCTTACCGCCTTCGAGAAGGTGCGCGTGTTCAATCACATCTTCTTCCAGATCCACGGCTTCAAGGGCAACAAGCGAAACTACCACGCGCCACAGAACTCGTACATCAACGAGGTGCTCGACAGTCGCACCGGCAATCCGCTCTCGTTGGCCATCATCTACCAAGTTTTGGCCGAGGATCTGGGGCTCCCCATGCGTGGTGTCAACCTGCCCAACCACTTCGTGCTGGCCTACTTGGACGAGGATAGCATCGGTGGTGCCGATAGCGGGCAGCAGGGCGAAGAGAGTATCCTCTTTTACGTGAACGCCTTCAGCCAAGGCGACATCCTCGGTCGCAATGAGATCAACGAGTTCCTGGACAAGCTGAAGGTCGAGCACAAGCCTTCGTTCTACACGCCGTGCACCAACATGGACATCATTCGCCGCCAGTTGAACAACCTGGCGAACAGCTACAAAAAGCTGGGCGACCCCGAGCGCTGCCAGGATCTGGAGAAGCTCCGCGACCTGCTTGGGCCATCGGACATGGAGGCGTGAGAAAAGCTCCCCACGAGCGCACGAAAAGCCGAGAAGTGGCCGCATTGCGGGTGCAGAATGTGCCCCGCAGGGCTGAAGTGCCTAACAGCTCAATTACCGCGCGCGGAGTCAGAACCTGCCCTTAAGGCGGCTGTTCACTTCCCAGCCGGATCCTCGAACACCGGTTGCGCTAACGTTGGTGTGCCACCGATGTAGCGCGAAAGCCAATTCTGAACTTCCCAATTCCAATGGATGGAGTTCTGCGGGCTGAGGATCCAGTGGTTCTCATTGGGATAGACCACCAAACGCGATGGAATGCTCATGGCTTGGAGGATTGCATAGAGGGCGGTTCCATTCACGTAAGGCACGCGATAATCGAGCTCTCCATGCAGGATGAGCATGGGCGTCTTGAAGTTCTTCGCGTAGGTCATCGGATTGTTCTTCTGCATGCCCTCAGGGTTGTCCCACGGCGTGCCGCCCAACACCTGGGTGAAGCCGAAGGGCGTAACGTCCGCGCCGTACTGGGTGATGAAATCGTTCACGCCCGCGTGGTCGATGAGGCAAGCGAAGCGATCCGTGTGGCCCTCGGCCCAAGCTGCCATGTAGCCGCCGTAACTGCCCCCGGCCGCTGCCACGCGCTTCGGATCGATGTTGGGGAAACGGGCGAGCAGGTGGTCGGTGGCGCGAAGGATATCCTCCATGGGCTTGTCGCCCCACTCGTTCAGGATGCTCTGTGAGAACGATTTGCCGAAACCGGTGGATCCGTGACGATTCACCCAAGCGACCACGTACCCAGGCGCAGCGAACACGTGCCCGTTCCAGCGGTAACTCCAACTGTCGCCCACCATCGTGTGCGGGCCACCATGCATCAACTGCACCATCGGGTAGGTCTTCGCCGCATCGAAACCGGGAGGCAGGATCAACCAGCCTTGAACCTGATCACCCGCCGCCCCTTCGAACCAATAGCTCTCCACTTTGCCGAGGTCCAGTTGCGCCACGAGCGCATCGTTGAAATGGGTAAGCTGTTGCACGGCACCGCTTTTCGGATCAAGCGTGAACAGTTCGTTCGGACGACTCATGTTGTCGTTGAGGAATACGATGCGTCCACCCTTTGCGTGAAGCTCGCTGCTGGTGCCTTGGGCATGCACCGAGGTGAGCCCAGTACCATCGGCTTTCAGCTTGAATACCGGTACCACACCCTTGTCCTCGGCAGTGAACCAGAGTGACGCACCATCGGCCGAGAACTGCACACCGGAAATGGCATGGTCGATGGACTCAGTGAGTGGCTGGTTCGTTCCCGAGGCAAGATCATGGCGCCACAATTTGCCGAAGTCGCCGTTGTAGTATGGCGTCTTCGATCGGGTGAATATGATCGAACGGCCATCCGGAGAAAAGACCGGATCGCTATCGTTACCCACGTTGTCCATGGTGATATTGCGCAAGGTGCCTGAGCCATCGGTGGGCAGCAGGTGCATATCCACGTTGAGGAACCCGGTGTATGGTGGTGGGGTGATATTGATGCACAAGGCGATCTGCTTGCCGTCGGGGGAGAGGTCGTAGTCGACTGCACCGCTTGTTTGGAACATACGCCCCCAGCTAGGTGTGAGGTCTTTGAGGTCCTTGGTGGCGAGGTCCACACGCAGTAACCTGCTTGCCACGGTGTCGGTGATCCAATGGTCGAAGTAGCGGTACTGCCGGTCCTCGGTGACCTTGGCCGTCATCTTGGTGTCCTTCCGACGCTTATTGGCTTTCTCCATGGCAGCGATGTCCTCTTTTGTCCAGCTGCCCACGAGCGCGGGTATGCAGGTAGTGGCCACGATCACGCTCTTCCCATCGGGCAACCAGCGCGGGTTGGACATCCCGAAGGGCAGCTCAAGGATCTTCTCGGCCTCGCCACCATCGATGCGGATCACATACAAACCGGCCGCTTGATCCTCGCCGCGTTTGGATACGAAAGCGATGCGCGTTCCGTCCGGGCTCCATACCGGTGCACCATCGCTGGCTTGCGCCGTGGTCAGCTTGCGGGGCTCGCCACCGGCCGTTGGCGCCAGCCAGATATTCGACGTGCTCTTGTTCTTATCGATGGACCATTCCTGCACCACGAAGGCCGCAGCACGGCCGTCCGGAGAGAGTTCCAGGCTGCTCAAGCGCTTCATACCCCACAGGTCTTGTGGAGTGATGAGTCGCTTGCTTGTGGTCTGGGCGCCTAGGCCCGCCGGAAGCAAGGCCACGCCAAAAGCGGCGATCGATAGCGCCATGCTGCTAAGGCGCAGGAGTTTGCCAAGTATGCTCTGTGCCGAACCACTTCTCGAGAGCTGTGAGTCTGGTTGTCCCATGATCATTCTTCTGTGTTCAATATCGCCCAGCGCTCTTGACACGATGCACTCGTGTCTGCGCCACCGGGTTCGCCGAAAGTAGCGTTCGCTGCAATTGGCAACTATTCTCCGCTTCATTGACTGGTTCCAGGTGGACGACCGATACCAGCTCAGATCATTCGAACCGCCCTTGTACCGGACATTCAAAAGCCTAAGCTTCGAGCATCTGCTAAAAAGCAGGTACTCGTTCGAGCGCTCAGATCGATCGAGTGTCATGCGGTCCGCCACACTTCTTCGAGGACATTGGTTAACTGTAGGTTAACTTGGTGGCGTGAAATGGTATGGGCTTTGCCCTTCCGTGGACCTACGTACGAACACCAAGAGGAGCGCCGTATGCTGATCATTGATGCGAGCACTGCGCTCGAACCGGAGCTTACCTCCCACCAACGCGCCCTCTTCGCGCGGGATGGCGCCTTGCATTTCAAGCAATTCCTGCAGCCACGAACGGTGACGGACATCATCCTTGCCATGCACGAAGTGGAGCAGCGATGGCTGCGCGATGGTGTGACCACAGTGCGCGGCACCCCGCTCAAATTCGGGCATGACCTGGACGGAAGTCCCATGGTGCAGCGCTTCGCCTTTGCCTCGCTGTACCACCCAATGCTCGAGGAACTGTTACGCGATCCGCGGCTGAATGCGTTGCTACAACTCGTGGGTGACGGCGCGCGCATGGGTACCGAAGAGAAAGATGGACTGGTGATCAACCATTATTTGAACACCGAAAGCAGCGGCTTCACCGAGATGGGCTGGCACACCGATTCCATCCGCGATGTCTTCTTGGGCAAGCGCGTTGGGCCCATGTTGAACGTGGGCTTCCACTTGGATGATCAGGACCCGGCGAACGGCGGGCTGCGGTTCCTGCCCGGTACGCACCGCCAAGGATTCGGCGGTATGCTGTTCCGCAAACGCTATTTCATGGACAAGCACGCCGATCCGCGCGAGGCGGCATTTGCCATTCAAGCTGGTGACCTCACCGTTCACGATGGCCGCATGTGGCACCGCGTGCAACGCTCGGCGTTAGTAGGCGAAGCTAGTCGTCGCCGTGTGATGTACATACCGGTCATCAACGGCACCTATTCACCCAAGACGGCCCACAGTTCTACCCCATTCTACCACCGGTTCCAGTATCTGGTGAAATGAGCGTATCGGACAAGGGTCTTGCCGTTGTCACAGGAGCCAGCCAAGGTTTAGGTGCAGCCATTGCACATGAACTGGCTCGCGAGGGTTTCGCCGTTTTGCTCGTAGCCCGCACAGCGCAGGCCTTGGAAGGTGTGCGCGCCAGCGTGGGCGAGCTGAATGGCGCTCGTGCGCATGTGTTGGCACTGGACCTAATGGTGCCGGATGCCGTGGATCAGGTGCGTACCACTATTCAAGCCATCGGCGTGCCTCTGACCTGCTTGGTGAACAATGCGGGCTATGGCCTCTACGGCCTTTTCGATCAACGACCGATGGAAGAGCAGTTGCGTATGATGCGACTCAATATGGATGTGCCTGTGATTCTGACACACGCCTTGCTTCCTCAACTGAAAGCCGCGAAGCGCGCGTACATCCTGAACATTTCCAGCATGACCGCTTATGGTTCCATCGCCACTTTGGCCACGTATGGTGGCAGCAAGGCATTCGTGCTGCGTTGGTCGCGGGCCTTGGGTGTTGAATTGAAAGGTACCGGTGTTACAGTGACCTGCGCCTGCCCGGGCAGCATCATCACCGGTTTCACCGAACGCGCCGGTATGCTGGTGATGGACGATCTGGCCAAGAAGTTCGGCACCGGTCCCCTTCCCGTTGCCCGCACCGCTGTGCATGCCCTGTTGAAAGGTCGCGCCGAAGTGGTGCCCGGTCTTTTGAACCGCATCACTGCCTTGCTGCAGCAGGTGCTGCCTGCCGGTCCGGTGGAACGCACCGCAAGCGGTATCTACTTGAAGCGGTTGCCTGCTCAACCGATGAAGAAGCACTAGTTCTTCGGAGTTCCCTTCCCACTTCCCGCCGAAAGGATGACCTCAGCAGGAGAGCTTGGCGACGTACCATTCGAGCCATCTCGAACCGCCCCACCTGCAACGCACGAAGGGGTGCAGGTCTCCCCTGCACCCCTTCGCCGTTGAAGGTTCAGATCTCCTACTCCAGGATCAAGCGCGCAACCGCACGTCCCTTCTCGCTCTGGATGCTGAGCAGGTACATACCGGGTGCTTCGCCGCGCAGGTCAAGCACATACTGCGCGTTGTTGGTGCGGTAGGTATCGAGCACGCGACCCGATGCATCCGTCAAGCTCATCACCGTGCTGCCATGGCCTTCAAGACCGATCCGGAAGACGCCCACACTCGGGTTCGGTGAAGCGTTGAGTTCGGTGGTGCCGTTCTCGCGGATGCCGATGGTGGACGCATCGATCATTTGGATACCCAGACTGGAAACGGCACCTCCGACAAAGCCCAGGAACCAACCGGTATCACCTTGGTGTGGATCCACGGGTTGGTCGTAGATCTCTTCGTGGGTGCTGTAGTTGATGTCTTCGTTGTGACCGAAGAAGACCCCGGTGTTCAAAGTGTTGACGCAGATCAAATAGCGCAAACCATCCTCCAACACCACGGGCTCATCGAAGGCGACATAGGTGGTCACGAAGTTCCCGGTATCGGCAATGAAGTGTTCTTGGGAGTGGATCTGCAGCAAACTGGCGAAGGCGAAACCCGGATCGGAGACCACATCGAAGGCATCTTCCCACTGATACACATGGCTGATCATGAGTTCGTCCTCCAAGTCGCCTGGATCCTGGATGGAGGCGTAGAAGTGAATGCCATCCACGGCGGTTCGGCTGCCGTTGTCGTTGCGGAAATGCAAGCAGGTCTCGTAGCTCGTGGACGCTGGTGAAGGCTGTATGCCGATGGTGGTGATGGGGATACCCGTTACCGCGTCGCGAGGAACCGCGGCGTAGATGGAATCGGAGGCGAAGTTCACCGTGAAGGAGTTGTCGGGCGAGTGCTGCTCAGTACCGTCGAACAGCGTATTGTAGGTGAGCGTGTAGTTGCCGCTCCAAGAAGCTTGATCCAGCGGTGGCAGTTCGATGAAGGCACTGTCACCCGGCTGAATGGCGAGCGGATCGGACACTTCGCTGTAGAGCGATGTACTGCCGTTCAATACGGTAGCACTGAGCACTGCGCCGGTCTGCAGCTCGGTGCCGAAGTTGTGCACGTACGCACCAATGCGCACACTGTACTCACCGGGGTTGGCGGCCAACCAGGTGGGCATGGACATGGAAGGTGGTAATAGGATGCCGAGCTTGTTGAAGCCGAGGTCGGCGGCATAGTATCCGTTCTTATTCCCAAGTAGCACTGTGACCGGGCCATCGGCCATGCCAGCGCGGATCAGTGCACCATCCACATCGCTGATCTGGAATACGGGTATGGTGACCTGCGGGCCGGTCGTACCACTGCCCATTTCAGCCGGTGCACCAGGCACATTGTTGATGATGAGCACTGCGATGGCTCCAGCGTTCTGGCAATTCAATGCCTTCAACGAGTAGTTGCATTCTCCACGATAGATCAAGGCCACCTTGCCGCTCACGGTGCTGGAGTTGATCACGGCTTCGCAACACAGGCTGTCCATATCGGTGGTGGCATCCACCGCAAGCGCGAGTTCACCGATCACCCGGTTCTCCACCAAGGTCATGTCCGGCGTGGCCCAGCCGGCAGGAGGATCGGGGTCAGCCCACGTGTGTGCGTAGGCACCTGCAAGATCCGTTGGTGAGAGTACGTCCATGGTCACTTGGGCGTACGTGAAGCTGCCGAGCAGCACGGCGAATAGTGTTGTTGTTTTCCTCATGGGAGTTGGTCGATCGAGTTCATCTGCGAATTGACCACACACAGGGATGAACTGTGCTACCTCGGGTGATGGGCCGTTATGGTGGTGATGGGTCGTGCGGATCTTCCGAATGGAACAGCTCATCACAGGAGGCCGAGCCTGTAACGCGATCGGATGCTGTCGCCCACTAAGAACCGTGGCACCGCTTCACCGACCGCCCCCCAGGAGCTTGCCCAAGGTCCGCAGGATGATATGCAGATCCTTGAAGGCGCGGCGATCGGCCACATATTGCAGGTCCAGCGCGAGTTTGGCAGGCATCACCTCTTCCACATAGGTCTTTCGTGGATCGATACTACGGCCGAGAAGTTCGTTCTCCTCCATGTATGCGATGCTCGCCAAGCTGGTGATGCCCGGCCGGACGCTGAGCACTTCGCGCTGTTCTGTGGTGTACAACTCGACGTACTCGGGGACTTCGGGTCGAGGCCCCACGAGGCTCATGTCGCCTAAGAGCACATTGATCAACTGGGGCAATTCGTCGAGTTTGCTCTTGCGAATGAAGTAGCCGATGGGTGTGATGCGCGGATCACGGCCACCCACGGTGATCTTCAGGTCGGCATCGCTGCCCGGTCGCATGCTCCGGAATTTCAACAACCGGAACGGACGCCCCTTCAAACCGATGCGCGTTTGACCGTAGAAGGCACCACCGGGTGAAGATAGAAGTACCACCAGAGCGATGCCGAGCAGTAATGGCGAAAGAACGATCAACCCGATCGCTGCGGCGACGCTATCGAACAAACGTTTCATCATGCGCCCAGCACCTGGGTCACTGCGGCTTTCACAGCGCCGACCACCTCATCCACTTGGGCATCGGAGAGGTCGTAGTACACCGGCAAGCTGATCTCGCGCGCATAATGCCGGTAGGCGTTCGGGTAGTCGTCCATCCGATACCCCTGCCCCTTGTAATAGCTGAGCAGCGGAAGTGGAATGAAGTGGACGTTGACGCTCACCTCCCGCTCAGCGATCGCCGTGATGATGGCATCGCGCTGCTCCTCCGTGGCCTTCGCTAAGCGCAGCATGAAAAGGTGGTAGCTCGTCTCACGGTGTTCATCCTTCAGCACCGGAAGTTCGAACCGTGCATCGTTGCTGAACGCGGCCATGTACCGCTCGCAGATGGCCTTCCGACGCGGCTCGGTCTCGCTTTCGTAGCGATCCAACTCCACCAGACCGATGGCGGCCTGCAGGTCGGTCATGTTGCATTTCCAACCGGGGAATTCGACATCGTAACGCCAGGCGCCGGGTTGGGTCTTCGCCAAGGCATCCTTGCTTTGGCCGTGCAGGCTCATGGTGTTCAAGTACTTGTACAACTCGGCCGTGTCGAAGGGTTCCGGCAGGTTGAAGGCCAGCGCACCACCCTCGGCTGTGGTGAGATTCTTCACAGCATGGAAGCTGAAGCCGGTGATATCCGCTTGCCCGCCGACGGGCTTACCCTCGATCCGTGCACCGAAAGAATGGGCTGCATCACAAAGGACCAACGCACGCCCCAAGCGCATTTGCGGGTTGCTGCCCGCCACGCGCAGGTTGACGGCCGGTGTAAAGAGGTGGCAGGTCTCCACGGCCACACGCATGATCTCCTGCATCCGGCAGGGCAAGCCACCGATATCCACCGGAATGATGCACTTCGTGCGCGGCGTAATGGCTTTGCGCAAGGCATCGGGATCCATGGTGAAGTCGTCCAGCACATCCACCATCACGGGCTTGGCACCCACATGCATCACGATGTTCGCGGTGGCGCAATACGTGTAGGCCGGGACGATCACTTCGTCACCCGGCCCAATGCCATACCACCGCAAGACCAGCTCACAGGCATTGGTCCAGCTGTTCAGCGCGATCACCTTGTCCACGCCACAGTATGCGGCGAGGCGCCGCTCGAACTCCTTGGTGCGTGGCCCGGTGGTGATCCAGCCGCTGCGCAAGGCTTCTTCCACGGCTTTCACCGTGAGGTCATCGATACGGGGTGGGGAGAAGGGGATCATGGGTGGCGAAGTTCGCTACTCGGATGCGTTGCTCCCTCCTTTGGCCAGCAAGCCGAGGAAGAGCCCCACGAAGACCACGCCTGCCTGGACCTCCAAAACCGATTCGATCGCCGCGTTCATCAGGAAAAGAGCTGCAAACAGCACGAGGAGGGTTTGCTTGCGGCCGGATCCGATCCACAGCGGCACCAGCGCTACTGACAAGGCCAGCACCAGACCTATCCACCCCAGCGCTACCCCACCCTGCAAGACTTGGCTATGGCTATTGAGCCTGCGCTCTGCGGCATCATGGGCGCCTCGTGCTTCGTAGCAGGCGACAAGCGCGTGCTTAACATCGCCGGTCCCGGCACCCAGCGGATCCGCACCCAGCAGTTCGGCACTGCAGGACCAAGCTACCAACCGTTCCTCGTTCCCTTCTGAAGACGCATAAATACTGGCTTGGTCGGTCATCGCCATGCGCACGGCATCGACCGCTGCCCCCATCCGCACCTGCACGATCGGACCGACAAACCACACTCCTAGCAACACGGCCATGGCTCCACCTGCAAGGACGCCGGTGCGTGTGCGGACTTCCAAACGCCTCACGGAAAGGAACAAGAGGTGCGCCAACACGAGGCCCAAGCCCAGCAAGCCGCTCTTGCTCGCCAACAGCACCGTGAAGACCAGCAGCACCGGCACTGTGGCTAGGAGCACATTGCGCATCTTTCCTTGGCCACAGCGGCCCAAGATCAACTCCCGTCCCCAATACAGTATCGCCCAACAGGTGTACCAAGCCGCGTAGCTGGGGTGCAGATCGAAGCTGAGATAGCTCTGTGTCCAACACTCCTTCCAGCCGAATTCACCGAAGCACACGGATGCCTTCCAGAGGCTGAGAATGATGGCCACCACCGAACCGGCGGTGAATGCCAGCATGCTTTTGCGCAAGGCCGCCGGGTCGCGCTGGACAAGGACTGCGGCTGCGATAGGAAGCAAGACCAGTCCCAATTTGATCTGCAGATCGAAGAGACCGAAAGCGATATCGGTGCTCCACGCCATGCCCACCACATGCCACAGGTAGAAGGCGAACAAGGGCCAGAGCATGGCACGGTCATAGCGCAAGGGCTTGCCGATCGCGGATAGCAAGACCAGCACAATGGACAGGACAAGAACCAACGGTACTGCACGACCACTGATCGGCAGGAGGAAGCATAGCAGCAACCACGACCATTGTCCGGCTTGGGGGAGCCGGTCCCGCCATAGTTCGTTCCTCTTCGCTGCACCGTGCATCTGGATCAACGCTGTTGGGGCATCAATGCTTGCAAAGCGACCATCAGCTTGGCACTGATGGCATCACGATCGAAATGTGTGCGGACGTATTCCGCGCCGCTATCACCGTGCAGCGATACAGAAGCCCTATCGTCCGCATACCGAACGGCAGCATCGGCGAGCGACTGCGCGTTCTCCGGTATGAACACGGTCCCGGCACGCCCTTGATCGATGAAGAGGTCCTTCGCTTCTCCTTCCACTCCGAGCAACAAGGGCTTGTGCAGTGCAAGCGCCTCGAAGATCTTGCTTGGGATCGCGCCTTTGAAAAGGTCGTTCCGGCGCAAGGGCACTACCACCGCATCGGCGGCGCGTAGACTTCCCAGTAGTTCGTTGCGTGGCATGCGGTCCACGAAATGGACATTGATCGGATCGAGCGTGCGCTTCTGGTCGATCAACTTCTCCTTCTCCGGACCGTCACCGAGGATGATGAAATGGATGTCCTTTCGTGGGCGCAATAAAGCTGCCGCTTGAAGCACCACCTCCAGCCCTTGCGCATGGCCGATGATCCCTGCGTAGGCGATCACCAAATCGTTCGCACCGATGCCGAGACGCGAACGGATATCCGACGGTGCCATGGCCCTCGCCGAAGTGATCGATGCAAGGTCCACGCCGTTGGGTACCCACAATACGTTCTTGTCCGGGCAACGTGCTTGAATATCCTTGACGATGCCTTGTGTTTGTCCCGTGATCAGCGCTGCGCGATGGTAACAGCGCATCTCCAGCCATGTACTCAGTTTGATCAATGTGGGGTTGGTGACCAAGCCGAGTTGCACGGCACTTTCGGGCCATAGGTCGCTCACGTTGAATACCAGCTTCGCCCCCTTCGCGCGCGCCAACCACATGGCGGTGATCCCCAGGAACAGTGGCGGCGATTCCACGAGCAGGATGTCCGAACGCTTCAATTTGAAGAGACCGACGATCAAGGCGGTGAAGACGAAGGAGAAGTAATTGAACAAGCGCGCTATGATCCCGCGTCCTTTCGAGACGAAGATCCACGCGCGGTGTACGTCCATACCATCCATGCGCTCGCGTCGATAGAACGTCCCGCGGTATGCCTCCTGGATCCGGTTGTCCGGATAGTTCGGCATCGCCGTGAGGATGGTAACCTCGGCACCCCGTCGTTGCAATGCACTGGCCGTAGCGAACAACCGGTTCTGCGGTGCGCCAGTTTCAGGTGGAAAGTACTGTGTGAGGACGACGATCTTCATGCGCCCCGTTCCAATTGATCGATGGCTTCGGCATGCGTCACCATGCGATGACCACGTGCCATGAGCTCTTTCACCATGGCCTCGTACCACGCCATCCAGGTGGCAAAGGCGGGCGTGTAGTAGCGATCGTGGAAGAGCAGGTTGAAGTACGGCAGACCCGCGCTTTCAGCAGCTTCCACCTTCGACATGGTGTGCGCAATGGCTCCCTTCAGGTCCCGGGATTGGTAGCGCTTGGAACCGTCCATCGCCCAGCCATCCATCTCTTGCAATGGGAACTCCCACATGCGGCCGATACGGTGCGGTGCGCGGATCCCTTGCTCCGTGGCATCGAACCGATAACCGATGCGTTCCATTCGCTCGAAGGTGTGCGCATCCTGCCGTAGGTAGTGCATGCGGATCCCGAACCGATCCAACCCGCTGATCCGCTTGAACGCCTCATACTCGGATCGCATGGCACTCTCATCATCGAACGCAATGCCGTGCACGCCGGCTTCGAAGCCGCGGGCGATCACTTTCGGGATCCATTCCTCCGCGTAGCGCATGGGATAGCTCAAACCTTTGCCATTCGCCAAGCCGAAGAAGAAACAGGACCGGATGCCAAGGCGATCATGGAAGTCCATCACCTCGGAGATGTTCTGCCATTTGTTGCGCACCAGATCGGCCCACCGCAGTGCGTATTCGCGCCCACTGATGATACCCTTCCCCAACTCCAGCGTATTGCGCACATAAAACTTGGGCACGATGGGATCCTTCCAATGTTCCCACACGGTCATGTGGTCCACGTCGTGGCTGAGGATCACCTGCATGGTTCAGAACTGGTGGCGCCACTTGCGCTTGAGCATCATTTCCAGCAGGAACGACGCACGGTTCACGGTGAAATACGGTGTTAGCTGCGCTCCAAAGCCACGGAAGAACCGTTCGATCTCCGGGATCATGGAGCCTTCGAGATCGAACTGTGGAATACCTCGTTGTGCTGCTTCGGCGATGCAGCGATCCACCGTCATGGCACCTGCTCCTGCATGGCCTCCTGACTTCACATGACCGCCGAGCAGGTAGTAGGCCCTATGACCATCCACCGCACAGAACGCACCAGCAATGGGTGTTCCTTTCAACTCGGTGAGGAATGCATATCCATGGCCACCATCAAGGAACGCTTGAAGGATCCGATCCACTTTGGCATGATCCAACGCCTTTCCCTTGCGATCGAAGGTGGCTTGGATCAATGGCAGCACCTCAGCGCGCGAAGCGGTACGAACGGTAACACCATCGGTTTCCGCCTTCTTGATCGCGTTGCGGGTCTCGGTCGCATAGTCCTGCCGCAACGCATCGATGCCCGGAGCGAGATCGATGCGGTATGTGTACGATGGCACCACCTTACACCCCGCCCAGATGTAGGGCTGCATGTCCACCACTTCCGGTGGGAATGCCACCATCACCACGCCCGGCAAGCCGTTCAAGAACGTTGCGATAGCCGTGTGCACTTTCTTGCCTTCGCCGATCCGCTTGGCGGGGTTCTTCGCCCGAATGGTTGCGATGAACCCGCAGTTCTGGTTGAAGGGTGGATGGCTCCACAACGTGAGCCCGCTCCGCTTGGACCGGACCAACTGGAATCCCGCCAGAACAATTCCCTTTTCATCGGCAACTCCGAATCGCTGAAGGTCTACACCCTGCACTGCCCGCCAACCCGGAAGTTGCATCAGACCAGCATCGGGCGAGGACGCGCCTAATGCAGCCCAGGCCTCATCGGTGATCGGTATTACTTGCATCAGCGTGCCGCTAGCGCGCGGTAAAGGTCGATGAGAACATGTTGCTCCGCTTCCCAGGAATACCGTTCCAACACTTCGGACCGAGCAGTCTCCCCCATGCGTTCACGTCCGTCCGGGTCATCACGCAAGTTGGTGATCGCAGCGGCAATGGCATCCACATCCTGTGCAGAAGCGAACCGCGCCGATGTTCCGAAGGTCTGTTGCCAGAATGGAAAATCGCTCATCAGCATTGGTTTCCGGCAGGCCATGTATTCAAATGCCTTGATGGGCAGGCTGAGCATGTAGTTGTGCAGCGGATAGAGCAGACAAACGCCCACATGCGCCGCCCGGATGTGGTCATAGACGGCATCCATTCGAACTTGACCGAGGTCATCGACGCGTTCCCACCCCAGGGTGTTGCGGCACTCCACATGGAATGCTTCATCGCTCCATGGCCCCAACAACTTCAGGCGCACTGCGGGGACCTGGGGCAACGCACTGATGAGCTCCTTTATCCCACGCACACGTGACAGGCCACCGACATAGATCAGGGTGAACTCTACTGGCGTGGGTAGCGGGGACAGGACCCGATCGATGAGTTGGATCACGGGTAGGTTGCGCACCACGTGCACCTTGTGCGCTTGACCGGGCATGGCGTGTTGCAATTCCGTGCGCATCTGTTCCACCACCACCAGAACTGCATCCACGCGCCTTACAACGGTATCTTCCAGCCACGCGTAGCACCAAGAACCGATCTTCCTCAGCCAAACGGGGCCGAGCCAGGTCTTGGTGAGGATGTGCGCCCGCATGGACTCGTGCATATCGTACACCACATGGTTCTTGCGTCCCTTCAGTAGCCACGCGACCCACAGCAATTCAGGGTCATGGATCTGGTAGATATCCGCCTGTTGTGCCTTTGCCGTGCGATAGGCGCGCCACGCGCCTAGTGTCGCCCGCAACAACCTTGATGAGGGGACCTTTACGGGTATGATGCGTACGCCATCCTCAGAGGCTGTCAGCGCGATGGGCGCCACCAACACCGTGTCGAAACCCGCAGCGGCAAGTGATCGGCACTGCTTGAAGAAGATGCGGTCGTCGTACGGTCCATGTACGGTGGTGATATGACAAACCTGTGTCATGCCGCCGGTTCGTGATCAGGTCGAATAATCAGGAACAACAGTAGCGCGAGCGCCCAGCCGTGTGTGAGCAGGACGGTGGGCAATGCCCCACCAGTAAGACTGAGCAGTGGAAAGACACTCAGCACAAGCGCCCATCGCCAGCGCGGCCCGAAGCACAAGCGGGCAACGGTCAGCATCAGCGCGGTGATGACCCCAGAGCCTAAAAGCCCCCATCGACCGAAGTTCGCGTAGCCGTACATGAACGAGGCTGTGCCCATGGTACCGGGTACATTCTTCTCGGCCATTTCCGGATACTCCAGTGCATAGATACTTTCTGAAAGATCCTGGTATGGTTGACCAAGCACTACAGCCAGTGGGCGAACCGCTGCGCCTTCTGCGAACGGAATGTCGGAAGGGATATGCTGGAACCATGCTGCAACGGTATGACCAGGCATCAGGACAAGACGCTTTCCGACACCGAGAAAAGCATCCCCCAACAAACCGTGTTCACGAACACCTTCATCTTCCGGGATCGAAACCGAGGGTTGGCCGGTGGGCGTTGCATCAATGGATCGGAACTTCTGCGGGTTCGCTGCCCAGGACAAAGTCACCGTGAGAGCCAAGAAAATTCCGGTCAAGGTCAACAACGGCTTCCAGTTCCTCTTGATCAGCAGTGCGAACCAGAGCGGTATGAAGAGTGTGATGACGAAACTCTTGGCGAGCAACGAAACTGCGAAGACACCAGCACAAACCGCAAGCGACCAGAACAACCTGCGATCAGCGGTCCATGCCAACAGCAGCGCCATGGGGGCCAGCGCCTTTATCTGCAAATGCCCCGCATAATTGAGCCACATCGGTACACCATCCCCTGCCTCCCGGCGGATAGTGACGATGCGCAGGTCATCAGCCTCGTGCAATGCGGTCCACAAGGGCACATTGCCCAATGCGGCCCAATAGACGGGTAGTAGCACGATCTGGAACAACAGGACCGCTATGATGAAGTGCCGAATGGAAAGGCGGGGCCAGCTCGGCAACGCCAGTTCCTGCGGCGCCACTTTGAGCAGGACCAAATGGGTGATCACCAATGCCAGCAAATAGATGCACATATCGATGAGGTAGAGCGACCCGGTGCGTTCGATCAAGCCCACAAGGAGAAGCGCCAGAATGAGGCCATGCAGCAAGATCAGAAGATGGCGGGTGGCGATCGTCCTCATACCGCTGGAGATCTCAGGTTCCTGTCATAGCGTGACACATGGTACCACACCCAGCCTAGGTATGCTCCATACGCCAATACCTCCACCGCACTGAGCAGCATCATGAACTGCAGTGCTGGCAATTCATTGAACAGGGGTAACACCGCGAGCAACCCAGCGAAAAGAAGCGGGAACGCCATGGTCGATTTCACCTTGCCCAACGCAAGTAGCTGAGTGCTGAGGGCCCCGCCGACGAATTGAAAGGCGTATCCCCAGATCAGAATAGTGGAAGCCTGTCCAGAAAAACGCCATTGCTCACCGAAAATGACAATGAAAAGTTGTTCACCGAAAAATGACACCACCAAGCATGCAAAAAGTGCCATACCGGAAAGCAACAAGAGAGCGCGCTTGAGTTCTTCACCAATAGGCCGATCCTCCCGAACCGCCGAAGCGGTCCGTTCAAACAAGAGTTGTCCGACCACGACACCGATCATCGAACTAGGAGCGAGGAGGTATTGGCGTGCGAAATTGTGTTGACCAGCCACCTCCGGTGGATAATAAAGTGTCATGTACATCACCGCCACTCCCGACGCAATGGCCCCCACCAATGCAGGCCATGCGTTGTGCAATGGGAACTCCTTGTACTTCTCCAGCATGGCCAACGACCGGGATCGGTCCCATGAACCTTCAACGGGCGCCACCCGCGATACGAACCACCAGGTGCATAGAAGATAGCCCCCCCAACCAACGAAATAGCCCAACAACAGGCCTTGTGCATGCGCGAAATACCCCAGCAGGATGGTCACGACAGTGATCACAACCGCCTGGAGCACCTTTAACCGGGCCATCGCCACGAAAGCACGCTCCCGGAGCATCCACTGCTGATAAAAGGACTGGATACCGGCGAAAACAGCCAGTGCTACGATAACCGACAGAGCACCGTTGGACAGAGGCCGACCCAGTTGTTCCGCCAGTGGTCCACGAAAAAGCAGGAGCACACCGAAGACGACCAGCCCTCCCATCAGGGTGAACGCTACCCCTCCGCGCAGTAGATCGCCTGCAGCTCCACGCTCACGTGGCGCAGCCAAGGCCAATTCATACCGTCCGGTGATGATCACATTGATCACATTGAACACCACCAGCGCAGCCCCGAAAAGGGCGAATTGGGGGGCATCGTACAATCGGGCAATGAGCGGCGCCGCAAGGAATGGTATGACCTGGGCCAGAAGCGTGCCGGTGAACAGGGTCGCCAAAGAACGTTTGAAGGAGGTCTGCGGGTACGCCTTTGGCATGGGAAACGCGTGCAAAGTAAGAACCGTTGGAGCGGCACTCCCGGTCGCCTCCGCTGCGCACGACATCCACTCCTACGGTCTGTCCACCGCTCATCCTGTAATTGGAAGCTGGGGTGCGGGGTTCCGCTATCTTCAGCCCATCGAAACGGAACACATGGACTTCTTTCAGTGGCATTGGTGGGCCGGACTTGCCATCATCCTTTTCATCGCGGAGATCTTCGTGCCTGGCTTCTTTTTGGTATGCCTTGGCATCGGCTGCATCGGTGGTAGTCTACTCGCCGCGGCCGGTTTCGGGGCCAGCGTGCAGCTGATCGCCTTCTCGGCCTTCTCCCTGATCGCCTTCTTCACGATCCGTCCGGTGTTGATGAAGCGCATGTTCAAGGACAACAACGTGCGCACCAATATGGACGCACTCATTGGCCAGCACGGCAAGGTGACCCAGGACTTCGAGCCCGGCCTGCGTTTGGGTCGTGTGGCCGTGGGTGGTGATGATTGGCGCGCCGAAAGCACGACCGACCATCCGCTCCATGTAGGCGATGTCGTGAAGATCGTCCGTGTGGACAGCAATACCGTGATCGTTAAACCCCTGTGATAAGCTACAAGCCTTATGCTCTAAGCTTCAAGCTCCAAAATGCAGTTTACCTCAGTCAATTGATCCTTGGACCTTTGCGATTGAGTTTTGATGCTTGGAACTTGTGACTTGAAGCTTTGAGCTTTACACTTTTACACCAACCCCCATGACCCCAGGACTATTCATCCTCTTACTAGTCGCCGTCTTCGTCGTTTTCCTTGTCGCCAAAGGCGTGCGCATCGTGCAACAGAGCGAAGCCATGGTGATCGAGCGTTTCGGTAAGTATCGTACCACGCTCGTCGCCGGTTTCAACATCATCATCCCGGTGTTCGACAAGCCACGCGAGATCATCTCCCGCCTCACGCGTGATCTGCCCGACGGCAACAAGTACATTCAGTTCATGAAGAAAGAGCGCATCGACCTGCGTGAATCGGTGTTCGATTTCCCGAAGCAGAACGTGATCACCAAGGACAACGTGATGACCGAGATCAACGCTTTGCTCTATTTCCAGGTAATGGATCCGGTGAAGGCGATGTACGAGATCGAGAACCTACCGATGGCGATCGAGAAGCTCACACAGACCACCTTGCGTAACGTGATCGGCGAAATGGACCTGGATGAGTGCCTCACCAGCCGCGACACGATCAACGGCAAGTTGCGCGCGATCCTGGACGAGGCCAGCCACAAGTGGGGCGTGAAGGTGAACCGCGTGGAATTGCAGGACATCAACCCACCGCGCGACATCCGCGAGGCCATGGAGAAGCAGATGCGTGCCGAACGTGATAAGCGCGCACAGATCATCGACGCCGAGGGTAGCAAGCGTGCCGCTGTGTTGCAAGCAGAAGGTATCCAACAAGCACAGATCACTACTGCCGAAGGCCAGAAGCAAGGCCAGATCCTGGAAGCGGAAGGTGATGCACAATCACGCATCCGTCGCGCACAAGGTGAAGCCGAAGCGATCCGCTTGGTGACCGATGCGATCAAAGGCGCCAACGCCGATCCGGCCAACTACCTGATCGCGATGAAGTACTTGGAAACGCTGGAAGCCATGACCAGCGGCAAGGACAACAAGGTGGTGTACATTCCGTTCGAGGCCACGGGCGTGCTGAGCAGCTTGGGTGGTATCAAGGATATGCTGGCCGGGACACAGGTGAAGAACTGAACCGAACCAAATGCATGAAGCCCCGCTGATGATAGCATCAGCGGGGCTTTTTCATCCCAAGCATACCTACCTTCAACCCATGCCCGCCTACTCCACCCTCTCCGAAGCCGTGAACGATCTACAAAAGCGCGGCTACACTGATGACCTGGTGCTTGCCGAGAAATGCCTCGTCTGCGATGCGCGCGGCCTGAGCTTGGATCCCGCACAATTCGAGATCGACGAGTTCCACCGCTTCGAGGGCAACAGCGACCCCGAGGACCAGAGCATCGTCTACGCCATCAGCTCAAAGGACCATGCGGTCCAAGGCATACTGGTGAGCGCCTACGGCATGGACGCATCGAGCCTCGCGCAGGAGATGGTGCGCAAACTGGCCACGCATCCGCAGAGTTGAAGGAGATCTGTCCGCAGATAGCGCAGATGAGTACCTCCTTTGCAATAAGTGGCATTGTCGGTCTCTCTGGTACCCTCCCTGCATAAAGCCTTGTATTTGATCTGCGCTCATCTGCGTAATCTGCGAAATCTGCGGACCGCATTTCCCGGCGCTTTGCGCCTCATCTCGAACCTTCCCGAACTTTCCACGTATCTTTGGCCCGTTCGTCTACTTGATGAACAAAGCCCCCAGCGCCCAGCTTTCGCTTCACCGCAACTGTCCAGGCGCAATTCCCAGCGGATCATTGCACGCCGGACCCGATAGACGGGGCTTCCACAACAACACTTGAAAAGGTGTGTTCAGGGACAATGGCCTGAACGCACCGCACACAACCCGCGCTGGGGTTATCCAGCGTACGCAGTATGGAACGCAAAACGTTCAACGACCTCGGGCTCATCGAGCCCATTTTGAAAGCCCTCAACGAAGAAGGCTACACCCACCCTACGCCGATCCAGGAACAAGCGATACCGCACCTGATCCAAGGCCGTGACCTCTTGGGTTGCGCGCAGACCGGCACCGGCAAGACCGCAGCCTTCGCGATCCCGATCCTACAGGAACTGACGGCGCAAGCACCGCAAGCGAAGCGTGCCATCCGCACGTTGATCCTTACTCCTACAAGGGAATTGGCGATCCAGATCGGTGAGAGCTTCACGGCATACGGCCGCAACCTGCAAGTGAAACACACCGTGATCTTCGGTGGTGTAGGCCAGAAGCCACAAACCGATGCATTGCACCGTGGTGTGGACATCGTAGTGGCCACGCCCGGTCGCCTCCTGGACCTGATGGGCCAAGGCTTCGTTCACCTGAACGGGCTGGAGATCTTCGTACTCGACGAAGCCGACCGCATGTTGGACATGGGCTTCATCCATGATGTGAAGAAGGTGATCGCCAAGCTTCCCGCGAAGCGCCAGACCTTGTTCTTCAGCGCGACGATGCCGCCGGAGATCGCCAAGCTGGCCAACAGCATCCTCACCAACCCGGTGAAGGTGGAAGTGGCGCCGCAGAGCACCACGGCCGAGACCATCGACCAGCACCTGTACATGGTGGACCGCACCGACAAGAACAAGCTGTTGGTGGAACTGATGAAGGGTGATACGATCCGCGAAGCCTTGATCTTTACACGCACCAAGCACGGCGCGAACAAAGTGGTGAAGATCCTGGAGCAGGCGGGTGTCGGCGCAGAAGCCATCCACGGCAACAAGAGCCAGACCGCTCGCCAGAACGCCTTGAAGAACTTCAAGGAAGGGAAGATCCGCGCTTTGGTGGCAACCGACATCGCTGCACGCGGCATCGACATCGATGGCCTCACCCACGTGATCAACTTCGACATCCCGAACATCCCGGAGACCTACGTACACCGCATCGGCCGCACGGGTCGTGCCGGCGCATCGGGACGCGCCCTCTCCTTCTGCGATCATGAAGAGAAGGAGTTCCTGCGCGACATCCTGCGCTTGATCAAACGTGATATCCCGGTCGTTGCCGAGCATCCGTTCGTGATGACAGGTGGCCCGAAGAAGGCTGAACCCGAGGTGCGCGAACCGCGCCAACCTCGTGGCCCCGGCCGTGGGCAAGGACAACGCAGCGGCCAAGGCCAACGCAATGCACCTCGTGCGGCAGGTGAAGGCAACCGCCATGGGGGCGAGCGTCGCAGCGGTGGTAACCGTGGTGGACAGCGCAGCCGTTCCAACGAACCGCGCGAACAACGCACGCCCGCACCCGCTCAAGCCCAAGGCCAGGCACGCCCGCAACGCGAACCACGTCCGCAAGGCCAACAGCCGCGCGGCCCACGTCCGGATCAGCGCGAGCGTCGCCCGCAGCAGGCCAATGCCCGCAACAACGACCGCCGCCCCAACGAGCGCACCGAGCGGAACGACCGTCCAGCACAGCAGCAGAAGTCGAGCGCTGCCAAGCCCGACTACGCCGCCATGACCAAGGAGCTTTTCGGTGAGGACGCCGACCGCCAGAACAAGGACCAACAAGCCGATAAGAAGAAGAAAGGCTCCCTCTTGGGCAGGCTTTTCGGAGGATAGAACCGTGTTGAACTGCAACAAGAAAGGCCGGGGATCTCCCGGCCTTTCTCATTATCTGAACAAGGATCACGCCCGAATCGCCACCGGCTCCTGTTCCAGCTTCCCGAAGGTGCCGTTCGCGCGCAGTTCTTCTTGCAGCTGGTGGCTGGTCTTGCTGCTGCCGTCGTGACTCCAGCCGGGAGGGCCGAAGACGTACATGAACTTGTCCTTCAATTTGGGCGACTTCTTGAGGTCGCGCCAGATCTCCTGGAACTCGAAGATGTTGTGGGTGATGGGGTTGTTCGTGTTCGGATCGTGGCTGATGCCGAATACGGGTTTCATGCCTTTGATCGGCGCCTGCCAGGTGTTGTAGAGGCGATCCCAGAAGGTGAAGATGCCGCCGTGGTTGCGATCCAGGTATTCGGTGTTGCTGCTGTGGTGCACCACATGCACGTAGGAAGAGTTGAAGATGTTCTCCAACCAGCCGTACGAAGGCATCAGTTGCGAATGCAGCGTGAACTGGTAGAAGGCGTTCGCGATGAGGCAGGTCGCGATCATGATGGGTTCGAAGCCCAGCAGCGGCATCCAGAGCCAGTAGATGGGTTTCACCAAGGTGATGAACCAGCCGTTGCGGATGCTGATGGTGAGGTTGTACTTACGGCCCGAATGGTGCGGCAGGTGCGCGGCCCAGAGCAAGCGGACGTTGTGCGCCAAGCGGTGGTGCCAGTAGAAGTTGTGGTCGTCGGCGATCACGCAGATGAGCCAGATGTACCACGCATAGCCCAGGCTGCTATAGCCCAGATACTCCTGCCGGAAGTCCGCCGCCCACCAGAACAGGAACATGTACAGCGAGATCTCGAAGACGTTGGTGATCACGCGGATGATCGTGGCGCCCACACCGATGATGAAGCCAGAGAAGCTCTCCTTGAGGTCGTACAGGTCCTTCGCGGCGAAGTACTCCATGACGATGAGACCGAGGAAGATGGGATAGACATACTTGAGACCGATGCCCTCGATGGCGAGCTCGGGCAGTTGGTCCTTCATGTCAAGCCACGCTTGGATCAGGTCGAAACTCATGCGTTAGGTCAAGGTTATTGTTGGGAGGCGGCAAAGGTATCCGTATCGACGGCATCGACCACAACCGCATCTTTGTGGTATGCGTTGCCTCCTCTCCTTCCTCCTCGTGATCTCCGCGCCGACCTTTGCGCAAGTGCAGGTGAACGGCCCCATGACCGGCCCGCCCGACCTGATGGAGACCGCGATCTGGCTGCAATGCACCGGGCCGTGCGAAGCGGCGATCATGTACTGGCCGGAGAACGCCCCGGACCTGCAGGTCTCCACTACAGCGCAGACCTCCGACGCCTCGCAAGCCCACGCCATGACCTTCCATGTGGGTCCGTTGACCCCGGGAACGACCTACCAGTATGCCGTGAAGATCGATGGTGCCGTGCAGGCCATGCCCGAGCCCCTTCGCTTCCGCACGCAGCCGATCTGGAAGCACCGCACCGATCCACCGCCGTTCACCTTTGCCTTGGGAAGCTGTGCCTACATCAACGAACCGGCTTACGATCGGCCCGGCAAGCCCTACGGCGATTCTCTCGTCATCTTCAATTCGATAGCCGACAAGGAACCGGACCTGATGATCTGGCTCGGCGACAACATCTACCTGCGCGAACCGGATTGGGGCAGCCGCACGGGTTTCCTGCATCGCTACACGCACACGCGTGCCACCCCCGAAATGCAACGCTTGCTGCGCGGCACCGCGCACTGCGCCATTTGGGATGATCACGATTTCGGTCCGAACGATGGCGATGGAAGTTTCATCGGCAGTGCCATGAGCCGCGAGATCTTCGAACTCTTCTGGCCCAACCCCACCAGCGGCGCACCGGGTGTGGAAGGGGCCATCACCTCCTTCAGCTACAACGATGTGGACCTGTTCCTGATGGACGACCGCACCTATCGGGTACCCGGCGATGCCAAGACCTCGGAGCCCCAGTTGCTCGGCAAGCAACAGCTGGATTGGCTCATCAACGCACTGCGCTACAGCGATGCCTCTTTCAAGTTGGTCGCTGTCGGGACACAAGTGCTCAACCCTGGTGCGGTGTTCGAGAACTACAGCACCATGACGAAGGAGTACGCCGAATTGCTGCGACGCATCGATGAGGAAGGGATCACTGGGGTGGTCTTTCTCACCGGCGATCGGCACTTCACGGAGATGAGCTTGCTGCGCTTGGCAGATGGTCGCAAGATCCACGACTTCACGTGTTCTCCGCTCACCTCCGGAACCTACGCGCCGGTGGAAGAGAATACGTTACGCATACCCGGCACGTATGTGAAGCGACGCAACTTCGGCACGCTCTCCTTCGCGGGTGCCAAGGGTGCGCGTACCATGACCGTACGCGTGTTCGACAACGAGGGCAACCAGCTTTGGGAGCGCGACGTGCAGCAGGAAAAGCCGAAGAAGAAGTGAGATCAGAACTTACCGAAGTGCACCAGCTCGGCGAGCGGCTTGCGCGGCGTTCGATTCAACTCGCGTTCGCGTAGACTTCCATCCAGCGCCTCCGGTTCACCCGGATGCCCCAGCGCGATCACGCTGACCAGGTCGACGTCTTCGGGGATCCCGAACACCGTGCGCGCTTGATCCGGATGGAAACCACCCAGTTGATGCAAGCCCATGCCCAAGGCCGTGGCCTGCGCGGTAAGCTGTCCGATCGCCGTACCCAGATCATGGCGGGCGTGGAAATTCTCCTGACCGTTGCGCGACAACGTCCGGTGCACCATGTTGAGGATCAACACGGGCGCTTTATCCGCCCACACGGAGTTGCTCTCGTTCAAGGCTGAAAGCAATTCGGCATGCCCTTCGCCTCCTCTCCGCGTCACAAGGAATCGCCACGGCTGCTCGTTCATGCTGCTCGGTGCCCAACGCGCTGCCTCCAGGACGAGTTCCAACTCTTCGTCGGTCACCGGCCGATCACTGAAGGACCGCGGACTGAACCTTTCGTTCAGCACCGGATGGATCGGCAAAGCACTGCGACGCACCGGCGTTCCGCTCATTTCGCACTCATGTCGAAGGTCAAGGACACCGTGTCCGAGATCACCTTGTCGCCGAGATCAGGGAAGAAGGTGCCCGAGCGGTACTTGATGTCGTATTGCGCACGGTCGAAGGTGAAGGTGGCCGCGGCGCGCGCTACGCTGCCATCCATCCAGAAGAGGCAATCGAAGGTGTTCGGCTTGGTCTCGCCCTTGATCGTGAGTTCACCGGTCACACGGTAGTTCGGCTTGCCGGGTGCGACATCGGCCAACTTCTCCACCTTGGTCGACTTGAAGGTGGCGGTACCGAACTTCTCGACATCGAAGAAATCCTCCGACTTCAAGTGACCGACCAACTTGGCGTTGGTGGCCTCGTTATCGATGTCGATGCACGTGATCCCCTTCATGTCCATGGTGACTTCCGCACCGGTCAGCACGCCGTCCATCTCCGAGATACTTCCCTCCTTCACGGGTACCCCACCCGTGTGTTCGCCGGTGACCTTGGTGGCCGTCCAAAGCACTTTACTTGCCGCAGGATCAACTGGTCGTGGCGTTCCGGATTGGGCGAAAGCGGCGGGGATGCTGGCCAACGCCAGGGAGAACAGGATCGTGCGCATGGTAGATTGATGGGTTTGGAATTCGTTGGGAAGTATGGATCGAACAACAAATGGCACCGGATGGTTCACCCGCGCCACGCGTCCAGGGCACGATTCAAAGCGGCGGCATCGGGTTCGGATAGCCGCTCGATGTCCTGCTGTTGGGCCAATTTGTTCTTCTTGTCGATGGTGCTCAGGAGCTCAAGGCCTTTCTTGCTGATGCGCACGTAGACCACCCGCCGATCTTCTTCGCAGCGCTCCCTCTCCACCAATCCTTTGGCGATGAGCTTGTCGGTGAGGCGCGTGGCATTCGGCGACCGGTCGATCATGCGCTCCTTCACGCAATGCATGTTCACCCGCTCTTTGGCACCGCGCAGGATCCGCAGGATGTTGTACTGCTGCGGGCTGATCCCATACGGCTTGAAGAGCTCCACTTGGCGGCTCTTGAACCAGTTGGCCGTGAAGAGGACGTTGAGCATGGCCTTCTGCTGTTCGCTCTCGAAACGGCTCTTGAGTTCTTCGTCAATGCGGGGCATGGAAGCGTGTGCGATGTCTTCGCGGGGCGAATTTACGAATGTATTATTCCCCATGGAAATTACTCAAGCTGCCAGGATGCTCGTCACGTTTGGCGGCTTCGGTACTTTTGCGCACCATAAGTTGAATCATGCGCGCACTCCTTTATACGCTCTTCCTAGCCGGTTCGGCCTCCTGCTCCACCGACACTCCACCGGCCGAGAACACCGCCGCACCTGATCCATCAGCGACCGGAACCACAACCGAGAACCGGTCCGCTTCGACCAGTGAGCGCGATGCATGGCAGAAACCGCAAGAGGTCTTCATGCTCATGGGCAACGACCTGCGCGGCCGCACGATCGCCGATCTGCATGCGCAGGACGGCTACTTCACCTTCAAGATGATCGAGGTGGGCGCCAACGTGATCGCCATCGACGACGACCCCGCCAACATCGCACTGATCGAGGCGCGCAAGAAGGAATTGAACCTGGGCGACGACCGCCTGCGTACCCGCCTTTCGCCTATCGGTGATCCAGCCTTGGCGCCGGAGGAAGTGGACGCCTGCATCCTGGTCCACAGCTTCGTGCGGATCCCGAACAAGAAGGAGTTCCTCACCAAGGTGTACGAAGGCACCCGCATGCCGAAGCCGCTGTTCCTGGTGGAATGGTTGAACACCGAAACACCCATGGGCCCGCCGATGACCGATCGCATGAGCAGCGAACGCATCATGGATGACATCGGGCTCGTCGGCTATACGGATGTTGGTGCTTACTCTGCGAAGATCCCTTACCAAGCGTTCATCTTCGCTTCGCACCAAACGGATCTCGAGCCCTTGCCCGAAGGCGTGGATCCAGCGACCTTGGTGCCTTGATCGATCATGATCAGCGCATCACCCACTTGGCGTCTTCGTCGGGCAGGTGCGCCACGCCTTTGTAGCTGATGAACATGTTGGCCCACATGATCTTGGACCACGCGTAGATCGGCGGTGCCAGTACGACCAGCGCGCCGAGGATCCAGAGGATCTGGTCCACGGCAGAAATGTCCGGTGCCAGCACCAAGGTGGCGATGAAGATCGCGATGCAGAGCCCCACCGAAAGGGCATAGGTCACGTACATGCCGCCATAATAGAAGCCCGGCTCTGGCTGGTACTTCCTATGGCACACCGAACAGCCGGGAAGCAGATCGCCGGTGAGCGTTAGGTCGTACGGGTTGCGCGTCACCATGAATTCGCCCTCGTGGCAATGCGGGCATTTCCGGTGGAGGACGCTGTAGAGCTTGGTGCCTTTGCTGAACATCGGCCGCGAAGCTACCGCTACCCGCGAGGAAGCGGACGATCCGCGAAGGGCATCACTTCAACTTGTCGGCGAACACCTTGCGGAACTTGTCCACCTTCGGGCGGATCACCATCTGGCAATAGCCTTGGTCCCCATTCAGCGCGTAGTAATTCTGGTGGTAGTCCTCGGCCTCGTAGAAGGTTGAGGCGGGCACGATCTCGGTGACCAGTGGACCACGGAAAGCACCACTCTCATCCAACTTCTTCTTGTACGCTTCGGCGATACGTTGTTGCTCGGCGTTGTGGTAGAAGATCGCCGACCGGTACTGCGTGCCACTGTCGGCGCCTTGGCGGTTCAAGGTCGTGGGGTCGTGGGTTTGCCAGAACACCTCCAGGATCTCATCCACGGTGATCACCTTCGGATCGAAGATGATGCGCGCCACTTCGGCATGTCCGGTGGTGCCCGTGCACACTTCGCGGTAGCTCGGGTTCTTCACCTGGCCACCCATGTAGCCAGAGGTGACCGAGGCCACACCCTTCAGTTCCACGAAAACTGCCTCCACGCACCAGAAGCAGCCGGCACCCAGCGTGATCGTATCCATTCCTGCGGTCGTTTCCATATCCATCGGTTCCTTCATCGTTGTTGTTCCTCCATTCTCCGCAACGCCACCGGTGCAGGCCACCAGCGAACCGGCGCACAAGGTCAGTGCCATCACATGCGATCGGATCCTTCCTGTTTCCTTCTTCATCTGTTCCTTGAACAACGGGATGTCCATGCTGTTCGTTCGTCATAGGGTCGAACTACGGAGCAGAACCTGACATCAGGGCTTCGCCGCGATCGAGGCACCCAAGGCCTGCGCAATGCGCTCCACCACCCCCACCACCAAGGCATTGCCCATGAAGAAAGCCCGCCACGCATCGCTGACGCCTTCCGTGTGGCCATCGGGGAACATGTTCAATCGCTCCAACTCCACGGGGGTCAAACGGCGGTACTTCTTGCCATCGCGACTGATCACATGCTTGAACCGCGACGGTGAGCGGCCACCTTCGCCGGTGATGATGGTGCGCGACGGCCGGTCCAACGGATCGGGGAACACCATCGCTCCTTCGGAATAGGCATAACTGTGACCGTTGGAACTGGAACGGGCTTCGCGTTTCGATCCTTTCAAATAGCGCCACTGCGGAAGGTCCTTCTTCGCGATGAAGAACGTTGCAGGAACGTCGGCATCGGGTTGCAGCACATCCTTGAGTTGGGCCAAATCACCAGTGAATACAGGCTTGCACGCACCGGAGAATACCACCCCATCCATCATGATGCCTGCGGAACGGAACGGCGAAATGCCCGTGCCCGCACCGAACTTCTTGGAGAGCACATCGAGGTCCTGCGCGATGGAGAACGAGCCGACCGTAGTGGATCCGAACGACGCCGGAAAGGCTTTCGCCAGGGTACCGTCGGTCTCCATCCAATCCGTTGGGACGGCCTTGTGCAAGGCTTTGTACTCGGATGTTCGCTTGTGGTAACCCAGCAGGAATACGCGCCGACGACGCTGTGGCATGCCATAGTCCGCGGCATTGATCACGCGCCATTCCACGGCATAGCCCAAGAGATCCAATGATCGCAGCATCACCGCGAGATCACGCCCGCGTTGCCCCACGGGAGAGCCGAGCAAACGATCCACGTTCTCGAGCAACAGGTAGGACGGTCGCGTCTTCTTCTGTTCCAGAATGCGATGGATCTGCCACCACAACACGCCCTTCTTCCCTTGTAGGCCTTTGCTGTTCTTCAAGGTGCTGGCCACCGAATAGTCCTGGCACGGAAAGCCGCCCACGAGCAGGTCGTGATCCGGGATCGTTCTCACCTCCACGGTGGAGATGTCCGCATTCACATGATGCGCTGCGCCGAAACGCGAGACGTATACATCCGACGCATGCTGCGTGCGTTTGCCCGGTTCCCACTGGTTGCTGAAGGCCACTTCGTAGCGCACCCCTTTGGTGGAAGCGCGCTCCAAGCCCAGCCGGAAACCGCCTACACCAGCGAATAATTCGGCCACACGAATGACCTTGCCCCCTTGTCGTTCGGACTTCACGGGCCGAACATAGCGCCGTTGATCACCCCACGTTGAGCCCACCTGCCCCCTACCGTCAACGAACGAATGTGGATGACGCTCCAACGGAAAGGCCCGCCGATGCCGACGGGCCTTGAGCGGGAAACGGGACTCGAACCCGCGACGTTCAGCTTGGGAAGCTGATGCTCTACCAACTGAGCTACTCCCGCGAACGCGGCGAAATTAGCGCAACTTCGCTTGGTCAACCAAGGACTTTCGGCAGCGCCGGACGGCGTTGTATTTTGATGAATTGAACCACGGATGAACACAGATGAACACCGATCAGCCCACGTACTGTTGCATCTGCGACCATCCGTGTCCAACTGTGGTTCAAGAAACGTGCTTTCCAGCCCGAAGGGCCTGAAAGAACGGAACGCGTGCAACGCCGGAACGCCCTTCGGCCTTAACCTATATTTGACCACTCCTTAACATCCACGCGGAAACCGCAGCCAACCTTTGTACCGAACACATGGACGATCACATGGCTGGAGCGTTGACGCAGAAGGTTTTGTTGGTGGATGACGAGCCCGATATCGTCGAGATGCTCAAGTACAACCTGGAACGTGAAGGGTATTCCGTGCAAACGGCCCTCAACGGAAAGGATGCGCTGAAGTCCGCCAAGAGCTGGCGCCCCGATCTGGTGGTGCTCGACATCATGATGCCCGGCATGGACGGCGTGGAAGTGTGCATGCAATTGCGCCAGCTGCCCGAGTTCAAGCACACGGTGATCACCTTCCTCACCGCACGTGGCGAGGACTATTCGCAGATCGCAGGCTTCGATGCCGGCGCGGACGACTACATCACCAAGCCCGTGCGCCCGAAGGTGTTCGTGAGCAAGGTGAAGGCCCTGCTGAAGCGGAGTGGCGCCGATAAGCCCGAAGGCAAGATCCTCGAGTCCAACGGCATCAAAGTGGATCTTGAACGCGTGATGGTCTACGTCGGAGATCAGGAACTGCAACTGCCCAAGAAGGAATTCGAACTCCTCACCTTACTCATCGGCAAGCCCGGCAAGGTGTTCAAGCGGGACGAGATCTACAGCCAGATCTGGGGCAACGAGCTCTTCGTCGGCGACCGCACCATCGATGTGCACATCCGCAAGCTCCGCGAAAAGATCGGCGACGACCGCATCAAGACCATCAAGGGCATCGGGTATAAGTTCGACGCTTAAGCAGGGGCAGTTGGCAGGCTCAGTTGGCAATTGCTCGCCGCTGTGGGTTGAGACGCCGGCCAAGACCGCAAAGCACTTGATACTTGGATCTTGTTACGTGAGACTTGGATCTTGAGTATTGGTTCTTGAGACTTGAGTCTTGACACTTGTGTCTTGAACCTTGAGTCTTGTGCCTTACTCGACGCTTCTTCTATTTTTGCCGCAACCAACCTCGGGGTGTAGCGCAGCCCGGTAGCGCGCGTCGTTCGGGACGACGAGGTCGGAGGTTCGAACCCTCTCACCCCGACAAGAGCTTTCGCGATCCGCCGAGCCCGCAAGGCTCTCGGCTCGCAGCAAGAGGCAAGAGGCGAGAGGCTAGAAGCGAGAGGCCAGCACCGCTCCCTCCCCTTTCCCGACCGTTTCTGTGAAAAAGGTGTAAACGCCGCATCCCAGAGGCATCCCTTCGCCTGCTCGCAGCGTCTTCAAGGCGGAACCAATGTCACGCTCCTACAAAATAGCGCTCATCCTCAAGAGCAAAAGCAGCCTACCGGTGTACCGGGACCTGGCCAAGCTGAGCGATCGTGAACTGGACGAACAGGTGCTTGCCATGATCAAGCGCATGCGTGCCAACGAAAGTTCAGTGATCGCCCGCATGGTCCTCCGGCAACCGACCTTCAGTTTGAACTGAACCGGCTGTTCCCGCTCCGCTGTGCACATCGTGCGGGTCGCGATCGCGTCGACCTTCCTTTCCGCCTTCTATATTTGCCCGCACAACCTACCAGGCCATGAGCGATCATCATTTCGAAGGACATTTCCCCGAAGAAGCCGAACAGAACGAGATCGGCGGTCCGGTCCTCGTGGGCCTGATGGTGCTGGCCCTGATCGTGCTGCTGATCTGGGCACTGTAGGACCTAGTCCTTCTTCAGGTCGCCTGCGCGGCCCAGGTACTCGTCGCGCCGCACGAGCATGAACCAGTTCTCCCCGAGTTCCAGGTAGCCCTGCTCGAAACAGAACACGTAGGTATTGCCCGCCTTGGTGCGGTGCGTATTGGTGTGGTACAGGAAACTGTACCCCCGCTCCAACAATTTCTCCCGGTGCACCTTCGTCTTGCCATCCGGACCGGTGTTCAGTTCCGAAAGCACCCGCCGGTTGCGCTTCAAGGCATTCACCACGTTGCGCACGTAATTGATCGGCGCGTTGTTCGTGTGGTAGTGGTACAGGTTCCTGCACGCATCGGAGCAGAACCGCTTATCGGTGCGCCCGGCGATCTTCTCGCCGCATTCCAAACAAACCTTCTCGGCTAGGGCTGGCATGATCCGAAAGTAATCGTTGGCGGGAAATACAAGCGTAGTACTGGACCGACGTTCGGGAAGGAATGTGCCAGCGACCGATCCGGTGACTCACCAAGGCCTACCAACGCAGCAGGCATCTGTGAGACGCCCTCCCCAACGCACCTCCCACCCTCCGCCCGGCGTGACGGACCTAGTCGGACATCACCACCTAGTACCGTCGCATCCACCTACCCAACGCCGTCACACCGAAAAGGCGCGATAGCGACTTATCCGGTGACTCACCAAGGCCCGGCGCTCATTACCCTAGAACAAGAACGCAGAACGGCGACCCGAGCAGGTCGCCGTTCTCCATTCAAAAGGTCTGGATCTAGCGGTTCACCTTCACCGCTTTCTTCACCACGGGCTGACCATCGACCAACAAAGTCACGTAGTAGATGCCTGCTGCCAGATCTGCCGTGTTCCAGTTGTACTGGTAGTCGCCACCTTCCAAGGTGGCCTCTTGCAGCACACGCAGTTGCTTGCCATCGGCGCTGTTGGCCATCAGTTGTGCGCGACCACCACGCTCCAAAGTGTAGTACACCGTGGTGCTCTCGCTGAAGGGGTTTGGTTGGATGCGGAGTTTGCCGTCGCCTTCGGTGTCGTTCAGGCTTGGAATACCAGGCGTGTTTTCGCGAAGGTCTGCAGGGGTGGCTTGGATTGCACAACACGCAGCCAAGTTCTGCTCCATGGCATCGACGCGGGCAAGCACCTCTTGCAATTGTTCGTTCAACGCGGTGTTGGTGGCTTGCGACGCAGCCAATTGCGATTGTTGCTCATTGATCCCCGCAACCAGATATGGGATGATACCGATGTAGTTGAGTGCTTTGACCGTCTCTTCCGGGTACACAACGTTGCCCAAGGAATCAATCTTAGCCGCGATCGTGATCGTAGAAACCAGATCTGGTATTACTTCTTCAACCTCCTGAGCAATGAACCCGTGCTGCGGTCCGATCGGCAGTCCGATGGTCGGATGCTCCTCGGTTAGAAAGTCATAGTTCTTCGGTGCCAGTTGCCCGAGAATTTCGACAGCACTGGTAATGTCCTCGACGTTCGTTTTCAAGTTTGCATCAGAAGTCCAAGCCATAGCATTACATGACGCAACTCCGTTCACATTCATGTCTCCTTCGAACCAACCCGCCCAACAGTTGGCCTGTACCGGTGCTTCGCCATGGACCGCATAGTAAGCGCCTGTGGTGATCGGTGATACGATCTCGCCTTTCACCCCATAGTTCGATAGCGCATTCGTATACGTTATGCCTTCTACCCCAATGGCCTCACCTGTGCAGTTATGGACCTCGCCATTGACACCATGGGCATAAGTACCAGCGTCGTACGAAATGAATTCGCCTGCTCTCGCTACTGTGCTCGTGCCATGGGAGAAAACTTGCATCCCACGAACACTTTGACCGGATCCTGTCACATCCACGAACGAGCCAGTGGAATTCCCAGAGGCATTGGTCACCACGACGCGAGTTCCGAACGGGAACGTATTCGAGGCCGATACGTGCAACTTCGCTGGGGTCGCCCCTGCTGTACTTGGGTCCAAGCCGATCCCAACGGCATCCGTTGCATCGGGGCAGTTCGGATCAGCTGCACCTATGGCCGTATACACGTGGTTGTTGGCTCCGGTGGTCATGTTCCACTCACAATCCACAGGGATCAAGTTCGTAATGTCCATCCATTTCAGCACGCCGCGCTCGTCCGTAGCTGCATCGTCCACCACCACCACCCTTGTCAGGCCTTCGGCTTCCATGTCGTTGGGTAGCTCTTCGATCCGCACACGGCCATTCACTACGTGCAATCGCTCGGTG
>CADEDY010000010.1:0-49024 GCA_902826215.1 uncultured Bacteroidota bacterium
GGACGGGGACGGAGGAGGTTTGTTCCAGCACTTGGCGAGCGGCCTCGGAGGCATCCTGGATCTGGGCGAAGAGTTCGAGGGACATGTTGGCGGTTGTCTGTGTTGAACGCGGAAAGGCTGTGGAGAATTGTCAAGCGAGACGCTCCAAGGCGATCTCGAAGGCGGTTCGGGTGAGGTGCTTCGGGGAAGAATTCCGTGCGTGGGTGGCGGTAAGTGCGTTTCCGATCATCTGGCTTACATCGGTGAAGATGGCCTTGTCGGTAAGCGCAACGCCCGGTTGCATGCAATAGGCGAATACACGGGCCATGCCACAGTTAGCGATGAAATCCGGGATGACGCTCACTTGTCCATCTGCGTGTTCCGCGATGGGGCCGTAGAAGATCTCCTTGTCGGCGAACGGAACGTTGGCTCCACTGCTGATCACTTGCAACCCGGCCTTGGCCATGCGGTCCACTTGATCCTGTGTCACCAAACGGCTGGCTGCGCAGGGTAGGAATACGTCGGCACCGATGTCCCAGATGCGCTGGTTCACCTCTTCGAAAGAAAGCATGCCCGGCATACGCAGCGAATTGCCATCCTTCTCCACGAACAGAGTGCGGACCTCATCTGCCGACAGACCATCGGCACTGATGGCGCCACCTACACGGTCGATGATGCCCACGATGCGCGCTCCTTCGCGACTCAGGTAGTAGCCTGCTGCAGCTGCCACATTGCCCCAACCTTGCACGATCACGCGTTTGCCTTTCAGGTCGCCGCCATAGATATGGTAGTAGTGCCGAATGCTCTCCGCTACACCCCAGCCGGTGATCATGTCGGCCACGGCGTATTTTCCTGGAGCCGGTACGTATTCGCCATCATCCACCAACTTGCTCACACCGGTGCGCAGTTGCTGGATGGCTTGGAGCTTCAATTCTTCGTTGGTGCCGATGTGGCCGTTGACCACGCCCTCTTGCGGATGGCGCAATCCATAGCGCTCCGTGATGGGGATCACTTCGTGGAGTTCGTCCACGTTCATGTCGCCACCTGTGCCGTAGTAGTTCTTGAGCAAGGGCATCACCGCCTTGTACCAACGGTCCAAGACCTCCGCCTTCCGTGGATCAGCGGGGTCGAAGTCGATGCCGCTCTTGGCTCCCCCGATCGCAGGGCCGCAGACACTGAACTTCACTTCCATCGTCTTCGCCAAGCTCTCCACTTCGCGTTTGTCCAGGCCTTTGCGCATCCGTGTTCCACCGCCAGCAGCGCCGCCGCGCAGGCTATTGATCACCACCCAACCTTTCGCGCCGGTGGCGGCATCGTTCCATTCAAAGACGATCTCGGGGGCACGCTCCTCAAAGCGGCGCAGGGCTTCACGCATCACGGTTCTACTTGCAAGTGGTGCGAAAGTAACCCGGCGGTCGAAGGAGGCCCGGTCCGCGATCAGGAAGGTTATCCCGGTTGGGTGTTAATTGCCCATGTACATCGCCCCACCCACTGAATCCTGCCTTGCTCCGGTCACACTGGCGGGTTCGGTTTCCTCCTTCCGTAAACGCAGCACCCCGAGCAAAGCGAAGATGAGGGCCTCTTTGTACTCGATCGTCACCCGGTCCGGGATCTCGATCCTTGCGTCGCATAGGGCGCTGATCCGTTCCATCAAGTATCCGTTGTGCGCTCCGCCTCCTGTTACCAATACGGCATCCGGGTTGTTCTTCACGGATCGTCCAATGATGGTTGCCATGTGCTCCACCACGGTTCGCATGCGGTCCTTCAAAGTGATCGACACATCGGAAATGAACGGCTGCACATCGGCGCCGAACCACTCACGGCCCAACGACCGCGGTGGCGCTTGGGCATGGAAGGGAAGTGCGTTCAGGCGTTGAAGGAGAGCAGCATTCACCTCTCCGGATCGAGCCATTGCGCCATCCCTATCGTATCGTTCTCCGATCTCTTCCGCCAGGAAATTCAAGGCCTGATTGCCGATGCAGACATCATAGCCGACCACACGGTCCTCGCTGTGGACGGCGATGTTGCAGATACCGCCGATGTTCAGAAAGGTCTTGTACTGTGGGAACAGTAACTTCTCGCCCAAGGGCACCAACGGAGCACCTTGTCCACCCAAAGCCACGTCCATCGTCCGGAAGTCGCAGATCGTTGTGATCCCAGATCTAGCCGCGATCTCCGCACCACAGCCGATCTGGGTCGTCAAACCCTCGTCCGGTTTGTGGAAGATCGTGTGACCATGTGAAGCGATCAGATCAATGGACTTTCCTTCCACCATTTCCCTGCAAGCGTCTCCGATCATTTTCCCCATATCGCAATGCAGGCGCGCCAGTTCGAGGGCGGATCCCTGCATCACGTTCACAAGCCGATCACGCAACGTTGCGGAACAGGGGATGGTACGCGCCTCACGGATGCTGTACGTCCATTTTCCATTCTCCTCGGTGAATTCACACCAAGCGAGGTCCATTCCATCCAAGGAACTTCCGCTCATGACGCCGATGGCCGAATACCGCTGCATGGGACAAAGGTGCCCGCTTTCCCGCTTTCTTCCCACCTCTGGGAACAACCCTAGCGCTTCATCCGTTATTTTCGCGTCCCCAGTCAGAACCATGCAAGAAACTGCCACCCTTTCCGGTCTCAATTTCGACCTCTCCGAAGAACAACTCGCCGTGCGCGATGCGGCACGCGATTTTGCCCAGAACGTGCTGAAGCCGGGTGTGATCGACCGTGATCGCGAGCAACGCTTCCCTGCCGAGGAGATCAAGCAATTGGGAGAACTCGGTTTCTTGGGAATGATGGTGGATCCGAAGTATGGTGGCGGTGGCATGGATACCATCAGCTACGTGCTTGCGATGGAGGAGATCAGCAAGATCGACGCCAGCACCAGCGTGGTGATGAGCGTGAACAACTCCCTCGTTTGCTGGGGGCTGGAGCAATTCGCGAACGAGGAACAGAAACAGAAGTATCTCGTTCCGTTGGCCAAAGGGGAGAAGATCGGGGCTTTCTGCCTCAGTGAACCCGAAGCCGGTAGCGATGCAACGAGCCAACGCACCACCGCGATCGACATGGGCGATCACTACCTGCTGAACGGAACGAAGAATTGGATCACGAACGGCGGTACGGCCAGCACGTATTTGGTCATGGCCCAAACGGATGCTGCCAAAGGACATAAGGGCATCAATTGCTTGATCGTCGAGAAAGGCATGCCCGGTTTCGTGGTTGGCGCGAAGGAAGACAAGCTCGGTATCCGTGGCAGCGACACGCACACCTTGATGTTCCAGGACGTGAAAGTCCCCAAGGCCAACCGCATCGGTGAAGACGGATTCGGTTTCACTTTCGCCATGAAGACCTTGAGCGGCGGTCGTATCGGTATCGCTTCGCAAGCCTTGGGCATCGCCAGTGGTGCATACGAACTCGCATTGGCGTATAGCAAGGAGCGCAAGGCATTCGGCAAGGCGATCAGCGAGCACCAAGCCATCGCATTCAAGTTGGCGGACATGGCCACCGAGATCGAAGCGGCTCGTTTGCTTTGCCTCAAGGCCGCTTGGCTCAAGGATCAGCACCTGAACTACGATCAGGCCAGCGCCATGGCGAAGGTCTTCAGCAGTGAGGTGGCCATGCGAACCACGGTTGAAGCCGTTCAGGTGCATGGTGGCTATGGCTACGTGAAGGAATACCACGTGGAGCGCTTGATGCGCGATGCCAAGATCACGCAGATCTACGAAGGCACCAGCGAGGTGCAACGCATCGTGATCAGCCGTGGGGTACTGAAGGGTTGATCGGTCCCACTGCGTAGGTGGTTCCGGAACGATCGGCTCGGCGAATGTTCCCGCTACAACGCAGGAACCAACGTTTCAAGCTTGATCCCGCGTGAACCTTTCACCAGGATCAAGCGGCCTTGTATCGGATCCGTTTTCAGCTTTTCGTGAAGTTCGTTCGCGGAAGCGATAGCGTCACTGGTGACCTTGGCGAACTCCTTCCCGACGAAGAAAGCGTCCAACTCCAAGTGGGTAACGAGGTCGACGATGGCTTTGTGTTCTTTCCCACTTTCAGCGCCTAGCTCCAGCATATCGCCGATGATGGCCAGTTTCGGGCGATCACTGCGCATCGAAGCCAAGTTCTCCAGGGCCGCTTGCATGCTCGTCGGGTTCGCGTTGTAGGCGTCCAGGATCAGCTGGTTCTTACCCGAATCGGTGAATTGCGAGCGGCTGTTGCTCGGCGTGTAGGCCGCTAATGCGGTGGCGATGTGTTCATCGGGAACCCCGAAATGCTGACCAATGGCCACTGCGGCCAGCGCGTTCGGCAGATTGTAAGCACCGATCAGCTGGGTGCTGACGTGATGCACGAGCCCGTCCATGCCCGAGAACACGAACTCGAGAAAGGGTCCTGGACCGGTTGCACTTCCGTTCGTATCCGCCTGAGGAGCATTGCCGAACATAATGCGTTCCGAGCCCGCGCTCTTCTCCATCAGTAGCGCGTCTTCCGTGTTCACGAACAGGATGCCCTCGTTGTGTTGGATGAACTGGTACATCTCGGTCTTGGCACGGATGACACCTTCGTAACTCCCGAATCCCTCAAGGTGTGCCTTGCCGATGTTGGTGATCAATCCATGGGTCGGTTCGGCGGTGGAGGTGAGTTCGGCGATATCGCCCACCTTGTTCGCGCCCATTTCGATGATGGCGACCCGGTGATCCGCATTCATCCGTAACAGCGTGAGCGGTACGCCGATGTGGTTGTTCAGATTTCCTGTCGTGGCCAGCGTGGACCGGTCAGCAGCAAGTACGGCATGAACGAGCTCCTTGGTCGTGGTCTTTCCATTCGTGCCCGTGATCCCGATAACGGGTATATCGAAGGTGCGACGGTGGTGCGTAGCGAGGTCCTGTAAGGCCCGGAGTGCGTCGGGAACCAAGAGGAACCTATCGTCAGTGGCGACCGTCGCATCATCGACCACGGCATATCGCGCGCCTTTCTCCAGGGCTTCGGTGGCGAAGGCATTGGCGTTGAAGTTGGGGCCCTTCAGCGCGAAGAACAGGCTGCCCTTGCCGATGGTGCGTGTGTCGGTGCTGATGCCTTCACAAGTGAGAAAGCGTTGGTGGAGCTGAGCTATCGTGTTGATCGCGCGCATGTACAAAAGAAGACCCCCGGTGGTGGCCGGGGGTCCAAATTAGGATCGGAACGGGGTCAACGCTTCTCGTCGAGTTTCTTCTTTTTCTTGTCGTCACCCAAACCACGTGGGCTACCCACACGGGTCATGGCACAGCGGAAGCCGATGGTGGCCGTGCTCTGGCGCTCGTCCAAGTGGCGGCGGGTACCGGGGTTGGCCCAGTAGATCCGGTCGGCCCAACTTGCACCCTTGTACACCCGGCTACGGTCGTTCACCAAGGAGGTCTTGCCCCAGTCGTACATCGGATTGCCCTCGAAATCGGGGGTCTCGAAATAAATGCTGCTCTGTACATCGCCATCCTGGAAGTCGATGTTGTCGCTAGCGCGGTAGTTCCGGCGGTCGATATTCTCTTCCACGGTCACGTTCCGCACACGCACGTCACCAGGCTGGTCGGCTTGGTAATCGCTGATGCCGCTCAACAACTTCGGACAGATCTCGAGATCCTTCCCTTTGATGTTGTCGATCATGTCCTGCACACGCTGCATGGCTGCGTCCTGCTTCCGGGTGTTGTTGAATTCGATGGACTGATCGATCGTCGTGAGAAGCTCATCGATGAGAGCAGCCTCCTCATCCGTGGCACGACCTTGCATCGTGGTCTGGAATTCGGTGAGGTAGTACTTGATGCCGTCCACATCGTAGATCACGAGGTCGTGCTTGTCCTGCACAGCACCATCGCTGTTGAGCACCTTGGTCTTGAAGACGTTGCCACGGAAGGGACGGAAGTCGTCCTTATCCTCGGGGCTGAGCGGGCGGTAAACGTCCATGACCCATTCGCTCACATTGCCGGCCATGTTGTACAAGCCGTAGTCGTTCGGCCAGTAGCTGAAGACCGGTGCGGTCACATCGGCGTTATCGTTCAGGCTCCCAGCAACACCCATGTAGTCACCACGTCCGCGCATGAAGTTGCCACGGAAATCACCATAGAAGGCACCGCCTTTCTTGCGGCTATCATAACGGACCCAGTGGCCGTTCCAAGGGTAGATCCGACGCTCAACAACACGTTCGTCGACGGTATTTCCGAGCAGACCGTAGGCTGCATATTCCCATTCGGCCTCTGTAGGGAGGCGGTAGCGGGGAAGAAGCACGCCGTCTTCCATGCGGATGTTACGGGTGTCCCGGTTCGGGTTGAAGTCCGTTACGCCGTCGATCCGCTTCCCGCTCTCGTATTGACCGGCCAAGTACGAATCCGTTGTGAAGTGGTCCTCGTTGATCTGGTTGGGGTAGTGCTCGAACAGGCCTTCACGGATGAGGATAACCTCGTTCACGCGGTCCGTACGCCAAGCGCAGTAGTCGTTCGCTTGCAACCAATTGATGCCCACAACAGGGTAGTCACGGTACGCTGGGTGGCGGAGGTAGTACTCCACGTACGGCTCATTGAAGGCCAACTTGCTTCGCCATACGAGCGTATCGGGCAGGGCCTTCTTGTAGATCTCCGGATAATCGGCGGCGAAGACGCGATCCAGCCAGTACAGATATTCCAACCAGTAGAAGTTGGTCACCTCCACTTCATCCATATAGAAGGAGGATACCGTAACGGTCCGTGGGATGTTATCCCAGTCGTGACGAAGATCATCCGTGGTACGGCCCATGGTGAATTGGCCACCTTCCACGAGAATGAGTCCGGGACCATTCTCCTGATCGATGAATTCGGTCTTCTCGAACCCACCGTTCTTGGAATCGTTGTAGTTCCAGCCGGTGGCTCCGCTCTTCTCGAATTGGCAGCTACTGAAGGCGGCGGCACCGATCGTGAGCAGGGCTATGTTCCTTACAAGGCTCATGGTCTTGTTGGGTTCGTGGTTTCTAAATGGTCAGAAAGTAGGGCAGGCGACAACACGGAAACGACGTTTCTTGGGCTTGCAGTTGAATTGAAGTTGCATGCTGATCTCATGCGAGCCCGCGGTAGCGGTAGTGAGTTTGGATGTGGTCACGTCGTAACTGTATCCGAACTTGAACTTCTCGGTATGGAAGCCGATCAAAGCGATGAAGGCGTCGCGGGTGCGATACCATACGCCTGCCGTGATCGGACCATGGTCCACATACAAGCCCAGGTTCAATTGACGGAACGCTGCTTGTTGCTGGTAAAGTACGTTGGGGGAGATCCGTGTGCGGGCCTCACCATACTTTCCTTGCATGCCGATCGGGATCGCCGCACCTGCATGTCCGGTCAGTTTCATGGGCAATTTGCTCGTTCCCACGATGAGCGATTCATTCGGCTCCGTGAGGTGGTGAGCAGAGAAGCCCACGAAGAACACATCACTATAACCCAGTACGCCAGCACTGAAGTCCGCATTGCCAACACTACCCCCACGTGGCACATCATTCGTTTGGTAGATGAAGCCCCTTCGCGGATCGATCTGGTCACCGAACGTGAGTTTGCTCCAATCCAGGGATTTCTGGAAATAGGTCGCTTGGAAACCAACTTTGATGGAGAATTTGCGCGAAATAGCCTGCTGGTAACTGTAGATACCACTCACCGTGGTGGTGTTGAGCGTCCCTTTACCAGCCTGATCATGCGTCACCAACAAGCCGACGCCACCATTGAGCCCGTCAACATGCTGGTCGTAACTCGCACTGGTGGTCACAAAAGTGCCTGTCAAAGCCGGCCACTGATTGCGGTAGTTCATTACCACACGCGGGCAGCGCGCTGTACCGGCGAACGCAGGGTTCAGGTACAGCGGATTCGCATAGAACTGCGTGAATTGGGGGTCTTGGGCCGTTGCCGACAAAGCCGCCATCACGCTCAGTGCACACCCAAGGGCCGCACGCCTAACGGTCCATTCCTTCATGCTCTTGATCGATCGAGGCCCTCTGGCCAGCGCCAAGTATACGAAGCGGTTCGTGATACGGTTCGCCACCTTCGCAATAAGAGTGAACTCATGTCGTTGGTGGGATGTTCCAGAAACGCAAGGGTCGAAGGTAGTATTTTCGATCCGTCCTGTTGAAAACCTGTTCATCGGTGCTCATGAAGACCCTACCCGCATCCTCCCTTTTCCTCGGCATTTGCCTGTCAATACAGGTGTTCGGCCAAAATGCTCAAGTCCGTACTCTGCGCTGGATGGACAAGGTCCAGCCCGTGTCCAAGGTCGGCGAGCAGGCCAAGGAACGGTCCACGACCGACTTTTCAAGGTTCGGGATGAACGGTTCGCCGATCTTGGAAGATGCTTGGTTGGACATGGATCGTGGGGGGCTGCCGGTTTGGTCCGAGCAGTTCGCTCTCCCTGCAGGTGCAGATGCTTTCAACGTTACGCTTGAGGATGCCCATTACGAGCTTGTCCCTGCCGGGCTGTTGGATCAGATGCCGGATCTGCGGAATGTAGGATCCGAGCCGGTCGTGCGTACATCCGTCTCGATCCATCGGAAACAACCATACGGTCGGGTATCCATTGAACCATTTCGGCTTTCGCGTTCAACCGGCCAAGTAGAGCGCTTGGTGGATTTTCGGCTGATCATGGGGGGGGTACAGGCCTCTGGACCGCCAGTTCGGCCGAAGAGTTATCCTCCATCATCGAAGTTGGCTTCTGGCGAATGGTTCCGTTTTATGGTGGCGGCGGACGGTGTCTATCGCATCACCTATGAGCAACTGCAAAGCATTGGCGTGGATGTGAATGGGCTCAACTCTGATCGCATCAACATCTACGGCAATCATTTTGGACAACTACCCTATCAGAACAACGTGGAACGCCCCACGGATCTGATGGTGAATGCCATTGAGGTCGTGGATGGCGGCGACGGTACCATGGGGCCAGGGGATCACCTGCTCTTCTATGCCAGCGATGCACAGCGGTGGGATACGTTGGCCGATGGCTTCGTTCACACCAAGAACGTCTTCTGCGACTCGGCATCCTATTTCATCGGTATCGATGTGGAAGAACCGGTGCGGATCGCCTCTGCTTCGTTGACCATGGATCCAGTTGACCGGACAGTGACCTCCTTCAATGATCGTCAGTTCATCGAACGTGACCTTTCCAACCTGATCAAATCCGGTAGGGTATGGTACGGGGAGACATTCGACCTGACCTTGTCGTACACCTTCGGGTTCAGCGTTCCTTTCCTAGTGCCCGGCGATTCGGCAACATTGCGGGTAACGGGTGCGGCGCGTACGCTGGGGACCTCGAACTACAGCTCGTTCGATGTCGCTTCCGGGTCCGCCTTGAATACCAATTTCACGGTACAAGGGGTGGGAACGAGTTACACGGGAACATATGGCCGCGTCTTCGATCGGTACCTGCGTTTTGCTCCAACAGGCAGTAGTCTGCCGCTTACCATCACCTTCAACAAATTCAACCCGGTAACGTCGGTGGGGTGGCTGGACTATTTGGAATTGAATTGCCGTCGTGAGCTGCGCATGATCGGTTCCCAGCTTGGTTTCCGGGATCTGACCTCCGTTGGCCCTGGGATCGTTTCTGAGTTCATTCTGGATCAATCGCAGACCGTATCGCGGATCTGGGAGGTCACCGACCCAACCAATGTGCGACGAGTGGACTATACCGTAGAAGGGAATGCGAAGCGTTTCAGGCTCCATACCGACAGTCTGCGTGAGTTCATCGCCTTCCGGAACGACGACTTCCTCACCCCCACGTTCATCGGTCGGGTACCCTCTCAGAACCTGCATGCGACCAACTTGCCAACGGACCTAGTGATCGTTTGCCCACCGGAATTCCAAAGTGCAGCAGTGCGCTTGGCCGAACAGCGCATGTCGGAAGGTCTCGCTGTGCTCATCGTAAGTCCTCAGCAGGTGTACAACGAATTCTCAAGCGGTGCGCGGGATGCCACAGCCATCAAACGGTACATGCGATTGCTTTACGACAAGGCAGGATCGGATCCCAACCTGATGCCGCGTTACTTGCTGCTTTTCGGTGATGGTTCGTACAACAATTGGTCGGTGGCCATTGGGAATCAGAACTACATTCCTTCCTATCAGACCTTGAATTCGTTGGATCCGACGAAGTCCTACGCCAGCGACGATTATTTCGGCCTTTTGGATGCTACGGAAGGGGAGCTTTCCGGCGATGGGGTGGACATCGGTGTGGGGCGTTTGCCTGTAAGTTCTTCCACGCAAGCCGATGAAGCAGTGGACAAGATCCTGAATTACGATCGTTTGCGATTGTTGAGCCTCACCGGCAGTAGTTGCGCGGTGAATGGAGATGGTGGATTGGCCGATTGGCGCACACACGTGCTCTTTGCCTCGGACGATCAGGAAGGCGATGGATTCGAAGGCATCATCCACATGGATCAGAGCGATGGCATGGCCCGTCGGGTGGAGAACGAACACCCGGAGTTCAATGTGGACAAGATCTACCTCGATGCCTACCAACAAGTGAGCACGCCTGGTGGTGAACGATATCCACAAGCCACAGCCGAATTGCGCGAGCGAGTGGAGAAGGGATTGTTGCTCGTTAACTACGTCGGACACGGCGGCGAAGTCGGTTGGGGCCATGAGCGTTTCTTGGACAATTCCACGATCCTGGGTTGGAACAACGGTGAGCGACTGCCACTCTTCATGACCGCGACCTGTGAGTTCACGCGGTGGGATGATCCTGGTCGTACCTCTGCAGGTGAATACGTCTTCCTCAATCCCAATGGTGGTGGAATAGGTCTGATGACGACCTCCCGTTTGGCGTTCTCCAACCAGAACGAACAGCTGGCCAACCGATTCTACGACCACGTGTTCGAACCGCTGGAAGAACTCGGACGTGATCAGCGTTTGGGCGACATCGCCCGCAAGACCAAGAAGGACATGGCTGATTCTTTTCCAACGCAGGTGAACCACCGGAACTTTGCGTTGATAGGTGACCCGAGCATGCGGTTGGCGATGCCTCGTGGGCGTATCGTGATCAGCGCTGTGACCGATACCCTCGGCAATGCTGTCGATACACTGAAGGCACTTGCCACGGTACGGATCCTAGGGTTCGTTGATGATGGAAGCGGCCAACCTCAGGCCGATTTCAACGGGATCGTGGTGCCAACGGTCTTCGATAAGGCCCAGCAGCAAGCGACGCTGGCCAACGACGGAGGAGGACCTTTCAATTTCTATCTCCGGAACAACGTGATCTATCGTGGCCGTGCCACGGTGACGAACGGCCAGTTCAGCTTCACATTCGTGGTTCCCAGCGACATCAATTACCAAGTTGGTCCGGGCCGGGTCAGCTGCTATGCCGAAAGCTACAGCAGCAATGCTTCCGGTTATTCCAACACCCCTTTGGTGGGTTCTTCCGCGACCGATGTAGCCCAAGACACCAATGGTCCACAGGTGAACTTGTTCTTGAACGACGAGAACTTCGTTCACGGTGGACTCACGGACGAGAACCCGTTGCTTTTCGGGAAACTCTTCGACGAGAACGGGATCAACACCGTAGGCAGCAGCATCGGCCATGACCTTTTGGCCGTTCTGGATGAAAACACGGAACAAGCCATCGTTCTGAACGACCTGTATGAGGCGGACCTGGATACCTACAAGAGCGGGCAGGTGCGTTACCGTTTCAACGACCTCGCCGAAGGTCCGCACACCTTGCGATTGAAGGCCTGGGACGTATTCAATAATTCGTCGGAATCCACCACCGAGTTCGTGGTAGCCAATTCCGCCGAAATGGCCTTGGATCATGTCCTCAACTATCCCAATCCATTCACCACACATACTGAGTTCTTCTTCGAGCACAACCGACCCTGCACCACGTTGGACGTTCAGGTGCAAGTGTTCACTGTCAGTGGGCGATTGGTGAAGACCTTGAACCAGCAACTGGCCTGCGATGGCTACCGGAGCACCGGACTGGAATGGAACGGCTTGGATGATTTCGGGGATAAGCTGGGCCGCGGGGTGTACGTGTACCGATTGAACGTGGCCACACCAGAAGGTGAACGTGCAGACAAGTTCGAGAAGCTCGTAATCCTGCGCTGACACAATAAAGCCCCCATAGCGACCGTATATTTGCCGTCCTTTTCGCAGAACCCCCCTTCGATGACCTTCCTACGGCCACTTATTCCCTGCTTCTTGCTCCTGACCCTTGGGCTGTGGTCATCAACCGTTTTCGCTCAACCCTGCGATCCGCAGTTCCAGTCAGCAGGACAGCAGTGCGGCGATCAGTTGAACACGATCACTACCGCGGTCCCTTTCCTTTTGATCTCCCCGGATTCACGGGCAGGTGGCATGGGAGACGCGGGTGTTGCTGTTTCCCCGGATGCGAATGCCATTCATTGGAACCCGTCGAAATTGGCCTTCGCTGAGAACGACGCTGAATTCAGCATGAGCTACAGCCCGTGGCTGCGGAATCTGGTGCCGGATATGAGTTTGGCGTACTTGGCGGGGTACAAGCGCTTGAGCAACAAGCGAAGTGCTGTAGGCGGTTCGCTTCGGTATTTCAACTTGGGTAGCATCCTTTTCACGGATGTGAATGGATCGACGATCCGTGATTTCAAACCGGCGGAGTTCGCGGTCGACCTCGCTTTCGCTCAGAAATTCAGTGAGAATTTCTCCGGGGGGATCGCGATCCGGTACATCAACAGCAACCTCACTGGGGGCATCAGTGTGCAGGGGGCCAATTCCAAGGCCGGGCAATCCGTGGCAGCTGACGTTTCCTTCTTCTACCAAAAGGAGCAGATCCAAGTGGGAGACAAGGACATGACCTTCGCATTCGGTACCAACATTTCGAATATCGGTGCGAAGATGTCCTACACCGAGACCGCAGCGCAGAACTTCATCCCGATCAACCTTCGTATCGGTCCTTCCTTCAAATTGGATCTGGATCAATACAACAGCATCGCATTCAACCTTGACGTGAACAAGCTGTTGGTGCCCACACCGCCGGTGTACCTGCTGGATGAGAACAACTCTCCGATCGTCGATCCGATCACCGGGAATTATCAAGTGGCCAGTGGCCGTGACCCCGATGTGGGGATCGTAAGTGGTATCCTAGGCTCGTTCACCGATGCACCTGGTAACGTGAGCTACGATGAAGATCGCAATGTCGTGGTTGAATCCGGTAGCCGCTTGCGCGAAGAATTGCGCGAGATCAATTTGGCCGGTGGATTCGAATACTGGTATGCTGAGCAGTTCGCCTTCCGGACCGGTTACTTCTGGGAGCATTACACGAAAGGGAACCGCAAGTATTTCACACTGGGCGCCGGTGTCAAGTACAGCATTTTCACCTTGGACCTGAGCTACCTGATCGCGAACACGAACCGCAGCCCGTTGGCGAACACCCTGCGCTTCACGCTGGGCTTCAAGTTCAACAAAGGCACCAAGAAGCCGACCCCTTCCACGAACGGATGATCCGGGTAGGCTTCGGCTTCGACGTACATCAATTGGTCGAAGGACGCGAACTCTGGTTAGGAGGTGTGTTGATCCCCCATTCCGTCGGTGCGTTGGGCCATTCCGATGCTGATGTGCTGCTTCATGCCATTTGTGACGCCTTGCTCGGTGCCGTTGCGTTGGGTGATATCGGCCAACATTTCCCGGACACCGATCCACGTTGGAAGGGTGCCGATAGCAAGGTGCTCCTTGCTGCGGTGATGCAATTACTGAAAGAGAAAGGATGGAACGTGGGTAATGTGGATTGCACCTTGATCCTGGAGCGCCCGAAGATCATGCCGCATGTTGTCACGATGCGCGAAACCATCGCTCCCTTGTTAGGCGTTGCGATCGACGCGATCAGCATCAAAGCGACCACCAGTGAGAAGATGGGCTACATCGGTCGTGCCGAAGGTGTGGCGGCCCATGCAGTGGCCTTGGTACAAAAGGGGGCTTGATGGCTTCTTGTGCGTCGATCGTGCTTTCCTATCGAGCGGTCGAACGAGAGGTGTTCGGAAAGGCTCAATACTTCATGGAAGAAGTCTTTGAACCAACAACCATCACGTTTCACCCAAGCCCTCAATCGTCATCATCCACGGCCATGTCGTTGAACGACCCGTGGCCTTGCTCATCCTCGAAGTAGAACACCCGAAGTTGTGCGGTGTCCTTCAGTAGATCGATCTTCCCGATCTCTACACGAGAGACCTTCACGCCAAGTCGTTCGTGCAGATCCTCATAGAGTAGGTTCCTGTTCTGCGGTTTGATCAGATCGATGCGTTCGTAGATCAACATCTTCACGGCCTCGTGACGGGTCAGCCACAGGTGCTCCAGCGCGTAGGTCATCAGCAGGATCATGCCGTCAGTGAAGATCAGCTCTGCCAAACTCACCTTCTTGCTCGCCAAGGCATTGATCACCGCAATGCTGATCACCGCGAACAAGTACGTCATATCCTTGATGCTGATCTGCTCGGTCCGGTATCGCAGAACGCCGAAGATGGCGAAGAGGCCGAAGGCGAATCCGATGCTCAGTTTCACACTGTTGAGCAGGACGCAGAGGAAGAAGATGAGCGTATTGAACAGGAAGTAGGTGAAGAGGTAATCCTTCTTGCGGTGGATCGGGTAATAGATCAACCGGATGAGGATGAAGAGCACCAACGCGTTGATGCTGAACTTGAACAGCAACTCCCACATGTCGGCATGGATGAGCGGCATTCCGAAGATCTTCATGGTCGTTCTGAGTGGTTCAAGCGGCACTGCGCAGGCGCTCCAACTTCAGCAGCACCTGTTTGAATGCGTTGTGTTTCACGTTCCTTTCCATCAGCAACATGCCGATGCAGTATTTGCTCATGCCCGATGCAGCCACCACACGTTCGCGCATGATGCGCACGAAGGGCGAGGTGCGGTCGGCACGTTCCTGTTTCAATTCAGCGATGATGATGCCTTCCAGTACACGCTCACCGCTCGGGTCGCTATACCGCAGATCCACATCCATGGTCAAGCGCTCGGGTGAATGCCTGTTCACGAAGGTGTAGCGTGTGAAGTGATTCCACAAAGTGGCCTGCAAGGGCTGTTCCTTTCCATTCGCCTTGGCAATGAACGCTTGCTGATCCGTGCTCAACACTTCCGGAATGGCTTCGACACGAACGCGCTTCTTGTCCGTGCGTCCGCGGCCGGTCTTGCACTTCACTTCCAGAAAAACGAGCCCAGAACCCAGGTACTCCCGGAAGCGCACCTTGCTTCGGAACGTACGACCATTATGGTGGTCCTGATAGTGCTGCAGGTCGGGGGTGTCGAAGTATAGACTTCGATACTTGGTGCCACGAACGCCCTCCACTTCCAGTATCCGATAATCGGCCTGCATCGCAGAAAGAACCTCCGGGAGATCCATTTGGCCGAACACGTATTTGGTGTCCACCCGGTCCTGCAATTTCACCCCATCCATCTCTGCTAAGGAGATGGGTTCGAACTTCGAAAGGACGGTGTGTGCTTGGGTAGCGGTCATTTCAGTGGGGATCAAATCTAGCGATCCACCCTCGGAGCAGCAGGAGACCACCCTGCAAATGCCCCGTTCCGGCTTACTTTTCGCCTCCTTCAGACGGCCATGTCCACCCCAACCTCCATTACCGTATCGTACATCACTCACGAGACCTGGGCCGAATTGACCGCAGCGGATCAGGAATTGTTGAAGGCAGCGCACGCCGCGGCGTTGCGTGCATATGCCCCGTACTCCAATTTCTTGGTCGGTGCTGCACTGCGCACCACGGAGGGCGCACTGGTGACCGGGAACAACCAAGAGAACGCATCTTTCCCAGCGGGCATCTGTGCCGAACGCACCGCTCTGCATGCTGCGATGTCGTTGGACCCCAAGGCGGTGATCGGAACGATCGCCGTGGTCGTGCCTTCGGTAACAGGTACAAGGCCAGTTAGTCCTTGCGGGATCTGCCGACAAGCCTTGCTGGAACAGGAAGTGCGCCAGGGTCGAAAGCCGATGCGCGTGTTGATGGGTATTCCGAATGGGCCTGTGCACGAGCTTCAACGAGCAGGTGACCTGTTGCCGCTTTCGTTCGACGCCTCCTTCCTGAACAGCTGAAGTTCGCCTTCAAGGCAGGGTTATATTTGCCCTTCAAGTCGACCGAACATCGCATGACCACGAAGTCCGCCTCCGCTCCCAAGGCCAATAAGACCGCAAAGTCGGCAGGTAAAGCCTTTGATAAGGATACCTACCTGCGTTGGTTCAAGGATATGGTACTGATGCGCCGCTTCGAGGAGAAGACCGGCCAGCTCTATACGATGCAGAAGTTCGGTGGTTTCTGCCACCTTTATATCGGCCAAGAGGCGATCCTTGCTGGAATGATCACTGCGATCCGCACATCCGATCGGATCATCACCGGTTACCGTGATCACTGCCACCCCTTGGTATTGGGTGTGCCCGCGAAGAATGTGATGGCCGAACTCTACGGCAAGGTGACGGGTACGAGCAAGGGCAAGGGCGGCAGCATGCACTACTTCGATAAGCAGCGCAATCTGTTCGGAGGGCACGGTATCGTAGGTGGGCAGATCGGCCTAGGGGCTGGCATCGCCTTCGCGGACAAGTACCGCGGCGAGGATCACGTGACGCTGTGCATGATGGGTGATGGTGCGATCCGTCAAGGCATCCTCCACGAGACTTTCAACATGGCCATGACGTGGAAGTTGCCGGTGATCTTTATCATCGAGAACAACAACTACGCGATGGGTACCAGCGTGGAGCGCACCAGCAATGTGCACGATCTAAGCACCATCGGCGAGAGCTACGACATGCCCGGCTTGGGGGTGAACGGCATGCGCTGCGAGGATGTGCACGAGGCGATCGCGATGGCGTGTGAACATGTGCGCGCTGGCAACGGACCGTACTTGCTCGATATCAAAACATACCGCTACAAGGGGCATAGCATGAGCGACCCCCAGAAATACCGCACCAAGGAAGAGGTAGAGGGCTACAAGAAGCAGGACCCCATCGAAAGTGTGCGCGATACCATCTTGAAGAACAAGTGGGCCAAGGAAGCCGATCTGGACAAGATCGATGAGGCCGCTAAGAAGGAGGTGGATGCTGCGGTGAAATTCGCTGAGGAGAGCCCCATGGCGACCGCCGAGGAATTGTACAACGACGTTTATTTCGAGAAGGACTACCCCTTCGAGAAAGATTAAGATGAGCAACTCGTTGCTTGCAGCTCTGTGGGTATCGGCGTTCTGCATCCTCTCAGCTTGCGCGAAGGATAATGCAGATGACCCCCCTGTTCCTGGACAGCCACCAGAGCCGTACGTTGACACAGTGGGCCTTGCGATAGGTCAGTATCATGGGACGTCTCTGTTCGAATACTCGGATCAGGACACCGCATTCTCCAATGTGCTCGACATCGACCTGCAGGTCCTCCTGGATAGCACTGTAACGAACGGACTCAGGATCGATCAAAGGCGAGTGACCATCATGCCGGATCTTACTCTGGTCCCAACCATGTTTACCGGTCAGCTCATATGGGGACATTTGGTGCTAGGCGATTCGCTTTATTTCGATTGGGAGAACAATTCTCCGAATTACCACAACCACTTTTCCTTTCAAGGAAGAAAGATCAATTGATCCATGGCCGAGATCGTACGCATGCCGAAGTTGAGCGACACCATGACCGAAGGGGTGGTGGCCGCATGGCACATGAAGGTGGGAGATAAGGTGAAGAGCGGCGACGTGCTTGCCGAGATCGAGACCGACAAGGCCACCATGGAGTTCGAGAGCTTCACGGATGGCGTGCTTTTGTACATCGGTGTGGAGAAGGGCAAGACGGCTGCCGTGGATAGCGTGCTCGCCGTGCTTGGGAAGGAAGGGGAGGACATCACCAAATTGCTGGCTGACGCTGCGGCCGGTGCCCCGAAAGTCGAGGTAGTGAAGGAAGAGCCGAAGGTTGAAGTAAAAGAGCAGGTGCAGAAGCAGGAGGCGCAACCGCCAGCTCCGGTTGTTGTCTCCAAGCCAGCCCCTGCTGCTGCCCCTGCCGCTTCTGCCACCAATGGTCGTGTGAAAGCCAGCCCGCTCGCGAAACACCTTGCCGAAGAGAAAGGCATCGACATCGCTCGTGTACGTGGTTCGGGTCCCGATGGTCGCGTGACGAAGAGTGACGTCGAGAATTTCAGTGGAAGTGGGTCGGTTTTCGTGCCGCAGGTGGAAGGCTTCGAGGAAGTGCCCGTGAGCCAGATGCGCAAGACCATTGCGAAGCGTTTGGCCGAAAGCAAATTCACCGCGCCGCACTTCTACCTCACGATCGAGATGGACATGTCGCGTGCGATGGCCGTGCGAGAGGCGATCAACAAGCAGATCGCACCGGACAAGGTCTCCTTCAACGACATGGTGATCAAAGCGGTGGCCGTTGCTCTGAAGCAGCACCCGAAGGTGAACAGCAGTTGGCTGGGTGATCGCATCCGATACAATCAGCACGTGCACATCGGTGTGGCCGTTGCCGTGGAGGAAGGATTGCTCGTGCCCGTAGTGCGCTTTGCCGATGGCAAGCCGCTTCGCACCATTGGCGCCGAGGTGCGCGAGTTCGCAAAGCGCGCCAAGGAGAAGAAGCTGCAGCCGCAGGATTGGGAGGGAAACACGTTCACGATCTCCAACCTCGGCATGTTCGGCATCGATGAGTTCACGGCCATCATCAACCCGCCTGATGCCTGCATCCTTGCGATCGGTGGCATCATGGAGAAACCTGTGGTCAAGGACGGCGCCATCGTAGTTGGTCACACCATGAAGGTGACCCTGAGCTGCGATCACCGCGTGGTGGATGGTGCTACTGGAGCAGCCTTCCTCAATACCTTCAAAGGGTTGTTGGAGGAGCCCGCATTGATGCTGGGGATGGGGGCGATCTGAGCCCCGTTGGAAGAAGGTGGCTTCACCCTTTATCCACGAACCGCTGGACCAAGCGTAGCTCCGAACGACCGATGTGGTCGGGGTACTGCCGCTTGAATTCGGTTTCGGCTTCGGTCGCCTTCTTGGTCAGTGCCGCGCAACGGGCCTTGTCGCCCAAGTGGTAGCATAGCATCGCTTCGGCCGCATCGATCGTGAAACGCTGCACGGCATCCTTCGGCATGATGCTGCGGGACCAATCGAAGGCCGCGGCGACCTCGGTCGGATCCAGATCATCCGGGCTGACCTTCCTGTTCAAGGCTTCCGCAGGGATCGCGGTCCTCAGCCGGAATACGAAAGAGGAGGTGTGCGGCACGTGCTGCACGGGTTCCAAATAGTTCCGCAATCGATACAGATGCAGGTGTATCCAACCCGTCCAATAGTGCGCGAAATCCTGATGGATGATGATCGATCGGCCGGGGATCAGGTGCGGATAGAATGCACTGGACACATGGTTCGTGAGGTCCCAATTCTTCATGATGTCCACGTGCATCAATTCGATCGGACCGCCGACCCATTGCTGTTGGGTGAGGTCGCCTTGGTGCGCCTCCACACGGTCCTTCCACGGGGCCATGTGCTTGAGGAAGGTGGGCAGGAAGCTGTCGCCGATGTTCAATAGCTGGATCTCCGGGATCAGCTTCTGCTCCTTGGAGAAGTCGTCCACCAAGAACAGATCGTAGGCATGAACTTTCACCTTCGCCGTGGCCGGTGAATCGTTCGCCGAGATACCAGCAGCGAGCGCACCGGTCGAACCACCGAGCCACGTGCCGAGGTCGGCGATCAGGCCTGCGCCCTTCACCTCTTTGGCTCGGTCATGCAAATTGCGCAACTCGTTCGGGTGCAGCATGGTCGGAATGCGCTGCCACGGCTTCAACGGCCGAATGATGTTGCGAACGATGCGACGTATTCCACTGGTATCCATGAGGTGCGTTAGGAGTTCGCCGAAAGTAGCGGTTTCAAAGTGCAGGTCGTAGAATTCGGAGAAGCAGGCCAGCGTGGGTCCTGACTTCCTCACGGATGGCCTTCCTTTGCTCGGATGGCGCGCGTGCTCGTGTTCGGTCAATTCGGATGTATCGCCGTTCTGCTGTTCGGTGGCGGTTGGCATTTGCCGTTCTGGGCATGGGGCATCTTCGGGCTTGGCCTGCTCGTTTTCGTTTGGGCAGCCTTTTCGCTCGGTACCCGGAATTTCACGATCATGCCGGTCCCACGTGAAGGGAACCGCATTTCGAAGCAGGGCATCTATACGTACCTGCGTCATCCCATGTACACGGCGGTGCTCCTCTGCGGTGTAGCAGTCTTGTTCGGTGCCCCTTCCATTTGGCGATGGTGTGCGCTGAGCCTTTGCGTGTTCGTACTTGTGCTGAAGATCCGTTTCGAGGAACGTGCCTTGACTCGACTTCATCCGACCTATCCCGACATCATGGGTGGTGTTGCACGTCTATTCCCCAAGGTGTGGTAGTGCAAGCCGGTTAGCTTTGGCCGGGATCCTCGGCGACGTGGATCGACGAATGAGCATGGCAGGCCTGATCGAACGATTGCTCCCGAACTTCATCGCACGCAAGCTGCGGGAGCGTGCTTTGCATGGTGCAACCGTGTTCTGTCCTGTTTGTGAACGGGGTGCCATCGCATTCCTGCCCTCCGGTTCGCCACCGCGCCCGCATGTGTTGTGTCCCTTCTGTGGATCGCGTGAACGGGCACGTATGACGTGGCTCTACCTCAAGGAACAGAACCTGCTGCGGCCTGGCTTGCGGATCCTGCACGTCGCACCAGAGGCCTGCTTGCGGGACCGGTTGAAAGAGCTTCCTCAAGCGACCTACGTGGCTGGTGATAAGCACGAGACCGGTTATACCTACCCGCCCGGGACCATCGACTTGGACGTGACCGCACTAAAATTCCCGGATGATCACTTCCATCTCATCCTGTGTTCGCATGTGCTCGAACATGTACCGAATGATCGGCTTGCGATGAGCGAACTATTGCGTGTGTTGAAGCCTGGTGGAACAGCGATCCTGATGGTGCCGATCGCAAAGCATAACGCCGAAACACAGGAGGACCCTGCGGTGACCGATCCGAAGGACCGTATTCGGCTCTACGGCCAGTTCGATCATGTTCGCCTCTATGGCCGCGACTATTCGGGTCGATTGCAAGAAGCTGGTTTCCACGTAAAGGAAGATGCGATGACCGAGCGTCTATCGCCTGAAGAGGTGTTCCGCTTCGGATTGCTGCGGAGCGAATTGGTGCACGCCGGTTCGAAGTAGCAGCGCGGATCACTTCAACTCCGTGAACGGTCCAGTGGGCATGTGGAAATAGACCCCGTTCACATCGGTCGGGAATTCCAAGCCTTCTTGATCGAATTGTTCATCCAACTGGGCCGCGTCAATATGTGCGTTGCTCGGTGTCAGCGGTATCAGGACGAGTGCTGCATCAGGCCCTTTTCTGGCCGAGAGCAACAGGATCTCCATGGGACTTACAGGAGCTATCGGCGCTACGCGGAAACCGGGCGGGAGCAGCGGCGGACCGGGTTGCACCAGACCTCTGCGGATGCCGTGTAATTCAGCTTTGTCGATGAGCTCCTCCATGCCCTCGACTCGCTCTGCATAGGTCCGAGAAACCGTGTTGAACCGGTCGCTTCGGAAGCAGAGTGCGCAAAGGAGAAGGAGTGCGTACGGAAGTCTGTTCCACTCTTCTGGGAGTATTCGGGTCAAGATCACGATAAGGACCCAAACGGTCGCTGGGTAGTCCACGATCTCGCGGTAGTAGGACTGAGTGGCATCCGGGAGGTACAGCGAGGTGAGCACGTAGATTGTGCTGATGCCTGCAAGGAAGATCATCAAGCCCCAGCGGTCCGCCTTTCGGATCAGCAAGGCTGTTGCGAATATGGATAGAGCGAGCGTGTCGGGATATTGATGGATGGCATTGGACAATTGTGCCCACAGCCTGCCGGGTGAAAGGGTCCAAAGAACACCGAGCAGATCAAGACGGATGAGAACCGATCGGAATGCATTCGCCTCGTACGCCGTCAAGAACAGCGTGCGGATGAGGAGATGTGCGACCAACAACACGATCAGCCACAGCAAGAGCCGCCGATCCGTCCAAATGCGCTCCATGACCAAAAGCAGCCCCATGACAAGCATGCCCATGAAGTGACTGGAGATGACCAGAACGAAGAGCACCGAGAGCAACGTCCAGCGAAACCAAGGCATGAGCTTATCCGTGCGAAGCACCGCATGGAATACGATCAGCAACAAGGCGCCGTAGTAGAATTCGAAGATGGGACAGAAGTGAGCGTGGGCCAAGCCTATGAACTGTACCGCGATCAACGTGAGCCCCGCCGCACGGTCCTTCAGTTTGAAGGTGACGAAGGCGAAACCGGCTGCTAAGAGCGCCACATTTCCGATGGAGAACAAGCCGATCAATACCTGCATCGGAAGATCGAGCCGGGTGCCGATGACCGGTAACCATTGCGTGAGAACGATGATCCATCGGCCGTTGATCACATGGAAGGATCGCTCTTCCGCGACGTGCATCAGGAAATAAGCAGCATCAGCGTAAATGCGCTCGTTGGCGAAGCGGACCGCAATGCCTGAAATGATCAGGAAACCCAGTGCTACAAAGAAGAACTCGACCCTGTTCAGCCACACTTTTGGAAGAGCGCCTACTTGCAGGTGTGCACGGTTCGATCGCATTCGCGGCAATGTAGCATGGTGCCGCACACTACTTTTCGGCCATGCAGGATCTGCTGGCCACACCGATCGAATTCCTTAAGGGGGTCGGGCCGCAGCGTGCAGCACTGTTGCGCGGTGAGTTGGAGGTGCACACCTATTTGGATCTCCTCCAGCACTTCCCTTTCCGCTATGTGGATCGAAGCATATTCCATCAGGTGAAGGATCTCGTAGAGGATATGCCGCAGGCGCAACTTCGAGGGGTATTGGGGCCGTTGCGGACCGTTGGTGAAAAGCAAGGGCGAAGGCTCGTCTCCACCTTCACTGATGCGAGTGGCACGGTGGATCTCGTCTGGTTCAAAGGTGCCCGGTGGTTGCACGCTTCCTTGAAACCGGGCCAGCAGTACATCCTGTTCGGCAAGCCCAATGTCTTCAAGGGCCGCTTCAGCTTTCCGCATCCCGAACTGGAACTGGCCGAAACGCGGGAGCAAGTCTTGGAAGCCGCGCTGCAACCGGTGTATAGCACCACGGAGAAGCTCACGGCCAAGGGTTTGGGCAGCCGTGCGATCTGGAAGTTGCAGAAGACGCTCTTGGGCCAACTCGTTGGGTCCATTCCTGAAACCTTGAGCAAGGAGTTGATCGACTGGCTATCGGGCCTATCACGGGAGGAGGCCTTTCGCCAAGTACACGCCCCGCAGGATCAGACCCGCTTGGATGCCGCGATCCACCGGTTGAAATTCGAGGAGCTCTTCTTCATTCAGATGCTCTTGCTGAAACAGAAGCTGTTGTTGCAGCAACAGTTGCGCGGTAACGTCTTCGGCTCCGTGGGCGATCATTTCAATACGTTCTACAAGGAGCATCTTCCGTTCGAACTCACCGGTGCGCAGAAGCGGGTGGTGAAGGAGATCCGGAAGGACATGGGAACCGGACGACAGATGAACCGACTTGTGCAAGGTGATGTCGGCAGCGGCAAGACACTGGTCGGTCTGCTCAGCATGCTCATCGCGTTGGACAACGGTTTCCAGAGTGCGCTGATGGCCCCAACGGAGATCCTCGCACAACAGCACTTCGCAACACTTTCCAGGTTCTTGGAAGGCCTTCCCGTCGTGGTGCGCTTGCTCACTGGAAACACCAAGGTGGCGGAACGCAGGAGCATCCTAGAGGCGCTGCGGGCGGGTGAAGTGCATTTGATCGTCGGTACCCATGCCTTGTTGGAGGATCGTGTGGTCTTCAAACAACTCGGCCTTGTGGTGATCGATGAACAGCATCGTTTCGGGGTGGCTCAGCGCGCTCGCCTTTGGGCGAAAAGTGCTGTGCCGCCCCATGTGTTGGTGATGACGGCGACACCGATACCGCGCACCTTGGCCATGACCTTGTACGGTGATCTGGACACCAGCGTGATCGACGAGCTTCCACCGGGACGTAAACCGATCCGCACTGTTCACCGTTACGACTCTTCGCGCAGTGCAGTTTTCGGTTTCATGGAAGAGGAGATCGCGAAAGGGCGACAGATCTATGTGGTGTATCCCTTGATCGAAGAGGCCGACCCTGCGAAGATGAACGGTCAGGATCTGAAGGATCTTACCGACGGTTTCGAGAGCATTACACGTAGGTTCCCGTTGCCCAAGTATGCGGTGAGCATGGTCCACGGGCGCATGGATCAAGCGACGAAGGATTATGAGATGGCCCGTTTCAAGAAGGGCGAAACGAACATCCTTGTGGCGACCACGGTGATCGAAGTGGGCGTGGATGTGCCGAATGCCAGTGTGATGGTGATCGAGAATGCCGAGCGTTTCGGGCTTTCACAGTTGCATCAATTGCGCGGTAGGGTAGGTCGTGGTGCCGAGCAGAGCTTCTGCATACTGATGACCGGCGACAAGCTGGGCAATGACGCGCGTGCACGTATCGAGACCATGGTGCGGACCAACGATGGCTTCGAGATCGCCGAGACCGACCTGCGTTTGCGCGGCCCTGGGGATCTGATGGGTACCCTGCAAAGTGGCCTGCCGGAAATGCACATTGCCGATCTGATCGCCGATGCCGCGTTGCTTCAACAAGCGCGACAAGTGGCCTTGCGGTTGCTGGACCTGGATCCCGGATTGCGCGATCCGAAGAACGCCTCCATCGCCAGAAGCCTTGCTGAACGGATGAAGGGGAAACCGGTCTGGGGCAGGATCAGTTAGGCACTCAGCGCGGCCTTCCGCCGGATCTCATCCGGATCGAGCACGTGCACCAAGGCACCCGAAACGATGAGTACCTGCGCGATGGCATAGGTCAGCATGACAGCCCACCTCGCATAGCTCAAGGGTTCGAAGAACCGATCGATCGCGAGCAGGCTGTCGGATAGGATGAAGAACAAGGCGCCCAGGAACACCATGATGAAACTGCGCAGGAAGGTGCGGCCCAAGCGGAATGCAGCCGCGATGCCCATCAAGGTGATCGCAGCCGTGTAGATGCCCAACGGAAGTTCGATCGTCTCGTCCACCAAACGCATCAACCGACTGGCGAAGAAGTAACCATAGGCCACCATGAACACGGCGATCACCGCGGAGATCAAATTACCCCGCGCTGTGCCGGCATTGTTGTAGCTCTGGAAGAAACCCATCGCATAGCAGAGCTGCGCAATGAGGAAGGCACCCAGCCCGATCAGGAAATTGAAGTCGTCCAAGTGTTGGAACATCAGCGCAACATCGCCGATCAAGGAAAAGAAGAGACCCGCTTGGATCAGCAACGTGAACCGATCACCGACACGGCGACTGTTGAAGAAGAACCAACTGGAGAGGATCACCATCATCATCGGCTTGCACACGAACACCAATGTATGCGAGCCGTACATCTCACCCGCGATCGTGCCAGCGGTTGCCAGCGCGTAAAGCGTGAGATTGATCGGCGTATTCTTTCGGATATCCATGGAGAGCAGGGGCGAATTTAGGCAGGTGCGCTGCTGCGCTTCATGTTCATCGGGATCTTCGCCGGGAACCGCAAATGTTGCGACGATCGGTAGCTGGTGATCGGCGGAGAGTGCGTGCTGACTCCAAGACGGTCGATCACGGTACCGTGGAGCGCCGGAAGCCGAACCAGCTCATGCCGCCGGCCAGTAAAAGGACGATGATGCCAAGAGCGAACGCGAGCATCCCGGGAACGATCATCGCGATCACTATGGCCAGTATCACGGAACGGATCATCATCGACCCGAAAGCCCAACGTTGGTTGTCCATCATCACACCCAGTTCCATCACCCACCAAAGGATGAGGCCACCGAGCACCCATTGCCAAAGGACAGGGATAGTGGCTTGTTCAAAGAGGAAATAGGCCGTGATCAGAACAAGAAGTATCAATTGGGTCGCCGCGATGATCACCCAGGAGCGTGATACCGTTGTGTCGAACTTGCGATAGGTGTTCCGGTCCTTCGCCGTGGGTCCGACGAAGCCGCCGAGCTCCTTGGGTCGCCAACCCGGTGGTTTCAGATACACCAGCACCTTGTCGCGAAAGGTGCTGCTCTGCTTCGCTAAGGCACGAAGTTCACCCCAATAGTGGAAGTTGGCGCGCATCGGGTCCCACGTCCGTAATGGTGTGGTGATGCCGTAGATCGGCTCTTCCTCTTCAGGTTGATAGGTGCCGAAGAGCTTATCCCAGATGATCAACGTACCGGCATGGTTCCGGTCGATGTACTTCGGATCGCTTCCGTGGTGCACCCGGTGGTGGCTTGGGGTATTGAGGGCCCATTCCAATGGCCCAAGCTTATCAAGTGCTTTCGTGTGGATCCAGAACTGATAGAGCGTGACGAAAGCTCCGACGGTGAGAATGGTCAAGGGATGGACGCCGAGCAGCGCGATCGGTGCGTAGAACCAGAAGCTGAACAAGCCTTGCCACCAGCTCTGGCGAAGCGCCACGCTCAGGTTGTACTCCTCACTTTGATGGTGTACGATGTGCGCCGCCCAAAGGAAATTCACCTCATGGCTCAACCGGTGGAACCAGTAGTAGAGCACGTCAACGAGCAAGAAGGTGAGGACCCATGTGAGCACGGAGGTCCCCAAGGTGAACAGTCGCCAATGGTCGTAGACATAGAGGTAGACGGCGAACACCACGGTCTTGGTGAAAGCGCCTACCACCTGGGAACCGATCCCGCACCCGAGGTTCGCAATGAAGTCGTTGAATCGATACACCTTCCGCCCTGACCAAGCGCTCCATGCCAACTCCACGCCGATGAGCAGGAAGAACAAGGGGATCGAAAGGGCGATGTACTCCATCCTGTCAAAATTACGTGGCGTGTTGCCGTTCATGCATCGAGCGTCCATTCGCGGCGAGCTCAAGACTTGCCGATGTTCGCCTTTCTATCTTCGCGGACCTTTTTACAATCCCTGCTCTCGGCCATTGCTGAAAGCGGCAGAATCCGGCTGAACGCATGCGCATCTCTTGGAATTGGCTTCAACAGGTCCTCCCTACGGACCTTGCTCCGCAGCAGGCCGCAGACATCCTCACGAGTACAGGCCTGGAGACGGAGAGCGTGGAGGTCTTCGAACCCGTGAAGGGAATGCTCGCCGGTGTGGTGGTGGGTGAAGTGTTCACCTGCGCCAAACATCCCGATGCGGATCGCTTGAGCATCTGCTCCGTGAACGTGGGGCAGGAAGAACCGTCGCAGATCGTTTGCGGGGCATCCAACGTGGCGGCTGGTCAAAAGGTGCTTGTGGCCACGATTGGGACAACGATCCACCTTCCCGATGCAACCAGTTTCGTGATCAAGAAGAGCAAGATCCGTGGGCAGGAGAGCCAAGGCATGATCTGCGCGGAAGATGAGCTGGGACTCGGGAACAGTCATGCCGGGATCATGGTGCTTGATCCTGCTGCTCCGGTCGGTATGCCCGCTGCGGAATTCCTCGGGTTGCAAAGTGATCACGTACTGGAGATCGGACTTACGCCGAACCGGACGGATGCCATGGGTCATGTGGGCGTCGCGCGGGATCTCCGTGCTGCCATGGTGTATCGCCATGGCGCTGATGTTCAATTGATGCTGCCCTCCGTTTCGGAGTGGAACGGTGATGGATCAGAGGAGGGCATTCGCGTGGAAGTCCAGGACGTTGAAGCTTGTCCACGTTATGCGGGTGTGACACTGCGTGATGTGAGGGTGGGACCATCGCCCAAGTGGATGCAGGATCGCTTGCTCGTGATCGGGTTGAAACCGATCAACAATGTGGTGGATACCACCAACTACGTGCAGCACGAACTGGGACAGCCACTGCACGCCTTCGATGCCGATCGTTTGGCCGCTAACCGGATCATCGTGCGCAAAGCCAAGGCAGGTGAGTCCTTCACGACCTTGGACGGCAAGGTGCGCGAGTTGTCTGATCAGGATCTCGTCATCGCCGATGGTGAACTACCCGCGTGCATCGCCGGTGTGTTCGGTGGGGCCGAAAGCGGTGTTACGGATGCGACCACTTCGGTCTTCTTGGAAAGCGCCTGCTTCGATCCCGGAACCATTCGCCGCACCGCTCGCCGACATGGGTTGAACACCGATGCCTCGTTCCGTTTCGAGCGCGGCGTGGACCCGGAACAGACCGTGTATGCCTTGAAGCGCGCCGCTCTTCTGCTGAAGGAATTCGCCAGTGCCCGGATCGTATCGGGGATAACCGATATCGATCATCGTAACGGACAAGAGCAGCGGATCCCCTTGGAATTCGCAGCCTGCGATCGACTGACCGGGATCTCGATCGCGCCGGATGACATCGTTCGCGTGTTGGAGCTCCTCGATTTCCGGATCACAGAGCGCAGTGCGACGGGCGTGCAGGTGATCGCCCCTTCTTATCGGTTGGATGTGACCCGTCCTGCAGATGTGATCGAAGAGATCCTGCGTATCCATGGCTACGATGAGGTGCCGGTTCCAGAGCGCCTGTTGCTACCGGCTTTGCCGAAGTCGTCGTTCACGATGGAGTCGATGGGCGCGCAGTTGAGCGCTCATTTGGCTGCTCGTGGTATGCGCGAGATCATGACGCCTTCCTTGGTGAACGGCGAGCGCTGCATCCGTTCGCAGGTGTGCACGGAACAAGCACTGGTGCGCTTGAAGAATCCGCTGAGCGCTGAGTTGGACGTGATGCGCCCCACGATGCTGTTCGGCGCACTGGCTGCAATGGCGCACAACAGCAATCGGCAACGTCGCGATCTGCGCTTCTTCGAGCGAGGTCGTAACTACTCTGCCGGTAAAGACGGTATCGTTGAGACCGAGGTGCTCGCACTCAGTATCACTGGCGAACGATGGTTGGAGCGTTGGCGTTCGGTGGATCGAGCGACAGAGCAGGCCGACGCCAAGGAGGAGGTGGAACTATTGATAACGCGGCTTGGTGTGGAGAAGGACCTTGGCTGGTCATCCGCGGCGCATCCGCTTCTCGACGATGCACACGAGATCGTTGTAGCTGGCCGAGTGGTCGGTGTCATCGGATCGGTGAAGGGTGCTCAACTGAAGGCCGGCGATATGGGCCAAGCCGTTCATTACGCTGAGCTTCATGAACGCGCCCTTTTCGAAGTGTGCAAGCAGCATTCCATAGCGTACCAGGAGGTCGCGAAGTTCCCAGCGGTCCGACGCGATCTGAGCCTCTTGCTCGATCGGGCCGTGCGCTTCGATCAGTTGCGCGAATTGGCGTTCCAAGCCGAGCGCAAACTCCTCCGGGGTGTGGATCTCTTCGATGTATACCAAGGAGAGAAGCTGCCTGCTGGTAAGAAGAGCTACGCACTCAACTTCCAGTTGCAGGATGCTGAACGCACCTTGACGGATGATCAAGTGGAAAAGGCGATGGGCCGTATCCGCGAAGCGCTCGCCAAGGGTGCTGGAGCCGAGGTGCGGGGTTGATCACCCAGCGATCCAACGGTTGACCGTTTCCAGCGCTTCCCGTTTGCCTTTCACGGCTACCAGTTCGGCTCCGTCGACAGGATCATAGTTGAGCAGCCATGTAACAAGAATATCCTTCGCGGCTTCTGGCAGCTCCATGATGTCATCGGCATCCACCGTGCGCAAGGCCAGGTCCACGGGTAAGGCGATCAGTTTATCATCTCGTTCTCCAGCATCGAGCAATTCGATCACACCGATGGGCTCAACTTCCAGGACCGTTCCACTAGGGAGCGCTCCGCAAAGCACGAATACATCCACAGCGTCGCCATCGCCACCTTCCTCCTTTGTCATTCGGGTGCCTGGGATGAAACCGTAGTTGGCAGGGTAGGGCAGGAACGAGATCCGACGGGGAATGCCGTTCCGGACGTCGATCGGAAAGGTGTTGGTAACAGGGTCGTACTGCCGCTTATCCACCGATCCTGCAGGGATCTCGATCACGGCCCGCAGTATACCATTCTGCACAACGGCTTGGAGTTCTTCCAAGTTGATGGTCTCTTTTTCCATGGCGAGGTTGTGCGCTTAAGTTCTGATGCCGATCGATCACATCGATGCATTCGAATCGAATGCTTATCAGGGCGTGCAAGTTCGCGATGCCCGAAAGATCTATCGCAATCGGTACGTCACACTGATCATCCCCCCGATACCACTGTTCGTACGCACCAGATCGCCGCTGCCGAAGGCGTTGCCGAGCTGCGTGCGCCATGTGGGTTCGAACCCGATGGCCCAGCCATTCGTGAATTTGTAGCGGATGTAGGCTCGCGTAGTGAGGCCCAGTTGTGTGCGGCGGAATTGCTCGGTGGTGAAGGGCGTGTACCCGTCGAATTCGGCATTCGGTATCGTGCCTCTTCGGCCCGTGAGAACGCCGATCGTTGGTCCGCCGCGAAGCCCGAACATCCATGAACCTTGCGTCACATGCGCGTCCAAGAGCAGTGGGACCTCTAAGTAGCTCACGCGGTTCACGACACGCAGTGCATCGATGAGCTGGCGTGAGCTGGTGAAGGTGTGCGTGCCCAATACGAGGATATTGATCGTCGTGTCGCGGCTTTCGGTGATGTACCACTCCTGACCGTTGATCGTGTCGATACCAAGTACATATAGAATGGTGGTATTGAACGGCTCGAAATAGTTGCTGTCCCGGATCACGACGGTGGACAGTGACTTGCCTTCAACAGAGAGTTCTTCCTCGTACGTGGTATAGCGGATGCCACCGCCGATACCCAAGTTGCGGCCCATGTGCATCACTTCAGCTCCGAAGGTGGGGGACAAACGACCTGTCAGACCGTCATTCCAGTCGGCGCTGTTGCCGCCCGTGAACGTGCTGCTGGATCGGAGCCCACCGAAGAGAATGCCGATCTCCCAAGGTGAGGACGCCGTCACCATGTCGAGCGGCGGTAAAGGCGCCTGAACGACCAATGCGGAGTCCTGCGGTTGGTCGGATGCTGGAACAACGCTATCTGATGCAAGGACAACTGCTGCGATAACCTCGTCGCGCGTCGCGGTCCTGGTCGGATCCTCCACCATCATCACAACGGATCCAGGGACTTGTAGTTCCTCTTCCGGAACCGTTCGTGTTGCTGCACTTTGATCGCCCTCTGTCGATCCGTCCGGTTCCTCCTGTTCAACCACTGCTTCGCTTTCAAACTGATCTGCAGTTGAACCGACTGTCGTCGAGACAGCATTGTTCATGACCTGCTCCTGTCCGTGATCCGTTTCTGCAGTGGCGCTGTTCTTGGCTTCAGTGGAGCGTTGACCAGTGGTGCTTGAAGCTGATGATGCCATAGCTTCAAGTTCATTGGGGATGGTCCGAACGTTCTCGTTGTTCTCTTGTGCAACGACTTCGGGCAACGCGTCGATCTTCTTGTTTTCTTGAAGATGTGCGATCACGACCGGGTCCACTGACCGCGTCGTCTTCAAGGAATTCGACCGCTGTGTTTCTTTCTTCTTCGTTGCAGCGGATACATTCTCGATGCGCAAGGAGGATTGCTCTCGAACGGTGGAAACTACTTCGGTTGTTGGTGCTGTTGCAATGATCTGGGCACTGCGGTCTTCGCGGATATCCGTTGTTACCGTGGCTGTTGTCGCAGCGATCCGATCATGATCGTTGTTGGCTACCGATGTTCCGATATCCGTTCCTTTCGTTCGTGGATCAGCCTGTTCCATTGCGGCGTTCTTTGCAACGGATGCAATTCGTGTTTCCGTGGATGAATTGGAGGTGGACCACCAGGCTGTTCCACCGATGAAAAGCAGCGCAATGCCTCCGATCGCCCAGTTTTTCCAGCCGCCGGTGGAATTGTGCTGCGCTGCGATCAAGCGCTCTGCTGCCGCCCAGTCGCCTTCGTGGAAGACGGTCTCCCGTTCTTCCAACTTGCGTCGGGCCAGGTCGTCGAATTCGTTCCGTTCGCTCATCGGGTAGTGCTGTTGGTGGTGACCGCCGAACGAGCGATCGCCTGCTGTAGAATGCTTCGCGCGTTGGATACGTGCCACTTCGAAGTGCCCTCACTGATGTTCAGCAGTTGGGCGATCTCGGCGTGGGCGAAGCCATCGATCGCGAAGAGGTTGAATACGTTGCGCGACATCTTCGGGACAAGCTGGAGCATCGTTGCGAAGGCTTCGGCTTCCATCTCGCGCAGGTAGTCGTTCACCTCTGCGGTCGATATCTTCTCCAGCGGTTGCTCCATCGTTTCCAGTACTTTTCGTTCTCGTTCCTGTCGGTACCCGTCGATCACCGTGTTGATCACGATCCGTCGTGCCCAAGCGTCGAAAGGGACTTCCGGACGTTTCTTCTCCAGGTTCTGCAGGATCTTCAAGAAGCCGTGGTTCATTCGTGCTGCGGCATCCTGTCGGTTGCGCTCATAGCGGGAACAGATCGACATCATCATCCCATACAAGGCACGGTACAGTTCGTACTGCGCCTTGGGCTCCTCGCGGATGCACCGGGCTATGAGCGATTCGTCCACCATGCGATGCGTAGAAAGGCGCCCGCGTGTGCGGACGCCTTTCCACATCGAGTTGTTCCGATCAACGGACCTTCACGAAGCGCTCGCTCACTGCGGTCGTTCCGTTGCTGATCGAGATCACATACAAACCTGCGTTGAGTTCACTTACGGGCAGGGAAAGGTTGTTACGACCATCGTTGATCGAGCGTGTATCGGTAGCTACCACACGGCCGCTGAGGTCGGTGATCGCAATGCGCAGGTTGCCTTTGAAACGGCTCTCCAGCGTCACGTTCAGCACGTCGTTCACCGGGTTCGGCCATGCGTTCAGACCGGAGAGCGTTGGAAGTTCTGTCATGCCGACCGTCAGTGGGTTGATCACGTTGATCGTGACGGTTGCGCGGTTGCCACCGCTCATGAAGCCGCCCAGGATGCCGTCGCCATCCACCGTGATATCCTGGCAAGAGACGGAAGTGCATCCTGCATTGTCGTAGATCGTGAGGCAGATCGTGTAGGTGCCGCTACTGGCATACGTATGAGAAGGGAAGGCCGTGTTGGACGATGTGCCATCACCCCAGCTCCAAGTGAACTGGAAGTTGCCTGTGCCACCGTTGCTCAGGTTCCATAGCCACAATTCATTCGGGATGGGTTCGCCACCGCCGCCATTCGGGTTCGCTGCGGAATCGACCCATTGGTAGGCTTGCATCACGAAGAAGCTCGATTGGCATGGAACAACGTTCACCGGGTTGATGGTGCCAGCCGCATCGACGAAGACGCTATCACAGGTCGTGCTTTCGCATCCGTTGTTGTCCATCAAAGTCAAGCACAATATGTACGCGCCCTCCGATGTCAAGTTGAAAACGGGCTCCGCAGCAGCCGAGACCGTGCCATCTGAAAGTGTCCAGACGTAGCTGTACGGCGGAGCACTTGAGCTGGACGAACAGTTCGTGGCCGTCATGCTCCAAGGTGTTCCTGGATCTCCTGGGCTTGCACCCGTTTGCGCCACCGTGAAGCAGGCATTGCAGTCACCCGCATTTACCACGCATTGGCAATCGGCGCTCCAGGTTCCCGTTTGGCCGAGGAGGTTCGTACACGGGGTGCCGGGCAGTGCGGAGCCGCCTGGGTTGCCCAAGCAATCCGTGACGGTATTGTCGCAATTGATATACACCCATACCATGTTCGAATCCGGGAAGAAGGCATTGAACGTGTACGGCACCGAGGTTTGTTGGATCGCTCCGTTGCACGGCGTGCTGATCTGGAACCAACCTTGGTAGGAATCCATGGCGAGATCGATGGAGAAACCGCAATTAGCGTCCAACGGGACATCAATGTCCAAAGCAGGTTCCGTGCCTTGAACAGTGAGGATGTTCACGTACCCGTTGGGGATACACCCTAGCACGTACCCGTTAATGGTCATGTCATAGGGTGGGACGGGTTGTGCAAATGCCGCCAAGCCAAGTGCGATGGCGGGTCCGAGGAGGAGTGAGCGTAGTTTCATTTTGAAGAGTTGGATCGTGGAGTATCAGGTTCACTCCCATACACGGCAGAACAGGCCATGGGGTTGGGTGGTTCCCGAAAAATAGTTCTTCTAATAGGCAAAACCTCGCAGTGGCTGGTTGGTCAGAAATAAGAAGGGCGCGCATGGATCCATGCCCGCCCTTCCCGATGTGGCCTTTCAGCTTAGAGAACCTTCACGAAACGCTCGCTCAGGGCGGTTGTTCCGTTGCTGATCGAGATCAGGTACATCCCGGCGTTGAGCTCCGTCACTGGAATGCTCAGGTTCGCGCGACCTCCGTTCACCGTGCGCGTTCCACTATACACAACCCGTCCGCTCATGTCGGTGATGCCGATGCGCAGGTTGCCTTTCAGGCTGCTCTCCAAGGTGAGGTTGAGCACATCGTTCACCGGGTTCGGCCAAGCTGTGAAATTCGCTAGTGTCCGTGTTTCCGTCATTCCAGTGGTGAGCGGGTTCATCACGTTGATGGTGACCGTGGAGCGGTTGCTGCCGCCAACGAAGCCGCCGAGCAGGCCATCACCATCCACGGTGATGTCGTGACAGAATGTATCGGTACAACCCGCGTTGTCGTTGATCGTGAGGCAGATGGTGTAGGTGCCGGCACCTGCGTACGTGTGCGAGGGATATACCTCGGTGGATGTGCTGCCATCTCCCCAGTTCCAGACGTAGGAATAGCTGCCCGTGCCGCCATTGCTCAGGTTCCATAGCCACAATTCGTTCGGGATGGGCTCACCACCGCCACCGTTCGGGTCGGCAATGGAATCCACCCACTGGTAAGCTTGCATCACGAAAAAGTTGGCGTCGCACACTTGAATTGGGAGGCCGTCGCATAGGCAACCGGGGGACCAACTATCGTTCTCCGTGTTCGGATCACCGTCGTCGCATGGTGCCCCGGGCACATTGGGTCCATTCAAGATCCCTAGGCAATCGTACGAGACCAACGTGGTATCCACGGAGCAAACGCAATCAACAGACCAATATCCGATGTAAAGGACGCTGTCCAGCAAGGTCGTACATGCGGTTCCCGGCATGTTCGGTCCATTGAGGTAGTACAGGCAATCGAACAGCAGCGTTCCGTTCGGTTCGCATTCGCAGTTCGTATTCCAAGCACCCATCACTGTCGTTCCAGGAACCTGGCATGGTGCACCCTGTAGATGTGGACCGTTGGGTATGCCTAAGCAATCGTAGTAGTACGGCGGTTCGGTGATCGTGCCATTGGCATCCACATACACCGTATCGCAGGTTGTACTGGTGCACAGGTCCGCCGTGGTGATGGTGAGGCAGATCCCGTAGGTGCCGGAAGCGCTGAACGTGAAGGAAGGGCTGCTCTCGATGCTTGTGGATCCATCGGGAAGGACCCAGTTGAACTGGATAGGCGACATGCCATTGCTTGCGTTCGCTGTGCCCATCACCCATGGGGCTTGTTCCCAAATGCCGAAAGCCGCAGTGCAGCTCGGTGGTAACGATGTGCCCACGCAGGTGCAGTTCGCGTTCCACGTATCGTTGATCGTGTTCGGGTTGTTGTCGCTGCATGACGCACCGGGCACGTTGGGGCCACCTGGTATACCCGTACAATCCTCCGCCATGCTCCCGCAATTGAAGTTGAGGGTCACTGAACCTGTGCCATTGAAGGAATAGTAGGTCGAATCCCACATCCACGAGAGCCCTCCGTTGCAGGATGGCTCCACGATCACCCAGCCTTGCACGCTGTTGGTCGGAGCGTAGGAGAAGGAATACTCGCAGTTCGCATCGGTGTAAATGATCGTATCCAGAATAGGCACGGTCCACCAATCTGTGATGTGCACTGGTGAAGCTCCGTTGCATCCAGAGACCGAACCCGTGACGAAGAGAATGTCGTTCGAACCTTGACCTTCGCATTGGCAGTTCGCGTTCCACACATCACCCGAGGTGTTCGGATCAGTATCGTCGCATGGCGCTCCAGGTAGGTCCGTGCCGTTCACCACGCCCAGACAGTCCGCAGTACCTCCGCTGCAGCTGAGCCCAACGAATAGGCTGTCATTCCCCAGGAAATCGATCTGATACTGACCCACCGCGCTTTCGGTCGCACCGTTGCACGTCGCGGTGAAGGTGAAGCCGCCGCCAGGGGAATCCATGTACAGCAGCGTGTCGAATGAGCAGTTCACTAAGTCAAACGTGTAACTGAGCGCCGGCTCGGTACCAGGCAGCGTGGTGATGGTGATCTGGCTGTACCACAAGCAATCTTCCAGGGAGCCCACAATGTAGATCGCGTAGGGTGGAGCGGGTTGGGCCAAGGCGGCGAGGCCAAGTGCAAGTGCTGGTCCGAGCAGGAGTGTGCGTAGGTTCATGGTGCAGAGTTGTTCGAGGTTCATCGGCGTTCACTCCCCTACACGGAACAAATGACCTCGGGGTTGGGTCAAAGTGAAACTTACCATAGATCCAGTCGGTCAGGGCTCAGATCGCGCCGTCGATCAGCGCATCCGCTGCTTCGTTCGGCAAGGTCACCTTCAGCCCCGGAGTCCTCTTCATCTCCTGCTCGATGCTCCATACGGCGTTCGGGTTCCGGGCCCAGGCACGTCGCGCGATGCCGTTGTTCACGTCCCACAACAGCATGCTCTTCAGCCGACGATCGCTATCCGCGCTGCCGTCCAGCACCATGCCGAAACCACCGTTGATCACTTCGCCCCAGCCCACGCCGCCGCCGTTGTGCAAGCTGATCCACGTGGCACCGCGGAAGGCATCGCCAACGAAGTTCTGCACGGCCATGTCCGCAGTGAAGCGGCTGCCATCGCGGATGTTGCTGGTCTCGCGATAGGGGCTGTCGGTACCACTTACATCGTGGTGGTCGCGACCGAGAACGATCGGGGCGCTGATCTCGCCGCTCTTGATGGCTCTATTGAACGCCTCGGCAATGCGGATCCGTCCTTCACTGTCGGCATAGAGGATGCGTGCCTGGCTGCCCACCACCATCTTGTTCTGCTGCGCGTTGCGGATCCAATGCAGGTTGTCGGCGATCTGCTGTCCGATCGCTACGGGCGCTTCCTTCAGCATCGATTCCAGCACATCACCGGCGATGCGGTCACTGGTCACCAGATCCTGCGGGTCGCCGCTCGTGCACACCCAACGGAACGGACCGAACCCGTGATCGAAGCACATCGGCCCCATGATGTCCTCTACGTAGCTCGGGTAGCGGAATTCGCCCTCACCCCCGGCCCCTCTCCCGGGGAGAGGGGAGCCGAATACGTCCGCACCAGCACGTCCGGCTTCCAGCAGGAAGGCGTTCCCGTAGTCGAAGAAGTACATGCCATTCTCGGCGAGGGTGTTCACGGCGGTCACGTGGCGACGCAAGGTGTCCTGGACCTTCTTCTTGAATGTGGCCGGGTCCTGCACCAACAGTGCGTTGCTCTCCTCATAACTCAGTCCCGCCGGGTAGTAGCCACCGGCCCACGGGTTGTGCAAACTCGTCTGGTCACTGCCGAGGTCCACGTGGATCTTACGCGCGGCAAGGCGTTCCCAAAGATCCACCACGTTGCCGAGGAAGGCGATGCTGTGCGCTTCGCCCGTCCTCTGATATTCAATAGCGCGGTCGATGCAGGCATCCACATCGGTGATCACCTCATCCACCCAACCTTGGCTATGGCGCTTGTGCGCGGCGGTGCTGTTCACCTCAGCGCAGATGGTCACCACCCCGGCGATGTTGCCCGCTTTCGGCTGGGCGCCACTCATGCCACCGAGTCCTGCCGTCACGAAGAGTTTGCCTTTGGTGGTCTTGTCCGCACCCTTCAGCATGCGGCATGCGTTGAGCACCGTGATCGTGGTGCCGTGTACGATCCCCTGGGGGCCGATGTACATGTAGCTGCCCGCCGTCATCTGGCCATATTGCGTCACGCCCAGCGCGTTGAACTTCTCCCAATCGTCGGGCTTGCTGTAGTTGGGGATCATCATGCCGTTGGTCACCACCACGCGTGGCGCATCGGTATGGCTGGGGAAGAGGCCGAGCGGATGGCCGCTGTACATCACCAGCGTCTGCTCGTCGCTCATCTCGCTCAGGTACTTCATCGTGAGCCGGTACTGCGCCCAGTTCTGGAACACCGCACCGTTGCCGCCGTAGGTGATCAGCTCGTGCGGGTGTTGCGCCACCGCGGGATCCAAATTGTTCTGGATCATCAGCATGATGGCCGCCGCCTGCCGGCATTTTGCAGGGTATTGATCGATGGGCCGCGCGTGCATCAGGTATTCCGGACGAAGGCGGTGCATGTAGATGCGACCGTGGGTGTTCAACTCGGCGGCGAACTCGGGCGCCAGCGTGGCGTGGTGCTTCGGGTGGAAGTAACGCAGGGCGTTGCGCAGGGCCAGCTTCTTCTCCTCGGCCGTGAGGATGTCCTTGCGCTTGGGGGCGTGGCTCACCGACGGATCCAACGCCCGGGCGGGAGGGAGCACATCGGGGATGCCTTCGCGGATGGACTGTTGGAAGAGAGCGAGGTCGGACTGCGTCAAGGTGGCCATGCGGGTAAGGATGCTCCAAAACTACGGGGCTTCGGGCACCCTGCTCAACACGCGGCAGGGCGGGTGGTTCAGCGGGCTACCACGAAACGCTGCGACCATTGGCCCTGCGCACTGCTTGCCATGAACACATAGGTGCCGGTGGCCAGCGAGCCCACATCCACCGAGGAAAGCGAGTGTCTAAGCGTCCCGTGCTTTAAGTGACGTCCATGGAGGTCGATGATGGTCCATTCGGATCGAGCGTCCGAGTCGGATTTTATGAGGAGTTCCTTGTCGCACAAGGTGCTTATCAGGTGGTAGGGTATAGCGGCCACGGTGTTGTTCATACCCAAAGTCCCAAAGAAATAGGCGTCAGGTATTAAGCTCCCTATCGTGTCTCCATTGACGCACGAACCGGATAGTATCAATATGTCTCTTGGTTCAAAATATGATTCAAATCCCCATTTATACAAACCAATGCCTTCTATGTATTCGTTGAAGATTCCTTGTTCAATTAGTGGGTATAAATTATTATACATATTCGTTGGATATTCGCTTATTGTATTGTAACTCCGATAATCTTCAATGGAATCTTCAATGGAAGATATTTGATGTAGCCCTTGATCGTTCATATTTCTATTCGCTGCGAAACTGTATTGAATGTTGCCATTTTCGTCTAAAATTTGAAGTAATTCTTTAGGATAGCTTTCGAGTATGACGTCCATCGGATATTCAGGTTGCATTGGAAAGAATTGCGTACCGAATTCGGTGACGCCCGTTACCCCCTCTGGATACAGAAACCACTGCTGGTAATAGCCTCTAGTGAAGGATATGGTGTAACCGGTGTCACTGTCAACGCGTTCTCCGTATATCGTTTTTATGTAATAATTAAACTCCCGCCAATCACTGCCGTACATTAACATGCCATACCGGTGATACTGGAGCACGTCTCCTGAGTTATACTGGAAAAATTCAATAGGATCCGGGAATAGTTCCCCCAACTCCGGCCCCTCAACCCCAATTCCTGCGTAGATGGTGCCATCACTTCGTACCATCCGAACCAGCCCATAGGAGCGCGAAAGGACCAGTGTATCCCCGCCACTGGTGGCAATGGTGGCGATGCTGTCCAACTCTCCCAGGTAGCTGTCCTCCTCCAGGGCGACAACGGCGGCAGTGACGGTTCCAGTGGGATCGGCTGCCCAGTTCTGGCCCAGCACCGGAGGTACAAGGAGCAGCAAGGTGTCGGGGTCCATCAAGGTCCAAAGGCCGGGCGTGTGCAATGCGCTGCCGCGCAGGAACTGCGGCTGGTCCACCCACATGAAGCAGCCGTCACAAAGACCACCCAAGGATGCCGGGCAGCTGTCGCATAGGAAGGCAATGCGGTTCAGGGTGTACAGGACACTATCCACCCCCAACGTATCCACCTCCATCACGCGGATCTGGTTGCTGATGGTGTCCGTCCCATCATCGCTGTAGTTGTAGCGGTAGGCCGGGTTGATCAGCGCCCAATCCTGCCCAAAACTGAGCGAGGTGATCGTAATCAGGAGGAGGGTTGATAGGGTCCGCATGGCGTTCGGTACCCAAAAGATAGGGGAACCCGCCGGAACGCTGCCTCAGCCCACTTTGCCCTTCTTGTCGTTGAACCCGAACGGACAATGCCGGCAGCCGCTCTGGCAGCAATAGCCGCGCCTCAAATGGTACTGCTCGGTGAAGACGATATAGCCTTCGGGGCTCACGTAGTAGTCCCCCGGCTCCAAGCCCAAACGCCGCATGCGTGCCGCCTCCTCGTCCGCTTTACCGGTATTCATGCTCTCTATCCTCGGAAACAACGGTTCGGCCTGATAGTTCGCTTCGGATGTTCGTTCCGTGGCGCAAGAATATGCGGATCGGGGCGATCGGCACATTCTTTTCACATTGATCGGTGCGTTTCTCGGTGGATGGATCGTTCATAACCCTGCTGAAGGCCAATAGTTTCGCAGCATCCAGCGATACGGTCGTTCCGGATCGAGGTCCTTGTTGATATGTTCAAAACCTGTTTCCTCCCCCTTTTACTGCTCTTGGTGGCGCCTGCGTTCGCCCAAGGGAAACCGGCCGGGCCGCGCTTCACGCCTGAGGAGTACATCGCCGAGTGGAAGGATGTGGCCGTGAAGAAGATGAAGGAGCACGGGATCCCGGCCAGCATCACCCTCGCGCAGGGGCTTCTGGAGAGCGGCAACGGCAACAGCGAGTTGGCCCGCGAAGGCAACAACCACTTCGGGATCAAGTGTACCCCCGATTGGACCGGCGGACGTACCTACCACGACGACGACAAGAAGGACGACTGTTTCCGCAAGTACAAGGATGCCGCCCAGAGCTACGAGGACCACGCCAAGTTCCTGCAGAAGCCGCGCTATGCGTCGCTCTTCGACCTGAAGCCGACCGACTACAAGGGGTGGGCGCACGGCCTCAAGCGCGCTGGCTATGCCACGGATCCGAACTACCCGTCGAAGCTGATCGCGTTGATCGAGCGCTACGAGCTGGACAAGCTGGATCGGGGCATCGATGTGGCCTACAAGCCGGCTACGAAGCCATCGACCACTACCCCTGCCGGCAAGAAGCCGTCGCGCAAGGGCAGTTCGTCCTCGGACGAGGTCATCACCTTCGGCGTGGGCCGCATCGTGGAGTCCTTCGAGGGACGGATCAAATACGTGGAGGCCAAGGAAGGCGACGATTTCCACAAGCTGGCCCAGGACCTGGAGATGACGCACGGCATGCTGGCGCGCTGGAACGACATGGACAAGGACAGCAAGCTCGCCACCGGGCAGCGCATCTACATCCAGCCGAAGCGCAATGCCGCGAAGACCGATGCCATGCACGTGGCACAGGCCGGTGAAACACTGTGGGACGTGAGCCAACGCTACGGCGTGAAGCTGTCGAAGCTGGCCAAGTACAACGGCGTCAGCGAGAACGCCAAGTTGCAGCCCGGGCAGAAGGTCGTTCTGCGGAAGCCGAAGCGCTAGGAGGTACTCAGCTTGTGCGCCATAACGCCTGCGATGGTGCGGGCACGCTGCTTCGCCTCGTCCGCCTTCGGGCCTTTGAAGAGCGTATCAACAGTCGTGTCGAAGAGGTGCAGCCACCGTTCGAAATGGGGCGGTTCCATTGGTAGGCGTTGGTTCAGCCGGATGTGAGGTCCCATCGGATCGCCGGTATAGGTGCGATCACCGAAGAGTACCATGTTCCAGAAGGAGGTGATGCGCGGGATGTGCGTGTCCCAGTCCAGTTCCGTGAAGAAATGACCGATCACCGGGTCTGGGCGCACGCGGGCGTAGAACTGCTCGATCAGCAAGCGAACATCCGCTTCGGTGGTGATGTCCGTATCCGGTCCCATGGTGCGAAGGTCGACCACTTCGCCGCCACAGGGCTGACGACCGTCAATCGTTCTCCCCCGTGAACCGCACCACATCCTCTTTGGTGCCGAAGAGCACGAGGATGTCGCCTTTGCTGGGTACGAAGTCCGGATCCATCACGCCCAATGCGCCCAGTTTGATGGAGCGTCGGCCGAGGAAGCTCTTCTCGCTCTCCTTGCGGAGCACTGTCACCATGCCGAGTTTGCGTTCGCGCAGTTCCACGATCTGGTTCAAGGGCTTGCCGACGAATTTGTCGGGCACCACGATCTCCGCGATGATGAAACCGCCGGGTAGTTCGAATTGATCCACCAAGCGACGCAGGTTGAGCTTGCGCGCCAGGCCGTCCGCCGCCTTTTCTTCCGGGTGAACGATGTCGGTGACGCCCATCGAGTTCAACACCATTTCGTGCAAGGGATTGATGGCGCGGCTGATCACGCGCTTCACCTTCAGGTTCACGAGCAAAGCGGTGGTCATGATGTTCGCCCCCTGATCCTCACCGATGGCGACCACGGCGGCATCCACATCGTTCAAGGGCAGCGAGCTCATCGCTTGCGGGTCGTTGCTCTCCAAGCACACGGCGTAGGATACCTCCGATTTCAGGGAGTTCACCTTGTCCATGTCGTGGTCGATGGCGATGACCTCGTGGCCCAATTGCGTGAGCTTCAGCGCGAGGTGCTTGCCGAAATTGCCGAGACCGAAGACCGCTACTTTCATGGTGGATCAGTTGATGAGGATGTCCTCCTTGGGATACCGATACGAGGTGACCTGCACTTGCCGCAGCACGCCGATGAGCAAGGTGAGCGCACTGACACGGCCAACGAACATAACGCCAACGAGCACGAGCTTGGCCGGATCGCCGAGCAAACCGGTGGTGCCCATGCTGAGGCCCACCGTGCTGAAGGCGGAGAAGCATTCGAAGGCCAATGGCAACAAGCTGAGTTCCGACTCCATGGAGGCGATGGTGGTGATGGACAAGCCCAGGAAGACCAGCGAGAGCACGATGGCCGCGAAGGCCCGGCGCACGCTCAAGGTGCTCAGTTCCCTGCCGCCGTATTCCACCCGGCGGCGACCGCGGGCCGTGGAGAAGATGTTCAGTGTGGCAACACCGAACGTTGTGGTCTTGATGCCGCCACCCGTGGAGCCCGGCGATGCACCGATGTACATCAGGAGCAAGGTGATCATCAACGTAGGGACGGTGAGCGTGCCGTAATCCACGACGTTGAAGCCTGCTGTACGCGGCGTGACACCCGTGAAGAAGGCCGCACTGAAACGGCCCCACCACGTGGGATGGATCGCCAGTGCTCCGTTCCATTCGAACACCAGAACGGCCACGGTGCCCACGGCGATGAGAATGGAGGTGACCTGCAGGGCCAAGCGCGAACTCATGTTCACCAAACGCGGATAGCGTTCGCACGGCGTACCTGAAAGGAATCGATTGATGCGACCGACGACCCACAGCTTGGTGTACCGGCTGAAGTTGAAAATGATGCCGAAGCCCAGGCCCCCGAAGATGAAGAGCAAGGCCAGGATCCACATCAACGAGTAGTTGAAGCGGTACGGCAATTCGTACATGCCCAGCGTTTGCGTGGAGAAGCCAGCGTTGTTGAAGGCCGAGACGGAATGGAAGATGGAAAAGAAGAGGTGATCACCGATGCCTTGGAAGTTCTCCGGTGGCACGCTGAAGTAGATGAAGATGACGCCGACAAGCTCCACGGTCAGCGTGAAGAGGATCACCTGGATGATGAAGCTGCGCGCCGTGCTCAGTGAGGTATTGGCGATGTCGCGGATCCGCAGTTGCTCTTCCAACGAGGAGCGCCCTTTGAAGAAGAAGGCGAAGAAGCTCGTGAAGGTCATCACACCCAAGCCACCGATCTGGATCAGCACCAAAAGCACCCACTGGCCCATGGGGGTGAGGTCCTTGCCCACATCGATCACCGAAAGACCGGTGACGCAGACCGCCGAGGTGGAGGTAAAGACGGCATCGACCATGGACATCGTGCGCGTGGTGGCGTTGGGCAGCATGAACAAGGCTGCGCCGATGGCGATGATCAGGAAGAAGCTGGTGGTGAAGAGCAACGCTGGGTTGAAGAGCACGCTGTTGCGCCCGATCTCCAAGCGCGAGAATTCGATGAAGACGAAGAGCCCCAAGAAGAGCAGGTAGGGCCACCGTTCGTGAACGACCAAATGGTGCAGACCGAGCGGCTTGGACAGGATCAAGAGGAGCGCCGCCATGAACCAAGCGAGCTCCGCTTTCCGCAACGGGATCCTACGCAGGTTCGTGCGCAGCAAGGAGCCCAAGGTGACGAAGGCCGCAGCGATCACCAGGCCGTAGCTGAGCTGGTTCAAGAGGGCGCTGGTCGCTGGATCGGCCTGATAACCGAATTCGAGCAGAAGCAGGAACACGGCCAAGATGATGACGGTGAGCCGGGCCAAGCCGACCACTTCCTTGCGTAACGCTGTGCGAAGGAGCGTTTGTTTCATTCAGCCGGGACGTGATCTTCCGTCCCTCGTGATCGGACAGCAGGCAAAGCTAGGGTAGTAGCGGGCCTGGGCAAGTGTTCAGCGTGCTTCGGTGGATGCTGGTAGGGCATGGTAGGCCACCACATGGCCGTCCGAAGTAACGGTGATCAACTCCATGGTGCCATCCAGATCCAGGTCCGCGATGCTGAGCGGGGTGGCGCCGCGCAAGGGCATGCCGTCCAGCTCCATGCCCGCTCCGTTGATCAGCGTGACCTGTTCGCGCTCGGGGATCATCAGGCCGTAGGTGGTGGTGCCTTTCTCCAATTGATAGGGCCACGCCCCCGGCAACAGCGGTGCACCGAATGATAGGGTGAGGAGGACTTTGCCTGCATGGCTCACGATCACGCTGTCGTTCACTACACGGATCAGGTCGTTGTGGCCGTCCTGCCCAAGGGAGCCCACACCGATCCAACCAAGCTGTGCCGATGCCACGGAGCTCGGCTTGCTGTTCAACCCCGCGCTCCACACACCACCCGAGCTATCGGTCCAGAGCAGCTCGGTGCTCATCAGTTCCAGCCCAGGCTGCACGCTGAGCAGCGTTGATGCCGCTCCCAACTCCAAGCTGGTCTTGTCCCGCTCGGCACCGCGACGATCCAAGAGGTAGACCTTGCCGAGGCCGTCCACCACGAGCAGGTAATCCTTGTTCTTGATCCGCAGGTGCACGGCGCTGTTGGTGACCGGGGCGGCGAGGCGTGGCTCTTCCCAACCCGTTACGGGTGTGCCTTCCAAGCCGTAGTTCAACAAGCGTCCATCGGCCACCGGAACAAGGATCCGGTAGTCGCGTTGGGCGTCGTAATCGAACACCGCGATGGGTGCGGTCGCTTTCACGGGGAACTTCGCCGGGAAGCCGCCCACATCCTTGCCGTTGCGGTCGATCAGGTACAAGCGATCGGCGGTGTTCAGCAGGATCTGCAGTTTGCCGTTGCGGAATCGATCCACCTGATGCACCTCACCCAGGATGGGGCCATCCAAGGCATAGCTCCACAACTTCTTGCCCGTGCTGCCGAGCAGGTGTATGCGGTGTTCGCCGTCCTGCACCAGCACCTCGCGGGTGCCGGTGTTGTGGTTGCGCAGCACGTCGGGCTTGCGCGTTACCCCAGTGGGGATGGGTGTGCTCCAGTGGATGCCCGTGGCGCGCTCTTCCAACGGTGCGTGCTGCAGGCCGATGGCGAGGTGCACGCGACCGTGCTGTGCCGGCGACAGCTGTATGGAAAGGCCACCGAGCCGTGCAAGGATGTCGTTGTGCGCGCGGAGTTCCGAACGTGCATCGTCCTTCATCCCTTGGCTGAAACCATTCGCAGCCCGGGCGACATCCCAACGCAAGGTGTGCCCGGCGCTCGATGCGATGCGGTCCGTCCACGTGTTGGTGCGGCGGTCCTCGGCCAAGGTGCGGCCATCGTTCCACGCATCGATCACGGTGAGCAGGTTCTGCTGTTTCGCGCTGAACACCACCACATCGTTCAGCACACACCACCACGGTTGTTGCAGGTCGGCGTAGGCATCCCCCAAGAGCCGCTCGTAGGTGTTGTACAGCGGCAGGTGTACGATCCGCGTGCCACGGTAACTGGCCGTGTCGCAGGTTCCGGTCGGACACAAGCTGTTCAATCCTTCTATGGCGCTTTCCACATCGTCGGTCTGGAAGTAGGTCCACTGTGTGGTGGCGGCCGCGGTGCTATCGAGCACCGATGCGCGACCGATGTTGCCGTTCACCCAGCGGAACAGCTCGTTCACGTTCGCCGCCGTGTCAGGGTCGACGAGGCCGAGGTCTTTCAGGAAACGGTCCGCATCGCTCACTTCCTGCACCTGCCAGGCATTCACGGTGGCAGGCATCCAACGCGCCAGATCGTTGCGGCCGACGCCTTGTTCGCTCATGGCCACCATGGCTCGGTCCGGTGCATCCGCGAAGAGCAAGCCGCTCAGGAGAAAGGCATCGGGACGGGCACGCACATCCAAGGCCGCCCATCCGGTGGGCAGGTCCAAGGCATCGATCATCGCCGGTGTCCACCAGCGGTGCAGCAGCGCGCGTGCACGTTCGATGTGGACCAGCACGTGCGCATCGGAACCACCGCCGAGGCTCTTGCGCGCGGCGCTGAGCAACGAGTCCTTGGCAAGGCTTTCGCTGCTCTTCAATTGAAGCAGTGCTTCGTCCATCATGGTGGGCGAGGTGGCCAACAACCACAGGCCTTGTTGCACGCTGAGTGAAAGGGCGGGGAGGCTGCTGTCCGGTTTCACCTGCACCACCTCGCCCCGTTGGATCGCTGCGATGGAGGCATCATCGGCCTTCAGCAATTCGCCGAACGCTTGCAAGGGAACACCGTTCGCAGCGCGCGGCACACAGGCGAACAAGAGGTCGATCTGTTCGCTGCCGGTGCGGGTTACCGAAACGAAGACAGGCACATCGGTGAGGGCGCTGCGCAAGGCGGCATCGTTCTCGGCGCGTTCCATGGTGCGCGCCATCAAGCGACCCATGGCGGCTGCGGATGGGATCGCTTCGGCCGTGGCCCACAGCTGCGAGGTGTGCGTGAACTTGTCCCAGGTGCTCCATGCATCGGGGATCTCGATCACCACCGCAGAACGCGCAGGCAGTGCTGCCCACGGGTCCACCGCCGTGGTGGTGGTGCGGTTCCACTTGTACAGGGTCCATGCGGTGGCGCCGACGATGGCGAGCAGCAGCAGGATGGAAAGGAAGCGACGCATGTTGAGTAGCCAAAGGTACCGGGGGCGCTTGCCGCGCAACCCACGCAGGACGTGCCCTTTGCACACGCCCATGTGGACAGGCTACGATCAGAACAAGGCCGGTTCCTCCCGCAGCAACCGAAAGCTCCGGCGGTGCTGTTCGCACGGGCCGATCCGCTCGATGGCCGCGCGATGGTCCAAGGTGGGGTAGCCCTTGTTGATGGCCCAGTTGTAGTCCGGGTAGTCGTTGTGCAGGCGGGCCATGTGTGCGTCGCGGTGGGTCTTCGCAAGGATGCTGGCCGCTGCGATGCTCCGGTAGCGCCCGTCGCCCTTGATGAAACAGGTGTGCGCGATGCCGGCGTACGGCACGAAGCGGTTGCCGTCGATCAGGAGGTGATCCGGACGCTGCTTCAACGCGTCGATGGCCAAGTGCATGGCGCGGAACGAGGCGCGCAGGATGTTGATGGCATCGATCTCGCGCGGCTCCACGAAGGCCACCGCCCACGCAATGGCACGTTCTTCGATCAGCGGTCGCAAGGCTTCGCGTTTGGCGTGCGTCAACTTCTTGCTGTCGTCCAAACCCGGTATGCGCACACGGGGCGGCAGGATCACCGCTGCGGCCACCACAGGACCGGCCAAGCAGCCGCGGCCTGCCTCGTCGCAACCGGCTTCCAGCAAGCGCTTGTCGTGGTAGGGTGCAAGTCGGCTCATCACGCGTCCAGGTGCAGGCCGGCGTCGCGCGCCATGCGTTCGAAGGATCCCCAGAGCGTGCGCGCCGCATCGTCCCAAGTGTAGCGCTCGGCGCGTTTCAGTCCGGCGGCGATGGACCGTTCGCGCAGCACCGGGTCGGTACACATTTCGTGCAAGGCCCGCGCGATGTCGCTTACGTTGAACGGGTCGCAGTAGTGCGCCGCATCGCCCGCTATCTCGGGCAGGCTCGTGGCTTCCGCTGCCACCACCGGCACGCCGCAGCGCATGGCCTCGGCCACCGGTATGCCGAAGCCTTCGAAGTAGCTCACGAACGCCAGTGCCGTGGAACCGCCCAAGGCCTGTTTCAACTTCTCCTGGCCCAAGCGCCCGGTGAAGATCACGCGGTCCTGGTGCTGCAGGCCGTTGAAGGCCTCCTTCATGCGATCGTCCCACCAGAACGATTCGCCCACGATCAACAGGCGCAGGTCCGATGGGTGCTGCGTGAGCATCTCGTCGAACGCGACCAGCAGCCGGGCGATGTTCTTGCGCGGATGCAGCGAGCCCACACAGCTGATGTAGGGCGCGCCGTGCGTGAACTCGGCCCGCGCCGTGCGCCGCTCCTCTTCGCTGAGCGGTGCGAACACCGGGCCGATGCCGTTGTACACCACATCGATGCGCGCTTCGGGCACGCCGTAGGTGGTGGCGATGTCGCTGCGCGAATACTCGCTCACCGTGGCCAGCCGCGTGGCGTGCCGCGCGAACCGTGGGAAGTAGCTGCGGTAGTAATTGCGGTAGGCCCGTGGCAGATCCTCCGGGTAGTGCTCGAAGTTGAGGTCGTGCATAACAGCCAGCGTGGGCACGGCGCTGCGCAACGCGAGGTAGCCATCGGGCGAGAGGAAGGCATCGGCCTTCAGCTGCCGCAGCTTGCGCGGCAACAGCCAGTCGAACCAGAGCCGGTACAGCAGCGGGTGCCGCGTGGGCGGGAACAGCACATGACCCTCCACGTTGTCGGCATAGATGAACTTGGTGTTGAACGTCCGGTCGAACAAGAACAGGAACCGATGCTCTGGATGCGCCTTTACAATGCGTTGCAAGGTCTCGTGCGCGAACCACCCGATGCCCTCCAGTTTGTTGGAGAGCAGAAGACGGGTGTTGACGACGATGCGCATGGGCGGGGTTGCGCAAAGGTGGGCACTGGCGGGGAGAGGTGGGGTCTTGGTAGTTGATATGAGGCAAGAGGCCTTGGAGTAGTCGAACCTTACCGAGGGTATGCTGTCTCCATTTACTGAAGACAATGACACTTAGGTATACTCCAATTTCTTATGATCAATGATCCCTCTACCTTGGACACTTGAACGACTGAATAATGAGAATGATCCCGAGGATGGTGCTGATGCTTATGATGTTCACGCGAGTGGCATTGGTCGCGTAAGATGGAACGAAGGTGGAGA
>CADEDY010000010.1:49034-119522 GCA_902826215.1 uncultured Bacteroidota bacterium
GACGGCAATGTCAGCGTTACCTACCAGAGGGATGACGAGGCTAGTGAGGAGGTGATCGTACTTGTTAGGGAAGCACTCATGCTGGCGAACGAAGGGTCTTATGACGCAGCTACGGACAGGTTGCGCCAAGCGTTGACGATGGACTCGACCAATGTTGTGGTTCTAGCGAACCTTGGGTCGATCGAGAATTTAGGGGGACACCCGGAAAGGGCCGTTGAATACTTGGAACGCGCATTGTCCGCATCGGACCAGCCCAACCCGGCGATTCTCGTGGGTCTCGGTCTTGCTTATGTTGATTCAGGCGATAATGAGAAAGCGATCCTTGTGCTGAGTGAAGCAATCACGCTAGGTCCAGATGATGTCACGCTAGGTGCTGCGTACTTCAACAGATGCATGGCTTACTGCAGAACGGGCCAATGCGATCTGGCCCGCGGTGATCGGGATCGCGCGAAGGAGAAGTATCGTAAGGTGAAGGCGGCGAAGGTCGAACTGGAAAGGCTCGACGGAATGATCCTTCGTTGCACAGAGAATTGATCTTTCCGACGCAGATGACCATGACCGTGGCCTCGATCAAGGTCATTCGATTAGCGAATTGCAGCTTTGCGGTGGTTTCGATCGGTGTCTTCGAACACCCTACTCCCGCATAGGTCAGGGTTCACGATCTTCAGGGGGAAGGTTGCTCTGGGCAATATATCTATCGAGGAGTTCTATGACTTTCTCGACGTATTGATCGCTACTTAGACCAGATGTATCAATATTTCCGCTAATTATCTTGTCGAGAAGGTTGACATTGAGAATGTTGTATTCTCGTTCAATCTTAGAGCTAAGGATCTTGTTCCTCAGATCGTTCAGGTTGTAGATTCCATTGGAGTGCTCATCCATTACACGCCTAAATGTTTCCGAATTGAGATCTAGATTGAGCACATCCTCGAATGATGCTTCTCGAATATCGGCGAAGTGTTTTTCCACTCTGGATTTGATGTTCTGCAATTGGTCGTCGATGACTTCAAGAACCGCCGCCATTTTATGGAGATCCCTGTTCAGTGCATTCGGTATGTTCTCCTCTCTTTTGTAGAAAAGTGCGTGAGATGTTTCTGCCCAAATATGTTCGGAAAGAGTTCTTACTTGAACCTCGATCTTCTTCTCTAAATGTTTACTCCATGTCGGAACCGTACTCCATTCTTTCTTGACTCTCAAGATTAGGTGAATTGAGCTATAGCCAAACTTGTCCGGATGCTGTTTATTCTCGCCTGGGTCATTTAGCAAATCAAAAGTGTCTGACAGAAGCCGAACTACTTGGTCTTTGACTTCTGGAAAGAGTAAGACGATTCTAATGCCAACTAGGTCATTCAGATCTGAAAGTGAGTCTAAGGTTGGATGTCGTCCAGTTTCCAACTTTTCATGAACTGAATCGATGGACTTCATGCGTCCTGTAGGACTGAAAGCCAATGAAATATTCTGCTCTTGGAGGAGATTGGAAACCTCATTTGAGAAGTTTCTCAAGAAGGTTTGATAAGTCTCGGAAATTGATGAATATTCTTCGTCGATATCCATGCTGACTGTGGCGTAGAGCTTAACTGCTAGAGTCGAAGCAAGATAGCTGGGAATTTGCGAATTGTTGGTGGTATTCGCATGGCGGCGCAAGGTCTACCGTTTTCGGAGAGCCTGTAGCTCAGTAGCAAAGCACGTCACGCCTCCATTTGCCCACGCCCTCCTGCGGATCTGAAAGTACACCTCGCCAACCTTTCTCGCCGCATACCCCCAACCACCCAAACGCGAAAAGCCCCAGCATTGCTGCCGGGGCTTTCCCATGACCTGGAAGGTTCCTTGTTCCCCGCTCGTGGGAAGGCGCGGTGTGCTTACATGGCACGGCCTAGGACCACATCGCTGGGGAGGCCTTCGGTGATCTTGCCTGGTCAAGTGTTGGGCGCTTGCTTTCAGGTTCCCTTTTCCAGAAAACCGGAGCAACTCTTGGCTCATCCTGATCTCTTTTCCCGGAATCCGGAACAACTCTTGGCTCATCTTGATCCCATTTCCCGGAATCCGGAACAACTTTTGGCTCATCCTGATCCCTTTTCCCGGAATCCGGAGCAACTCTTGGCACATCCGGATTCCTTTTCCGGAACACAGGAACCACTTTCGGCACTACCGGGCACGGAATGCGCCGCCATCTCCTGTTGTTCAGGCAGAGGTAGCCACGGCCTCCAGCCGTTTCACCAGTTCGGCCTGCGGGTACACGCGCCCGCGGCCGGTATCGAGCAGGTCGTTCACGCGGTAGAATACTTCGCCGCGCCGGAAGCTCCACCACCGCGCTTTGATGTAGAGATCGAAGCGGGTGAGTTCCACTTTGTCGCCCACGCAGTGCGAGGCGTGGTCGTTCATGGATCCCAGCAATTGCCCCAACGTAACGTGGATGTCCTGCACCAAGGCCCCGTCGCGGGCCTTGGTATGGATGAGGTATTGCGCCCCTTCCTTATCCACATACCGGTTGACGATGGGCACCACCTGCCCACGCCACACCACCAATGCACCCACCTTGATCAGCCACATGATCGACGCCTTTTCTGGCAAGGCGTGGGCTATAATGTAATGCGGCGAAAGGGTGTGTTGTGCGCCTTGTTCGTAACGGTACAGGGCCGCGAAGCGGAGTGGCTTTTTGGCTGCTTGGGCCGCTTGGGCCAGATGGCTTTGGGCAGCGTGGTGGGCTGCGCGGTTCGCGGGAATGGTGTCTCCTGACTGCTCGGTGGTCGACCTTGGTGAGTCACCGGATAGCCCGCTGGGGCGTGCTTCCGGTGTGACGGGGTTGGGTAGGTGGGTGCTGGGGTGCAAGGTGTTGATGCCCGGCTAGGTCCTTCACGCCGGGCGGAGGGTGGGCGGTGCTAAAGGGACCCGGCGTCTCACAGATGTCTGCCACGTTGGTCGGCTTTGGTGAGTCACCGGATAGCCCGCTACCGCGTGCTTCCGGTGTGACGGCATCTGAGGCGGTGGTGCGATGGGTCGGGTCGGTGGTGTTGTCGCACGAAGGATGCACTTGCGCACTGCGGATCGTCAGCTGCGTTGCCTCGCGTTCGTGGTACCTTACATCCATCTGCATTCATCCTTTTCCGAACGCCCTTGCTCTTTCGCCCATGGAACCCCGCACCGCCTCGCTCTTCGCCGTTCTTGCCGAAGGCCGCACCCGCTTTACCACGTTGCTGGATCGGCTCACCGAAGCCGATCTTCCTAAGAAGCTCGCACCGTCGCCCAACAGCATCGGTTTTCTGGTGCGCCACATCGGCGATGTGGAATTGTTGTTCGCGAAGAACGTGTTCGGGTTGGCCGGTGTGCAGGTGCACGCGCGCACGGTGGCCACCGGCTACGACAGCGGGGAGTGGACCGACCTGGCCGCGCTGAAGGCATACGTGCTGGAGAGCGCGGTTACGTTGCAGCGCGCCATCGAGGCGCAAGCGGCAGCCGATTGGGACACGGTGATCGAGACGAAGGAGTTCGGGCGCAGGACCAAGGCGGAGGCTTTGGGGCGCATCGTTTCGCACACGGCCTATCATGCGGGGCAGATCGGCTTGGTGCTGAAGTACGGATCGTAAGGGGTGCAGGGCCCGTGCACTGGTCTTCGCCTTCGGTGACCTGCAGTTCCATAGGTTACCAGGTCTCCCTAATGTCGGGTGGTCTGCATTTGTGATTCACCGGAAAGCCCGCTGTTGCGTGCTTTCGGTGTAGCAGGGTTCGGTCGGTGGGTGCTGGGGTGCAAGATGGTGATGCCCTATTTGGTCCGTCACGCCGGGCAGTGGGTGAGCCGGTGCGGGAGGGAGAGCGTCTCACAAATGATCGCGGCGTTGTCGGCATTTGTGAGTCACTGGATAGCCCGCTGGGGCGTGCTTCCGGCGTGACGTTGTTGGGTAGGTCGATGCTACGCTTCGAGGTCATGCCTACGTGCTAGGTCTGTCACGCTGGGCGGAGGGCCTGGTGCGGGATTGTGGGCTTCCACCTAATGCTGCGCATCTCCTTCATTGGAATTCAACGGGCTATCGGCCACCTTTGGCGTATGAAGGCCGCTCGGACCGCACCAAGCACTCGGTTCCTACTTGTTCTGGTCTTGACCGGCGCGTTGGGTGGTCAGCTGCAAGCAAGGTATCTGCAACATCTTCAGAACATCGGCTTGTCGTACGGTGCTGCTTTCCGTTCTCCTGCGTTGGGCTTGGACCAGAGCTGGGAGCTGTCCTATGATAGGTTGCTGCGGACGTGTATGGTTCGCAAGCCGTTCTGGGGTGCCGCGATCACCTTGGAACGAAGGGCGAACGATCCGGGTATGGCACTTTCAGCGCGCTTTGCGATGAGCCCTTATCGGCGATACGTGTCGAGAAGGGTCCATTTCACCACCTTGATGTCCATGCGTGTCGGTCGATGGACCGGTGCACCGGGCATTCGTGATTTCATCCGGCCCGAGGTCGGTTTTCAATTGATGGGTATCAACTCGCTGATAACTCCGAAGATCACCGTGCTGTACGGTCGTGAGGTGAGGGTCGGCGGTGGGTTGGAGGATGGTTTACGTCCACTTCCGAGCGGGGTATGCACAGTGCAAGCAGGTATCAGCCTGAATCTGGGCACGCTTGCGCACATTAGGCGGTTGAAGTCAGAGCGTGAACAGGGCAAGAGCAGAAGGCCTCGCACTATTTGATCTGGCCGCGCTTCCCGATGCAGCTGTTCAACGTATCACATGTCGCAAGGCTGTTGCGGCATTGGTGGGTCACCGGATAGCCCGCTACCGCGTGCTTCGGGTGTGACGAGCTGGGTGTGCTGCCACGGCTTTCCGTTGTGCCGGCAATCCCGAGATACCACTGTGTTGTGCCATCTTCACCGCGCGAATGCAACGCTCCTTCCTCCTGAACTTCGGCTTGCTGCTGGTGCTGAACTTGCTGGTGAAGCCCTTCTACATCCTGGGGATCGATGCCGGGGTGCAGGATGCGGTGGGCAGCGCCACCTATGGCACCTACGCGGCGTTGCTGAGCCTGAGCTTTCTGCTGAACATCGTGCTGGATCTGGGGATGACCAACCAGAACACCCGCCACATTGCGCAGCACACGCACTTGATGGGAAAGACCGTCGCCGGTTCGCTGGGCGTGCGCTTCGTGCTGGTGGTGCTCTATGCGCTGCTTACGGTGGGTGCGGCCTTGGTGCTGGGCTACCGGGGCGAAACGATCGCGTTGCTGGGGTGGTTGATGGTGAACCAGGCCTTGGTGGCCACGATCCTGTACCTGCGCAGCAACATCGCGGGGGCGCAGCGCTACAAGCAAGACAGCCTCTTGAGCGTGCTGGACCGGGTGCTGCTCATCGGCATGATGGGCTGGGCGCTGTGGGGCCGGGCCACCGATGCGCCGTTCCGGATCGAGTGGTTCGTGTGGGCGCAAACGGTCGCGTACGCGATCACGGCGCTGGTGGCCTACGTGCTGGTGCATCGCTTGGCGGGTGGGGTGCGGCCGCGTTGGCAGCCGGCCTTCGCCTGGGTCACCGTGCGCCAGAGCTTCCCCTATGCGCTGTTGGTGCTGCTGATGACCTTCTACTACCGCACCGATACCGTGATGCTGGAGCGCATGCTGCCCGATGGCCCCACCCAAGCGGGCATCTACGCACAGGCCTTCCGCTTTTTCGAGGCCTTCAACATGCTGGGCTTTCTGATGGCGGGCTTGCTGCTGCCCATGTTCAGCCGGCTGTTGGGGGAGCGGAAGGGGGATGCACAGCCGTCCGGTCTTTCGCCCTTGGTGATCCTCGCGTTGCGCCTGGTGCTCACCGGTACGATCGCGGTGGCGGTGTTCGGCATCATCCATGCCAAGGACATCATGGATCTGCGGTATTCGGAACACACGGAGCAGTCGGCCCCGGTCTTCGCCTTGCTGATCGGCTGTTTCGTGGCGGTGTGCACCACCTACGTGTTCGGCACGCTGCTCACCGCCGGAGGTAATTTGAGGCTCTTGAACTGGATGGCCGCCGGTGGCGCGTTGCTCAACATCGGCCTCAATTTGGTGTTGATCCCGCGTATGCAGGCCGAGGGCGCCGCATGGGCCAGCTTGGTAACGCAGGTGCTGACGGCGCTGGTGCAGATCGGCCTGGCCCGGAAGGTATTCGGTGCACGTGTGCCGCTGCAGGTGTGGGTGACCGCCTGCCTGTACTCGCTGGCGTTGGTGGGCGTGGCCGTGCGCTTGGGTGCTTGGGATCTTGCCCTGCTGCCCCAATTGCTGCTTTTCGGAGCCGCCGCGATCGTGCTGTCTTTCGTCATGGGAATGCTCAGCCGCCGGGTGCTATACGAAGCGATGGAATTGCGCGTTCCCAGCAAGCCGTAGCCCTTCCCCAGTTGAGGCGAAGGTGTACTTTAGGCCCTCTTTTTCCCGGTATACACGCATGCAGAACGGTCAACACGGAAAGGACTTCGCCTCGTTCGATCTGGTCCTTTTCCTATGGGGCTATCGAAAGCTCATCATCGGCATCAGCGCGTTGGGCGCCGTGGCGGGTATCGTCGTTGCCTTCTTGATCACCCCGCTCTACATGAGCGAAGTGGTGATGTTCCCTGCCGTGACCAACTCGGTCTCCAAAGCCTTGCTGAACGAGCAGAGCACCGGTCGCGACGACATCCTGGGCCTGGGCGACGAGGAGGACAGCGAGCAGCTGTTGCAGATGCTGAACTCCGACAAGATCCGCGACCGCGTCACCGCGCGCTTCGACCTGATGAGCGTGTACGACATCGACCCCACAGCGAAGCACCGCATCTCGGACCTGCAGATGGCCTTTGCCGACCACATCACCTTCGAGCGCACCAAGTTCAGCAGCGTGCGTGTGCAGGTGCTCGACCCCGACCCGGACCGCGCGGCCAACATGGCCAACTACATCGCCGACCAAGTGGACACGGTATGGAGCGAGATGGCGCGCGAACGGGCCAGCAAGGGTTTCAACCTGGTGCAGAGCAAGGTGGACGACCTCACCGAAGAGATCCGCGTGATGACCGATAGCATGCGCGTGCTGCGCGAACTGGGGGTGCAGGACTACCATACCCAGACCGAGCGCTACAACGAGTACCTCGGTGCCGCGATCCTGAAAGGCGATCAACGGGCGATCAAGGAATTCGAAGAGCGTTTCAAGGTGCTGGCGAAATACGGTGGACCGTATGTGACCCTGCAGGACCGGCTCTTCAACGAGACCAAACGGATGAGCGTGCTACGCATGAAGCTGGAACAGGCCCAAGCCGATATGGACAGCGACCTGCCGCACAAGTTCGTGGTGAACCGGGCGCAACCCTCCGACAAGAAATTCTCCCCTGTGCGCTGGCTCGTCGTTGCCATCAGCACGGTTTCCGCCTTCCTCCTTGCCCTGTTGCTCATCGTGGTGCAGGTGAACGTCCGTAAGATCCGTACCAGCCATGGCGAATGATCTGACCTTTGAACGCTTTGGAGCGGTGCTCCTTTCCAAGATCCGCCTCTTCGCGGTGGTGGGTATCGGGGCCGCCGTGCTGGCCGCCATCTTCAGCGGTCCATCCTTCATCAAGCCGCGCTACCTCTCTACCGCCACCGTGTACCCGGTGAACCTGAACAGCTATTCCATCGAGACGCGCACCGATCAGTTGCTGCAACTGCTCCGGAGCAACAGCATTCGCGACAGCCTCATCAAGGAGTTCGACCTGATGACCGTGTACGAGCTGGACACCAACAAGGCGGGTGGCTACTTCGCCCTCTACAACGAGTTCCTGGATCGCGTGGAGATCAGCAAGACGCAGTACGAGTCGGTGATGGTCGAGGTGGTTGACGAGGATCCACTGCGTGCCCGCAACATGGTGAACGCGATGCTGCGTCAAGTGAACCTGCTGGCGCGTCGCTTGCAGCGCGAGAAGTCGCGGGAGGTGCTGGAGATCGCCGAGCGCGCCTTGGCCCACGAGCGCTACAAGATGGATTCGGTGGAAGCACGTATGGATGTCCTGCGACAGAGTTCGGGTATTCTTGCCTACGAGTCCCAAGCCAAGGAATTGACCAAGGGCTATGTGCGCATGCTCAGCGGTGGGTCCAGCCAGGCCCAGCGGGATCAGGTGTTGCGCATGATCAAGGATCTGGAGACGAAGGGCGGTGAATTCCGGCAGTTGACCGAGATGAGCGACCTCTTCCGCGGCAATTACGACCGCTTGTTGACCCAGTACGAAACGGTGGTGAACGATGTCACCAAGGAACTCACCTACACCAACGTGATCGTGTATCCGGAGGTGAGCGACAAGAAAGTGTATCCCGTGCGCTGGCTGATGGTGTCCATGGCGACCGCATCGGCACTCGTCCTGTGTTTCCTGCTCGTGCTCTGGCGCGACCAACGTTCCTGATCGATGATCCGTGCGCTCAAGGGGAACTGGACCATTCCGCTGATCTGCGGTCTGTTCGTTCTCGTGAACGCCGTTTTCATGGCCAATCGTGCGTATTGGTTCAACCTCTTGCCCCTCGTGCTCATCATCGCGTGGGCCATGTTCGCTGCGGTGGATCGCCTGCTGATCTTCATCGCCTTCGCCACGCCCTTGTCCATCAATCTGGAGCAATTGGATCTCGGTGGCATCGGCATTTCGCTGCCCACCGAGCCCATCATGGTGGGGCTCACCATGCTCTTCGTGCTGAAGCTGGCCTTGGAGCGGAACGTGGTGGACCCGCGCGTGTGGCGGCACCCGATCACGTGGGTCATCTGCGCGCAGTTGATCTGGATGGCCGTGTGCATCCTGCCGAGTTCCATCCCGATGGTCTCACTGAAGTATCTGCTCGCGCGCTTGTGGTTCGTGACCACCATGTTCTTCATGGTCACGCGCTTATTCGAGGATACGCGCAACGTGCACCGCTTCCTTTGGGCATACATCTACGGCCTGTCGATCGTGGTGATCTACACGCTGATCCGGCACGCACAGCTTGGCTTCGAGCACGACCCGGCCCACTGGGTGATGACGCCCTTCTTCAAGGACCACACGAGCTACGGCGCCATCCTCGCGTTCTTCCTGCCCTTCAGCCTCAGCGCGATCAGCTTCCCCGGCTATTCGCTCACACGGAAAGGGGTGGCATTCGTGCTCTTCGCCTTGATGTCGGTCGGTCTTTTCTTCTCGTACACGCGTGCCGCTTGGCTGAGCTTGATCGGTGCGTTGGGTGTGTTCCTCGTGCTGCGTCTGCGCATTCCCGCATGGGTGCTCGGGTTGATCCTGGTGGTCGGCCTTGCCGTGGTGTGGTTCGAACGGGAGCAGATCACCATCGCCTTGGAACGTAACAGGGAGGAGTCGTCCGATGACATCGGCGAGCACGTGAAGTCGATCTCGAACATCAGCAGCGACGCATCCAATCTGGAGCGCATCAACCGATGGAACTCCGCGCTGCGCATGTGGAAGGAGCGGCCTTTCTTCGGCTGGGGACCGGGTACCTACATGTTCCAGTACGCACCCTTCCAAGCAGCAGAGGACCGCACCATCATCAGCACCAACTTCGGCATCCAAGGCAACGCGCACAGCGAATACCTCGGGCCGCTTTCTGAGCAAGGTGTGCTCGGCATGTTGCTGATGCTCGGCGTGGTGGTCACCACCGTGGTCATCGTTCTAAAGCTCTACCCGCGCATGCCCGTGGGCGCCGATAGACGCTTGCTCATGGCCACCTTCGTCGGCCTCGTGACGTACTATCTGCACGGCGGCCTCAACAACTTCCTCGATGTCGACAAGGCCTCCGTCCCGTTCTGGGCCTTCACCGCGCTGGTGGTGCTGATGGATCTGAAGTACCCGAAAGAGGAGGTTGTTCAGGTGCCCATGTGACCATGTGGTCATGAGCCCATGGAATGCCTTTGCTTACCAAGGTGTTTGTTCCCCGGTGCGTTCGCTTGGTTCAGGAACGTGCGTCCAGTTCATGCTAGAGCCTCCCACGTATTGCCGGAGCTGACCGAGTGCGAGACCGTCCAAGCTCCGGTCAAGTCCACATGTGCACATGACCGCATGAGCACATGTGCATCAAGCGAACCGACAGGTCAACAACGCAATATCGTCCAAGTAGGGAAGGCCACCACGGTGTGCTTGGAAGGCATTCATCACGGCTTCGTTGATGGCATCGGCGGTGGCGCCGCTCAGGTCGTGCAGGATCTTGGTAACGGGTGCGGTTTCGAAGGCACTGCCGTGTGCGTCCTCCTGTTCCACAAGACCATCGGTGTAGCAAAGCAGGGTGCTGTTCGGCGGTAGGTCCACCTCGCCGCTTTTCAAGAAAGGCAGCTTCGGCATCATGCCCAAGGCGATGCTTCCATCGCGCAAGGGTGTAGTGCCGTTCGCATGGAACAACAACGGGTCGTTGTGGCCCGCGTTCACAAAGCGCATGCGACGCGTGCCGGTGTCGATGATGCCGATGAAGAGCGTGATGAAGCGCTCGCCACGTGCACTCGCATGCACCTTGGCGTTGAGGTCGTGTACCAAGGCGACAAGGTCATTGGCATAGGTCACCAATGCACGCAGGTTCGCCTGGAAGTTGCTCATGAGCAGCGCCGCAGCGATGCCCTTGCCACTTACATCGGCCACGCAGGCCACGTAGCGCCCATCGCTCAAGGGGATCAGGTCGTAGTAGTCGCCGCCCACTTCGCTGTGGGGTTGGTACCAACCGGCTGCATCGATGTGCTCGTTGTGCGGCAGGTCCAGCGGCACCAACATGCTCTGCATCTCGGCGGCCAGTTCCAGTTCGCGTTTCGCGCGGACCGCGGCCAACTCCTGCTTCGCGAGGCGCCGGTTCTCCAAGGCCACCACGATCAGGTTCGTGAGCGTTTGTATGAAGTTGAGGTGCTTCACCGTGGGGCTCATGCGCTGCTCCTCCTCGTCGATGTCGCCGATGAGCAGGAAGGCGAGGGGCTTGCCACGGTGGTAAACGGGCACTGCCACATCGAAGGCACCGAGGCTGCCCGTGCTTTCCGAGCCGATCACCTGGATGTCGGTGAAGCTGCCGACGGCACTGTCGATGTCCATCACCACGCTGTCGAGGTCGTTGCCGAAGGCAAGGATGCGTTGCCACGTCCCGGCATGTTCGAAGAGCATGAGTCGCGTGATGCCGAGGTCTTCGCGGATGATGCGTTCGTAAAGGCTCAAGAGCGCTGCGCGGTCCGCGGTGTCGTTGATGGCCTTGGTGACCTCCAACAGGGCTTTCAGTTGGAACTCCTTCAGCTCCAATCGCTCGATGATGCGCTCCAGCCGGGCCATGTCAATCCTTCACCTTCTTGAATAGCTCGGGCAAGCGGCTCACCAACGCGATCTCGCGCAGCTTCTGTTTGGAATCACCGGCCGGCGAGCCGAGGTAGCTCTTGCCCCCTTCCAAACTGCTCATCACCCCGCTCTGACCTAGGAGCACCGCGCCCTTGCCGATGGTGACCTTGCTCGGTATGCCCACTTGCCCCCAGAGCGTAACGCCTTCTTCGATCACCACGGCACCGGCAATGGCCACATGCGCGCAGATCAAGCAATTCTTACCGATGCGCGTGTCATGCCCCACCTGCACGTGGTTGTCCATCTTAGTGCCTTGCCCTATGCGCGTGTCGGCACTTACGCCGCGGTCGATCGTACACAGCGCACCGATCTCCACATCGTCCTCGATCACCACGCTGCCGCAGGGGATCATCTTATCGTAGCCGGTGGGACGTTTCTTGAAATAGAACGGATCGGCACCCAGCACCGTGTTGGCGTGGATGATCACGCGATCGCCGATGGTGGTGTTCTCGTAGATCACCACGCCCGGCATGATCCGGCATCCCGCACCGATGGTCACGTTGGGGCCCAGCGTCACCGTCGGGTGCACCACGCTGCCTTCGCCGATCGCCGCTTGCGATGCGGGCCAACCGAGCGTAGGTCCGAAGGTGCGTACCAGCTTGTTGTACGCCGCACAAGGATCCTCGCAGATGATGATGGCCTTGCCTTCGGGCACCTCCACGTCCTTGTTGATCAGGATGGTGGTGGCCGCACTGTTCAGTGCCTTGGTGTAGTACTTCTCGTGATCCACATACACCAGGTCACCCGCCTCCACCCGGTTGATCTCGTTGAGGCCGGTCACGAGGCGTGTCGCATTGCCTTTCACTGGGGCGCCGATCAGGTCGGCGATCTGCGTGGTGGTCTGGGCGGGGTCTAGGCGCATGGGGAAGGATGCACCAAAGGTAACCGGGAGGGATCATGCCGATATGCTATGGATCCCTTGCCGTGCTCACTCCTTCATCCACACCTGTGTATGTGTTGCAGCACCGGTTCGGATCTGGATCAAATACGGGCCTGCTGGTAGATCAGAAAGGTCGAGGGTGGTGATCGGGTCGCGGAGCAGCCGGGTGGCGGCGAGCTGCCCACGCGCATTGAAAACCGATAGGGTGTTGGTTGTTGGAACCGAAGCTCCAATGTCGATCCGCAGCAGGCCGTTACTGGGATTCAGTGCAAGGGAGAATGCAGCGGGGCTGTTCTCTTCAATGCTGTTGGGGAGGTAGGCGCATTCCAACCCACCCCATGGCCACCAAGGATCTTGATGCGCATACTCCATGTCGGCGTCCGTATAGCATCTGAACGCACCACCGATATTGAAATCGTTTGAACTGCGGCAACGGTCCTGTGGGTCAAAGAAGGTGTTAAGTGTTCCGATCCGTTCCAGGATCGTATCCTGAGTTATGCTGAACAAGGTCATATCCCATGGCACCGGATAACGGAGATCAACGGCAAGCCACCGTAGGGAAAGGCCATCGATGACCATCGCGCCGGTGTCCGTTACGCTGAAGCGGGCCAATGGGCCGGCGCAATCCATCCATGCAGGAAGCGAAGGAAATCCCCAATGGTCCCCTGGAACAGCGTTCATGTTGTACAAGGTGTCGAAGGTCAGGGAGTCCTGGTCCAAGAGAGCTATCAATCCATTCTCTTGCGCCACGAACATTTCTGGCAGTTCAGTATAGAAAGGGGTATATGGCGGCTGACCGTTACCGAGTGCCTGAGCAAATTTCAATTCGGTGCAGATAGTGCCGACGATCATGGTATCAACGCCAACCGTCATATGGATGTGGCCAGCGCCCGCGGTTCCAGCCGGAAGTGAGGTGTAGTACCACTCCGCCTCGGGTGGGAACCACGACTGAGCCGAGCACTTCAGAACAGGGAACATGAGTGCAATAAGGAAAGCAATTCGCTTCATCCGGATCAGCTATGGATAGCCAAGGTAGTTGGATGAAGGACGACTTGACTGCGAAGAACGCTGCTCGCCTCCCATGGAACGCAGAAGCCCCGCTTCGCAGCAGGGCTTCCAATTCGGTCGGTGTGGGGCTTACTTCTTCACCCGATCCATGTACTCGCCGGTCTCGGTGTCCACGCGCACGATGGTGCCGATGTCCACGAAGCTGGGTACGCTGATCTCTGCGCCGCCTGCGAGGGTGGCGGCCTTCATCACCTTGTTGCTGGTATCGCCCTTCACGGCGTGCTCGGTGTACGTCACTTCCAGTTCCACCATTTTCGGCGGGCGGGCGAAGATGGGCGTGTCGCTTTCGAAGCCGACCTGTACCACCATCTCTTCCTTCATGAAGCGCATGGCATCGCCGAAGAGTTCGGCGGGCACATGCTTCTGCTCAAAGGTGGTCTGGTCCATGCACACGAGGTTATCACCTTCGCGGTAGAGGTATTGGAGTTCGTGGATCTCCACGCGCAGCACGTCCATGCCCTCGCCGCTGCGCCAGCGGTGCTCGTTGAGCTTGCCGTTGCGCAGGTTGCGCATCTTGCCTTGGTAAAAGGCGCGGAGGTTGCCGGGAGTACGGTGCTGCCATTCCATGATCTGGCAGATGTCGCCGTTGAAGCGGATGTAGGAGCCGATGTTGACGTCCGAAGTGCTGGCCATAGGAGATAGGAATTCAGTGTAGGGCCGCGAAAATAGGGTTTTATGCCGAAGGGACGGGCTCGCGCGGGTAGTCCGGTCGGGTCAGGACTTCACCGGCCTTGCCGCCTTGTAGTCAACGATCTCGATGGTCGCTGCGCAGAGGTCGTGTTCGACGGCTTGTCGGTTGCTGGCCACGAGCAGGGTCCGGTCGGCGAGGTGGGTGCTGAGGAGTTCCCGGTACCACGCGATGGCTTCTGCATCCAAGTTGCTGGCAGGTTCGTCAAGTAAGAGCAAGGGCGTATCGCTCAGGATCGCCAAGGCCAGCTTCAGCCGCTGCTTCATGCCGCTGCTGAAGTGCAGAACGGGCTTGGCCAAGGCGTGTTCCAAGTATGCGATGCGAGCCACCTCCTGCACACCAAGCCCAGCGCGTAGCGGTTTGAATTGCGCATGGAAAGCGATGGTCTGTTCCAGGCTGAGGTCCTCGTAAAGGCCGAGGTAGGGCGCCGCGATGGAGACGGAACGGTAGAGTTCTTCGGGTGCGATCACGGTATCGCCCCGTCGGTGTTCGATGCTGCCTTCCGTGGGGATCAGTGCACCGGCGATCAACTGCAACAAGGTGCTTTTGCCACTGCCGTTGGGACCAAGGATCGCCGTGCGACTGCCGGAGGCCAACGTGAATGTGGCGTTCTGCAGCACCACTTCGCGACCGAAGTGTTTGGCGAGGTTGGTCAAGCGGATCTCCATATGGTCATGCGGCCGCGCACAGGCTTGACTTCATGTGGGCATGTGACTACATACAGGCATTTCATGACCACATGAACCCATGCCCACATGTCCCCATGCGCATTCATTCCGCCAACCCGCGCATGATCCCTTTCGGGCTGTTGCGGATGAAGTCGAGGATCTGGCCGCGCTCGGGGCTGGGCTTCAGGGTTTGTTCCACCTGCTGCACGGCGCGGTCCACGTTGGTGTTGCGCACGAAGATCTCGCGGTAGATGTCCTCGATGCGGGCGATGGCGTCGTCCTTGTAGCCGCGACGGCGCAGGCCCACCACGTTCACGCCTACATAGCTCAAGGGCTCGCGAGCGGCCTTCACGAAAGGCGGTACGTTCTTGCGCACCAAGCTCGCACCCGCGATGAAGCTGTGTGCGCCGATGTGGATGAATTGCTGCACGGCGACGTTGCCTTCGAGGATCGCCCAATCGTCGATGGTGACGTGGCCCGCAAGGTTCACGCTGTTGGCGATCACGACGTTATTGCCCACGAGGCAGTCGTGTGCCAAGTGCACATAGGCCATCAGCAGGCAGTTGTTCCCGACGGCGGTCTTCATGCGGTCGGCCGTGCCGCGGTTGATGGTGACGCACTCGCGGATGGTGGTGCCATCGCCCACTTCGGCGGTGGTCTTCTCGCCTGCGTATTTGAGGTCCTGCGGGATCGCACTGATCACGGCACCCGGGAAGATCCGGCACATCTTGCCGACGCGCGCACCGTCCATCAGCACGGCGTTCGGTCCGATCCACGAACCATCGCCCACCACCACATCGGCGTATACGCTGGCGAAGGGCTCGATGACGACGTCCTTGCCCAGCTTGGCATCGGGGTGAACGTAGGCGAGTTGGGAGATGCTCATGCGTGTGGGCTGCAGCCTCGGTGTGGGTGATCAGGCGGTTGCACTGGCTTTGGTCGGTGCTTCTGCCGGTGCCTTGTCCTTCACGATCTGTGCCATCATTTCGGCTTCCACCGCCAACTGGCCATTCACGTAGCCGCGGCCTTGCATGTGCACCAACCCACGACGGATCGGCGTGATGAGCGAGAGGTGGAACACCAGCGTATCGCCGGGGATCACCTTGCGGCGGTAGCGGATGCCGTCGGTCTTGAGGAAGTAAGTGGTGTAGTTCTCCGGATCGGGCACCTTGCTCAGTGCGAAGATGCCGCCTACCTGTGCCATGGCCTCCACCTGGAGCACGCCCGGCATCACCGGGTTGTTCGGGAAGTGGCCGGTGAAGTGCGGCTCGTTCATCGTCACGTTCTTCACGCCGATGATGCTGTTCTCGTTCATCTCCATCACCTTGTCCACCAACAGAAAGGGGTAGCGGTGCGGGAGCATCTTGTGGATCTGGACGATGTCGAACAAAGGCTCTTTCGTGAGGTCGATGTGTGCGATCGGGTTCTTCTCCTCCTCGCGGATCTTCTCCTTGATGCGTTTCGCGAAGCTGGTGTTGCCGAAGTGACCGGGACGCGCTGCGAGGATATGCCCTTTGATCGGACGGCCAACGAGGGCGAGGTCGCCGACGATGTCCAACAGTTTGTGGCGTGCCGGTTCGTTGAAGAACTTGAGGTCGGTGGTGTTGAGCACCCCGTTGCGGCGGATCTCCACCTCTTGGTATTCACGACCCAAGGCCTTGGCGAGATCCTTCAGTTGTTCTTGGGTGGTTCCTTCGCGATCCTCCAGTACGATGGCATTGTTGAGGTCGCCGCCCTTGATCAAGCCGGCTTTCGCGAGTTGTTCCAGTTCGCGCAGGAAGACGAAGGTGCGGCACGGTGCGATCTCGTCCTTGAACTCCTCCGCGCGGTACATGCTGGCGTGCTGTGTGCCCAGTACGGGGCTGTTGTAGTCCACCATCACCGTCAACCGGAATTCGCCGCCGGGGGTCGGTACGCCGAGCATCTCGGTGCCTTTCTCTTGGGTCTCGAACCAGATGGGTTCCTTCAGCACATACCAGTTGCGGGGGGCATCCTGCTGCTCCAGGCCGACGCTCTCGATCGCGTGCACGAAGGGCAGGGCGCTGCCGTCCATGATCGGCATTTCGCGGCCGCTGATCTGCAACAGGCAGTTGTCCACGCCCAAGGCGTAGAGGGCAGAGAGCACGTGCTCCGTGGTGTTCACGGTGATGTCGCCTTTGCCCAAGGTGGTGCCGCGCTCGGTGCTCACCACCAGGTCCGCATCGGCATCGATGATGGGTTCGCCTTCGAGATCGGTCCGTTGGAATTTGTAGCCGTGGCCGATGGGGGCAGGCCGAAGGGTGAGGGTGACGGCCTCGCCGGTGTGCAGGCCAACGCCCTTGATCACGGCGCTGCCCTTGAGGGTGTGCTGAAAGTCGCTCATGCGTTACGGCCAACGGAGGAAATAAGGACCGACCGGGGCTGTGCCCGGCGAAGGTAGAACTCCGCGCTGTACCGGCTACTTCCGGGAGCAGGGCTATCGGGACGTACGTGCTCTGGGAGTGCGGACGATCACACAGAGACACGGAGGCACGGAGCTGTCCAGTGCGGGCGCGCAGAACGACGAAAAATGGACGATCCCACTCCGCGGCTCTGGCCATGCTAGCGAGGCACTTCTCTGTGCCTCTGTGTCTCCGTGAGCCATTTCTTTCCACGTGCGGAGTGAACAGAACTTGCACCAGACAAGGAATTGAGACCCGATAGCGCTACTTCCGGAAGCCCGCCTCGTACGCCGTGCGCAGTTCGGCCAGTTCCCGCTCCAGTTGGTCGATCCGTTGCAGCATGGCGGGCAACTTGCGGAACACCACGGAGCTGCGGTCGTGCTGGATCTTCTTGAAGGCCGGTGATCCCTGCACGGTCTCTCCATCGCCGATGCTGCTGGCGATGCCGCTCTGCGCCGCGATGCGCACCCGGTCACCGATCACCAAATGGCCCGAGATGCCTACCTGACCGCCGATCTGGGTGTGGCTGCCGATCTTGGTGCTGCCGGCGATCCCCGCCTGCGATACCACCACGGTGTGCGACCCGATCTCCGCGTTGTGGCCCACCTGCACGAGGTTGTCCAACTTGGTGCCGCTGCGGATGATCGTCTGCCCGATGGTGGCGCGATCCACCGTGGTGTTCGCGCCGATCTCCACGTGGTCCTCCAGGATCACATTGCCCACTTGGGGCATCTTCTCATAGGTGCCATCCGCCCGGGGAACGAAGCCGAAGCCATCGGCCCCGATCACCGCTCCGCTATGGATCACGCAATCTGCGCCGATCACGGTGTTGTGGTACAACTTCACCCCGGCATGGATGCGTGTATTCGTCCCCACCTTGCAGCGGTCGCCGAGGTAGCTGTTCGGGAAGATCTTCACGCCATCGGCCAATTCCACATCGTCGCTGATGTAACAGAACGCACCGATGTACACGTTCTTGCCGATGCGGGCCTTCGGGCTCACGAAGCTGGGTTGCTCGTAGCCTTTCTTCTCGTACTGCAACTCGTTGTTGCGCTCCAGCAGGATGGTGAAGGCCATGCGCGCATCGGCCACGCGGATCAAGGTCAAGGTCTTGGGCAGTGCCCGGCCCGGCGCGAAATCCCGGTTCACGATGGCGATGGTGGCCTTCGTGGTATAGATATGGTCGGTGTAGCGCGGGTTCGCGAGAAATGTGAGGGTGCCGCTGCGGGCCTCCTCGATCTTGGCCAGGTCGCTCACCAATACCTGCGGATCGCCATCCACCTCTCCTTCAAGAAGATCTGCGATCTGTTCAGCGGTGAATTGCATGGTGCGAAACTACCTGTGATCCCTTCTGCTCGTCGAAGATCAGCGTGTCACCGGCACCCGCACCTTCACCTGGTCCCAGGCCATGGCCAACGCGGTCGGTTCGCCACCCACGGTGATGGTGAAGAGCTCCACCGCTTCAGGTAGCTCTTGGATCGGCACTTCCACCGTTACGACATCCGCTGTGGGGTCGCGCTGCGCAATGCCATCGTAGTTCACGCCCCATGGGTAGGTCTTGCTATTGAGGATCACGGTCCAGGATCCGGCTTGCGGAATGGTCCAGAGCGTGTAGGTGCCGGCCGCCAATGGCAGTCCGCCCACCTTCAGATCCTTCGTGGTGGTGAAGGTGGTGGCTTCGTTGGCACCGGTACGCCACACCTTGCCGTAGGGCACCAATTCACCGAAGATCACCCGACCTTTCTTCGAAGGACGGCTGTAATCGATGGTGATCTCGGCATCGCCGACCTGATAGGTGGCCACCTCTTCCGGGCTGGCCTTCTTGGTCTGCGACTTCATGTAGTTGAAGCCGAAGTAGCCGATCAGGGCCAATATCGCCGCGCCGATGAGCAGGCCTTTGAGGATCTTCATGTGTCGTGTGCGTGTTTACGTTCTCAAAGTAGGTCTATTGGTGCTTCGTGACCTTGACCTCCATGTTGTCCTTGCTGCGGCTCACGTTCAATTCGCCACCTTCGATGGTGATGGTGGTATCGCCCATGAAGTGCACCTGTTCCAGTTGCTTCATGATCTGCTGCACCTTGGCGTCGGTCGCTGCATCATCGGGGTTGGTTCCTTGTCCATCTCCATGGTGATGCCCATCGCCTGTGCCATGCCCGCCTTTGCAACTGGCTTTGCCCGCATGGCGGTTCATCAGCTCGCTGTGGTCGCAGCCCGCCTTGTCACATGTGCCGCCCGGTTTGCAGCAGGTGCCGCCGTGCTCGCAGTTGCCATCCTTGTCGCAACACGCCAGCTGCATATGACCCCTACTGTGATCGCCGCAACCGTGCGATGTGGAACGACCGATGAAGAATCCGGCCACGCCGAACAGCAGACCGAAGACCAGGACCTTGGACCAATTGGTGTTCATGGCTGGGATTGAGAGCGGAAAGATAGCTGTGCTCCGGTACGCACCTTGATACCCATCATGGCAAATTCATCAACTCGCATCAACACCTTTACACCATGAACAACCTATTCCGCGGCCTACTGGCCGGTGCTGCAGCCTACAAATGGGGCGGCGGCTGCTTGGGTACCGTCGTCGTTTTCCTGCTGATCTATTGGATGCTGGGTAGCTGTTGACCGGCACACGGGGAAGCATATCCCCGATCCAGTGGCTCCTTACTGGACCAACCACCGCGGCCACGCCAAGTAGAATTTCTCCACCGGTCGGCTCAATGCCGCGATGCCGAGGTTGTCGCTCGCTTGGGCGATGTCGCGCAGGCTGCCGTCCTTGTGCAGCAGTTCAATGCGGTCCTTGCTGGGGTCGTAGGCGTTGTTGACGATGCTACCCGTGAGCACGAAATGATCGGCATCCGCTAGGTCGATCCGCAATTGTGCCGCCACGCTCTTCTTCAGGTCGGCGACGCGCGGCCGGTCCCACGGTTCGTTCTGCAGCCGGATCCGCAGGTTGTGGCGCTCCACGAGGTCGTTGCTCAACTTGGAGAGCACGTTGTCCGGGTGCGTTGCCCACACCTTCACCGCGCCCATCACATCGTGGTCGTCCAGCTTCAGGAAGTCGTTCAACACCTTCGGGTCGGAAAAGGAAGCGCGGTCGTGGTTCACCGTGAGGAAACGCGAAAGGGCAGGGGAAGCGAAGACCGGCGTGCCACCCAAGGCAAGTTCCTTGGCGCGGCGAAGGGCTTCCACCAGCATCATCTCGCACGCCACCACGGTCTTGTGCAGGTACACCTGCCAATACATCAGCCGGCGAGCGACGAGGAATTTCTCGATGCTGTAGATCGCTTTCTCTTCCACCACTAAACGGTCATTCACCACTTGCAACATGGTGATGATGCGTTCTCCGCCGATCACACCTTCGCTCACGCCGGTGTAGAAACTGTCGCGGTTCAGGTAATCGATGCGGTCCACATCCAGTTGGCTGCTCACCAATTGATGCAGGAAGCGCTTCGGGTATTGGTCGCGGAAGATGCGGATGCCCAGTTCCAGCCCGCCTCCGAACTCATCGTTCAAGCGATCCATCACCATGGCGCTGATGCCTTCGTGGTTGATGCCGTCCACCAGGCTGTGTTCCAACGCGTGACTGAAAGGGCCATGACCGATGTCGTGCAAGAGGATGGCGATGGCTGCTCCCAAGGCCTCTTCGTCGGTGATCGTATGCCCTTTGGAACGCAGCACATCGATCGCCGTGCCCATGAGATGCATCGCCCCCAGCGCATGGTGGAAGCGCGTGTGCAACGCCCCGGGATACACCAGATGCGACAACCCCAACTGCTTGATGTAGCGCAACCGCTGGAACCACGGATGATCGATCAAGGCCAGCACCCGCGTGTGCGGCACGGTGATGAAACCGTAGATGGGATCGTTGAGGATCTTCATTAAGGTGTTGCGTGTTGAAGCAGTTACGCGTTACGTGTTGGTGCTGAGTAACGCGCAACACGCAACCCGTCAACACGCAACGCATTCAGGCTTTCGATCAGTCCTAACTTCACGCCCCGAAAGTACAGGGCAACATACCAACCCCTTCACCGTTGGCCTTGTATGCGATCTTTCACAACTGCACCATCCACGCCGAAGGGCGTCACCATACCTACTATGACCGCCAACATCCTCTGGGCCGACGACGAGATCGATCTCTTACGACCACACGTGCTCTTCCTGCAAGGCAAGGGTTACACCGTGGATACGGTGAACAACGGCCTCGATGCCGTGGAAATGGTGCAGAAGAAGGAGTACGACATCGTTTTCCTGGATGAGAACATGCCCGGCCTCAGTGGCCTGGAGACGCTCGACCGCATCAAGCTCGTTCAACCCCGCGTGCCGATCGTGATGATCACCAAGAGCGAGGAGGAGAGCATCATGGAAGGGGCCATCGGCGGCAAGATCAGCGACTACCTGATCAAGCCCGTGAATCCGAACCAGATCCTGCTCTCGCTGAAGAAGAACCTGGAAGGCCGCCGGTTGGTCAGCGAGAAGACCACCAGCGATTACCAGCAGCAGTTCCGCCAACTCGGCATGCGCTTGGGCGACAAGCACACCACCGACGAGTGGAAGGAGCTCTACGCCGAACTGGTGCGTTGGGAGTTGGAGTTGAGCAAAGGGCAGGACCAGGGCATGACGGACATCCTCCGCAGCCAGTGGGCCGAGGCCAACGAGCTCTTCAGCCGCTTCGTGGCGGACAACTACCTCGATTGGGTGAATGGCAAAGGCGGCGATGCCCCGCTGCAGTCGCACCAGCTCTTCAAGGCCAAGGTGGCACCGCTGATCGATGAGAAGAAGACACCGCTCTTCATGGTCCTCATCGACAACCTCCGCTTGGACCAGTGGCGGGTGCTGGAGCCGCTCATCAGCGAGTTCTACCGCGTCGAAGAAGAAGGCCTCTTCTACAGCATCCTCCCCACCGCCACGCAATACGCCCGCAACGCCATCTTCTCCGGCATGATGCCGAGCGACATCGAGAAGCGCCACCCCGGCAAGTGGATCAGCGAGGACGAGGAAGGCAGCAAGAACGCGCACGAAGACGAGTTCATCGGCGCGCAGCTGAAGCGCTTGGGCAAGGATGTGAAGTACAGCTACCACAAGATCCTGAACCTGAACGCGGGCAAGAAACTCGCCGACAGTTTGGACAACCTGATGGGCAATCCGCTCAACGTCATCGTGTACAACTTCGTGGACATGCTCAGCCACGCGCGCACCGAGATGGAGGTGATCCGCGAGCTGGCCGATGACGATGCCGCCTACCGTAGCCTGACCAAGAGCTGGTTCGAGCACAGTCCGCTCTTCGATATCCTCAAAGGAATCGCCGAGCGCGGTGGCCGCTTGGTCATCACCACGGACCACGGCACCATCCGCGTGAACGAGCCGAGCAAGGTGGTCGGCGACCGCAACACCAACTCCAACCTGCGCTACAAGCACGGCCGCAACCTCACCTTCGAGAACCGCGATGTGCTCGTGGTGAAGGATCCCGGACAGGTCTTCTTGCCCAAGGCCAATGTCAGCACCGTGTACATCTTCGCCAAGAGCGATCGCTTCTTCGTGTACCCGAATAACTACAACCACTTCGTGACCTACTACCGCCACACCTTCCAGCACGGTGGTATTTCGTTGGAAGAGATGTTGGTGCCTTGGGCAGTGTTGAAGCCGAGGTAGGGGTCGAACGAATTTGGTGTTCACACCGAGGTGTGCAATTCGATGCAGGGTTGATGTCAACCTCGGCTGGATCGCGACGTCTTCCTCCTGCATCAGGAAGATGTCTGAACATCAAGATCCAATTCCCTTCGGTTCGCGTACATCCACATGCGCAACCACCGCGCGTTCATCCCTTTCTTTGTCACGCATGACATCCGTCACCGTTCGGCGCCCTGCCGCCCCCGTGCGCGCTACAGTCCAGCTGCCACGTTCCAAGAGCGTCAGCAACCGCGCACTCATCATGGCCTCGCTCATCGGCGACCTGGATCTGGTGAAGGAGTTGAGCGATGGCGACGACACCCGGGTCATGTATGAGCTGCTCCGCGACCGGCCGCACACTATGGACTGCGGCGCGGGAGGTACCACCTTGCGGTTCCTGCTCGCTTGGGCTGCCGTGCAAGAAGGGGAGGAGCACCTCATCACCGGCATTCCACGGTTGATGGAACGCCCGCACGATGACCTCGTCCTGGCGTTGAAGACCCTCGGTGCCGACATCGAGCGCACGTCCAAGGGCTTCCTCGTCAAGGGCTGCAAGATGAAAGGGGGAGCCGTCCATTTCGACTCGCCCATCAGCAGCCAATACCTCAGTGCCTTGGTGCTCATTGCACCGAAACTGGAGCAAGGCCTCGATCTCAAGTGGACCGGCACGCGGCTTAGCGAACCCTTCGTGCGCATGACCTTGAAGATGCTCGATCACTTCGGCGTGCGAGCCAGCCTCACGATGGATGGCGCGCAAGTGCCACCGGGTGCGTACCAAGCCGTGCCCTACATCGTGCCGCCGGACTGGAGCAGTGCCGCCTTCTGGTTCCAACAGGTCGCATTGGATCCCGGTGCCGAGGTCGTTCTGCCCGGCCTCACCATGGATACCTTGCAAGGCGACCGCGAAGCCGTGCGCCTCTGGTCGCCATGGGTCGTCGCGGAGGACACCGAAGAAGGCATGCACCTCACCCACAGCACCGATCCGGTGGAAGGTGCCCGCGACCCGGTCGATCTCAAACACGTCCCGGACCTGTTCCAACCATTGGCCTTCACAGTTGCAGGCCGTGGTGAAATGGCCGCCTTCACCGGCTTGGACAACCTCGTCGTAAAGGAGACCGATCGCCTCAAGGCCGTTGCCGAAGCACTGGCTGCTTTCGGCTGCACCGCAGGCCATCGCGGCGGCACCTTCATTCAAGGCGGCACCATCGTCAACAAAGGCGCACACACATTCGACCCCAACATCGACCACCGCATGGCGCTGTCGTTGGCACCCATGTCGCTCTTGGTGGAAAGCGTCACCATCAAGGGTCCCGCTGTGGTCAACAAGAGCTATCCGAACTACTGGAAGGATCTTCGCGAGGCGGGGTACAGCGTCGAGTAGGCCATACCACCACCATCGTCACGATGGAACCCGACGGAGGAGGGTATCGGGCGTCTCGCGAATGCCAGATGGGCACCGACGGATCTTGCCATCCAGGCCGATGGCCTTGGCCTCTTTGAAGTTCCCATCGGTTCTTTCCCCATCTTCGCGGTGATCAGCGATCGGCTACCGACGGAACACCGGAACGAACATTTTCTGATCATCCAATTTTCTGATCTTCTGATCACCACCGCCATGGCATTCCCCTCAGACCTCGAGATCGCGCAGAAAGCAACGCTGCTCCCCATCTTCACCATCGCCGAACGCTTGGGCGTGGACCCGGAAGTGGTGGAGCCCTATGGCCGCACCAAGGCCAAGCTGCCGCTCACGCTGATCGATCAGAAGAAGGTCGCCAAGAGCAAGCTGATCCTCGTTACCGCCGTATCGCCCACACCGGCCGGCGAAGGGAAGACCACCACCAGCATCGGCCTCAGCGAAGGGCTGAACAAGTTGGGCAAGAAGACCGTGGTGGTGTTGCGCGAACCCAGCCTCGGGCCGGTGTTCGGCATGAAGGGCGGCGCGGCCGGTGGCGGCTATGCACAGGTGGTGCCCATGGAGGACATCAACTTGCATTTCACCGGTGATTTCAGCGCGATCGAGAAGGCGAACAACCTCCTTTCCGCCTTGCTGGATAACAACATCCAGAGCCGCACGCACAACCTCGGCATCGATCCTCGCACCATCAAGTGGAAGCGCGTGATGGACATGAACGACCGCTCCTTGCGCGACATCACCATCGGCCTCGGCGGCACCGGCAACGGGATCCCACGTCAGGATGGTTTCAACATTACACCAGCGAGTGAGGTCATGGCGATCCTCTGCCTCGCTACCGATTTCGAGGACCTGAAGAAGCGTCTCGGCGACATCTACATCGGCCAGACCTTCGACCGCGCACCCATCTACGCGCGTGACCTCAAGGCCCAAGGTGCCATGGCACTCTTGCTGAAGGATGCCATCAAACCCAACCTGGTGCAGACCTTGGAGAACAACCCTGCCATCCTGCACGGTGGTCCCTTCGCCAACATCGCACAGGGCGTCAACAGCGTGCTCGCCACGCAAATGGGCCTAAGCCTTGGCGACTACGTGGTCACCGAAGCAGGCTTCGGCGCCGATCTCGGAGCCGAGAAGTTCTTCGACATCAAGTGCCGCGCAGCAGGCCTGAAGCCGAGCGCTGCGGTCATCGTTGCTACGGTGCGTGCCATGCGCTACCACGGTGGTGTGGATGTGAAGGAGGTGAACAGCGCCGCGCCGGACAAGCTGAAGGCGGGCCTCGCCAACCTCGGACGTCACATCGAGAACATCGGCAAGTTCGGTGTGAAGGCCGTGGTGGCCATCAATCACTTTCCGACGGACACCGAAGAGGAGATCGAGATGATCAAGGCCTATTGCAAGAACCTCGGTGTGGAGGCGGTGCTCGCGCAAGGCTTCGCGAAAGGCGGTGCCGGCATGACGGACTTGGCAGAAGCTGTTCTGCGCGTGGTGGAAAGCAACGCCAGCGACTTCAAGCCCTTGTACGATCTCGCCCTGCCCATCAAGGCCAAGATCGAACGCATCGCCAAGGAAGTGTACCGCGCCGATGGTGTGGACTACACCGGCGAAGCCGAGTTGGCCCTGCGCCGTATCACCAAGCTTGGGCTCGACGGTGTCTCCATCTGCATGGCGAAAACACAGTACAGCTTCAGCGACGACAAGTCACTGCGGGCTGCACCAACGGGCTTCCGCATCATCGTGCGCGACATCGAGATCGCTGCCGGCGCAGGCTTCGTGGTGCCAATCTGTGGCGAGATCATGCGCATGCCAGGCCTACCCGCAGTCCCCGCCGCCGAAGGCATGGACATCGATGCGAACGGCGTGATCAGTGGGTTGAGTTGAGTGTTATGTAGTTCGTTCAGGCGTCTGCTCTGTACCGTCGTCGGGGTCGAATGGTGCATGACGAATGTTATGGATCCATCGGAGTGGCGTTGTTACCTTCACAGAACACCCGCATTGTGAAGTTGAACGAATACCTATCGTCATGATCCTCCACATCGCATTCGCCTTCGCTGGTCTGTTCGCAGGCACAGCGCCGAGCCATACGGTCGTTGCCCCATCGGTCATCGCCCCGGCATCCACCTTCATGGGTGGTCCTCCCTCCATCCGCATCGCGGGCAAGGCTGGCGGCGACATCACCCATGCCGAATGGGGCACGGTGGAGAAGGTGGAATTGGTCGGTTGCGTACCCACCGCGCAGGTCGTCGAGCTCACCATCTGCATCAAGGATTGTACGGGCAAGAATGCCGGCCTTTCCACCAAGGGCGATCTCCTTACCAGTGCCATGCTCTCCATGGTCGCCAACCTTCCGCCGGGCACACCCTTCACCATCACCGCCAAGGTCATCGATGCCAACAAGAAGGAATGGCCTGTCCAGCCTGCACAATTCGTGTGGAAGGGCTAGTCCACCTTCTTCGCCACTTCCGGACCTGTGACGTTGCGGTGTGCGGTCAACGTCCACGCGAGCATCGCCACCATCCAAGGAAGTAGCCACGCTGTTCGCGCCATGAAACGGCTGTCCACGGTGCTGAGCGTGGCACATACCCACGCACCCGCCAGCATCGTCACGAGCCCGACGGTCAGCGGCACGTAGCACCGGTGCCGGTAGCCGGGGTGGATCATCAGCACCAGTGTTGCCAGCAGCGAAAGGCCCATGATCACTTGATACACCGGATCGATGCGTGCCAAGCCGAGCTTTCCTTCGCCCGTATTCTGTGCGCTTCGTAGGAAGGCATCCAGTTGGCCTGGGAGGAATTCGTGCAACGAGATGTACGGGGCGCTGTAGTCCTGCCGATAGAAGGTCCCTTCCAACTCATCGGCCACACGCCACAATTGCAGCAGGTCCCACGTGCTGCGCAAACTCCCCGCGATGTGCAGCCCGATGTAACGCGGCTCGCCCAAGGTGCTGTTGATGATCGCTTGGTACTCGTCCTTCACCGCCTTCGGACCGCCCTGCCAACGCAGCGGACTGCGATCGCCCCACATGAAGGCTTTGTTGGTCGTTGGGATACTGTCTGCGAATTGACAAATGCCATAGCGTGCATCCGGACAATGCTCCGCGATCCACGTATGCAAGATCCCGGTCTCGGCCAAGCGGCTCATCAGGAACACATGCGAATAGCGCGATACATATGCTTCGCCGCTCACGGCCTTGTTCGCCAGCATCAAACCCGGCCACGCTGCGATCAGTATCGCTGCTGCAGCGATGGTTCGGCGGAACGGCGTCGGCTCCTTGGCCATCTTTCGTGCGATCACCACTGCGCCGAGCACCAACGGGAGGATCAGCAAATTGCTCAGGTGTACCCAGCACGCGATCACCATCAGGGCAGCCCAGGCGATGCGTTCATACCTGCGTGCCGGTGCGAGCAGAAAGAGCAGCCCGGCCAACACACCGATGACGCTGAAGATGTCGGCCACCAATTGTCCCGCGTACCAGCCCAGGCCGGTCAATGGAGCGAGGATCGTGATCGTCAAAAGAAAGGTCCATGCGCGGCCATCACCGAAGACGCGCCAACACCGCCAAAGCAAGGTGCTGCATAACAGGGCTTGCGCAGCGACCACACCCCAGAGCGTTGTGCCATTGAAGCTCGTGAACTGTACGAAGAGACCGTACCAATAGGGCCGATCATCCGGAACATAGCCCGTGAATGCCGAGCGCAGATAGGTGCCGGTATCGGAATACACGAGCGGGAAACCGTTGAACAGGCATACGCTCAGGACCGCCAGCGCGCCCACTGCAACAACAACAAAATGCCCAAGCCAAGTGCGCGGTTCCTTCACGCAAGCAAAGTAAGCTGTCCTGTTCAAGGTGGATCACGCCCTAAACCTCCTCACTCTTGAACCGTCAACCCGGTCCTGAGTTGGGTAACCACCGCCAACAATGCCTCATTCGGCACCCGTCCTTCCGCATCCGCGCTATACATCGGCTTCAGGCGGGTTACGAAGTACATGTGCAATTCGCCCTTGCCTTTCACCTTGATCGGGCCGCGTGGCAACACGTCGACGTAATCCATCACGTGCGCATAGGTCACTCCGCTGATGTTCAACTTTCCGGCTTCGCCGTGGCTCTCCATGCGACTGGCCAGGTTCACGGTATCGCCCCAGATGTCATAGGCGAACTTCTTCTCACCCACGACACCGGCAACCACTGGACCCGTGTGAATGCCGATGCGGATGGGCCAAACTGTCACACCCTTCTTTGCGCGTTCCGCATTGCTGCGCTCCACCGCTTGCAGCATGCCCAGGCCCATCAACAGGGCATTCAACGCATGCGCCGGTGTGGCTTGGGGGATGCCGCTCGCACACATGTATGCATCGCCGATGGTCTTGATCTTCTCGATCCCGTTCTGGTCACACAGCTGATCGAACAACCGGAAGTAGTGATCCAGTTCGCTCACCAGCGTATCGCTGTCCATCAAACTACTGAAGCCCGTGAAGCCTTTGAAATCACTGAAGAGCACCGTGCAACTTTCATAACGATGTGCTTCGGCGGTGCCGTTACGTTTCAGTTCTTCGGCGGTGGATGCAGGAAGGATGTTGCGCAACAACGCGTCGCTGCGTTCCTTCTCGTTGGCGAGTTCACTGGTGCGCACCTGCACCATTCCCTCCAACCGCTCGCGCTCCTTGCGCAGGTTGCGTTCGCGCATGCGCACGAAGCCGAAGAAACCGAGCAGGACGACAGCACCACCGCCAACGCGGAACCAAGTGGTCGCCCAGAACGGAGCAGCCACCGTGAACGTGAAGTTCTCCGGATGTTGCGTCCACACTCCGCTTGCATTGCGAGCCAACACGCGGAAGGTGTAGTCGCCCGGCGGAATGTTGCTGTATACCACACGGTCGGTGCTCGTGATCGGCGACCAATCCGGATCATAGCCTTCGAGGTAGTACCGGTAACGCACCCTTTCCGGATACGCCAAGCTGATCCCGGTGAACGAGAAGGTGAGGTGGTTCTTGTTGTGCGGAAGGATCAGGTTCATTGGCAGCCCGGCTTGCCCCAAGCTGTCGCACCAAGGCTTCCAATCGGGCTTCTCGTAGAACAAGCGCAGGTCGGTGAAGTGGATCATCGGTTCGCGTGGATCGCGGAGCACTTCTCGGGCATCGTAGCGGGTGGCACCACGCAAGGTGCCGAACCACAAGGTGCTGTCGCTGTCCAACATACTTGCGTTGCGGAAGGTCTCGATGCCGATGAATCCATCCTCCGTGCCGAAGTGCTTCACGGAGAGCACACGTTCTTGCAGCACATCCAGTTCCAACAGATCGATGCCGCGTCGCGATCCGATCCATACATTCTCGTAGGCGTCGAGAAGCACTTGTTCAATGGCGGTCGAACTCAGCCCCCTGCCTGTGCCCAAACTGTCCAGGTCGTTGCCGTTCAGCCGATACAGCCCGTGCTCTTTGCTGCCGATCCAAAGGTTGCCTTGGCTGTCGCGCTCCAAGGTGGTGAGCATGCGGCCTTGCAACACGGGCACGGGGAGGAGCTGCATCTGCTTGCTCACCGTTAAGGTCCGATACAAGCCGTTCGCCGTGGTGGCCCACAACGTATCTCCTGCGATCTCCAGGTCACTGATCGCGACCTGCGGACCATCCACGAATGTGTAGTGTCCATCACCCTTGTTGCAGAACAGGCCTTTGTCCGTTCCAGCCCAGTTCCGTCCGCGTTCATCCAATTGGATCGCATTGATCCGCTCCGGTTCGATGTTCCCGACCGGTACATGCTGGAAGCGGCCATTCACCAAACGAAAGAGCCCCTGTGTCGCAGTGCCTGCCTGGAGGTAGCCTTCCTTGTCCTCGGAAAGGCTCAGCACGTACGGGTCCATCAACCCTTCGGCCGCGCCGTAGTTGCGCAAGCCATCGGGCAGCCAACAAGCCACGCCACCGCTCGCCGTTGCCAACCACAGCAGTCCATCCGGCGTGCGGTGGATGGCGCTCACGATGCGCGACTTCAATCCATCCCGTTCGGTGAAGTGCAGGAAGGCATCGCTCGTGAACTTGGTGATGCCGCCGAATCCGGTGCCTGCCCAAATGGCGCCGGAGCGATCCTGCAAAACCTGCCGCACCAGCGAATGACCAAGGCCGTTCGCCTCGGCGATCAGTTTGATCTGGGGCTGGCCATTGTGCTTGTCCAGATGGACAAGACCGCTTGGTGTTCCCAGCCAGATGTCCCCGTTCTGAGCGCGCAGCAGGTCCAGTATGCGAAGGTCGGGGAGGGCCAGTGGGAAGAAGCCCATGAAGCGCGCGTTCAATGGAACGGGACCGAGGGCGGACGTGAGTTCTACATACCCTTTGTTGGTGCCGACAAGCAGACCCAAGGTGTCGGCGTGCAGGGCAAGCACACGCAGCGACGGTAACGTCTTGTTCGCTGGGGAAACACGCCAGCGCTGGCCTTCAAGCACCGCCATGCCACTATCCGTACCGGCGATGAGGTTCCCGGCAAGGTCCACCAGCAAAGCATTCACGGCGTTGGTCGGCAGGCCATCGGAGGTGGTCCAAAGGCGGGTCTTGTCGCCGCTTCGCTGAAGGATGCCGAGTCCGGGCATCGCAGCCCAGAGATCGTCCTTCGCATCTTCCACCAAAGCCTGTACAGGTGTAGGCGGGTACGCTTCTTCCAATGGAAAGAGGGTGAGCTTGCCTTCGCTCCAGCGCGCCATGGAGCCATCGCGACAGCCCATCCAGACATGTCCATCGTTCGCAGCGTGCAGGGCGGTCACTTCATCGGTCGTCAACCCTTGGGCCTGGCCGTAGGTGTCGAAGCGCAGCCCTTCCGAGCGCGCTGCCCCGCCATCCGTGGCGATCCACAAGAAGCCATCGCGATCCTCGCACAACGCATTCACCGAGGCGCTGGGCAGGCCTTGTTCAAGCGAAAAGGTGCGTAGGTCGTATTGCTGTGCGGCTAAAGGGCCTGCAACAAGCACAAAGCTCAGGAGGGTCGCACCAGCGGGAGAGCGCATGGTTGGAAAGATAGCGCCGCACTCCCAACACCGTGCCGATCGGCACTTGGATTTCGGTCGGCTCGGGGTTAACTTCAAACCGCACTAACCAAACCAGTCCCATCATGAACATCACCTTCAATGAGCTGCGGAAGATCAAGGATACCTTGCCCGATGGGAGTATCCACCGCATCGCGAAAGAACTGGACCTGAACGTGGAAACCGTTTGGAATTACTTCGGTGGTTACGGGCATCCCGACGGTGCACCCATGGGCGTGCATCTGGAAGCCGGCCCCGATGGTGGCGTGGTGGCGTTGGACGATACACGTATCCTGGAGCTGGCCAACCAGATCATGCAGGAGCAACACGTCAGCGCCTAGCCGACCACCTTTTCGTTCTGATCCACGTTGCTGCTCAGCAACGGAAGTGAGCGGTTCACAAGGTGGGCCGCTTTCTTTTTGGTGAGCTGCCTGAGGAGATCCAATCGATCCATCATCGGAATTGATCGTATGGTTTGAAGCCGTATTTTTCTGCTGTCTCTAACGAACTCAGCTTCATAATTCGATCGTTCATGGGAAAAGGTTGTTCCACCATCATGTTCCTCTTTCTTGCGATCAACTCCTTCGGCCAGTCCGATAGGCCCGCCAAATTGAAAGGGTATGCCCTGCGGTTGACCGTGGCTCCGGACCGTACGTATCGCACCATGACGCAGGATACCGAGCGCATGACCGACGCCCAGTGGGAGGCATTGGCACCGCAATGGGATTCGCTCCATTCAGCGGCGACGCGGTATTCGGCGGGGATAGGTGTCAGCCGTGCCTTCTCACGAAAGTTGTACGCCACGTTGGACGTGCTTTATTCCCGGCGGGCGTACCACTCTCTACCAGTACTGGTGTTATACGGTTCCGAGGAAACGATGGCCGCCATGACCAGGCGATTCGCATATCTGGATGTGCCATTGAGGCTCGACTACGGCCTCAACCACGGCAAGGTCCAGCTGCTGGTGGGCTTCGGCTTCACATTCAACTTCGCCTTGGGAAGCTCCTTTTTCGTGGAACCGTCTGATGCCTCATCCTTTGCGGCGCAGCGCTATTCCGCCATCTACCGGAGAAGAGCGGTGAACTATTCACCCACCGTATCTGTGGGTGCCGCATACAGCATCAACAACAAGCAGAGGATCATCGTTCAACCCACCTACAGCACGATGCTCTTGCCCGAACGGTACGCTACGAAATTGATAGATCCATCTGGCACCGTTTCCGGAGGCTTCGAGACCGAGCATCTGTGGAAGGCTGGCATCAACATCACATACGTGCATACCATCTTTTGATGGTCGGTGCGCTGAAGCGGCGCATGCGTTTGAAGATCGAGGACTTGAACGATCGCAGTACTCACAAGTTGCCGACCCTTTTACCGCTCCACCACCCTGAACTCAACTCTTCTGTTCTCCGCACGGTTCTCTTCGGTGGTGTTCGGCTTCAGTGGTTTGCTTTCGCCGTAGCCTTTCCAGGTGAGGCGTTCCTTCTCCACCTTCTTCTTCACGAGGTAGTCCACCACGGCCTTGGCGCGGTCGTCGCTCAGCTTCAGGTTGTAGGTGTCGCTGCCTTGGTCGTCGGTATGCCCTTCGATCTCTGCGCGGAGGAAGGGGTAGTCGGTCATCACATCCACGAGCTTGTCCAGTTCCTTCTCATAGCCGGGCAGCAGGGTGGCCTTGTCGAAGTCGAACTGCACATTGTCCAGACGCACGCGGGTTCCCACTGCGGGCTCCACCTCGTGGATGTCGACGGTGGCGGTGCTTGCGTGGTCGGGTACCACTTTCTTCGGCGGGGGTGGCACGCTTTCCTTGGGCTGCGGCGTCAGGTTGGTTCCGGGAGGGGCGATGCGCACGTTCACATCGTCGATGAAGTAGTAGGCACCGCGTTCGCCGTCGGGTTGGCGCTCATGTTCGGTGACCTCATCGCCGTAGAAGTTGCCGATGAGCAGGTAGCGCTCTTCGCCGGTGGCATCGAATACGCCGCTCACCTTGTGCCAGCCGCCTTTCACCAGCTTTTCCTCGTTCACCACGGGTGTGATGTACAAGGGCAGGCAATCGCGCGTGGCGATGGGCGCCGCTTGAAAAGCGATGCCGATGTTGTTGCTGGCCTCGTTGGATCGCGCGGCGCGTAGCACCCAGCATTCCGCGATGTAGCGTTTGCCAGCTTCCAGCGGAACGGGCAGTTCGCTCTGCACATACTCGTGCCAGTAGGTGGGTGTGTTGCCCTTGCCGTAGGTCTTGATGCCGGTCATGGCGCTGCCCGAATGCGTGCTCTGCTTGCCGCCGCTGTGCTTCGATGGATGCGCCCAACAGGCCGGGTCGTTGTTGGTGCTGAAGTGATCCGGCGTGGTCTGCGTGGGGCTACTCCAACCGGTCATGTTCGCGTTGAACTTGGCGGGATCCTGTGTCCAGCTGCAATAGGTGCGAATGCTTTCCTCGAAGCCGGGGTTGGCCACCACATTCGGCATGGTGTCGCTCTGCAACGTGCGCTGGAGGATGTTCTGCGCAGATAGCAACGGAGCGCTGCCAAGCGCCACGCTGACGATGAAGATGGAACGGTACATGGAACAAAGCTACCCGCAAGGGGAGGGGACATCGGCCATGGAAGGCGATGAGTTTGAACGGCAGGCTGTGGAACGTGGGGAATGCGTCCACAGATGAAGAGGATGAACTGCCTAACGGCAGTTGTGTGCAGAAGTGAGGCCGCCGTTAGGCAGTTCATCCTCTTCATCTGTGGATGAGTTCAGTTCGGATCTTCGGTGGATGCGCAGCGTTGACTTCCCTTCGCCAACTTGCGGCCCGAACAACGGCGGTGCGAACAATTGCGTCATCTGCTCTCGTTGGTAACCATGCGCAAGATCTTCGCACTGATCAAGGAAAGCCTCGGCTCCGGCGAGGGCACCGACTACACCACCATCGGTGTGCGCCGGGCGATCGTGCTGTTGAGCATCCCCATGGTGCTGGAGATGGGCATGGAGGCGCTCTTCGCGCTGGTCGATATCTTCTTCGTGACCAAGCTCGGTGAAGTGGCCACGGCTACCGTAGGACTTACCGAGACGATGATGGTGCCCGTGTATTCCATCGCCTGGGGATTGGGCATGGGCGCCACGGCGGTGGTGGCGCGACGAACAGGGGAGAAGAACAAGGAAGGGGCGCGGGAATCCGCTGCGCAGAGCTTCCTGATCGCGTTGGTGATCGGACTGATCCTTGCGTTACCTGCGGTGATCTTCGCGCCACAATTGTTGGTCGCCATCGGTGCGGAACAGGAGGTGCAAGATGTGGCGTTGCCGTATGCTCGCCTCATGCTGGCGAGCAACCTCATCGTGATGTTGCTCTTCGCGATCAATGCGGTGTTCCGTGGTGCGGGCAATGCGGGGATGGCCCTTCGCACACTGGCCTTGGCCAACGGTATCAACATCGTGCTGGACCCCCTGTTGATCTTCGGCGTGGGCTTCTTTCCGGAACTGGGTGTGTTCGGTGCCGCGGTGGCGACGTGCACGGGACGGACCATCGGCGTGCTCTTCCAGCTCTATCATCTCTTCCGTGCAGATGGTCCGTTCGCTGTTCGGCTGAAGGATCTTGTGCCGGTCTGGAACATCCTTGCAGGCATCATCAAGGTCTCTCTCGGCGGCATCGGTCAGTTCATGATCGCCAGCATGAGCTGGGTATTTCTTGTGCGGGTAGTGGCGTCCTTCGGCACAGTGGCCGTGGCTGGGTACATGGTGGCGTTCCGCATCATCATCGTTACGCTGTTGCCGAGCTGGGGCATGGCGAACGCGGCTGCCACACTGGTCGGGCAGAACCTCGGTGCTGGTCAACCGGACCGTGCGCAGCGCAGTGCATGGCTGTGCGGGCATTACAACATGTTCTTCATGATGGCCGTGATGCTCTTCTTCTGGACCACCGCGCCGTGGATCGTTTCCTTCTTCGATCAAAGCGCCGAGGCCGATGCGATCGCGATCCAAGCGCTGCGCATCGTGAGCTTGGGCTATTTCTTCTACGGCTACGGCATGGTGCTCGCGCAAGCGCTCAACGGCGCGGGCGATAGCATCACCCCGATCTGGCTCAACGTGATCTGTTTCTGGATCGTGGAGATCCCACTGGCTTATTTCCTCGCCAAGACCTTCGGCTGGGGACCGCTCGGCGTGTTCGCTTCCATCGCGATCAGTGAAAGTCTCTTGGCCGTGCTCTGCGCGATCATCTTCCAGCGCGGCAAATGGAAGCTCGTGAAGGTGTGAGGGGGATAACCGCAGATTTCGCAGATGGGTTCGCCTACCGGCTCACCTTACATGGACGAGTGCGCACCGCCACGATAGGGTTAAGTCGAAAAAGCAAAAGGCCGCTGGTAAGCGGCCTCATCTGCGAAATCTGCGGATAAAAGATCTACGGATAGAACTCCCGCGGATAGAAATTGTCCGGATAGAAGGTCTGCGGATAGAACTACTGCGGAATGTACTCCTTCGGCTTCCCGGCCTTGTACCACTTCAGCAAGGTGTCGATCATGTGCTCCATCTTGCGGGCATCGGCCCAGGTGCCGCGGAACACGAGGCTGCCATCGGCATCGACGAGGTAGGCGCCGTTGGGGGCTTTGCCGTAGGCGTCGAAAGTGGCGTTGTTCAGGCCATCCACGAGTACGGGTAGGGTGCCGAGTTGGGCGAATTCCTGCGCGTAGGCCATCTTCTCGTATTCGCTCTTGGGTTTCGGGTAGGCCTTGAATTCCTTCTTGTCGCCGGGGTGCAGTTCGTCGCCGTAGATCACGAAGATCTGCACATCCTGCTTGGCGTATTTCTTCACCAGTCGGCTCCACTGTTCCATCTGCATGCGCGCGGGTGGGTTGGTGATGCTGCCGAACATGAAGGCACGGATCTTTCCATCGTTCGCACTCAAGGTGTAGGGCGTTCCATTCTGCGAGGTCGGCAAGGTGAAGTCGTGCGTGTGCGGATCCATGCCGCCGCCTTCGCTGTAGTTGCGGAGATCGTTGATCGTGGTGCGCATCAGCTTGTCGAAATTCATGTGCCAGATATTCACTTGCTTCCGCATCTTCTTGATGTCGGCCTTGCTGTAGGCGTTGAGGTAGTAGTCCAGGTCGTCGTGGAAGACCAGCGCCGTATCCGTGGGGTACCAGCTCGGGTCCCAGTTGTTGAGCTGGGCCTTGGCCGGGAACAGGTGAAGTACGAGCACTACAAGGATCAACAGGCGCATCGGCGATCGGGGTCTACTTCGTCAAATGTACTGGGATGCTGCGGACCGCTGACTTCTCCACAGGGCTATCGCCTCTTATTGTCTTCACCCTAGCATCACGCAGAGCCACGGAGCCACGGAAGAGACAGAACCCACCTATTTTCCGTGTCTCTGTGACTTCGTGTGATCTTCTTGAGTTGCCAGTTGTTGGATACACCCCGGACTGGTAAGGCAAGCATGAAGTGAAAGCCCTGCTCTAGGATCGATCGACTTCAACCCAAGAAGGCCAGCTCCACCCATTCGCCTTCGCCCAAGCGCAGATCGCGCAACCTCATTTCCACCGACCACGAGATCACGGGTGCATCGTCGCGCAGTTCCAGCGGTGTGTAGGGCCAGTATCTGATATCCAGGAACACCGGCTCCGGCCATGTTTCGTTGTAGAGCAAACTGAAACGCATCGCTTGGTGATCGACGGCCAGGCGTTTGCCATCCACGCCATGCGCCACGGTGGTCACCACCAAGGCCGCGCGGTAGAGGCGGTGTTGCCAGCCGGGTTTCGGCGTGCGGAAGAGTGCCTGCCTGAATTCCAAGCGGGGCATGGTGTTGCCGTTCAACAGGGCCTCGGGGTTCGCTTGATCCAGACGAATGTGGTGCAGTGCCATCGATCCTCCTTCTTCCTCTGCGATCAGAAGATCCAACGCACCTGCAACTTCAGGTCGCTGCGCATGTTGCCGCTGATCTCCTGCAAGCCGCTGCTGATAACCGTTTGATCCTGGTAGATGAAGGCCCCGTAGCGCAGCCACACATCCACGCGACGCAGGGGTGTGATGCGTGCCATGCCATACCACCGGATGCCGCGACCGTAGTATGCAGGTATGCTGAACACGCCGATGAGGTCGTTCTCGTAGGCATACACACGAGCGTTGTAGCTCTCCGTTTCGAAGATGGCGAAGCGGAAGGTCAGTTCCAGCGGGCTGCTCAGCGGGCGGTGCACGATGTCCTGGTACATGAGGAAGCCGTGCTCCAAGGGTGCCGAGCCGCGTTGGAAATCGATGGTCTCCACGCGGGTGCGCAGGCTCACGGCATCGCTCACCTTGTAGCTAGCATTCACGCGGTAGTTCGTTTGCACCGCACGCACCAGTGGGTCGATGCCGTCGATGTCCACCGTGGTGTTGATGGCCTTGTCCTGGTGCTTGGCGCGCACATACAGTTCCACCTTCTTGCTCGGCTTCCAGTTCAACTGTGCCAGCCAATCGTAACCGGCCGAAGGTGCATCGGTGAGGTAGCGCAACCACGGGAAGCTGAACTGATCGAAGTACGCATTGAAGGTCCAGTACCGGTTCGGTCGGATCTCGATGCCGGTGTACAGGCCCTTCTCGTTCCACGGGTCGATGGTCTCACCGAAGGAGCGGCTGTACTGGGCTTGGTAGTCGCGCCCGTAGTTGCGGTAGAGCAGGCTCAGGCTCACGCGTTTGTCCAGCGAAACCAGCAGGCCGGTATTGATCGCCTTGCCGCCGTTGGCGCTGGTGGCTGCCTCGCCGAACCACGTGAGGTTGCGGTACAGCATGTTCCAATCCACGCCGGCCGTGGTGTTGTCCTTTCCGTTGAAAACGAACTGGCGGTACGTGGAGGTGTTCGGCGCGATGCTGCCGGAGTATTCCACATGCGCCACCGTGGCACCAATGCTCATGCCGCGATCGGCGTAGCGCAAATGCCCGCCGAGGATGTTCTCGCCCAAGGCATCCTTGTTGTCCAGCTCGTTGTTGGTGCGGTGGAAACCATCCTCTTGGAAACTGCTCACCAGTATTTCACTTCCCAAGTTGTTGCCAAGGCTATCGATGTTGGCGGAGGAGTCACCGAGGTTGGCATCGATGCGTTTTCTGGACACGAAGCCCGTTACCTCCAGCTTCTTCGTGAGCGCGAAGGTGGCCGCACCGCCGCGCAGGAACAGGTTCTCGTTCACGCTCGCGTACGGGGTGAGGCCGGTGGCGTTGCGCTTCACGTTCATGGTGAAACTGCTCTTCGAGGCGAAGGCCAAGCCGCTCCAGAAGGTCAAGCCTTGGCCGAATTGCGCTTGGTAATCGCCCAGTGCCAAGGCCTTCAGCCGACCGATGCCGCGCAGGAAGAGGTGGGCGCTGTAGTAGTCGAAGCCTTGTTGGTTGCGCCCTGTGAAGAACTGCTCGCCTTCGTCCTTCTCCGCCACGAAACCGAAACTGATGTTCTGCCGGTAGCGGAAACGGTAGCGCGTGTAAATGCGGAACGGACTTCCGAGGTACACCTTGTTGTTGCGCCGCAACGAATCCACCACTTGCGGATCATCGAAGTTCGGGAGTGCATCTCCGTCGGGGTCGGTGTAGTCCTTGCCGAAGATGTTCGGTCGGTCCATGAAGCCCTTGCGCGACTCGATGTTCATGGTGCTCCGCGTGGTCCACTCGTTGGTGCCTTCCGCGAGGATCTCCTTCAGGCTGGCGGTGCTCTGGTAGGCGTTCTCGCGCACGGTGATGAAGGGGCGGATCAAGTTGATGGTGGCCGGTGTCAGACCATCCACGGTCTGCAGCTCGTACAAGCTCAACAGTTTGCCGTACTGCTTCACGTGCTGCAGGATCGCACTGATCTGGATGTCGGTGAGCAGGAGCAGGGTGCTCAACTCCTGTGCATCGGTGTGGTTGAGGTCGATGGGGTTCCTGTAGTGGTCGGTGAGCTGCTCGAAGAGGTTCGTGAGGTCCACTTCGCCGCCCAGCTGATCGGCGGCCGCTTCGATGCGCTGCTCGATGATGTCGCGCGACACGCCATCCACTTGTGCGCGCGCCGAAGCAGCGCACAGCAAGCCGATCAACAGCGCCGCCGTTCCCCTCATTTGAACCGGTAGTTCAACCCCAGAACGGGCGTTGCTCCCAATTGCGAACGCACCGATACCGCCAGGTCGATGTCCAGCTGTTTGAAGCGGAAGCCTGCGCCGAAGTGGCCTTGCACGGGGCCGGTGCTGATGCCGGTGCGCAGGTACAGCACCTCGTTCGGGTGGTACTCCATGCCGATGCGGAAGCGCTCTTGGCGGTCGATGTCCTTCTCGGCATCCAAGGTCATTAGCAGCTTCTTGCTGAAGGTGTAGCCGAGGCCCGCGCGCAGCAGGGTGGGTATGCGCTCATCGTACGGCCCGCCGAGCAAGGCCCGGGTGGGGTTGTACACGTGGGCCCCGATCCACAGGGCCTCGGTGAGCTTGGCTTGCACGCCGAACTCCGCCGCGATGGCGCTGCTGCTGCCGTAGTTCTCGCCCAAGCGCACGCCGAGGTAGTCCAATTGCACGGCAGCGCGCAGCCCATCGCCGAGGCGCATGGCATAGGCGGCGCTCACCTTGCTCTCGTTGTAGAGGTTGTAGCCGAACCGATCCGCGGCGATGCCCAAGGTGCCCTTGCCCAGGGGGATCGCCACCGCCAGCCCTTGGTGCGAAAGGTCCTTGGTGAGGTAATGGCTTTGGTAGAAGGCGCCGGCCGTGGGCTTCTCCAAACCGGCCAAGCCTGCCGGGTTCAGGCGCAAGCTCCAGAGGTCGGCCGCGGTGAGCCCCGCATAGCCCATGCCCGCAAACCGCGCGCCAACAGGAAGATCCTCGCCGCCCGCCAAGGCCAGTTGCGCGATGCCGAAGCAGAGCGCGGTGAAGGTGGAACGCATCGCACCGAATGTAGTGGTTCCTCCTTTTGGTGCAGGGGGAGTGTGGAGAAGTCGGGTTGGGGGGGTGCTCCTCGCCCGGAGCAAGAGCGTAGAATGTTGCCGAATGATGAGCTGCCCGTTCCTGTATGGTCGATCACTCAACTACCATTGGCGCCCCACTGATCCACCGCTGCGCATCGCTCAAATGCAGGTGATAGAGGCCCGAAGCCAGCGGAGTTCCAATGGTAATGCTGGTAGCACCGAACGCCACATTCTGTTCATGTACCAACCGGCCATCGCTGCTTACCACTGTTAGGCGCAAGGCACCTTGTGGGCTGAAGGTGGTGGGCAATTGCAGGCCTATTTGAACGACACTACCAGCGGCCACCGGGTTGGGCCACACCCGCAGCACATCTTTCAAATTGGTGATCTGCGTTTCCACACCGGTTATCACGTGGCACCCTGGTTCTATGCAGCCCATGCTGTCGGTCTTTACCACCCACACGTCTTGGGTGTACTGGCCCGGTATGCCCAAGGCCACGCCCACGGCTATGAAGCCGCCATCGGGGGTGGGTTGTACATCGTAGAACGCTCCTTTGCCATTGGTGACCAGCTCGTCGTAATAGACGTATTCGCGCATCCAGAGGCTATCACCTGCACTGCTTGTTCGAAGCAATAAGCCCTTGTAAAAGCCATTCTGATTGGTGAATCCAGCGGTGATCAGGTCTAGTTGGTCATTTACTTCCTGCACTACGAACAAACCACAGTGCTGAAATGGGCCATAGGTTCGTTGCCATACCACCGCCCCGTTCTCATCCATTTCCAACAAGCACACCTGTTGTGTGTTCTGGGTGGCACCCATATTCCAGGCGCAGGCCATCAGGACATTGCCATTGCTAGCGGTTGTGAGTTGGGCGGATTGGTAGTCGTTCTGTGGCGTGCCATAGTCCCCTTCGCCGATCACATTTCCAAGCTCATCTAAACGAAGTATCCAAGGGTCGTAGTTATCAGGTGCGATCTGTCTGGTACCACCAACGTAATAACCGCCCCATGGTGCAAGGTCGACCGATATGAAGAAATCGTAGCGGTCTACCGCACCATACGTGTGTACCCATTCAACCTCACCGATGGCATCGGTCTTCAACAAGAAGCCATCGACAATACCCACTGTGCTGGTTTCCCCGCAGAGCACATAACCGCCATCGGGTGTTTGTTTGGCTTGGCGACCGATCCATTCCTCCCCAGTTGCACCATACTCGAATAATAGGCTCAATGCACCATTGGGTTCGACGAGGAACAATGCGGCTTGTATGGTGCCATCTGCTTGATAGGTATTGCCACCTATGATCGAACCGCCTTCGGCACGAGGTGCCGAGGCGTTCGCCCAACCTGCATAAGTGGCGCGCAAGGGGTAGACCAAGCGGGTAGTATCAAGGAACTCTCCGGTTGAACTGACCCGAATGCCGGTTACCACCGAACTGTAGAACAAGCTGTCTAGCAATTCAGAGTTGCTGATGACGAAATAGGTTGAATCGAGAAGCCGTTCAACGGACCAACCAAAGTCTGCACGTGCCCATGGGTCATACCGCTGGTTGAAAGTTTGAGCGTGGGCCTGCAAAAGCAGGCCCACGCTCAGGAGGCAGTATATCCAACGGGTCAAGCGCATATCATGGGGTGATGTTCACTTTCACCACCCCGAGCCGGATACCATCGCAACGTAGGGTGGCAATGCACAAACCGCTGCCCAACCCGGTCAATTCCAAGATCCCGTTCTGCGGTGCCATGTTGCGCGTCAGGATCAGTTTACCTGTGGCATCCACCACTTGCAGTTCGGCGCGTTCAACACCTTCGGGGATCTCGTACACCACATAGACCGGGCCTGCGCTAGGGTTGGGGTAGGCCTGCAAGAAAGGACTGCGCTCCAACACCGAAACACTATGCGGTTGCTGCCTCAAACTCTTCACGGTGTTTTAAGCCTCCGCAGGGTCTCCCGAGGCACGAGGGGACCCTGCGGCCTCCCAGCCGAACCCATCACTCTACCCTGTGCACTTGCCTTCATGCGGTCCTGAAAGTACATGATCCATTGGCTGCGGAGGTTCGAGGCTCTTGGATCGACCGGCTTCGGTTCGTCGTTGGGGTCCGAGAGACGTGGGGGGGCGGCGCTCAGCGATCACTCCTCTGTAGTCTATTATGGGCCTTGAGTTGCTAGTGCAACTGACTGAAAATGCCGAACACGAATGCCGCAGGAATGAAGACCACCAGGACAGCGAGGAGAATTGTGGTCGCTGACCCAGCTCTCGGGCCGCTACTTGTGAGTGCCCGGTGTACCGATACCAACAACAAGACCGAGCCCAAGCACATACTCACGATGATCAGCGCCTCGATGTAGAAATAGAACGCTTCCACTTCTGCAACGAGCAAGACGTACGAGAACAGAAAGGAGAGCACCTCCACCACCAATACGAGCCGGATGGTTTTCTTGAGATCCATTTCTTCGGCTTCGGCTCGTGGATGGGGGGAAGAGAACCCGGGGGTGCTTTGATATAGATGCAGGCAACGGTCAGAAATGCTCTGAACAATTGAAACCGGCATTGTCCATATCATCCGCGTTGAACTTTGGCAGTGGTTGGTCTGTCTGGGGCCGGATACGGATCAACACGAACTCTTGGGCATCATGTGTCACGCTGGAAAGCCTGAGGTCCATGGGCTCATGAAATGTCAGCTGATAGCGAACAGCATCACCAGTTCCCAAGATCAGGCTACGGCTCAGGATCGTGCTTCCATTTTGGAGCTGATGCGCTTTGGTGGCTTCTCCCGAGCACCACCATGATCCTTGGTCGTTCGTTTCCTCCTCGGTCAAGTTGATCCCCAAACTACATGCAGAACGATAGGAGAGAGGGAAGGTATGCCGAGGACTCCTTTGGAATGTGGCAAGCAGGTCTTCACTGTCGGGTAGGTCGGGCACGGTTCCTCGCGGGTGCTTGAAGCGCGCTACAAAGAGTTGATCGTCCGTGCGATCTATTCGGATCAAAGAGTCACCGCGTTGATTGAAGAACCGCATGCATCCAACAAAAGCTTGTGTATCGGTTTCATAGGCCTTTACCCATTGCACAGAGTCCAGTGTTGTTATCTCAGCATTCAAGCATCCTTGCTCGATCGAGGCGCTATGGCAACCCGCAAGCAGTAAGGCAACCATACACAACCAAACTAGTTGCCTAGCCAGCCTCTGCACGCCTTGCGCTGCAAAACCCATGAACCACTTAACCTGGAACATGTACGCCTATACCCGTGCTCTGTACCATGATCAATGCTCTTATTTAAATGTACCTGTAAGTGGGAATATCAGTTGGGTTGAGGGGCAACGGCACTGTCCACCCTGCATAGGTCCTATTGGAGCTTCGAGGCCGCAGGTTCTTCCCGCTCCGGCTCTTCGCCGGGGAAGGATTGAGCCGACCGTGGTTTGGGGGGTGGCGATAAGTGTTCACCCTACGTGGGTCTAAGAGATGTAGGTATGGTTTTGGTGTTCAGCGATTACCCTGAGTGGGATCGCTGAAGCCCCTACAGAGGTGAAGAGCATTACTCAATGAACTGGAGGACGCTATAGTTCGCAATTGACTTTGCTAGGTCCAATGGGGACATGTCATGATCGTTCTTGCTTTCTCGGTTTGCGCCGTTGGCAAGCAAGAGCGTGATCAACTCACCACGACCACGTGAAGCAAAAACGGCTCTTCCAAGCGGTGAATTCCCGAACGTATCCTTTGCATCTACCTCAGCACCCGACTTGAGCAATAGTTCGGCGATCCTCAGCCGATGTTCTCTCGCGGCAAAATGAAGGGCTGTTTCCCCATTATTGTCCTGAGCGTTCACATCCACACCGTGTTCTATCAACAAAGCAGGAATGTCATCATTGCCGTCGACGATCGACTGGCATAAACATGTCCTGCCATCGCGGTCCTTTGCGTTGATATCAACACCGGCTTCGATCTCGCCACGAACCCGATCCAGATCTCTACTCATTACGGCTTCGAGGATTCTGGGTGTTTCAGTCTTTCTTTTCATATCGCTAGCTTCGATCGGATGATGGATCCTCCAACTGGTATTTCGCAGGGTGATCCATGCGGTCATTGCACTGCTTTGAACTCCTGCGGCACCTCCGCCTCGGCACCCAAAAGCCTCAAAGCCGAACCCGCCAACCGCCTATTTGCACATGCCGCCATGCGGATCTGAAAGTACATGATCTCGTTGCTATGTGGCGTGAGGGTGCGTTCTGGTAGATCACCGCTTTGCGTTCTACGGCCCGAACTTCTTGCTGGGCTTGCGGCTGGTGTGGCGCACTTGATAGATGGTGATCGTTTCGTCGTCCACTACGAATACGATGCGGTAGAGCGGGAAACCTTCTATGCGTGCGTGGCGATAGATACCGTAGCGTACTTGATGGTTCGGTAGGAGCTGGATGTGCTTGTACGCGGCTTCAAGTGCTTCGGTAAAGCGCTCTCCTAGGCCTTCATGCTGCGCTTCGTACCACGCTTTGATCTCTTCGGTTTCGTCCTGTGCTTCGTCGCGGACCACCAGATCGTAGCGCTTCATTTTCCCGAGTTGCGCAGTTTCTGCAAGGATTCTTCCAAGGTGTAGGATGTTCCTTCGCCGCGCAAATGCCGGGCACGGCGGCGATCGAGCTCGGCGATCTCTTCATCCGTGAGGTCCTCGTCCGCTTCATCGGCGCTCCGCAATTTGTACAGCAGCGTGCGGATCGCTTCCAGGATGCTCGTGTCGCGTTCGCTCTCGATCATCTGCACGATCTCGGTCTTCAGCTCAATGGCGGTCATGGTCGCGTGGTGTTGTGGTGTAAAGTTAGGGCGGCGGTGGCGGGAGCGTACTGCTCTGGTCCTGCGGGCGCAAGCGATGTTCCGCCTGAGGGCGGAATGCAGCGCCTTCCGATCGAACAGCAGCGGTATTCATCGGCGTCATCTGCGCCATCTGCGGAAAGAAGGACGACCCGATCGCCCTGGCTTCGAAAAGCCGCCCCGCGCATGATCGTTAACTTCGCGCCCCTTGGCCGTCCACAGGGCGGCATACCCTTGGCATGACACGCATCCGCTTGCACGATCTGGATTTCGACCTCTTCATACCCGAGGCGGAGGTTAATGCTGCGGTGGACCGCCTGGCCGGGGAGCTGCGCACCAAGTACAACGGCAAGCGCCCGCTTTTCGTGGGGGTGCTCAACGGCGCCTTCTTCTTCGCGGCCGAGCTGATGAAGCGGCTCGATATCGAGTGCGAGATCACCTTCGTGAAGGTGGCCAGCTACCTCGGCACCAGCACCACCGGGCGGGTAACGGACCTGATCGGGTTGAACGAACGGATCGAAGGGCGCCACGTGGTGGTGTTGGAGGACATTGTGGATACCGGCAACACGGTGAAGCACATCCTCGATGCCCTGGCCGATCACCACCCGGCCAGCGTGAGCATTGCCACCCTGCTCTTCAAACCGGACGCTTACAAGCAGACCATTCCCATTGAACATGTCGCGGTGCGCATCCCCAATGCGTTCGTGGTGGGCTCTGGCCTCGACCACGATGGGTTGGGGCGCAACCTGCCGGGCATCTACCGCATCATCGAACAGCAACCATGAGCAAACTGAACATCGTCCTCTTCGGCCCTCCGGGGGCCGGCAAGGGAACACAGAGCAATTTCCTGATCGAGAAATACAAGCTGGTGCACCTGAGCACCGGCGACCTGCTGCGCGCCGAAATGAAGGCGGAGACCGAGCTCGGCCTTGCAGCCAAGGAGTTGATGGACAACGGGGATCTCGTTGCCGACACCATCGTCATCGGCATGATCCGCAACATGATGGATGCCTACAACGATGCACCGGGCTTCATCTTCGACGGGTTCCCACGCACCGAGGCCCAAGCCAAGGCGCTGGACGATATGCTCAACGCCAAGAGCGAGCCCATCGTGGCCATGCTCTCGCTGGAAGTGCCCGAAGAGGAACTGGTGAAACGCCTGCTGGAGCGCGGCAAGACCAGCGGCCGCGTGGATGACCAGGACGAAGTGACCGCCCGCAAACGCATCGCTGTGTACATGCGCGAGACCTCACCCCTGAAGGACTACTACAAGGCCCAAGGGAAGTACAAGGCCATCGACGGGGTAGGGAGTATGGCTGAGATCACCGAAAGGTTGGTGAAGGCGATCGGGTGAGCGTGTGGGCATGAGTTCATGTGGATCCAGGTGCGGTTGCATGATCGAACCACAGTTGTTGCTGGTTCTGTGAGCTGGCATCTGAAGACTTTTTCCGCAATTGATACAGGGAGCGTAGTCGAACGCAGTTTCGCGACCTTTGCGCCCTGCAAGCCCACCATGAACTTCATCGACCACATCCGCATCGAATGCCGCTCCGGCAAAGGAGGCAAGGGCAGCAGCCACCTGCGGCGCGAGAAGTACATGCCCAAGGGCGGCCCCGATGGCGGCGATGGCGGGCGCGGTGGACACGTGATCGTGCGCGGCAATGCCCAGCTATGGACCTTGCTCCACCTTCGCTATACCAAGCACGTGATCGCCGAGGACGGCCAAGTGGGGTACAGCAACCAGAGTTCCGGTGCCAGCGGCGCCGACCAGATCATCGAATTGCCGTTGGGCACGGTGGTGAAGGATGCCGAGACCGGCGAGGTGCTCTGCGAAGTGACCAAGGAGAAGGAGGAGTACATCCTCTTCCCCGGCGGTCGCGGTGGACAGGGCAACCAACATTTCAAATCGGCGACCAACCAAACCCCGCGCTTCGCGCAACCCGGTGAGCCCGGCATCGAGAAGTGGGTGGTGATGGAGTTGAAGGTCTTGGCTGACGTTGGTCTGGTGGGCTTCCCCAATGCGGGCAAGAGCACCTTGCTGAGCGTGATCACCGCTGCGAAACCGAAGATCGCCGATTACGCCTTCACGACCTTGGTGCCGAACCTGGGCATCGTTTCGTACCGCGACCACAAGAGCTTCGTGATGGCCGATATACCGGGCATCATCGAAGGCGCGCACGAAGGCAAAGGACTTGGCTTGCGCTTCCTGCGCCACATCGAACGCAACAGTGTGCTGCTCTTCATGATCCCGGCCGATAGCGTGGATGTGAAGAAGGACTACCAAGTGCTGCTGAACGAGTTGGAGCAGTACTCACCCGAGCTGCTGGACAAGGACCGTGTGCTGGCCATCACCAAGTGCGACATGCTCGACGAGGTGATGATGAAGCAACTGGAGAAGGAGCTGCCCAAGAAGGTGGATCACGTGATGATCAGTAGCGTGGCACAGACCGGCTTGGGTGATCTGAAGGACCTGCTCTGGAAGAAACTGCACGGGTCCTTCCCGGCCGACAGCGTGGATTGAACGCATGGAACCCCTCGAAGCCCTCGACCGCGCGGCCTTCCTGGTGGTGAATGGCTGGCACGCACCGTGGGCCGATGCCCTGATGCTTGCCGTGAGCGATCGCTTCACGTGGGTGCCGGTGTATGTGATCTTCCTTTTCGTGTTGCAACGCCGATACGGCTGGCGCGGTCTGGCTTGGGCGGTGCCCTCCGTCGTGCTGCTGATCCTCATCAGCGACAAGGGTTCGGTGCTGCTCTTCAAGGAAACGGTGCAGCGGTTGCGCCCGTGCTACGAGCCCTTGTTGCAGGGCCAAGTTCATCTCGTTCCTGAAGGCTGCGGCGGTCAGTTCGGCTTCGTTTCGTCGCACGCGAGCAATCACTTCGCCATCGCGGTGTTCATGATCATGACCTTGCGTGGCGTGCCGCGTCGGGCTGTGCCTGCACTGCTGGTCTGGGCCGCCTTGATCGCATACAGCCGCGTATACCTCGGCGTGCATTACCCGGGTGATGTCCTCGTTGGCGGCCTCTGGGGTGCGTTCGCTGGTTTCCTCGTTGGTCGCATCTTCGTACGCATCGTTCAACCTTCAGACCGATCTTACGCATGAATTTGTGGCTCGCGATCTTCCTTGGAGGTGGCGCAGGCAGCGTGCTGCGTTTCGCCATTTCGCGCGGCGTGCTCTTCATGCAGACCAAAGCCGTCTTCCCCTGGGCCACGCTGGCCAGCAACCTCTTGGCCACGGCGCTGCTGGCTTGGTTGATCATGCGTTTCCAGGTCATGCATCCGGGTCGAGAACATTGGCAAGCACTATTGGCCATCGGGTTCTGCGGAGGCTTCAGCACCATGAGCACCTTCAGCTTCGAGAACTACGCGCTCTTCCGCGATGGGCTTGTCGGCTTCGCCATCCTCAACATTCTCATCACCGTAACATTCGGGATACTGCTGTTCCATTTCTTCGCACGTACTTCATGAGGATCCCATTCATCGCGCTCTTGATCCTGCTTGCCGGTGCAGGTGTCGCGCAACAGCCTGCTTGGGCCGAACCACCGCGCTTGGTGGTGGGTGTGGTGGTGGATCAGATGCGTGCCGATTACCTCTATCGGTACTGGGACAATTTCGGCGAGGGCGGTTTCAAGCGCTTGGTGAACGAAGGAGCCTTTCTGCGGAATGCGCACTTCACCTATGTGCCCACGAAGACGGGGCCGGGTCACGCGAGCATCTATACGGGCTCCACGCCAAGCCACCACGGCATAGTAGCCAACTACCGCTACGATCGGGCCACACGGAAGAGCATCTATTGTGTGGCCGACTCGGCTGCGCGAACCATCGGCAACGGCACGGATCGCCGGTCGCCGCATCAACTCTTGGCCACCACCTTGGGCGATGAGATCGAACGACGAACGGATGGAAAAGGCAAGACCATCGGTGTGGCGTTGAAGGACCGCGCGAGCATTCTTCCCGTGGGCCGAACAGCGGACGCGGCATATTGGCTGTCCTACGCAACCGGCGAATTCGTCACGAGCAACTGGTACGGGTTCACCGAATTGCCCGCTTGGGTGAAGGACTTCAACGGAAAGAAGCTGGTGCAGAAATACATGGGCCAGACCTGGGAGCCCGTGTTGGCGAAGGAGCGTTATCACCTCGCAATGCCGGACGACAATCCATACGAGGGTTCGTTCATCCAAGACCACCCGGCCACCTTCCCCTATCTCTTGGCGGACGCGCTGAAGGAGCGCCCCGGCTATGAGGCGATCAGGTACACGCCTTGGGGCAACACCCTTACCACGGACATGGCGCTTGCTGCGTTGGAAGGGGAGGGCATGGGCACCGATGCCGTGACCGATCTGCTTGCGATCAGCTACGGAAGCACGGATGAGTTGGGTCATCTCGTTGGTCCACGTGCCATGGAGATCGAGGACATGTACATCCGATTGGATCGCGAGATCGCACGCTTGCTCAATGCCTTGGACAAACAAGTAGGAGCGGGCAAGTACACGCTCTTCCTCACGGCCGATCACGGTGCAGTGGATGTGCCGCAATACCTGAAGGATCAGAAAGGCAGCGCGGGTTACGTGGACACTCAGGCGTGGAAACCGATCCTCGATTCGTTGTACACGAACGAGTCGAAGTTGATGCCTTCGCACATGATGGACGGGTACAAAGTGGATCGCATCATCGATGGCATGATCTACTTGCCGGAAAGCGCGAGGTCCACGGACTACATGCGGCGGATCGTCGATTTCCTGAAGCAGCAGGAAGGCGTTGCGGATGCGTACTTGGCTGCTGACCTACAGCATGGCCCTGCGTTGGGTAAACACGGCGAAGCGGTTGCCAACGGCTTCATGACCCAACGCTGCGGGGATGTCCTGTACGACCTGCGACCCGGTTACATGGAAGCGGAGGACTTCAACGGAGGAAAAGGAACCGAGCACCGGACCGGCTGGAATTACGACACCAACGTTCCTGTGCTCTTCTTCGGCCAAGGCATCGCACAAGGCGAAGTGGTGCGGCGTACAGCGGTGGTGGACATCGTTCCCACACTGTGCATGATCGTGGGTTGCGCCCTCCCCGATGCAGCTGTCGGTGACCCGGTCCCGGAGGTGCTCCGCTGACTTTTGCACGATCGCTGTTGAGATCCCGTTGCTCTTCTAGGAGGAAGTTTGCCCTTGGTCGGCGTACGTTTCGGCATGGCAGCGTGGGAAAGACCGGCGTTCGATCAACCGTTCGAACTGTGGCGTGAGGAGGGTGTCTTGCACTTGGTGCTTGCAAAAGGCGCTCACGTGCGAGGGAAGCACATGAAGGAATTCATCCGGCTGGTAGCGGCTTTGGACAACACGGGCCGCTCTCCGGTGGTGATGGAATACGCCGAGCAGGTGGTGGTGGAAGATGGCGCTCGGGCCTTGCTGCGCAGGGTCTGTGGCGCGAATGGTCATCCGGTCGCACTCTTCGCGGTCGATGCGAACGGTCAGGCTCAGGCCGAAATGTTCAAGCACATGGAGCGGCCAGCATTCCCTTTCCGTGTCTTCTTGGAGCGTGGATCCGCCCTGGTATGGGCCCGCGAGCGGCGCCAATTGACCGAGTTGGCAAAGCCTTCCTAAGAGCGATCGTTGACATTTTTCCACTGTCAGTACTGGACTGGCGTTGATCATCCCGGTAGTTTCGATGCCGAAATGCGGCGCTTCATCATCATCAGGACGGTCGTGTCCCTTGGTCTGGGCCTGTGCTCTGGTGCCCAGCTGACCGCCCAAAGCACCATGCAACTCACTGGTGAAAGCACCGGGTCGGAGGTCATCGTGCAAGGTTCGGTGGATGACCCGAATGCCCCGGTACCAGTGTTCCAAGCGGTTTGGCGCGATGTGCCGGGAGCTGGCGCGGTGTTCCAGATCCAACGCACAGCCGCTCCGGATGACAAACTTCGTTTGATGCTCGACCGGCTGATGGAAGCGGGCATCGGCGCCTACCTCGATGCACGGGTGCACTTCACCAAACAAGGGGTGGTGACCGATGTGCCGAGCGCGCAATTGGCACAGGAGATCGATGCCATGGTGAAAGCAGCTGCCACGGATCTGGGTGTGCCGCTCGCGTTCGATGGATTGAGCGAGCCCACGCGCATGCAGCTCTCGCGGCTCACCCACATCGATTGGAGCCAAGCCCGGAACGGCGTGGATGCGGGCGATGATCAGGACAAGTACCTCGCGATCTATTTCTACGTGCGCAGTCAGCGCGAAGAACTGGAGCGGCAGTTGCGCGCGGACCTGTTGCCGCTTGCCAGCGTGGCGGTTCTTGGCAAGGGTGTCGATGAACCCGGTTCTCAGCTCCGGATCAATTCCACCTGTGGGACGGTCTTCGACGAGCAGAACTACCTGTGCGCGTTGGACCTGCAACTAGCCGATACGGGCGGTGGAGGCATCGATCCAGCACTCGGTGAACGCTTGATGCAAGCCATGGTGGAGCGCACTGCCGAGGACACGACTGCGGTGGATGTGCCGCGTATTCGTAAACGAGATCGTTGGTTGAAGACGGAACTCGACGGGATCAATGATCGCATCGATCAGCTGGATCAACGACGAGAACTGTGGGCCATTCGGGATCGCATGGACGATATCGAAGATCGATTGGCCGGTCTCACTTTGGAAGTGCGCGAGGTAGCAGAAGGAAGTGGATCCGAGAGTGACAATCCATCTGCGAACCTCAGCGATCTTGTCGGCCGCAACATCACGGTCCGCTTCGAACGCAATTCAACCCAATTGGACCGGGAGTACAGGGTGTTGCTGAACGAGGTCTTCGAGCAATTGGCGCGCGGTGAGGATGAGCGTGTGCTGATCACGGGCTATTCGGATCGAAGTGGAGATCCATCCATGAACCTGCGCCTGAGCGAACTGCGAGCGAATGCCGTGCGCCACTACTTGATGGAGCGCGGCATCCCTGGCGAGCGACTGTTGGTCAATTTCTACGGGGACAGCCGAAGCATGGGGCGTGACCCCGACGAGCGGCGCGTGGAAGTGGAGTGGATCCGATAAGTCTTCTACTCGGGATCGGGTGCTTCGCGATCCATGTCCGGCAACGCCGGAGCGGGGCGCTTCATGCGGAACAGTACTTCGAAGTGCACACCACCACTCGCTCGCACATGGAACGAGCCATCCAGTTGCTCGGCCAATGCCTCCACGATCTCCAGGCCCAACTTGCCGGCTCCATCGCGCGCACCATCGTTGATCCCTTGTCCATTGTCCTTCACCGTAAGGCGGAAGAGATCACCCTCTACGGGCCGAACGCGGATCTCCACGTGACCACCGGTGACGTACGGGAAGGCGTGCTGGAAACTGTTCGCAACGAGTTCGCACAGAATGATGCCCAGTTCGATGGCTGTGTCCTGGTCGGCCTTGGTGTGATCCGTGTCTACCTCGAAGCTCACCGAGCGACTTTGCGGTGTGTACATCTCCGCCAGCGCCTTCACGAGGTCGGTGAAGAAGCGGAACAGATCCACGTTCCGAAGATCCACCAGTCCATATAGTTTGTGGTGCACCAAGGCGATGGTGTCGATCCGGCGTTTGCCGCGCATGAACTCTTTCTTCACGGGGCCGTCGTCGAGCCGCGTTGCTTGCAGATTCAACAGGCTGCTAACCACCTGCAGGTTGTTCTTCACCCGGTGATGGACCTCACGGTTCAACACATCGCGCTCGCCCAAGGCCTTCGCCAGTTTCACCTCTTGCGTCCGCGTTCGGCGAGTCTGTTTCCGCAAGTTCTCGTCCGAGGATCGCTTCTTCAAGTAGGCCCATGCCAGCAGGGACATCAGCACCAAAAGGAAGCCGGCGCCCGTGATCAACGCGATCCATTCAGGGAGTAGCCAATCGCTGACACGATCCATGCTCAGTACCACGCCGGTATTCAACAGCTGCCCGTTCAACGGATATTTCACGAACGAACAGCCGTACTCCTGCTCTTCCACCAATACCTTGAATGGTAGATAGGTCTTCTTGGCTTGCCACATTTCAGCCGCTGCTCTGGTGGCCCCATCGACCTGTGGGTTCGCCGAAGAAATGACCTGGCCCAAGGATCGACCTTCATCATCGAGCAGCAGCACGCCAGCACGCGAGAGGGCTGAGGAATGTGCATCCAACCACGAGGAACGTGTGAGGTCCACCGTGAACACGAGGACTTGGTAGGGTAGATCGGGATCCTCATCCCGGATCAAGTACGAGACCTGGAGCATGGGGTCGCCGCCAGGATCCGGAGGACGCAAGGTCCAGCACGGTTCGTTCCGGGATTCCTCCAAGGCCTTGCTGAACCATAACCGTTCGCGCGGGTCATAGTCCTGCGGATCCAACCAAGGCCCCTTGATCACTTCTCCAGCATGCTCGCCTGAATACCGCATCAGTATCGATGGGCCTTCTGCGGAACCTGCACGGGTTCGGCTCAGCAAATACGTGGTGTTTTCGCGGATCAACGCAAGTTCGTCGCCGTTCTCATTGGCCAGTTTGATGGAGAGGATCGGCCAATGCGTGCGTAGAAGAGGATACCAACGTTCGAAGGCAACGGTACTATCCGCAAGTTCGATAGCTGCTGCCTCTTCGCGGATATCTTCGGCCATTTCGCTGAAGAGCCCGTTCAAGCGCAGCTGAAGCAACTGCTGCGTGCGAAGCAGCGACATCTCGCCGATCACGGCCTTCCGCTGCTGCATATGCGACATGGCCCAAATGACCAGTCCCGCACCGACCAATAGAACGGCAACGATGGAGAAGATGAGGGCCCGACCGGATCGATCCTTGCTCATGGGCAATCGCTCTTCGCGATGATGCTTCGGCTGAGATCGGCCGTCGCATCACCACTCTTGATCTGTTCGGTGGTAAGACGAGTGGGTACGAAGTAGACCCCGTTCAACCGACCGTTCATCGTATGCCCGGCACGGATGCAGGTATCGATCTCCAAGGTCTCGACGGTCCGTCCTTGGTAGGCGAGGTCGATCACCAACGACACGGATCGGTCTTCCGTTGCCGTGTTCTTCATCTTCATCAACAGTTCGCTTGGCTTGCCGACCGGATGGTTCCAACGATAGCTCAGCTCCACACCTTCCTGCACACCTTTGTATACGTATTGCGGAACACTGCACGCCGTGAGCAGGATCAGGATGAAGGGGGCGAGTTTCATGGTCGATAACGGTTCATGGTCTCGATGGTGCGTTGTATCGATGCGTCGTCGATCTCCATGTGCGTGACCATCCGGATGGTTCCGATCCCGAATGGTAGGGCGATGATGTTCGCAGCACGAAGATGGGTCAACAACGTATTCGTCCCTTGCGGGTCCTTCAAGCGGAAGACCACGATGTTGGTGTCCGCCGGAGCAACCTGCTCAACATAGGGAAGCTCCGCGATCGCCTTGGCGAGTGTGGATGCACGTGCATGGTCCTCGTGCAATCGTCCCAAGTGGTGGTCTAGCGCATAGGTCCCTGCGGCTGCGATGATGCCCACTTGTCGCATGCCGCCACCGATGCGTTTGCGCACACGACGTGCCTCATGAATGAATGGCTTCGGACCAAGAAGGACGCTGCCAACAGGCGCGCCGAGTCCTTTGCTCAGACAGACGCTGATACTGTGGAAGGGCTTTCCCCACGCTTTCGGTTCTTGACCATCCACCACCATGGCGTTGAAGATGCGTGCCCCGTCCAAATGCAGCGCGAGCCCGTGTTGATCGCACAACGTTCGTATCCGATGTACTTCTTTCAATTCCCACACCGCACCTCCGCCCCGGTTATGTGTGTTCTCGATGTTCACCATGCGCGTGCGCGCCACGTAGTTATCGGCCGCGTTGTTGATCGCATCAGCAACGGCCTCTGCTGTGAAACGCCCACGGTCGTTCTGAACGAACTTCACACTGCAACCGCTGGTGGCCATGATGCCGCCGCCTTCGTACCGGTAGATGTGCATGCCGTCCTCGCCGATCAGCTCGTCGCCGGGCTGGGTGTGCACCTTGATCGCGATCTGGTTGGTCTGTGTGCCGCTGCTGCAATAGAGTCCCGCTTCGTGTCCGAAGAGTGCAGCCACGCGCTCTTCCAAAGCGATCACGGTGGGGTCCTCCCCGAAGACATCATCGCCCACTTCGGCAGCGGCCATGGCAGCGCGCATGGCAGGGGTGGGCTTCACGACAGTATCCGAACGCAGGTCGATCATCGGGTTGCAAGTTAGCTGGCACTCACTTCCGACGGCTGATCAGCAACCCGTCGCGCAAGGGTAGGAGCATATTCTCCACCCGGGGGTCGCCCTTCACCTTCGAAGCGTATGCCACCAGTCCTCGTGTTTCATTGTCCTGTTTAGCAGGGTCGTCCAGCACCTTGCCACTCCACAATACGTTATCCGCAATGATCACGCCTCCCGGTCGCACACGATCGACAACGAGGTCGAAGTAGTTCGAATAGTTCGGTTTGTCGGCATCGATGAACACGAGGTCGAAGGTGCCTTCGATGCGAGGGATCACGTCCACCGCAGGCGCGAGGTGCTGATGCACGCGATCATGAACCCCGGCTTTGCGCAGGTATTTGTCCACGATGCCTGCCAAGCGTGTGTTGATGTCGATCGTGTGCAACACACCATCCGTTGCCAAGCCCTCTACCAAGCAAAGCGCAGAATAGCCAGTGTACGTGCCGATCTCCAAAATGCATTTCGGTACGATCAACTGGCTGATCATGCTCAGGAATCGGCCTTGCAAATGACCGCTGAGCATGTTGGGTAGCTCGACGCTGGCGCGGGTTTCTTCTGCCAGTTCGCGCAGCACAGCAGGCTCTTCGACCGTGTGCCGTTCAGCGTAAGCGTCGAGGTCAGGAGACAGGAAATGCATACAAGTTCAATGGTGTATGGTGAAGCGCTTGGTGTGCGTGGCAGCAGCACTGCGGAGGGTCACCAAATAAGTGCCTTCGCTCCATTCTTCGGTGGGTATCACGTGCTCAGCGCCACGCATCCTCTCACTATACAGGATGCGACCATACGTGTCGAATACTTGAACGGTACCATCCATGATCGCGGACGGACGGATGGTCAATCGGTCATCGGCAGGAACCGGACCCAAGGTCAAGGAGCCGTGAACAGGAACCTCAGGCACGCTGACCGGCATTTCCAATTTCCACCAATCGTTGTACCGATCAACCGTGTTACTGCCGGTTCCATAATAGATGCTTCCATCGAGCGTAGCGATCACGGCGCCACCTCGAGGCCCCGGAGGGAAAGCGGGATAGGCCTCCCATTGATCAAGGAGGGCGATGTAGTGCCACACATCATCATGATAGCCCGTGGGAACGGTCGCGGTGCTGTTCCCTCCAATGAATACCCCACCATCCGCGACTTCTATGGCATCCCCTCTTGAACGGCCAGCCGGTAAGGGAGCGACGGCGTCCCAAGCACCATTCGATGGGTTGTAACGCCACATATCGTCCTGGTCCGACTGGACCACATCGGCTCCCCCGGCCACATAGCCGGATCCGCCATGCGAAAAACTCGCCGCGAGTCGGATGAAATTGCCGGGAATGTAGGTTTCCATGCTCCATACACCCTGGTCCACCGTGTAGCGCAAATGCCAAGTCGAGGGCAGGTCATTGCTGAGGTTGCCGGTCACCAGATGCGCTGCTTCATCGATCACGAACGCAGTAGATGCGGACATCCCTTCGGGAAGAGGTACTTGTGCTTCCCACGAATCGACCAATGGATCATAGGCCCACACCTCAGCGCTGGCCATTCCGTTCACACTCCCGCCGACCAAATAACCCTTACCACCCAAAGCGAATGCGCTGCAATATTGGCGGGCGATAGCCGGTAAAGACGCGATCGCCGACCAGCTCGATGTTGCAGGGTCGTAACAGTACCAATCGTTCGTCAAGCCGAAGCCCACCTCACGTCCCGTGCCCACATAGATCTTGCCGCCGACGGTGAAGGCCGACGCATCATCCCGCGCAGTGCCCGGAAAGTCCGGTAGCTGTTGCCAGGTCTGCGCGCTGCAGACCAGCGAACCGGATAGTAGAAGGGCGGATAGGTGTCGCATGGTTCGAAGGTACTGAGCAGTTCCAGCGTGGACAGAGTATGAAGTTTTCAGTCATTACACCATCCGGTTTAACCAAATGGTTAATATTGCGCCTTCGAAAAAGCAAATGGTCGCCGAACCGTCCACTGAACAACGTATCATCGATGCTGCCCGAAAGGTCTTTTCGACCAAGGGCATGGCTGGTGCGCGTATGCAGGAAGTTGCCGACGAGGCGGGCATCAACAAGGCCTTGCTGCACTATTACTTCCGTAGCAAACAATTGCTTTTCGAAGGTGTTTTCAAACAAAGTGCGCAACGCCAATTCAGCTGCATCTGGGATTCGTTGAAGCAATGCGATTCGCTCTTCCCGGCCATCGAGGCATTCGTGGCGGCATACCTGGATCGCATGATCGAAGAACCCTTGCTGCCGCTCTTCATCGCCAACGAGTTGAATCGTGATCCGAAAGGGCTGGCCGACTTCGTTGATCGGGGCAAGGAGAGTCGGGCCCGCTTCCTGCGCATGGTGGAAGAAGCGCGCAAGAGAGGAGAGATCATCGACATCGATCCACGCGAATTGCTCGTCAACATCATGGCCTTGTGCGCACACCCCTTCATTGCACAACCCATGCTCAAGCATATCCATGGCATCACGGACGATGCGTTCCTCCGCATGATCCAGAAACGCCGTAAGACCGTTCCTGAATTCATCATCCGATCCATCCGCGCATGAACGACCTTTTCCAACGACGACTTACCGTCATCTTCGGCCTGCTCTTCATCGTGGGAGGAGTGGTCACCTGTAACGTACTCAGGAGTAGCCGGGAGCATCCCGACCGCTTGGACGTGATCACCGCAGCCCGTGCCGTGCGTACCTTGACCGCAGAGAACGGGCCGGTGCGTTTGAGCATTCCCTTCACCGGTCGACTCCACGCCGTGGATCGTATGCTGATCACAGCCGAGGTCGGTGGCACGGTCCAACGAACCGGAAAGACGTTCCGTGAAGGCGTCACGTTCCGACGTGGTGAAGTACTTCTCCAGATCGATAACGGTGAAGTACGTGCCCAAGTGAATGCGCAACAAAGTTCCTTCCTCCGGACCTTGGTACAGTTGGTACCCGATCTCCGGATCGATATGCCGGATGCAGCGCCCAAGTGGGAGGCTTACCTGAAGAGCGTTCCCGTGGAAGGTCAGCTGCCGGAACTTCCGAAGTTGGCGAACGAACAAGAGCGCAATTACATGGCCGGGCGGGGTCTGCTCGATCAGTACTACGGCATCAGAGCGCTGTATGAGCGGCTGGGCAAGTACGACATCACGGCACCCTTCGATGGTGTGGTCGTTAGCGCTGCAGTGGAGCCCGGTACGATCGTCACAGCTGGAACGCGACTTGGCGAATTCATCGCACCGGGGACATTGGAGTTGGAGACAGCGATCGGCGCGGGAGAACTATCCTTGGTGCACGTAGGTGATACACTTCGGTTGACCAGCACGGAAGGCCCGGGAATGTGGCAAGGTCGCATCATTCGTGCGGGTGAGAACATCGACGCTTCCACGCAGACCGTGAAGCTCTTCGTGCAAGTGGAAGGCAAGGACCTGCGCGATGGCCAATACCTCACCGGATCGATCGAGGCCGGTGCGTTGAGCGATGCGGTCTCCGTTCCGCGCAGCGCACTTTTGGAGGATGGTTCCTTGTACACCGTGAAGGACTCTGCTTTGGTGAAGAAACCTGTGGAGATCCTCCACGAAGGTGTTGAGCAAGCCGTGGTGCGGGGCCTGGCGAATGGTCAAGTGGTCGTGACCGATCGGCTCAGTGGAGCATATGAAGGATTGCGGGTAGCACCGGTGAAGCAATGAAGGGGCTTACTGCATACTTCCTGAAATACTCCGTCGCGGTGGATACCGTGATGGTCCTGATCTTCATCTTCGGTTTCTTCGGATGGAGAGCGACGCGCAGTTCGTTGTTCCCGGAAGCAGAAAGCCGCACCATTCAAGTGCAGATCATCTTCCCCGGTGCAGCGCCGGAAGAAGTGGAGGAGGGCGTTGTTCTGCGCATCGAGGACGATGTGAAAGGCGTCACTGGCGTGGAACGCATCAGCAGCGTGAGCCAGGAGAATGGAGGGCTCATCACCATCGAAGTGATCAAGGGTTTCGATACGGATCTCGTTCTGCAGGATGTGAAGAACGCCGTGGATCGGATCCCTTCCTTGCCCGATGGTATGGAACCGATCCGCACGTTCAAGTTGGAGAACATCCGACCCGCTGTCAGTTTTGCCTTGAGCGGTGAAGGTCTTGACCTCAAAGCCTTGAAGACCGTGGCACGACGCGTGGAGCAGGATCTGCGTTCCACCGAGGGGATCAGCAAAGTGGAGCTATCGGGCTTCCCGGAAGAAGAGATCGAAGTAGCCTTGCGCGAAGGTGACCTCCGCGCGAACAACCTGTCCTTCGCACAAGTATCTCTTGCCTTGCGCGGTGCGAACTTGGACGTGACCGGTGGAAAGATCAAGACCATCGATGAAGAACTCCTGATCCGTGTGCGTGACAAGCGTATGGATGCGGAAGGCCTGAAGAACACCGTGGTCCGCGCAGGTGCCGATGGGCGCGTGTTGCGCTTGAGCGATGTCGCCGATGTGCGCGATGCCTGGGCCGATGATCCGGCCCGGAATTATGTAGATGGAGTACCGAGCGTGGTGGTGAACGTGAGCAGTACCATCAGCGAGGACATCCTGCATATCGCCGATGCCACCAATGCGTACATGGCCGATTTCAACGAACGCAATACCACGGTGAAGGCGACCCTGATCAACGACGCCACCATCGTGCTTCGCCAACGTATCGCCATGTTGCTCGAGAACGGGGCTCAGGGTTTCTTCCTGGTGATCATCGTGCTCACCCTCTTCCTCAATTGGCGCTTGGCCTTCTGGGTGGCGCTCAGCATTCCGGTCGCTTTCGCCGGCATGTTCATTCTGGCACCGGGCTTCATCACCATCAATGTGATGTCGCTCTTTGGAATGATCCTCGTCGTGGGTATCCTGGTGGATGACGGCATCGTGATCACGGAAAGCATCTATCAAGAGTACGAGCGTGGACTTCCTCCGATCCAAGCGGCGTTCATTGGCATCAACAAGGTTCTTCCCGCGGTGATCAGCTCAGTGCTCACCACCGTTGCCGCGTTCAGCACGTTCTTCTTCATCGAAGGTCGATTGGGTGATTTCGCACCGGCTCTGGCCTTCGTGGTCATCGGCACACTGATCTTCTCCTTGATCGAGGCGGCCTACATCCTACCGGCGCACGTGGCCCATAGCAGAGGTCTCAGTCGCGAGAAGAAGAATCGACTGGAAGCGTACATGGACGGCGTGATGGGCAACCTGCGCGACAAGCGGTACGGTCCTTTCTTCGATCGCATCATGCGGAACAAAGTGCTGACGATCGGCATTGCCTTTTTCCTTTTTGCATTGACCATTGGTTCGGTCGGAGCGGGGATCATCCGCACCACCTTTTTCCCGGTGATCGAACGGGATGACGTGGCCGTGGATCTGGAAATGGTGACCGGTACACGCGAGCAGATCGTGTTCCAGGAACTGCAGAAGATCGAGCAGATCGCATGGAGCATCAACGATGAACTGAGTGAAGGCCGAGACGATAGCCTTGATGTGGTGTTGAAAGTGCAAACGATCCTTGGCCCGCGACCAGAACAGGGTAAGCTGAACATCATCCTGCTGGATGGCGAGAAACGCGGCTTCAAGAGCGAGGAGATCACCAATCGATTGCGCGAACGAACAGGTGCGATCCCGGGCGTTTCCAACTTGTCGCTCGGTCTGGCCACACCATTCGGTAAGCCAGTGTCCGTGTCGCTGCGAAGCAACGACCTTACGGAACTCAACGCAGCCAAGATCGAGCTGCGCGATGAACTGGCACAGCTTCCCATGCTGCGCGATGTGGTGGACAGCGATCGACCGGGCAATCGCGAGGTGGTATTGAAGTTGAAGGACAAGGCGCAGTTGCTCGGACTCACATTGCAGGATGTGGTCGGCCAAGTGCGCCAGGGCTTCTTCGGACTCGAATCGCAACGGGTGCAACGCGGAGAGGACGAGGTGAAGATCTGGGTGCGGTATGCCGAGGATGAACGTGCGTCGTTGCGTGATCTGGAGGACATGCGGATCCGAACGATCGATGGTCGACAACTGCCTTTGAGTGAATTGGTGAGCTACCACATCGAGCGAGGCATTCGCGCGATCGGTCACTTGGACGGACAACGCGAAGTGCGTGTGGAGGCCGATCTCGCCAACAGCGCCCAAAGTGCGACGGATGCCACGTCCTTGGTGGCCTCGGATGTGATGGTGCCTTTGTTGGCGCGCCATCCCGGCTTGAGCTACAGTTTCGAGGGACAAGGTGAGCAAAGCCGAAAGGTCGGCATGTCGGCAGCACGGATCATGCCCATTACGTTGATCATCATGTTCGCGATGATCGTGATCACCCTACGGAGTTTGTGGCAGATGTTGTTGGTGGCGCTATGTATTCCGCTCGGGTTCATCGGTGTGGCTTGGGGACACTGGGTCCACGATGTGCAGATCAGTCTCTTCAGTTTCTTCGGTGCCATTGCCCTTATCGGCGTCATGGTCAACGATTCACTCGTTCTGGTCACCACCTTCAATGCCAACTTGAAGGAACGGATGCCTTTCAACGTGGCTTTGCGTACCGCTGCCTTGTCCCGTCTGCGACCGATCCTTCTCACTTCGTTGACGACTGTTGCTGGCTTGTTGCCGATCACCTTGAACAAGAGCTTCCAAGCCCAGTTCTTGATCCCAATGGCAGTGACCGTGGCGTATGGGTTGGCCATCGCAACATTCGTTACACTGATCGTTCTACCGACACTCTTGGCCGGTTTCAACGAGATCCGCCGCTTGCGTTGGTGGGCATGGTATGCCAAATGGCCGACACCGGAAGAAGATGAACCCGCAGTGAAAGAACTTCCCTATGAGAACTTGGAGGATACTCGCGCTTAGTGCGGCTTCGCTGATCGTTGTCCGTGGGTTCGCGCAGGATACGCTGCAGCTCGCCGAGGCGATCCAACTCGCCCTGGCGAATGAACATGGCATCCGCATCGCGAAGAATGAAGCGGCCATTGCCCAAGCCCAGGCGACGCCGGGTAATGCAGGTTTGCTGCCGTCCATTGATGCCAGTGGTCGCGCCAACTACAGCAATCAATTCTCCAAGATCGACTTTGCGCCGGGCATCCAGGATGTTGAGCGCAGCGGTGTCCAGAGCACCACCTTGGCAGGTCAAGTGGGTTTGGCCTACACGCTCTTCAACGGGATGGGCAATTTTGCGACCTATGAGCGTTCGCAACTGAACGAACTGCTTGCGGATCTGCGTACACGAGCGCAAGTGGAAGGCACTCTTTCACAGGTGATCGCGCTCTACTACGGCATTGCGGCGTTGGATGAAGATGTCGCCATCACGCAGCGGATCCTCGAGATCAGTGCGGATCGCTTTGCGCGTCAGGAAGGGAAGGCAGCATTGGGAGGGATCGGACGGCTCGATGTGCTCAATGCACAGGTCGATCTTCAAGCCGACAGTACCACGTTCATTCTCGCCCAACAACGACGGGATCGTAGCGTTCGCGATCTGAATGTGCTGATGGGCCGCCCACCTTCTACCGACCTTCAGGTTTCGCATCGGATCGACTACGCACGTGCGCTTTCGGAGGACCAGTTGGTGCAGGAAGCCATGAGCGGCAACGTGCTACTGGTCTCCTCGACCGCACAAGTGAGGGCTGCGGAGGTGGACCAGCGCATCGCCAAAGCCCTGCGCTGGCCGAGGCTGGACCTCAGCTCGGCCTATGGGATCAACGACCAGAAGAATGAGGTGGGTGTCGTGCTCGGGACCTATACCCAAGGCTTCAACGGCGGGCTTACAGTGAGCATGCCTTTGTTCAATGGGGGGCGCATCAACACCCAAGTGGAAGCCGCGCGATTGCGTGCCGAGAACGCAGCGATCGTGGAACAACAGGCGCGATTGCAGGTGGAGCGTGATGTACGAAATGCGTTCACCACGTGGAGCAGTCAACGCGAAGTCCTGCGGATCCAGTCCGATGCCGTCTCCACGGCGCAGCTCAACTTCGATCGCACACGCGAGCTGTTCCAAACCGGACAGCTCACCGGATTGCAATTCCGGCAAGCCCAGTTGGACCTTGCGAATGCCGAGCGGCAGTCCATCGTTTCAGGCTTCGATACCAAGGTGGCCGAGCTCACCTTGCTTCGGGCCAGTGGCGGGCTATTGCCTGCTTTGGGTGTTCAGCAATGAGCATTTCCGAAATGGCTCGATCACTACTCTTGGTGAAGGTGATCGATCCGAGATCCCGGTTTCGGTTGATGAATTCCCTTCGATCGATCAACTTCGTCCTTCATAAACCTGTTCTACGATGAAAGCAGCGACGAGCATTCTTCTTCTCTCTTCAACGATGGCGTTCTTCACAGCATGTTCCAGCGAACCGAAGAATGAAACACCGGAACAGAAGGAGGAACGGGTGATGGATGAAGCCGCGGAGTGTGATCCACTCGTCGGTGAGTTCCGCGATCTGATGGTGGAGTACGAGAAGGCGCTGGGCGAGATGGTCGAAGCGAAGAAGATCGATGCTGCGCGTCAAGAAGAGCTTTCGGCCAAAGCCAAGGACCTCAGTGACCGGATCGAGGCGCGTGGTGAGAAAGCGCTTGGGTTGAAGTGCTGGTCCGAGTTCAATACCATTGGAAAGACGTACGGTCCACGCATCATGAAGCTCGGCATCGAAGTGGCCATGATGGACGGCGGCATGCAAGGCATGGATCCCGCCTTGATGGAGCAGATGCAGAAGGCCATGCAGTAGTGCCGATCGAGGCCAACGATCCCGGGCTCATCTGCCTAGTGCCAACTGTCCGAGCATGCTTCGATCGGATGGTTGCTCCAAGTTGCGGCCGAGCAGTTCCAGAGCAACTTGTTGTTTGCGCCTTCCTGCGGGTACGTCCGCCACGACCAAGTTGCGTTCTGCGTCTTCAAAGATGATGCGCTCACATTGAGGGCTTAACCGCATCTTATGCGTGGTCTTGCCATCGGTGTTCCAATAGGTGATCACCGCCCTTCCGTTGGCTGGCACGCCATACGCCTTTACCCACAGGATCGGTTTTCCATTGCTCGCCAACACGCGAACCGGCACTTCGTTCAATGGTATCGGAACCATGCGATCGCAGTTCCAAAGTCCGAAGCTGGGAACAGCGAAGATCGGGCGACGGGAATACATGGAAGCGTTGTCACTCTGGTACATGACATTCTTGGCATTCGCTGTCAAGGCGTAGAGGTCGAACTTTTCTCGATCCATGGCAAGCTCTGTACTGTCCATATCCTGAACCGCCTTTTCATAGGCTCTCGCGAACAACCGTGACCGCTCGGATTTTGTTCGTTCCAGGTCCTTACGAACTTGTCGGTCGAACCTGTTCGCCTTGGTCGAAAGGCGCTTCTGGTAAATTGCGAATTGGGCTTCGAAAGCATCGGCATCGTCCTCCTCATTGTTGGGATCGATGAGCGCGATAGGCAGAACCATCCATGTACCCCGATCCTTCAGGTTGATCTCGCCGTTCAGTTCCCCGGGTGATGCGTACAGTTCAATGTCCTGATAGAAATGCTTCCGGGAGACCGCCTTTCGGAAGGTCTTGGTGTCCATTGGTCCGTTGTAGACCCAGCGTTTTCCGGGCCGAAAGGCTCTCCATTCGGGATGTTGACGATGACCCGAGGCCACTGTGAATGCGATGCGATGATGGTCCTTCCAATAGCGGCGATCATACACGACACGCACGGCAGGAATTCCTCGATCGATGTACGGTGAACGATACTTGCCGTCGTTGTAGTCGTATGGTTTACGCGCCGCAAGGCAAGGTGTCATGTAGCAGTGGTCCGTTGATGCCTGGCGTTCCAGAAAGGTGAGACTGTCCGGCAAGGAGGGGAGCCGACTGAGTCCACTGTTGTAGGAGATAGCTGCTGTACTCGGGGGCGAATAGGTGGTCATGCCCGATCCCATGTCGAAACGCCCAGCGGTTTGCCATGTTCCCGTGTTCTCATCCAGGGCATAGGCTCCATAGTCCGCTGTCACGCTTGGCCCATCCGTCTCGAGCGTCATCTCTGTTCCTTCCTTCAACCGAACAGGTTTTCCCTCGGAACTAGCGTAGACCTCATACATGCCGGCGGTCTCGAAATGCCGCGTCCCATCTTCTTGAGCGATGTGCATGGGAATGCCGCTGGCAACGACCTCCCATGGATCGAGGAATGAACGATAAGTGAGATCGACGGTTCCGGTGAATGGGTTCCCGATTTCGTCGACCAATGCTCCTGCCGGTATCCGCAGAACGGTTCCGTCCGACATGCGTGCTTCGATCGCTTCGGAGGCATCGACGCGGTGCAATTCTCGTGGCTTGTCCGCTGCGGGCATCAGCGGCGTAACAAGGCGATGGCTGTGCTGCGTCAATGGATCGAATGGCGTGGACAGGCTCTCCACTGTTGGTGGGAGTGGGTCGAGGACGATGTCCACGCGACGGTTCTGGGCTCTTCCGGCAGTGGTTGAATTGGAAGCGATCGGTTCCGTGCCTCCGGCGCCGAGAATGGAGCGCACGGTGAGTCCCGGACAATTGCATTGGAGATAGCGCGTCACCTGTTGTGCTCGTTCCAACGAGATCTGCTGGTTCAGTTCTGCTGTACCCTGATCATCGGAATGACCGATCACGATCGCCGTTCGATCGCTCTGAAGTGTGGCGCATATCTCGTCCAATGTGAACTGTCCACTATCGTTGAGTGCACTGTTCCCGCTCGGGAAATGCACGCATGTGGAGATCTCTTGGGACCAAACCGACAAGCTCAGTAGAAACAATCCGGGAAGAAGTGCGCGTCGTTCCATGATCGAGGAATTTGGTGGTTCAAGAACTCCGACAGTGTCCAGCGAAGTATGTGGCTCTCCCGGAAAAGACGAGAGCATATGTTGAAATGCTGCCTCGTTCTGTGGGACGCACCTGTCAGGAAGAAGTTACTTGCAAGGAGCGGGCCGCACTGGCCCAACGAAAAGAGCGCAAGGGTCAATGACCCATGCGCTCTCCTCTGAACGGCTTGTGAGCCTGCGATCAGTAAGGATACTTCCCCTCCGCTATCATCTTCTTCGCGATCGCCTTGCGCAGCTCGGCGGTGTTCAAGTTGGTCGCTTTCGTGAAACGCTTCGCACCCATCAGCATCACACGCTGCTCGTCGCCATCGGCGAAGTTGTTCACCGCCTCCTTCGCGTACTTGTGGATCCGGTCGGCCGCGTCGTGGATGTACAGCTGCGTCATCGCGATCTGCTCCGCAATGGCAGCGTCACCCTTCATGCCCGCCAGCTTCAACGTGCGCAACAGCGTGCTTTCCGCGAGGTAGGTGTCGATCACGATGTCCGCGATGTGCATCAAGGTCTCCTGGTGCTTCGCCAATTCCAGACCCAGCTTCTGCGCGGCGCCACCGGCCACCATCAGCACCGCCTTCTTGAAGTTCGCCACCATGCGTTTCTCATCGCCAAGCAGTGACTCATCTGGCTCCGGCATATCGGGAATACCCATCAGATCAGCGGCCACGGCCTGCGCCGGACCCATCAGATCCAACTGGCCTTTCATGGTGCGCTTCAGCAGCATGTCCACCGTGAGCATGCGGTTGATCTCGTTCGTTCCCTCGAAGATCCGGTTGATCCGACTATCGCGGTACGCGCGTTCCACAGGGCTTTCGGCGCTGTAGCCCATGCCGCCATAGATCTGCACGCCTTCGTCGCACACGTAGTCCAGGCATTCGCTACCGGCCACTTTCAGGATCGCCGCTTCCGCCGCGTATTGCTCCACACCCTTCAGCAGGGCCTGTGCGTGATCGGCACCACCGGCCTTCAGGTCCTCGATCGCGCGCTCCATGTCCTGGCTGCAGCGGTAGGTCGCACTTTCCACCACGTAGCAATAGGTCGCTTGGTCCGCGAGCTTTTGACGGATCGCACCGAAGCTGCTGATCGGACGACCGAACTGCTGGCGCTCGTTGGCGTAGTTCACCGAATGGTCAACGACGGCCTTCGCACCGCCCAGCGCTGCACCGGCCAGTTTGATCCGGCCGATGTTCAATATGTTCACCGCGATCTTGAAGCCGTTGCCGCGCTCGCTCAGCAGGTTCTCCACCGGCACCTTGCAGTCGTTGAAGAAAACTTGTCGCGTGCTGCTGCCCTTGATCCCCATCTTCTTCTCCTCGGGGTTCAGCGTGATCCCGCCGAAGTCCTTCTCCACGATGAAGGCGCTCAGGTTGTCATCCTCCTTGCCGGTCTTTGGGTCCACGATCTTGGCGAATACCGTGAAGATGTCCGCGAAACCACCGTTTGTGATCCACATCTTCTGTCCGTTGATGATGTAGTGCTTGCCGTCCTCGGTCAGCACGGCTTTTGTTTTGCCGCTGTTCGCATCGCTGCCCGCGCTAGGCTCCGTCAGGCAGTACGAGGCTTTCCACTCGCCGGTGGCCAGTTTCGGGATGTACTTCTTGCGCTGTGCTTCGTTGCCGTAGTACAGGATCGGCAACGTACCGATGCCCGTATGCGCCGCGATCGCCACGCTGAAGCTATGGCCCGCGCCGGTCACTTCCGTCACCAGCATCGTGGTCACGAAGTCCTTGCCGAAGCCACCCAGGTCCTCGGGCACCGAAATGCCCAGCAGCCCCAGTTCGCCCGCCTTGTCAAGCAGGCTCGGCATCAGCCCTTCTTCCATGGCGTCGATGCGGTCCAGTTGGGTCCAAACGTTCTGCTCCAGGAACTCGTGCGCGCTCTGCGCGATCATGCGCTGCTCCTCGTTGAATTCCTCGGGAATGAAAATGTCCTGCGGTGCGCTCTCGCGGATCAGGAATTCGCCTCCTTGGAGGGCTTTGGTCTTTGAGTCGGTTGCCATGGTCGTGATCAGATAATTAGAAGATCAGACGATCAGAAGATCGAACGCCTTCTGGGTGTTCAACGTTGGGGTATAGGGTATGTTCGATTCGGTATCTCAATTCTTGGGACGCTTCTTCGGGGCGATCTTCTTCTTCCTTGGCGGCAAGAAGTTACTACCCGTCACTACGGACTTTCCTGTTCGCTCTTCCAGTTCCAACCGCGCCTTCTTCGCGATACCGCCGCCCTTCCTCGCGGCCACCTTGTTCTTCGGCATGCCGACGGCCTGCTCGGTCTCGGCGATCTGCCGCGTGCTCATTTCGGCCAGTGCCGTGAAGATCAGCTCGGCCTCGGTCATGTGGTCGCGGAGGTTCTGGGTCTTCAGGCCCTTGATCGACTTGTGGTCCTTCACCGTAACGCCGCTCCATTCCTGGTGGATGATGTTGGTGAGGATCGCGAACTCTTCACCTTCCCTGATGTCGTGGCCCTTCCAGTAATCGGTGAGCTTGTTGCGGGTCTCCTGACCCATCATGCGCTGCTGGATCCACTTCTCGCTGCGGCCGTGCTTCAGCCAGAGTTCGCGTGCGCGATCGACGGATAGGCTCGGGTCGGCCATCTCTTGCATGCGCTCGTAGCCCACCTTCGCCAGCCAGAGTTTGATGGGTTCGGCCTTGGGGCTTGGAACGGACTGGACCAGCCGCAATAGGGTCTCGGCGGTGGCCACGTCCGTCTCGCGCATCTTGCCGTCGTCCGCAGGCAGTTTCAACCGGTTACAATTTGTAACCAGTTGGCTGCCTTCCTTGTCCAGCCTGTGTTTTAGGACTTTCCAGTAGTTGCGGGCAGCCTGGTAGTCCGGCTGGTCGATCAAGGCACCGACGATGTCGATCACCGAGAACCACCACGTCTCCGTGGCATCATCATAGAGCCGACGGATCATGTGTTGCTCGAACAGCGTAGCGGAGGGTAGCAGGGCGCTCATGTGTTTCATCCCGACTTGTCGGGGGTTTCAGCGGGTGACGGCTTCTTCGTCAACGCGCATTGAACAACATACGATGGAGGCAGCGGGGTTCATCGCCTGTTCATTCCCATTGAAAGCAGAGTGTCTTTGGCATTCGTACCTACGCGGATATAGCTCGCTTGAGCAATGCTCCCGTGCCCGATGAGCAAGTAGTCCTGGCAGGTAGTGTCGTTCGGGTGGTATTTATTCATTCCGAAGGTCTGGCCAGCATCTTCGAAGACGCCTTCCGCTCCGCCGTGGAATGATGGGTCAAGGTCGGCGGTCCCGATCCCTTCGAACAACGTGGTGCGACCATCGCCAACCGCATACCGATAGGATACAGTCGAAATGTTCAGTCGGGTTAAGTCCAGCCGATAGCGTCGGCCATTCCACTCTCTCGCATAGCGAACCATCTTCTTCAAAGGGAGGTCAGTGGGAAGGATAATTGCGCCAGGTGTATCACCATCCACGACCATTGAATCATTTCTGAGTTCAATATGCCGGTGAATCCATGCGTTCCTATCACGGAACGCTGCAAGGAAGGTCGTAGAGTACTGGGTCGAGTCTTGAATGAAGAACGTGGTCTGCTGTTCCTCCTTGTCCTGGGCACTGGCATTGCGTGAAGACGTATCCGCAGCCTGAGATATGACCGCTGGGGCACTATCCTGTTCGGCGACTGTTTCTGAAACGCGTGCTTCTGAGCATGCCGACCAGAGCAGCGAGGTGAGCACCAAATTGCGCACGATCACACTTCCACTATCTGATCGTCTGGTCATCTGATCTTCTGATCAATTCAACAGTTCAAAAACACTCGCCGCTCCCTGCCCCGTCCCCACGCACATCGTCACCATCCCGTACTTCTGCTTGCGGCGGCGCATCTCATTGAAGAGCTGCACCGTCAGCTTCGTGCCCGTGCACCCCAGCGGATGCCCCAGTGCGATGGCGCCGCCGTTCACGTTCACGATGCTCGGGTCCAGCCCCAGCTCGCGGATCACCGCGAGGCTCTGGCTCGCGAAGGCCTCGTTCAGCTCCACCAGCTCGATGTCCTTCAGCTTCAGCCCGGCCTTCTCCACGGCCTTCGGCACGGCGGCCACCGGACCGATGCCCATGATGCGCGGCTCCACGCCGGCCACGTGGTAGGAGAGGAGGCGCGCGATCGGCTTCACGTTCAACTCCTTCAGCATGCGCTCGCTCACCACCAGCACGAAGGCCGCGCCGTCGCTGGTCTGGCTGCTGTTGCCGGCCGTTACGCTCCCCTTCGCATCGAACACCGGTTTCAACTTCGCCAGGCCTTCCAAGGTGCTCGCGCGCGGACCTTCATCGGTGTCCACCACGTATTTCTTCACCTGGCGTTTCTCTTTCTCGTCCAGGTACACCTGCTCCACTTCCACCGGCACGATGTCGTCCTTGAAACGCCCGGCGGCGATGGCGGCCAGCGCCTTCTCGTGGCTGTGCAGGCTGAACGCGTCCTGGTCCTCGCGGCTCACCTTGAAGTCGCGCGCCACGGCCTCGGCGGTGAGGCCCATGCCCCAGTAGTAGGTCGGGTTCACCTTGCTCACCTCGTAGTTGGGCACGATGCGCCAGCCGCCGAAGGGGATCGGGCTCATGCACTCCACGCCGCCGGCGATGATCATGTCGCTGAGGCCGCTGTGGATCTTGCTGCTCGCGATGGCGATCGTCTCGCTGCCGCTGCTGCAATAGCGGTTCACCGTCATGCCCGGCACCTTGTCCGTGTTAAGGCCCATCAGGCTGACCATGCGGCCCACGTTCAGGCCCTGCTCGGCCTCGGGCGTGGCGTTGCCCACGATCACATCCTCGATGCGGTT
>CADEDY010000011.1 GCA_902826215.1 uncultured Bacteroidota bacterium
TTCACCCCGCGCGGCAAAGTGCAGGCGAAGGGCAAGGGGGAGATGGAGATGTACTTCGTGGAGCATCAAGTGAATTGAACCTTAGCTCCAGCACAGTTGGATGGTGGTGACCGTCGGTTCGGTGCCGTTCCTGCCACTGCTGACGGATCGTCGAATTCATCATCCGGTCCATCCTGTTCCGTGAATCAAGATACGCATGTCAAGGCGTCGTCACCTTCACCAAGCGCTGGGTCGTATCGGTCCCGTCACCGTGAACACGGACGAAATAGATGCCGTCAGGTTGATCTTCAAGTGGGACATCCACCGAAGTTGTCGCACGGGATATGGGTAGGGTGCGTACCAAGCGTCCCGTGGCGTCGAGCACATCAACGGCCTTCATTCTCCCCTTCAAGCTTTGGATCGCAAAGTGATCGGTTGCTGGGTTGGGGATGATCCGCCATGTGGCGTTGGGGCCAAGTTCACGAAGACCTGTCGTTGATGCCTCGTCCATCAATCTACCGGAAGGACTGATATCACCAATGGCGAAGATGGACAAGTTGATGTCAAGTATGGGATATGGAATGCCTGGTGCGAACCATTCCTGTCGGACGAAGATGATACTGTCGTTCCCCGGTTCGGTGGTCTCAAATGACGATCGCCAATGCGTAACATGTTTCACATCCGTGAAAGTGCCATAGGGCAGTACAAGGGTCCCAACGGCATCAAAGGTGATGTACCGCTCTCCGCAGAAGTGATATTGAATGCCGAATCCGTTGGACCAGAAGCAATAGCCATCAGGGTCCTGTAGCGTGTCACCGAGGGCCAGCGGATACCCGTAGGTCAACTCCGGTCCGTCGTACACATAGCTCAGCACGGGGCCCACACTGCCTAGCTCCGTTAGACCATCCGCCTGTTCATCGAAAAAGCGATCGATGACATAGTCGTTGTTCGTTCCTGTGATCGTGCGCACTACGCGGTTGGCGGTGGGATACGCCGCATGATCCGGCGCATCGTTGATCGATATCGGTGTGAACGTGCTCGTTAGTGAACTATCCACAAGGATCCAACCATAATCCCAAAGCACGTCTGTGCCTGTGAGGGTATCCCAAGGGAAGTCGTTCGTGATGCCGAACGTGTGGAAAGAACTGCCAATTGGAGCAAGTAACTCTTCGCTTGAAAGTGTCTGAGCTGGTGCCGGACCATGATACACGACACATGCGGCCAAGGTCAACACGAAGGTTGGGATGCGGAAGAAGGAGAGATGTTTCATGCGGGTTGTGAATTGTGTGGACCAAATTGGGAGGCGTTCTGCAACTCCCTAACTGGTCAGAGAGGAACGGTAGAAGCGGTCGAGGCAGCGTAGCGAATTGTGTCGAGTGGTGAATGAGAGATGAGAGCGAGGAGTGCGGATGGAGTTTTCCGCAGTATGGGTCATGGAACTTTGCAACGACAAGTCCATGAGTAGGTAGTTCGTCGGAATATTGAGGTAGAAGTGGTGGATGGTCTCGTCATAAGGTCAACCGTTCGTCACGGCTTCCACCTCGTAACCCGTGTATTCGTTGGGTGAAGGAAGGCCCGGGTACTTTGGCCGCACCTCTCGTATGGACCGTGTGCTAGACCCCCGACCCGCTAGGAAGAAGCGGCTGATCCGCTATGGTGGTTTCACCATCGTGGCGGTGGTGCTGGGCTGGTTGCTGGTCAGCGGCTTGGGCTCCGGTCGGGTACGGGTGGAAGCGGCAAAGGTCCAGATCGGTATGGTTCAGGAAGGCATGTTCCGCGAGTTCATTCCGGTGACCGGTACGGTGCAACCCATCCAGACCGTGTTCTTGGATGCCCCGGAAGGCGGCACGGTGAAACAACGCTTCGTGGAGGACGGTCACATGGTGAAGGCCGGAGAACGCATCATCGAGTTGAGCAATCCGCAATTGCACATGGATGCGATCAATCGCGAAGCGCAGCTGCTCGATCAGCAGAACAACCTGCGCAACACCAGGCTGGCCATGGACCAGCAGACCACGCGCTTGAAGGATGAGCTGTTGAATTTGGACAAGGACCTGAAGCGCTTGGAGCGCGACCAGCGGATCGATGAACGCTTGGTGAAGGATTCCTTGATGGCGCACAACACCTTCCTCGGCAACACCGAGAACCTGCACTACATGCGGGAGAAGCGCAAGTTGGTCGCGGCCAACGTGCGCAGTGATTCGCTCTTCCGGTTGAGCCAAGTGGGTTCCATCACGAACAACCTTTCGCTCATCGACCAGAACCTTGCCTTCCTGCGCGAGAACCTGCAGAACCTCGTGATCAAAGCACCGATCGATGGCCAGCTAAGCGGACTCAACGTGGAACTCGGTCAAACCAAGCAGCGTGGCGAACGCATCGCCCAGATCGATGTGCTCGATGGCTTCAAGGTCCGGTCGCGCATTCCGGAACACTATGTGAGTCGTGTAAGTACCGGCCTGCGCGGGACGTTCACCCATGCAGGAAAGGAGCATGTGATCGAAGTGGTAAAAGTGTTTCCCGAAGTGAGCAACGGCGAATTCGATGTGGACCTGCACTTCGTTGGAGAAACACCGGCCGAGATACGTCGTGGTCAAACCTTCCAAGTGCGGTTGCAATTGAGCGAGGACCTCACCGCCGTGATGCTGCCCCGAGGGCCCTTCTTCCAGGACACCGGCGGTCAATGGGTGTACGTGGTGGATTCGGAAGGCACGGCCATCAAGCGCGACGTGAAACTTGGTCGCCAGAACCCCGACATGTACGAAGTTCTTGAAGGTCTCCAGCCGGGAGATCGTGTAGTGACCAGTAGATACGCGGCTTTCAACGACGCTGACGAACTCATCATCCAGTAGCTCTCTCCAACCCGCCAACCCGCCAACCCGCCAACCCGTCAACTCGCAACACAGCCATGAGCCTCCTGAGAACCCAACAGCTTTCGAAGGTCTACCGCACTGATACCGTGGAGACCACTGCCCTCAACAATGTGGACATCGACATCGCTCAAGGCGAGTTCGTCGCGATCATGGGCCCGAGTGGTTGCGGTAAGTCCACGCTGCTCAACATCATCGGTCTGCTCGATGCGCCCAGCAGTGGGCAGTACTTCGTGAATGGCGAGGAGGTGAGTGGTTACAACGAGCGGAAACGGGCCGAACTCCGAAAGCACACCATCGGCTTCGTGTTCCAGAGCTTCAACCTGATCGATGAACTCACCGTGGCCGAGAACATCGAATTGCCCTTGATCTACACGGACCTGCCGAAAGCAGTGCGCAAGCAACGCACAGAAGAAGCCATGCAACGCATGAACATCACCGCGCGGGCCAAGCACTTTCCGCAACAATTGAGCGGAGGGCAACAACAACGCGTGGCGATCGCGCGTGCCGTGGTGAACCAACCGAAGTTGATCCTTGCCGACGAACCGACGGGGAACCTGGACAGCGCGATGGGTGAGGAGGTGATGAACCTGCTCGCCGAACTGAATAAGGCGGGCACCACGGTGGTGATCGTCACGCACAGCCTGCGCGATGCCGGCTACGCGCAGCGGACCATCAGGTTGTTGGATGGGAAATTGGTGGATGCAACGGTACCGACCAACGCCATTCTTTGACCGAGTGGTCGATGGTCTTTTCGTTCATCTGATCCTGCGGTCATGTTCCAGAACTACCTCCTCATCGCCTGGCGCACCCTGAAGCGCGATAAGCTCTTCGCAGCGCTGAACATCGTCGGACTTGCCATCGGCATTGTTGCGTGCATGCTCATCTACATCTATGTGCAGGATGAGTTGAGCTTCGATGCGCACCATGCCAAAGCAGATCGGATCTACCGGATACAAGCGCATTACAAATTCGGTGACGTGAAGGATGATTTCGGGATCACACCCTTTCCGATCATGGAGGCCTTGCTCGATGAATATCCGGATATCGAACAGGGGGTATCGCTCTTCCAACTCGGTCAGACCACCTTGGAGTACGAGGGGAAACCGTACGTGGTGGAGGATGGATACAACGCGGACACGAGCACGTTTCGGGTCTTTGATTTCACGTGGGTGAAGGGTGGGCCGAATGCGTTGGACGAGCCGGACAACATCGTGATCATGCAGGACATTGCCACGCGCATGTTCGGTGCGGAGGACCCCATGGGCAAGCTGGTGACCCGCAATGGACGGACGTTGAAAGTCGCCGGTGTGATCGACGAGAAGGCGGAGAATACCCACATCCCGATGGGCTTTTTCATGAGCCGGTTGGGCATGCCGCAACAAGCCAAGGATCAACTCGGGCAGAGCTGGGGAAACAATAGTTCGTACAACTACTTGGTACTCGGCCCCGGTGTGAACGAGCGTGACTTCCAGAGCAAGATGGATGCCTTCGTCACAAAGTACATCATCCCACAATGGGGTGGGCAGGACTTCCATGGCGAGATCCGTTTCAACCTTGAACCGTTGCGGGAAGTACACTTTAACAATGCGCTGATCTACGATACCCCGAAGAAGGGGAACAAGGCGTATGTCACGCTCTTCGCCATCGTCGCGGTATTGATACTGGCCATCGCCTGCATCAACTACATCAACATGAGCACGGCCGACGCCACGCGCCGCGCCAAGGAAGTGGCACTCCGCAAAGTGAGCGGTGCACAGCGCGGGCAGCTCGTTGCACAATTCATCGGTGGCAGTGTGCTGATCGCCATCATCGGTATCGCGGTGGCGATCACGCTGCTGTGGTTCTTCCTTCCAGCGTTCAATGGGCTCACCGGCAAGGCGATCGGCATGAGTTACTTATTGCGTGGCAGTTTCTTCGGAGTAGTGCTCTTGATCGTGCTGGTGATCGGTGTGCTTGCTGGTAGCTACCCGGCCTTCTTCCTCAGTCGCTTCAGTCCGCAATTGTTGTTGAAGGAAGGCGTCGCTAGCGGTGCTGGCAAGCAAAGCGTGCGCAAGGTCTTGATGGGTGCACAGTTCGCGATCGCGTTGTTCATGGTCGTCGGCACCCTCGCCGTATTCGTGCAATTGCATTGGTTACGCACCTCGGACATGGGCTTCCGCAAGGAGAACGTGTTGAGCATCACCATGCCACAGCCGCGTGGAGAGGATACTCTCGCATGGGACGCGTTGCGTACGGTCAAAACGGAATTGATGCGCGAGAGCTTCGTCACAGGAGGGTCATACACACAGAGCCTGCCCGGTCAAAGTGGTGGGCGATGGGTGTTGCAGGCAAATACACCAGAAGGCCGTATCGACAAGCCCATGCCGACCATGAGCAGCGATGCCGACTTCCCCGCGCTGCTCGGAGTTGATCTGGTGAATGGCCGCTACTTCGATCCATCGATCCCCAGCGATGCGGACAATGCCGTGATGGTGAATGAAAGTGCGGTGAAGGCCTTCGGATGGACCGATCCATTGGCAGAGAAGATCTACGCTGGTGGCGACAGTGAAGCGGATCCACCGGAACCTGAACAGCAACTCACGGTGATCGGTGTCGTGAAGGATTTCCACTACACGAGCCTGCACACGCCCATCGAACCTTTGGTGATGTTCCAGAGCAATGGACGGTATGGCGCACGGAACCTTGTTCTACGGCTCAGCCCGGGAGATGTGCAAAGTCAACTGGCCACGTTGCAAGCCGACTGGAAGCGTCTGTTCCCCAACGACGATTGGGAAGCGATCTTCCTCACCGACAGCATCGCGCAACTTTATCAAGCAGAAGACAAACTGTTCCGGGTGTTCACGGCATTTGCCATTCTCACGATACTCCTCACCATCATGGGCCTCTATGGACTGGCCTACTTCACGGCGAAGCAACGCACCAGGGAGATCGGGATCCGTCGGGTCATGGGCGCACCCTTGATCGACATCGTTCGTCGCATGAACCGCGAGTTCGTATTGCTGCTCGGTCTAGCTACGTTGATCGCATTTCCACTCGCGGTCTACGCGATCGGTCGTTGGCTGGAGACCTTCGCGTATCGCACCGCGATCTCACCGGTGCTTTATGTCGGCGCGTTCCTGATCACCCTCGTCGTTACAGTGTTGACCGTGACCATTCAAGCCTACAAGGCTGCGTTGGCCGATCCGGTGAAAGCGCTGCGACATGAATGATGGCTTAGCACCATGTTGAAGAACCTACTCCTTACCGGCTTACGGAATCTTGCTCGCAACAAGCTCTATACGCTCATCAATTTGCTGGGCTTGGCCACGGGTATCGCTTGCTTCGTTCTCATCGGCCTGTACGTGCGTTACGAACGGAGCTATGATCGCTTCGTGCCGCATGCGGATCGGGTCTACCGCGTTGTCGGTGAGATCGAGATGGAAGGTCAGGGGGAGCATAGCAGCAGCATGGTGTTCGGTCTTGGACCAACCCTCTATGCTGATCATCCGGAATTGATCGATCGCTATTGCCGCTGGTTCGATTTCCAGGATCCGCAACATTCGTTGAAGGTCGGCGACAGCCTCAGTACCAACAAACTCTTCACCGAGACCGGACTGTACTTGGTGGATAGCACGGTCTTCGATCTGTTCAACTACCCATTGAAGTTGGGTGATCCGAAGACGGCACTCGCGCGACCCGGAAGCATTGTACTCAGCGAAGAGCTCGCAAAGAAGTACTTCGGTGATGCGGACCCGATGGGGCAGTTGATGAAATGGGATGGCTCCATGGATGTGCAGGTCACTGGTATACTGGGCGAGATCCCACGCAACTCGCACATCCAATTCGAAGGTTTGGTAAGCATGGGAACCATTCTGCAGTTTTGGCAGAACATCGAGAAGAACAACTGGGTTTGGAATCCCTGTTGGACCTACGTGCGGTTGAAGGAAGGCATCAGTGCAGCGGAAGTGGATCGCATCTTCCCGGAGTTCATCCACAAGTATTATCCCGATTTTCTGAAGGAACAGATCGGACACCAATTGCAACCGCTCGCCGATATTCACCTCACATCGAAGTTGGATTTCGAGATGCACCAGAACGGCGATGCAGGCAGCGTGAGCATCCTTTGGGCCATCGGGTTCTTCATCTTGATCCTCGCGGGTGTGAACTTCATGAACCTATCCACTGCGCGCAGCGCGTACCGAGCGCGGGAAGTGGGTGTGCGCAAGGCAGCAGGAGCGACCAGGATGCAATTGATCGGTCAGTTCTTGTTGGAGAGTGTGCTGTTGAGCTTGATCGCTGCAACCCTATCGCTGATCCTGATCAAGCTGTTGATGCCGGCCTTCAACGCGCTCGCTGGTGAAGACATAAGCTGGCCAACGATGATCATCCAGGAAGTGCTGGCGATAGCGGTGGCGTTGGGCGTGCTCAGTGGTGTGTATCCGGCGTTCTTCTTGTCCTCCTTCGAACCCGCCTTGGTCCTGAAAGGGAACACGGGTTCGAGCACACGTGGACAAGCGTTGCGGAAAGGGCTGGTCGTGGTCCAGTTCGCGATCGCCTTGGTCTTGATCATCGGTACGGTCTTCGTTGGCCGGCAGCACGACCACCTGATGAAAGTGGATCTCGGCTTCGACAAGGAACAGGTGATGCTGATCCCGGTGCGCGGTCCGATGGCCGATGTCTACACGGCCGTGTTCCCGGAATTGAAGAACATCAGCGGCGTGAAGGCCGTGAGTTGGGCGAACGACATCATCGGTAAGAAGCACAACACGCACGAGTTCAATTGGGGCGATATGGAACAGGGGAAATGGACCTACCTGCCTGCCCTCTATGTGAACGAAGAATTCAATGACGTAGCGCAGATCGAATTGCTCGCCGGTCGCTGGTTCTCGCGCGAATACCCCGGCGATGATTCGTTGAGTGTGATCGTCAACGAGACCTTCGCAAGACAAACGCATCCGGATGATCCCACCAAGGCCATCGGTGATCGCATGGACACACCGCATGGCCACGAGCGCATCATCGGAGTGGCCAAGGACTTCGCGTTCGACCCACTGTTCAAGGCCGTACAACCCTTCGTGTTCGACATGTGCCAGCCCTATGATCGCGGTCAATGGATCCGTTACCTCTACCTACGGCTGGAGGCTGGTGATCCAGCACCGGTGATCGCGGCGGCGAGGGAGAAGTGGAATGCGCGCACCACGGACTTCCCGTTCGAGTACCAGTTCCTCGATGAGCAATTGAACATGCAGTATGAGGCCCAAGGTCGCTTGGCGAAGCTCATCGGGACCTTCTCCTTGCTGGCGGTCTTCATCGCGTGCTTGGGCCTGTTCGCACTGGCGTCATGGACAGCGGAGAAGCGCACGCGGGAGATCGGCATCCGCAAGGTCATGGGAGCGGACACTATGCGCATCACCTATTTGGTGACAAGGGATTTCTTGTTGCTCGTACTGATCGGTGCTCTACTGGCTGTGCCGATCGCATGGTTCGGTGTGGGGCGTTGGTTGGAGAACTTCGCATTCCGCACGGCGATCGAACCCGTGGTGTTCATCGGCGCGGCCATGGTCGTGCTATTGATCGCAGCGTTCACCGTGAGCTTCCGGGCGATACGTGCGGCGCAGACCGATCCGGTGCTGGCGTTGCGACACGAGTAACCATGAGGTGAATTCATCCGACACGGATCCGGTTGAATGGATCCTGCCGTGTGCAGGCCTATCCGGCCCACAAACTCCCTACGCCGAAGAATAGGGCAAGCCAAACCAAGCCTTTGATCAGGAAGAAGAGGAATCCGACCCAGCCCAACCGTTTCAGCCAGGATGGTTTGTTGGTCGCAGCTCGTTCAGCCGACATCGTCAACAACTCTTGCATGGTCAAAGGGCCAAATCGTTCTGCACCGTTGCAACAAGGGTGCGCCAATGCTCCAACTCCGGAATGCCCGGCTTTCGTTTCCCAAAGACCTGCACCAGTTGCGTGCCGTTCGCGTCGTAGCATTCCAGTGCGGTCACTGTTCCATCGGTCGTTGGTTTGCGCACGATCCAACTTTGCATGATCGCTTCTTCGCGCACGTGCAGGTTGAATTCCGGATCGAGCACGTTGAGCCATCCACGCGCGTCCACCACGTTCTTCACTTCACCGGTATGGATCTGTAACATGCCTGGATTGCCAACGAACACCATGATCGGCAGTTGTTCGGCTGCCGACGTGGTGAGGATAGCGCGCAATGCCCCGTTGCCAACAGGTACGGCATACTCACCTGCCGGTGCCAACCGCAAGGCTTGCGTGCGGTTCAGCCGATACCTGCCCAACAACATGTGGAAGTCATGGGTGTCCTTCAAGTTCTTCCAACCATCTCGGAACCCTTCGACATCGATGCTTGCATCCGGCATTTCGGGCTGCGGAACTTTCCGGGGTTGCACGTCGATCGCAGCGAACTGGTCGTCGGCCCGGAATGACGCAACAAGGGCATGGTAGGCGGGTACATCGCTCTTGTCCGTGAGGTAGATCTTGTGGATGGCTTCCCCGTCGTGTGCGAAGAATTGCAGACTGAGGCGATCTCCATCATGGCCAGCTTCGTTCACAGCGAACGCTGTTGACCAGGATCCCCAGAAGATGCGCAGATCGATATCGGCACCAACGAAGAGCCCGACCGGACCTTTGTCGAGTGATGCGTTGAGATAGGTGCCTTTGCGCTCGTGCACCACATCTTCATTGCGTGTCAGGGCCATCACGTGCCCCAGGTTCTTGACTTCACTGAGGATGGCCGCGAACTGAGGCTTCAGACGCACCACGCCTTCGCCGATCCGCAACGTGAGCAACTGCACCTCGCTTACACCCAGTTCACGCGCTGCATTGCGAATGCGGAGCGCGGGTTGTTCAGCGATGAGTTCGTTCCAGCGCGTGCGCAGGTCGGTGGGAGCGGCTGTGAGCATGTGTGTTTCGGGCGTTCTTTTTCGCCGATGCAAAGCACATGGTCACTGGTCCGGAATGGAATAGCATGATCGAGGTAAATGTGGGGTCGCGATCAACGATCGTACGGTCACAAGCTCAAGAGATCCTTGAAGCGGGCCGCTTGCCTGCGCGAGACCTCCATGCTTTCCGGTTCTCCGTTCTTGTCCAGGCTCTTCAGCTTCACCATCAATCCACCATTGAACCAAGGTTCGATCTTATCCACCCAACGCAGGTTGATGATGTGTTTGCGGCTCGCACGGAAATAGACCAAGGGATCCAACTTCTCTTCCAGTTTGTTCAATGAGCGCAGTACAAGCGGCTTCTGGTCATCGAAGCGCACACGCACGTAGTTGCCTTCGCTTTCGAAGTACCGTACGTCCTTCAATGTAACGAACCAACATTTCTCGCCATCCTTCAGGAATATCTGGTCGGATTCGCGTAGGATCTCCCGTTGCGGAAGATCCGGATCATGTTTCGTCTGCAACTTGCTCAATGCTGCTGCCAAGCGATCCGGATCGATGGGCTTCACCACATAGTCCAAGGCGTTCACTTGGAAGGCGCGAAGGGCGTGTTCATCGTATGCGGTAACGAAGATCACTTGCGGCGCTGGGTCGAGTGCAGCAAGCAGTTCGAATCCATCGCGCCCCGGCATGTTGATGTCGAGGAAGATCAGGTCGGGTCGCTTCTCGGCAACCATCACCTCCGCCTCATCGGAGTTGGCTGCTTCGCCGATCACTTCGATCCCGTCATGCTTTTCCAACAGGCTGGCCAGCTCCTTGCGTGCAAGGCGTTCGTCGTCGATGATCAATGCTTTCATGGGTGGTTTGTTCAAGCGCGTTGTTCGTCGTTCCTAGCAGTGATCGGCAGTTCCACACGGCTCTCCACCATGCCATCGATGTTGGCGATGGACAAGTGTGCATCCCCGTTGTACAGCATTTCCAAGCGTTTGCGCGTGTTGCGCAATCCGATGCCGGTTCCCTTGACCTTGCCGGCTGTGTAGTGCCCGGTATTCCGAACGAGAAGGATCAGACTGGTGGAATTGCGATATGCGGATATGTAGAGGTCACCGCCGTCGAGCAGGGGCGCAATGCCATGGCGAACGGCATTCTCCACAAGGGTCTGCAACACCATGGGTGGTACGTGTTCGCGCTCCAACTCTGCTGGAACTTCGATGTGGAGACGCAGACGCTCTTCGTAGCGCATGCGTTCGAGTTCGAGGTAGGCCTTCACGATATCGATCTCTTCGCCCAAAGGCACGAGATTCCGTTTCACCGTGGCCATGGCGTTGCGCAGGATAGCGCTCAACTGGGTGATCGCCTTCTTGGCCTGTCCAGGGTCCTCGTCGATCAATGCCCGAATGCCATTGAGTGCGTTGAACATGAAGTGCGGATTCATCTGCGCACGCAACGTATTCAGTTGGTTCTCACGGTTCGCGGTGGCCAAGCGCAGGTTGCGGATCTCCTCGCGGCGACTACGTATGAAGTAGATGTATGCGAAATAACCGAGCGACCAGACGAAGAGCAGCACGGTCCAGTTGATCGTACTCACCAGGATCGCCAGTGGATCAGGCCGAAGCATCGGATCGTAGCCAGGGAAGAAGAGGTCGTGAAGAATGGCGAGAACAAGGAAGGCGAGAACGCTCAACAGCAAGGCGACGAGCGAAAGCCGCGGAAGCACAAAGCCGATCTCACGATCCAACCAGCCGTTCTGGACGATGACCCTTCGGAACAGATGGCTGATCCCGATACCGGTGAGACAGAACAGCACAAGAACTTCCGACTGGTCTGCGGTGAGATCGCCGACCTGGTAGTAGTACAGGCCCAGAAGCACGATCAAGGTGCTCCACGCGACAACCTGCGTAGCCCAATAGACGGTTCTCGGGGAACGCAGGAGAATGGACGTTCTTTCTTGGGGCATGGGGTCTGGCGAAGGTATCGGGTCGATGGCCTCTGCCAAAGCTGATCACACAAGCGGTCGTGATCCATGCTCGACGGATGGAACGGATTACCTTGCGATCCGCTTTGAATTTCCTCGGACACCTCTACCTCTCCGGCGCCGACCCGCTGGTCACGGTAGGCAATTTCATGGCCGATGCGGTGAAGGGCCGTGATCTGTCACGCTTCCATCCGTCGATCGAACGAGGCATTCGGCTGCATCGTGCGATCGACAGCTTCACCGACTCGCATCCGGTGCAGCAGCGAGGGAGGGTGCGGGCGCATGCCTTTGCAGGGCGCTACGCATCCGTGGCCATGGACCTTTTCTATGATCACCTGCTGGCATCGAATTGGGTGGAGTTCAACGATGAACAGTTACCCGATTTTGCGCAACGGATGTACGCCTTGCTCACCAAGCACACGCACTTGATGCCGGAGCGCACCAAACACATGTTGCCGTACATGGTCCAGAACGATTGGTTGTCTTCGTACGCCACACTGTCCGGTATCGGTCGTGCATTGGAAGGCCTCTCACGTCGCGTGCCTTTAGGTGGCCCGATGCGTGGATCCGAGGTGGTCCTTGAACAGCACATGGGAACCTATCTGAACGAGTTCCGTATGTTCCTACCGGAGATCGAAGCCCACGTGGCCCATTTGAAATGATCATTCGTGAGCGCACCGGTATCCTAGCCCTCGGCGTCGCCGTCGTCGTCGCTGCTGTTGCGGCCTATTTTCTGGGCGATCGTTCCAAAAGCAACCGTATCCGTGTGCCATGGGATCATCCGCATGTCGAGCGTGATCTTGCTATAGTCAAGCGGGATACTTTGCGCATCCTGGTCCTTGAGGATCCACTCAGTTGGGAAGCGCGTCCGAAAGCCGTTTCCGGGTTGGAGTACGAGCTGCTCGAACGTTTCGCGAAGGGCGCTGATCTGGTAGTGAAGACCATCGTCGTTACCGATCCGGATTCCATGTTCATGGACTTGCAGAACGGAGCAGGGGATGTGATCGCCACACAATACGTTCCACGTTCTGAACAGCAAGGATGGGTCGCTTGTACCCGGCCTTATCATAGCGTTCGACCGATGGTGGCCCGATTGCGCGAGGACCCTGTGGCGACATCGCAAGCGGAAATGGAACTGACGTCTTCGATGGCGATCAGCAGATGGTCTCCATTCCTGGAAGAGTTCCGGAATAAGGGAAAGCGCGCTGCAAGCACCTTCGCCGAACGCCATGGTACGCCGGAAGAGGTGCTCATGGATGTACTCATCGGCCGCGAAACCGCTGCTGTCGTCACTGACGCTGTTGCCGGCTATGAGGCGGAACGGTTCCCGAATGTGGAATTCACCTCGCTGGATGCACCGGCCAGGCCCTTGTGCTTTGCTGTGCGCACCAATGCACCCGAACTTTTGGGAGCCTTGGACCGTTGGCTTTCCGACGAGAAAGAAGTCGCGTTCCGCGATGCGGCCATTGCAAGTTATCAGGGCCGTCCATTGAAGAACGGTGCGTTGAGGAAGCGCGCCATGCCCGCAAGAGCGGACAGTATATCACCCTACGATGAGGAATTCCGGGTCAACGGTGGTGGCTTCGGTTGGAAGTGGCAGTTGCTTGCCGCCATGGCCTGGAAGGAATCGCGTTTCGATAGCAGCGCAGTGTCGAACAAGGGGGCGCAGGGGATCATGCAGTTCATGCCAAGAACGGCCACGCACTATGGATTGGATAGCAGCCTTGCCGTTGCGGATCACATCCACGCTGCGAAACGGTACATCGCGCGATTGGACACGGTATGGATGCGGGCGGTTCCGGATCGGGAACAGCGGCTGCGCTTCGTTCTCGCATCCTACAACGCGGGCGTGGGTCACATCATCGATGCACAACGCTTGGCGGAACGGCTCGGTTTGGACCCCAAGCAATGGGAACACAATGTGGAGCGTGCTGTGCTGCTGCTCTCCAAGCCGCGCTACTTCACCCGACCCGAGATGAAGAACGGCTATTGCAAGGGAAGTCAGGTGTTCCACTACGTGCGTGACATCGTTTCGCTCTACGATCAATTGACGGGGCTGCGATCAAAGCCGACCCCCAAGGAAGCCAAGGTGTCCGATCCCGGGTCAACGAAGCCTGTGGAGTGAACGGTTGCAGCCTTCCCCGGAACGCTCAAGGAACGGCCCGGGATGAAGCCGAACCATCTTCTACCTTCGGTCCATGTTGCGTAACTACACCTCTCGATCGCTGATCCTTTTCGTGTCTGCCTTGCTCGGTTGGAATTCTCTTCGGGCCCAGCACGATCTCCCACATGCCTTGGCTCCGGAAGAGCACGACTTGATCCGCCCGTACCACGATTCACGGGCATCATCTTCCCGTGGGATAACCACACCACCGGAGTTACCTGTGCGCACGATGGCTGAATGGGAGGAGGTCCAAAGCGTGGTGATCACCTGGACATCGTACCCGGGGATCCTCAAGCAGATCGTCCGCAACGCGATCAACGAATGCGAGGTCATCATCGCGTGTGACGACCAACAAGCCGTGATCACGTATTTGCAAGGACCGGACTACGGCGGTTCCATCGATGACCTTTCGAGCGTCTCCTTCCTCGCGCTGCCGTTCAACAGCATCTGGTCGCGGGACTATATGGCCGAAACGATCTATACCAACGAAGTGGATTCGCTCTTTCTATTGGACTGGATCTACAACCGACCGCGCCCCTTGGACGATGAATTGAGCGATGCCATCGGCGCAGCGAAGAACATCAATGTCTACAGCACCACTCAAGCTCCCTACGATCTGGTGCACACCGGTGGTAACTTCATGTGCGACGGGGCGGGAACGGCCTTTTCGTCGGAATTGGTGCTCGATGAGAATGGTGCGAACGGGCAGTTCAACCAGACCATTCGCAACAGTGCGGGTGTGGATGACATGATGCAACAGTTCATGGGCATCGATCACTACATCAAGATGTCCACGCTGCCGTACGACGGGATCCACCACATCGACATGCACATGAAGCTGCTGGATGAGGAGACCTTGCTGATCGGTGAATTCCCGGTCGGTGTCAGCGATGGACCGCAGTTGGAGCAGAACATCCAAACGATCATGAACAACGAGGTCAGCGCGTTCGGCGACCCTTATTCCATCGTACGCGTCCCGATGCCACCGAGCACGGGCGGAAGTTTCCCTCCCAGTGCCAGCTATCGGACCTTCGCCAACAACGTGTTCTTGAACGGAACGGTGCTGGTGCCCTTGTACCGGGCGGAGTATGACACGGTCGGTTTGCGGATCCTGCGCGAGCAACTTCCCGGCTATAACGTCGTTGGCATCGATTGCGATTCCGAACAGAACATCATCTCGCAAAGCGGAGCCATCCACTGCATCACCAAGACCATCGGTGTGGCAGACCCCTTGTTGATCCGGCACCAACGGTTGGACGATACCTATAACACGATCGACGACTACACGGTCCAGACCTACATCCGTCATCGTTCCGGGATCGCCTCCGCAACCTTGTACTGGACCACGGATACCGCAGTTGGTTTCACTGCGGTGCCCATGACCACTTCAGGTGGTGATGTTTGGGTAGCAGCCATTCCCGCCCAACCGGCGAACACCGGTGTGTTCTACTACGTGCAGGGTACAGCGAACAATGGCAAGGTGCAAGTGCGTCCGATCGTTGCGCCTGAAGGTTGGTGGCTCTTCCATGTTCTGGACATTTCAGCAAGCATCGCTGTTCCTCAAGGACCGGTGATCGCAGAAGCGTATCCGAATCCGACCTCTTCTCTGGTGGTGGTGACGGTGGATGGTGCTTCCCTCGGGCCAGTGGTGATCACCTTATCGGATGCGTTGGGTCGCGAAGTGATGCAGGTGCACAACGGTCCTTTGCAGCGCGATCGTCGCGTTTTCATGGACCTGAGCGGACTGCCCTCAGCGCCATATCAGCTCGTGGTGCGCAATGCGCAAGGAAGAAGCGTGGCTCGGATCCTGAAGCAATAGAATGGATGCTCCCAAGAACGACGAAGCCCCCTCGATCGCAAACGACCGAGGGGGCTTCTCGCATTTGCTTACTCCTTGACGAAGCGACCCAACGTGGTGCTATCCTCCATGGAGCGCACAACGTAACTGCCGGGGGCAAGGTTGGCCACGTCAAGTGTGATGATCCCATTCGCTGACGTACTGTTGGTCATCACTATACGACCTTGCAGATCGATCAATGCAAGCTTCTTGGCAGCAGCACCTTCGATGTGGATACGGTCGTTCGTGGGATTGGGCCACATCCGAATGGTGTTGAACGTGTTGATCTCTTCGACACCAGTCGTCAGATCCGATTCGATGCAAACGGCGAACGTGCCGGCGTTCTCGCCACCGGCGTTCCAAACACGTAGGTAGTGTATGGTATTCGTTTCGAGGTTGTTCAATTGCCACGGGCCGTTGATACCGGTCTCGCAATCGATGTATTCGAGCATGCCGCAATCCGCGTAGACGGCAGCACTTACTTCGCCAGCACTCAAGGCTGCTGCGAACAAGGTGATCGTCGAACTACCGTCCGTGGTGAAGGTGTACCACGTGTCAACAATGGGGTAGTAGGGATCGCAAGGTGGATTGGGCATGCCTTCCGAGAAAGCGCACGCATTGCTGCCTTGAATCGGATCACACAGCCCGATCCCGTTCACCGTGAGTTCCAAAGCACCGGCGCAAACATCGTTGGTAGCCACTGGAGAACAGGTCGGCGCGCAGGTCATGCTCAAGGTGAAGGTGCCTTGTTGGTCCTGATAGCCGTGGACGAACACCAAATACTCTGTTCCCAGGACGCTGGGGAATGCAATTGCCGACGTATTTCCCCCGCAACCGATGGCGTCATCACTACCTGCAACGCACGTGCGTACTCCGCATGCGCCGCTGTAGACACTGATCTTGGTATCGAAAGCCGCTTGATCGCAGGTGCTCAACGTCACCGTTTCACCTGTTCCCGCAAAGCTGTACCACAAGCCTTGGGTAGTGATGAACGAAGGTCCGCACGCCGCACCCGGCTGGAAATAGCTCTCCTGGGTGTCGCCATCCACGGAATCACCGCAACCGATCGGCAAGGCACCGGAGCACGTTGCATTGACCGCCGGTGGATCGGCAAGCGTCGTGAAAGTGAACACACCGATGGTCGCACTCACGTCGCTTTCACCACACTCTTCGTGCAGATAGAAGGCGTATTCCGTGTCGGGGTCCAAGCCTTCTATCACCGCAATGTTCGAACCACCGCTCACGGTTCCTATGGCCTGTTGGCCGGTACCCTGTTCGAATCCGAGCGGTCCATATTCGATCACGTAGGTCGCGCCGTCATTCAAACTGGACCAGAAAATGGTAGCGCTCACGTCACTTGCTGAACTGGACACATCGCTAGGTGTAGCACAGGTCTGACAGATCAGTTCAAGTAGGAAATTGCCGACTTGGCCATCGTAGCCTTGCACGAGAACGAAGTAGGTGGTGCCAGCATCTGGCAAGAAACCGACAGTGGAGCATGTGCCGATGCCCGGGGTATCATCATTGCCGGTCACACAGACCGATCCATTACAGCCACCAGAATAGACGTTGATCCGTGTGTCGTAGTCGGTGCTTTCGCAGGTGCTCAGTACCACAGGGTCACTGATACCCGTGAACGTGTACCAGACACCCGGTGCTTGGATCCCGGTAACACATCCTTCCACCGCATCCGGGGTTGCATCCAGTGTGCTGCCGCTCAGGCTCTGATAGCATACGATCGGTGTGGCACCTTGGCAGTAGTCATAGGTGACAGGACCGCAGGTCGCGATCATTTCGAACTCGCCGACCACGCCATCATAGCCCTGAACAAGAATGTAGTAGGTAGTACCCAGGTCACTGGCGAAGGAAGCTGTGGTTCCGGTACCGCAATTGCCGCCGTCGTCATTACCCGTCACGCAGACCAGGGCGTTGCAATCACCGGTGTACACGTTGATCTTGGTGTCGTAGAAGGTGTTCTCGCAAGTGGTCAATGTCAATGCATCGCCAGTGCCGACGAAACTGTACCAGATGCCTGCGGCGCTCACCGAAGTTCCACAATCGAAGGCCTCCACGTCGTTCGTGGCTTCGGTGGTATTACCGACCACTGTTTGCCCGCACGTTATCGGAATAGCGCCGGAACAGGCGTCGTTCGGCGGCGCCTGGGCCCAGGCAGACGTTGCCAATGCCAAGGTGGCAAGTTGGATCGAAAAGTGACCGAGAAAATGGCGTGTAGTTGATCGAAGCATGCACCGAATATAGGCCGCAACGAGCAACGGTGTCGTGATCTATTTCTTCTTCCGCTTGTTGATCCGCTCTGGATCCTCGTGGAAATAGTAGCGCAGATCCACGGTGAGGTAGCTGCCGTTCAATCCGCTGCGCATGGCATACGGTACCACACTTCGGCCATCCAGATCGAAATAAGTGAGTTCTACCGTGGCCATGTTGCCGAAAGGCCGATGATAGGTAGCGCCCAAATAGAAAGTGCCCGACTTGTAGGTGCGGTACTCCACACCCATGTTCCCCAACACGCCGAGCTGTGCCCAGCGTTTCGCGATCTCGATCCGCCCTTGATCGACCAGGCTCTGGACATTGCTGGGATAGAGATCCGCGCTGAACCCCATTGCGGCATTCATGAAGGTCTTCTCACCAAGCCGGATGTAGACCAATGCCGTGATGGGGACCTCGTACCCGATATAACGTACCCTGCCGCTTTGCGCATAGCCGTTCGTGTCATTACGGATACTGAAGGCGTAGTTGCGCTGGATCTGACCCAATCCGGTCTCCAGTGAGATCGTGTTGGTGAGACCGATGCGAACGCTCATTCCGTACGCCACGCCTCCGGTAAGTTCCACCGTGCCATCCACGCTCGGTCGCGAGATGGTGACCAAGGGGTCGAAGTACGAGACCGGGAACACGGGCTTGATCTGCATGCCGAAGGTGGTAACGCCCTGTTGTGCGTGAGACACAGGGCACCAAACCAAGGCAAGCAGGGTCAACACGAGCGCACGAAGAAGCTGACCTGCTGGGAACACATGCATCGTTACTTCAAAGATCGACAACTGTAGGCAGCCTCGACATGGCAACTTCGGCAAGGGGGCCATTGGGACAGGGACCGTATTCATTGGAGCACAGCACCGATGATGGCCACAAGGACAAGTAGCCCAACAAGAATGAGAACACTCCACCGCAACAACCCGTCCGCCATGAACCGGGAACGATACCTGCCGATCACGGTGTAATTGACACGGACCGCTTGTTCGCGATGGCGCTGCTTCACCCCCACAAGAAAAGGAGGGCCGCCATGTGGGTCCGTTTCGAACGGAATATCAGCCGTATTCAAACCAGCTATGAACTCACTCGCCTGCCGTTGATCCGGAAAGCGGAAAACCATCCACAGAGGATCTTCCGGATGGTCGTCGAAGTTTGTCAGGTTGAGCAAGGCCATGGTCGCACCGGTTTCAGCCTTCCACCCACGTGACCAACTGATCCAACGGTTTCCGGTAACCCTTTGGCCATTCTGGCGCCGGATAGCCGATGAAGAACAATCCGAGGGCTTGGCCCTGTTCGCTCAGACCCATGTGTTCTCGCATGCCTTCGCCGGTCATTGCGGCCCCTGTGGCCCAGAAGCCTCCGAGCCCATAGGCAGCACAAGTCAAATGCATGTTCTGCACCGCACAGGCCATCGCCAGTAGTTCATCCCGTTCACTGATCCGGCCGTTCGGGTCACGTTCCATGCCCAAGCCGATAACGACGGTGCTTTGTAGTGGCCTAAGGGTCACATTGTCGAACTTCTTCTGCAAGAACTTTTCCTGCGGCGTAATGCGGCGGTATTCTTCACCGAGGAATTGGGAAAGCTTGCTGCGGCCCTCCCCGGTATAGACCGTGAATCGCCAAGGCTGTGTCATGCCGTGGGTGGGCGCCCAGGTGCCGTTGGTGAGCACCCGTTCCACGATCTCCTTCTGCACCACGCGGTCGCTGTAGTCCTTCGGATAGATCGTGCGTCGGGTCCGGATCAGTTCGGTGATCTCGCTCAGGCTGAATTTCATGGGAATGCAAAGTTGCCGGGGTGCAAAGAGACGAACTAGGACCGGCTTCTGCACTTTGGGGCAGCGTTCTGCTTCTTCCCCACGTCATACCTTCGACGACTCTAAACCAGAACCTATGGAACTACGATCCTCTTTTTCGTTTCTCGCTCTTGCCAGCTTCGGCGCAGTGATGGCACAACCCACCATCGATCTCGCGAACAACCAACCCATCAGTGGTCAGGAGTTCGTGCTTCAAACCAGCAACACTTGGTCTACCGCCGGCCCTACCGGCGCGAACGTGATGTTCGGGTTCTGGGACCTTTCAGCGACCGGGAACCGGAACTATCGGGTCTTCGATGCCTCCATCACCTCTACGGCTGCGACGAGCATTCCAACTGCGAACATGCTCAGTACCGACGGCGGAACGGACACGCTTTTTTGGAACTACGCTGCAGATGGACTCTATCAGGTAGGCTCTCGCTCCGGGCTTGAAGGTCTCGTTAGTTACAGCGACCCGATACTGGAGTTGAAGTACCCCTGCACCAACGGAACGACCTGGTCCGATATCACCATCGCCAACTACACTTCCCCGTTGGGACCTGCTACCCGGACCGGTACGATCACCGGTGAAGCAGATTCTTACGGTGACCTCGGTCTTCCGGAGGCGTTCACCTCCAACGTGCTGCGCGTTCATGTTCGTCGCGCGCTGACCGACGTTGCTGCACTGGCCACGGTTCAACGCGTCTCGAATACCTGGTATTTCTTCGCGGAAACGTCCCCATGGCCCTTGTTGAAATTGGTGGAAGACTCTGTGGTGGTCAACGGTGGAGCTCCGACCGTGACCCGTTCAGCGCAATGGGTCGGTGGCCCAGGCGGTGTTGGTATCTCGGAATTGAATGCTTCCGACATCCAATTCACGCCATATCCGAACCCAACGACCGGTGTACTGAACATTTCAGCAGAGTTGTCCGATCTGCGTTCCGTGGAAGTATTCAGCGCAGCAGGACAATTGGTCCGTAGTTCGAATGTCCGTCGGATCGCGAACGCCTCTGGCTTCATGGACCTGACCGGATTGCCGAGTGGTGTCTACCAACTGCGCATCACGCAGAATGATGGACGTACGGGATCCCGCCGGATCGTCCTTCAGTGAGCGCTCCAATTCATGGAATGAAGCCCTCGGAAGTTCCGGGGGCTTCGTCGTTCTTGGAAGAGTCGCTTGAACAACACCCATGCTGCGGTGTTACCTTTCACACATGCTCGGCCATCGTTTCGGCAAATTCGTTCCCCCTTCGGACGACCGTACGCCTTTTCAGAAGTTGCTGCCCCTTTTCTTGGAGTTGCTCACCCACACCAGCGGCGATGTGGAAGAAGCCTTGGATTGGATGGATCAGTTGGACAAGGAGCACGATGTGTGGACCAAGGAATATGGCCGCAAGGAATTCGAAGCGGATCTGCGTATGAACGGAATGGTGGGCGATCGGCCGGACAAAGGCGGAAAGACACCATTGACCGGCAAGGCGGAAAAGATGATCCGTGAACGCGCGCTGGATCAGGTGTTCGGGAAACTGAAGAAGAGCGATCGCGGTGATCACGGTCTGCGACGTGGTGGCCAAGGTGACGAGGTGACCGGTGATCGACGCAGCTACCGTTTCGGCGATCGCATGGAACAAGTGGCCATGAGCGACAGCATCCGGAACGCGCAGCAACGCGGGTTGGATGACCTGCAATTGCGTGAGGACGATCTGGAGGTCCTGGAAACGGAGCATCAGAGCGCTTGTGCCACGGTGCTCATGATCGACATCAGCCACAGCATGATCCTGTATGGCGAAGACCGCATCACACCGGCCAAGAAGGTGGCCATGGCCCTCGCCGAATTGATCAAGCGGCGTTTTCCGAAGGATACTTTGGACATCGTCGTGTTCGGTAACGATGCATGGCAAGTGAGCCTGAAGGATCTGCCCTACCTGCAAGTAGGACCCTATCATACGAACACCGTTGCTGGGCTCGAACTCGCCATGGATCTGCTGCGTCGACGGAAGCTGAAGAACCGCCGCATCGTCATGATCACCGATGGCAAGCCGAGCTGCATCAAGCGCGATGGGGAGTATTACATGAACAGTTTCGGGTTGGACGACTTCATCGTTGCACGCACCTTGGATGCTGCCGTGCGTGCGCGGAAGGCAGGTATTCCGATCACCACGTTCATGATCGCGCAGGATCATTACCTCCAGCGCTTCATCGAGAAATTCACCGATGCCAATCAGGGCCGAGCATTCTACACCGGCTTGCAAGGCCTGGCCGATATGGTTTTTCGTGATCACGCGAACAACCGCAGAACAAACTAACGAACCCGTGTACCCAAGATCCATTGGGTCAACATACATGATGATCAGCGCCAAGACCCTAGGAGAATTGAAGCAAAGCGGCTACCGCAGTCGCAGCATCAAGGAAGAGCTCCGCACCAACCTCATCGCCCGCATTCGATCGAAGCAACCGCTTTTCGTTGGCATCCACGGGTACGATGAAACGGTGATCCCCGCTTTGGAGCGTGCCATCCTAGCTGGTCATTCCATCAACCTGCTGGGCCTGCGGGGACAGGCCAAGACGCGCATGGCGAGGGCCTTGGTGGAACTGCTCGATGAGTGGATGCCGATCGTGGAAGGCAGTGAGATCAACGATGATCCATTGGCGCCGATCTCGCGCTTCGCACAACAGCTTGTTGCAGCAAAGGGAGATTCCACACCTGTTGCGTGGGTGCATCGTTCGCAGCGCTACACCGAAAAGCTTGCAACCCCCGATGTCACTGTAGCGGACCTCATCGGGGATAGTGATCCCATCAAGGCGGCAAACCTTAAGCTTGACTACAGCGATGAACGCGTGATCCACTTCGGTCTGATCCCACGAAGTCACCGTGGCATATTCGTGATCAACGAATTGCCCGATCTGCAGCCGCGCATCCAAGTGGCGCTGTTCAACATCCTGCAAGAAGGCGACATCCAGATCCGTGGTTTCAAACTGCGCTTACCACTGGATGTGCAATTCGTCTTCACCGCGAACCCCGAGGACTATACGAACCGAGGGGCCATCATCACGCCGCTGAAGGACCGAATCGGATCGCAGATACTCACGCACTACCCACCGACCCTGGAAATGGGCATGGCGATCACGGCCCAAGAGATCCGGTCTTCCGAGGAGCAAAGCACACGTGTACGTGTCCCCGATCTCATTCGCGTGCTCATTGAACGTATCGCTTGGGAGGCGCGCGACAGCGAGTTCGTAGATCGGAAGAGCGGTGTAAGTGCGCGCCTAACGATCAGTGCTCTGGAGAATGTCATCAGTGCGGCGGAGCGTCGCGCGCTTCGCAACGGAGAGGAGCGCACCGTCGTTCGAATGGGTGATCTGCAAGCCGTTGTTCCGGCCATCACCGGGAAGATCGAACTGGTCTATGAAGGGGAGCAGGAGGGGCCCGAGAAGATCGCACAGCATCTCTTGGGTCTTGCAGTGCGGAACGTGTTCGCAGAACTCTTCCCGGACCCGGCCCGTTCACGTCGTCCGGCGAAGCAAGGAGCTGCTTCGACACGCCCCGATCCGTACCAAGAGATCGTGTCCTACTTCGAAGAACACGATCTGGATCTTCGATTCGATGCGAAGAACGCTGAATACGCCAAAGCGTTGAAGGGTATTCGAGGTCTAGGCGATCTGGTGAAAAGGCACCACGACTACCTGGATGCCGAAGAGAACTTGCTTTGGAGCGAATTCGTACTTCACGGATTGGCGGAGCACAGCCGTGTCGGACGCTCCTTGCACGCAGGTCAGACGCACTTCGGAGACCTTGTGGGTAGCATGCTGCCGAGCGGGAACGAGGACCCGGAGTGAACCCGAAAGCTATGGTGCTGAGAACGCGGGGTTCGTCAGGAACTCCTCGTCCGTCAACGTATTCAGGAATTCGAGGAGGTTGGACTGCTCTTCCAAGGAGAAGCTGTAACCGCTCGTTGAGAAGTTGTGCATCGCGGTATCGATGTTCGGGCTGTTGTGGGCCGTATGGCTGCGGTAGAACTGCACCACCGAAAGCAGATCAGCGAACCGGCCATCGTGCATGTACGGTGCGGTAACAGCGATGTTGCGCAAACTCGTGGTCTTGAACTTGTAATAGTCCGAAGTCAAGCCGGTGACCGCGCCAAGTCCTGGATCCTCAGGGGCAAGGTCCAAGCCGTTGTTGCGCATCACGTCGTCCGTGAAATTCCCGATCGTATGGCAGCGATCGCAGTTCCCACGTCGCGTGTACAGGTCGAGTCCGTCCTTCGCTGCTTGACTGATGGCATTGGTGTCACCACCATACCAGTAGCGGTCGAATGGGCTGTTGAACGATACCAGTGTGCGTTCGAATTGGGCAATGGCCTGCGTGATCCGGATGCTATCGATCTGCGGAGAACCGAAAGCAGCCGCGAACAGGTCGGCGTAGGTCGGAATGGATCGCAGCCGATCCTCAACGACCGGCCACGTATTGCGCATCTCGATCGGGTTGGTCACCGGGTCGTGGGCCTGATCTTCCAATGTCGTTCGGCGACCATCCCAGAAGAAATGACGACTCCAACCGAGGTTCACGATGGCCATGGCGTTACGGTCCCCGATGCTTCCGTCCGTTCCAACACTGAACTGTCTCGGGTCGCTGAACCCGTGTGATTGCACATGGCAGGTTGCACAGGACATGGTCCCATCGTCGCTCAGTTCCTTCTCATAGAACAGCTTTCGCCCCAGGGCGACACCCTCTACAGTGAGCGGGTTGTCCGTTGCTTCTAGCATCGGACCGATGGAATCCACGACCCAACTCGGCAGTTCCAGAACATACGGGGTGCCCACTGGACCGGTATACACGCTCGGATCCTTGCGACATCCGAACAGGACTGCGACGGCGAGCAAGGTCCATAATACAGGTCGCATGGCTTTCGGCATACTGCAAAACTGATCCTTCCTGTTGAAAGAGTGTGGGCACTTCCAAAGATGTCGTTGGACTCCCAGGAACCGTTCAGTCCTGTGCCATACGGTGATAGTCGCCGTAATCCTCGTCCATCTTCCGTTTCACTTGATGCATGCGGTTACCAATGACGGCCAATTCCTTGTGGCCGTGATCGATCAACCACTTCATGTCTTCTTCGCTTCCGTCGCCGGTCAATGCCACGTGCTTCAGAACGGACATGCCATTGTGTTCCAGCCAACCCAGCGCGGTCTTATCGCCTTCAATACCGGTGATGACGGCCATGAGATGCGGATGCCCGTTATCCATGAGCCATTGCCTGGCGTCCTTCTTGTTCCGCAAAGCGAAGGTGAAAATGCCCAGTTCGGGATAGCCGTTCTTGATCAGCCAATCACGCAACCCGGCATTCCCCATGATCGCTTCGCCCCATGCGAGCAGGATCTTGGCAGGGAATTCGGTGCGCATCTTTTGAAGTACTGAATGGCGTTGACGAATACCGGAACGCTTCGGCCACAAAGTTATTCCATGTGCCAAGCGGTTGGGGAAGAATACCTTCGTAGCATGCATAGGAGGATCCTTTCTGCCGTGTTGGTGCTGGTCGCGTGCACGGCACAAGCGCAGTTCGAGAAAGCGGAGGCTACAGTGCGAAAGGCCTTGGCCGATGGTAAGCCGTACAAGGCCATCGCCAGAGCACAGGCAGCTCTGTCGAAGAAGGATGCACCAGCCGTTTTCCATGTGTTGCGTGCCGATGGCTACAACAGGATCGGTTCGTACGCGAAGGCTTTGAAGGATGCGAAAGCAGCGCAACCGGTATTGGGTGATGATGTTGAATTACGGTCGCAGTTCGTTGGGGCCTACCTCGGTCTGGATATGCCCGACAGTGCATTGAGCTTTTTCGGTGACGCAAAAGGAACGGATCCACAGGTCGAGGAGATTTTCGTCTTCAGGATGGGGTCAACCTACGAGCGGTTGGGTGCTTGGCGAGAAGCTATAGAGGTCTTCGACGAAGGGGTGAAGGCGTTCCCCGATTCTCCGAGAATGCTGCGTGAACGGGGATCGTGCCATGCCATGCTGGGTGATTCCGCGAAGGCTCGTGTGGATCTGGATAGGGCCATTGAGTTGGCTCCGCGCGACGCCGTGAACTACAACAGTCGAGGGTTCTACCGTTACGCGCTTTTCGGTGATCATGCCCGCGCCGTGGCGGACATGGATCGAGCGATCAAACAGGATCCGAACTATGGTTATGCGTTCAGCAATCGCGGGTGGAGCAGATACAAGCTGGGCGAGGTGGACAAGGCGAAGAAGGATCTCCTCCTAGCATTGAAGAAGAACCCGGAGAACGCATACGCCTACCGCAGCTTGGGCGTGATAGGGATCGAAACGGGTGAGATCGATAGAGGCTGCGAGCGTTTGCACGACGCCTTGAAGCACGGATTCGCCAAGCGTTACGGAACAGAAGTGGAGGAGTTGATCAACGTGCATTGTGGAACCACGGTTCCTGTTGTGGAACCTGTTCCGGTGATCGCGCCGGTAGCACCAGCGAATGCCCCGGGCGGCCGAACTTCTCCTCCGGGGAACGCGCCTTAGCCAACAGAATTCATCACGACCATGGAAAGCATGTTACGCCCCGATGCGTTGAAGGGAAGAACGATCGTCGTTACCGGAGGTGGAACCGGACTCGGCCGCAGCATGACCGAAATGCTGCTAGGGCTTGGGGCGAACGTGTGCATAACCAGCCGAAAGCTCGATGTGCTGCAGAAGACCGCGGATGAATTGGTTTCCGCTTCAGGTGGCCACGTGCTTGCGGTGGCCTGCGATGTGCGCAACTATGAGGAGGTGGAGAACCTTTCGAAAGTCGTGCGCGAGCGCTTCGGAAGCGTGGATGGATTGATCAATAACGCAGCAGGGAATTTCATCAGTCCGACGGAACGACTGAGCGGCAAGGCTTTTCAGACCGTCATCGATATCGTGCTCATGGGTACCGTCAACTGCACCTTGGTCTTCGGTAAGGAGTGGATCGCTGGAGGCGAAAGGGACAAGTCCATCCTCAACGTTGTGACCACGTACGCATGGACGGGATCCGGGTATGTAGTGCCCAGTGCGTGCGCCAAAGCGGGGGTGCTCGCCTTGACGCGGTCGCTTGCCGCTGAGTGGGGGCACTACGGCATCCGTAGCAATGCGGTGGCACCCGGTCCGTTCCCCACGAAAGGGGCATGGAGCCGCCTGCTACCGGGGGATATGATCGAGAAGTTCGACATGGCCAAGCGCGTACCCCTGGGCCGCTTGGGTGAACATCGCGAATTGGCGGATCTGGTGGCCTACCTCATTTCACCGTTCAGCGGATACATCAATGGCGAGGTGGTCACCATCGATGGCGGCGAATGGCTCAAGGGTGCTGGCCAGTTCAGTATGCTCGATCAGGTGGAGCCCGGTATGTGGGACACCATTGAGCAGATGGTGCGCGGTGCAAAAGGCAGCTGATCACTCCACCACGACCACGAGGTATTTGGAGATGCTCCAGAACTTCGTCGGGTCGGTGATCACGAGTTTCGCAGCGCCATTTTCGAAACGATAGCTTCCCTCCGGGTGGGAGGTGGTGAGTTTCGCCTTCTTCGCGCCGATGACGATCTCCTGGGTGCCAGTGATGTCGACAGAGGTGAAGTAGTCCGTGGGCAGGTTTGCGGTATTCAACTTGTTCACCCCTCCGATACCTGCCACGCCACCTTCCTTGGTCAACACGCCCTTTTCCTTCAATTCCTTGGCGGTGCCGATCGCATAGTAGGCAGCGTTCAATTCTCCGCGCTGCATATCGGCCAGTTGGGACTTGTCGCGGTACATCTCGATCAAGGTGGCGAGGGAACTGTTGGTGCTGGCGAGTTGCTCCTTCAGCATCCCGATCTCCTCGCTCTTTTCAGCACTGGATCGCTCCAGGTCGGCGATCGTCCGTTCCAACTCCGCGATGCTGGACTTCGAGGTCTTCGCTTGTTTCCGCAATTGGGCGATCAAGCCCTTGTTCTCGGACAAGAGCCCATCGATCTGCTCGATATCGCCCATGATCCGCTGCTCCATATCATCCTTGTTCTCCGTTCCGGTCCCGGGCGCCACCAATTCGCCTTGCTTGCTTCGTATCGTTCGAAGGTTCTCGCTGATCCGGTTGAAGGTTCCGAACAGGGCGTTGATGGTCGAGTCCTTTTCCGCGATCACCGCCGCCGTGCGCTGCTGGTCCTCTTCCAACTGCCGATAGGGCTCGGTCGTCTTAGGGTCCTGCGTGCAGGCAGATAGCAAGGTGATCAATAGGGTGGTGAGGGTGATCTTGTTCATGGTGCAGTTGGTGGAATAACGAACGGTCCGGGGTTCCTCGTCTTCCGCTGGAGATATTTCGACGGCGAAGTTAATCGTGGTACGGTCCTTGGTCGCGAACATTGCAACCCCATGGGAGAAGTGAGCGTACAACGCGCGCCCGTCCTTGTATTGCGGATGTCATTGAACCACGTGCGAAATAGGATAGTACGCCTCCCTGGCTTCAGGTCATTGACGCTGGCCGTATTGGTCCATTGCGTGGCGATGGTCAGTGCTCAGCCCGATGGATTGGCGAAGGATTTCGAAAAGCTCAGCGCCAAGGAACGCGCCCGCATCGCCAAAGAAGAGCAGCAGTCCGCTGCGAATGACGCTCCCTACCAAGCAGTGATGACCGAGGCGGAGGGCCTTTTCCAAGCCCAACAGTACGATGCATCGTTGGCGAAATTCCAAGAGGCACGGGCCATGCGGCCTTACAACGTGTATCCGAAGGTGAAGATCCAGGACCTCCAAGCCTTGATCGCCAAGCGCGACGCCGAGCAGATCGCTGCGAAGCAGGAGCAAGCGCACATCGAAGAAACACCGCCGCCGATCGAGGACCATCCAATTGCGGATCCTGGAACATCCTCACCTGACCACAACAAGGTGCAGGCCTCCGATGCGCGTGGGACGAGTCCCACGGACCGATCCATCGTCACTGTAACTGAGACTCCGCCGGTGGAACAAGAGGAAAGGAAGACCATTCCGGCCCAGCGGCGTGCCGAGCCCAAGATCATGGACCCCACGGACGTGGATCGCTCCGTGATCAGTGCCAACGAACCGGAAGAACCCTTGGAGGTCGGAGAGCGGGTATACAAAGAAGGTCGCTCCATCGTCGTGGAGCAGCGCATCGCCGAGAACGGTAGGGTAGTGGTCTACAGAAAGGTGACCCACCCGTGGGGCGGCATTGATCATTTCCGTGATGGACAACCGGTCACCGGAAGGGTGTATGAGCAAGCGCTCGAAACCCGTTGAACCGGCTCAGACGTCCACCTCCTTCAGCTTCACCGGGAATTCCACCAAGGACCGATAATCTTCTCCGGCCTCCTTCATGTCCAGGTCGCCGTTGGTGAATTGCCAGAAAAGGACCACTTGTGAGCGGCCCGAAGCATGGAGGTCGTCCAATCGCTTCAGCAGATCCAATAGGTATTTGGAGGAACTTGAGTTGAAGTAGCTGAGCTGAATGGTAATGGAAGTCCGAGCATGTGGGGTCGCACTGTAGCGTTCCACACGATCCTGGATCGGGGAGAAGAACCGGTCGGCATTCTCGGGAATGGAACACCCGATGATCTCCAGGACACCTTCGTTCTGCTTCAAGCGCACGGCCGGCGTCTTGTCCGTTCCGGGTAGGTCAAGGTCGATCTCCATGGGAATTCTGCCGTGCGAAAGTAGTTCGAACCGTAGTTCGTGATGATCATTCTTGGTCTTGCCGAAAGTGGTGCTTATTTTCAGCCTGCCGCAGAGAACCGGTAATAACCATGGCCATACGTACCATCCTTGTTCCTTATGATTTCTCGGAGTGTGCCACGGATGCCCTTGCTGTAGCGGCCTCCATTGCACGTCGTTCCGGCGCCATGATCGACGTGGTGCACCTGTACGAGCAGATGACCGATTTCCACACGGAGAACCGGAAGGTGCGCGAAGAGATCGAAGCCAAATTGGATCGCGTTCCTGAACTCCCTTTTCTGCAAGGCATCGAACTGAAGAAGTTCATGTTGCGACAACTTTCCCTTGCTGAGATGTTCAAGAACGAACGCTTATTGGAAGCGGATCTGATCGTGATGGGATCGCATGGGGCGAGCGGTTTGCGCGGGATCGTAGGCTCCAATACACAACGCATCGTGCGTCAGGCTCCCATGCCGGTGTTGGTGGTGAAACATCCTACAGCGGACTTTGAACTGCGGGACATCGTTTTCGCTTCCAATTTTTCTGATCAGGACGTGGAGAAGTTCCATGCCTTCGCACCGCTTTTGGAACTTTTCCAGCCCAAGGTGCATCTCCTGAAGGTGAACACGCCACGGAGCTTTGAACGTAGCGAGGACAGTCACAAGGCGATCGATCGTTTCCTGCAGCGCCATGAGCTCAAAGTGTTCACCGCAACCATCTACAACGACCTTAGCATCGAGGAAGGCATTCTCAACTTCGCCAAGGGTATCGATGCCGACCTCATCGCCATGGCAACCCATGGTAGAACCGGCTTCTTCCATGTCGTCAACGGCAGTTTGACGGAGGATATCGTCAACCATACGTCCTTCCCGGTGCTGAGTGTAAAGCTTTAGCCGACCGGTATTGTTGGAGCATACCCTTATCTTTACGAAAATCATTGCCCCCAAGCATGAAATTCCTCTACCGGCCGCTCGAGGCCAAACGCAAGGAGATCATCGAGGTCGAGATCGATAAACCGACCAAGGTGAAGTTCATGACCGCCCGCGACCTGAAGGCCTACCGCCAAGGAAAGACCCACACGTATGTGGGTGGGTTGTACGAGGAGTCGCCGATCCGCTTCGTGGTGCCATTCGACTCCGTGTGGAACGTCGTGGTGGAGAAAGGCACCTATGCCCAACCCTTGGACGTGCAAGCGAGCTGTCGGCGGATGAGCCCGAACAGTTTGGTCAGTACATCCGTTGCGGCCGATGCACCACCAGAGGTGCGCGCGTTCGCCTTGGAGCAGGGTGATGTGGATGATGTTACCCAACATGCTTCGGAGATCAGCTTGGCCTCAAGAAGCGAGGGCTGATGAACTGATCGTGCTCTGTCAGCGTTATTGGGTACAACGCCATGGCTACACGCACCGAAATAGAACGCTTGGAGCGCTTGCTCCTTGGTCAGGAGGATCTCTTGGGTGAGGTTCACAGCCTGCTTGCAGAAGAACAAAAACAGGATGATCTGATCCGGGCCATGGTGCTCAGCGCATCTGGCGATAGACCCGTGCGGGTCCGTGGTATGGATCCTGACCGCGTCTATCACTTGGATTCGATCAAAGCGCTTTGCATTCGATACCGCTTGCGCTTCTTGCCGAGTGGTCTTTTCAAAGGGGACATACCCAACCAGACCGTGCACGCGATACGCGCCTTGGAGCGTAAGGTCGAGTCGCCGATGTCGAGCTTCTTGATGATGGCTCCTGCAGATCGCTTCCAACTCTGCGACACCGAAGTGGATCCATTGCTTTTCGTTCCCTTGGGTGAAGGATGCTACTACCTCGTCCACAAGTGGGGCTCTGATCTGAGCCCTCTGCGAGCCGCGTTGAATTGGCCGTTCCGGACCCTAGCACACCTAGCTGTTTCGGTTCTGGTGCTCGGTGTGGTGTTGGCTCTGTTTGTCCCTTCCGAATTGATCGCCAATGACCCGAACGCATCGTTCTGGGGAGGTCCCCGTTTGTTGATGATGTTCTGGAGCACCATGGTGTGCGCCAGCTTCACCGTCTTCGGTTGGTTCGCCTTCTTCGGGCAGTTCAGCGCCGAAGCGTGGAACAGCCGCTACTTCAATTGATCCCTCCGATCGTTGCGAATGGTCACTTTGGCCAGGTCGTGCTCGTTCACCCTGCATACACAAGCGGTCCGGAACCAGTACTTCAACTGCTCCCGTTCGTCGGGTAGCAAACGCTTGAAGGCCTTCCGCATTTCCTTTCGGAATGTCGGCGCATCAGCTTGGCTGATCTTGTCCAACACCTCTTGGTAGTAACTAAGTAGGTCGCGTTTCATGCTGGGTGGTTCTGGAACGGGTGTACGCGCTAGCCTGTGGAAAGGGTTCAAGTGGAAATGAAGAAAGGGCTGCATGCCGCAGCCCTTCCCGATCGAGTTCCGAATTTCCTTAGCCGATCGCGATCGTCCGTGAAACCGGCTTGGTCGGCTCGGCTTTCGGCACGTGGATCCTCAAGACGCCGTCGACTTGTTCTGCCGTTATGCCTTCTGCATTCACCGTATCGGGCAAGCGGAAGCTGCGGGAGAAGGCGTTGCTGTGGAATTCGCGGCGCAAGAAGCGCTCTCCTTCATCGGTCTTGGTTTCGGCCTTTTCCGCTTTCACGGTCACGACGTCCTGTTCCGACGTGACCGAGATCTGATCCTTGCTGAAGCCCGGTACCGTTAGGCTGATCGTGAAACGTGCCGGAGTTTCGGTGATGTTCACCTTGGGGGTGGTCTGCTGCAGCTCGTCGTTCCCGAAGAACTGACTGATGTCTTGGCCGAAGGCGTCGGTCATCAAGTTGACGAAGGGATGCACTCGAGCGGTCTGATTGCGGTATTTCGTGATCATTGGTTGTGCTTTTGGGTTCGCCACCGGTCCTTCAAGTTGAATACCAATGCGAATTGAATGACTGAATGACACGTTAGCGCACAAATAAGTGTCAAAGTGGCGCTTATTGAGCTAAGAACAAGAAGTAGAGCGTGCCCTTTTGCGGGTTCGGAGCCGCACCATTGGAGCTGAAACGAGCTCGCTTTGCAGAGGCCATGGCATGCTCCAACATGCAATCATCCGGATCCTGGCTCCTCGCTTGGTCCAGATCGGCTTTCACAACGCGACCATCCGGGTCCACCGAAATTGTAATGGCAACCCGACCTTGCTTCTTACATAGATAGCCGGGAACGTCATCCGCTCGTGTTCGACCTTTCAGGTCATGCCATACCGTGGTTGCTCCCTCGACCTTCACGGGTTCGGCCGCCTTCTCCATGTACAATTCCTTGTTCCATTTGCTGGGATCCAGCTCGGGTATCACGATCTCTTTTCCCTGTTCCTTCCGCTCCTGGGCAAGTCGGTCGAATTCCGCCTGTTCCATTTCACGCAGCTCGTTCTCCACCCGTTCCGTCAGCTTTGCCTGGGAGAAGCTTGGTGCCGCATTCGTAGCTGTGATGTTGCTGGTGGCGTTGGTCACCCTCATCGCTTCCACCAGTTCCGGGTGTTCGATCCGCTGCATCACTTCTTCGGCTTCGACGTCGTTCATCACGTCCACCCGCATTTCGTTGCGTTCCAACTCCGTGGGCTCCATGTTCACCTGCCAGAGCGTGAACCCGAAAAGCAGCACGGAATGCAATGCCAAGGTGCCGATCACCCCGAGCTTATGACGCTCGAACCAATCGAGGAACTCCGTCATGGCAGTTGGAGAAAGGGGTTTCGGAACGGCATCGTTTCACGCGGGATCCATATCCTCGCTTGCCCAAGATACGAGAGGCGCCGTAGGCTGTTGCGCTCGTATCCGCCAAGCGCTCGGCCAACGGTTGTTCCATCGGTTCCCAGCGCCTCGCAACCAGCCGAGGCCAAGGTCCTCGAAGGTCCCCAAAGCGGTTCCTTGTGCATTCGTTGCTTTCAGTGCGGCGCCGCGCAGATGATCCAAGGCTTGTCCGCGGTCCAAGGCAACATCGCTGAAATGTGTGCGATCCAGAGCCGTGCTCAAAGCAAGTGCATGGTGCGGTTGCGCAATGCCTCCTTTGAATTCGGCCAGAGGCACACCGGGTGAAGCCACGCTCAAAACAGAAGTGAGCAGAGCGACCATGGAAGCATGCTCCCGATCCACAGCGAACAGATCGCCTTTGTGTTCCAGTGCTGTCCACACGCGATCATCCTGCAACCAGTTCAAGGCTTCATTGTCCTTCATGCTTGTATGACCGAAGGACCGTGCAGCGAAAGAGGCTCCTACATCGTTCGCCTTGCGCAAGGCTGCGAGGAAGAAACCTTCACCACGCACGTTGTGCGGATAGCACCGCAAGCCTTTTACCCCATTGTGTTCCACTGGCAGAACGCCCCAGGACGGATCGATCGGTATCGTTATCGCGTCAGCGCCTTGTTCGATGAACCGTTGAAGTTGTCCTTCGTTCTCGGAGGTCTCCCACGTGCACGTGCTGTAGATCAAATACCCGCGGGGCCGCAAGCTTGACCACGCATGATCAAGGATGTCGCGTTGTAGCAGCGTGCATTGCGTTACCAGGTCCGGTGACCATTGCTGAAGTGCGAATGGATCCTTGCGGAACATGCCTTCGCCGGAGCATGGCGCATCCACTACAATAAGGTCGAATGTTCCGGGCAGTGCGGAAAAGTGTGATGGCGGACTTCCGGTGACCACGCAGTTCGGTGCGCCCCATTTCCATAGGTTCTCCACCAGGGTCGAAAGGCGCTTGCGATCCACTTCGTTGGATACGAGCAAGGAATCGTGATGAAGCGAACTGCGGAGGTGTGTGCTCTTTCCACCGGGCGCTGCGCATAGATCCAACGCGAGGATGGGTCGCTCATGCATGCCCGTAGCCTTGATCGCTTGTTCCAACAACATACTGGAGGCCTCTTGCACGTAATAGGCACCGGCGTGGAAAAGGGGGTCGAAGGTGAAGGAAGGACGTGCGGCCAAGTAGTGGCCGGTGGCACACCACGGCACCGGTTCAAGGATCGGGGAATTCCACTTTGCCTCGTTCACCCGAATGCTGACGGCTGGCTCGTCCTTTAGTGCGGACAATAGTCCACTCACTTCCTGTCCACGCTGTTGTTGGAGCCGATGAACGACATCCTTGGGAACAGCCGTTCGGTCCGCAGCGTTCTTCCAACGATCCGCGGAACGCGCCATGATCGATCAGTGGACCAACGTGCCCTGACGTAAGACCGTTTGAGCTCTGTCGGGTCCGAGGGAAACCAGGTTGATGGGCACCCCAACATACTTCTCGATGCGAGCAATGTACAGCTCCAGTCCAGCAGGAAGTGGGTCCTCGGTGCGCAGTTCGCCCCAACCCTCAACGGGTTCAAGGATGGGTTCGATGCCGCCCGTGATGTCGTAAGGCATGCGTTCGGTGCGCTGTCCGTTCACCAGATAGCCGGTGCAAACCTGCAAGTTGTCCATGTCGCTGAGCACGTCGGCCTTCATCATGGCCAACTCCGTGATCCCATTGATCATGACCGCATAGTGCAAAGCCGGTAGATCAAGCCAACCGCAGCGGCGTGCGCGGCCGGTGGTGCTCCCGAATTCATGGCCCACTTTCCGGATGTGCTCCCCGTCGGTGTCGTGCAGTTCCGTTGGAAATGGCCCGCTACCGACACGTGTGCAGTACGCTTTGAAGATACCGACCACCTTGTCGATGCGGTTCGGCGCAACGCCTAGTCCTGTGCAGGCACCAGCGCTGATCGTGTTGCTGCTCGTAACGAAAGGGTAGGTGCCGAAGTCGATGTCCAACAACGTGCCTTGGGCCCCTTCTGCGAGAACACGCTTGCCATCGCGCAGCGCTTGGTCCAGATAATGTTCGCTATCGATGAAGGGCATGGTGCGCAGGATCTCCACGGCTGCGAGCCATTCTTCTTCGGCTTCCTTGGTGGCAACCGGCTTTTCATACAGCCCTAACAATCGTTCGTGTTTGCGCACCAAGCTCTGGTATCGCTCCTTGAGATCGGGAAGTTCCAGATCGCCTACGCGCAATCCGTTACGTCCGGTCTTGTCCATGTACGTAGGTCCGATCCCTTTGAGGGTACTGCCGATCTTGGAGGTTCCTTTCTCCGCTTCGCTGGCGGCATCCAAAGCGCGGTGCGTGGGCAGGATCAGGTGCGCACGACGGGAGATGAGCAAGCTGTCGCGCACATCCACGCCGATCGCCTTGAGCGCATTCACCTCTTTCAAGAAGATCACCGGGTCGATCACCACGCCGTTGCCGACAAGGTTCACCGTACCCTCACGGAATACCCCACTGGGAATGGTGTGGAGCACATGCTTCCGGCCTTCGAACAACAGCGTATGCCCAGCGTTGGGTCCGCCTTGGAACCGTGCGATCACGTCGTAATCGGGAGCGATCACATCCACCACCTTGCCCTTGCCCTCATCACCCCATTGGGCGCCGAGCAGGACGTCCATTCGTGCCGCCATGGATCAGGGGTTGAGCTTGGCCACCGCCTCGTCCACCGTGTCCGTGATGGTGAAGACCGTATCCAATTTGGTAACGATGAAGAGCTGTCGCACACCGTGCGAAATGGCCGCGATGAGCGTGTCGCCGCCGGCATTCCGAGTGCGCGTCAGTACGCTGATCATGATATTAAGCCCCGTACTGTTCATGTACTGCAGCTCGCTCATGTCCAATACCGCGTTGTTATGGGCGGTACCAAGCTCCTTGTCCAAGGACTCCATCAGGCGATCGGCTTGCTGCTGATCCATCAGTCGGCCTTTGAGATGGAAGACCTTGCATTTCTTCTCCTCGGATACGGTGAGGTCGAACATTGGACGATCGGTCACAGTCATGATGCTTGTCGTTTTGCTTGGCAGGTGCGGCAGGTGCCGTGGATCTGGAGAGTGTGGTATCGAACATCGAAACCCATGACCTCCGATGCGGTGTTGCGGATCTGTTGGATGCGTGGATCGCAGAACTCGGCCACGTCACCGCACACCGTGCAGATCAAGTGGTCGTGCTGACGGTATGCATGTGATTTCTCGAACTGCGCTTGTGTTCCGGTGAAACGGTGCCGACGAACAAGGTCACAGTCGAGCAGCAGTTCCATGGTGTTGTACAAGGTGGCTCGGCTCACACGGTACTTCTTCAACTTCATGCGTCCGTAAAGCCGTTCGATATCGAAATGGCCTTCGTGGGCATAGACCTCGGTGAGTATGGCGAAGCGCTCCGGCGTCTTGCGATGCCCGTGTTGTTCGAGGTACTCGCTGAAGATGCGCTGGACGCTGGCTTGTTGTTCGGCCACCATCATGTGCCAAAGGTAATGGACCGGCTCCGTGTGGCGCCTTCGGAGAACGGTCCAAGTCTCCACGATCGATCCATGACATCGATGGATGGGCCGATCCCCGAACGGAGTGTGGTTCAGCCCAAGTGGCTCCTAGCGATCCACGCGCTCAACGCTTCGCACCCCGCGGACGCGCTTCAGCTTGTCCATCAACGAGTTCAGGTGGTCGGTGTCGTGCACATAGGCCATCACCTTACCCGCGAAGATGCCATCGTTGCTCTCGAAGCTGATGGCCCGCATGTTCACGTTGTGCTCGTGGCTGATGATGGTGGTGATCTTGTTGACAAGTCCCACATCGTCGATCCCACTGAACCGGATACCTGCCAGGAATTCGACGGTGTCCTTTCCCTTCCACCGGGCTTTCACGATCCGATAGGCGAAATTGCTCATCAACTGTACCGCATTCGGGCAGTTCACGCGGTGGATCTTGATCCCCTCATCCGGACTGATGAAACCGAACACGTCATCTCCTGCGATGGGGTTGCAGCAACTCGAAAGTTGATAGTCGATCTTCTGGAGGTCGTCACCGATCACCAGTGCCGCGTTCTTATCGCCACGAATGCTGGCCACCACTTCTTCCAAGGTCTGCTCTTCCTCGGGGCGATGGGCTTTGGGTAGCGTAAGTCGTCCGCTCTTGATGGTCTTCTCGTTCAATTCCTCAAGGACGTGCTTCCCCCGTGCCACCTGGTAGTACAGGTCCATCGGTGATCCACTGTGGTAGTATTCCACCAAAGCATTCACATTGGTGCTATCCACCTTGGCGCCCCATGTGCGCAATTGGCGTTGAACGGCTTCGCGCCCGACAACGGCAAGCTTTTTCTTCTGATCGCGAAGTGCCTGCTTGATCTTGTGCTTGGCCTTCGCGGTGACCACGAACGTGAGCCATTCCGGCTTGGGCTGTTGCTTTTTGCTGGTAATGACCTCGATCTGGTCTCCGTTGCGCAACGGTTGGCTCAGCGGCACGAGTTTGTGGTTCACCTTGGCGCCGATGCATTGCTTGCCGATCTGCGAATGGATCTCGAAGGCGAAGTCCAGAGCGGTCGCACCCGTGGGTAGGTTGCGCATTTCCCCGTTCGGTGTGAAGACCACGATCTCGTCGCTGAAGAGGTTCAGTTTGAAATCGCGGACGAAGTCCAAGGCATTACTGCCGGGATCCTCCAGTACCTCACGGATACGGTTCAGCCAGGTATCCAAGGAGTTCGTGCTTTCCTCGTTGTCCTTGTAGCGGTAGTGTGCGGCCAGCCCCATCTCGGCGATCTCGTCCATGCGTTTGCTGCGGATCTGCACCTCCACCCAGCGACCACCGGGGCTCATCACGGTGGTATGCAAACTCTCGTAACCGTTCGCTTTCGGCAGGCTGATCCAATCCCGCAAACGATCCGGGTTCGGTTGGTAGAAGTCGGTGACGATGCTGTACACTTTCCAGCAATCGGCCTTCTCCAGTTCGGGTCGGGTATCGATGATGATGCGGATCGCGAACACATCGTACACTTCATCGAACGTGACGTGCTTCTTGAGCATCTTGTTGTAGATGCTGTGCACGCTCTTCGGTCTGCCCTTGATCTCGTAGTTGAAGCCCTCCTTGTTCATCGCATCGCGAATGGGCAGGATGAAGCGACTGATGAAGCGCTTCCGAACGGCTTCGCCTTTCTTCAGCTGATGGCTCAGATCCGCGTAGATCGTGGGTTCTTTGAAACGAAGCGCATGGTCCTCCAACTCGCTCTTGATGTTGTAGAGGCCGAGGCGATGCGCAAGCGGGGCGTACAGGAAGAGCGTCTCACTCGCGATCTTGAGCTGCTTATCGCGCGCCATGCTATCGAGCGTGCGCATGTTATGCAGTCGATCGGCGAGCTTGATCAGGATCACACGCACATCCTGCGCCAGTGTCAGTAGCACCTTGCGGAAATTCTCCGCTTGCACACTATCCGTTTGGAACTGCATGCCACTGATCTTCGTTAGGCCATCGATGATCGTCGCCACGGTAGGCCCGAAGAGATCCTTCACATCATCCAACGTGAGGTCGGTGTCTTCAACGGTATCGTGCAGCAAGGCAGCCACCACGCCGGTGGTCCCAAGTCCGATCTCTTCGGCGCAGATCCGCGCAACGGCGATGGGGTGATAGATGTACGGTTCGCCGCTCTTGCGTCGCTGGTCCTTGTGTGCCTCAACAGCAATGTTGAAGGCCTTGCGGATCGATCGGCTGTCCTCCGGTGTTCGACTACCACGAATGCTCCGCAAGAGACCTCGATACCGTAATAGGATCTCCGCCTTCTCCTTTTCCAGATCGTACACCACCTTGGGCACAGGGGTCTTGGTCACCTTGGGCACTGCTTCGCTCATCCGCCGAAAGTTACGCAGGGGAACGGCCGGTGTATGGGGTGATCCGGACGATCGTCACACACAGGACGTGTGGGTTCAAGCGAACGGAATGGCCGGCAACACCTTCGTACTCAAGATACCGAACCCGATGCGCACCCCGTCCTTTTCGGCATGGCCGCGCAGGATCACGGTGTCGCCATCGGCGATGAATTTGCGCTCTTCTCCGTTGGACAGGGTAAGGGGTTTGGTCCCGCGCCAGGTGAGTTCGAGCATGCTACCGTAGCTATCCGGTGTAGGGCCACTGATGGTTCCGCTGGCCATCAGGTCGCCGCAGCGCACGTTGCAGCCGTTCACAGTGTGGTGCGCGAGTTGTTGCGCCATGCTCCAATACAGGTACTTGAAATTGCTTTTGCAAATGGTGCTCGGAGCGCTGCCTTCCGGTGCGAGGGCTGCTTCCAGATGGATGTCGAACGCGCCCGGCTGTGCGGTGCGCAGGTAGGTCAGGGGTTCCGGATCCTGCACCGGTCCTGGAATGCGGAACGGTTCCAAGGCATCCAAGGTCACCACCCAAGCGGACATGGAAGAAGCGAAGTTCTTGGCAAGGAAAGGGCCCAGTGGAACATACTCCCAGCTTTGGATGTCGCGTGCACTCCAATCGTTGAAGAGGACCAATCCGAAGATGTGATCGTCCGTTTCTGCGGTACTGATCCGCTGACCCAAAGGCTTGCCATCGAAGGTGAAGAAGCCCACTTCCAACTCCAGATCGAGCTGTTTGGTCGGGCCGAATACCGGTGCTGCTTGCGTGTCCGGACGAGTCTGACCCATCGGCCGGTGGATCGGTATGCCGCTCGGGATCAAGCTACTGGCCCGGCCATGGTAACCCACGGGCAAGTGGAGCCAGTTGGGCAGCAGTGCGTTCGCTGGATCGCGGAACATCGAACCGACATTCGTTGCATGCTCCCGGCTGCTGTAGAAATCGGTGTAGTCACCCACCTGCACCGGCAGGTGAAGGGTCACTTGATCCAACGGCAGCAGAGCATCTTCGCGAAGGGCGTTGTCGTCCCGCACCGTGGCGTTGTCCTCTTGGAATAACTCGCTCAATCGCTGACGCAGCGCACGCGTCGCCTGTTTGCCATGCACCATGAGGTCGTTCAACTGCGGGGCCAAAAAGGCTTCCCGTGGCAGGCCGAGGTCATCCAAAAGGCCCACGTCCGCGAGGATGCTGAGGTCGATCACCGTGTCGCCGATGCGCGTGGCGGGCACAGGTGGTTCGCCATTCCAAGAAGCGATCCCGAACGGAATGTTCTGTATGGGGAAGTCACTATCCTTGGGTGTGCGGATCCAGGAGCGCAGGCTGGGGTCGTTGGAGGGGATGTTCATCGGCTACAAAGGTGCGCAGTGGAACATTGTGCCGCATTACTTCTGTACTGGCCTTTCTGGTCGTATGTACAATGCACTCAATACTCTTCTACCAGCGGCGATTGATGGTTGTTCCAATAGTCGATAGCCAACATGAGCTACGGCCAGCGCAATTGGAAATATTATCACCAGGCATAATAGTCGCAATAGAGAAGGCATTGTTGTTGGAAGTTCTTTGCCCATCCACATAAGGAGGGGTTGATGGAACAAATAGAAACTATAACTGACAACTCCAAGGTTGCACAAGTGCCGCCATGCTAATGAGAGCTTCCCATCAGCAGGTACTCGCCAGCGCCCTGTGTGAAAGCGGTCCATGGCAACAGCGGTGGTCAATGCACAGAGCGGGAAGGTCAACATGTTTGTGGGCCTGAACAGGGCGGACATCACCAACAGGACCACCAACACATCGAAGCGTGTGCGTTTGAACAATGCACCCCTGCCCAGTTGGTGATGTTGGGCTAGGTACGCACCGATGGTCCAACTACCCCAGAAACTGAGCGGTGAAGAGCGGACGATGAATGGTACGGTACCGGCATGTAGAAGAGAAAAAAGGAGCGGCAAAATCCGTATCAGAATTTCCAGACAGGCCACCAACAGAAGGCTTCGATCCCACCCCAAGCGCCGGACCAATAGGAGCAGGAGCGGGTAGAGCAGGTACAATTGAATCTCCGCAGCGATGCTCCAGAAAGATGGATTGATACCGAAACGCAAGTGTTCCCAGAGATTCTGAACGGCAAATACGTTAGCCGTCAACTGCTCCAAGATGTCCGGCCCGTTCAAAGGATTAATCCAGGGAGATAGAACGAGGAAGAAGCAAATAGCGAACAAATAGGCCGGGTAGATCCGGAAAAAGCGCCGAATGAAGAAAGAAGGCCAACCGCCATTCTTGTTCTTGCTGTGGCTGAGGTGAATGCAATAACCACTGATAACGAAGAAGATCGATACCCCCAAATACCCGTAACTAAGCGGGTATACGAATAGGAAGTCTATGTCGCGACCAATGTCGCGGAATTTCCCAGCCCATGGCAATTGGTCGAAACCGAATACAGGTCCCAAGGTGTGGAATAGAAATACGGCAAGAATGGCCATCCCGCGAAGCCCATCAAGGTATGGAAGATGCCCTTTGTTGCTAACCTCTGTATCCATCAGTAGTTCATGTCGGTCTTCGCCAGGATGCTCAGGTCCACCTCGGTGTCCCCCACGCGCGTGGCGGGCACCGGTGGTTCGCCATTCCAGGAAGCGATCCCGAACGGAATGTTCTGGATGGGGAAGTCACTCTCCTTCGGAACGCGGATCCAGGAGCGGAGCGCAGGGTTGTTGGCGGGCAAGGTCATGGGATCAGGTGGTGGTCGATGGGGTGCAAAGGTCGTGATCATGGGCGGCAGGTCGAAGTTCAAGGGCGATGTTGATCCCGATCCGCATCTTCACAGCCGCATGTCACCCCGTGGAACTCGTGTTGTCGTGGTATCGATCGTGACTATTCACGTAGCGATGCTGCTCGCCTACACCTTGCCTTCTGGGTTCATTCCGAAGCGGGTCGCGCAGTGGTCGCAGCGGTATGTGCGCCCGGTGTTCCATCAGCAATGGATGTTGTTCGCCCCGGACCCACCGAATTGCGCTTGTAGGATTGAAGTGAATAGGGCCGACGGAAGCTGGGAGCCGATCGAAGAGCCGAACAGCCATTACCTCATCGGTCGAATGGCACGTCCGCTGGCCGATCATGTGAACGACCGGATGCTTAGCGGTGATACCGTTGTAATGCCCCTTCTAGCCCACGCGATCCAGAACATGGCGTGTGAAGAGGATGCGAATGAGGCCCCATTACGATACCGCCTCGTTCGAAAATGTGTCGTGGATCCAGCCCATCCCGAAGTGCGTTCAGCGGAATTCATCGAGCTTGAATTGCCCCGATGATGCAGCAGCATTCCAACGCCACCCGTCTTTTTCAGCGCTGCATACACGGCTGGCTCTTTCTTTATTTGGCGACCGCACTACCAGCATATGTGGAGCTGTGGAGTTCGCCATTGTCTCCGGTGTTGGCGGGGCCGCCGGGGATCTTTCGTGCTTTCACGCATGCGTTCGATGTGTGGCTTCCTGGTGCGTTGGCCTTGCCTGTGGTCCTGATCATATTGGCGATCGCACTTTGGGGCATCGTTGATCGAATTCCTTGGTGGGCGTCCATGATCGCGTGGCTCCTGTTCACGAGTTTGATGAATCGAGCGTGGCTGTCGGCGAGTGGTGGAGAGCAGCTCATGGCGAACGTGCTGTTCTGGTCGATCTTCCTTTCTGTTCCTGAACGCCTGGGATCACCGATCGATCACCTCGCTAGCGCACGGAACATCGTCCACGCTGCGACGTTCTGGATCATCCGGTTACAACTGGTGGTGGCGTATGCCGTAACGGCGATCCATAAGTTGGTCGGCCACGATTGGATCCATGGCTATTCCGTGGGGATCGTTGCCAGTGATCCGGACTACGGACCCGCATTCCTGATGGGTCACGAGGAGTTGAACATGCTCTTGACGTACGGGATCCTGGCGTTCCAGATCAGCTTCCCCATAGCCATATGGTTCAACGGAGTTCGTCGCCCTTGGATGTGGTTGGGTGTAGCATTCCATCTCAGCACGGCGGTCTGTTTCGGGATACCGGACATGGCCTTTGCCTTCTTGGCCGTGTATCCCATTTGGTTCCAAGAGGGCATTGCAGAGCAGGGGAATGCCCGTTGGAATTCGATGCTGCGCCTTCCGTTGAAATGGTCCGGACTTTCCAAGAAGGGATCAACACGTACCGTTACTTCGTGATCCATGCGCAACATCGATCAGTGGAAGCCCAGCAAGTTCGTGCGAACGAAGGGGCGGCTGCGTGCATCCCGTGATACGAAGGCGGTAGGCGTTGCCTCGCGTGTGGTGGCCGATCTCACGGCGCGTTTCTACGAATCGATGTTGCCGAAGTATGCTAGCGGTAGGTTGATCGACCTGGGCTGCGGCTATGTACCACTGTACGATGCGTACAAGGGATACGTGAGCAGTGTGACCTGCGTGGATTGGGCGAGCTCCGCACATCCAAGTCCGCATTTGGACCACGAACAGGATCTCAATTCAGCATTGGCCTTGCCCGATGCATCCTTCGACACGGTTCTTCTCTCTGATGTGCTCGAGCATATTCGAAAGCCACAGGTCTTGATGAACGAGATGCATCGGATACTGGGTTCGGGTGGGCGCGTGATCTTGAACGTCCCCTTCATCAAAGGCATACACGAGCAACCGCATGACTACCATCGCTTCACCCGTTTCGCGTTGTTGTCTATGGCTGAGGAAGCAGGCTTTGAAGTGACCTACTTGGAGCCGTTGGGCGGTATGCCGGAAGTGCTGGGCGACCTTTTCGCACGCATGCTGCGCGACCTGCCCTTTGGAGGGTACACACTGGCCAAGTGGGTCCAGGCCTACACCGGATGGTTCGCCGGATCAGGCTGGGGAAAGAAGCTATCTCAACGCACGGCCGAAGAGCATCCGCTGGGGCACGGGGTGGTGCTCACGAAAAGATAGGTCGCGAGCGAAGAGGGAGATAGCCGACTAACTGGTCACGCTCCAACCGTAGAGCGGACGCAAGCGCATCATGCCGTTCACTTGGAAACGGATACGATCCAACTCCGCCGGGTTCTCCCGGTGCGTGATGGCCGCATCGATCATCTGCACGATCTTGACGCAATCCACCTCACCCAAGCCGCGGGTCGATATCGCCGCCGTGCCGACGCGGATACCGCTGGTGACAAAAGGACTTTGCGTATCGAAAGGCACCATGTTCTTGTTCACGGTGATGTCCACCTTGCCCAAAGCGAGCTCGGCTTCTTTGCCCGTGATGTTCTTGCCACGCAGGTCGATGAGCATGCAATGGTTGTCCGTGCCGCCGCTGATGACATCGAAGCCCTTGTCCATGAACGCTTTCGCCATGGCCTTCGCGTTGGTCAAGACGTTCTTGCCGTATTCCGTGAAAGAGGGGTTCAGGTTCTCACCGAAGGCCACCGCTTTAGCGGCGATCACATGTTCGAGCGGTCCACCTTGGGTTCCTGGGAACACACCACTATCGAGCAGGGCGCTCATCATCCGCACTTCGCCTTTGGGCGTTTTCAGTCCCCACGGATTAGGGAAGTCCTGACCCATCATGATCAAGCCGCCACGCGGGCCGCGCAGGGTCTTGTGGGTCGTGGTGGTCACCACATGGCAATGGGGGAGCGGGTCGTTCAGGAGTTTGGCGGCGATGAGTCCGGCCGGATGGCTCACGTCGGCCATCAGCAAGGCACCCACTTCGTCGGCGATCGCGCGGAAAGCAGCGTAATCCCAATCGCGGCTGTACGCACTGGCACCGCAGATGATCAGCTTCGGTTTCTCCTGCAGCGCCATGCGACGAACATCGTCCATGGAAACGCGACCGGTCTCTTTCTCCACGCCGTAGAAGGTGGCACGGTAAAGTTTCCCGCTGAAGTTGACCGGACTACCATGCGTCAAGTGCCCGCCATGGCTCAGGTCGAAACCGAGGATCGTGTCCCCGGGCTTCAAGCAGGCCAACATCACGGCCGCATTGGCTTGCGCGCCGCTGTGGGGTTGCACATTGGCCCATGCAGCGCCGAAAAGCTTCTTCACGCGGTCGATGGCGATGTTCTCCACTTGGTCCACGAATTCGCAGCCGCCATAGTAGCGCTTGCCCGGAAGCCCTTCCGCATACTTGTTGGTGAGCACCGATCCCAGCGCCTCAAGCACCTGCTCGCTCACGTAGTTCTCACTGGCGATGAGTTCCAAGCCCTTGGTCTGTCGCCATTTCTCTTGGGCGATCAGGTCGAATATCGTGGTGTCGCGTTCCATAATCGTTGCTGGTGGTGAGGCCAAAGCTAACCCGTTGGCCGGTCCATCGAAGAACCACGCACCAACCAGGACGCAGCCCAGATGAAGAACAGGATCACAGGGTATTGCAATACGTGCAAGAGCTTCACGGCGACATCACCCATGGCGGGAATTCCCGATGACGCGAACTTCAATAGACCTGCGCAGAGACCCAACGCGATGAAACCGATGACCAAGCTGTTGCGGTACCGGTGGTCACCGAAAACGATGCGGGCCAGAAGAATGGAAAGCAGAAGGTGGATGCCGATGAAGACCGCGGTCAGCGCCCACTTCAAGCGGACCAGATCGTTCAAGGACAGCTCCCGCACTGCCGCTCGGAAGGCGCTGTGCGCGTACGAAACTGTGCGCTGGTTCGCCAGATGGTCGATCGCGTAGTTCAAATTGAGGAAGAGGAATTCGCGTGCTGCTCCGAGAAGGATAGCCACCGCGAGGATGGCACCGATACCTGCGTTACGACGACTCATGCCTTCGCAGGTGGGGGAGATTTCGGCGCGAATTTCCGCACCCAAATGGCCCATAAGAAGAACACCCAACCGTACACGACCACATAGAAGGTGTAATCGTGGTTGAAGTTCAGCAGCTCGTAGTCATACTTCACGATGATGCAGAGTGCTGCCACCCGAATGGCGTTGATGAGGTGGATGCTGAGCAGGCCCAATGATCCGAACCAGAGCTTGTGCCGCCACGGTCCCGGATAGGCGATCAGGAAGATGAGATACACGGCGAAGAGGCCGATGCCATTACAGGGATCGCCGATCCAGAGCAGATGCCCGCCTTGCACGCCGATGGTACGGAGGTTCTCCGCATTCGCAGGCTCCGGAATAAGATCGTATCCCAAAGTGCGCAGGATGGCCCGCGCCCATGCGATCAGCGAATCGATGGCCGCTCGGTCGAGCAACCCATGCGGGTGCAGGACGAACTCGTAGAGCAGATACCAGCCCAAATAAAGGCCAGCGGCAACAGCAAGAAAACGGATAACGGGATCCCCTTTCACCACCGGGGTGGCGACGGGCGTGGACATTACGCGGAGTTCTTCCGGCTCCGGCGGAGGTCAAGGGCTTTCTTACCGCCGAGCACGGCACCAGCAGCGACCAAAAGGCTCAAACCACCGTCGATGGGAATGCAGGGTGGGGGCCAGCAGGGAGGCGAGCCGCCTACACCGGTTGCCATCACAATGTTGGCGAATGGCACGATCACCAGGGCAAAGGAGAGGACAAAGCGTAACGCGTTCTTCATGGGCTGATAGCAGCGAATGCGCACAAATGTAAGGAAAGCGTTCACAACGGTCCAGCCCCGGATCCGGAAATACCAACAAGGTGTTGAAGCTCCAACGGAACCCGCGCTGCGACTATATTTGCAGCCCTTCGGCCCCGGCGGGGTTCGTTCGGTAGAGCGGCTTTTGGCGCCGTTCCGGTTCAAGAAACGAGCATGGCACCACCCAAGACCCAGGACCGCGGAAGCATCGTTGATGCGAAGGACCTGCGGTACTTCCTGCGGATCGCCTCCAAGAACTGGTACTTCGTGGTGGTGGCGCTGCTGTTGTCGGCCGTGTTATCCTACCTCTACAGCTACAAGCTGCCCGATATCTACGGAGCGAGCACCCAGATCCTGCTGAAGGACTCGGAGGTGTACGATTACCAGAGCCAGGTCTATAAATCCTTGGGCTATGTGCAGTCCTACAGCGACATCGTGAACCAGAAACGCGTGCTCACCTCTTACGATCTAGTGGATGCCACGCTGAGCAAATTGGACTTCGACATCTCGTACTTCATCGTCGGGCGGTTCAAGACCTCACAGGTCTACGGCACCTTGCCCTTCACGGTGCACATGGACCTCTTGGATGATCGCTTCTACGAGCGTCCGTTCGACATGCGGATCCTGGGTCTGGATACCTTCGAATTGAACTACGACAAGGGCGGGAAATTGGTGTCCCGGAAGTTCAAATTCGACGAGCAGGTCCAGGACCCGGGCAACACCTTCATCCTCAAGGTCGAGCGGTCACCTTACTTCAACGAGCATACCCTGTCGCGGCTGGTGGAGACCGACTATCAGTTCATCCGTCATCAGCGGGATAACCTGGTCAAGAAGTACAAGAGTACCATAGGCGTGGACAATCAGGAGTTCACCACCATCCTGGACATCACGGTGGAGGATGAAGTGGGGGTGCGCGCCAAGATGTTCTTGGACACCTTGTCCAAGGAGTACATTCGGTACACGTTGCAGAGCGAGTTCGATATCAACGAGAACACGCTCAACTACATCGATAAGCAACTGGCCGAGGTGACCGTGATACTGGACGAACACGAGGATGAGCTTCAGCGCTACAAGGAGAGTAAGAATATCCTCGATCTGGGGCGCGAAGAATCACTCTACTTCACGGAGCTGATCCAATACGATCACCAAGCGCGGTTCCAGGAGATCCAGCTGAAGTCCTTGGAAGCGTTGGAGGATTATGTGTTGAATTCCAGCGATGAGAAGTTGCTTCCTCCAGCCCTTTACATAACCGACGACGAGTTCCTGAAGCAGACCTTGGGTTCACTCTATTCCATGCAGATGGAACGGACCTCGGATCTGTTCACGGGTACCGAGGACAACATCACCATCCAGCGCTTGGATTCGACCATTCAATTGCGGAAGGCTATACTTCTTACCTATATAAAGAACGCCAAGCACGCCATCGAACAGAAGATGGAGGACATCGGTGAGCAGTCCAGCGATTACGAGGGCATGATCCGTAACCTGCCCAAGAGCCATCGCGACATCCTGAACATCGAACGGCGGTTGCTGGTGAACGAGAAGATGTACCTGTTCCTCTTGGAGAAGCGGGCCAGTACGGTGATCGCACGAGCGGGTATCATACCGAAGACCAAGATCATCGAGAGCGCGAGGAGCTTGGGTGTCGTACGGCCGGATAAGATGAAGATCTTCTACACCTTCATGTTGGGCGGTTTGGTCATCTCCATGATGGTCGTTTTCGTCCGCGTGATGTTCTACGACCGCATCGAGAATGCGGATCAGCTGAAGGAATTGACCACGCTGCCGGTATTCGGGGAGATCATCGCCAGTGAAAAGGCCGAGGACAACTACGTTGTGGTGGATAGCGACCCGAAAGCAGCGATCACCGAGTCCTTCCGGACGGTGCGGACGAACTTGGAGTATGTGCCAGGGCCGGAGGATCGAGGCAAGATCGTACTGGTCACGAGCTATCGGCCGAATGAAGGCAAGACCTTCTGCTCGGTGAACCTGAGCGCCATCCTCGCCAAGGCCGGCAAGAAGGTGTTGTTGTTGGAGTTGGATCTGCACAAACCGAAGGTGGCAGCCGGTTTGGGCATGACAAGTCAGGTCGGTCTCAGCACCGTGCTGATCGGTAAGATGGGATGGCGCGATGTGGTGGCCCCGACCCAGTTCGAGAATTTCCATGTGATGCTTTCGGGACCCACGCCACCGAACGCCTCGGAGTTGATCCTGAGCAAGCATCTTCCCGAGATGTTCTTGGAAGCAGCGGCGATCTACGATTACGTGATCATCGATACGCCACCTGTCGGCCTCATCACCGATGCGCTGCTGATGATGCGCCACGCGGATGCCACGCTGTTCGTGGTGAACACGCGTTTCGCGAGCAAGGATCACGTGACCAATGCCATCGAGGTGCTGCAAGTGAATCCGGCGAAGAACACCGGCTTCATCCTCAACGGTGTACGGATCAAGAAGAGCAAGTACTACTACAACACCAACTACGGCTATGGCTACCGTTATGCGTACGGCTATGGCACGGGCTACGGTTATGGGTATGGCTATGGTCGTCGTTCCCGCTCCAAGGACAAGAACGGATCCGGATCCGCGGATACCACGAACTAGCGATCGCGATCACCACCGATGGATGCGGAGAACCGATCGGACTGGGATGTGGTCATTGAGCCCTCGAAGGGGTGGTGGCGGATCGATCTCCGCGAACTCTGGCACTATCGTGATCTGCTGCGTTTGATGGTTCGCCGTGATCTGCTCGCGGTGTACAAGCAAACGATCCTCGGTCCGCTCTGGCAGGTGCTACAGCCTCTGCTAACGGCCTTGGTACTGGCCGTCGTTTTCGGTTTGCTGGGTCGCATGGCGCCTGCGGATCAACCGCCCCTGCTGTTCTATTTGGCTGCGGTGGTTCCATGGACCTTCTTCGCCAATGTGATCCAACGGACCTCTCAGACCTTGGTGTGGAACGCTGCGCTCATGAGCAAGGTCTATTTCCCGCGTCTGGTTGCTCCAGTGGCCACCACGCTTTCCACCATGGTGAGCTTCCTTTTGCAACTGGCAACGTTCTTCGTTATCGCGCTGGGCTACCGCGTCTTCAGCGACCTGCCTTGGGCACCGGGGAGCAACCTATTGGCACTGCCGTTACTGATCCTGATCATGTCGGTCCTCGCTTTCGGTTGCGGGGTGCTGGTCGCCTCGCTCACCACGCGCTTCCGTGACCTTGGTTTCCTGGTCGGCTTCGGCATGCAACTGCTCATGTATGCCAGTCCGGTCATCTTCCCCTTGAGCCTCGTGCCCGATGGGTCACTTCTCCGACACGTCATCGAACTGAACCCCATGACCGGTGTGATCGAGGGCTTTCGCGCCGCCTTGTTGGGCACGCCCATAGACCTTGGGCTACTGCCGTATTCCGGAACGGCCGCCCTGGTGATGCTGATCATCGGCACCCTTGTCTTCCAACGTGCACAGCGCACATTCGCGGACGTGGTCTGATGGCTGCGCGCACGGTCATCGAAGTTTCGGACGTCCGCAAGCGGTACCGGCTGGGCGTGATCGATCGCAGCTTGGTGACCGATGAACTGGCCGCGGCATTCGCTCGACTTCGAGGCAAGCCGGACCCACGCGGAGACATCCATGCGGTCGGTGGTGACCAACGTGCTGGTGATCAATTCTGGGCGCTGCGCAATGTGTCGTTCAACGTGGCGCAAGGCGAAGTGCTCGGCCTGATCGGCAGGAACGGCGCAGGGAAAAGCACCTTGCTCAAATTGCTCTCGCGCATCACCTTGCCCACGGCTGGTCGTATCCGCATGAAGGGCCGGGTCTCCAGTTTGCTCGAGGTGGGTACGGGCTTCCATCCGGAGCTCACCGGGCGGGAGAACATCTACCTGAACGGCGCCATCATGGGCATGCGTCGCGCAGAGATCGACGGGCTGCTGGACGAGATCATCGCCTTCAGTGGCATCGAACACCACATCGATACACCGATCAAACGCTACAGCAGCGGGATGAAGGTGCGGTTGGGCTTCGCAGTGGCAGCGCACTTGGACCCGGACATCCTGGTGGTGGACGAGGTCCTTGCGGTGGGCGATGCTGAATTCCAACGGCGGTGCCTGGGACGCATGCGCTCGGTGGCGGACAGCGGCCGCACCATCATCTTCGTGAGCCACAACATGTTCTCCGTCCAGAGCCTATGCACACGGGCGATCTGGCTGGACAAGGGCGAGGTCCGGGCGGACGACAGCGTGGTTACCGTGGTGCGCGACTACCTCAACGAATGCTCCGCTCAAACGAACGAGCAGGTGTGGACCGACGCCGATGCACCGGGTACGGACGAAGTACGACTAATGGCCATACGCGCCATCAGCGCCGATGCGGAAGGCCTGTTCTCGACGACAGCGGCCATCACCATCGAGTTGGATCTCCAGAACCACGCCATCACCGATTTTGACCTCAACATCCAGCTCATCGTGCACACCGATTCCGATATCGTGGCCTTCATTTCGGACATGACCGAATCCATTGGAACAGCGATCTGGCCCGTGGGGGCGAACGTCGTGCGTTGCACCATTCCTTCGGACCTGCTGAACGATGGGGGATACCGGATCTCGGTGCTGTTCCAACGGAAGGGCAACCGGCATTTCCTCGTGCAGGATGCCATCAGCATCGATGTGCAGGAAGGCCCTCGCCGAGGTGCCTGGTTCCAGAAATGGCAAGGGGCTTTGCGGCCAGCACTACATTGGGTCCGATGACGGTACGAAGTCTTCTGCGCGACCTCACCCCACCGATCATCCTGCGGTGGATCCGTCCTGCCCCTAAGCCAACGCAGGTAGCGGTGAACGTGCGTGAACACAGCGTGCAGAGCGGTCCACTCCGTGGCCTGAAGTTGTGGGTGAACGATGCCCAACCCGCCTTCCGTGAAATGATCGCGGGTACCTACGACGACTACATCTGGGCTGCGATGCCCCAAGCGTTGACCGGCGGTGTGGTACTGGATGTTGGCGGGCATATCGGCTACCACGCCTTGGGCATGGCGGCCAAGTACCCGAAGGCCAAAGTGGTGGTATTCGAACCCAACCCGGCGAATCTGGGGCGCTTGCAGAAGCATGTGGATAGGAATGGCCTTCAGGATAGGATCGAGCTCCAACCTGTGGCCTTGGCCGAGAACAATGGCTTCACGGTCTTCAACCTCTCCACCAACATCGACGACCAGACCAGTTCGGGTAGCTACCTGGAAAGTGGCAGCCCACCGTTGGATGCCGAGGTTTACGCGCGGGCCGGTTTCGTGCGGTCGGAAGTGCAGGTGTACCGTTTGGACGACCTGGTGGAGTCCTGTGGTTGGGCACCGATCCAAGTGATCAAGATCGACGTGGAAGGAGCCGAACATTTGGTGATCGAAGGAGCACTGGCGACGCTGAAGCGCGATCATCCGGTGCTGCTCATCGAGATCCATTCCGTGGTCTGCATGCTCAAGGTGCTGGAGCTGCTGCACCCGCTGGGATACACGGCCGAACTCCTGCACGAGGACCGAGCCAGCCGATGCTTCATCGTCGCTCGTAAAGTGTGACCTCGATCGGCAGGTGGAAAGAAAGGACGCACGGAGACCGAGGCACAGCGAAGTGCCTCGCTAGCGTGGCCAGAACCGGGGAGTGGGATCGTCCATTGTTCGTCGTTCGACCCGTCCGCACTCGGCAACTCAGTGCCTCCGTGGCTCCGTGTGATCGTCCGCACTCCCATATGCCGATAGCCTTGACAGCCTTGTTCCGTGACAGCAAGGCAAGGCCTATCTTCGCGGATCTGAACATGGGCTGCTCGCACGTTCGTACTCCGGATTCAAGTTTCTCACAGGAATTCTCGATAGGAGGATCCACGCCCTGCAGAACAAGAAGGGTCCGTAGATGAGTGATCCGATGAGTGGTTCTGGACCGTTGACGCAGAAGAAGCCCATGGCCGTAACGGTGTACACACCGGCCTCGGCACTGCGTGATCCGGGATTGATGCTGCGCAGTATGTTCGCCGACCTGCGAGCTTCGCGCGAATTGGCGTGGCGATTGGCCCAACGGGACATCAAGGCACAGTACCGGCAATCGTTACTTGGTTACCTCTGGGCCTTCATAATGCCGCTCAGCACCACCTTGGCGTGGGTCTACCTCAACTCATCGGGTATCGTGAAGGTCACGTCTACGGGGATGCCCTATCCGATCTATGTGCTCACGGGCACCATGCTCTGGCAGATGTTCACGGAGGCCTTGCAAACGCCATTGGGCCAGTTGAGCGCGTCCAAGAACCTACTGGCCAAGCTCAAATTCCCACGCGAAGCCCTCATCCTGAGCGGCATCATCAAATGGAGCTTCAATGCGGGGGTCAAGATGTTGATCATCATCCCGGCGCTCTTCATCCTCGGCGGCTCACCGGATATCCACATCCTACTCGTCCCGATCATCCTCTTGGCCATCCTCCTCATCGGCACGGCCATTGGCCTTTTCATAGCACCGATCGGATTGCTCTACACGGATGTCGGCCGGTTGATCCCGGTGGTCCTGCAATTCGCCATGTACGTGACGCCCGTGGTCTTCGCCATGCCTGCCGATGGCTTCGCGGCCAAACTTTTCCGCATCAACTTCATGACCCCGGTCATCGTCAATGGGCGTGCTTGGTTGGTGGGGATGGAGGGCTCCATGCTCCAAGAAATGGCCTTGATCTGCGCCGCAGCATCGGTTCTGCTCTTCCTAGGTTGGGTGCTGTTCCGCACGACCATGTCCGTATTGATCGAACGCATGAGTGCCTGATGGAGGAGGACGTGCTCATCAAGGTCGAGGGGGTCTCCAAGAAGTTCTGTCGGGACCTCAAGACCTCGTTGCGCTATGGCATGGCCGATGTGCGCGATGAAGTGCTCGGCCGGCCGCGCACCATGGAATTGCGCCCCAAGGAATTCTGGGCGATCAATGGCATCGATTTCCAAGTGCGCCGAGGCGAATGCTTGGGCCTCATCGGGCACAACGGAGCTGGCAAGACCACCTTGCTCAAAACGCTCAATGGCCTCATCAAACCGGACGCTGGCCGCATCGAGATCCACGGACAGGTCGGGGCGCTCATCGCCTTGGGTGCGGGCTTCAACCCCATCCTCACGGCGCGGGAGAACATATACATCAACGCCTCGGTGCTGGGCCTGAGCAAGAAACGGGTGGACGAGCGCATCGACGAGATCATCGCCTTTGCCGAGATCGAGGACTTCATCGACATGCCCGTGCAGCACTTCAGCTCCGGCATGACGGTGCGGCTCGGTTTCGCTGTAGCGGCCATCCTGATCGAACCCGACATCCTCTTCCTGGACGAGGTGCTCGCAGTGGGAGACATCAATTTCACCGTCAAGTGCCTTAACCGGGTACGCGAACTCATGCGGACCTCGGCAGTGGTCTTCGTATCGCACAACATGCCACTGATCACCTCGTTCTGCACCCGCGTCATGGTCATGGACCATGGCCGTTGTGTCTTGGATACCGAGGAGATCGGTGTGGCGGTGAACCACTATTTCGGATTGGCCAAGAATTCGGTGCAGATCTCCGGCTCTGGCGATGCTTCTGTATTGGACCTCCATCTTTCGGCAAATGGCGTGGCTCTGGAGAACGATACGCCTACTATTCTACAGGAACAGGAACTCACAGCAACGGTGCGGATCAGGATCGAGAAGGAGCAATTGGGTGAGATGAGCATCACCGTCGCCGATGCGACCTTGACGGCTCTTCTCGTCATACCTGTTGTTGATGAAAATGGCACACCCATCTCACTGGGGCCTGGTGAACATGAACTGCAGATCCCCCTGGGTCCTGTGGAACTGAATGCCGGCTTGTATTCCTTCGTGATCGCAGTGCGGAACGCATCAACCAAGGTCAACCTCTGCCGTCACCAAGGCGTGCACCCTTTCCGGGTGCACGCTGATCGGGTGCATTGGGCCAAATTCGTGCGCACCGGGGTGACCACGGTCAAGGAACTCGAGCGGACCACGGTGAAATGAGTCAAGAGTTGCAGCCCATGGATCCGATCTACGTGACGCGCACCTTCCTGCCACCGCGCGCCGAATATGATGCTTGGTTGGATAAGGTCTACACCAGCCATGTGCTTACCAACAACGGGCCGGTTCACCGTGAACTGGAAGAAACGTTACGCAAGCGATTCGACGTGCCGTACTTGAAGTTGATGACCAATGGCACCTTGGCCATCCAACTGGCGATCCGTGCTTTGGGTGTGAAAGGCAAGATCATCACAACGCCCTTCAGCTACGTGGCCACCACCAGTGCCATCCTGTGGGAAGGCTGCGAGCCGGTCTTCGTGGACATCGATCCGCAGACCTGTTGCATCGATCCGAACCTGATCGAAGCGGCCATCACGCCGGATACGAGGGCCATTCTAGCAACGCATGTGTACGGCATACCCTGCGATGTGGAAGCCATCGATGCCATCGCCAAGAAGCACGGGCTCAAGGTGATCTACGATGCGGCACATGCCTTCGATGTCACCTACAAGGGCAAGAGCATCCTTGCATGGGGCGATGCGAGCACCCTGAGCTTCCATGCCACCAAGCTCTTCCATACGGTGGAGGGTGGCGCTGTGATCCTGCACGACGAAGAGGCGGATCATCGGTTACGGTTGCTGCGAAGCTTTGGACATATCGGGGACGAGCACTATTGCTTGGGAATGAATGCCAAGATGAGCGAGGTGCATGCGGCCATGGGCATGGCGGTATTGCCACATGTTGAGGAATGTATTCGGCAGCGTAAGGAACTGGATGCTTCGTATCGGTTGGTATTGAAGGAACTACCTGTTCGCATGTTGCCGAATTGTCCCGATACGACGCACAACTACGCTTATTTCCCGGTCTTTTTCAGCGCGGGTGAGGTGCGCCGGAGGGTGCAAGAAGAGTTGGAAGGAATTGGCATCTTTTCACGGAGGTATTTCTACCCTTCACTGGATCAATTGCCCTATGTAACGAGTCCTCCGATGGCTGCGTCCGAAGTTGCTGCGGATACTGCATTGAGTTTGCCCTTCTATCCCGGCCTACCCACACACGTGCCCGCGACCATTGCACAGGTCATTCGCGGGATCATAGGTTAACGGACCTCTACCTAGAAAAATGATCAAACCGTATACCCCATCTGCTTCCCCGATCTTCTTGGTGGGTTCGGAGCGTTCCGGAAGCAATCTGCTGCGCAGCCTCATGGGTAACCATAGCCTTGTAGAGGCGCCGACCGCACCGCATTTCTACGATCAATGGGGCCATGCACTTTGGGCATACGGGGATCTTCGTGTACCAGCCAACATGGTGTACTTGATCACCGACATGTTGGACTATGCGAACCACGAATTCAACAACTGGGCTTTGCAATTGGATGTGGAGAAGGTTGTAGCGGAGCAGGGACCGAAGAGTTTCTGGGATGCCTACGATGTGATCTATCGGGCAAAGGCAGCCAAGCATGGAAAGACCATTTTCAGTTCCAAGGATAATCACGTATTCAACTATGCCTTCCAGGTCAAGGCTCGCTGGCCGGATAGTAAACTGCTGTATTTGTATCGCGACCCCAGGGATCATTGCGCTTCGTGGAAGCAGAAGCCCATGCACCTGAAAACTGTTTGGGATACCATCAATAAATGGGAGAAGGAGCAGCGCATATGCCTGGACCTTGTGCAACGCCAAGGTGTGGATATGCACTTCATCAGCTACGAGGATCTCATCACAGATACGCCAAAGGTCATGTCACGTGCATTGAGCTATTGTGGATTGCCCGTGGAGGAGGCATGCTTCCAAACGGACAGCGCCAAACAAAGAGATACCGCCCAGCGCTTCGTTTATTGGGAGAATCTGGATAAGCCGATCATGCGTGAGAACGCGCGTAAATACAGGAAGACCTTGTCCGAGTCAGAGGTCAACATGATCGAAACGAAGGTCGGTGGGCTTATGTCCGTGCTGGGTTACGAATGCGAGACCGAACGGAATTGGCGTGTGCCAATGCTACATGAATGGAGGTTGCGCATGGAGCGAAGGAAAGTCGAATCAAAGGATCGGGAGCATCTGGAGAAGGAGCTGGCGCTCCTGCACAGCAAGGTGAAGTGTCGGAACGAGATACGGAAACGGGCTGAATCCAGACCTGTCGATCGCAAATAGAGAGAGGGCTTGATCGGATGATTGAAATATCACTGTGGGGTCGACCGATGTGCAAAAGCAGCGAGCCTATACTGAGATGGTTGGTCCATTTATCCTGAGCTGGCGCGTGTCCTCGCAATCAGCTGTTTGCAAAGTGGAGAAATGCGACTTTTAGCCGTGTGGCGGCCAATGTCTTGTAATATTGGGTGCATGGGATCATCCATAAGGATTGTTCTGCGGTTCTTCTGCGCTTGCTTCGTGAAAGTGAACCGATCATGGTCATGAATAGTTCAGTGGATAGACCTGCAATTGCGATCATGCAGCCCTATTTGTTTCCCAACTTGGGCTACTTCCAACTGATCCATCTGGTCGATCGTTTTGTGATCTATGATGATGTCAACTTCATTAAACAAGGTTGGATCAATAGAAATAGGATTTTGGTCGCTGGTCGTGACCATCTTTTTACGTTACCGATCAGCAAGATCAGTTCATTTAGTCTGATCAATGAAGTGCTCGTTGAGAAAGGTCTATACCCCAATTGGCGCGAGAAATTCTTGCGGTCTCTATCTCAGGCATATGCCCGAGCTCCTCATAAGACCGAAACGATCGAACTTGTTGAGAGCGTCTTAGCTAAGAATGCTTCGCATATCTCAACTCTGGCGAAGGATAGTCTAGAGGCAGTTGCCAAGCACGTCGGACTCGCTACGGAATTTGTACAAACCTCTTCTGTCTATAAGAATGTTCAATTGAAAGCACAAGAACGTGTAATTGATATTTGCAGAATAGAGAAGGCTGCGCACTACATCAATCCTCAAGGGGGAAAGGACTTGTATGATCATCCGACCTTTCAAAGTCATGGCATAAGGCTCTCTTTCGTTCAACCCGGTCTTCGGCCATACCGTCAAATGAACAATGAGTTTGTTCCTGGGCTTTCGATCATCGATGTGTTGATGTTCAATCCCAAGGAAAAAGTGCTATCGATGATGGGTGACGCTGATCTGAACTGATGCCGGTCCCTAGCAATTTCCTATCCATCCAAAGTGTTCCGCGTTCCGGCTCCTCTTGGTTGGGACAGATCTTCCGAAGCTCTGAGCGGGTCGCGTTCCGCTTCCAGCCGCTTTTCTCCTATGCCTTCAAAGGGCAATTGGATGTGAACAGTACCAGAGAAGAGATCCGTGGCTTCTTCGAGGATATCTACCGAACGACGGATGCCTTCGTGCTCCAGCGAGACCGGGCCATTCATGTGGATTATCCGGAGGTCACAGAACGTCAAGATGTTACCCACTTGGTGATGAAAGAGGTGCGTTACAATAACCTCGTTCGGAACATGGTAGAGCAGGTCCCCGAGATCAAGATCATTGGACTGGTCAGACATCCATGCGCTGTGATCGATAGTTGGATCAATGCACCGCGAGAATTCAAGCCGGAATGGAAGGTGGAAGAGGAGTGGCGCAGTGGTGCGAAGAAGAATCTGGGGAGACCCGAGGAGGCCTTCGGCTTCGACAAATGGAAGGAAGTCGCCGAACTATTCACCGATCTGGAAGCATCACATCCGAAGCAAGTGAAGGTTCTGCGCTACGCCGATCTGAATGCCGACCCGATCACCGTGGTGAAGGACCTGTTCCGTTTCTGTGATCTGGAGTTCGGATCGAGTGTCGAGGACTTCATTCATCAGAGCAGGAGCAAGGAGGGTGCAGATGCGAATAGTGTCTATCGCAAGGTGCGTGAGGATATTGCCTGGAAGGAGCGCCTGCCGTTATACATTGCGGCTACGATCCACCACGAGATCGGCTCGGGGGCTTTGTCACGGTTCTTGGTCTAAAGGCGCCTTCACCTTTTTCTATTGGTTGTCCGATCGTATCGGACCAGGGCCCGTTCGTTCTCGAGAGCATGTGGCTTGACCCCTGTTGAAACTGTACAGTGCACAATATGCTGGTGCCAACACCTTTGGCAGGGAGGCCGAGGATCACGCGAGGTGACCACCTGTTCGCGTAAGGTGCCTTCCCCCACGTGGTCATCGGCCTCCGTCCTCGGTCGATAAGCACAATTTTTGTGCTCAGGATCGCACTATGCATGATCGCGGAACCACCGATCCACCTCGGAACGCCGCGCAATTCGTACCCGCGCACATGAAAGTCCTACCGACGTTGGCACAAGTGACTTAGCTCACGTGATCGACAGCCGCCTGGCCAGCATATCCCGGCAGGGCTTTCTGATCCGGAGTGCACTGCGGTCGGATGTGCATTCAAGCGCTGGAATTCCGGGGAATGGAGGCTTTGGACCCTGAAGGATCAACTCCACGATTTTCCCGACCTTCGCGGCCCGGTCGGCCACCCCTGATGGGCAGGCTGGCCTTGAGCGAGCAGGTATGAAGGAACTTGAATCCGAATCGATCGAGATCATCCGCGAGGCGGTGGCCACGGCGCGCAATCCGGTGATGATGTATTCCGTGGGGAAGGACTCCTCGGTGATGCTGCATTTGGCGCGCAAAGCCTTCCATCCGGCCCCGCCGCCCTTCCCGCTGCTCCACGTGGATACCCAGTGGAAGTTCAAGGAGATGTATACCCACCGGGCGCGCATGGTGAAGGAGAGCGGCATGCGACTGATCACGCACACCAATCCGGAAGGCATCACGCAGGGCATCGGCCCCTTCACCCACGGCAGCAACTACCACACCGATGTGATGAAGACCCAGGCCTTGAAACAGGCGCTGGACATGCACCAATTCGACCTGGTCTTCGGTGGAGCCCGTCGGGATGAGGAGAAGAGCCGTGCGAAGGAGCGTGTGTTCTCCTTCCGCAGCGCCGGTCATCGCTGGGACCCCAAGGCCCAACGCCCGGAGCTTTGGAACCTCTACAACACCCGGATCCAGAAGGACGAGTCCATCCGCGTGTTCCCGATCAGCAACTGGACCGAGCAGGACATCTGGAACTACATCCTGCAAGAACGCATCCCCATCGTACCGCTCTACCTCGCAGCCGAACGCCCGGTGGTGAAGTTCAACGGCCAATGGATCATGGTGGATGATGATCGGTATCCTTTCAAGGAAGGCGAGCAAGCGGTGATGAAGAAGGTCCGTTTCCGCACCCTGGGTTGCTGGCCGCTCACCGCAGCCGTGGAATCCGAAGCCGACACGCTGGAAGCCGTGATCGCGGAAACCCTGAATGCGCGTGGCTCGGAACGGGAGGGCCGCATGATCGACTCGGACGAACCGGGTTCGATGGAGAAGAAGAAACAGGAAGGCTATTTCTGATGGAGCAGCTACACGCGAAAGATGTCCTTGCCTTCGTGGAAGGACAGGGGAAAAAGGAAACGCTGCGTTTCATCACCTGCGGCAGTGTGGACGATGGCAAGAGCACGCTCATCGGTCGGTTGTTGTACGAGAGCAAGAACATCTTCGACGATCAATTGCAGGCCCTCGAGAGCGACTCCAAGCGCTACGGCACACAAGGGGAGAAGATGGACATGGCCTTGCTCGTGGATGGCCTGCAGGCCGAGCGGGAACAGGGCATCACCATCGACGTGGCCTACCGGTTCTTCAGCACGGAGAAACGTCGTTTCATCGTAGCCGATACGCCGGGCCACGAGCAGTACACGCGCAACATGGCCACGGGTGCATCCACGGCCCACGTCGCCGTGATCCTCGTGGATGCGCGCAAGGGCGTGCTCGTGCAAACGCGCAGGCATAGCCGTATCGCCAGCCTCATGGGCATCAAGCAGGTGGTGCTGGCGGTGAACAAGATGGACCTGGTGGGCTACGACCAACTGGTCTTCGATTCCATTGTTTCGGAGTACCGTGCTTTCGCCGCCGATCTCGGTTTCGAAGGGCTTCAGGCGATACCACTGTCCGGTCTGGATGGCGACAACGTGGTGACCCGGACCGAGAACCTCGCGTGGTACGATGGCCCGAGCTTGATCCACTACTTGGAGACCGTGGAGATCCACACCGCATCGGACCGTGGTGCATTCCGCCTACCCGTGCAATTGGTGAATCGCCCCAACTTGGATTTTCGGGGATTCTGCGGACGTATTGCAGAAGGCACCGTGAAGCCCGGCGATCAGGTGCGCGTGTTGCCATCGGGCGTGCGTACCACGGTGAAAGCCGTGATCGACGGTTTCGAGGAAGTAGGAGCGGCCCACGCAGGTAATTCAATCACGATCACGCTGAACGATGAGGTGGACGCGAGTCGCGGTGACGTGATCGTGGCTGCGGATCGACCGGCCGAGGTGGCCGATCAGTTCGAAGCCAAGTTGTTATGGATGGCCGAGCACGCCATGTCGCCCGGCCGCCAGTACCTGATGAAGTTGGGGTGCAAGGAGGTCACGGCCACCATTATGGGCATCAAGTACCGGCAGGATGTGAACACCGGTGGGCACATGGCCGCCAAGACCTTGGAACTGAACGAGATCGCGACCGTGGACATTTCCACCAGCGCCCCGCTCGTCTTCGAACCGTACGGGACGAACAAGTTGCTCGGCAGCTTCATCCTCATCGACAAGCTCACCTTCGAGACCGTGGGGGCGGGGATGATCGATTTCGCCCTGCGTCGCGCCAGCAACATCCACTGGCAGGCGTTGGAATTGGACCGCAATGCGCGGGCGGCGATGAAGCACCAGGAACCGCGGTGCATCTGGCTCACCGGCCTGTCCGGATCGGGCAAGTCCACCATCGCCGATCTGCTGGAGAAGCGATTGTACTCCCAGGGCAAGCACACGTACTTACTCGATGGCGACAACGTACGCCACGGGCTGAATCGCGACCTGGGCTTCACCGAGGCCGATCGGGTGGAGAACATCCGCCGCGTGGCCGAGGTGTCCAAGCTCATGGTGGATGCGGGCCTCATCGTCATCGTCAGCTTCATCAGTCCGTTCCGCACCGAACGCCGCATGGCACGCGACCTGTTCCACGAAGGCGAGTTCGTAGAAGTCTTCGTGGACACCCCATTAGAGGAGTGCGAACGCCGCGATGTCAAAGGACTGTACGCCAAGGCCCGCAAAGGTGAATTGAAGAACTTCACGGGCATCGATAGTGAGTATGAGGTTCCGGAGTCTCCGGAGATCCATCTGCGAACGACCGGGCTGACCCCGGAGGTTTGCGCCGAACAGGTGTTGAAAGGCTTGCAGTAAGGGATGGACTGGAAGCTCATTCTAGCAGGTGCCTTGATCGGCCTCATGGTAGGGCTCACCGGGGTTGGTGGCGGGGCGTTGATGACCCCGATCCTCTTGCTCCTGTTCGGCGTGCCGGCCTTGGCTGCGGTCGGCACTGACCTCTGGTTCGCAGCCATCACCAAGCTCTTCGCTACGCCCGTGCACCAACGCAACAACCTGATCGACTGGCAGGTGGTGAAGCGGCTCTGGCTCGGCAGCCTCACGGCCTCCACGGCCACGTTGGCCTGGCTGCACGTCAACCCCATCGAAGTCGGTTCCATCCATCTCGTGAAAGGGGCCGTGGCGATCACGGTGATGATCACGGCTGTCGCGATGTTGTTCCAACGTCGGCTGCACGCATTGGGCCGCTCGTATCGCATTACCGAGGGGGTTCGGTTCAAGAACATGCAAGGACCGCTCACCGTGGCCGCAGGGGTGTTGCTGGGTGTGCTCGTCACATTCACTTCCGTGGGGGCTGGCGCACTCGGTGCGGTCTTTCTGGTCTACCTCTACCCACTACGCCTAACGCCGCCGCGACTCATCGCCACGGACATCGTACACGCGATCCCCTTGGCCATTTTCGCTGGCACCGGGCACCTGCTTCTTGGCAATGTCGACTTCAGTCTGCTTGGGAACCTGTTGCTGGGCTCCATTCCAGCGGTGATCGTCGGTGCCATGCTCTCGGCGCGGTTGCCTCACGCGTATCTGCGGATTGCTCTGGTGGTGGTTTTGTTCGCGGCTGGCAGCAAGTTGATGTGGTCGTTGTTCTGATCGATCGTACCATGGCCACCCGGGAGCTACCGAACGAGGTGTTGAAAAGCACACCACTCGTGAGCGTGATGGTCACGACATATCAGCACGCACCATTCATCGAAGCGTGCCTGAAGGGGATCCTGGAGCAGCGCACCGACTTCGCCGTGGAGTTGTTGTTGGGCGAGGACGAAAGCACCGACGGCACGCGGGAGATCTGCGAACGCATCGCAGCGGCCCAAACCGATCGCATCCGGCTTTTCCTGCGCTCCCGCAAGGATGTGATCAAAGTATTCGGGAAGCCCACGGGGCGGGCGAATTTCCTGCACCTGATGAGCATGGCACGCGGGAAGTACGTGGCCTTCTGCGAAGGGGATGATCATTGGATCGACCCGTTTAAATTGCAACGACAGGTGGATGCCATGGAGCGGGATCCCGAAGCGACCGGCTGTTTCACCAATGCTTACAACGAAAAGGACGGTGCGCGCACCGAATTCCTGGGCGTGTACAACAAGTATCCCGATGGCCCCATCGTGCGCGAGCGGGAGCACTTGCATGGCCAAGGCTTTCCTACCTGCACCTTCCTTTATCGAAGAGATCAGGCCAAGGGCTTCGAAGACATCCACATGCGCTTCGGCGGTGGCGATACGCCGCTATTCACCCTTCTGCTAGGGCGCGGTCACTTCATCTTCCAACCCGAATTCACGGGTGTACGTGCGATCCATCCGGGCGGGATCTATTCCATGCAGGGTGCTGTTCATCACCTGCGCGTGCAGTTGGTGAACATCCATGAGCAGGACAAGCTGAGCAACTACCGCCACCACGACGTCATCCAACTCCGGAAGGAATACGCCTTGAAGAAGGGCTGGCGCGAGGCCATGGAAAAAGAGAACTGGGAGTTGGCCAGGTTGGTATGGAAGTACGCTGTGCGCGACCGTGCTTTGCTCGGATGGAGCCTTTCGTACACCGTATTGGCAGGTCTTCGCATACATGTTCCAAAGGGCTATTCCCGCACCGTGGGCGTGCTCGGTCGTATCCGCAGGCAGTTCGCTGGCCCGCGTTGATCGACTGTTCGGAGCGGTCCGTTCTGGGTGTATCGGCAATCCTTCCAGCGGGGATATCCCGGTCCATCCGTGGTCCAAGCTTTCGGATCCGACAAGGCCGCATCGGCAATGAAGGATCGCGATGGCCGGTCCGTAGCAATGATCACCTGCGGCCATGGGTTATCTTCGCACGGTGTCCATGGTGTTGAAAGATCATAGTTCCCGGTCGTTGCGGACCTGCTTGACCATCGGTTCGTGTAGGAGGGATGCGTGAACGTTCAGGTTCCTTTTTCGATCGGCTGCTGGATGCGGTGCGGATCCGGTATTCCCGGTTGAAGCAGTTGCACGATTACGCACCTGCATTCCGCGATGCCAAAGTGGTGGTGATCGGTCCAAACTGTCTGTTGGATGAACGGGATCGTAGCCATATCGCCGCTGCCGATGTGGTGGTGGTGATGAACAAAGGACGACGCCTGCGGATCTATCCGGAGCTGGTCCGCTTGGCGCGTCGCATCGCCTACTTCCATTGCCTGGACCTGAGCGATCAGTGGGGTGGAGGTCCGCTGGATACCAGTGAGCTCCGGAAGGCCGGGTTCAAGGAGGTGTTCTATCCCCTAGCAGATGAACGCTTGCAAAAGAACGTGCACGACTTCCATGCCAACAACACGGGCTGGCTCACGCTGCGGCGCATCGCACCTACCGTATACCGCGACATCGAGCGCAGCCTCGGAGGCTTCCGGCCCACTTCCGGGGCAGCGATCGTGGGTTCCCTGGCCATGATCCCCGGATGCCGCGTGTACGTGAGCGGCATCACCTTTTATCGCAAGGCCTACATGCCCGAATATGCATCGCACCTGCAGGACCTTACCAGCATCAAACAGCAGATGGAATCGCACGGCGTTCACCACCCCGATCGGGAATTCATCGCCTTCATGCGGTTGAAGGAGCAATACGCCATCGAAGTGGATGAGCAACTCGAAGCCATCCTCCAAGCGCCCTACACCCCTTTGTTCTACACCGATCCCGGCGACGACCGGATCGCTTACCCGTGATCACAACACGTATGCTCGCACCGGACATCACCGCCTTCTTCGATGCCATCCAACAACGCGTCGGTAAAGAGCTATTGCAGGATGTGTTGGCCTTGCGCAACACCCCCTCGGCAAAGGCCGACGGGAGCTTCGTGACACAGGGTGATCTGTTGGTGCAGGAGACGATCATCGGGTTGGCAAAGGAGCATCTCACTCCGGTATTCGTGGTTTCTGAGGAACTGGAATTGACGGGGAGCGGCATCCCCGAAGGGCACACGGTGATCGTGGTGGACCCGATCGATGGCACGGAGAATTTCACCTCAGGGCTGCCGGAGTGGGGCGTATCCATTGCGTGCTACCGGAACGGACGGCACCTCGGGTCGTTGCTGGGTGCGCCGGAGATGGGCCATTGGTTGCGCACGGGTGATCGGATCCAGCGGTTCGTTTCCCGCATCCGCGGCTTGTCCTCGTCCTTGTCGCGTGAGCAGATCTCAGCCGTCGGCGTTGGTCCGGAATACCGCATGATCGGTTGCTGCGCGGTGAACATGATGGCCGTTGTGCGGGGATCGTACCTCACCTTCGAGAACCCGAAGGGCGCCAACAGTTGGGACATCCTCGCGGGCATCAACCTGGCACTCGAGCACGGGTTGCGCGTGGAGATCGAAGGCCGTACCTATGCAGGAGAATACTTGGAACCCGGGCACAAGTACCGGTTCAAGATCGAGCAAAAGGCCAATATCCAGTGAGCTTGCCATGCAGGAGTTGATCGAAAGAAAGGTGGCAGAATTGGCCGCCAAGGAGACCGGTGATGTGATCTATGTGATCGGTAAAGGGCCGAGCTTGGATGGGATCGACCTCCCGGCCATGACACCCGGGATCACCATCACCCTGAACGATTCGGAGCGCATCCTGCCCGGTGATGTCGGCGTATTCAGCGCGAACTGGGTGCGGCACAGCCTGAACGAGGAAGGATTCCGATGCGGGTTCTATTTGGCAGGGAAGCCGCTGCCTTCGGAAGTCGCACACGTGGTGCTTCCGCCGATCCCGATCGATCTGGACCAGGATGAATTGGAAGTGGTGCGCATCAACGAACGTGCCTTCTTCGATGAGCCGTTCGTGCTGCTCAACGCGCTGAAGCTGGCGGATCGCATCGGTGCCGTTCGCGGAAAAGCACCGACGGTCTATCTACTCGGCTTCGACTTCACAACGAGCAGTGGGTCGCTGAGCAGCAAGGCCGGCGTCGATCGGTCGGGTGCCACAGCAGGGGAGCGGGAAGCCATCATCCACGCCCAAGAGCACGCCTTCCGTCAGTTCCTGCACTTCTTCGCAAGCGGCGATCGCTTGAAGCTGGTGCACGTCGGGAATAAGAATTACAGCGCGATGAGCCCGGCTGTTTTCAGCCGAAGAAGTCAGGGCCTTGTTACGACCAAGCGACAGGGTACCATCGATCTAGCCAACCCGGATCGTGTGCTGGTGGTGGCTGAACTCACCAACAACCATCTAGGGGATCCGGAGCGACTGGTGAAGATGGTGGAACGTGCCACGGATGCTGGCGCAGACCTGATCAAGGTGCAGAAACGTCATGTGGACAGTTTCTACACGGCGGAGCAATTGGCGAGTTATTACTGGTCGCCGTTCGGTGAGACCTTGGGTGACTACCGGCGCGGTGTGGAACTCAACGACGAACTGCTTGATCTGTTGGATGAGACCTGCAAGCGTTGCGGCATCGAATGGTTCTGCTCCGTCCTGGACCTGCAGAGCTATGTAGCCTTGAAACGATTTTCACCGCGGCTGATCAAGATCCCGTCCACCATTTCGAACCACCGCGACTACCACGCGCAACTGGCTGCCGACTACCGTGGTGCGGTCGTGGTCTCCACGGGTTTCACCGAGGATGAATACCTCGATCACGTCATGCGCACTTACGGCGACGGACGCGTCGTTTACCTGCTCCATTGTGTGAGCGCCTACCCCACACCAGCACCCAATTGCAACATCGGCGTAGTGCGCACCTATAACGAGATGACATCGAAGCATCCGCAGGTCATCCCCGGGTATTCCAGTCACGATCTCGGTTCACTGGGTTGCATGCTCGCCGTGGCTTCCGGTGCCCGGATGCTGGAGAAGCACGTGAAGTTGGGGAATGTGGATTGGGTGCATTTCGACAAGGTCGCGATCGATCTGGAGGGTGATGAATTCGCGCACTTCGTTGCCGATGTTCGCCGCACGGAGGAGATGATGGGCGATGGTGTGAAGCGCGTGCAGGAAGTGGAACACCACAAGTACAAAGTGGCCAACAAGGCATGATACCAGTGATCCAAGCGGTGATCCCCGTGCGCGGTGGATCCGAACGCGTGAAGAACAAGAACCTGCGGCCCTTCGCGGGCAGCAATCTGCTGGCCATCAAGATCGAGCAATTGCTCCAAGTGAAGGAATTGGACGCGGTGTTCGTGAGCTCAGAGGATCCTGCGATGTTGGAACTGGCCAAGGAACTGGGTGCGATCCCGGTGAAGCGTGATCCGTATTATGCGACCAGCTCGGTTCCCATGAGCGAGGTGTATGCGTACATGGCCGGTCAGATGTCTTCCGACCACGTACTGCTCACGCACGTGACCAATCCGCTGGCCGGCGCCGAGGTTTACCGACGCTGCATCGAAGCGTACCGCAATGGACTTGAGCGATACGATTCGCTGACCACCGTTGCCGATGTGAAGGACTTCCTCTACCAGGACGGAAAGCCGCTGAACTTCGATCCCGCCAACAAGCCGCGATCACAGGATCTGCCGGACATCCTCAAACTCACGCACGTGGTTTCCATTGCGCCACGGGAAATGGTCACGCGCACCAAGGAGTGGTTCGGTCCACAGGTGCAGTTCGTGAAGTTGGATGCCAGCGAGAGCTTCGATATCGATACGCCCTTGGATCTCGAGATCGCGGAGCTGTTGTACCAGCGACGTGCCGGAGTGTGAGGCTTAGTGCAATGGAACTGAACGTCACCATTTGTACGCATAACCCCAGAAAGGACCATCTGGAACGTACGCTGGCTTCGTTGGCAGCGCAGGATCTGGATCGAGCGAAGTGGGCGTTGGTGATCGTGGACAATGCCTCCTCCAATGGGGTCTGCGGTACTTTGGATCTGGCATGGCACCCGAACGCCCGGGTGGTACGCGAGGATCGCATCGGGCTCACCATGGCTCGGCTGCGTGGCATCTCGGAGTCGGTGCAGGAACTGATCGTTTTCGTGGATGACGACAATGTGCTGGCACCGGATTATTTGAGCAAACTCTTGGAACTCGTCGATCGGTATCCACTGCTCGGAGTTATCGGTGCAGGTCGCATCGAACCCGAATTCGAGGAGACGCCGGACGCCGCTCTTGAGCCTTACCTGCCGATGTTGGCCTTGCGTTCGGTCGAAGGAACGCATTGGTCCAATGACCCGGGAGATCAGTTGATCCCATGGGGTGCGGGCATGCTCGTTCGCCGTGCCGTCGCCTTGCGTTACAAAGAACTCATTCTCTCCGATCCCTTGAAGCAGGGTTTGGATCGTTCAGGAAAAGCACTGAACTCCTGTGGCGATGACGAATTCTCTTGGGTGGCCTGCGAAATGGGGTTGGGCAAAGGGATCTTCTCCGAACTGGTGGTGACACACTTGATCGGCAAGTCGCGCGTGCAAAGAGAGTACCTGCTTCGGTTGGCGGAGGGACATGCGTTCTCGCGTGCCTTGTTGCACCACTTGCATGGGCGAAAAGTGCGTATTCCACTTCCTGAAGCCTCCATGCATCACGTTGTGCAAAGGGCACTGCGCCTGCGCGTCTCCGAAATGCGCTGGGAAATGCGTCGGTGGTGGAGCGAAGCATCTTTCGAAGGCACACCAACCGAACGCGCTTTCCACCTGGCCTACCGGGAAGGGTTGGAACGGTTCAGGACCACGGTGCTACAGCGTAAGCAATGACCGTGCTTCCGGCATGGCAGGATCGGATCGCGCACCAAGGGAATGAATACATTTGAGAGGCAGCGGGATACATGGACGATGAGCCGCAACCTGTTCGAGCATGAAAGAAGGTATCGTGGATAGGATCCTGAAGAAGAGGTTGTCCTCCTTTGCATACGAGCGCTGGACGGATCTTCGGGAAGAGGTCATCGCCATGGGTGTCCATCGTCGCGGTGTGCATGCCGCGCAGTACATCAAATGGCCTGCGGACGTTCGGCTGAACATCGGCTGCGGACCGGTGAAGACGCCCGGTTACATGCGCATCGACTATTGCCCGAGAGTGGATCTTCGCGTGGACCTTCGGCGTCCATTGCCGATACCGGATGACATTGCGTCGGAACTGCTCTGCGAGCATTTCCTGGAGCATTTGCGCTACCCAGGTAACGCGGGATCCTTCCTGAAGGAATGCCACCGGATCCTGAAGCTAGGCGGCGAGCTGTACATCTCCGTGCCGGACACGCGTTGGCCAATGGAGTGCTATGTGCACGGCCGCGAAGAATGGGAGAAGGCCTGTGAAGAGAACAACTGGCACCCCGAATGGGTGAAGACCACCATGGAGCATGTGAACTACCATTTCCGCCAGCAGGACGAGATCTATGGCGACGGCCATTTTGAGTGCCACCGGTTCGCGTACGACGAAGAGACCTTGGCGCTGGCTTTGCGCCGTGCCGGATTCAGCAAAGTGGAACCGAGGGTCTTCGATCCCAAGCGGGATTCGGAGCATCGCCGCGTGGGGAGTTTGTTCATGTTGGCCATCAAATGATCGCGACCTGCTGCACCGGGAGATCATCCCGCTTGGTTGAAGCCCGAACGGGGTGGCCGATCACCTCATCAAGCCGTCCGATCGGCCAACGTGGACCTCAAGCACAAGGGCTGCTAGAACCGGTTTTCCATTCCAAAGGATCATTGATCGGGGTATGATGCATCAACGCCTGGTCACCGTCGTCCTGCCCGCCTACGGCATGGGCCGTTACATTGCCGCAGCCTTGGATTCCGTGGCCGCACAGACCTATACCGATTGGGAAGTGGTGGTGGTGGACGATCTGGGCCCGGAGGATGGAACGCATGCGATCGTGGAGGCCTTCATTGCACGGGTAGGAGCGGACAAGGCTCGCGTGGTGCGTCACACAGTGAACCAGGGCGTAAGTGCTGCGCGGAACACCGGAGCTACCGAAGGTCGCGGAACCTTCGTGGCCTTCCTCGATCCGGATGATGATTGGTTCCCCGACCATCTGCAACAGTTGATGGACCTCTTCGAGAAGGACCCCGGCTTGGATGTCGCAACCGGTCCGGTGGAAGCCTTCTACGACGGTCCCGATGCACCACCGACGAAGATCCAAGAGATCACCGCATGGCACGTGGAGGATTTTCCGCGCACGCTGGGCTTGCACAATTTCATCCAGCCCTCGGCCTCCTTGCTGCGCCGCAGTGCCTTGTTACGTGTGGGTGGATTCGATACCGACCTGGCGATCCAGCACATCGAAGACTACGACCTATGGATCCGGATGGTGGAACAGGGTTCGCGGTTCGGCTTTCTCGACCGCCCGACCAGCCGCTACCGCAAGCACGAGGGCGGTGCCTCCAGCGACCCGCAACGCATGCGCAAACTGCACGATCACCTCTACGCCAAGCATGCCAATTTCTTCCGAACGGCGCAGTCCGTGCTCCTTATCTCCACGCTTGGTCGCCTGAACAGGATGCGGCAGGAGATCGGCCGGATCAACATCGAGCGCAACGGTCCGGTGATGCGGTTGGTGCGTGCGGTGGATCGGGGCATTCGTGCCGTAGGCCGTTCGTTGCGACCGACCAAGTGAGTAGGGCTATCGGGTCTCCATTCCTTGTCTGGTGCAGGTTCTGTTCACTCGGCAGGTGGAAAGAAAGGACTATCGGAGACCGAGGCACAGCGAAGTGCCTCGCTAGCGTGACCAGAACCGGGGAGTGGGATCGTCCATTGTTCGTCGTTCGACGCGCCCGCACTGGGCAGCACCGTGCCTCCGTGTCTCTGTGTGATCGTCCGCACTCCCAGAGGACGTAAGACCCGTTAGCCCTGTCCGATTAAGCGCCATGGTCTTTTTATTTCTTTCTTTGGGGGAAGACCGGCGTATGCGTTGTTTTCTGCCCCGGCTGTAAGGGCAACGAATTCATCGAAGGATGTGGAACAGGAGCATGACGCCGACACTTTCTCTCGCGATCTGCACATACAACCCGAGAGCGGACCATCTGGAGCGGACACTGCGTTCGTTGCAGAAGCAGACCCTGCCCATGGACCAATGGGAATTGTTGCTGGTGGACAATGCCTCGACCAATGGCGTGGTGGAGACCATGGACCTGGGGTGGCATCCGCACGCTCGGGTGGTGAAGGAATCGCGGATCGGCTTGACGATGGCCCGGCTGCGTGCGATCGACGAAACAACTACGCGCTATCTGGTCTACGCCGACGACGACAACGAAATGGCCCCCGACTACCTGGCCACCATGGTACGGTTGGCTGAACAGCACCCCACCTTGGGTGTGATCGGTGCGGGCCGCATCGTGCCCGATTTCGAAGAAGCGCCGGCGCCGGAGCTGATGCCCTATGTGCCGATGGTCACCTTGCGCGAGGTGGCGGCCGATCAATGGTCCAACGACCCCACCGACCTGGCCATTCCATGGGGGGCTGGTATGATGGTGCGAAGGGAAGTGGCAGCACACTACCTCGAGAGCCTGTTGAAGGATCCCACCAAACAAGGACTGGATCGCACGGGCACCAGCTTGGACTCGTGTGGCGATGAACAATTCAGTTGGGTCGCCTGCGAATTGGGCATGGGCAAAGGCATTTTCGTTGACCTTTATCTGGTCCACTTGATCGGCAAGAACCGGGTACAGAAGGAGTACCTGTTGCGACTTGCCGAAGCCCACACCTTCTCCAAGTCCATGCTCACCCACTTGCATGGAGGGCGCGTTCGGGTTCCGAAGGATCCACCGACCATGCGCAAGGTCATGGAGCAACTGTTCAAATTACGGCTCAGCGAATTCGTGAACGAACTGCACCGCTTGCTGGACCTGCGAGCATTACCTGAACTGGAGCGGACCTTCAACACCGCGAAGCGAGCGGGGATCATGCGTTTCCATAGGACCGTAGGCAATGGTTGATAAGCCGATCCTCCATTCCGTCGTACTCGCCAATTTCAACGGCGGGGTGTACCTGAAAGAGGCGATCGATTCGGTGTTGGCACAAGATGGGGTGTCGTTCGAATTGATCCTGGTGGATGACGGTTCCACAGATGGTTCCTTGGCTTTGATGCGCGACTTCGAGGCAAAGCATTCGGAGCACATTCGCGTGATCGACCATGGTCGCAATCGCGGTCAGGGCGCAGGGTTCAACACCGGTGTCGCCGCTGCGAAGGGTGATCTGGTCTCCTTCATCGACTCCGACGATGTTTGGTATGCGGACAAGCTCCGGCAAGTGCAAGAAGCGTTCGCTGCGATGCCCACGGCGGTCCTGCATCACCACAACATGGCCGTGATCCGCGGTGGGGTCACCACCACCGAATTGGTCGTGGACATGATGGCCCTTGGAGACATCGCCCACCGTTGGCGCCGGACCAAATGCCACCCGGACGACCTGCCGAGATTCGCGCCCACATCCGGTGTCAGCCTGCCTCGCACCGTTCTTGAGAAGATCATGCCTTGCCCCGAAGTGCGCGTCTGTGCCGACATGTGGCTCACCTTCGCACCCTTGGGGCTTGGTCCTGTCAGCGCGAGCATGACGCCGAAGGCCGACTATCGCATCCACGATGGCAACAATTACATGAACGCGAAGTTCAAGATCTGGAGGATCCTCATCGAGGAGCTCGGACCGCCGATGACGGCGCTTCATGAGCGCTTGGGCGTCGCACCCTACATGCCTTCAGCGGACATCCTGCCGCCGAAACCGGGTTCCATCACCCTGGTCGACCGGATCCTTGATGGCACTCCGCGAAAGGCGTTGGCGAAATTCTCTCGCTTATTTTCCGCATCAGCACCGAAGGAATGAACGGGACGAACACGGGGAGCGGAATGGTAAGCGTGATCATGCCCGCGTACCGGATGGGTGCATACATCGGTGATGCGTTGCGGTCGGTGGCCGCGCAGAGGTACAACAAATGGGAGGTGATCGTGGTAGACGATCATGCACCGGAGGATGGCACCACCGCCGTTGTGGAGGCGTTTGCGGCGGAACAACCGGATCATCGTATCAAGCTCATCAGGCACGAGCGCAACCAAGGTGTGAGCGCAGCGCGCAACACGGGGCTCCAGGCAGCAGCCGGGGAATTCGTCGCTTTCCTCGATCCGGACGATACCTGGTTGACGCATCATTTGTCCAACGCGGTGACACGGTTCACGGGAGAACACCAGGTGGATGTCGTGTGCGCACCGGTGGAGAGTTACCGCGACGAGCCGGGACGCAGTTGGACGCACAAGGCCTACTTCGAACCGTGGAAGACGGATCACTTCCCGCTTTCACTGGCGATCTACAATTTCATCCAGCCATCGGCCGTGGTCGCTCGGAGGAGTTCCGTGCTGGACGTGGGAGGCTTCGATACCGAACCCGAGTTGCAGCACATCGAGGACTACGACCTTTGGATCCGCTTGATCGAAGCAGGGTGCCGCTTTGCCTTGTTGCCGGTGATCTCGGCGCGCTACCGGAAGCATGCAACCGGCGCCACGCAGCAGGAAGACAAGTTCAAAGTGTTGCACGAAAGACTCTACCAGAAGCACCAAGCCTTCTTCCGCGAGGGCCAACGGCGCATGATGCGTGTAGCGCATGAAGGTCTGGATCGGAATGCCGTTGCACAGCGAGGCCCCATCATGTCCCTGATCCTATGGGTCGATGGTATCTTCGGAAGGGTCAAAGCGAAACTCAGCAGTGACACGTGAGCATGGAGAAGGTCTTCTGCACCATCATCACCCGCAGCCATCTCGGCTGGGCGCTTGGCTTGGCGACCTCGTTGCGGCAATGGGATGCTGACCTGCCCTTCGCCATCCTGATCACCGATGTGGATGCACTGGAGCCTGATGCCCTGAACGGCATGCAGGGGATCGAGGTCATCTTCTTGAAGGAGGTACTGCACGTCTCGGTGGGCAAGCAACTCGCAGCCAAGTATGCGCAGGAAAGCGACGTGCTGCGATGGTCCATGAAGCCGGTGCTGATGGAATACCTGCACCAGCGTTACGAGAAAGTGATCTACGGCGACTGTGATCTGCACTTCTTCTCCGACCCGGCTTTCCTCTGGACGGACTTGGATGATGCGGATATGCTGTTGTCCCCGCACTGGCGAAGCGGCAAGGCAGCGGTGGACCGGGACAACTTCGACATGCTTTTTGTGGAGGGCCTGTACAACGGAGGCTTCGTTGCTGCGCATCGGCGTGCTGTAGAGCCTTTGCGTCGCTGGGCGGAGAATTGTTTGGAGGTGTGTGTGAAGGATACCTCCAAAGGCCAATACGTGGATCAAACCCACCTCAACATCCTGCCCGTGTATTTCGAGGGTGTCGTTCCCTTGAAGCATCGCGGGTGCAACGTGGCCAATTGGAACATGATCGAATGCGCGCGCACGGCCGCTGCTGATGGTACGGTCCTCATCAACCGCAGGTTCCCGATCGTCTTCATCCACTTCACCCGCAGCATGATCGACGGCATCGTGTCGGGCAAGGATCCGTTGCTCTTGCCGCATGTCACGATCCTGCGGGATAGGCTCCTAGCAGCGGGTTTCCCAACGGACATCATCGCTGCATCACAGGCTCGCCTCGAAGCCAAACGACTTGCGGCCACACCCACCTTGGGTCGTCGCATCGGATCGGCCTTGGAACGGATCGCCAAGGGAAAGTGAATGGCGCAGAACAGGGCGGATCGAACACTACGCATCGCACTGGCATCGCCTGCGCAGAACGCTTGGAGCGAGACCTTCATCGCTGCGCACATCGAACGACTGCGCGATGTGGACCTGTTGCTTTCTGGTGGCAACCCACCTCGCAACGTGTCGCGTGGGGCACAACTAGCTCGTCCCTCTGCTATTGGTCAATGGTTCGATCGGATCTTGGCGCGCCCGTATGGCGGCATGCCGGGTCTCTTGCGTCATCGGTTGACGAAACGCTTGCGGAAGGAGAAGCCGGATGTGGTATTGGCAGAGTACGGGATCATGGCCGCGGAGATCGTAGAGTCCTGCGAAGCTGCTGGTATTCCGCTCGTGGTGCACTTCCATGGTTTCGATGCGCACCGCGAGGATTACATCGCTCGATACCAGAGTTACCAGGAGGTTTTCCGCTACGCAAGCAAATTGGTGGTGGTCAGTCGCGCCATGGAACAACAACTGTTACGCATCGGCGCGCCTCGGGAAAAGGTCGTTTACAACTGTTACGGCATCGACGTCGATCAGTTCGTGCCGGGTGATCCAAGTACAGTTGGTCCGGGGTTCCTGGCCGTAGGTCGTTTCGCGGAGAAGAAAGCGCCCCAGCTCACCATCAACGCCTTCCACAAGGTGTTGCAAGCTCGCCCGGAAGCGCGATTGACGATGGTCGGGCAGGGCAAACTTTGGGAAGAGTGTCGTGATCTCGTCGATTCGCTTGGGATCGGCCATGCCGTGGAACTGGCTGGAGTGCGCACCCCGACCGAGATTGCCAGCATGTTGCGGAACAGTCGCGCCTTCGTGCAGCACAGCGTGGTCACGGCCACCAATGATCATGAAGGCACGCCGCTCGCCGTATTGGAAGCAATGGCTTCCGGGGTACCGGTCGTCTCCACACGCCATGCAGGCATAGCGGATGTCGTGGAAGAAGGTGTGCGTGGGTTCCTGTGCAATGAGCATGACGTGGAGGCGATGGCTGCGAACATGATCCGCTTGATCGACGATCCACAACTCGCTAAGGCCATGGGTCTCGCAGGGCGGGCTTATGTAGAGGTACATCACCGGGTGGAGATCCAAGTGGACGCCCTTCAAGAACTCCTGCGAACCGCAGCGCGGTCCTGATCATGGGACTCCGCGTGGCATACCTCACCCACTACGCCGATCTCTACGGTGCGAATCGCAGTTTGCTGGATCTGATGATCCGTCTGCGTGTGGCGCATCAAGTTGAACCCTTCGTCCTCGCTCCGGAAGATGGTCCGTTCATCGAACGGCTTCGAAAGGAAGGTATCAAGCATCGGGTCCTGTATTGGGCACCGTGGATGACCAAGCGGCATTTCGAAGGTGGTCCGCATCATCGCTTCAAGCAATGGCTCCGATACGTCCAACAGGTCCGACGGGATCGTGCACGGAATCGAGCCGTCCGATCAGTAGTGGGCGATCAGTTGAATGGATGGAAGATCGATCTTGTTCATGTGAACAGCCTCGCTGTAGGCATTGCCCCGGAGATCATGGGTGCGCTCGATAACCCCGTGATCTGGCACATGCGCGAAATGCCGGAGAAGCATTACGGGTTCCATCTTGATGCGGGAAAGGCGGCCTATGCGAGTGCCTTGCGGAAGGCCGATGCTCGCATCGCGATCAGCGAAGCCGTGCGCACCGATGTGCAGCGATACGTGGGCACGCGCACAACCGTCGATGTGGTGTACAACGGTGTGGTATCGGAGGAGGGCTGCCGCGAATGGAGGGCGATCGCGGACAGGCGTTGGCAGCACAAGGAGCCGTTCACTTTTCTCATGGCCGGTGTCATCCATCCGCAGAAAGGCCAGCGCGAAGCCATTGAGGCACTTGCGTTGGTGGTGAAGGAGCGACCCGCTGTTCGATTGCGTATTGCGGGTGGTGGGAAGACGGATGAGCTGCGCGAACTGATCCGTGATCGGGGTCTGAAGGCACACGTGGAATTGATGGGTTTTCAGGACGACCTCTCGGGGTTCTATGCTTCCGGTCATGCCTATCTGATGTGCAGCCGCAACGAAGCGCTCGGTCGCGTTTCCATTGAATCGATGGCACAAGGAATTCCCGTCATAGGCTACGCCGATGGTGGAACGTTGGAAGTTGTTTCTGATGGTCGAACCGGCTTGTTGTACAAAGGAGGTCCAGCCGAATTGGCCGAGCGGATGTTGCAGTTGGTCAACGACCCGAGCCGTGCGCAAGAGCTTGGTGCATCGGCCATGGATGACGCGGTACAGCGCTTCACGATCGGACGCTGCGCAGCTGACGTCATGGACTGCTATAACCGGACGTTAACGCAATATGCACGCTGATGGACCTGTGGATGAAGAACACGTCGAAATGGGCGGATCACTACCTCGGTTCGTTGATGAACGTGCCGGATCAGGTCACTTTTGCTTGTTCGAATTGATCGGAGCATGGCACCGCGCATCACCCTCATCACACCGAGCTTTCAGCAAAGGCAGTTCGTGCTGCCCTGCTTGGCGTCCGTGCACGATCAGGGGTATGAGAATTTGGAGCACATCGTGGTCGATGGTGGAAGCACGGATGGATCGAAGGAGGGGATCAGGCAGTTCGCGGATAAGTTGGCGTGGTGGTGCAGCGAAGCGGATCGCGGACAGAGCCATGCCATCAACAAGGGTTTGGAGCATGCCACCGGTGAGGTATTCGGCTGGCTGAACAGTGATGATCTGCTGTTACCCGGAGCCTTGCAACGTGTGGGTGACGCATTCGCTGCGGATCCGGAGCTACAGGTTTTCGGTGGTCAACGGCTCTTCCGAACGGAGGGAAAGGACGATCGGCCATCGCCACTGGACGACGCATCCGATCACGATGGACTCTTCCTCCATCCGCAGGTGAATCAGCAATCCACCTTCTACCGGATGGATGCGGTGCGCACCATCGGTGGGGTGGAAGAGGGGCTGCATTACACGATGGATCTCGAACTCTGGTGGCAGGTGCTCTTTGCGAAGGAGCACGTTCGTTCACGGTTCGACAAGATACCCTTGGCCGTCTTCCGATTCCACAGTGATGCGAAGACCGCCACGGGCGGCAATGCGTTCCGTGATGAGACGGCGATCATCCTTCACCACTTGGCGGTCCAGTTGGATCAGCACGATCTGGCCATCGTTCTGGAAACCGGCTATGCGGTCGATCGCGCCTTGCGGCCCATGCCTTTGGAAGTGCGGCACATTCCCATCGTGCGACGGATGATCGTGTACTTCCTCTTGAAGTGGCACCACACCATCCATGACCGGGAGGCGTTCGAGATGATGCGCCACTTCTCACGCACGATCCAGTTGAACGAAGATCGGATCGAACCGGAACAACGGTCGAACTGGAAGAAGGTAACGGCGCAGACGGTCCGTTCGAGTTGGACGACTTTCCGCATCAAACGCAAACTGGACCATCTGTTCACATGAAGGCCAGTGTGGTGATACCCGTCTACAACAAGGCGCCCTATCTGCGGGAGTGCTTGGATAGCGTTTTGGCCCAATCGTTCAAGGACTACGAGCTGATCGCGGTGGACGATGCCAGCACGGACGGGAGTTCGGAGGTACTCCGGTCGATCGATGATCCGCGCTTGCGGGTCATTGCCTTGGACCGCAACGTTGGGCCTGGTGGAGCTGCGCAACGCGGTATGGACGCAGCGATAGGAGAGTATATTCTACGGGTCGATGCGGACGACATCATGCTGCCGGGTCGGTTCGCCAAGCAGATCGCGTTCATGGATGAACGACCGGAGATCGGTGCATCCAGCGGCCATTTGCAACTGCTGTCCGATCCAACTACGCTGCATCATGTGGAGTTGGAAGATGCCGACTGCAAAGCGCGCATGCTCTTCGGAGTGCCGCTGAACCAACCTGCGACGATCTATCGACGCAGCGTGCTGGTGGAGCACGACATCCGGTTCAAGGACGAATGGCCGCGATACGGGGAGGATTGGATGCAGCAGATCGAGATCGCACGGTTCACGCGATTCCATAACCTCGATGAACCGCTGATCCGATACCGACAAGGCACCAACAACATCGCCCACGGTCGGGATCGTCCGGAGGATCTCCGGGTTCTTTACCGTTACGTCTTCGCCCACTTGGGATTCACTATTTCGCCGGAGGAATTGGAGCTGCAACTCATGACCGTACGGTGCATTCCTGTGCCGGTGGACGCTACCCGGGTGAAGGCATTTCAGCGCTGGTTGGAGAACATCGCTTCCCAGAACGCTCGGTCCATGACGTTCGAAAGTGGAGCATTGCAGCGCCAACTCGATCGGATCTGGAAGGAGTTCTTCTATCAGTTGCCTGCCTTCGGATGGGCACCTTCGATCACACATCTGCGAAGCAGCGAAAGCCCAACGTGGAAGCAATTGTATTACTTGCTGGCCTTCATGCTTCGGCGTGGGGCAAGCGAAAAGGAGAAGAAAGGATGAAGGAGCTCTGGTTGTTCACAACGCGTTTCCCGTATGGTTTGCGGGAATCGTTCTTGGAGAACGAGTTGCCTATCCTGTGCGATCGGTACGACCGCGTGCTGATCTTTCCGGAACATCGAGAGCCCGGCTTGCGGCCCATTCCGTCGAATGCTGAACTGCAGGAGCCACTAGCGGATCCATATGGTTCGGCCTCGGCCGGTGAGATGCTTCGATCCGCTCCCATGGTGATGCGGTTATTGCGTTCACTGCTGCGCGATGCCCCCTCGTGGTCGATCCTGCGGAACCAATGGCCGGCGTTGAGAAGTCGAATCGGTCAGCTGATCCGACGAAGCGCGGTGTTGCGCGAGCGGATCAAGAAGGACTATGATCCGAACAAGGTGACGCTCTATTCCTATTGGACCCACGATTGGGCCACGGTCCTTGGACTTGTGCGTATGAGCGTTCCCGAGGTCACCTACTTCAGTCGTGCACATGGCTTCGACGTGTTCGAAGCTCAGAACCTGAATAACTGGATCCCGTTCCGTTCGTTCCAATTGCAACAGGTCTCGAGGATCTATTGTGCTTCTCGTAGCGGCATGGACCATCTGAAGAAGCGGCATCCGGGTCGTCCAGAGCTTTTCGAATTGGCCCAGTTGGGGACCAACGACCACGGTCTTGGCCCGTTCGATCCGAGTGGTCCATTGCGCGTGGTCAGTTGCTCCTTCCTCATCCCGCGGAAGCGTGTGCTCCGATTGGTCGAAGCGCTGGCCATGGTGAACATTCCCGTTGAATGGACCCATTTCGGTGGGGGGACCGAGGAGAATCTAGTGAGGCGCGCGGCTGCGGAGCTACCGTCGAACATCAAAGTGGACATCAAGGGCATGACCCCGAACCCCGAGATCATGGCGTGGTACAGAGATCATCCGGTGGACGTCTTCATCCATTTGAGCCACTTGGAAGGGGGCGTGGTCGTGGCGGTACAAGAAGCTGCCAGCTTCGGTATACCGGTCATTGCGGCGGATTCAGGCGGGATCCGGGAGATCATGGGGGAGCGTACCGGAATGCTCTTGCCCAACGATTGTAAGCCGGAGGACATTGCGGAATTGCTCAACAATTGGCGCGAAGGTCCCATGGCTACCGCCGAATTCCGACAAGGAGTGCGAGCAGCATGGAGCGAGCAGTTCGATGCCAAGATCGTTTTCCAGGCATTCGTGGATCGGATCGAACGTTGACCGGATCGGCTCAAGCTGCTGAAACCCTTGGTCCGTCGGTCCGATGGGCCGAACTTTGCGTGTCGCGCTTGGCGCGGTGAGCGCATGAAGGTTGCCGTCATCATTCCGTGTTACAATGTCGCTGAGCATGTCGAAGCGGCGGTCCGGTCCGTTCTGGCACAAGAGCACGTCGACCTCGAAATCGTCGCAGTGGATGATGGAAGTACCGACGCAACACGGAGTATCCTTGAACGGATGGTGGGTGAATCGAATGGCAGATTGCGCGTTGTTGCGCAGTGCCAGGAAGGGGCGAGCGCGGCGCGCAATACGGGTTTGCGCGCGAGCACCAGCGAGTACGTCCAGTTCTTGGATGCGGATGATGTGCTGTTCCCTCAGAAGATCGCGACCCAAGTTGCTTTGATCCGAACCCGAGGTCCAGCTACGATCGTGGCTGGGAGCTACCGCAACAGAAGGCCCGATGGATCCGTGGAGGACATCGAGTCCTCGATCGTCGATCCGTGGCAAGCATTGATCCTCGGCCGAATGGGAACCACCTCAGCGAACTTGTGGCAGCGCGCGGGGCTTGAGTCCATCGGTGGGTGGGATGAGTCCTTGAAGAGCAGTCAGGATCACGAACTTGCTTTTCGGTTGTTGCGATCAGGCGGGAACGTCATCTTCGATCCGTCCATCCACACCGAGGTGCTCAAGCGTCTCGAAGGATCGATCAGTCGTCAGGATCCGCTCGGGAATTGGGAACGGTACATCGTGCTACGGGCAGCCATCCGCGATCATTTGCGAACGAAAGATGCTAGTTCGTTCGCTTCGCAAATGGACGCTGCGGAACAACTCCTGTTCGGGGCCATTCGGATCATTGCTCATTCGGATCGATCCCGGGCCAAGGAACTCTTCGAGGAGTACCTATCGCCAGACTTCAGACCCAAGGCTGCTGGTGGTGTCAGTGCAGCCTATTCCTGTCTTTACGGATGGGTAGGTTTCGACAAGGCGGAAGCGGCTGTATCTGCAATGGATACCTTGCGACACATGATCGGAAAGGGATGAAGACCGTGCTCGTTGTCGTGGGTGCGCGACCAAACTTCGTGAAGGTCTCGCGGTTCCGTGAGGTGGCCGAGGAGCGGGGTGATATCTGCGTGGAATTCGTGCACACCGGTCAGCATTCGGACGATCGTATGACCGATGTGTTCATCGAGCAATTCGGACTTCGTATCGACCATCACTTGGGCATCGAGCCGGGTGATGCGAACGAGCAGATCGCACGCATCATGCTGACCTTGGGTCCGGCGGTGAAGCACGTGCGGCCTGCAGCAATGGTCGTTGTCGGCGACGTTACTGGAACATTGGCCGCAGCCCTCACGGCGAATAAATTGAACATACCGTTGGTGCATGTGGAAAGCGGATTACGCAGCGGTGATCGGTCCATGCCTGAAGAAGTCAACCGCATCCTCACGGATCAGCTGACCGATCACTTCATGGTCACTGAACCGAGCGGACGTGAGCATCTATTGCGCGAAGGGGCACCCGCTGAGCGGATCCACATGGTCGGCAACACCATGATCGACACATTGGTGAAGTTCAAGGAACGCATCGCCGGTTGCGATGTACTCGCCAAGCATGGTTGGCAGGATGGTGACCATGCGTTGCTTACCATGCACCGACCGGCAGCGGTGGATGATCCAGCGGAATTGCACCGCACGATCGACATGATCACGGCGGTCTGCGAACGATACCGAACGATCTTCCCGATCCATCCGCGGACCTTGGCCAGTTTGGAGCGGAACGGAGCACTGGAACGTCTTCGATCCATCAGCGGACTGGAGTTGACGGAGCCCATGGACTATTTCGCTTTTCAGCATGTGCTCTCGACGAGCGCCTGCGTGATCACCGATAGTGGAGGAGTGCAGGAGGAAGCCACCTTTCAAGGCATTCCCTGCATCACCCTTCGCCCGAATACGGAACGACCGATAACGGTGGATGTCGGAACGAACGAACTGGTTCCATTCGACGTTGGCGCGCTGAGTGCCGCCTTGGAACGTATCGGCAATGGAACGTTCAAGCGCGGCCGTTGTCCCGAATTATGGGACGGTCATGCCACGGAACGCATCTTCGAAGTCCTAGCAGCCACCTTGTGATCTTCTTCGTCACATACAACGACCACCCTTCAGGGGTGTATTGGAGCCAGGTCACCGACGTGGTCGATCACCTGAACGGTCTGGGCATGGAGCGTGTGCGCTTGGTCGCGATGGTATCCCTGCGGAAGTTCTCTAGATCGCGCCGCACGATCCGCGATCGACATCCGAGAGCGATCGTGGTGCCAATGATCCCGCGTGCGCACAACTGGCGCATCAATTGGATCTGGCTCTATCTGTTGTGCCTGATATACAGGCCGACGGGCATCATCGGTCGCGGGATATTCGCCACGGCTTTGGCTTTGCGCATGCGTGCCAAAGGGCTCGTCAGGACGGTCTGTTTCGATGCCCGCGCTGCCTATGGAGCGGAGTGGAAGGAGTTCCGCGTGGTGGATGATGACGCGCTCATTGCCGAGTGCGCAGAATTGGAAAGGCAGGTGGTGAATGAGGTGGACCTGCGAATGGCGGTGAGCGAAGCGCTGGTCGATCACTGGAAGCAGGAACTTGGTTACACAGAAGGACGGTATGAAGTGATCCCTTGCACGTTGGGCCGCGATCTGGAAAGCTGCGGACCTATTGGAAGCCCCGACCTCCGCGCCGAACTGGGTTGGGGGCCAAAGGATGTCGTTCTCGTTTACTCTGGCAGTACGGTGGGGTGGCAATCCCTTGATCTCATGGACCAGGTCTTGGAGAAGGTCCTCGCTGCTGATCCGGCGGTCAGAGCCTTGTTCCTGAGCCAGGACGACCCGCACATTCAGGCCTTGATGACGCGTTTCCCCGGGCGGGTGGCTCGTCGATGGTTTCCGCACAATGAAGTGCTCAGTGTGCTATCGGTGTGCGATGTCGGATTGCTCGTTCGAAATCCGTCCATCACCAATCGGGTTGCCTCCCCGACCAAATTCGCGGAGTACCTGAGTGCTGGACTTCAGGTGGTGATCTCCGAAGGCTTGGGTGATCTGCCTCCCTTGGTGAGAGCCAATCATTTGGGGCGCGTTCTTCGAACAGGTGAAATACCTCACTTCGCGCAACCGAGTGCGAGTGAGCGTGAAAATGCGATCGGCTTCGCGAGGGACAGTTACACCAAGGCGGCCTTCGATGAGCGATACCGACGCTTGATCCGTTGCTTGGGCCCATCGCGGTTCAAGGCCACCGATATCGCTCGTTCGCGTTCGAGCGTTGCCGATGATCTACAGCGCACCTTGGTCACGGTCGTCGTACCCAGTTTCAACAAGGTGCGATACATCCGGGAGATGGTGGCATCGGTGCAAGGGCAATCGCACACGAACTGGGAAATGCGCTTCGTGGATGATGCCTCGACCGATGGCAGTCGTGAACTGATCGCCGAGCTCGCTGCTACAGATGCTAGGATCATTCTTCACTTGCTTCCGGAGAACAAAGGCGCGAACCACTGTAGGAACTTGGGCGTGGATCTGGCCTCGGGCGAGTACCTCCTTTTCCTGGATGCTGACGATGTGCTGGGGGAGCATTGTATCCGTGATCGACTGCGGATAGCCTCGCAAGGAGACTTTGACCTGGTGGTCTCCACCATGGAGGTATTCCAACAGCAGCCCGGTGATGGCACGAATCGTTGGGTACCATCCGCGAAGGATCCCTTGGCGGAATTCCTTCGCCATCGGCTTCCCTGGAGCGTGATGCAGCCTTTGTGGAAACGCTCTTTCCTACTGCGGTTAGGAGGGTTCGACGAGACCTTTTCGCGACATCAGGACGTGGAATTCCACACGCGTGCCTTGTTCGATCCGTGCGTCAAGTATTGCACCATCGTGGATGGCCCCGATTGTTTCTACCGGATCGATGAGCAACGGAAGGTCCTGAAGCCTTTTGCGTTGATGGAAGGCTTCACCCGATCAGCCTTGAAGTACTATTCCAAGTTCTATGAACAGGCGAGGCGAACGGGGCGTCACCGCTTGCTGGTCGGCATCATCTATCAAACGCACATCCAGTTGATCCACTTCCGCAAGCTCGGCCGGATCACGCCCGCTGAGTACCAGCAGCTCCATGAGTTGTTGATGGATCCGGCCATCAAGCAGAGTCTGGGTTGGTCGAAACAGGCGTTGTTATCGATCTCCGGGTTCTACAATTCACTACCCGTGCGCGTACCGGGTGTGAACATGGTGCTCTACCGGTTGATCACCTTGTGATCGCCGATCAAGCCACGAGTTGGCGCAGGCGGTTGGCCAATTTGAAGCCGAATGATCGGTGCAGCATCAAGTAGCCTTTTCCGGTCGCACTGCTCAAGCCGGGCTCGAAATCGGTTGGGATATGCGCTTCATACAGCGCAACAGCACCTTTCGGATCGAACGGATACAAGGTGCGAATGCTGTCGAAGAGCACTTGCAAGTCTGGTTTCATGTCACGCTCCGGATACCGCGATCGAAGGTGCTCGACAATGCGAACACGCAGGTCGACGAAGCGACGCCAATTGCGATCCAGGTTCACCTGCGAGATGCTGCCTGCTGCCCGTTGAAGGATCTCGGTGAGTACTTCGGGGTCATGGATCAACCGTGCATCCTGCTGCAACATGCGGAACATGAGGTCGTACTCCTGACTACTCCCAAGTCCTTCGGCCAAGCCACCAGCCTTTACCACCGCATCGCGCCGCCAAAGGTTCTGCGGCGAACCACCCAGCTTGTGGCTAAGCAGGTCCATCCACGGGTCCCGCGTCTCGCACTTCTGGATGTCCGTGGTCACGATCGTCCCGTCCGGTCTGCGCGTCCGTGAACTTCCGATGATCAACTCAGGGTGGTCATTGCCCGCGGCCAATGTGAGTTGATGCGTGATCTTGCCCGGCAGGATGTGATCATCGGCATCCAGGAATTCGATGTAGGTGCCGGTGCTCATCTCAAGGCCCCGGTTGCGCGCTGCACACGCGCCTTTGTTCACCTGCTCGATCACCACCACTCGACCGCCTGTGCTGGTAGCCAACTCCTCAAGGACCCGCTGAGTGGCATCGGTGCTGCCATCATTCACGCAAATGAGTTCCAGGTCCTCATGGTCCTGCTCCAACGCACTGTGCACAGCAGTGGCCACGTAGGCTTCCACATTGTAGCAGGGTATGATCACCGAAACGCGCATGCTCCGCGAAACTAGGGCTCGCGTCCGTTCCGAACGCTCGAATAGGTAAAGCCATCATGCGCCGTAAGGGTCCTGATCCCGGCAGGACCCCTACTTTCGCGGCATGGGCGAGAAGGTTCTGGTCACCGGTGGCGCGGGATTCATTGGTTCTGCGTTGTGCGAGCATCTCGGTGGCTTGGGCTACGAGATCCACGTGTTGGACAACCTCTCTTTCGGTCGCAGGCATCTCGCACCGGTTCCGGATGAACGATTCCACAAGGTCGACATTCGTGACAGTGCGGAAGTAATGCGCGTCTTCAGTGAAGTCCGCCCGATGTGGACCTTGCACTTGGCTGCGATCCATTTCATACCGTATTGCAACGCGAACCCGGTGGAAGCCACCGAGATCAACATCTTGGGTACCATCAATGTGCTTGATGCATGCATGGCTTGTGGTACTTGTGAACGTGTCTTCGTGGCGAGTACGGCAGCCGTTTACCCGATCGCCGATGGTGCTATGGACGAAGAGCACAATTCGGGCCCGATGGACATCTACGGCGTTACCAAGTTGGCGACTGAGAAATTGGCCAGCGAATTCCATTTGCGGAGTGGCATCAATACGATCGTTGGCCGATTCTTCAATGCTTTCGGCCCCAACGAGACCAATCCTCACCTGATCCCGGAGATCCAGCAGCAATTGCTTTCCGGGGCGCGTACGTTGAAATTGGGCAACCTCGATCCGAAGCGCGATTTCATCCATACACAGGACATGAGCCGAGCGATCGAAGCTTTGCTGACCAAGGTGGAAGTGGGCTACGATACCTTCAACATCGGACGCGGTATTGAATACAGTGTGCGCGAGATCGTCGAGGCCTTCGAGCGGCAACTTGGCGAGGGGATCACGATAGAGGTGGATCCATCACGGGTGCGTAAAGTGGAGCGTATGCACCTGCTCGCGAACGTGGACAAATTGAAGCAAGCGACAGGGTGGGAGCCTCGGTGGGGCATCGATGAGGGCGTCGCCACATTGCTCAAGGAACGGATCGAGCTGTGACCAACGAGATCAAGGGGAAAGCACCCCACGTGGTTATCTGTACCGACGGTGTCTTCCCGCAGGCCATGGGCGGTATGCAACGGCATACGCGGCTGCTGGTGGAGCACTTGGCTGCCGTCGGTAATGTGACGATCACGGTCATACATCCGCATCCGGAGCAAGTGTTCGATCCGGCGTTAGGGATCGCAGAAATGCGCATTGCGCCTATTGACACGGATCGTTTCTACCTGCGTGAGTTGTGGCGATACAGCGAACGTGTCGCCAAGGCTCTTGAACCCTTGAAGGCGAACGTGATCCTCTCGCAAGGGTTCTGCGTGTGGAAAGGGATCAACCGTTTCCGCGATCGGCTGGTACTTCATCCTCATGGTCTGGAGATGTTCCAGGGGATCACCTTGAAGGAGCGGCTCATGGGAACGCCGTTCCGAATGGTACTTCGCTACATGGTGCGGCACAGTGCAGTGGTGATATCGCTCGGCGGGAAGCTCACCGACGTCCTGAAGGGTCTTGCTCGCGGATCCGGGTGTGAAGTGGTCACGCTTCCCAACGCAGTGGAGGTGCCGTCGGATCCAGCTCCTTACGAAGAACATCCAGCTCCCTTGCGCATGCTCTTCGTGGGTCGTTTCGCCTTCAACAAAGGATTGGATGTGCTCATCGCTGTTGCACGCAGACTGCAAGCGGAGGGGCGAGCGAATGGCTTCCGATTTGAACTGGCCGGAGACGGACCGTTGTTGGAGAGTATCCGAGCGACCGGCCTGCCCGCGAATGTGCACCTGCTCGGCCGGGTCGACGACGCAACCTTATTCCGCAGTTACGCGGAATGCGATGCGTTCTTGCTCCCAACGCGTTTCGAAGGGATGCCCACCGTGGTGCTGGAGGCCATGGCACGATCACGTCCCATCATCGTGAGTGACGTGGGAGCGACCGCTGAGTTGGTCGATGGGACCAACGGATTTCTCTTGCCCCCAGGTGATGTGGATGCGCTTTACAACGCCGTGGTCACATTTGGGCGGATGTCCGTGGAAGAGCGTCAGGAAATGTCCAGCGCATCACGCGCCCGGGCGTTGGAGAAGTTCTCGTGGCCGATGGTCTCTCAAGAGTTCCTAAGCCTCTTCAAGGACTTAGCGAGCAAGGGAGATCACCGCGAATAACAGCAGCGATACTGTAACGCTGTGCTACCGGTTGCAGGCCATGTGCTAGCGGAGAAGCAGGTTCCTGAGCCGACCACCCGCACACTGTTGTCCTCATTGGCCGTGTTGTTGCTCCATTCCCAATTGTCCTCGGTGCCAGTAAGACCCAGAGGCCCGGTGTTGATGCAAGCGAGGTGGAACTCGGACCAAGAACACAGACGTCGCCCAGCAGATGCGCAGGTCACTGCAGCTGTGAAGAAATCCGTTCCTGGTCTTTGCCCCGGTTCAATGCAGAATTGGGCATTCACCTGTACCATGGCTCCAGGACAGGAGCGTCGTACGTCATTGCGGCCATTGATCAATTGCATCGCATCACCATCGAAGACCAAGGAAAGCATGGTGCCCTCCTCAAGAGTGGAACCATCCACGGGCGCACTACCCTGCTTCAGTGCATACGGCCCTTGTCCGTTCAATACCAAGGTCACCTCACCCGAGTTGGTGCTCGGAGCTTTCACGACGACATGAAGACCGACAGTAGGAACTGAAGACAGCCCGGGAAGGGTAGCGATCCAAGCGTTTCCCGTCACAGTGGGCAGTGTGCGCAGAACGCCGCTCTGTTCAATTCCAGCAGCAAGAGCATCGTCGGGCGCTGTTGATGGATCCAGTCCGGTCACTTGGCGATCGGTTCCGGTTGCACCGGTGAGAACAATGGGTTTATTCGAATGCACTTGCGCGAAGCATAGCGTAGGCAGAAGGAGTGTGCCCAACAGGATATGGAGAGCGGTCCTCATCGCGGATGGTAGCAACATCGTGTATCTCCGACGATCAACGTGATGGCATTGGCGGTGCGTTGGCTCTGGCACGTGAAACGCCCCGCCTGATCCGCAGTATGCGTATGGTTCGATGTGTCATCGATCCACTCCCACTCATCGTACAGTCCTAAGAGCTGATCACTCTGCAACGTGCATCCGGCGACATATTCATCCCACGTACAAAGCCGACCACCACGATCACCACACCGGTTGATCGCTGCGTGGATCCTCAAGCCGGGGAATGCCGTCGTCTCCATGCACAAGCGTTCGTTGACCGCTACGGAGCCAACTGGACAAGTGGCATAGGAAGAGTTCAGAAGGATCCAGGCGTCATTGTTGAAGAGCACCTCGGCGATCGAGTTCGGTCGGAGAACATCGTTCAGGACCTGTTCGCCATCATGGCGGATCAATGGGTAAGCCGTTGATCCGGGTGTTCTGACCCAAGGTTTGATCAGATCCGTGCCAACAGCTGCGAAGCGAAGCAATAAGCCATTGCGGTAAGATGCCACAGGTGGGGTTGTGAACAAGGTCAACGTATCACCGTCCACGGTGGCCAGGGCCCAGTGGACCTGTCCGGAAGAAGCTACTTCAACGGTGATCGCCGCATTCGACGCTGTGGGAGACGATATCCCGTCGATACCACGCTGGCCATCAACACCTGTGAATCGGATCGGAACATCCACTTCCACCTGGGCAATGGAGGCCCATGCTGACGATAGAAAGAGCAGTGTTGCGAGCGTTCTCATCGGTTCGCACAGCATCGGAACCGGAACGGATTTGCCGGAAGCCCCCATCCACCGTAGTTGCAGCCGGTTCCGGCGATATCCACTTCTCCGTTGTTGCCAGCTCCTGCCACTTTCGCTGTTGCGGCGTTGTTCGCGGCATGGTCCACCCATTCTGCGGTGGTCACGGTGGAGAGGAATCCCGGTATTCGGAAGCACGCATGGGCCCATTCACTGATCGTGCACAATCGCGCGCCACGCGCTGAGCAAGCGACGGCTGCTGAGAAGAAGGAAATGGCTGCATCGGACGAGTCGGCGATACAATACTCACGCGTGGCTGCGGTGAAACCCGCTGGACAAGGCAACTGTGTGGAGGAAAGAAGTTGGAAGTACTCCCCATCATAGATGAGCCGCACAGGTGTTCCGGGCACCAGGTCGGAACTGGCCAACGTAACGCCACCGGTCTTCAGGATCAGTCGAGGTCCGAGCCCGTTGAGATCTAACGTTGCCGCCGCCGCATTCGCTTGTGTTGGCACGATGGTCACCTCCATGCCGGGTGTGTACGACGATGGCGCTGGTATCAATATTCCTGTCAGACTTCCCACGCCGGAAACGTTCGCGATGTTGGCCGTGGTGGATCGTGCAGCTTCAAGGCTCACTGCCGCATCGGTTGTCAATGGATCACCAAGACCGAGCACTTGTCGTTCGGTTGCATTCTGTCCATCCAGGACCGATCGCGTGGGTATCTCCAGTTGAGCGACCACGGAACCGATACCGGCCAACAGTCCAACAAGCAGCGCTGAAGAACGGAGGGTTGTCCGGTATGTGACCAAAGTTCGAGCAATGCACAGGTTCATCCAGTTCGATAGCACCTTGGACAAAGCGTTCAACGGGTGTAACAACAGTGGTATCCCCGATCGATACTTCCGCTCACCAGCGCGGTTCCTGTAACTCCACAACCGGTCGATCCAGCGATGCGTGCGGTTCCATTCTCATTAACGGCATCGTCGTTCCACTCCCAATTACCGAGCATGCCTGGAATGGACAATTCCGTGGCTTTGTTGCACGCCACGATGAATTCCGTCCAGTTGCACAGACGCATCCCATTCGCCGCGCAGTTCAAAATGGCCGTGAAGAAATCCGTCTCGGCATGCTCGACCGGTTCGATGCAGAACTCCTCGTTCACCGCCACTGTTCCTTCTGCACAAGGCTTTCGAGCGTATACACTACCGTTGAGCACATGGAATGAAGTGCCGTCGAATACGAGCGAGAGCGGAGTTCCGGCTGGCACGTTCGATGCGTCGAACGAAGAATCCGGACCGGTGATCACTGGATACGGTCCTGAACCGTTCAGGAGCAGCGTGACATCGCCGGTGCTCGGTTCCGGGGCGAATACCATGAGGTGCGTTCCGGCAATGGGATCTGTTGACAAGGCAGGCAGATCAACGGACCATGAATTGGTGCCGGTCGCTTGACTGCTTCGGTAAATGCCGGCCTGTTCGGTTGCAGTGGACAATACAGCATCCGGTTCGATGGAGTCGGGCAGACCTTTCAATTGACGGTCCAACTGATCGGGTCCGGTAAATATGATCGTTGCATCGGACTGCACTTGCGCCTGACAGAGCGAACCAAGTAGGACGAACATGAAGGTGAGTGATCGCAAGGCCAACATCTTCAACGTGGGTCAAAGCAGCACCGACTGCGTCCATAAGTGGTGGTGTTCGGTAAGGCCCAGCGCTGTGCCGTGCACGCCGCAGAGCCGACTTGAACAGCGCTGTGCGCATGATTCTGCGAATCATCGATCCATTCCCAGGAAGCGAGCAGGTTGTTCAGTTCACCCCCGAATAGGGTGCACGCGGCATAGAATTCACCCCATTTGCAAAGGCGACCACCCATGCGCGTACAGCGGTCGGACGCGTTATAGAACAACAGGTTGTCCTGGCCATTCACCTCAATACACAGCCGTTCACTCGTTTGCACGGTCAAGGGAGGGCAGCCTTTTTCCGGGGCGTTCATGAGGATCCATTTGCCGCCAGCCAGGAGCACTTCGCAAACCACGCCCTCACGGATCTGTCCTCGAGCGGGCCATATGCCATCCGGACGGACCACCGGCAACGGGTCCAGACCAACACATTGTAGCGTGACATTGCCTTGCACAGAAGCCGGAGCGACAAACCGCAGCAATTGGCCATCGCGATAGGCTGTCAAGGGTGTCACAGGTGTCAAGGTGATGGCGTTGGATATGTTGGTTCCCTCCGCCCAGTTCGCGTAGCCGAGCAGCGCGGCCTCCACGGAGATCGCGGCATCTTGCGCTACCGGAACATCGAGTCCATCGATCCGTCGCTCGTCAACAGGCCCCGTGAGTGTGACCGGAACGTCCACGGTCACCTGGCCATAAGCGAATGTGGCGAGGAAGAATGGAAGTAGATGAAGTGGTCGGATCATCGGGAAAGGCAACAACGAAAGCGACGAACGGCAAGGTTTCCGCTGGTGATACCATACTCGCAGGCAATGCCGGGTAGCTCTGTAGGACCATTCGAGCCGGCACCGACCAACTTTCCATCGGCAGCACTGTTCGCTCCGTCACCCACCCATTCGTACTCGGTCACACTTCCAAGGAATCCGGGTTTGGTGCGGCAAGCGCTGGTCCATTCTCCGAACGAGCACAATCGCGCACCGACCGCATCACAGGCCATGGTCGCCTGATGGAAGTTGGCACTGCTGAGCACGGAGTCCGCGATGCAAGAAATAGCACTGGAAGCGGAATAGCCAGCAGGGCAGGGGCGATAAGCGTTGTTGAGCAGAAGGAATCGAGTGCCGTCATACACCAGTCGCGCCGGCATTCCTGGCATCAGGTCAGCGCTGTCCAAGGGAAGTTGGCCCCACTTGACGATCGGCATCGGTCCCAGATCGTTCAACTCCAAGGTCGCACCCGGAGCATTCGCTTCATCGGGTGTGATGGTGAATAACATGCCGGGTATATAGGCTGGCAAAGCGGGTAGCAACGACCCCGAAAGCGCGGAGGTACCTGTAACTTCGGTCGTAGACATGGTGGCACTGCGCACAGCGTCCACACTGGCAGCGGCGTCTGCATCCACCGGGTCGGCCAATCCGAGTATTTGTCGATCACTTGAAGCAGCACCATCCAGTTCGACATGAACGGGCACCTCCAATTGGCCTATGCAGAACAGAGGAAGCGCTACGGCAAGCAAGAGCGAAGTGTGCCTCATGCCTTGCGGAACTTGATCACGTGCACATGGTTCACGCGCAGCAGGTAGGATCCAGCGGCGAGATGTCCCAGATCCAAGATCGTAAAAGCGGAAGCGGAGGTCATGGGCATCGACTGGATCACACGACCAAGGCCATCTATCACATCGATCCGGGTCAGCATTTCATTGCTCATGCACACGACGTTCATATGGTCGTCCACCAACGTGGGCCAAGCTTGAAAACTCTCGAGAGCCACCAAACTTCCCGAGAAGGTGGGTGCGTCGGCATCGAATGCCGTGATCAGCGACCACGGGGATTGATCCGTTGCAACGACCGTGAATTCAGAAGGAGTGCTCAAGCTTGAAAGTCCCGTCCACGGACCATTGACAGCCTCCCCTTCGAACAAGCCGAGTGCATTCGGATCCAGCCCGTTCAGTTCGGTCGCGTCATAGTGCAACTCGAACTCCATGGACGTGCCGGGTGTCTCCGTTGCGATGATCCGGTACCAACGCGAAATGCTCATATCGCCTCCAGGTAGGGAAAGCGGTTGATGCCATCGCTCAAGATCCACCGGTCCGACTGCTGCTGAAGGTGTCATGAGGAGCCCAAGTCCACCCGGTTCAGCGGGCACAGCTGGCGAGGTTGTAGGTGTACGCGCCAATTCGGTCCCCGAGCCGGTGATCGGGCTTCCGACAGGCTCAGATAGAACGCCTTGTTCGCCTAGATCGATCACGCCATCATTGATCACCACAGCACCTGGTTCAATGATCCAATTCAAAGGGCCCTGAAGCCGCAAGGAGGTACCGGGTTGAACCGTCATGGAGCCCGCTAACAGGTGCACGTCCTGCGCACGTGTCGTCATGCCAAGGATCAGCAGGGCGAATAGCGTTGTTGAGTTCTTTCGCATACGAAAGCCAAATATAGTGGCTTCGGTCCTGCTCAGCCGCCCGCGATCCCTAGCTTTGGCGCAAACGGATTACATGGATATCAGAGGGTTGGTAGCGGACCATATGGGACATTTCTCGGTGTATGACATCCCGGGGGTGCTCTTTGTTCTCCTGATGGCCACATTGATGTCCTTCGTGCTTGCGAAGTGGGGAGCAAGGTTGATCGGTGACGAGGCCCGGACCATGGCGCTCTGGGGAGCCGGTGCGGCGATGGCCACGGCATTCGTTCGTTCCCAGTTACCGATCGCGGTCCTGGTCCTGGCAGCGGCTGTACTGGTCGGTAGAGCAGAAATGAAGAATGGAAGAACCGTGATCCTGTTCTCCGTGCTCACCATCGGCATTGGTTGTGGCAGTGGTGCGTCCATCGTGGTCGGTCTCGCCTTGATACCCTATTTCTTCATCCTTCGTTGGGCGTTCCGCTCTTCGGTTCAGTGATCATGCTTCGGGAGGCACGGGATCGTATTGCGCTCTCAGGATTGATCGCCGCATGCATGGCTGCTGCATTGCTCGTTGCAGCCTTTCGTGCTCCTGATCGTGGTGAGGTGCGTTTGCTTTCAGGCAAAGCCGCGTCGGTCGAGGTTCGTCCAACGAGCGAAGGGGTCGAACTTCGGGCCGTGGCTGGTTACGGCCTACTCATCGCTGAGGGTGCGGATGCGGAATTGCGCCGCGCGGATGGTGATGCGGAAATTCAGTTGGTCCCGGATGAAGCGTATGTGGACCGCTTGATCAGTACGTCGATCTCCTTGAACTGGAGGCATCCGAAAAGGGGATCGCCCGCAGCGTCGATCCTTCGTTACGCCACCGTTGATCCGAACGGACGCAGCTCGCAGCCCGCCTTGTACACCCGGGTCGAGGCTGACCATGGTGCTTTGCCCACCCTTTCCTTGGTCCTGCCCACCGGGGCTTTGATGGATCCCGATACGGGCCTCATGGTGGTCGGTAACGCCATTTTCCACACACCGGAGAAGGTGTTGATCACCGAATACAAGGATCCTCGATGGTGGAAGTATCCGGGCAATTTCCACATGCGCGGCAAGGATTGGGAGCGTACAGGGTTGCTTCAGTTGATGGATGGTGACGGTCGGGAGATATTACAGACCGAAGTGGATGTGCGTATCAATGGGCAAATGACCCGGGCTTTTCCACAGCACGCGCTCCGTCTTGGTTTTCCGCATCCGATCGCAGCGGATCTTTTCGGAGGATCGGATGGTACCGGGTACAAGAACCTGGTCCTTCGATCGGCGGGCAACGATCAGATCAAGGCGATGATGCGCGATGCTTTCCAGCATGAACTGTGCGCCGGTCTACCGTTCGAGGTGAATGGACATCGGACAGTGGTGGTGTACATCAACGGTGCGTATTGGGGCATCCACCATCTTCGCCACCGCATGGACGAAGGGGAGATCGCACGTCGATACGGCATCAAGAAGAAGGACATCACCATCCTCGAGGATGAAGCGCGTTACTACCGAGGAGACATTTCCCTGATCCCGGAATTCGAAAGGCTCGCGAAACGAACCGCCGAATGGAATGGATCGGATACAGAATGGGCCGATACCCTCGCAACCAAGTTCGATGTGGATGGATTCCTGTATTACATGGCGACGCAGATGATCCTGGCCAATATGGATTGGCCCGCTCAGAACGTGAAATTCTGGAAGTATACCGGCGCCCCACGGGCAGAACGACCTTTGGATGGACGATGGTACTTCATCATGGGTGATTCGGATCTCGGTTACGGGATAGGAGCGACCGCCAGTTCTGATATGTTCCAACGCGTTCGGGCCGTTGATGTGCCGATCACCAGCATTTTTCGGGGCTTGATGCGGAACAGATCATGGCGCGCTCGCTTCATCGTCATCGCACGAGAATTGGCGACAGGCCCATTTTCCGCTGCTCATTCCACGGAGCATCTGGAGCGTTTGGTTGCGTTGATGGAACCGGAGATGGACAGGCACACGATGCGCTGGCGGAGGCCTGGGAGCGTTGAAGCTTGGCGCACCGAAGTGGATGTGATGCGCGCCTTCGCGAAGGATCGGGAACGAGAAGTGATGCGACGATTGGAACGTTTCGAACACGAAGGGAAGTAGCCATGCTGAGGTATCTGGTTCGCAACTATCAGTTCATTCTTCTCGTGCTGCTGTACGTGCTGGTGGGTGTGTTTGCTGGCCCGTTGCTCTTCGTGGTCATGCCACTTTCGGTCTTCTTCCTCAAATCGCGCGACCTCTGGGCTGATATGGTCTTTGGATTGATCATCGTTCTGGTGCTGTCCGATCTCACACCTTGGTTCTTCAGCATGCAGATCTTCAAGAGCGCGAAGAACACTTACATCACTGCGTTGGCCATCATCTTCTTCTTGGAACGCTACCGTTTCATACCGTTCTCCCAGGTCTTCAACATCTTCCTTCCGTTCTTCATCTACAGTATTTTTCCATTGGTCTTTTCCAGCAGTATCATCATCGGCGTGCAGAAGACCATTTCGTATGCCTTGTTGTATCTGATCATTCCGAATTACGTCCTCTACAACTATCGGCTTTTGGGGTGGGACTTCTTCAAGAATCTCGTGAGGTTCATGACCGTAGTACTCCTTGCAGGATTCACGATCCTGTATTTCGGTGTTTTCTACGCGTACATGATCGGTCGTTTCCGTGGTTTGTTCGGGAACCCCAACGGCATGGCGATCTTCTGCTTTCTGTTGATCATGCTCACCACGGTCATCGCAGCCATCAACAAGGATCTCTTCAATTGGAAGGATAAGTTGACGATCTACGGAACGGCCTTCTATTTCCTGATCGTGTCCGGTTCACGTTCTTCCCTCATTGCTGTCGTCATCTTCTTGCTGTTCGGTCGGTTCTTCGGCGCCTCACCATTCTTGGGTTTCGTTGCGCTCTTCGGCGTATTCGGGATATCCGAGGTGATACTGAGCAACATCGGACCGATCGTTGCCTTTTTGGGAATCGAGGATTTCGTCCGATTGAAGACGCTTCAATCCGGCAGTGGTCGCTATTTCGCTTGGAGCTTTGCATGGGAGAAGATCCAGGACTTCTTCGTTTTCGGTGGAGGGTTCGCCAACGATGAACGGATCATGCGGAAGCACCGGCTCTATCTGGAGAAGATGGGACACCAAGGCGGGGTTCACAATAGCTACCTGTCGTTCTGGTTCGATGTGGGGATCGTTGGCCTCATCATCTTTTTCCGAAGCTTCATTCTGGTCTTCATCAAGGCCAGTAAGCTCGTACCGATGAGCATCGGTGTTCTCTTCGCCGTGCTGTTCTCGATCACCTACGAGTCTTGGCTGGTGAGCTCACTGAACCCGTTCACGATCATTCTCGTCATCATTCTGACCATTGTTTCCGAGGAGGAGATCGTCGGTTGGAAAGAGGCCGCATTGGAACAGGAAGCGAATGATCTGGAAGCTGCGGACGAACCAGCTACGGATGGTTCTGTGGTTCCTGTGATGTGAACTGTTGCTATTACTTTGCCCGCACTTGTCTAACATGAAGAAGAAGCTCCTGATACTGGCCCTCCTGGTCGCAGGTCTCTCTGCCGCAGGATGGTTCGCGGATCGGATGCTCAAAGGGCGCAGCCATCCCGGACTCCGCACGTTCATCCATCAGTGGTGGGTGAATTATCCGGCCTCTTTCGCGGTGGAGCCGCAGGTTCTGAGCATCCATGTGGAGGCACGTGATCTGGAGGCGATCGAAGCGGTGGTGCAAGCAGCACGCGAGCGCGGCGTGATCATGCCCGAGGGGAATGACTATGTGCCTTCGGAACTCACTTTCGAGGGGCAACGGTTCAAGGCCAAGCTGCGGATCAAGGGAAAGATGGATGATCATGTGAACGGGAAGAAGTGGTCCTTTCGCGTAGTGGCCAAGAAGGATGACGGTTTCTTGGGGATGCAACGGTTCTCCCTCCAGCATCCTGGTACCCGTAATTATTTGTGCGATTGGTTCTTTCACCGGCTCATGAAGGGGGAGGGCGCCATCGCTTTGCGGTATGGATTCATCCGGCTACAGTTCAATGGTGAAGACCTTGGCGTGTATGCTTACGAAGAGCATTTCGGTCCTGAGCTTCTGACGAACAACGGCCGTTTGAAAGGTCCGCTTTTCCGTTTCGATCCCGGTCTCTTCTGGATCCACCGTTTGAACATGATGCAGAGGATCCGCTACGACGAACCCTTCGGCACCTACCAGGCGGCAGCATTGGATCCGTTCGGCGAAGGCCAATTGGAGAAGGACAGCGTTCAGCGGAGGTATTTCGAGGAAGCCATTGTGCTCATGGACGGATTCCGACGGGGTGAACGATCAGCCTCCGAGGTATTCGATGCCGATGGCCTTGCGATCCGCCATGCCATGCTGGATCTGGTCGGAGGGCATCATAGCATGGATTGGAGCGATGTGAAGTATTACTACGACCCTGCGTTGAAGCGCATTGAACCGGTCGCCTACGAAAGCTTCAGCGCATTCCCGATCCGCAGGCTTTCCGGTTCTGGAATGTACCTCGGAAAGGCTTCAGCCTCCATGGATCTTCACGATGCGTACTTCAATGATCCGGTGGTTTTCCGAGCGTATGTGCACGCTCTCGAAAAGGTGTCGCGTGCCTCCTATCTTGACAGTGCTTTCGCCGCTCTTGCTCCAGCATTGGACAGCGCCTCCGCCATCGTTTATCGCGAATTCCCGTACAAGGAGTTGGACCGATCCATCTACTACCGGAACCAAGCGACCATCCGCAGGATCCTTGATGTGCCCAAAGGCTTCCACGCCTACTTCGATGGAGGCACGGATACACTCAACTTCACCATCGTTCCCATAGAGTCCTTACCCGTTGAAGTTCACGGTGTGGTTGATGGAACCGGACACGTTCACCCTCCTTCAGGGAATGCCATCGTGCCTATACGACCAGCGTCGGACGTCGGTACACCGATGCGGATCAAAGTTCCCTTGTCCGGCGCCGCGATGGATGGAAGCCACCCGATAGTGCTGCGTTACAGCGTTCTTGGAGCGAGCGTCATGAAGGAATTGGAAGTATTCCCGTACGCCTTCTTGGATGACCTTGAGATTCCGGCCTTCGCGTCTTCTGATCCTTCCTCTCCACTACCGAGTTTCATTGCTGTGGATCAAGCACATCTTGTGATGAGCATTCTCCCTGGCACCCATGTGCTGGACACGGACCTGTTCCTACCAGCCGGATACACCGTCATGGCAGCGGCAGGAACGCGTATCGAACTTCTTCGTGGTGCCCGCATCATCAGTCGATCACCATTCGATTGGAGCGGGGTAGAGGATGAGCCCATTGTGATCGGGTCGTCGGATGCAAGCGGCGGTGGGATAGTGTTGCTCTCGAAGGAGGAAAGCCGATGGACCCATATTCGGCTTTCCGGGTTCGGCGCGAACAAGTCGCGGAGCCCCGCACTTTTGCTCGTGGGAGGTGGTATCACTATGACGGGATGTACGCTCGGTGAAGTTCGTGAGCGCGATATCGTCCTTGCCGTGCGCGGCAGGATCTCGATCACAGCTTCCAGCTTTACGGGCGGTTCCGATCAACTCACGTTGGCCTACTGCACCACATCGGTGATCAGCTCCGACTTCAATGGAGCGGGTGATGATGCCATCGCCATCAAGGGAGGATCCGTTTCCGCTGATCGCGTGGCGGTGCACATGTCGATCGGCAATGGGATCAAGCTCGATGAGTTCGCAGAAGCCGAAGTGAAGGGTACCACGGTGACCAGTGGAAAGGATGCGCTCGCTGTTTCAGAAGGTGCGCGTGTGAATTGGGAAGGTGGGATCCTCTCCTCAACCAAAGGCACGGCTGTCAATGTGCAAAAGGAGCACACCTTGCACGGACCTTCACATGTGAAGCTGGGCAAGGTGGATCTGGGTGACGTGGCCGAACCGATCAAGGTGGGGAAAGGCAACAAGGTGACGCTGAATGGCAGTGTTGTGGGCGTTACGATCCCTGCCAAGCAATGAGGATCCGGGGGCTTTTCGTTGGCCTGACACTCGCCTCCATGGTGTTCTCACAGTCGTCACCGTTCAACGGTCGGCCACTGTTGGTCCCGGATAGTGCCGGCTCTTATCGGTTGCTTATCGGAGGCCATTTCCACGGAGCCAGCACGAATGCTTCGGGCTACCCGGCAGCAACACTTTTAGCCAACCTTGCCGCTTTCAATGCGACCAAAGCCAACGCATTGCTCAGTACCGGTGACCTGTTCCTGAACCCTGACCGCGATAGTGCGCGGTATGCCGGATCCTTCTTCGATGTGTTGGATCTGCCTTTGTTCAACGCGCCCGGTAATCACGATCTGGAGGGAAGGGCATACAACCAAGCGGCCCGCATGCCTCAGATCCTGCACATGGGCAAGGACCGGATCCTACTGCTGGATACCGAACGGGACGACAGTCGTATTGAAGGCGATCAACTCGATGCGTTGAGAATGCTTGCCGATTCAATGCCTAGAGCCGGGAGATCAAGGCTATTCATCGTGAGTCATCGTCCGGTATGGTCCGAGGAGGATGCACGTTTCGGGCCGCTGTTCGCAGGCAACACCCGCTCCTTGACCGGGTCGAATTTCAAAGCAGATGTGCTTCCTTTATTGGAGCGGATCGCCAAGCACGCCGAAGTGTTCTGGATCAGCGGTAGCATGGCAGGGCGCGCACCAGCCAGCATTTTCTTCCAACCTGTCGGGCAGAACATCACCTATATGCAGTGCGCAATACGAGATGAATTACGTGATGCGGTGATGATCGCCGACGTCTCTGAGACTGGCCTGACGTGGTCCGCCATGTCGTTGACCGGGCAGGTGATGGAGCCAGTAGCCGCCTACAACGCCGATTGGTGGGATGCCCGTCGAACATTGGAGCCCGCTTTCAATTGGCGGTTGCTGCCCTATTTGATACGCAAGAACATCGGGTACCCTTCATTTTGGTACGGTGCGGCTGCGGCGAGCGTTCTTCTGATCGTGGTCGGCTTGTTGTTGAGGCGCCGTGCACAGCATTGAGCCCCGTCGTTCGGATCACAACGCTTTCCTTTGGAAGCGGCAACCGGTAGGGTCGTTTGTCGTCATTGCATCGACGATGCGTCGAGTGAACAGGCAAGACATACTTGGTTAGTTTTACCCGCTGAAGCGAACGCGAACGAATGGCACGGATCCTAGTAACCGGTGGCGCCGGATTCATCGCCAGTGACCTGGCTATCAAATTGGCCGACGATCCAGCCAACGAGGTGGTCGTGGTGGATAACCTGCTTACCGGCGAAGTGGAGAAGATCGCCACTCCCAAGAAGTCGAATCTGCGATTCGTGAAGTGTGATGTCAATCACTTCGATGATATCAGTGGAGTCTTCTACGCCAACCGTTTCGAACATGTGTTCCATTATGCAGCTGTTGTGGGCGTGAAGCGCACGACCGATCATCCGGTCATGGTGCTGCGCGACATCGACGGCATTCGCAACATTCTGGACCTCTCCAAGAATACGGGTGTTAGCAGGGTCCTCTTTTCGAGTAGCAGTGAGGTCTACGGGGAGCCTGTTGAGATCCCTCAGAACGAGCGCACCACACCCCTCAACTCCAAGTTGCCTTACGCGATCGTGAAGAACATCGGGGAAGCGTTCCTGCGGTCCTACCACAAGGAATTCGGCTTGGAATACACGGTGTTCCGCTTCTTCAACACTTACGGCCCTAAGCAGAGCAAGGATTTCGTGGTGGCCAAGTTCATCCGCGCGGCATTGGCCAATGAGGACATCACCTTGTTCGGCGATGGGATGCAGACCCGGACGTTCTGCTACATCGATGATAATATCGATGCCTGCTTGGCAGCCTATTACCGCCGCGAGGTGATGAACGACGTGGTCAACATCGGGTCGGACCATGAGATCACGATAAAGGCGTTGGCCGAATTGATCATCGAGATCACCGGGAGTAGGTCTCGTATCGTGCATCTCCCGCCGTTGGAGGAAGGTGACATGACGCGTCGCATGCCTGATGTAACACGCATGCGTGCGCTGCTGGGCAAGGATCCGATCCCGCTGAGGCAAGGTTTGGAGCGCGTGCTTGCGCTCGTGCCGAGCGCATGACGTTCTGATATCCCAGTACTGTTTTCAGGATGGTCCGCTACGGAAGTGGCCTTTCCATGCCTTTGGTCAAAGTGTTGTGGCAGCACTTCAACCAAGATCGACGATGGCCCATCCGGAAAAAGAACGGGGCTACATCGTCATAACGAAGTAGCCCCGTTCAGGAGTGTACTTTCCTAGAACTTGGCGCGGGACTTACGGCCTACACGTTTGTTCCCACGCATCCAATTGTACCGCTGGCGGTAGAAGTTGGATTGGCCGCGAAGCACATAGCTGTATGTGAACGTCAACGTCATGTAACTGTCGTTGTGGGTAGGATCGCCGCGCACGTTGTCCTTCTTTTTGGAAGGCCCAGGTGTTTGAACAGGGAAGCCGTAGTTACCGGCTCCAGGAAGCGATGGGTCACGTGCCAAAGCATAACTGCTCTGATCAGCCAACTGAGCTGCGATCTCGCCGGGGCCACCAGGTAGAAGCAGCGGGTCGGCATATACCGTGCTCGCATCATCCAAGTAATCAGTGAAAGTTGTCCGCCAGCCCAGATCCATTCCGAAACGGTGCCTACGGCGTTGGGTGAAGTGGAAACCGATCCCAACAGGAATGGCAACACCGATCCGCGAATAATCGACCAACTCGGTCGTGAGAGGCTTCAGATCGTAGAACGCACCTTGGCGATCCAACTGGCCCTTGGGCTTGCTGTAGAAGGCAGAAACGCCTGCATAACCGAACAGACGGAAGTCCAAACGGTAACGACCACGACCGCCCAGGTCGTTGTCCTGAAAGATCGTGAACTCTGGACGCAAGTACCACTCCAACATGTCGTTGCGGAAGTTCAAGTTCCGTCCGACACGTGGGCGATAGGTGGAAAGCGCATCAGCCCCTTGGATCCGCAGATACAGGAAACCGGAATTCACGGAAATGGAGCGATTTATCTTGCGTCGTGCAAAAGCGCCAATGGCCCACCGGGTCTGGCTCAACTTCATGTCCCAGACGAAATCACGGCGCGGTTGGTCAGTCCCACCCATTTCGCCGAGGTAGTTCGCACCTCCCAAATGGACGCCGAAATCCCATGCGTACTGGGCATTACCCTGCGTTCCAAGAACGATGCAGAAGCCGACCAGGACAGAATAGCGTAGTGTTCTCAAGCTCATGACGATAAGTGGTGCACACGGCACTATCGGACAAACTTAGGAAAGATCGCGGTCCCAGCCCGTTTCGGATCGACCAGAATATCAACACTCCCCTTCGAAAAGGCTAAAAGCTCCCATGGAACGGGCCATCCGGTACATTTGCCTTGCTCATGAACCACTCAAATAAGCTAACCCGGTTGCTAGGGATCCGCTACCCACTGATCCAAGCTGGCATGATCTGGTGCTCAGGCTGGGAACTGGCATCGGCTGTGAGCAATGCTGGCGGCTTGGGTATCATTGGTTCCGGTTCCATGTATCCGGATGTACTGCGTGATCACATCCGTAAGTGCAAAGCAGCGACCAACAAGCCTTTTGCGGTCAATGTCCCGATGTTGTATCCGGATGTGGAGAAGCACATGGCCACCATCATCGAAGAGGAGGTTCCCATTGTATTCACATCTGCCGGAAATCCAGGGACTTGGACTCCCCATTTGAAAGCCCACGGAAGAACCGTTGTGCACGTGGTGAGCAGTGTCAAATTCGCCCAGCGTGCGGAGCAAGCAGGCGTGGATGCTGTGGTGGCTGAAGGTTTTGAGGCAGGTGGTCACAACGGACGTGAGGAAACGACGACCCTGGTTCTGGTACCGATGGTCGCGGATGCGGTATCCGTTCCCGTTATCGCGGCGGGCGGGATCAGTGATGGAAGAAGTATGCTTGCCGTCATGTGCTTGGGGGCCCGAGGCGTACAAATGGGAAGTCGGTTCGTTTGCTCTGAAGAAGCCTCGTGCCACGCTGATTTCAAGGATGAGGTGGTGCGTGCGGGTGAAGGGTCCACTGTGCTGACGTTGAAGGAGTTGGCGCCGGTTCGATTGCTGAAGAACGCCTTCTTCCAAGAAGTCCAGGCGGCCTATGCTCGCGGGGCTCAGATTGAAGAACTTAAGGCGGTTCTGGGTAGAGCAAGAGCTAAACGAGGGATGTTCGAAGGCGACTTGGAACATGGGGAACTGGAGATCGGACAGGTCAGTGGACGGATTGATGGAGTTCTACCTGCCGCGGCGATCGTGGAAGAAGTGATGGCCGAATACCGGCTTGGCTTGGAAATGTTGACCAACTTGCCTCGGTTCCATTGAACTGAATGAGGGATGGCAACATTGCACCTCTGCACTGCGTCTATAGTTCGGTAGGGGGAGTGATCATCGGTATGAGCAAGAAGTTCGGTTTCACCTTAAGGATCGTTGCGCTGGCTTTGGCATTGGTGTCAGGGGAACGCATGTTCGCTGCGTTGGAACCGAGCGTGCTCAACTGTGCCAGCGTGGACCAAGCGGGTCTGGTCACGCTGACGTGGAGTTCCCCGGCCGATCCAGGAGGTGAATTCGGCAATTATCAGATCCATCGGTCCGCTTCCTTGGCGGGTCCATACGTCACACTTCCGCCGATACTGACCTATGCCACGAACGTTTGGTTGGACCCGACTTCGAATGCCGATATCGGGCCCGTGTTCTACTACATCACCACCTTCACCAACGGAAGCACCCCGGAAGAATCCCTTCCAAGTGATACCGTTTCCACGATCTTCCTTCAGGTCTTTCAAAGCACTCCGCCCGGTAGCGCGGATCTTTCTTGGAACGCACTCGCTGTGGCACCGACGGCGGATGACACCTTCAGTGTTTGGTTGGAATACCCGATCGGCACCCTGCAACTGCTTGAAGAAGTGACCTCGACCACTTTCTCCTATCAGCATGTGGTCTCCGTCTGTGAGGATTCCCTCACGTTCCATGTTCGTCGTGAGGACTCGCGGGGCTGCACCTCGGTGAGCAATTGGGACGGTGATGTCTTCAGGGACGTGACCCCACCATCTTCTCCGATCATCACATCGGTCACCGTGGATACGCTCACCGGCTTGGCGACCCTGGATTGGGAGCCCAGCCCGGAAGCCGATACAGATGGATACATCATCGTTTTCGACGCACTTGGCGGCGCGGTCATCATCGATACCATCTTCGGTCAGAATAACACCACCTACGAATGGGCGGACAGTGAGGCCGGCCTCGGCAGTGAATCGTACGCTGTAGCCGCCTTCGACACGTGTGAGGTGGGAGTGCCGCCCAGTCCGAATACCAGTCCGACGCGCCCGATGCATTCAACGGTCTTTGTCGGGTTGCTCTACGACGAATGCGCTTCCACAGTGCAGCTTTCATGGTCACAATACGTCGGCTGGCCGGTACTGACCTACGAGGTCTATGTTCAACAGAATGGTGGTCCTTGGGTGCTCTTGATCGCGTTGGATGGTGCCACCACGTCCTACTTGGTTTCCACCGAACCCTTTCAGCAATATTGCTTCGCCATCAAGGCACTGCGCGTGGATCTTCCCGGGTCATCCCTCTCGAACAGCACCTGTATCACAACGGATTACCCCGGACTACCGGCATTCAATTACATGCGTTCCGTAACGGTGAGTGGTGAGAACGAGATCACGATAACGGACAGTGTGGACGTTGCTGCGATCGTGAACGGATACATCCTTGAACGTTCCGTGAACGGGGGCGCCTTCGAAGCGATCGACTTCCGGATCGCCGGTGCTGCTTCCGTGCTCGTTTTTGTGGATGCCGACGTGGAGCCTGCTACAACGAGCTATCAGTACCGAGTGGTTGTCCTGGATGGGTGCGGAGCTGCTTCGGTGGTCAGCAACATCGGCGCGAACATCGTGCTGCGTGTTCGGGCTGAATTGAGCGGCTTGGACATCTTGGAGTGGAACGGATACGAGGACTGGGCAGGCAACGTTCAGTTCCATACGATCCAACGGAGCATAGAGACTCTTCCATTTTCTTTGATCGCGATCCTTCCTCCGGATCCATGGTACCATGCCGATGACGTTTCGAACCTGACAGGGACCACAGGTCGTTTCTGTTACTTCGTTGAGGCCTTGGAGGCCGGGAATCCCAGTGGCATCAATGCGGTCTCCCGTAGCAATATCGCCTGTGCGGTGCAAGAGGAAACGGTCTACATCCCGAATGCGTTCGTGATAGGTGGCTACAACCCGGTCTTCAAGCCCAGCATGGCCTATGTCGACGTTTCGGAGTATGAACTATCCATCATCAACCGCTGGGGGCAGGTGTTCTGGACCACCAACGACCCGACTGAAGCTTGGGATGGGACGGCCAGTGGTCAGCCGGTACCAACCGGCCTCTACGGTTACTATTGCAAGTTCAAGAACGGCGATGGTCGAACCTTCGAGAAGCGGGGTACGGTGACCATGCTCACGGCCACGGATTGATGCGCACGATCGTTCCGAAGATGTACTTTTGTGCATGGAACGATCCCTTGCCACCCCCGAGAAGAAAGTTGTTCAGGTCCCGGCCAGCATTGGCGCAACGGGCAAGATCATTGGGGAAGGACTTACCTACGACGATGTTCTGTTAGTGCCTGCTTATAGCGAGATACTTCCGCGTGAAGTTGACATCCGTTCGCAGTTCACGCGCAACATCCAGCTGAACATTCCGGTTGTTTCCGCGGCCATGGACACAGTTACGGGAGCCGATCTGGCCATTGCCATCGCCCAACAGGGAGGCATCGGGGTGATCCATAAGAACCAGACCATCTCCGAACAGGCTGCTCAAGTGCGACGCGTCAAGCGGTCGGAGAGCGGCATGATCCTCGATCCGGTGAAGCTAGACGAGCATGCCCTCGTCGGTGATGCGCTCAAGCTCATGGCCGAGCACCGCATCGGTGGAATTCCGGTGGTCGGTCCGAATGATCAACTGGTCGGCATCGTCACGAACCGGGACCTGCGTTTCGAAAAGAAGATGGGCCGCCCGGTGGCGGAGGTCATGACGAGTGAACGGATCATCACCGCGAAGCCCGATACCACCATGGGTCAGGCAGAGGACATTCTTCAAGAGCACAAGATCGAGAAGTTGCCAGTGGTCAACACCACCGGCAAATTGGTCGGCCTTATCACGTACAAGGACATCATCAAGTTGAAGCAGCGCCCCAACGCCTGCAAGGACAAATTGGGCCGCTTGCGCGTGGCCGCAGCAGTCGGAGTCACCAACGATACGTTGGATCGGGCGCGGGCTCTGGTCGATGCAGGAGTCGATGCCTTGGTGATCGATACGGCACATGGTCACAGTCGGGGTGTGCTTGAGATGCTCCGATTGGTGAAGAAGGAGTTGCCATCCGTGGATGTGATAGTCGGCAATGTCGCAACAGCTGAAGCCGCACAGGCGCTTGTGGAAGCAGGTGCCGATGCGATCAAAGTGGGGATCGGGCCGGGAAGTATTTGCACCACCCGCATCATTGCCGGTGTTGGTGTTCCGCAACTCACGGCGGTGTTGGATTGCGTGGAAGCGGTGCAAGGGTCCGGCGTTCCTATCATTGCCGATGGTGGTATACGCTACACGGGTGATATCGTGAAAGCCATGGCCGCCGGTGCGGGTACGGTCATGGTCGGTAGCATGTTCGCTGGCGTTGAGGAAAGCCCCGGCGAAACCATCATTTACGAAGGACGACGCTTCAAGGCCTATCGTGGCATGGGTTCCATTGAAGCCATGCAGCAGGGGAGCAAGGATCGTTACTTCCAGGATGCCGAGGACGACATCAAGAAATTGGTTCCGGAAGGGATCAGCGGTCGTGTCCCCTATAAAGGCAAATTGGCCGAAGTGGTTCACCAACTTGTCGGTGGATTGCGCGCCGGAATGGGATATTGCGGGGCTGTGGACATGGAAGGTCTTCGCAAAGCCAAGTTCATTCGGATCACCATGGCTGGCATGCGTGAAAGCCACCCACATGATGTCATGATCACAAGGGAGGCGCCGAACTACAGCCACCACTGATCAGCTTCGATCATTTTAACGTCCAAGGCGGAAACCGCTAGCTGGACCGATCAGCTACATTTGCGACCCTTGTTCCCGAGCCTATCGCTTCGGGAAGAGGACTTTAATACTTGATATGGAGCGTCCAATGCAGAAGTTAGTGATCCTTGCCATCGTATTCGGTGGCCTTTGCACAACAGGCGCGTTTGCGCAGAATGGTTCCGCCGATCCGGTGATCATGACCGTGGATGGCCAGCCCGTGCCACGTAGCGAGTTCGAAGCCATCTACAAGAAGAACAACAAGGAGGCTTCCGTCACCAAGAAGGACCTGGACGAATACCTGGATCTCTTCATCAATTACAAACTGAAGGTGCGCGAAGCCGAAGCCCTAGGCATGGATACCATCACCAAGTTCCGCAATGAACTGGATGGTTACCGCAAGCAACTAGCTCGTCCGTACCTCATTGACCGGGAGTTGAATGAATCGCTCATGCACGAGGCATTCGATCGCATGCAGGAAGAAGTTCGTGCAAGCCACATTCTCGTGCAGGTAGCACCCGACGCAACACCAGAGGATACACTGGCCGCTTGGAAGAAGATCAATACACTCCGTTCACGCGTGGTGAAAGGAGAGGATTTCGCATCCGTAGCGAAGGGCCCGGGTGGTTCCGATGACCCGAGTGCGGCCAAGAACGGCGGTGACCTGGGTTGGTTCAGCGCCCTGCAAATGGTGTATCCGTTCGAGTCTGCCGCTTACAACACCAAGGTGGGCGAGGTCAGCCAACCGGTGCGTACACGTTTCGGCTATCACATCATCAAGGTGGTCGATCGCCGTCCCGCCCGTGGTCAGGTCCGGGTCGCACACATCATGATGCGTAGCACCGAGCAGGAAACACCTGAGAAGCAGGCTGCCGTTGAACAGCGGATCAAGGAAGTCCACGGCCAGATCACTTCTGGTAAAATGACCTTCGCAGAAGCAGCACTGAAGTACAGCGAGGACGAGAGTTCCAACACAAAGGGAGGTGAATTGCCCATGTTCGGCACAGGCAAGATGATCGAGGAGTTCGAGGACGTAGCCTTCGGTCTCAAGAACGTGGACGATGTCAGCGAACCGATCAAGTCGCGTTACGGATGGCACATCATTCGCTTGCTGGAAAAGCAACCACTGCCGAACTACGACGGGGCCAAGACCGAATTGAAGAACAAGATCTCGCGCGACAGTCGTGCGGAGATCACGCAGAAGGTCTTCCTTGAGCGCTTACGCAAGGATTACGGTTACACGGCCTATCCACAGAATCTGAAAGCGGTCTACGCCATGATCGATTCCTCCGTCTTCAAGAAGGGGACTTCGGTGAGCGATACCCTGATCCGCAAGAACGTCGTCGAAGGCCCCTTCCAACTCAAGGGAAACAAGTATCGCCGCGAACTGATCGGTGCCATCAGCGGTGGACGCATGCTCAGCATCAAGAGCAAACAGTACGATGAAATGACCCAGACCATGGACGATACCGTTGTGGTACGCACCATCATGGAAGGTTGGGCCTACGATCCGAAGAAGGCCGAGAAGCTCACCAAACCGGTCTTCATGTTCAAGGGTGGAACCTATTCCCAGAAGGACCTGCTCGACTACATCGGGTCGAAGCAGCGGCGTGAGCGGGTGATACCGATCAAGGAATTGGTGGATACGCGATTCGCCGAAATGGCCGATGAGCGTATCATGGCATACGAGGATGCGAATTTGGAAACCAAATACAGCGACTTCCGTCTACTGATGAAGGAATACCGCGATGGCATTCTTCTCTTCGAACTGACGGATCAGAAAGTATGGGGGAAGGCCGTGCGTGACACAGCTGGTCTTGAGGCGTTCTACGAGGCCAACAAAATGGACTTCATGTGGGAAACGCGCTACGACTGCGATCTCTACACCTGTTCGGATGCGGCAGTGGCCAAACAAGTTCGTGGCCTCCTCAAGAAAGGCAAGCGTGGTGATGAATTGACGGCGATCGTGAACAAGACCGATCCATTGGCCTTGAACATCGAAAGCGGCTTGTTCACTGCGGATGGGAAGCCCTATCTCAAGGGCATCACCAAGCCGGGTCTTAGCCCAGATATCCAGGTGGATGGCGGTGTCGTGATCGCGGATGTGAAAGGCGTTCGTATCCCGGAGCCGAAGACCATGGACGAAGCGCGTGGAGCGATCACCGCGGCCTACCAGGATAGTTTGGAGAAAGCGTGGATCGCTGAACTGCGCGCGAAATATCCGGTCACCGTCGATCAGGACGTGCTCTACTCCATAAAGTGATCCTCGTGCGGCGTTCACCCAGGATCGATGTTCGTGCGATCCGGATCGCCGGTTTGGCCGCCGCATGCTGTATCTCGTGCACCAGTGCTGAGGATCCCGGGGATAGGCCGGTTGCAAGGGCATACCAGCAAGTGCTGCATTGGAGCGACCTTCGTCAGGTGATCCCCTTGGATGCGGCACCCGAGGACAGTGTTGCTTTGGCGAAACGTTTCATTGATGGATGGATCAGGCAGCAAGTGGTGATGCATGTCGCCGAACAGAATCGGTCCGAAGATGCGCCCGATATGGATGCGCTCTTGGAGGATTATCGACGGTCGCTGGTCATTTTCAACTACGAGCAAGCCTTGGTCGAGCAGAAATTGGACACCTCGTTTTCGGCTGCTGAGATACAGGCCTACTACGAAAGTGACCAGGCCAATTTTGAGTTGAAGGAGGATATCGTGCGCGCCCGGTGGTTCAAAGTGAACGAACCGGAGATCCGTGTACTACGGAAGATGGAAGAACGTTTCCTCAGTGGTGATCAAACCAAGATGCGGGAAGTGGAGATCTGGTTGGCCCAGCGTGGAGTTTCCATCGTGGATCGCACGGCGAATTGGACATCCGGGTCAGAGTTACGCGCGGAATTGGCCTTACCCGAGGGCCTGGACCTGCGTACATTGACCACGGGGCGACAAGTGACCAAAGAGGTGAGTGCGGCGTGGTTCTTGGAGGTCGTTGAACACCGGAACGGGACTAGCCCAGCGCCGATCGAAATGGTGGAACAGGACATTCGGTCCGTACTATTGAACAAACGAAAACTTCAACTCATCGCGACCATGCGCGATGAAGTGTACCGCCAAGCCGTGGAGAACAAGGATGTTGAGCAATACGTTCCATAGCGCACTTTTCGTGCTTTTGTCCGCGTTGGCTGCGGCCCAACCGACCGGCATCGTCATCGATCGGCTCATCGCTGTGGTCGGGCGCGAAGCAATACTGCACTCGGAACTCACCGCGCGCACGGAGCAGGCCCGCCAGAACGGTATCATCATGGATCGGAATGGTGCCTGTGGAGAGCTTGAGGACCTGCTATACGAGAAGCTCCTTATCGAACAAGGCCGTATCGATAGTGTCGTGGTGGATGAAGCGCAGGTGAATGCGGAATTGGATAGACGTATCCGCTACTTCGCCGCCCAGCTCGGTGGTGAGTCCAAACTAGAGGAGTTCTATGGCAAGACCGTGGCGGAGATCCGGGCAGAGTTCCGGGATCAGGTAGAGGATCAGTTGATGGTACAGACCATGCAGCAGAAGGTTACGTCGGACATTCGGGTAACACCCCGAGATGTCCAGCGCTTCTATCAGCGGATACCCTCTGACAGCGTTCCTCTGGTGAACGCCGAGGTCGAGTATGCGGTCATTCTGCGCATCCCGAAGGCGAGCGAAGAAGAAGAGCGCCGCGTTCGTCGCCGAATTGAAGAATTCCGCGAGAGTGTCATGAAGGGTGAAAAGGACATGTGTACAGTGGCCATCCTTTACAGCGAAGACCCCGGATCAGCGAAGGAGTGTGGCGAATTGGGCATGGTGCCGCTGGGTGCCATGGTACCCGAGTTCGATGCCGTGGCCATGAGCCTGAAGGAAGGGGAGGTCAGTCAGGTGTTCAAGACGCAGTATGGGTATCACTTCATGCAGATGGTTGAACGGAGAGGCGAGCACTATAATGCCCGTCACGTGCTGATGCGCCCGCAAGTTGGATCTGCGCAACTTCAAGTGGAAAGGGACCGTTTGGATAGTCTGGCCAAGGTGATCCGTTTGGGCAAGGTCACTTTCGCAGATGTGGCGGTGCAGTATTCCGATGATGAAGAGAGCAAAGGCGTCGGAGGCGTGATGATAGAGCCGAACACCAACACAGCCCGATGGGACATGGGTACCCTGGATCAACAGACCTTCTTTGTGCTCGATAAATTGAAGGAAGGTGAGATCAGTGATCCGCAGTTATTGGTGCTTCCGGATGCCAGTAAAGCCTATCGGCTGGTACAACTTCTGGTGCACACCGCGCCACATCGTGCCAATATGAAGGACGATTACCGGATGATACAGCAAGCCGCTGAAGGCAAGTTGCGTTCCGAAGCTGTGGATAAGTGGGTCAGTGATCGCATGGAGGCAACCTATGTTCGGATCAACGAGGATCATGCCGGTTGCACATTCATCCACGATTGGACCAAGTCCACGGCCGGTGGGAATTGAGGAACGGTGACAAGGATAGAACGAAGAGCATGAGCGATACCCAAGCAGTAGAACAGTTCGGCACACAGTACCGCCGATTGAAGGCTGAGATCAACAAGGTCATCATCGGGCAGGATCAGGTGGTGGACCTGGTATTGCTGGGCATCTTCAGCCGAGGCCATTGCCTCTTGGTCGGCGTGCCCGGACTTGCGAAGACCTTGTTGGTGAACTCGGTGGCGCAAGCCCTCGGCCTTTCCTTCAATCGCATCCAGTTCACACCCGACCTGATGCCGAGCGACATCATCGGCTCCGAGATCCTGGATCAGGATCGTCGCTTCCGGTTCGTGCGTGGACCCATCTTCGCCAACATCATCCTTGCAGACGAGATCAACCGAACACCACCGAAGACACAAGCGGCGCTGTTGGAAGCGATGCAGGAAAAGGCGGTCACTGCGGCAGGCGCCACGCATCCCCTGCAAGAGCCGTTCTTCGTACTGGCCACGCAGAACCCGATCGAACAGGAGGGTACCTACCCCCTGCCTGAGGCGCAATTGGATCGTTTCATGTTCAATATTTGGGTTGATTATCCAACCTACGCCGAGGAACTCCAAGTGGTAAAAGCCACGACCGGGGACCACAAACCGGTCATCAGTCCGGTTCTGACCGCGGAGGAGATCATCGGATATCAAGCCCTTGTGCGACGGATCCCTGTTGCTGACAACGTGTTGGAGTACGCCGTCAAATTGGCCACACGCACGCGGCCAGGTGTTGCTGGTGCGCCAGCCATCATCACGGATCACGTCAGCTGGGGTGCAGGGCCTCGAGCTTCCCAGTTCCTCGTGGTCGGTGCCAAGTGCCATGCATTGGCGAAAGGTCGTTTCTCACCGGATATCGCCGATGTCCAAGCTGTGGCGTTGCCGATCCTTCGTCACCGTTTGGTTCGGAACTACAAGGCTGAAGCCGAGGGTATTACGGTGGATCGGATCGTGGAGTCCATCCTTTGAGCGTATTTCTGCGAGGAGAGCTCCATTCCACGTGTCGCATACTGGATGCGCGATGGATCCCTTACTAGGGAGCGGGCGAGCTTTTGGAAAGTGGGTGTTGTGATGTGAACGCCCAGTGGCTGAAAACCGCAGCTCGGGTGACCTTATGCCGGATCGCGATGCACTAGCTTTGGATCACGAACGTCATTTTGTTCCATACCATGCAACGATCATCTTCTTTCGTGCTTTTGCTTTTGACGAGTTTGTTCATCAACAACGCCTCAAAAGCCCAGCTGCCTATCGTGGACATAACCATAGTCCCCTTGATGGATGGCCGTCATGAGGTGAGGGTGCGACCGGATATGGCGTTTGATGGGCTATTCTCATCGCTGGTATTCACCTTGCAGTGGAGTTCAGCTTCTTCGGCAACCTTCAACTTCAACGAAACCCAGGATCTGTCCGATATCGGTATGAGCGTGAACCCTTCTGGCAGTTCAGCGGTCGTGGGGGCGGACAAGTATCAGATATTCGCGGCGTTCGGCGGAGCACCTTTCAGCGCCTCCGGGTTGGCATGGAGCGCTGGGCAGGAATTCGTTCTGGGGCAATTCACGGTCACCAATGGTCCGGTTGATGTCCAGATCGTTTCAGACAGTTGGACCGCTGCCAACAATGGCAATTACTTCGTTTCCTTGAATGGGTTCAACCGCACGGGCATCATCTATCAGTCACCTGCGAGCATTGATGCTACTGGATCCTTGGGGTCTTCTCTCGGGATCACGCCGAACCCGGCTGATAACGCTTCTATGCTGACCGTGGAGTTTCCTATGGCCACTGTGGCACGGGTCGACGTGATCGATGCTTCCGGCCGGATCTGCAGTACCTCGACCCACGCTGCTTCGACCGGAATGAATTCGATCCCACTAAGTGCTTCGCAACTGGCCGACGGACCGTATCAAGTGGTGATCAGGGCACTTGGGGAACAGCGGGCGATCACTTGGCTCGTTCAACACCAGTAGGATCATGGTGTTTTGTTCGAGGATCACGTTTCTCTCCGCGTTGCTGGTGGTCGCAGGTCGGTCATTATCGCAGGATTGGACCGTTTATGACATGTCCAATACACCGCTTCCCAGTACGACCGTAACGGCGATCGTCGAGGACCAAGTTGGCGGATTATGGGTAGGCACCGATTGGGGATTGTGCCATTTCGATGGCGATGCACAATGGGAGGTCTACCAAGTGGACAACTCGGGTTTGCCGTGGAATGCGATCAGCGCGCTGACCATGGGGGACAATGGTGAACTATGGGTCGGCACCGTTGCTGGCGGTCTTGCTCGGCTGGAAAATGGAACGTGGACGGTCTACACACCTGACGATTCAGGTTTCCCGAGCCTCGGGGTCCGCGATCTCTTCTTCGATCACCGTGGCTGGCTTTGGGCGCCAACGGCAAGTGGTCTTACTTGTTACACGGGCGATGAATGGCGGGTATACAATGACAGCCCGCAGAGTTATGCAGGCGCCATCCTGAACACAGGTAACACCAACTCTGTGGCCGTTCGCGGGGATGGTCTCGTATGTCTAGGAACCTTCAATGGCGGACTGCATTACATCACCAACGACAACGTCGTGAGTTATCTCACTACCTTCCAGAACGGGTTCTTCGACAATACCGCAACCGATGTACTCTTTGATCCCGTGAACGGCGATAGATGGGTAGCTACACCCGCTGGTGGCATGTTGCGGCAGCAGGGCCCGCCGGGCGGCGGAAGTTGGTTCCAATGGAACAGTAGCATCAACTTTCCATCCAATGCCATGGAATGTGCAACCATGGACCAACAGCGTCGTGTGTGGGCCGGTACACAAACCTCCGGTGTGGTGCGGATCGATGTGGACGGCAGTTTCATCCAGCTTGCGTCGTTCAATTCGGATCTTCCCGATGATGAAGTGAATGCGATCCTTGCCGCAGCTGATGGCTCCATTTGGATGGGAACGGTATACGGGGGCTTGGTGCGTTACAGGGAAACGGTAGGGCTGCCGGATTCATTCCGGTCCGTGTCAACCAAGGTTCGTCCGAATCCCGTCTCGCAGGGTTTTGTGACTGTGACAACCAATGACCCGAATGGGTATTGGAATTGGGCTTTGTTGGACGCCAGCGGGAGGGAAGTGAACAGTGGTCGCGGTTCGGGTACGAGCTTTCCTATCTCTACCGACGGTTACCCCAGCGGTCTGTACCACTTGCGCATCGGCCAAGATCGGTTCGTCGAAGACCATAAGCTACTGGTCTTTTAGAACAGGGGCTTGACCCGGACCCATGCTCTTGGTTAGTTTAGCGATCCATTTCGCACTAACCCCTTCATACATGAGGTCATTTCTCCGCTCGATCGTCGGCATCTGTATCGCAACTTTTGCGTTGAACGCAAAGTTGAATGCACAGTGCTCGATCACTACAGCAACTGGTTGTGTTTGCGCTACAACAGGTCAAACGGATTGTGACCTGCTGCCAGATATGACCATTAGCTGGAATGCGCTGTCCACCGTTTCTGCTGGCCCTTCGGAATTCGGTCAAACCGGAGCGGACGCCGCCCGGTTGCGAGTTTCAGGTTCAACGCCAAACGTTGGAAAGGGAAATCTTGAGGTACGTGGACAAACGGATGGTTCGATCCGCGCTTTCATATGTGGTACCGACACGGTCTATGTCACGGGAAGCCAGACCAATTTCACCTGCGCCAATGGTTTGACCCCAAAGCAGATCCTGTATCAACGGATCTATCACAAGAACGGGAACGTCATGTCGTACAACGATGTGAAAACAGGGACGATGACCTACCATCCTACACACGGGCACTACCATGTGGATGATTGGACGACCATGACCCTCCGGATCCAGGACCCGAACGAACCTTTGCCTACCCGATGGCCGATCGTTGCTACGGGTGCCAAGATCGGTTTCTGCTTGATGGACTATTATAATTGTTGGGAGGCCAGTGCCAATGGGCATTGCAGGACCTCGCAATTGTGGCAGCAAGGGTCAGTGCTCAATACGACGGGCCAATTCCCGAACAATGGAATGGGAAGAGGCTACAGTTGTAGTGCGAATTACCAAGGGATCTCCACCGGACGCACCGACTTGTATGGTGAGTGGCTTGATGGAATGTGGATCAACCTCATGCCGGATCTCTGCAACGGCAATTACTGGATCGTTGCCGAAGTGGACCCACAGAACGTTTTCCGTGAAGAGAATGATGCCAATAACTGGACGGCGATGCCTTTCACCTTGGCCCTACAACGCGCTGCCAACAGTGGCGGTTCGGCTTGGATCAAGTGTGATGGTCGTCCCGTTCTTCCACCGGGAGGCACGGTAACCCTGACAGCAACACCCGGTGCTTCCTACGCGTGGAACACCGGCGCCACTTCACGGAGCATCACGGTCTCTCAACCAGGGAATTACTCGTGCAGCGTTTCTGCCCCATGTGGCACGTTGATCACGGGAAGTTTGACGGTCACTTCAATGGCGGCTCCGAGCATGCCGACAGCAACTGGAGCAACGGTTACCGGACCGAGTTCGGCTGACCTGGCCTGCACTGGTTCCAACCCGCAATGGTATGAGGCTGCAAATGGAGGTGAACCGATCGCCAACGGAACATCCTTTTCAACCCCTGTCCTGAACAATACGACTACCTACTACGTGGCCGATCGGACCACACTCGCCATGAATTCACTCAGTGGAGGAATGGCCTATTCCCCGAGCAACGGGGCGAATTTCAATGGTAAACAATGGCTGCTGTTCGATGCTTTTCAGCCTTTTACCTTGCGAACCGTTCAGGTGTATTCCAACGCGGTTGGTATCCGCCATTTCGTTCTGGTGGATAATGTGGGCAACCTGATCGCCGAGAAGCAGATCGAACTGCTTACCGGACTTCAGACGGTCCAATTGGATTTTGAAGTACCGGTCGGCACACAACACAAGATCTCTGCGTACGATAGCGGCGCAACGAGCAGTGGGACTCAGTTGGTTCTGCAGGATCTTCACCGGAGTTCGACGGGAGTGTCGTATCCCTATAGCTTGGGAACTGCAGGTTCCATCACGGGCTCTTCGGGTGGCTCGACCTATTACTATTTCCTGTACAATTGGCAGATCGAGCAGCCTGAGGTAGTAGCAGAGAGCGCCCGAGTTCCTGTGGTAGCCGAAGTGGTGAACGGGGTTGTTCTGGATGCCAAGGTGCTTTTATCCGGGCCATTTGACGAGATCACCGGCTTGATGCACGACTCCTTGCGTGTTCGTGGTTTGCTTCCCTTGAACGAACCATACGCAGCCATGGGCTTTCCTCAAACTGGCCCAGGCGGCGAAGCCATGCCAGCGGGTCTCCTTAGTGCCGCAGGGAACAACGCTGTAGTGGACTGGATCCGTGTTGAATTGCGTTCGGCTAGCACCCCGGCCACGGTCGTCGCCGCGCAAAGCGCTGTTGTTACTCGGAATGGCCAAGTGCTCTCAGCAAATGGTACCGCCCTGCGTTTCTCTGTTCCAAATGGGAACTACCATGTTGCCGTTCGACACCGGAATCACTTAGGCATCATGACAGCTGCTCCGGTGGCCTTGAGCGCCGTGCCCTTCACGTTGGATCTTACGAACCCAGGCACGGCTGCATTCGGAACCTCGGCTCGAAAAGTCCAAGGAAGCCTAGTGACGATGTGGTCCGGGGAGGTGGTTCGTGATGGATACCTGATCTACACCGGTGAAAACAATGATAGGGATGTCATCCTTGGCGCCATCGGTGGGATCGTTCCGACCAATACCGCCAGCGGATACATTCTTGCGGACGTGAATCTGGATGGCACGGTCAAGTATACCGGTGAAGGCAATGATCGCGACCCGATCCTGTCCAACGTCGGTGGTGTAATTCCAACGAACACGCGACAGCAACAACTGCCCTGATCCAACACATGTGCCGCTGGAAGTACCATTCGTCGAAGACCGGGTGTTCAAATGATCGGTTTTCCTACTTTGCGCACACAACGCTGAGCAAGAATCACAGTCTTCCCAACACTACTCCTTTCAACCTCCCTTGCGTATCCCAACCCTTCAACGACCAAGAATGATGCAAATGACCAGAACTCTTAGAAAACTCGCCCATGTCGCGGTGGCCCTGCTTTTGGGCTTACTAGCTAGCCCGGCATCGGCACAAGTGCCCGGTGATGTGGACGGAATGGACATGCGCTTGATCCAGTCCGGGCCGACCCAATTGGAGGTTCAAGTGCGCGCGAATAATGATTGGGACTTCTCAGACGGCTTGTTCAACACGGCCTTTTGTATCCGTTGGCAGACCGCTGCCGGAGGAACGCTGGTTGGCAATTCGAGCCAATCCTTGGATGCCTGCTTCAATGATGGCGCAAGACTCTTGGGCAATCCGGGTATTGTCAACCGCGATAGCCTTGGTTTCCGCTACCGTGGATATAGCTGCATCGGCGCCGGTTGGGCCGACGGCGATGGTTGTGTTTACCCTGGGAATACATGGATACCGTATGCTCGGATCAATGTGACCGCCTTGACCGGATGTACCACATTCGAGATCGTTCAATCGGATTTCTTCACGATCGCCAAGAACTCGAATTGGTACGTAGGTATCGGTGGTGAATCCATCACTTCGAATTCGCAGCTGGTTGGGCCTGGCGTTCAACTGGGTGCTTGTGCTCTTGATTGTAATGGTGTTGTGGGTGGCACAGCGTTCATTGACAACTGCGCAACCTGCGTAGGCGGCAACACCGGCCTGACGGCATGTGTGGCTG
>CADEDY010000012.1 GCA_902826215.1 uncultured Bacteroidota bacterium
GGTAGCGAAGGGGCGTGAGGAGGGGACGGCGACGTCCGCTCTATATAAGGATACAGGAACGGCTGCTGGGGTGTTGGGTGTGGCTGTGTTCGAAGAAGGGGTCGTGGCGTGCAAGGCCGGTCGGGTGCGTGCCTCTTCTTCAGGCGCTGACGAGGTCGAGTTCCCAGGCCCAATGGACCGGCTTCATCCTGTGCATCGCGGAGCATCTCTTACATCCATTCCCGTCAGAACCCCGATCCCGGGTGTTGCACTGCTCTAGTGGAACAGCACAGACACGATCGGCCATGGCCCAGCGGACTCCCCTCCCCAGCGTTGCCCCGGTTCGGGTGATGGTGGGGATCGCGCACGACGAGAACCTGGTGCGCAAGGGATTCCGCAGCGCTTTGCAGGAGGCGGGCATGGAGGTGGCGATCGCCGTGGACACGCTTGCCGATCTGGAGGTGGGTTTGCGCAGCTTGCCGGACGTGCGGGTGCTGGTGGTGCAGCTGCACCTGCCGGTGAAGCAGATGACGGAGGACCTGGAGCGGTTGATGCGCCGTAGCAAGTTGCCGGTGATCGTGATCGGTGCGCTGAACGGGCCCGTGGTGGAGACCTTGGTGCAACTGGATGTGAAGGGGGTGTTGACCAACAAGGTGCTGGACCCCGAACTGGTGACGGCGGTGCAGGTGGTGGCGCAGGGCGGCATCCATGCCAACAATTGGATGCTGGACCAATTGAAGCACAAGCGCAAACGGACCACGCTGGACGAGGAGCGCAGCAACGTGAAGCTGACGGCCAAGTTGGAGCAGACCGCACAGTTGCTCTTCGACCACCCCGAATTGGGCATGCCGGCGCTGGCTGCCCTTGCGAACCTGAACAAACGCACGCTGGAAAGCCGCGCGAAGGCCTTGTACGACAAGATGAACCTGGCCAACCGCAATGCCTTCATGAAGTACAAGGGCCTGCACAGATAGGCCGAGGAGGGAGGCCGACGATCACGAGGGGGAAGGCACCTTACGCCGACGTCGGCACGACTTGCAACACACGTGGTACGACGTGCACGGTAGGTGCAACGACTTGCACGGTAAGTGGTACGACCTGCGTGATCGTCGGCCTCCCTGTATGTGATCGTCGGCACGACTTGCACGGCGGGTGGCACGACTTGCGTGATCGGTGGTACGACTTGCACGGTAAGTCGCACGACTTGCGCAACAGGTGGTACGACGTGCATGAACGGTGCAACGACCTGCACGGCAAGAGGCACGACTTGCGTGATCGTCGGCCTCCCTGTACATGATCGTCGGTACGACTTGCAAGGCAAGTGGTACGACCTGCGTGATCGTCGGCCTCCCTTGCCGTGTTGGTGCATGGTGTTCACACGCACATGCGGGCACTTTTGAAAATGCCCGTCCACCGCGGGATGCAGAAGACCAATTCCGTATGTGCACGGAGTTTCGCGTCCGGGGCGTACCCGGTATTCCACTTCGCCGCGTGCAGCCTTCCTGGTCCGGATCCCGTGTAAGGGTCAAACTAAACCATGGCACTGGACAGGCCGAACAAAATGAAGAATGTGTATTACATCGTGAAACTGGGGTTGGATCGGATCACCTCATCCATGCTGCTGGTAAAAGCCCGCAACATGGTAAGCAAGATCACCGGCAATGCAGCATTTTCTACGCCTACACCACCGTTGGCCACGGTGACGGCAGCTGCGGACAAGTTGGAGTCGGCCATCAATGCGTACGAGCTCAACCGTGGGCCGGGCGAATACACGGATCGGGAGCTGGCCTTCATGGAGGTGAAGGGCTTGGTGACGGATCTGGGGGCGTATGTGCAGAGTGCCAGCAATGGCGATCTGGACCTGATCAAAAGCGCGGGCTGCGGCGTGCGCAAATCAGGAGCACCGTTGGGTCAGTTGCCCGCTCCCAAGAATGTGTTGGCGCGTACCACGGCCTACCCCGGGCGCATCGAGATCACGTGGGGTGGAGTGCGCGGTCGGGGCACCTACACCATCGATCATTGCTTGGGTGACCCCAGCGAGGCATCGAACTGGAAGCCCTTCGGGATCACCAGCAAGAACCGCTACACTGCGGATGGTCTGGAGAGCAACAAGGAGCATTTCTTCCGGATCACGGCCATCGGTGCCGCAGGCGCAAGCCCGGTAAGTGACGCTGCGAGTGCGAAAGCCGCGTGATCCCAGGTGATCCTTCTTCCTCAGGCCCTTGCCCCGGAACTGCCACTGGCGGTCCGGGGTCGGGGCGTTGAGAGGGGAAGGGAGAGAATGTAGAACATCGAATGTAGAATACCGAATATCGAATGTCGAACATCGAAGGATGAATGTCGAAGGATCGTCGCCCACCCAACAGGAAAAGACGGAACAGGAATGCGCGTAAGGGCGGATGATCATCCGCCTGAAAGGAAGGACGATAGTAAAATGATGAACATCGAATGTAGAAGGATGAATGCACTGACCACCAACACGACGACCATGCAAACACAACAGCAACACATCGAGACCTTGAGCGCGTTCGAGCGGGAATACCTGGATTGGTATGTGCGAGCGCACGACACCGTGGGGGAGCCCTTCGACCCGCAGGTGTATCTACAACTGGCCCGGGCGCAGTGGAGCAACAGGCCGCAGCTGGCCGAAACGTTCGCACGTTGCACCGCGCATTGGTACGCGAGCGAGGAACACCTGTACTCGTACTTCTGCGCGCCGATGCATCGCCGACTACGTGGTGATCACGCCGGCTGTCTCTTTCTTCAACACCCCACGCTGGGGCGCCTGGTGGTGGATGTTCGGCACGACGCCGACGTGGCCGGCGGACTGGCCGTCAGCGGCATCGAATACCTGGACCGCGTGATGCGCAGCGTGAAGGAGGAAACGTACGACCTGTACTGGCCCGCGGGCGATGCGGTGCCGACGAGCCGCGCACCGCAACAGGGGCGGATGCGCGTTGTGCACGTGGCTAGCACGGTCGTGGGACAACGCGGTAAGGGCCGATGATCATCGGCCCCAGCACCAACGAACGACGTAAGGGCCGATGATCATCGGCCCCAATACCAACGAACGACGTAAGGGCCGATGATCATCGGCCCCAATACCAACGAACGACGTAAGGGCCGATGATCATCGGCCCCAACACGAACGGACCGGATGACACCGTATCTTGAACCAGCGAAGTCGTGATGGGCATCAACGAGAACGTGCAGTACATCCCGCTCACCGTTGAGGTGATCGAGCAGGCTGCGCACCCGTGGCCCGACCAGTGGGAAGAGCAGCTGGGCCGCTTGCGCTGGCACCTGAGCACGCCCTACGCCACCGCGCTGATGGCCGAGATCTTCGGCGATGTGATCGGTGTGGCCTGCGGTTTCGTGCAGGATGATGTGGGCCGCATCACAGTGCTCGGTTTCCTCGACGAGGCGGATGCCGAAGTGCGCAAGCGCCTCACCGATGCGCTGATCGATGCGCTCACCGAACAAGGCTGCACCAGCATCGAACTGGTGGCCGCACCGGCCGACGTGGCCAAGTGGCAGGGCTTCGGTTTCGAGGCACACGAGACCATCTTGCGCTACACCGGCGGCAAGTTCATCCAAGCCACGCGCGACGAGGTGATCCACCACGAAGTGGAACACCGCCTCGGGATCCTGCACCTGGACCGCAAGGCCTTCGGCTACGACCGCAGCACCTTGGTGATGGAGCACATCTACCTCTGCGTGGTGTACATGGAAGGCACGCGCATCCGCGGCTATTCCCTCTCGCTGCTCGGCGAAGGCCTCATCGTCGCCGACGCCCCCGACGTGGGCCTGGAGCTGCAACGCTGGCACTTCCCCATCCAAGAACACGTGCTGCTCCCGGAAGGCAGCCCCGGGTCAGGCCCGGGGCAGGCTCACGAACACCTCACCAAGCAAGGCTACCGCAGCGAGGTGGAAGGCATCCGCATGGTGCGAGGCGACGTGAAACCGTTGAAGGTGGAGATGTGTTTTGCGTGGGAGTGGGGGGCGGTGTGTTGAATACGTGATCGTTGTGAGAATGGAGAACCCCGGCTGGTGCCGGGGTTCTTTTTTTTGGGGGGGGCGACCAGCAACTCGTTCGCTGATCGCATGGTGCTCTTGGAATTCGACCTTTCGTTATGGAACCGGCTTCGTCTGCTTCTCGGTCTTCGGCCAGAGGAAGGAGATGCCGAAGAAGAAACCCGTGCCGTAGCGTTTTGCGGTGAGGTCGTTCTCCTTCAATTCATCTGCACCGTACGATCGATCCACCTGCAAGCTGGGTTTCAGTGCATCCACTTGAGAGAGAACTGCGCCGACGTGAATGGATGCCCAAGGGTCGCGCCCTAAGAGGATGCCCGCGCCGCCATACATCGTGACATCGCTGAACTCGGTCATGTTCAAACCGAAGCCGATGAGGCCGTCCGGTTTCCACCTCCTGTTCGTCCGCTTGGAGATGTGCACCGTAGCAGCCAGTGCGGGACGGACATTCCCGAGTTCCGTGTTCTGCCGTAGGATGCGCATGGCGTCATCGTTGGGATCGGTATCCAAGCGGTAGGACCGATCGACCAAGCCGATGATGGCGACCGGTCCAGTGCCGAAATCGACTTTGGCACCGCCGCAGATGTATTGCTTGTAGGTGAAGACACCATCCATCGGACTGCAAGGCCCTTTGTGCCCCTCCCGTGGTTCCACCTTCACCTCGAATTCGATGAGGTCGGCCTCTGCTTGTACGGGTAGGGACCGGACGGTGAACGCCTCACCGGATGTTACGGCGAGGTAGGTTGCGAGCACGTCGCTCATGCGCGAGGGGTGGTCCGCCTTCACATAGGCATCGTGGATCTGCGTGATCGCTTTCCGGATCTTCTCGACCCGTGCTTTTTCGTTGGGATCCTCCGCCATTTTCTGGCTCACTTCCGGGCGACGCAGGAACGAATCGTACTGCTCATTGAATTCATCAATGGCCTTCTTCAGGTAGTACTCCATACCATGAAGACCGCCGTTCCAGCCATTGTCCTCGCCAAGTTTCCTGACCTTTTCCTGGATGGCGGTGGTGGACAAGCAGGCGTCGTGCAAGATGGTCTCCATGACCTTGAATTGGAGTATCGCGTAGTTCAGGTTGTCATCTTGCTCAACGACCCCGTTCGCTTTTGCGATCAACTTCTCAATGCTCTCCTGGTACTTGTCGACGACCATTTTATCCAATTGCTTGGTCGTTTCTTCGAGCTGTTTGGACAGGCGTTCCGCTTGCTTCGTGCTGGCCTCCACCTGCTGTTTGAGCACCACATTGATCGAGTCGAGCATGGGTTTGTAGTCGCGAACGTTCTCACGGGATAGGGAGTCCTCTTTGGATCCTTTCGCATAGTCGGCGAGCAGGTTCTTTATGGCCTCGATGTCGGTGGTCACCGGTCGTGAAACGATCTTGTTCAGTTCCTCCTTCAGCTTTTTCTGATCGGCGAGGAGTTTGTTGTTCTGTTCCTTCATTTCCTCCAAGAGGGTCCGTGTTTCGCTCTGTTGCTGCTCGGTCTCTTTCGTGGTGGGTTTCTGTCCGACGGCCGCATTGACGTCCGCTTTTGCGTCAGCCGTGTTGGATGCCGGGAAACCGATGAAGTCGCCGACCTTGCCTGAAGGCTCGGTGTACACCCGCACATTCTTACCGGTTATGGTCACCTTCTGGGTGGCCGGGTTCACGTTGATCAGCTCGATCACCGTGGTCGAGTCCATGGAAAGGCAGCTTTTCGGCGTGGTCATTCGCATGTTGCTGGCGTCAAGGGTGATCCGCGTGTGTTGGGCGGATGCGCTGATGATCAGCGCATGGAAGAAGAGGAGTAGGGTGTTGCGTAGCATGGCTTTGTGGATTTGCGTGCCACAAAGCACCCCTGATCGCTCATGCCCGAATAGCGTTCTATTCACTGGCGGGGACCACGTATTTTTCACCTGGTCACACGCCTTGGTGGCGATTTCCTTTGCGAACAGATCCACATACACTGAACAATGAACACCACTCCAAACAGTATCGGCCAACTAGCCTGTCTAGTAGGTTGCCTCGGACTTTCCATGCTGGTCGGCTGCGGGCCGGAACCGGAAAAGCAAGTGCCTACTCCACCTTCCCAAGAGAAGACGATCCAAACGAACGAAGTCGTTACACTCACCGTGCAGAAGGATGCTTCGAAAGGACTCTCACTTATGCGCTTGGGCTTGGTCCCGGTCGACCCGCCCACCGGGCCGATCACCACCAATGATTATCAGGTATACCGCAACGACCACGAGGACCACTTCAAGGTCTTCACTGGAGTTCTATTCGAAGGGCAGGAGAAGTTGATACCCCTGAACAACGTGCGGCACGAGGTCCCGTGGTACAAATTGGCGGAATTGGTCGCGAGTTACGGGGGGGGTGTCGTAGGAATTCAGATCTCCTACGGCCTGTTCCAAGGTGCTTTCCTACCGGTGTATGAAATGGTGAAATTGGATGGTTTGGAACCCACCGTCATCACGGATTCAGGATGGATCTATGACGTAAAAGAAGGAGCCTTCAAGAAGGCCAGCGATACGGTGCGCAAGGATCTGATGAAGCACTATACGGATTCTGTTCGGGTCAAGCGCACGAACGCAGCTGCGTTCAACGCATTGGACGCCGCCCGGGATCCCAGTTCCATTTTCTTCTCTTGGAACGACCGTTTCGTGAAATTGATGAATGACAACCCCGGCTCCCTTCCGCCGACGCTGATAGTGGCCCCCAACGACCCACGGTATCTGGTGATCACATGCATGGCTTATGAGGCAAATCTCCCACCTGGGTCGCCCAACAAAGAGTATCGCCATGCACTTGGTCTGCATGTGGCCAAACTGGTGGAGCATGCAGGTATTTCCGTGCTCGTGGACCAATTGAATGGTTCGAACACTTCCGATCATACCATGAGGGCCATGGACATCGGTGCGCTGTGCCCCCCGAACTGCCCGAAACGCACCCTCTAGGTGCCTGAGCAACCAGTGACGATACCGAAGCATGTTGGACCTTGGGATGGCATTGAACGTGGTGATCATGCTGGTCGCTTGGGTGGCCTGGTGGCGTGTACCTGACATACGGTCATGGTCCTTCGTCCAGGTCCTCCGGATCACTATCCTAATGGCTTTGCTCACCGAGGTGCTCGGTATCGTGTTGGCGCACACGATCGGAAGGAATGCGTTCATGTACAACGTATCCACACTCGTCGAGTTCCTACTGGTCCTGTGGCTGGTGGGGCGTTATCGGCCCGAATGGAGAGTCCGCGTCTTCGTTGCTGCGATCATGGGCACGTTCGGGTTCGTGTGCAATTTCTGGTTCAATGATCCCTTCGAATTCTTGATGTCCGAAGCGGTTCTGCTGTACGCCTTTATCCTGTGTACTCTGATCCTTATGGTACTTTGGCACATGGCGAACACGAGTGTTCGGTCCTTGCATCGGGTGCCGGAATTCTGGGTGTTCATGGGGTTGCTCGTTTTCTATGGTGGATTGATGCCCATCGTGGCCCTCATCCGTTTCATCTTCTACGATGATGAGCAGCTTGCGACCCAATTGTACAGGGTCATCACGGTCCTGATCTTCGTGCGCTATTCCATGTTCACAGCGGCGGGTATCTTGGCTCGACACAACGTTGGAGCACATGGACATGGATAGGGAACGGTACATCTTCATCGTGCTCGTGGGCACTGCCTTCATCCTTTCCATGATCGGGATCGTAGGCTTCCTCATGGTCGTCAACACCAACCGCCGCCACCGCCACCGCGCCGAACTCGCCGAGGCCGACCTGCGTCGCGAGAGCGAGGTGATGCAGGCCGAGCGCGAGGCGACGGAGCAGACCTTGAACGAGATCGGGCGGGAGCTGCACGACAGCGTGGGGCAGTTGCTCACCGTGGCGCAGATGGGGTTCCTGAACCGGCTGGACCCGGCGTTGCTGGAGGAAGCACCGGTGGCCACGGCGATGGGCGCGCTGGACGAAGGCATCGAAGAGGTGCGGCGCTTGGGGCGTTCGCTCAACAGCGACCTCTGGCAGGAGCGGGCCTTAGTGGATGCCTTGGAAGCCGAAGCCGTGCGCATCGAACGGCTCGGTCGCGGGCGGGTGCTGCTGACGGTGGAAGGCGATCCTGCGGATCCCTCGGCGGACATCAAGACGGTGCTCTTCCGGACCTTCCAAGAGGTGATGAACAATGCCTTGAAGCACAGCGGGGCCGACACGTTGGAGATCACCGTGAGCGGCAATACGCTGCCCGCGTTGCGCATCGCCGACAACGGGCGTGGCTTCGATGCGACGACCGCGAAGAACGGCGGCGGCCTCGTGAACATCCGGAAACGTTGCACCCTGATCGGTTACCAGGCCAAGCTGGAAACGGAGACCGGCAAGGGCTGCGTTTGGACCTTGACACCTACCACCCAATGACAGCGATCGCCTTGGTCGACGACCACCACTTGATGCGCGCCGGCCTCGTGGGCATGGTGAACGGACTGCCCGGTTTCGAAGTCACCCTCGAAGCGGCGAACGGCAAAGAGCTCATCGAGCTCTTGCGCGATGCGACGCCACCGGCCATCGCCATCGTGGACCTCAACATGCCGGTGATGGACGGCTATGCGACGATCGCGTGGCTGCGTGAACATGCACCGAACATCCTGCCGTTGGCGCTCACCTTCGACGCGACCGATGATGCGATGGTGCGTGCCGTGCGCGCCGGTGCACGTGGCTTTGTGCTCAAGAGCGCACGTCCGCAGGTGCTCAAGAACGCCTTGGATTCGTTGCTGCTCACGGGCTACTACTACACCGATGCATCGCACGATGTGCTGACACGTCACCCGGAAATGAAGACGCGCGAGGAGCGCGAACGGGACAAGGTGGTGGCGGACATCACGCCGCGCGAACTGGAGTTCCTGCACCTGGTCTGCGACGAGTCGGAACCGACCTACGAGGAGATCGCCGCGCGCATGGGTGTGCACCGCCGCACGGTGGACAACTACCGGATCGCGCTGTTCGACAAGTTCAACATCAAGAGCAAGACCGGACTGGTGCTCTTCGCGATGCGCTGGGGGTTGATGCCGTGAGGGCGCGCAGTGGACGTTCTGCGTTCGCTAACTCCGGCGCCTCACAGCTTGACGAACTTCAGGATCCCCAAGGGCGTGCTGCGATCGTCCGAGAGGTGCATGAAATACACCCCTGCCGGCAGGGGGGCGACATCGACGCGGTCTCCTGCCTGTATGTTGGCGTGGGTGGCCACGAGGGCGCCGCTCACATTCATGATCGAAACCGCATAGTTGCTGCCAACTCCCCTGATCTGCACATGATCAACGGCCGGCGACGGAAAGACAGTGATGTTCGCACGGTCGGTGCTTCCTGGGTCGGCAAGGCCGGTCTGTAGGCCGCCACTGATCCCGAGGAGGGCCCAGTTGCCGATGAACACACCCGGGATCACCTCGGTCTCTTGCCAAAACAGGGTATCGATGACGGTGCAGGTGATGCCCGAGCTGTCGTTGGTGATCACCAAGGTCACCTGCATGGAATCGGTGATCGGCACCGTGTGGTCGAATGCCATGAATGCCTGTCCCGGGAAATCGCCGGATGTATTTGCTTGCTGAACGATGTCGCCGGAGAAGGTGGAGACCTCCCATACACACACATTGGCAAAGCCGGAAGGCAGGAGGAAGAACCCGGCTTGATACAATTGCACATAGGTGGTATCGGATGTCGACACGGACAAGCCCATCGAGGAGCACTGGCTCTGCGCCAGGAGGTGCGAGAACAACAGGGGAAGCAGGGCGTGGATCTTCTTCATGCGATAGGGTCGTACGTTGTTCGTGCAGTTCAGTAGGACAAAGAACGGGCTGAATGGATGTTGAAGTGGGTGATCCGCCTTCAACGAGAAGAACCAAGGATATCGGCAGCGACCCTTCACTTGGAGCAATGCTCTTTCGCGGAAGCTGCGTATCATTGACATGCCTGAAATGCGTACCCCAGCTCCCGTCCATCGGATACCCGTTGCCCTGGTCGATGACCACGCCTTGTTGCGCAACATGCTTGCCAACATGATCGGTAGCATGCCCGCTTACGAGGTGGTGCTGGAAGCGGCGAACGGGGCCGAGCTGGTGAAGGCGATGGAGTCCACGGACCTTCGGGTCTCGGTGGCGGTGGTTGATCTGCATATGCCCGTGATGGATGGCTATGAGACCATCGGGTGGTTGCGCACCCATCACCCGGCGACGCGGTCGTTGGCCCTCACCTTCGAGCGCACCCAACAGGCCATGGAACGTTCGTTGCAAGCGGGGGCCTGCGGCTTCATTCTGAAGGATGTGGGCTACGAGGAATTCAAGGATGCGTTGGACCAAGTGGCCACGGTCGGCCATTACCATAACAAGGTGGTACTGGATCCGCCGATCGTTGCCGAGCCGGTGCAGGAGAAGTTGCAGACCCCGATCGGCAAGCCCCTGTTCGGGGACGAGCGACCTCGATCGCCCAGCTCGGTGTCGTTCACGGAACGCGAACGCGCCTTCGTTCAGCTGGCCTGCGACCTTCGCGAACTCACGTACGATCAGATCGCCGAGGAAATGGAGGTGCATCGGCGCACCGTGGATGGTTACCGCGATGCGGTGTTCACCAAGTTGAACGTGAAGACCCGTGCAGGTATGGTGTTGTGCGTGCTGCAATGGGGCCTGGTGGAGCAATGATGAACAGGTTGCGGGGAATCGCATAACAATTTCCACGACCCCCGTACTATGGAACAGGGGGGTCATTTACACGGGTAAGGGGGGGTCATTTACACGGGTCCGATCGCTGGCGGGGGTGGTATGGGGCGGATAGTTTCGGCCCCATCAAATCCAACCCATGTCATCCATGCCCAATGGCGCGATCACGCGCACGCAGTTCGACGCTGCACGCAACCAGTTCAAGGATCGGTTCCTGGTGAACGGAACCACGGTGGTGACCGAAGTATTGCAACATTTCAAGTACAGCGACCTCGCTGATCTGGTCGCGGTGATCGAACAACCCTACCGACTGGTGATCGTGCATTACGGTCTGGAGGAACAGAGATGCGGTATGGTTTCAGCTTCACCTTCGGCACACGGATCGCCGGTACGGATTCCTATGTGTACACGAAGCAGCATCATGCCTCGCACCTGCTCACCCCGGCAGGTTTCGTGCCCATTCCCGAAGCGGCTTGGGATGCCTTGCGCAAGAGCTACGAAGAGACGATGATGACGAAACGCGACAGCGGTCCGTTCGAGAAATTGGTGGAGGTGGACGCGCTTCGCACCGTGCTCCCTTGGGAAGCTGAGCTGCAGCCACTCTACGTTGACAACGTATCACAGAGCCCCGAGGACTACCGCATGATGGTGGAGAGCATGAGCCGTTTCCACGATGAGGAAGTGGGTGAGGATGGTGCAAAGAGCTTGAAAGGGTTCCGCCACGATATCGGCTTCTACATGGAAGAACTCCAAGGCCAGGATTGGGTACGCTTGCTCGGCGATGCGGTGGAATCGGCGCCGTACCGCAACCGTGCTGCCGATTTCGGCAACCTTTGCCCGGTATTGTGCGGCACCTATACCGAGGTGTGACCATCCCCAACGAACGCCGACCATGAATGTGCTCGGAACATACAAGGAACTGGTGCTGGTAGCAGCCCTCTTCGCATGGTTCATAGCACGGAGGCGTGCGTCCCAGAAGTGGTTCCCTTGGGTGGGTGCCTTATTGATCCTGGAATTCACGGTGGAGATCGTGGCCAAGCTGCTCTCCAGCAGGGGCATCAACAATCACCTTGCGTACAATGTGTTCTTCGCGGTGGAGTTCGTGGTGATCGCACGCCTGTTGTACATCAACTGGCCCGAAGCCCGCCACTTGCGCCGCGTGGTGCAGGTGGCCGTTGCGATCTTCCTGCCCACCCTGGTCTGGGATCTCGGATCGCACGATTCGGCGCATTACCTCGCCACCAACGCGCTGATCATCGGTGGCCTGCTCCTGGGTGCCATCTCGGCGAAAGCGCTCTTTGTTCTAGCGCGCGAGAGCATTGTTCCGCTGCATCGCGAACCGTTGTTCTGGGTCCTGCTCTCGATCATGGTGTACTATTTGACCTTCATACCGATATTCGGTCTGTACAACTACCTCATTGCCCAGAACTCGCCGATCACGTTCCAGTTGAACTACATCAACAATGTCCTCTTCGTGATCCGTTATGGATCTGTACTGACCGGTCTGGTGATGCTGTACCGACAAGCGACCCCATCTCATGACGGGCAATGACATTCTGATCACCATCGTTGTCAGCTGCCTCAGTATCCTGGTGGTGCTGTCGTTGGTGGTGGCGTTGTTGGTGATCAGCTCCAACCGGCAGAACCGGCACCGTGCGGAACTGGCGAGCGCGGAATTGCAACGTGAACGGGATGTGATGAAGGCCGAACGCGAAGCCGTGCAGCACACCTTGCACGAGGTTGGCATGGAGTTGCACGACAACGTTGCACAATTGCTTTCAACCACCCAATTCGGTCTTTCCACAGCGCTCAACGAGGACCCACGGAACGGGTTCGTCAACTCGGCGTACGCGAGCGTGCTGCAGGCCTTGGGCGAGGTGCGTCGCCTCAGCCACACGCTGTCCACCGATATGTGGAGGAACCGCACCTTGGACGAAGCCATCGGGATCGAAGCCCTGCGCTTGCAGCGCTTGGGGAATATGCCGGTGCACGTGGATGTGATCGGGACCTTGCCCGTCATGAGCATCGAAGTGAACACCGCCTTGTACCGCGTTTTCCAAGAAGTGGTGAACAACGCGATCAAGCACAGCGGAGCCGATAGGCTGGAGGTGACCCTCTCGGCCATGCCGCTCTTCAACCTCACCATCGCGGACAATGGCAAGGGGTTCGATCCGCTCACCAACAGGTCGGGCAACGGCATGGCCAACATCACCCGTCGGTGCGACAACATCGCATTCAGGGCGGTGTGTACCAGCAATCCGGGACAAGGGTGCAAGTGGCGGTTCCAAGAGCTACCAGCTTCGGCCTGATCGGTTCGACCCCGCAGGAAGTTGCTTGTCGACGTGTTCGATCAAGCACACTGTTCGTGCGCGCACCGGCGCAATAGAACAAAGGTTAGATGGGCCCCTTGGCCTACGTGACCGCTAGTTGGGCCAACTTGCCGTCCAAACCTGATAACCATGGTCCGGTTCGCCCTTCATCGTTCGCTGCTTGTCCTGTTCGGAGCACTTTTTCTGATGACCACCAACGCCCAGCAGGCGTGGGTGCCTTATGAGTTGGTGTTGTTGCGGAAAGCTGATACATCGACTGAGCAATTGCGCGGGTCGCGAGCAGGTCGACCATCCATGATGTGTTCTTGCTTTCTGCGGCATAGCGATCGACCGCTGATGACCTGTGCAGGGAAGCAGTGAGCGACTTCATTCCTGGATCACGACCATTTCCTAACTTGAACGAATTGAACGAAGTACCCATGGAGAATAGGAACATGATGCGTCAGTCGATCACCGTGCTCGGCTTCATCACTGCTGGACTTGTTCGCGGTCAATCCGTTGATCCGGCCGTCATCGGTGCTGCAGGTGGGAGTGGGGACGTTACCGGCATTAGAGTGGATTGGGCGGTCGGCGAGCTGACCACCACTACGCTGGACAACGGAACGAACCTGGTGACCCAAGGCTTCCATCAAGGCGATCCCGTGAAGGTGGCCTTGAACATCCGTGCCTTTCTGCAAGGCCCGTACAACAGTGGTATTGGGGCGATGACCGATGGCCTCCGTGCGAACGGACTCGTACCTACGCAAGAGCCGTATACCGCTGCGGGGTATGGCTTCATCGGAGGCGGCGGCGAAAGCACGACACAAATGATGCTCGACTTCCCGGGCAGCAACGCGATCATCGACTGGGTCCTCTTGGAACTGCGCGACAAGACCAACAACACGAGTGTGTTGTATGCGCGCAGCGCCTTGCTGCAGGCCGATGGCGATGTCGTTGATGTGGACGGCTTCTCCGCTGTTGACTTTCGCGTTGCATCGGATGATTATTTCATCTGTGTGCTGCATCGCAACCATCTTTCGGTCATGACCCTTGAACCGGTCACATTGTCCCGCATCGCGACCGCAGTGGACCTGACCAATGGCAGCACCGCCACGTTCGGAACGAACGCGCAGCAGGTCTCGGCCGGCACGTACCTCTTATGGGCCGGTGATGTGAACGCAGACGGCACCATCATCTACACCGGTCAGGACAACGACCGCGATCCGATCCTCAGCGCGATCGGCGGCGTGGTACCCACCAATACCATCACGGCTTACCACAAGGGCGATGTGAACATGGATGGCACCGTGATGTATACCGGCGAAGGCAACGACCGTGATCCGATCCTACAGAATATCGGTGGCGTGGTGCCGACGAATGTGCGGCTGGGGCAGGTGCCGTAGAACAATACCTGTGTTCCAGGCAAGTGCCGTATAGGGGAGTGTCTTCAGTGGGGTGAAGGGCCGCTCCGAACGGAGTCGGCTTTTCTTGTTTCCGTCGGTGGGGCGTGTTGGCTGATCGCCGACCTCGATCGCATCGGGGAGAAGCTCCTGCTTCAATGTACCACTGAATGGTGCACCGGATGATATGGCGAGGAACTCGTCATCCATGAAGATGCACCCGCCGTGGCATTTCGGGGAACATGCGAATTCCCTTGGGGAAGTAGGTGCACGATCGACACTTCGGTACAAGCCCGCTGATTCTTGCGCAAAGCCTTGATAACAGTGAGTTCTGCTCGTTCCGGTCTACGCGGTCAGGGCTGTGGAACAGTGTTGGTTCCGGCATGGTCAAACTTCAACAACATGACCAAGCCGACCAACATCAGTTTGATGGCCGTTGCCCTGACAGGGGGACTGCTCATCACCGGGTGCTCCAGCAGCCCCGAAGAAATGAAGGAGAACATGAACGACAAGATGGAGAACGTTCAAGAGCAGATCAATGAGCTACCCAGCGAACCAACTGTGGCCGATTGGGAAAGCGAGCGCAACGACGTGCTCCAAGAGCTCCGCGATCTGCGGGAGACCATCGATCGCCGACTGTCCACTTCGAATGAGAAATTGGCCAGTAAGAACTTGAAGCCGAGCGAGCGCACCGATGAGATGGCTGTGCAAGTCGAACTCATGCGGGAGAAGGACCGTGTGGAAGTAGCGATCGCGAATGTGGAGAGTGCTGAAACGGGAACATGGATCAGCATCAAGGAGGACACGCGCAAGACCACCAACGAAGTGAAGGACTGGTGGTCACGCTTGAAGGATAACGTCGATAAGAAGACCGACGCGGACAAGGACAACGATGGCCATTGAGCCTAGTTGACCGGTGTGGTATGTGGAACCACACAAAGGAACGGCGCCTTTCGGGGCGCCGTTCTCATTTGAGGTTGTACCAGTTCACTGCTTCACGATGGAGAAGGTGCGCATGGCATGCTGGCCGATGCACTGCACGCGGTACATCCCTGCTTGCAGACCTGAAAGATCGAGTTGAAGTGTCGTCTCCGAAGTGGTGGGCGTGTATTCGTGCACCAAGCGACCATCCGCGCTCCACACCGCGATGCGTTGCATGGCTGTGCCAGCTACTGCGCTTACCATCAACGGCCCCTCGGTAGGGTTCGGTCCGACGGTTACCGGAAGTTCCGTGTTCTCAGCCACGCTGCTTGTGTTGATCACGTTCAACAGGAAGTCGTCGAAGCCGCCGTATTGGTAATCACCACAAGCGCCGAATCCATTCTCGTTGGTACTCTGGAACCCATCGCTGCCCCATGGAGATACCACGCGGAGGAGGTAGGTTCCGTTCGGCGTGTTGGCAGGCACCGTGATGTCGAAGAGGTACTCGAAGCCCGGGTCACCACCGACGTACGAATAGAACAGGTTCTCGTCATCGGAGAAGTCGAAGTCGTTGTTGAGGTCGGCCCATACGGCGCAGCCGGTCCAGTTGCCGCTGGTCACCGACATCGTTGCGGGTACACCGGGCTCCACGGTGGCGCTCATGTCGGTGTGGTCGGTCACGCTGCAGTCGCCATCGAAGTACCACTCCATGTTGGCGAGCAGGATGCTCTGACTGTGCCAACTGAAGCACCCGTTCTGGAAGGTGGGGGCGCAGTAGTTCTGCGCAGCGGCGCTTGATGAAAGTGCGACGACAAGGAGAGGCAGTGCGTAGCGTGTAAGCATAGGTGATGGGTGTTTGTTGCGCCGACACCGCAATGGTATCGATGCAACGAGTTTACGACCGCGAGCGCTTGGGTTGCAAATCTCTTTGAGGTGGATGCTTGACCGGTCAATAAAAGAAGAAGCCCCGACTTACGCCGGGGCTTCTCGGGATCAACGAGGTGAGGCTTACACTACACCTTGGTCCAACATGGCATCGGCCACCTTCACGAAGCCCGCGATGTTCGCGCCCTTCACGTAGTTGACGCCTTTGCCTTCCTTGCCGTGCTTCACACAAGCGGCATGGATGTTCTTCATGATCTTGTGGAGCTGGTGATCCACTTCGTCGCGGGTCCAGCTGAGGCGTTGGCTGTTCTGGCTCATCTCCAGGCCGCTCGTTGCAACACCACCGGCGTTGCTCGCCTTGCCCGGTGCGAAGGCCACTCCCGCCGCTTGGAACACCTCGATGGCTTCGGGCGTGCTCGGCATGTTGGCGCCTTCGGCCACGTACTTCACGCCTTTCTTCACCAGATCCTTCGCGTTCTTGCCGTCCAATTCGTTCTGCGTAGCGCATGGCAGTGCCACGTCGCACTTGGTCACCACGTCCCATACGCGAGCACCCTTCTTGTAGGTGCTGCCCTTGAATTTCTTGGCGTACTCCTCGATACGGCCGCGCTTCACGTTCTTCAGTTCCATGATGAACGCAAGCTTTTCACCGGTGATGCCGTTCGGGTCGTAGATGCTGCCGTCGCTATCGGAGCAGCTCACCACTTTGGCACCCAGTTGGGTGGCCTTTTCGATGGCATACTGCGCCACGTTACCACTGCCGCTCACGGCAACGGTCTTACCCTTGAAGCCGGACTTGTTGTGCTTCATCATCTCCTCGGCGAAGTACACACAGCCGTAACCGGTGGCCTCCGGACGGATCAAGGAACCACCCCAGGTGATGCCCTTGCCGGTGAGCACACCGGTGAACTCGTTCGCGAGGCGCTTGTACTGGCCGAACATGTAGCCGATCTCGCGACCGCCAACGCCGATGTCACCAGCAGGCACGTCGGTATCCGGGCCGATGTGGCGGAACAGTTCGGACATCAGGCTCTGGCAGAAACGCATCACTTCTCCGTCGCTCTTGCCTTTCGGGTCGAAATCGCTGCCGCCCTTGCCACCGCCCATCGGAAGTGTGGTGAGGCTGTTCTTGAAGGTCTGTTCGAAGCCGAGGAACTTCAGGATGCTGAGGTTCACGCTCGGGTGGAAACGCAGGCCGCCCTTGTAAGGTCCGATGGCGCTGTTGAACTCGATGCGGAAGCCGCGGTTCACTTGGGTGTTGCCCTTATCATCCACCCACGGAATGCGGAAGATGATGGTGCGCTCCGGCTCCACCATGCGCTCCAGGAGCATCTTGCCCTTGTACTTGGGGTTGGCCTCGATGAAGGGGATCACCATTTCGGCCACTTCATGCACAGCCTGCATGAATTCGGGCTCGTTGCCGTTGCGCTGTTTCACGGAAGCCATGAAGGCATCCACAGCCTTGTTCGTCTTTGCCATCGCGGGGATGATTGGTTGTGCTTTTGGTTGAAAGCAGGCGCAAATGTAGGCGGGGGAAATGCTCCGGCAAGGACCTGCTTCCGTGCGGTGCTACATTCCATAGGACACTGACAATGGTCGCTTGTCCGGGGACTGAATTCGGGTGGTCGGTCGTATCTTCGGATACGTTCAGGTCAACCGGACACGTTCACGAAGTATCCGATCCATGAAAACGAGCAGAACCGCCCTAGGAGCATCCGTTGCGATCCTCTTGCTCCAAACGACGAGTTGCAGGCGCTCATCCGAGGAAGTGATCGCCCCTGTTGCGCCTGCTCCGGTGGAGGTGGACTACCGCGACCAGTTCTGCGATGACTTCCTGTTCACGGTTCGGGTCACATCGTGGATGCTGGGTCAGCCCGTAACGGAGGATACTGTCCTCTACGACGGTTCGGTGCGGATCTATGAGGTGGAGGATAGTGCCGCTGACCTGTTCAACGACGATGACAGTGCAGAGGATGTGGACCGAAAGGTCACCATTCGCTTTCTTGAAGGACTCAAGATCACATCGTTGATCGAAGAAGATGGCACCCTGGTGGATCGGACCGGATATCATTATGGACATAGCGGTGGCTTCACCCATCCGGATACGCTTCGGTTCACGATCGGTGGCTTGGGTGGACTCGGGGGCGGCATGAACTACGCCGTGGTCGGGGTGCGCCAGTGAAATTGGTCCTATTTCGCCATTGGTTGGGTGCGCGGCGCTCAATTCACCTGATACACCTTACCCGGTAAGCTCCTGACCACCCCGCTGAACTCCAGGTTGAGAAGCAGCCCTGCCACTTTGCCTTGCGCCATTTTGCTCTGCACGCACAACTCGTCGATGTCCACTTTGTTCTTGGCCTTGATGATGTCGACCAGCACTTGCTCCTCGGGCAATAGCTCGGTGAAGAGCGCGGCTTGCACCACTTTCTTCTTTTTCGCCATCCACTCCATCAAGGTGATCACATCCTTGGCGCTGGTGACCAATGCGGCCTTGTTCTGTTGGATCAAGCGGTTGCAGCCTTCGCTGTGCGGATCGGTCGGGCGGCCGGGGTAGGCGAACACTTCGCGGTCATAACTGCTCGCGATGTCGGCGGTGATGAGGCTGCCGCCCTTGGGACCACTTTCCACCACCACGGTGCAATCGCTGAGTCCGGCAATGATGCGGTTGCGCGCTGGGAAGTTGCCGGGTGCGAAGGGGCTGTCGCTCGGGAGTTCGCTCACCAGTCCGCCATGCTCCAACATGTCCTTCGCGGTGTTGGAGTGTTCGCCCGGGTAGAGGCGATCCAGACCGTGTGCCACACAGCCGATCGTTGGTAGGTCGTTCTTCAGCGCCGTGCGGTGCGCAACGATGTCGATGCCGTAGGCCAAGCCGCTCACAATGCTCGCGTTGCAATCCTTGAGGCCTTCCACCAGTTCCACGCAGAGGCGCTTGCCCTGTTCGGTGGGTGTGCGTGTACCGACGATGGCGACCATGTGCGCCGCCTCGGGTTCGACGTTGCCTTTCGCATAGAGCAGCACGGGCGCGTCTTCGGCGTGTTTCAAACGCTGCGGAAAGTCGGCATCGAGGTAGAAGCGCATGCGCAACTTGTGTTTGCGCACATAGGCCAGTTCCTTTTCCGCCTGCGGCAGGATCTTCTTGTCGGTGATGCTGGCAATGAGCTTCGGACCGATGCCCGGCACCTTTTCCAAGGTGTTCTTCAGCTTCCTATCCGCGAAAATGGGATCCACACCGCCGCAATACGCCACGAGGTTGCGTGCGTTCACCGGACCGATGCCTTTGAGCATGGCCAGTGCGATGCGGTGGATCCACTGTTGATCGTCCACGGTGTGCGGCTTGATCGAATTTCTACATTTACCCGCACCCCGTGTGGGTCTCCACAAATGTAACCGACGCATGCTGAGGCTTACCACGGTCGTTATCGCTTTCTTCGCTTTGTTGCATGTTCACGGGCAGGACGTCCTGTTGAAGGGCACTGTTCGGGACTCGACCTCCGGCGAAACGCTCATCGGAGTGAATGTGACCTATGCGCCCGGCAAGGGCACGGCCACGGACGTGAACGGCGCATACGCCTTGGTCGTGCCTGTTGGACCGAATACCATCACGTATTCCTTCGTTGGCTATGACCCTCGTACCGTGGTGCTCGACCTTCCGGAAGCCGCCTCGGTGACCAACGATGTTCGCATGAAGGTTTCCACCAACCAGTTGGACATGGTGGTCATCAGTGCAGGCAAATTCGATCAGCGTGTCGGCGAGGTGACCCAATCGCTCAGCGTGCTTCGTCCGGATCTGATCCGCAACAAGAACATCGTGTCGTTGAACGATGCGTTGGATCAAGTGCCGGGCGTAGTGATCGTGGATGAAGAACCACAGATCAGAGCGGGCAGTGGTTTCAGTTACGGGGCGGGCAGCCGTGTACAGGTTCTGGTGGATAATGTCCCGATCCTAAGTGGCGATATCGGCCGACCCAATTGGTCCTTCCTTCCGATCGAGAACCTCGAACAGGTGGAAGTGATCAAAGGCGCGTCTTCCGTATTGTATGGTAGTGCGGCACTGAGCGGCGTGATCAATGTGCGCACGGCCTATCCGCGCGAGAAACCCCGTACGCGTGCTTCGGTGTTCTCCGGCATGTATGATGCGCCCTTGAATGCGAAGGCGCGCTGGTGGGGCGATAACAACCCGATGTTCGGTGGTGCCAACTTCTCGCACGCCCAACAGTTCGGCAAGTTCGATCTCGTGCTCGGCGGCTTGGCGTACAGTGACAACGGGTACATCGGCCCGGAACCGCAATCACCGGACAGCATCGCGGCCGATCCGTTGCGCACGGGACCAGGAGGCTATGAGAACCGCGTGCGTTTCAATGTGGGTACGCGCTGGCGGAATGGCAAAGTGAAAGGCCTCAGCTACGGCATCAATGCCAACGCGATGAAGAGCCGCAGCACCAGCGTCTTCATCTGGAACGATATCGAGGACGGCCTCTATCGTCCAAAGCCGGGCACGGTCACGCGCACCAAAGGAGCGCAGTACTATGTGGACCCGTACGTCGATTACCTGTCCAAGCGTGGCACACACCACACGTTACGAACGCGGTTCCATCGACAGGAATTCGATAACGACAACGACCAGAGCAACAGCAACTCAACCTACCACGCGGAGTATCAAGTGCAGCAAAAGGTGGATCTCTTCGGCGAAACGGTACTCACCGGCGGCCTCGTGTGGCGGCAGGTCGATTCGCAGGCCCAATTGTACAGTGGAAGTGAGGACGGTAGTGGGTTGAACAGTGCGACGAATACAGCGGCGTATCTGCAGGTCGACAAGAAGATCATCGAGAAGATCATGGTGAGCGCCGGTGTGCGCTACGAGCAGTTCGTGGTGAACAATGCCGAGGCCGGTCGTCCGGTGTTCCGTGCGGGGGCCAACTATCAACTCTTCAAAGCCACTTACTTGCGTGCGAGCTACGGGCAGGGATTCCGATTCCCCACCATCGGTGAGCGCTTCATCAGCACCAACGTTGGCAGCCTGCGGGTGTACCCCAATGCGGACCTGCTTCCTGAACAAAGCTGGAATGTGGAGGCGGGCATCAAGCAAGGTTTCAAGATCGGCAACTTCATGGGGTATGTGGATGCGGTCGCCTTCCAACAGGAATACAAGGACTATGTGGAGTTCACCTTCGGGCAGTGGGGGCAACCACCGTTCACTTTCGATAACCTGTTGGGCCTCGGTTTCAAGAGCGTGAATACGGGTGGAGCGCGCGTCACCGGGTATGAATTCGAGTTGATGGGTCGTGGCGATATCGGTGCTGTGAACCTCACCGCCTTGATCGGTTACACCAACACGATGCCGATCAGCACAACGCCGAACCAAGTGTATGCACAGCCCACGTCGAGTACCAGCACCTTTGCGCCGAGCACCTACGCCAACACGAGCTACGATACCACCAACAACGTGCTCAAGTTCCGCATCCAACAGCTCTTCCGCCTTGATCTGCAGGCTGCATACAAACGCTTCTTCATCGGCGGCAGTATGCGCTACAATAGCCATGTGCAGAACATCGACCTCGCCTTCATCACGCTCGATGACAACGGTCTTTTGGAGACCGGAGTGCATGAATGGATGATCGCGCACCGGAGCGGTGATACCATCATCGACGGTCGCATCGGGCTCACCTTTCCCGGCGGTGTTCGCGCAGCATTCATCGTGAACAACCTTACGAACCGATCCTACTCCATGCGCCCGCTGGCCATCGAAGCCCCGCGCAGTTTCCAGTTCCAACTCGGCTTGGACATCGGGAGTTGATCCACCAGCGGACACCGGTCCGGAGAACACCCGGCGCAATACCTTGCACCCATGCGCATCCTAGGGATCATCCCGGCCCGCTTCGCCAGTACCCGATTGCCCGGCAAGCCGATGGCCGACATCGGTGGCAAGAGCATGGTGCAGCGTGTACTGGAACAAGCCAAGCAAGCGCGCCGGTTGACCGAAGTCGTAGTGGCCACGGACGATGACCGGATCCTCGGTCACATTGCGCAGGTGGGAGGGAAGGCTGTGCTGACATCCACGGAACATCCGAGCGGAACGGATCGCTGCTACGAAGCACTGACCTTGATGGGGGCTGACCGATTCGATGCCGTCGTCAATATCCAAGGGGATGAACCCTTTCTCGTGCCCGCCCAGATCGACGAACTCTGCGACGCACTCGCGGCTGCCAAAGGCGGCATAGCAACACTCGCCCACCACGTTAGAGACGATCGCGACCTCGATGATCCGGGTCGTGTGAAGATCACCACCGACGTTCATGGCGATGCGCTCTATTTCAGCCGGGCGGCGATCCCCGTCTTGCGCAACCACACGACCGGCCACCGGCATGCTGCTTTCCCATTTCTAAAGCACATCGGCCTGTATGCCTATCGGACCGGGATCCTGCAGCAACTCGTTGCGTTGGAACCCTCCTCTTTGGAACGGGCCGAATCGCTGGAACAGTTGCGCTGGCTGGAGAACGGGTTCAAGGTCCGGGTCGGGCTCACCGAACATCCCTCGTTCTGTGTGGACACCCCGGCCGATCTGGAAGAAGCGCGGCGGATCGCAAGCCGGTCCTGATCAACCGGTAGTCGATATCTTGCACGCCGAAGATGGGCCTCGAACGCGACCTCCACGACCTGTTGTACGAGCACGATTGCGTGATCGTACCCGGCTGGGGCGGATTCCTTGCCCAGTACAAGCCCGCTAGGTTGGATGCGGCGCGGCGCGTGGTCCATCCACCCAGTAAGGATGTGGGTTTCAACCGCCACCTGCTCCGCAATGACGGATTGCTGAACCACCATCTTGCCGAACGGGATGGCTTGACCTTCACCGCTGCGAATGAGGTGCTCGGGAATGAAGTGGCCCACTGGCGCAGTGAACTGGACCGTACCGGCCGGTTGGAATTGCCGCGGATCGGCATTTTCTACCGCGACAGTGAGCGGAATCTCCAATTCGATCCGGACGATCGCGCGAATTTCCTGAAGGAAGCATTCGGCCTGCGCCCGGTTCCTGCCGTAGAGGTCGTACGTGCTGCACCGGAGCCGGTTCCCGTACTGCCATTGCGGCCTGTTGTTCTGGAGCCGAGCCGTGGTCCGCGTTGGAACTGGGCTGCTGCTGCCGGCATCGCCTTGTTGTTGACCGCCGGTGTTGCGGGTATCCTGTACAGTATGCAGGACAACGGGGGCACCGCTTTCGCCGATCTGATGAAGCGCCCAACACCGACCTATGCTCCGACAACTCCATCCGAGCCGTTGAAGACCACGCAAGCCTCCGTATTCTCGCTTCCGGACGAACCGCTCGGCATCAAGACCTTGCCGCTCACCGAGAACGATAGTGTTACGCTCACCGTCGACCTTGGCTTACCGGTCGAGGTGGCGCCTGCGGAAACCACGATGGTGTCCGTTCCGAAAAGGGGCTCCACCTTGGGTCGCTTCCACATCATCGGTGGTTGTTTCGCCCAGCCCGAGAATGCGGATCGCCTCTTGAACGAGTTGCAGGGCAAGGGCTATGCTGCCCACCGCTTGGCCCAGTATGGTGAATTGCATCCTGTGGCATTCGGTAGCTATCCCGACCGTGCCTCGGCGTTGGAAGCACTCGCTTCCATCCGCAATGATGGATCCGCGCAAGCGTGGTTGTTGGTGCGGTAACGGCTGAGCACTTCCGTACCTTCGTACCACAGAACCATGGAGACGATGCATGTCGTGGAGCTTGAGGCCTGTTCGGTGACCTTTTACGATGACGGGATCGTGCACACCCACTTCAAGGATCACCACTTGGTGAGTCCGGAAGAGGTGCAGGAGATGTTCGAGACCATCGAAAAGGAACGCAAGGGTCGTAAGGCTTTGCTGATGGTCTCCGTTGGCGAAGGAACCACGATGAGCAACGAGGCTCGTGCACACGCTTCCTCCGAGGCCTCTTGCAAGTACATCGCAGCAGATGCGATCGTGGTCCGTGATTTCGGCCACCAGCTCGCCGCCAATGTTTTCGTGCGACACCACAAGCCGCACCGTCCCATACAGATGTTCCCCGACCACGAGACCGCTATGACCTGGTTGGCCACGCACCGCGACCTTATCGATCCCGTTTAAGTCATGTTCCTCCGTTCGATCTTGCTGACCTCCCTGTTGGCGACCGGTCTGTTCTGTGCAGCTCAGGTCTCCGAAAGTCCTTCGCGCACCATCAACATCGGCAAGGCCGAAGTGACTTCCTTGGCCATCGCGCCCAAAGGCGATCACGTGCTGGTTGGCACCAATGACGGAGCTGTCTACAGCAACATGGAGACGGGCAAGAAGGTGTACGCCTTCCCGTATGCAGAGGATGGTGGGAAGGCTGTTTACCACACCGGGTTCAACGACAACGGCGAGTTCGCGGTGCTGATCGGTCACAGTGGTAAGCGCACCATTTGGAGCATCACCAACGGCAAGCAAGAGAAGGTGATGACCGCCCACCGCTGGGTGCCCGATCCTCGCGCTGTGAAAGCCATGGGACTGGACATGTCGAATTCCACGTTCGATCGGTTCTATCAGCAGACCGAAGTGCGTATCGGCGATGTGCTCGTGCGTTCCGGCAAGAAGGGCATCGTTGAATTCGTGGATGCTGAGGGCAAAGTGCAACGCACCATCACCTTTCCAGAGAACAAGGACCAGCACCACCAAGCCCCGCTACTCCTGTGGGACAAGTACCTGCTGATCGGCACGGACAACGGCAACGTGTTGTTCTACGACGTGCTCTGAGCCTCCAAAGCGGAGAGTGCTTCACGTACGTGCTGGTTCGCGCGTAACGGATCGCTCACGGCCCCTCGAACAACACCCTGCTTGTCGATCACATAGGTCACTCGCCCAGCGAACAAGCCCAGTGTGCGGCCCACATCGAACGCTTCGCGAACCTCGCCATTCGTATCGGTGAGCAACTGATAAGGAAGCTTCCAACGTGTTGCGAAGGAGCGGTGCGAGCCAACAGCATCGTTGCTGATGCCCAACACCACCGCATCCATGTCCATGAGCGCATGATGTGCATCACGGAAAGCACACACCTCCAATGTGCACACGAGGGTATTGTCCTTCGGATAGAAGAAGATCACCACGTTGCATTGGCCGCGAAAGGCGCTCAAGCGCACAGGCACTCCGTCCTGATCGAACAGGTCGAAGTCCGGCGCGATGGATCCGACCTCAAGCATCCTTCTTCTCGGTGGAACTGTTCTTCTGTAGCGCACTGACCGCGAGAATGATCACGCCACCGACCACCAGTAGGCCGATGGAACCCCACACCCAGGATGCCTCCTCCCGATAGATCAAGAGCACGACCAGGGTGAACAGAAAGAGCGTGGCCACGGATACCCACGCACGCAGTTGGAAGGTCGACCAGGTTGCTTCTCCCCGCTTCAACCGGAGGTGCAAGCGGTGCACCACCACCTGATACGCCGTGAGCAAGGCGAAATAGCCGAAGAGCACCTGGATGAAGGATCGCTGGAACAGCTCCGGTCGTTGCCAAAGGACATACACTCCCAACGACAGGAATACGACCAGCATCGGCCAATTGAGGAAGTACAGTGCCCGCCGTTCCAGATCGCTGAACTGCTTGGTGAGGATGGTGCGATCAGGCTCCCATTTGCCCATCGCTTCACGGTGCGCTACGAAAAGACGCACCACGTGGAACGAGCCGCCGAAGAAGGAGGCCAGTGCGAAGAGCTGAAGCGCCTTCATCCAAAGCGGGATCTCAACAACGGTAGGTTCCATGGCAGCTTGTTCTTCCAAAGATAGCGGCCTGCACCGAAGCTACCTTAGCGCCCCATGACCAAGACCACGCGCCCCATCAGCGATAGTTACGCGGAGACCACTCACATCGTCCTGCCGAACGACACCAATACGATGAACAACCTGTTCGGTGGTCGGCTGTTGCAGTGGTTGGATATTTCTTCGGCAATTGCGGCGCACCGCCATTGCAAGCGTGTGGTGGTGACCGTAGCAGTGAACCACGTAGGCTTCGATCGCGCCATCAAATTGGGCGATATGGTCACCATCAAGAGCCACGTGAGCCGGGCTTTCGGCACGAGCATGGAGATCTGGTCCGATGTGTGGGTGGAGGATCAGATCACCGGTGATAAGATCATGGCGAACAGTGCCATCTACACCTTCGTGGCGATCGATCAAGCGGGACATCCGATCGTTGTGCCGGATGCAACACCGACCAACGAGGAAGAACAGCGGAGGTACGATGGTGCCTTGCGTCGCCGACAACTGCGTTTGATCCTCAGCGGCAAGATGAAGCCCGCTGATGCCACCGAGCTGAAAGCGCTCTTCGCGTAGGGCCTACAATCCTTCGTCCAGCGTGTCCCCGTCGAAGATCTCGCCGGTAGCGGTGTCGTGCGCACGCAGGTCGAGGTGCCGCAGGATCGCTGCGACACAAGCCGCACTTTGGTCACCGCCGTGCACATGCGCCACCATGTACCGCACCTGCGTGGCATCCTCCATGTGCAGTTGGATGCTGATGTCGATCACCACGCTGCGGATGAAGATCCACACACGATCCTGTTCCTCGGCGAAGGGCACTGCTTCGCGGATGCGCGCGACCAACTCGTCGCGGTTGCCGATCGAGCGAGGTTTGTGCGTGGCCGGCACGTCCTGGATGGACGCTACGTTCGGAAGGTCTTGGATGAAGATGTCCCAACTCATTGACGCGCTGCTGTTGCGATGGCGACGAGGTCCTGCTGTTCCATGCAGTGGAAGTGGCCTTTGGGGCAGTGATCGTGGCCGATCTTCGAGCACGGCCGACACCCGAGGCCTTTGACCTCGGCCAAGTGCGCAAGCTCCGGATGTTGCGGGATGTATGGTCCCATGCCGAATGCGGGAACGGTATTCCCCCACACGCTCACCACATTCTTCCTGAACGCTGCCGCGATGTGCATGGCACCGCTGTCATGGGCGATCACACTGGTCGACTGCCGGATCAGCGAAGCGCTGCCCAGAATGTCGTACCGGCCTGTGGCGTCGAAGATCCGGCCGCCGATCGTGGTCGCCATGCGCCCGGCGATCCCCCGATCCGCGTTCCCGCCTATGATCACGATCGGGCCTTCGATCAACCGGGCAAGTTCGATGAGCTTGTGTTCTGGAAGTCGTTTGGTGGTGTGTGCCGCGCCGATCGCCAGCACCGTGTATCCGTTGCGGTGCGTTGCGGGCAAGGTATCCATCGGTACCTCCCGATCAGCTGGTATGAAGAGTTCAAGACCTTGTCCGTCGTTCTTCACGCCCAAGAGCTCCACCGTGCTGAGGTAGCGGTCCACGATGTGCTGACGGGGCAAGCGGTCCATCTTGAAGTTGACCAGCAGCCACTTCTCTAAGTTCAGCTTCGGAAAGCTCGTTGCCTTCACCCCCAACGCCTGCTTGATCCGCGCGGTCCGGAGGTTGTGGTGCAGGTCGATCACGGCATCGAATCGTTCAGCGCGCAATCGGCCCATCAAACTGCCGATGTCCTCGCCCATTTCGTGCAGCCGGTCCACGTGCGGGTTGAAACGCACCAGATCGCCGAACACGGTTTTGGTGGCCATGTGCAACTCCACGCCAGGAACCTGCTCCTTCACACACCGCAGCACCGGGCTGGTGAGCACGATGTCGCCGATGGAACTGAAACGAAGGACGAGGAGTTTCATGCACGTCGCTTGGAGCGGGGGCCAAAAGTAGGTGCACGATGCGTCAACGTCGGAACGATCCCACGTCCCGCACTCTCCGTTACTTCGTCCCGATGTTCGTAGACACGCACGCCCACTTGTACCACCAACAATTCGCAGGCGACCGCGAGGCCATGTTGCAACGCGCTTTGGATGCAGGGGTCACCAAGCTTTTCCTGCCCAACGTGGACCACGAAAGCATCGCAGGAATGGATGCCCTCGCGCAGGAGCATCCCGCCACCTGCTTTCCGTTGATGGGCCTGCATCCATGCTCAGTAGGCGAGGTGAACGACGAGGCCATGTTGGAGGTGGAGCGGCTCTTGCGAACGGGTGGTTATTGTGCTGTGGGAGAGATCGGTATCGATCTCTACTGGGACAAGACCTGGCTGGTGCAGCAACAGGACGTTTTTCGGCAACACGTCCGCTGGGCGAAGGAGTTGGACCTGCCGATCGTGATCCATTGCCGCAACAGCTTCGCCGAGACCATCGCGATCGTGGAAGAGGAGAACGCTGGGAACCTGCGCGGGGTGTTCCACTGCTTCACGGGTAGTCCGGAAGAGGCGGCCCGCATCGTGGCCTTGAAGGACTTCTACCTGGGCATCGGCGGGGTGATCACTTTTCCGAGAGGTGGCTTGTTCGAGACCATGCAGAAGGTGGGAGTGGAGCATTGTGTGCTGGAGACCGATGCGCCCTACCTAGCGCCGGTGCCTTTCCGTGGGAAACGCAACGAAAGTTCCTATATCCCGCACATCGCCGCTAAGTTGGCCGAAGCTGCGGGGGTGAGGGTAGAGGAGGTCGCGCACATCACCACCACCAATGCTCTAGCTCTCTTCCGTCGATGAGCGACCGCGCCTCCGTCCTCCTGATCTACACCGGTGGCACCATTGGCATGTGGGCCGATCCACGCACAGGTGCCTTGCAACCCATGGATCTGGCGCATTTGGAACAGCAAGTTCCGGAGCTGGAACGCATAAACGTGCATTTGGAAAGCGTGGCTTTCGAGAAGCCCATCGATAGCAGTGATATGCAACCGGCGGATTGGGTGCGTATCGCCGAACTGATCGGCACGCATTATGAACGCTTCGACGGTTTCGTAGTGCTCCACGGTAGTGATACCATGGCCTACACAGCCAGCGCCCTCAGCTTTCTGCTGGAAGGGCTCACGAAACCCGTTGTGCTCACCGGGTCGCAATTGCCCATCGGCACCATACGCACAGATGCCCGGGAGAACCTGATCACGGCCATCGAGATCGCTGGTGCGAAAGATGCAGAGGGGCGGGCTCAGGTTCCCGAGGTCTGCGTCTATTTCGAGTACCGCCTTCTACGCGGTAACCGCACCGTGAAAGTGCACGCGGAGCGTTTTGAAGCTTTCCGTTCGCCGAACTGGCCTACTTTGGCCGAGGCCGGTGTTCATATCCGATATGATCGTTCGGCGATGCTTCCACCTCGTTCGGGTCCATTGAACGTGCATGCGGAATTGGATCAGCGTGTGGCCGTGTTGCGCTTGTTCCCCGGCATCGGTGCGGACTGGGTGGACCATGCCCTGCGTGCGCCCGGACTGCAGGCTGTGGTGGTCACCACGTTCGGAAGCGGCAACGGACCTACGGATCCTGGATTCATCGCCGCCCTGCGGAATGCACGCGAGCGCGGGATCGTGCTCTTGAACGTCACCCAATGTGTGGGCGGTCGGGTGGAGCAGGGTCGGTATACCACCAGCACGGCTTTCGAGGAAATGGGCATGATCGCCTGTGCCGACATGACGGTGGAGGCCGCGCTGACCAAGGCCATGTTCCTGCTCGGGCAGGGAGGAACGGCCGCATTGACCCAAGGAATGGCCACACCGATCGCGGGCGAGTTCACGTTGGCTTAACATGCCTTCGGGAAACCGCTACCTGTTCAAGCCCCACCGCTTTCTGGATCCCATTCGAGGGGAACGTCCTTTTCGTAGTTTAGCCGCCCGTTGGAGCGGAACAACACCGTAACAATTGAACTGGAGAGATGGCCGAGTGGTTGAAGGCGCGCGCCTGGAAAGTGCGTTTACCCGAAAGGGTAACGGGGGTTCGAATCCCTCTCTCTCCGCCATTCTCGCTTCGCTCTTACCTTGTCCCTCGGAACCAACACTGAACAACCCCCTACGTTAACGACCCGCATCATGGTACGTAAGTTCTTGTCCCTTTGCATGGCTGCCTTCATGAGTGTCAGCCTCTTCACCGCTCCGGTCATGGCTCAGGATGCGCCTGCCGCTGCTTCCACCGAAGTCACCGCTGAAGCCCAGGAAGGTCAGCAGACCTTCAAGGATCGTTTCATCGAGGGTGATCCCGTGTGGATGGCCCCTGTGTTGCTCTGCTTGATCCTCGGTCTTGCATTCGTTATCGAGCGGATCATCTATTTGAACATGGCTTCCACGAACACCGATAAACTCTTGACCGGCGTTGAAGATGCCATGAGGAGCGGTGGAGTGGATAGTGCGAAGGAGCTTTGCCGCAATACCAAAGGACCTGTTGCCGGCATCTTCTTCCAAGGCCTGGATCGCGCTCACGAAGGCATCGACATCGCTGAGAAGTCCATCGTGGCTTACGGTGGTGTGGAAGTGGGTCGTCTGGAACGCGGTCTTTCGTGGATCAGCCTCTTCATCGCACTTGCACCGATGCTCGGGTTCTTGGGAACGGTTATCGGGATGATCTTCGCTTTCGACCAGATCGCCGCAGCGAACAACATCAGTCCTGCGATCGTGGCCAGCGGTATCAAGGTGGCGTTGCTTACCACCGTATTCGGTCTTATCGTGGCGATCGTGTTGCAGGTGTTCTACAACTATCTCCTCAGCCGCATCGATAGCATCACCGGCCAAATGGAAGAGGCTTCCATCGGCTTGGTCGACCTGCTCATCAAGAACAACTCCAAGCGTTGATCCATGCATAAGAGTTCAGGACTTCTCGGGAACATCGCCATGTGGGCCATCTCCGGCCTCGGTGCGATCTTCTTCATCATGATCATGAACGGTAGTGATACGGGCATCGACCTGGGTCTCTACCTCACCTATGTCGCTTTTGGTCTGGGCATTCTGCTCGCCATTCTCTCCGGAGTGATGGCCTTGTTCTCCGGCGGGAACATCAAGAGTGCGCTGCTCCCCATCGGGGCCTTCATCGCCGTGTTCGCGGTTGCCTATCTCCTGGCAGATGGTACCGTGAAACCTACTTGGGACCTTTCCGAAACCGGATCGAAGCTCATCAGTGCGGGCCTGACCATGACGGCGATCGCAATGGCCGTGGCTGTTGCACTCGCGATCTTCGGTTCGATCAAGAAGATCATCAGCTGAACCCATGCTCAAGAAACGGAAACGATCGGGTGTTCAGGAGATCAATGCCGGCTCCATGGCCGACATCGCCTTCCTGTTGCTCATCTTCTTCCTGGTGACCACCACCATGGATACCGATGCGGGTATCCTGCGCTTGCTGCCACCCATTGTGCCGGATGAGCAGAATACCGATGTCGTGAACCAACGTGATGTGTACATCGTGTTGATCAACGATGCCGACCAATTGCTGGTGGAAGGTGCACCCATGGACATCAAGGACCTGCGTGAAGGGGCCAAACTCTTCATGACGAATCCGGACAATAGCGAAGACCTGCCGGAGCGTCGTAAAGTGACTGTCGCAGTTTGCCAGCAACGCGTCGCCGAGAACAAGGCCGGTGTGGCTGCCAGCGGCTCCGACGAGCAGGCAAAGCAGTCCTACCAGGAGTTGTTGAACAAGTGGGAGGATAAATTGGATGCCGTGCGGTTGATCGGCGAATACAACGAACTGCCTCCGAACGCGGTGATCTCCTTGCAGACCGGTTCCAAGACCAGCTACGACATCTACGTGAAGGTCCAGAACGAACTGGAAGCGGCGATCGCTGAGCTGCGTGACGAGCTGAGCAAAGAGAAGTTCAACCGCAAGTTCTCCGAACTGAACGGCAAGAACGACGACGATAAGCCGTTGATCAAGGCGGTCCGACTGGTTTACCCACAACGTATCTCCGAGGCCGAACCGGTGGAGATCGCTAACAAGCCCTAGACCATGTCACGATTCAAGGACACGTCAGGAAAGGATACCCCGCCGATCAGTACGGCTTCGCTGCCGGATATCATCTTCATGCTTCTGTTCTTCTTCATGGTGACCACCGTGATGCGCGAAACGGAGTTGTTGGTGAAGATCACCTTGCCTGAGGCTTCGGAGATCACCAAGCTGGAGGACAAGGCGCTTGTGGACTATCTCTACATCGGCCCACCCTCCAACGAGGCACTGGGTACCGAACCGCTCATGCAGCTGAATGATCAGTTCGCCAAATTGGATGAGATCGATCCATGGGTGAAGCTGAACGAAGAGCGCCGCGATGAGAAGGAGGTGCCACTGATCACCCGCTCATTGAAGGTGGACAAAGGCACCTACATGAAGATCGTCACCGATGTGAAGCAGGAGCTTCGCAAGAGCAATGCGCTGAAGATCAACTACAGCGCTGCCCAGGGGCGTTGATCCTCAGTTCATATTCCCAGGACCGGCCACTCTCGAGTGGCCGGTCCTTTTTGTTACCGTACCGTTCCTGAACCATAAGGCCGACCGTGCACGTTGAATGTTAGCGACCGCGTTCTCCGGTCATGCGAACCAAAAGGAACCAACGGTCCGAACGACCGGATCTCAATGCTGGGAGCATGGCGGACATCGCCTTTCTCCTGCTCATTTTCTTCTTGGTCACGACGACCATGGATACCGAGGTCGGAATCCTCCGCTTGCTGCCTCCGATGGAGAAGGCACCGCAGCCGACGGAAGCGAACGGACGCGATGTGTACGAAGTGAACATCAACGATGCGAATGAGCTCTCGGTGGAGGGAATTCCCATGGATATCCAGGATCTCCGTTCCGGTGTAAAGGAGTTCATGACCAACCCGGAGAACAGCTTAGTACTGCCTGAACGTCGCTCGGTGAACAGGGCGATCTGTGAACAAGGGATCGCCTTGGCCCGATCGCGCATGCTCCATGCATCCGATGAGGTCTCCAAGCAGGTCCATCAGAAGGAGTTGAGCACGTGGGAGCACAAACTCGCGGTCACGGAACTCATCGGCGATTTCCAAGAACTACCACCGAATGCGGTGATCGCCTTGCGCACAGGTTCCAGGACGAGCTATGCCATGTACATGAACGTACAGAACGAATTGGAGGCCGCGGTCGAAGATCTGCGCGAAGCCTTGTGCAAGGAGAAGTTCCATCGCGAGTTCAAGGAGCTGAATGAGAAGAGCAGCGACGACAGGCCGTTGATCAAAGCGATCCGGGCGGTCCATCCACAACGCATCTCCGAAGCGGAGCCGCTGGAGGTACAAAGCATCCGCTGACCATGTCGATCTTCAAGCGTGGATCAACAAAGAGTACACCGCCGATCAGTACGGCTTCGCTGCCGGACATCATCTTCATGCTCCTGTTCTTCTTCATGGTGACCACCGTGATGCGCGAAACGGAATTGTTGGTGAAGATCACCTTGCCGGAAGCTTCGGAGATCATCAGGCTCGAGGACAAGGCCCTCGTGGACTACATCTACATCGGACCACCTGTGGACCCGGATCGTGGCACCGAGCCACTGACGCAGTTGAACGGCCAGTTCGCCAGATTGAACGAGATCAATCAATGGATGGACTGGAACGAAGCCCGCCGCGATCAGAAGGAGGTGCCCTTCATCACCCGATCGCGGAAAGTGGACAAGGATACCCGGATGAAGATGGTGATCGATGTGAAGCAGGAATTGCGAAGGAGCAATGCGTTGAAGATCAACTACAGCGCTGAACAAGACCGTTAGGCCGCGATACATCATGCTAAGAACCACGCCCTAGGCCGACATCCGTACTTTTGCAGCCCTCATGCCCCGCATCGGCTCCATCGAACTGCCCGAGTTCCCACTCCTCCTTGCCCCCATGGAGGACGTAAGCGATCCCCCGTTCCGTGCCCTCTGCAAGAAGCACGGCGCCGATCTGATGTACACCGAGTTCATCAGCAGCGAAGGCTTGATCCGCAAGGCGGCCAAGGGGATGAAAAAGCTCGACATCTTCGACCAGGAGCGTCCTGTCGGGATCCAACTGTTCGGCGGGAGTGAGGATGCGATGGAGGAAGCGGCCCGCATCGCCGAGGGTGCTGGTCCTGAATTGATCGACATCAACTACGGTTGCCCTGTACACAAGGTGGTGAACAAGGGTGCCGGTGCGTGCTTGTTGCAGGACGTGGACAAGATGGTGCGGCTCACCGAGAAAGTGGTGAAGGCCGTGAAGTTGCCTGTTACCGTGAAGACGCGCTTGGGTTGGAACGAAGCCACCAAGAACATCATGGAAGTCGCCGAGCGCTTGCAGGATGTCGGTATCCAGGCCTTGAGCATCCACGGTCGTACGCGCGCACAACTCTACAAGGGCCCTGCCGATTGGACCTTGATCGGCGAGGTGAAGAACAACCCGCGCATCACCATTCCCATCTTCGGCAATGGCGATATCGATTCACCGGAGAAAGCCGTTGAATACCGGGACCGCTACGGTGTGGATGGCATCATGATCGGTCGTGCCAGCATCGGGCATCCATTCATCTTCAACGAGATCAAGCATTTCATCGCCACCGGAACACACTTGGCGCCGCCAACGGTGGCCGATCGCGTGGAAGCGGCGCGTGAGCACCTGCGCTCTTCGCTCGCTTGGAAAGGCCCGTGGGAAGGCGTGGTGGAAATGCGCCGGCACTATGGCAACTACCTCAAAGGCTTACCGAACGTGAAGGAGGTGCGACTTCGCCTATGCACCGAGCGCGACCCGACCATTCTGGAAGAGATCCTTGATGAGGTCGTGGCCAACTACGCCTTCGCCGAAGTAGCGTGAAGGAACCTCCGGCTCAGGGTGCGCAATGGTACCCATGAAGCGAGCAGACCGATGGTCAGCACCGCTGCGGCGATCAGAACGAGATCCAAGGGCAGCACCTTCACGGGATACGCTTCCACCACCGAGCCGCTGAGCTGCACGATGCCGTAGTGTTGTTGTGCCCAGCAGATGCCGAGGCCCACAGCAAGGCCCACCACGGTGCCGACCACCACGATCAAGACGCCTTCGCCGAAGAAGATGCCGCGCACTGTGGATGGTGTGGCGCCCATGCCCATCAACGTGCGCATATCGCGGCGCTTCTCGATCATCATCATGGTGAGCGAGGCGATGATGTTGAAGGCCCCGATGAGGCCGATGAAGGAGAGGACGATGAAGGTGAAGAGCTTCTCTGAGGCGTTCGTTTTGTACATCAGCGCGTTCTTCTGGTAACGCGTCTTCACTGTGAAGCTGTTGCCCAGTTGTGCCCGCAGCGTTTCGGCCGTTCGGTCCATGTCCTTCTTGTCCACGAGCTGCAGTTCCAAGGCCGTGACAGCGCTGTCGTAATGAAGGAGGTCCGCAGCGATGTCCAAGGGGACCAACGCATACTTCATGTCGAACTCCATGTTCATGGTGTAGGTGCCGCGCACGGCGATGGCCGTGGTCTCGAACGCCCGCTGCTGGTACTTGCTCAATTTGCGTCCGCGCACCGGCGCACTGATCTCCAACGGCTCGAAGATGCCATCATCCAAGGGCACACCTAGCTCGGTCTTCAATCCGATCCCAAGGATCGCCGCGGGGCCTGCTAGACCTTCGAAGGTGGGCTCGCCACTGAAGAGGTAGCGTGCCATATGGCTCATGCTCAGGTATTGCGACTCAACACCCTTCATCGTGGCCACGGTCTGCTGATCGCCCGAGCGAAGAAGCACGTTCTCCTCGATCACCCAGCTGCTGTTCTGAACGGTAGGCATGGCGAGTATGCGTTCCAGGTCCACCGCATCCTTGCCGAAGGTCTTGCCTTCCGCTGCGGTGATGGTGATGTCCTGATCGAACGGACTGTAGATGCTATCGACGAGGTCCGCGATGCCGTTGAGCGTGCTGAGGACCACGACCATGGCGGCTGTGACCACCGCGATCACACCGATGCTGATGGCCGTGATAACGTTGATAGCGTTCGTACTCCGCTTGGCAAGCAGGTAGCGGCGGGCGAATAGGAACGGGAGGTTCATGCCCACGGGTTCACATGCCTATTTCCACGCCTTCACGATCAAGCCCGTTCCCGTTGGGTGCTTCATGCGCACATCGAACATGTTCAGCACGAAAGCAATGGGATAGGCAAGGAGGTAGTAGAAGGGGAGCACAATGAAGAACAACTTGCTCGTCTGTAGCATGAGCAAGGGCCATTTCATGCTCAACTTCCAACTGACCTTGCCCGGTGCGCCGTAACTGTACCGCGCGTCCACTTTGCTGAATCCATTGCGCAGGCACTTCGCTCGGATATCGTCGATGTTGTAGCCGTCGCGCACATGCTCTTCGATGAAGGATCCTTCGCCTTCCTCATGGACATCGCTCCCGCCCTGATCGCTAGGTGTGCTGATGATGAGCATGCCACCGGACCTGAGCGACGTACTGTAGCAGCGGAGCGCGGCCTCGTCCTCCAGGATGTGTTCCATCACATCAACGCATACCACCAGCTCGAACGCTTCCGGTTTCGTGTACCTCGTCACGTCACCGACCTCGAAGTTCACCTGCGGTCGACCGATGCGTTGGAAGAACGCGTTGCAATCCGCCACCTGCTCATCCTTCACGTCGATGGCCGTGATGGTCCACTTCGATGAGTGACCACTGAGCCAGTAGCTGTATTGCCCGAAGCCGGCTCCAGCGTCGTATATGGCCAATGAACGGTCCTTTTTGTCGCTGCTCCAGGCTCGCAGCTCGCGTTGGATATGCCATGCGCGCAAAAGCAAGAGATCGAGCAAATGATAGAACAGCTTCCGCAGGAGAGGTGTGCTGTTGAAGACCACGCCCAAGCGGCGCTTCACCGGATCGTACTGCATGCCTATCCCTTCAGCAGTTTGTCGATCTCCTCGGCGCGGTCCAGCGAATCATCCACGTAGAACAGCAGTTCCGGAACGACCCGCATCTGCTTGCCGATGCGCCCACCCAGTTGCCCGCGCAAACGGTGCGACTGGCCTTTGATCACCTCGATCACCGCTTTCTTGTCCTTCACCGGGAAGAGGCTCAGGTACACTTTGGCGATCCCGAGGTCCGGGCTCACCCGCACCGCGGATACCGTGATCAGCCCGCCGGGAAGCAGGGTGCGGGTCTCCTGCTGGAAGATCTCAGCGAGTTCCCGCTGCATCAGGCTGTTCACCTTGTTCTGTCTAACACTGTCCATGACCGCGCGAAGGTAGGCGCTTGCCCGCTGTGGGCTGCCCCATTGGGGTAACTTCGCGCTCGCTTTCGCCCATGCGCAACTTCTTCCGCATTCTTCGTTTCGGCAAGCCGTACCGGCACTATGCGGTGCTCAACGTGGTCTTCAATCTGCTGGCCACGCTGTTCCACCTCACGTCGTTGCTGCTCTTCATCCCCTTTCTGCGCCTGCTACTTGGTCAGGTGCAGCCCGTGGATGTGCGGCCCACCGTGCTTTGGACGCGCGAAGGACTTGAAGGCACCTTCAACTGGGGACTGACACAGCTCATCGCTTCCAATGGGCAAATGGGTGCGCTGCTCGCCATCAGCATCGCGGTGGTCGTGATCTTCCTGTTCAAGAACTTCTTCCGCTACCTCGCCGTGGTGGCGATCTGCAACTTCAGGAACTACATCGTCCGCGACATTCGGGCTGCCGTTTACGACAAGATGCTCGAGTTACCCTTGCGCTACCATAGTGGCGAGCGGAAAGGCGATCTGCTCGCGCTGATCACGAACGACATGCACGTGATGGAGTACTCGGTGATGTTCTACATCGAGATGGTCTTCCGGGAACCGATCGCCATCCTGCTCTTCCTGGGGACCATGATCACCATCGCGCCGCAATTGACGTTGGTGGCTCTTCTGCTCTTGCCGATCAGTGGTTTCCTCATCGCGCGCATCAGCAAGAGCCTGAAGCGCAAGAGCACGCGCGTACAAGAGAAAAGTGCAGACTTGCTTGCTCGCGTGGAAGAGACCCTTACGGGCATCCGGGTGATCAAAGCGTTCAATGGCGAGGCGGACATGAAGCGCCGGTTCGATCGGGAGAACGAGATGCTCACCCGTTCCAGCATCGCGATGCTGAACCGGCAGGACATCGCTTCGCCACTGAGCGAGACCATGGGTGCCGCGGTGATGGCGGCCATTGCGTACATCGGCGGCTACTACGTGCTCGGTCCGGATGCGACGTTGACGGGCGATAGCTTCCTCGGCTTCATCATCATCTTCTCGCAGCTCCTCCCACCGATCAAGGGCTTCTCCCAAGGCTATTCGGCCATCGTGCGCGGGTCGGCCAGTGGGCAGCGTTTGTTCGACCTGCTTGCCGTGGAGAACACCGTGAAGGAGCGACCCGACGCCGAACCCATCGAAGGGTTCACCGATCGCGTCGAGTTCCGCAACGTGACGTTCACCTACGATACCGCACCCGTTCTCCAGGACATCCAATTGGTCATCCCGAAAGGAAAGAGCGTGGCCTTGGTGGGCACCAGCGGAAGTGGAAAGACCACCATGGCCGGCCTGCTGCCGCGCTTCTTCGATGTGACTGGCGGGCAGGTGCTGGTGGATGGTCAGGACATTCGCGATGTCCGCATCAACGACCTGCGTGCCTTGATGGGCATCGTGACACAGGACAGCATCCTCTTCAACGATACGGTGGCGAACAACATCGCCTTCGGCACGCCCGGCGTGGCTGCAGCCGACATCGAACGCGCGGCGCGGATCGCCAATGCGCACGACTTCATCCTGCAGTTGGAGGAGGGTTACCAGACCAATATCGGGGATGGCGGCAATCGCTTGAGCGGTGGGCAGAAACAACGGATCGGTATCGCACGTGCCGTCCTCAAGAACCCGGCGATCCTGATCCTCGACGAAGCCACCAGTGCCCTCGACACCGAAAGCGAACGCTTGGTGCAGGACGCGTTATTCAAGATGCTCGAAGGACGCACGAGCCTCGTGATCGCACACCGCCTCAGTACCATCCAGCATTGCGACGAGATCTGTGTAATGCAACAAGGTCGCATCATCGAACGCGGCACGCACCAGCAGTTGTACGGTTCCGGTGGGCAATACCGCAAGCTTTGCGATATGCAGGCGTTCGCCTAAGTCTTCTTGCTTTTACTTTCACGCCGATGCAACCGCACACCGGCTCCCGCGTTTTCGGCCTCGATCTGATGCGGGCTGTGGCCATCCTGCTGGTGCTGCGCTCCCATGCGGACGATCTGTTGGACGCGTACTGGCCTGCCGATCCCGGCATGGCAGCCTTGGATGGTGTGGATGTGTTCTTCGTGCTGAGCGGCTTCCTCATCGGCGGGATCCTTCTGCGCATGAGCGAAGCGGTCGAGATGGCGTGGGGTCGACGTCTGATTGATTTCTGGCAGCGCCGGTGGTTGCGGACCTTGCCGAACTATTTCCTCTTCTTGTTGATCAACATCATCCTGGTCCATTCCGGCTTAGCACCCGGACTGTTGAACGAGAACACCTTGGCGTATTTCGTCTTCCTACAGAACTTCATCATTCCGCTCGATCTGTTCTTTTGGGAATCGTGGTCGTTGGCGGTGGAGGAGTGGTTCTATCTTCTGTTCCCGATCCTGCTGTTCATTCTGATCGGGGCGTTGAAACGACCTGTTCGTAGTGCGTTTCTCATCGGTGTGGGGTTGATGATCATCATCCCGACCGTGCTGCGGTTCAGTGCTGTGGAAGCCGCCGGTACACCGTTCATGTTGGATCTGTTGGTCCGGAAGATCGTGGTCCTGCGACTCGATACCATCGGCTTCGGCGTGCTGATGGCTTGGTTCGCGCACGTGCTTCCCGCACACTTCCATGCTCGTCGCTTCGAGCTTTTCGCGATCGGTGTGATCGGCTTGACCACGTCCATTCTGCTTCGCAGTGACACGAACCTGACGTACATGGGTACATGGTTCTTCACGGTATCCGGCATGTCCATGGCGTTGATGTTGCCCGTCGTGGCCGGATGGAAGCGTACAGGTCGATGGGGGAGTGGGGTGGCTTTCCTGAGCCTGATCTCCTACGCGCTGTATTTGGTCCACATGCCGGTGCGGCACCTTTTCATGCCGTTGCTTGTGGGTCGCTCTCTGTCACTGTCCATTGGACTATATGCAGCGTACTGGATCGTCTGCCTCATTTTGGCCGCTCTGGTCTTCCGTTATTGGGAGAGACCTTTCATGGATCTGCGGCAACGGTTCAGTCGGCGGATCCTGGAAGTTCCTAGCTCTTCTTCTTGAACAATCGGTCGAAGATGTTCTCCTTCTTCTCCGGCTCTGTTCTGCGGCCATCCTTCGGTCCGAAAACATCGTTGATCAGTTCTTCCAACGCGTTGGGTTTGCGTCGTGGCTCGCAATCCAGATCGGGCTCGTGGTCCACCGGAAGGTTGAACGATCGGATGTAGCGTTTGCGCAGATCAGGTGCTCGTTCGATCTGTTCCAAGACCTTGCCGACGATGGGCAGGGCAAGTTGTCCTCCCGTTCCATTTGCACTTCGGAAATGGATATCGTTGTTGAATGCGCCTACCCATGTGCCGATCACGAGCCCGGGTGTGTAGGCCACGAACCAGGCGTCACCATAATCCTGCGAAGTGCCTGTTTTCCCTGCGAACGGACTCGTCACACCGTATTTCGATCGAAGCGCCGCACCGGTCCCCTGATCCACTGCACGTTGCAACATGGCGTTGATGTCCGAAGCCACCGTGGCCGTGATCGCTTGTTTGGAAGCAGGTCGTTCCGCTTGGTATAAGGTCTTCCCTTTGGCGTCTGTGATGCTGACGATCAACTGCGGGGTCACGCGTCTGCCACTCATGGCGAATGCGCCGTACGCTGGTACGATCTCCTTCAAGGCGATGTCCGTGGCGCCCAGGGCCAAGGAGGGATTGGAAGCATCCTTGGTGGGTAGGCCCAATGCTTCTAAAGTGTTCCGCACGGTATCTGCACCCGTTCGGAAATAGAGATCCACGGTTGGGCGATTCATGCTCTTGGTCAATGCGTACCACATGGCCACCTCGCCGCCGATGGTGTCGCGATCGAAGTTGTCCGGGGCCCAATCTTTGAACTCGGTATACGCTCGTTTGTCGTTGTTCAGGTAGGTGCATGGTTCCATGCCACGCTCCAATGCTGCGGCATAGATGATCGGCTTGATCGTACTGGCGATCGGTCGTCGTGTATTCACCAAGTCGTATGGGAGATAGCGATGGTCATTACCACCCACCCACGCTCGTATGGCCCCGCTCCCTGGTTCCATCATCAGGACCGCAGCATGGAGAAGGGAATGATAATGCCATAGGCTGTCGCGATAGGTCAAGGAGTCCACGCGTCGAGCGCCGTGATGATAGATCTCCCGAACGATCGTCGCGTTCTTCTTCCAGCTGCTTCCTCCTTTGTGACCGGCGATCTTCTCCCAAGCCTTGCGATCCTTGTTCGCGCGCAACTCCCGATCCAGCTTCGGTTGCATGGCGGCCAGTTGCTGTTGTGCCGCCACATGCGCCATCCGTTGGAGATCGGCATCCAAGGTGGTCATTATGCGGAGCCCGTCCTTCTCGATGTCATAACTGGTACCGGTCTTCTTGCCGAGCTCCTTCAGCAGTTTGCGCGCTTCCCCATTCACCTGATGCACGAAGTAGCCATACAGGTCGAGGGCATCTCCACCCGTATAGTTCAAGTTGAGCGGCAAGGATTGAAGGCTATCCACCTGCCCTGCGGTGAGCTTTCCCTGCTTCTGCATCTGGGCCAGGACCTGATCGCGTCGACGTTTGGAGGCTTGCGGGTGCAAGCGCGGATTGTATGCGGTGTTCGCCTTCAGCATGCCCACGAGCACGGCGCTTTCCTGTACGTTCAGGCGCTTGGTCGGCTTGCCGAAGTACCGTTGTGCAGCGGATTCGATCCCATAGGCATTCTCACCGAACGGCACCGAATTGAAGTAGAGCACGAGCACGTCCTCCTTGGTGAGTATGCGTTCCAACCGCTGTGCCACCAACGCTTCCTTCATCTTGTTCACCGGTATGGTAAGGAGCCCGTGTTTCTCCCGCCCGTAGAGGTTCTTGATGATCTGTTGCGAGATGGTGCTTCCCCCTCCACCCCCTTTGTCCCGTCCGAGCAAGGTGCGGAAGAAGACGCGGATATAGCTGCGACCATCCACCCCTTCATGCGTGAAGAAGCGCGCATCCTCGGTGGAGATCAAGGCATCCACCAAGTACTTGGGCAGGTCGCTGAACTTGACGTTCGTGCGATCCTGTGCGAAGAGCTTTCCGATCAACCGGCCGTCGCGGTCCAATACCAAGGTGGCTTGTTCGTGACGGATGTCCGCGAGTTCCTGTTCGCTCGGTAATTCACCGAAGAACCCGCTGCGGACGGCTTGCATGAAGGCGAAGAACACCACAAGAACAAAGACCGCAGTCCAAAGTCCGACGCGGAACCAAGGGACACCGCCCTTCCCGCCTTTCTTGCCCTTCTTCGCTGGCTTACGTTTCGCCGCCATGTTCAATGGGCGCCGATCATGCTTGGAAGAACAACGCCGGAAAAGCGCTGATCATTCCGTCTCATAGCTGTCCTTGAAGAGCAGATCGCTTTCGTAAGGATAGCGCGCCGTATGGATCACCTTCACGCGTTCGTACAACAGCTTGCGCAGGGCATCGATGTTGATGCGCTGTGCCGCACTGATGAAGATGCACTCTTCACCGTTCATGCGTGCCATCCATGTCTCCTTCAACTCCTCCAGCGAGAACTGATCCACGCGTTTCGGCTCCAGGTCATCCGGGTCATGGTGAGCAGGCTGGTAGGCATCGATCTTGTTGAACACCACGATCACCGGTTTGTCACCAGCGCCGATCTCGTTCAAGGTCTGCCGAACGGTTTCGTATTGCTCTTCGAAATTGTGGTGGCTGATGTCAACGACATGAAGCAGGAGGTCCGCCTCACGTGTTTCATCCAACGTGCTCTTGAAACTCTCGATGAGCTGTGTAGGTAGCTTACGGATGAAGCCCACCGTGTCGCTAAGCAGGAAGGGGAGATTGCCCAACACGATCTTGCGCACCGTGGTGTCCAATGTGGCGAAGAGCTTATTCTCAGCGAACACCTCGCTCTTGCTCAAAAGCGTCATCAGCGTGCTCTTGCCCACGTTGGTGTAACCCACCACGGCCACGCGGACCAGCTTGCCGCGATTGCCACGCTGGGTGGCCATTTGCCGATCGATCTGCTTCAGTTGGTTCTTGAGCAATGAGATCCGATCGCGGATCAAACGACGGTCCGTCTCGATCTCCTTTTCACCTGCACCGCCGCGCGTCCCAGTGCCACCGCGCTGACGCTCCAAGTGCGTCCACAGTTTCGTGAGGCGTGGCAACATGTACTCGTACTGCGCCAATTCGACCTGCGTTTTGGCATGTGCCGTGCGGGCGCGTCGTGCGAAGATGTCGAGGATCAGGCGAGGGCGATCCAGAACAGGTGTGCCGAGTTCCTTCTCGAGGTTACGCTGCTGGGCTGGCGACAGCTCATCATCGAAGATCACGGACTGTGCACCATTCTCCAACATCCATGCTTTCACCTCCGCGAGTTTTCCGCTTCCCACGTACGTGCGTCCATCGGGCTTGTGCAGCTTCTGGGTGAAGCGCTTCAACGTCGTGATGTCGGCGGTCGTCGCCAGGAATTCGAGCTCGTCCAGGTATTCCGTAACCTGATCAAGGTCCTGGTGATCGGTGATCAAACCGATGAGCACCGCGGTTTCCGCAGTGCTTTTCGCATCCTTCGCGTCGATCATTCAACCTTGCCCAGCATGCGCACGTAGTCCACAACGGCGTCGACCTCCTTGGCACTCAGGATGTCCTTGTACGGCATCATCGCGCCCCGCCCTTGTTTCACCATGGCGATCATCTCGTCCCTGCTCAGAGCAGAGACGGTGAGATCCTTCGCGCCGTTCAAGCCCAACTTGCCATCGCGACCGTGACAGAGTGCACAGTTGAGGTTGAATACCGACTGCCCGGAGACCTTGGCCCCTTCATTGGTCATTTGCGATCCCTCCGAAGAGGCGCTTCCGCAAGCGAGGAGCAATAGCCCAATGCTGTAAATGATGATCCGCTTCATGTTCATAGCCATCCGCGTCCATGTCCCACCTCACGCAGCGGCCAAGGAATGGCCCATAGGATGAGGACCAATGCGATGAGGTAGAAGATGGCAACGCGCTTTTGCTTCACACGTTCTTCCTTTGCCTTTTTCGATGAAACGCGACCGATGGTAACTAGGACGATGGCGATGACCATGGTGCCGATGTGCTCCATTTTCCAGAAACGACCAACGTCGCCTGTCATGCTGTTGTACGTGCTGTAATTGATCAGGTACAGTATCAGCCCGATCACGAGTTGGATATGGCAAAGGACCATGGCAGCGATCGCTACTGCACGGTCGCCGTTGAGTATCGGGCGGTTGCCAAGAAATCCACGCAGATGAGCAAAGCCGGCCCATGCAACGGCGATGACAACGCCGTAACGAAGCAAGCTGTGAGCGAAGAGGAGAAAATAATTGTCCATGGTGGAGAGCTTTCCTTATCGGCTGTCAAAAGTAGGGCTGTTGTGGCTCCGTTCCACGTGGGCTCGATTCCTGTTCGAGACCTTGTTAGACGTTGATCGCCGCCATTGACCCGGGACCTTCCGAAATACAATTCTCGTCAGTGGGATCAGGACCATCCAACTTCCATGAACTTTGGACCGAATGGCACGGTTCGGATCGATCACGCTCGTTGTTCTGAGCGCTGCACTCAGCGGCATTGTTCTGTGGTGGAACATGGCCATCCATCAGACCCCGATCCCGGGCTCCACCGAGGAGCTTGAGCAGGTTGACGCGGTATTGCGTGCATCCCGGGACGGTATGCATGGGGATCTTCCCTGGCGCATGCAACGCCTGTTCCCGGAGGGGGCCGCGTTCAGCTATGCGCTCTTCGGCCTTGCGCATTGCCAGGTCGCGATGCGGCGCCCGATGGGCGATCGCGGCATTCAATTGGAAGAGGCTCGATGGAGCATGGACGGACTTCGCTCGGAGCGCGTGCGCGGCGGATTTCCAGCGTTGCTTCCACCTGGACACGGGATCTTCTACGCCGGTTGGTCAGCATTGCTTGAGGGCTCGCTGATCGAGGCGAGCGGGGTTGAGGACCCACTGGAGGTCAGTCTCTTCCGGCAGCATTGCGACACCATCGCGGGTACATTCGCTGCAGCGGGGTCCTCATTCCCTGCTTCCTACAACGGGATGGCCTGGCCGGCCGATGCAACCGTGGCCATTGCGGCACTGGCGCTGCACGATAGGCTTTTCCCCGATCGCTATGATGGCACGGTCAGCAACTGGGTGGAACGTGTGCGGGCTGAGACACCGCCCGGCGAAGGAATTGCCCACGCTTGGGATCCGGATGCCGGAGTGGTCCGCACTCCCATGCGCGGTAGCTCCATGGCGTTGATGTGCGTCCTGCTGCCGAGCATCGATGCGGAACTGGCCAAGGAGCAGTTCGGTATTTTCAGAAAGGAGTTCTTCGCAGAACGGTTCGGCGTGCCTGTGATCTCCGAGTTTCCGAAGGGTCAACGGGGGTTGGGCGATGTGGATTCGGGGCCATTGATCCTGGGTGCAGGTGCAGCAGCCATGATCGTTGGTGCGGGTGCCTGCAGAATGAACGGGGATGCCTTCCATGATCTGGAAATGAGCAGCACCACCGATGGTTTCGGCTTCGTGTTCGGGAAGGAAGAACGGACCTATCTCTTCGGCGCCATGCCCATCGCCGACCTCTTCATTGTATGGTCCAGATCACGATCCGTGTCCAACCCCGTTCAACCGGCGCGTCCGATGTTCCTGAGGTTCCACCTATGGTCCACCGTACTGATGTTCTTGATCTGGGCACCTTTTGTCTGGCGGGCACTTCGTAAAAAGCGTCGTCGTGTGCTTCGGAACCAAGTGGTTCAATAGCCGATCTTCGCACGAACACGTGCGATCACCCCTTCGGCAACTTCGGTCGCCTTCGCCGCACCGATCCGCAGCTGTGCATCCAATTCGCTGCGGTCGGCCATTAGGCGGTCGAACGTATCCCGTTCGTTCCTGTATCCGTCCAGCAGTGCGGCGAGAAGTTCTTTCTTCGCGTGGCCGTATCCGTAACCGCCATTCAGGTAATTGGCACGCATGGTTTCCACGGCCTCTGGTGGTGCGATCAGCCGGTACAATGCAAAGACGTGGCAGGTATCGGGGTTCTTCGGCTCTTCGAGCGGCGTGCTGTCCGTGACGATACCCATCACTTGTTGTTTCAACACTTTCTCGGGGGCGAACAAACCGATGGTGTTGCCCCGGCTCTTGCTCATCTTTTCCCCGTCCGTACCGGGCACGATCATCACCTGCTGGTCGGTCTTGGCGGTAGGTATCACGAAGGTTTCGCCCATGTGGTGATTGAAACGCTCGGCGACGTCCCGGGTGATCTCCAAATGCTGGAGCTGGTCCTTTCCGACGGGCACGTACTGCGCGTCATAGAGCAGGATGTCCGCCGCCATCAACATAGGGTAGGTGAACAGCCCAGCATTCACATCCTCCAAACGGTCGGCCTTGTCCTTGAAGCTGTGGGCAAGCGTGAGTCGCGAGTATGGGAAGAAACAACTCAGGTACCAGGTCAATTCGGCCGTCAAAGGCACGTCGCTCTGGCGGTAGAACACGGTGCGGGTAGGATCCAGGCCGCAAGCCAGCCAAACGGCAGCTACGCCGTACGTGTTCTCGCGCATCTGCGCCCCATCCTTGATCTGGGTGAGGGCGTGCAGGTCTGCAATGAAGAGGAAGGACTCATTCTTGGGGTCCTTGCTGAGTTGGATGGCGGGTAGGATGGCGCCGAGCACATTGCCCAAATGTGGAATACCGGTGCTTTGAATGCCTGTGAGTATGCGTGCCATAGGAAGGCCGCGAAGTTAGCCGCGATGCGTTCAACCGACCTTAGCGGTCCGCGACGGCCTATTTTCGCGCTCCATTTTTCTGCAAGGTGACCGGATCCACGTTGAACGAACGACCCCGTGTGGTGGATGGCGAAAGCCGTCGATCGCCGGTATTCAAGTGGCTCTTCCTGCCGTTCCGGTGGCTCTACAAGATCTATTTCGCCCTCGTCTTCTTCCTCTCCCTGGTGGTCCTGTACATCCCCTTCCGGATCCTGCTTTTCCGCCCGAGGAGGTATCATCGGGCATTTAGATTGAAGCGTGCATGGGCCTATTTCCTGCAATTCGCGAGCGGTGTTCCCATGTCGGTGGATCGTCGTGCCGCTCTTCCACCAGCGCCCTATGTGATCTGTTGCAACCACAGCAGCTACCTGGACATCATCCAGATGTACAACGTGGTGCCGGAGTACTTCCTCTTCATGGGCAAGTACGAGCTGCTGCGCTGGCCGCTCTTCAACATGTTCTTCAAGGGGATGAACATCGCCGTGAACCGGGGCAGCCATGTGGAAGCGGCCAAGGCGTTCCGTCGTGCTGCGAGCGCGTTGGATCGAGGTACCAGCCTTGCCCTGTTCCCGGAAGGAACCATTCCGGCCTTCACGCCAAGGATGAAACCCTTCAAGGATGGGGCTTTCAAGCTGGCCATCGAAAAGCAGGTCCCGATCGTGCCCATCACCTTTTTGGACCACTGGCGGCTGTTCGGAGAGCCAACCGAGTTCATGAGCCGTGCTCGTCCCGGTATCGCTCGGGCGGTGGTACACCCGGCCATATCCACCAAGGGCCTCACCATGGATGATCTGGTAGCTTTGCGCGCACAGGTCTATCGCACGATCGAAGAACCACTCCTTGCTGTATGAAGATCACCGACGCCACCCTGGACCGCATTGCGGAACTTGCTCGATTGGATGTAGGCGATGCCGCTTCCCGTTCCCAGCTTTTGGGAGATATGCAGCGCGTGATCAATTTCGTGGAGAAACTGAACGAGGTGGATACCACCGGGGTGGAACCACTCATCTTCATGACCGAAGGTTCCGATGTGCTTCGGGAAGATGTGGCACAGCTGGAGATCAGCAAAGCAGAGGCCTTGAAGAATGCACCGGTGAAGGACAGCGACTACTTCAAGGTGCCGCGCGTGGTGGACAAAGGTTAGATACCTCCCCACTAAGGGTGAACTTTTGGTGAAGACGGTCCGTAGTACGGTTCGCTTTCACATTTTCGCACTCGAACTCTCCCAGTAGCACGAAAACCACGTTCAATGAAGGCTTTTGTTTCCCGATTCCCGGTACTCACGCTCGCTGTGATCGTGCTCGGCATCCAATTCGCGATCGTGCTGATCTCCGCATCCCTCATTCCCGAAGGAAAGCGGATGCACGACTCGCCAGAGGCACACATGATCTTCCGGTTCCGGGTTTTCTGGCCTCTGGTGTTCGCCGTGCTCATAACTTGGTACTTGGAGGGTAAGGCTGGTCTTTACAAACTCTTCGGTGCCTATAAAGTGTGGCGTGTCCCCGCCAAATGGTACGCCTTCTCACTCACCTGGAAATTCCTCTTCTGTTATCTGGGCTGGGCGGTCGCGGATATCGCTGGCATTCTGCCATGGCCCGGTACGGCGCAGCATATGTTCGATACTGGTGGTGGTACGCACCGCATGCACATCTTCAACCTTTTGGCCACCATGCCCTTCATCATCGGGATCGCTTTGGTGGAGGAAACGACTTGGATGAAGTATTGTGCGACACGTCTTCAGGACAAATACAATGCGTTCGTTTCGTGCTCCATTACAGGTGTGATCTGGGGCTTGTGGTACTTGCCGATGTTGCTGCTCGGGGAGGGCGTACCGGACGGTATCCCTTGGTATATGTTCCTCCTGAGCATGGTGGGCCTCGCGATCATACTGGGTTGGGTGTACAACATGACCCATAGCGGACTTATCCTCCTGATCATGCAGCTTATCAGTAACATCGCCTTCTTCATCGTTCCAGCTTTGCCGGTAGCGCATGATGGTGACCCGAGTTGGGTGATGGTGTTCGTATGGGTGGAATTGGCGATCGCAGCGATCATCGTGATCGGTTATGGTTACAAGGACATGGGGGTTGGTCCACGTCCGACATGGACCGATCCCATGATCCCCGAGTCCACCAAGAAGGAGAAGGACTTCGGGGGCGATGTGATCCCGGCCACCTCGCGTATTCGATAGGTGAGCCGTCATTCCATATCAGAGCCTTTTCTTAGCGCTCCTGCCACCAACCGAGAAATGAGAACTTCCATGGATAACGCATTCATTGCTACGACCTTCGACTGGGATCACCGCTATCCGACGTCTTGGCAACGGTTCTCGAACAAGGTGTTGCGGAAGTTGCGGTTGACTGTGCGCCTTTCTCCCGCGCCTTCCGACATGGCTAACGTGGAGGCACGCATGAATTTGTTCCACTTGCTGGAGCAGACCGTGGTCAACAAGGTGCCCGGCGATGTGGTGGACCTTGGCTGCAATGCCGGTGACAGCACGATCGTAATGCAACGCATCCTCACTGAATTGGATCCATCCAAAGCAGTGCATGCTTATGACAGTTTCGAGGGACTACCTGAACTCACCGAGAACGATCGGAACGACAATGTGTATGGCAAGGGATACATGGCCGCTGGCTTGGAGCTTTTCTCGCACAAGTTCAGAACACTTGGCCTGAAGATGCCCTACACGCACAAGGGCTGGTTCGAGGAAACGGTACCGAAGGACCTGCCTGAGAAGATCAGCTTCGCCCTGTTCGATGGCGATCTCTACGAATCGACACGCCACCTTCTGCCGCATGTCTATGAACGAATGTCGCCCGGTGCCATCGGAATGATCGCGGTGTACTACGACGAGAAGATCCTGGCAAGGGAAGGTATTTCCGGTGGTTACCGTTCACCCGGGGTCAAACGTGCGACCGACGAGTTCTTCAGGGATAAGCAGGAGAAGGTGAGCGTCCTGTATGCCAACGAGTATTCGAACGGCTACTTCCGAAAGCTGTGATGGTTGTTGGGTCCGGGCAAGGATCCACATGGAAGGTCCGTTCTTGGCAGGTGGGTACACGGTTCGGCGATGAGTTCGCACCTTTGCCCCTCATCCATTTTGAGCATGTACGGCATTTTCCAACAGCTTCTGAAGAACGAGATCTCCTCCATTCAAGAGGCCGGGCTCTTCAAACGCGAACGTGTCATCACCAGTGAGCAAGGGGCGGAGATCACCGTGAATGGTCGGAAGGTCTTGAATTTCTGCGCCAACAATTACCTCGGTCTGTCTTCGCATCCCGAGGTGACGAAAGCGGCCCATGATGCCTTGGATTCGCATGGCTTCGGCATGAGCAGCGTTCGGTTCATCTGTGGGACACAGGACATCCACAAGGAACTGGAAGCCAAATTGTCCGCGTTCCATTCCGTCGACGACACGATCCTCTATGCGGCGTGCTTTGATGCGAACGGAGGTGTTTTCGAACCGTTGCTCTCTGAACTGGACGCCATCGTCAGCGATTCACTCAACCACGCCAGTATCATCGATGGGGTGCGGTTATGCAAGGCGATGCGGTACCGCTATGCCAACAACGACATGGCCGATCTGGAGGTGCAGTTGAAGAGTGCGAAGAAGGATGGCGCACGCCATATCCTGATCGTGACCGATGGTGTCTTCAGTATGGATGGTATCGTTGCCGATCTCAAGGGCGTGTGCGATCTCGCCGACAAATACGAGGCACTCGTCATGGTGGATGAATGTCACGCTGCCGGTTTCATCGGGAAGACCGGTCGTGGAAGCGTTGAACATTGCGGAGTGACCGGTCGTGTCGACATCATCACCGGTACCCTGGGCAAGGCCCTCGGCGGTGCCATGGGTGGTTATACGAGTGCTCGAAAGGAGATCGTGGAACTGCTCAGGCAGCGGTCGCGCCCGTATTTGTTCAGCAATTCGCTTGCGCCATCCATTGTCGGTGCTTCCATCAAGGTGATCGACCTGCTGAGTGCGTCAACAACGCTTCGCGATCGATTGGAGAAGAACGTGGATCGTTTCCGCAGCGGGATCGAAGCGCTCGGATTCAAGACGCGTGGCGCAGGGGCGGCCATCGTCCCCGTGATGCTCGGCGATGCCAAATTGAGCCAATTGATGGCCGACGCCCTGTTGGATGAAGGCATTTACGTGATCGGATTCTTCTATCCCGTTGTGCCGAAGGATACAGCGCGCATCCGCGTTCAACTCAGCGCAGCACACACCGACGAACACATCGACCGGGCCCTGGCTGCCTTTGCCAAGGTCGGGAAGGACCTTGGCGTGATCTAACGCTTCGGACCCTTCTACACCGATAGGATCCATCCATGTGCGGCTCCGCACAAGGGTATCTTTTGCCGTTCCTCCAGAAGCCAAGAAGCTGTTCTTGAGCTGTCGTATATCTTTCGCACTGGCGCATACCAGTGCCGTTGATAACAACCTGAACCATGGCAGACAGTTTCGACCTATTGGATGAGCTCGGCGACGAGAAGAAGGTGAGCGAGTTGAAAGCACGCATTCAAAAAAAGAAGGCGAGCGACGTGATCTCGAAGTTGGACAGCATCGAGAGCGAGATCGAAAGTGCCGCCTCGAACAACAAGAGTTCGGAGGACATCGTTTCGGGCATCATCAATGCCAAGTTCGAAAGCCTGAACGGTGATGTGGAAAGTACGGAGAAGGACCTGCAGGAGCTGATGCTGCACCTGCGCGCCATGCTCGATAGCTGCGGAGGTGAATTCGCCAACCTGCAAGAGCTCAACAAGAGCGAGTTGAACATGGTGGCCAGTGCGAAGAGCAAACTGGAGGGTGCAGGGCGCGACCTGGCCGATGCCAACGGCATGAGCAATGCGTGGAACATCCTCTTCGGCTATAAGAACAGCAAAGTGAACCGCCTGACCAATGAATTGGCAGCCGCTGAACAAGGTGTCAAGAAAGCGGAACAGGACGCGAACCGCTTGTATCGTGAACGCTTGAAGAACGCGGACATCGGCGAATCGCTGAACCGGATCATCAGTCAAGTGCAAGGTCTGAGCGGAGTGGTGGAGGAGATGATCCTGGAGGTGGAGAAGCAGATCGATGCGCTTAAGAACCGGAAGGAACTGGCTTTCGAGACCAAGGAGAAAGCTGCCAAGGTGATGGAGAGCCGCAAGGCCGAGCTCGAGAACCTGGAGGCGCTGATGAAGATGGAGGAGAAGTCGCTGGAAGAGTTGGCGAACAACAGCCCGGAATACACCGAGCAACAGAAGAAGATCGCCGACATGCGCGAGCGCCGTGCCGAGGTGAAGGGGAAGTTCAACATTGCACTGGGCATCTTCCAGAGCAAGGAGCGTTTCGTGGACCAGATCGTGATCCACTTGGAGGCACAGACCACGACGAAGAACAACCTGAAGCAGTTGATCGGACAGCTCAAGAGCGATACCGAAGAGCGCGTGACCACCTACGAATCAGGCTTGCAACTGATCCGTTCCGCTACCGCGCAGGAAGCGGCTTCCATCTACGAAGAGGCCGGAGTGAAGACCGACCAGAAGATCACCGAGATCGCCGCCAAGGTGTTCGTGTCGAGTGAGCGGGATCGTATCGATCGGGTCAAGAAGCACCCCGAGCGGATGACCGAACTGCACAAAGTGCTCGTGGCCATGGCCGAAGCAACCGCACAGTTCAAAGCCAAGGATGCGGAGATCCTGAAGGCGCACAGCAATAAGTTCGGGATCGATGTGAGCGAGACCTTCAGCAGCAACCACGAAGGCAAAGGCAGTGCCCCTGGTCAGCCAGCACCCGCGAAGAAGGAAGGGGATGTCAATGATCTGTTGGGTGGGTAGTTCGTAGGAATGTATGGGTCCGGTGCCGCCTGAAACGCGGAACTGAGGTCCAAGTCCCTATCAACACCAACGACGAACAAGCAGTATCGAGTTCCATTCCCATGAAGACCATCGACATCGAGAGCCACTTCACGGACCTCGATCGTTACATCCTTGAGAACAATGTGGAGTACGAGCGGTACTTCAAGTTCGTGACCCATATTCTCGATGCTTTCACTACAACGTTCGCGCCTAAAGAGGGCGTACAAGAACACGAGGTGACCATCGTGCGTGACCTATCTGCTCGCTTCCTACTTACGTTGCGTGCCTTGGGGTTGAAGTACCTCTTCGAGGAAACGGATCGCATGCGGATCGATCTCACGGCAAGTGGATTCCCGAACCACTTGGAGCTCCGCAAGATGGCCGCCGACCTTGGCCGCTTGAAGGAAGGAGGCCTGAACTTGGTGAATCAGGAAACGCTCAAAAGGCAACTGCTCGATAAGCTCATCGACGGCGACAGTGAACCCACATCGATCCTGCAGAAACTCGCGATCTCGCAATACTTCAGTACCATCGAACAAGGTGGCCTCTTCGGTGAATTCGTGCCGGGCAACCTGCGTGAATTGAAAGTATTCGATGCAACGAAACACAAGAAACGGTTCCTCTGCTCCTGGGCTTCGTTCGACACTGTGACGAACCGCCCATACGTATATCTGATGGTCTTCGATAACGACCCCGACCCGCGCGGCCCAAGGACGGAGCGTGTCGACTTCGATCCGCTGTTCGTGGACGTCATCAAGAAGTGTACGCACAACACGGCACCGCTCAAGGTCATTGCCTCCGACATCGATGAAGCCTATGCGTGGGTGCATCCCAAAGTGCTGAAGCGCATCGACGTCGGACCGATCCTGGGTGAATACGACCAGACCGAGGATGAACGCGCAAAGGAGATCGGAAAGCACATTCCTTCAGGTCACTTCGTGATGCATGTGACCACGGAGATCGTGTTCTCAGTTGGTCAAGAGAAGAAGAGCACCGGCTTGCTGTCAAAGACCGAATTACGCGAGGTCTTCCATGTGGATGAGACCAACAAGGATTGCATGGAACGTATGGTGAGCGAAGTGCAGAACTACCTCTTCACCACCCACACCGTGATGCAATACCTCAGCGATAATCAGAAGGGAATGCTCAAGGAGCTGAGCGCGCCACCATTCATCTGTACACCTGTTGCCTGATATGGAAAAGAGCGGAGCATCACAGATCCCCGTCACCGAGGAGCAATTGAACGCCTACAAGGAGGAGATCACCGCCTTGCTGAAGATGGTGAGCTGGTCCCCGGATCAACGCAGCAGACCCTCCAGCAATACACAGCTGGATGCCAGTTTCCTGCTACATGTGGGCAAGGCCCTGAACGTGGGCGAGACCGATGAGCTTTCCGTGTTGAAGAGCGCCGTGCGAATCAGCGACGATCGCACCATCCTGACCAACACCACCAACGTCGTGCTCAATGCGATCCGCAAGGGATTCTGCATGGGCAAGCATTTGAGTGTGTTGTTCGAGCGGAGCAGTGGTTTGGAATTGTTGCAACAGAAGAACAACGATGGCAGCCTGCACCAGAGCGAGATGCCCGCGTTCCACGACAAGCTTCAAACCTCATCGTCGATCGTGCTGTTCGTTGCATCGTACTACATCACGCACGCCCTCAACAACGTTCGATCGGATGAGCACTCGTCGATCAACATCGATTTCGGAGGCGTACCGGAGGTGAAGCTGAGCCGTCCGAGCCAAGCAGTTCAATGCGCCATATACTACTACGCAGCCTATCTGGAGCGCAGTGGTGTGGTGAAGTCCGATCTCGAGTTGTTGAAGATCACCTTGCTCTACTTCGAGCGGTTGATGGAGGAGATCCTCATGCGCAAAGGCTCCCTGAAGGACGCGGAATTCTTCACCGCGCAGAATTACAAGTTGGAGCATTCGGACTTCACGGTGCAGGGCTTCGAGGTGGCCTACAATGCCCAGGTGAAAGGCGTTGAGTTCAATGCCACGCGCATGGAGGATATCGTGGCCAACGAACAGGCCAAGCACATGTTCCGGCGCTTCGCGGAACGGTTGCTCTGTTACGACCTGAACGAGCAGAAGAACCCGATGTTGGTGCTCGGTGGCATGCCCAGCATCACCATGGCCGACGGTAAGCCCGGTACCGGAAAGAGCATGCTCATTGCGGCGGTGGCCACGATGCTGCAAGAGCGTTGTGAGGTGTTGAAGTTACCCTTCCTGTTCTGGCCTCTGCCAGAGAACATCATCTCCACCTTCCAGGGCGGTTCAGCCGAACGCGCGATCGAATGGTTCCGCCCGATGCAGGACACCGGCAAGATCGTCTTCGCACCGATCGACGATGCCGAGAACAACCTCGAGGAACGCACCCGGCAAGGCGTGTCGGCTGGCGTGCGCGAGTTCATCGGGGTATTCCTGCGCAATACCGAAGGGGCCTATGCGGTGAACCACGGCAACCGCATGATCAGCTTGTTCACCAACATCCCGGACCAGATCGACAAGGCCGTGCTCTCACGCATCCAGGTTCGCGTGAGCATGGAAGGCGCCAAGCGCTTCGAGGATTTCGTGGACCAGGACCACCTGTGGTGGAAGAAATACCGCGAGCTCGATCCGAAATTCATCAAGGACCCGGGGGTGAAGGACTACGAGTTCATGAGCGCACAGCGGCAGGTCGCGTCCATGAGCGATCTGCACAAAGGCGGAAGTACCGAGGTCCAGAACGCGGATCTACGGACGATCTACGAAGCCAGCCTCAAGCAACACGATGCAGGCACGCACGAGTTCTTCGGTGTGTTCTACACCGCTGTTCTTGAACGGTTCCCCTTCTTTAGTTCGCGTGATCTGCGGAACATCCAGAAGGCCGTGGATGCGCGTGTGACTGACTTCGACCTGCCCACGATCTGGTGGGACAAGCCCGACGAGTTCTTCTTCAAGGACTATGATACCAAGCTCGCCATGCTGAAGGAGTTGATGCGCTCCAACCTAGGCCATATCAGCTTCGAAGAAGTGCGCTTGCAGGAGGCGCTGAACTACCTCGACAATGCGATCAGGATCAACGAGACAGGCATAGACCGGCAGGTGGAACGCCGGGCCGAAGAGATCTATATCCAGCAAAAGGCGATGGAGTTGCAGGCCAAGAAGAACGCCAGGACGTAATGTTGAAGCTGATCCAGAGCGGCCTCTTCGGTGGACAATTGTTCCACGTTTCCACCAAGGAATTGGTGGAGCGCTACAATGCTTGTTTGGATGATATCGGTCTGGAGCGCACGCAACTGAAGGACTTCCACATCGATGGATGGGGGTGGAGCCCGGAGATCGCCGAGGAGCGGCAGGACAAGCAGTACCTCTCGCACGGCAGCGCCAATCCGTATTCGATCATCATTACGCCGGAGCAGCAGCAGGGTTCGCTGTACTACCCCTACCATTCGTTCGACTGGGATATCCATCATCAGGTGTTCGAGAAGTACGCGAAGCAGATCGCCGACATCACCACGGATTGCGGATTGTGGCTCGCACTCGATCAGGATATCAGCGCTTACCGGTCACCGCAGGATCTGCTGATGATCGATGTCGTGAAGGTGCAATTCAAGACCACCAGGAACCTGATCACCGCGGCCCGGGAACAACGGGAGCTTGTTCGCACCTACTTCGACAAACCCATGGCTTGGGCGGATCGTGAACTGCGGCAGAAGATCAGCGCAAGCGGCAAGGAACATGGCGACCTCCGGTTCCGAAACCTGGACGTGTTGCCCTTTCCGTTCACGGACATTCGTGCGTTCTACACCACGGCTTTCGATGGTCTTTATGTGCTTCGAGACACGGTCATCGGTAAGCCGGTGTTGATCCTGCAGAACAACAGCTCTTCTGTTTCCGGTGAATTGCAACATGCCCACGTGGAGTTCAACCTGAACGATCCCGCGCTGGTGGGATACTTGTTCAGCAATGGCCTTGTGGAACATTCCTATGCGCACTTCAAGGAGGTTCCGGTCCTGCTCGTGCATCAGATCGACCTGATACTCGCGAACGCCAGCTTGAAGTTGGATGCGCCGGTGGAATTGATCGGCCTGACAGAGAGCAAGCGGAAGGGCTTGATCAACACCTTGCAGACGAAAGGGCTGTTGGGTGATGACTATTTCCAGTTGGAGGAAGTGCGCCGGTCATTGCTTAGGAACGAAAAGGTGCAACCCGAGGGCGAAGCACTGATCCGCGACCATTTGATCCATCCGGTCAAGGACCAGAACGTGCAGGTGCGCACCATCATTTGGCAGCTGATCGCGAACATCTTCGGCGTGAATGAACTGGTGCGCTATACCTTCAACAAGCCCGATTTCTATCACCGCTACAAAGGCTGGCCTGAACAGTACCAGCGCTGGGTGATCAAGGAGTTGCAGGAACATCACGGTATCTTCGGGAAACTCACCGCGTAGATCATGGACAGCTTGCTCACCCTCGCACTCGCCTTCATTGCCGGCATCGTGTTCTACTATCTGGACCTCGGTCGCGGCCGTCGGTGGAATACCCGCTGGTACGACCTCACTCACCAGCACAAGAGCCCGGTGCTCCTGGACAAGGGCCTGATCCACTTGCAGCCATTCCAGCAGAAATTGGTGATGGCCATCATCGTCGCTGGACTGTTCACTGCAGCAGCCATTGCGCTCGGTGGTGATCATGCCCTGCTGGACCTCATCACAGGGGCCGTTGCGGTAGTTGGACTCTTGCTCGGTTTCTACGCTTCGGTGTTCCTCTTCAAAGGCAGGCAATTGAACATGGACCCTGTGCGCAAAGCCATGAACAAGGTGGATGATCTGGAGAAGAAGGTCCACGACATCGGGACCGTTCCGACGGAGCGGATCGTACCTCTCGCCGAGCCTGAGAAACCCGCTGCCAAGGAGGAGAAGCCCGATTGGCGCGAGGGCATCAAGAAGTTCACGGATAAGTAACGGTACTGGCCAACACGATGCCGACTCCTGTTGAACAGCTTGACGACAAAGGCCAGCTCTATTGGTTGCAGCACAACCTGCGTGCAGGCGCTTCCCGTCGCATCCGCGCTTGGGTGAAACAGAAACCCGTGATGGCCGTGATCACTTTTCTGGTCGCGGCCTATCTCCTCTTCGTGCTACGGAGTGTTTATCAGCCGATGGTCCTCGGCATCCGCAAGTATTTCTTCTGGATCCTCGTGCTGCTCTTCTTGATGTGGATCGTGCGCAAGGTCTTCCGTCGCTCGCAGGCGTGGAAGAAGGTGATGGGATCGCTCGTCAGCCTGTTGCTCCTGATCGCCATTGCATGGATCACACCCCGCCTGGTCCATTATGGTTCGCAGTACGTGTACTACAATGCGTTGAACAAGGTGCAAGTGGACCAGCTGCCGGTGACCGGGCAGGAGCGCATACAGCCCATCAGCTCCATTCACACCCTAACGGATCAAGAAGCGCTTTCGGAAACGGAGGACGCGACCATGCCCCGTTTCGTGCGGACCAATGAGGGGGACTACGAATACACCACGGCGATCGGGCCTTCACAGGCGTACAAAGTGCAACAGTTCACCAAGGACATGTACGAGGTGATCCACATTCCGGGTCAGCTTCCATCGCCGAATTTCTCCTCCGGTTATCGCGACAAGGTCGATTTCGAGGTCGGGGAGTTCCTGCTCTTCAGCAAGAACACCCACACCGCTGTGGTGAAGCGTTTCGATCCATGGCAGTATTGCTCCATGGAGCCTTCCGATCCGGTCTACCTTCAGAATGAACAAGGTGAATGGGTGCAGGTCGTTGGTTTGATCAAGTGGGTCGGATTCGTTTTCCCGCGTCCCGTTTTCGGTGGGGTCATGGTGATCGAACAGCACAAGCCGTCCGACATCTATGCCAAGCGGTTGTTCTTCGGAAAGGGCACCTTCATTCCGGCAGAGCAGCTCGTCGATCATCCTTTCCTGCAAGGTCAGGATGTTATGCCCCGAGAGGTGACGCGCTACATCGCCGAAAGCTTTCGTTTTCGCCGTGGCTTCCTGGCACCAATGCCCGGTTACCACGAAGGGGATATCCGCGTGCCCCAACTACCCGAAGGCCAGGATCCGCAACCCTTCGTGGTCCATTCGGAATTGAAGGGTGCTGCTGGCAAGCTCTACAACTACTTTGGATTGGAGCCTTACGAAGAAGCAAAGAAGGGGCTGAGTGTGAGCCTGTTCATTCCCGGAGATGGCATGAAGGAGGTCTATTTCATCGACCACACCACCAGCGGTGCCGCCTTCCTTGGCAGCAGTGCCGTGAGTGCCAAGATCATAGAGAGCCGTAAAGAGTATGATTGGACGCACAGCTATCCAGCGGAAACCCGGCCTTTCATCCGTGAGATCGGAGGTCGCGTGCGTTTGTTCTGGCTGAGCACCATCGTTACCCGTGCTGGCGATGGCCACGGTCGATTCATCGGTGGCAGTGTGCCGGAGATCACGATCACCGATGCAGTGCACGGCAAGGTGACCTGGATCCCGACCGACCTCGTGGGTTCGCCCGAGAAGTGGATGGACGTGGTGGTCGAGGTGATGCAGCCTTTTTGGGATCACGAGCGATAGTTACAACGGCCCATTGCGGCATCTGGGAGCTGGCATCTTGGTAAGCTCGATGAAGTGAGGCTTCGCAACGGCGTTCCGTTCCCAATTATCATTTCTTTTTCATCTCTCAGGAGGAACTCGACCCGGATCCCATCCGTTCCAAGGACCTGCCGAGAACCCGAATGAAGCACCGACCCACTGTCCTGTTCGCACTCTGTTCAATTGTCGTGGGTAATTCACTGGCTCAGCAGAATGTCGGTGCGATCGCCGGTCTACAACGATCCGTTTGGCGGGCACCCGGGCATGTATTCAATGCTCGCGATCGGATGGAGCTGGGGTTCTTTTCTGCCATGCAACTGCATTCCAACTTGGCGCTTAGGAACGAATTGGCCATGGGCATCGGGGCTTCCACATCCCTGCACGTGGAACGAGTACGGTTCGCCTCACTGGTCAAGTACTACCCTCGCCCCAAATTCTATTTGCTCCTAGGTGTAGAAGTGTTGGTTCCACTGGGGACTGTTGATCCACAGGAGGTTGGCCCGGAATTGCCCCCACAACGGATGGATCTGGCCATCTTCACTGGTGCTGGAACGCGCTTTTCGGACCGCTCCGAAGTGGGCCTTCGTGCAGGCATTGGAATGTTGGTCAGCGAAGAAATGCCCGTATACGGCAAGGCCCGTGATCATACTCTTTCTATCGTTTATGGCTATTTGTTGAAGGGCAGGCTACCGGGCTTCACCAAGCGTAGGCAATGGAAACGGCAGGTCCGCAGCACTCCGCTCATCTAGCCCCGGTCCGCGAACGGCCCTGAGCGCGGCTTCCGAACGATACGCACACCGCGTTGTTTGTTTCCGGGAAAAGGATCTATCTTCGCACCCCGTTTCCGGGAAAAAAGCCCTTAAAACCACTACTACCGTGGCATCGACGACCTACACCACCAGCATGGCCAATGCGGCCACCGTGCAGCAAGAATGGCTGCTCGTAGATGCTGAAAACCAGACACTTGGACGCTTTGCAAGCAAAGTGGCCATGCTCGTTCGCGGCAAGCACAAGACCACCTTCACCCCGCATGTGAATTGCGGCGATCACGTGATCGTGATCAATGCCGATAAGATCCGTCTTACCGGTAAGAAGATGGAGGAGAAGGAGTACCAGCGGTACAGTATGTACCCCGGTGGCCAGACCCGTGAGCCTGCCAAGAACCTCATGGCCCGCAAGCCAGAGGCGATGGTTGAACTCGCTGTTCGCGGTATGCTTCCCAAGAACCGTTTGGGTCGCCGCCTCTTCAGCAACCTGCATGTGGTGGCAGGCAATACCCACAAGCACGAAGCACAGAAGCCACGTACGTTCGACCTGAACACGCTTAAGTAAGATGGAGCCTATCCTCAGCCTCGGCCGCCGCAAGACAGCCATCGCCCGCATCACCCTGACCGAAGGCACGGGTGAGATCATCGTGAATGGCCGTGATGGTCAGGAGTATTTCCCGGTGACCATGCAGCAGTTCAAACTGCAGCAGCCCTTCAAGCTCACGGAAACCGTGGGTAAGTATGATGTGATCGCTACCGTGGACGGTGGTGGTATTACCGGCCAGGTGGACGCCGTGCGCTTGGGCATTGCCCGCGCATTGGTGAAGATCGATGCCGAACACAAACCGAAACTCAAGGCCGAAGAACTGATGACCCGTGACCCACGCGCTGTGGAACGGAAGAAGTTCGGACGCAAGAAAGCGCGTAAGCGTTACCAGTTCAGCAAGCGTTAAGGTCCCAACGCTGCTTCAGGATCCAATCCCGCTGGACTCTTCGGAAACGAAGGCTACCAGCGGGATGCCTGTATCAACGGGAACAAGGAAAGTGAACTAGATCAAGAAAAATGGCTCGTATTGAATTCAAGCAGTTGTTGGATGCCGGTGTGCACTTCGGTCACCTGAAGCGCAAGTGGAACCCCAACATGGCCCCTTACATCTTCGATGAGAAGAAAGGGATCCACATCATCGATCTGAACAAGACCGCAGTCAAGCTCGAGGAAGCTGCTGCAGCCATGAAGAGCATTGCCCGTAGCGGTAAGAAAGTGCTCTTCGTTGCGACCAAGAAACAAGCGAAGGACATCGTCACCCAAAAGGTGAAGGAGACCGGCATGCCTTACGTTACCGAGCGCTGGAGCGGTGGTATGCTCACCAACTTCGGAACGATCCGTCGCACGATCAAGAAGATGGCCACCATCGATCGCATGCGTACCGATGGCACCTTCGAGAACATGAGCAAGCGTGAGCGCCTCCAAGTGAGCCGTCAGCGGGAGAAGATGGAGAAGAACCTCGGTTCCATCGCCGATCTCACCCGCCTGCCCAGCGCCTTGTTCATTGTGGACATCGTGAAGGAGCACATCGCCGTGGCTGAAGCACGCAAGCTGAATATCCCTACGTTCGCTATGGTCGACACCAACAGCGATCCGAGCAAAGTGGATTTCCCGATCCCAGCGAACGACGACGCCACCAAGAGCATCGAGCTCATCGTGGACGTGATGATCGCCGCCATCAACGAAGGCATGGAGGAGCGGAAGAACGACAAGACCGCGGTTGATGAAGCCCCTGAGGAAGGAGCCGAGGTCGAAGCGGAGGCAGCTGAGGAGACCCCTTCTGCCGAAGAGAAAGCGTAAAGTAATTCGGAGCGATCGTCATCGCCCCAAAACCTGATAAATCATGAGCACAATGGCCATTACTGCTGCCGATGTGAACAAGCTGCGCCAGATCACTGGTGCAGGTATGATGGATTGCAAGAAGGCTCTCACGGAGGCCAACGGCGATTTCGATGCCGCTATCGATGTGTTGCGTAAACAAGGTCAGAAAGTCGCTGCCAAGCGCGCTGATCGCGACGCTACCGAAGGTCTCGTGATCGCGAAGACCAGCGCCGATGGCACACACGGTGTACTCGTTTGTGTTAACTGCGAGACCGACTTCGTGGCCAAGAACGGTGACTTCACCGCGATGGCCGAGAAGATGGCCTCCATCGCTTTGGAGAAAGGCCTCGCTAGCGTGGAAGCCATGAAGGCTGCAGCCTACGACAGCAACGGCATGACCGTCGCTGAGAAGTTGATCGAACAGACCGGCGTGATCGGCGAGAAGATCGACATCAGCGCCTGCGCCGAAGTGAAAGCTGCTTTCGTGTACGCATACAACCATCCTGGAAACAAGGTGGCGAGCATCGTTGGACTGAACAAGGCCGGCTTTGAAACCGCTGCTAAGGATGTTGCCATGCAGATCGCTGCTATGGGACCGATCGCCCTGAACAAGGAAGCGGTTCCGCAAAGCGTGATCGACAAGGAGATCGAGATCGGGAAGGACCTCGCCATCCAAGAGGGCAAGCCTGCTGACATGGCCGAGAAGATCGCTTTGGGCCGCCTGAACAAGTTCTTCAAGGAGAGTACACTTCTCGCTCAGGAGTTCATCAAGGACAACAAGCTCACGGTGGAGCAATACCTCAAGGCACAGGACAAGGATCTGACCGCAACGGACTTCAAGCGACACTCGCTCACCGTCTGATCATTCATGACAACCTGAATGGAACGGCCCCTTTGAACAAAGGGGCCGTTCTTTCGTTCAGACCACACTTCCGACAAGAAGTCTTCTCAACGACATCCTTACTTTTCGCCCTGCACAACGATCATCCATGGCCCAACGGTACAAGCGCATCCTCCTGAAACTCTCCGGTGAAAGCCTGATGGGCAACAAGGCCTACGGGATCGATAGCGAACGCCTCAGCCTCTACGCAGAAGAGATCATCGCCATCGCCACACAAGGTGTGGAAGTGGCCGTGGTGATCGGTGGTGGCAACATCTACCGCGGCATGCAGGCCGAAGGCAGTGGCATCGATCGGGTGCAGGGCGATCACATGGGCATGTTGGCCACGGTGATCAACAGCTTGGCCTTGCAAAGCGCTCTCGAAGCGAAGGGATACAAGACCCGGTTGTTGAGTGCGATCAAGATGGAGCAGATCGCCGAACCCTTCATCCGCCGCCGAGCTGTGCGACACCTGGAGAAAGGCCGCATCGTGATCTTCGGGGCAGGCACAGGCAATCCCTACTTCACTACGGATACGGCCGCCAGCTTGCGCGCCATCGAGATCGAGGCCGATGTGATCCTCAAAGGAACCCGCGTGGATGGCATCTACACCGCCGACCCGGAGAAGGACAAGAGCGCGACCAAGTACGAGCGGATCACCTTTGCCGAGGTCTACGAGAAAGGGCTGAATGTGATGGATATGACAGCCTTCACACTGTGCAAGGAGAACAACTTGCCCATCATCGTCTTCGACATGAACAAGCCAGGGAATCTGGGGCGACTGTTGAAAGGCGAGCAGGTAGGAACGTTGGTGGAGTTGTAGGCTAGCCGCCTGTTCCTGCGCAGCCACTACTTTTGCGCCCGCTGGCCGTTGGCCGGTTGAATACCATTTGACCATGATCGATACGACCGCCGCCGTGAAGCAGTGCGAAGAGCACATGCACAAAACCGTTGAACACCTGGATCACGAATTGACCAAGATCCGTGCAGGTGCTGCCAACCCCGGCATGTTGGACACCGTCCGCGTGGATTATTACGGTCAAATGGTTCCGTTGAGCCAGGTGGCCTCCGTGAACACCGGGGATGCCCGCACCCTTTTCGTGAAGCCTTGGGAGAAGAAGTTGATCGATGCGATCGAGAAGGCGATCATCGGAGCCAATCTCGGGTTCAACCCCAGCAACAACGGCGAGAGCGTGATCATCCATGTGCCGATGCTCACCGAGGACCGGAGAAAGGTCTTGTCAAAGAGTGCGCACGCCGAAGGGGAGCATGCCAAGGTCGGCATTCGGAGCAGCCGTCAGAAGGCCATGGAGACGATCAAGGCTGCGAAGAAGGATGGCCTGCCGGAGGACACGGCGAAGAGTTTCGAAGCCGAGGTCGAGAAACTCACGGGCATCTACAACAAGAAGGTGGATGCCTTGATCGAGGCGAAGGAGAAGGATATCATGAAGGTGTGATGTCGATCCGGGTCAGGCCCGGAATGAGGTCGCGTTCCCTCAGAACCGGTACGTCACAAAGCCTTTCAAGAAGAATGGGGTGCCTGGTGTGAAGTGCAGTTCACTCACCGCAGCAGTCTCATTGCTCAATCGACTTTCCGTATCGAACTGGGCTTGGTTCCATTCAGCGTTCAAGAGGTTCTCCACGCTGGCACCGATCTCCAGTGCCGTGAAGCGGTAGCTTGTCTTGGCGTCGATCAGGAAGTACCCCTTCGCCACCACGCTGTTCGTCTCGTTGGCAGGTCGGTCCGCAATGTGACGGTAGCGCAGGCTCGCATTCCAACCGCGCTCCTGCACGTATGCCAACCCGCCGATGGTCGTGAACCGCGGCGCTAGTGGGATCTGATCCTCGCCCGAAGGAGCTCCGACCAATTGGGCTTGTACCAAGTTCACGTCCATGTCCGCGAAGAGCTTCTTGGTGACCTGGTATCTGACGCTCACATCCAAGCCCATGCGTCGGGTGGGATCGCTCGTTTCCACTACACCGCCGTCACCAACATAGACCAATTCGCTTTCCAAATACAGCCCGAACAGAGCAGCGTTCACCAACATGCGTGGTAACGGCTTGAAGGTCGAACCGATGTCCACCCCGTATGCGCGGGGAAGCGTCCGGTTCGCTTGGTCAACGACCACAGCGCGTGCATCGTTGCTATGGAATCCCATGCCTGTCCGCAGATAGAGCTGAACGCGGTCACTCAGGACATAGCTGAAGTTCAACTTCGGACTGAAGCGATGTTGAACGGCCGTTCCAGAGAGCGAGTCCGTTCCTCGAGCATCGCCATACATGAACCGGAAGACGTCCAAACGCGCAGCGAGGTTCACCGAGAATCGATCGGTAACGTCCAGCGTGGCATCGACGTAGCCATTCGCATTCAGTTGGTCCACGCTTCCGGCTACAATGGTGTCGAAGACGACCCGCTCAACCGCATTCTTCAGGGCGATATCTGCTTGATCGTAACGCAATCCAACACCGGTTCCAATGTGCAGTGCACGGGATCCAAGATGGGTGTTCACGTTGTAGGAACCAGTGTATCCCATGATACTGCGATCATCGGTCTGCGCGATCATGTCCCCATTCGCACTGTCGTTCGCGAAGAAGGTGAAGTTGCTGAAGAGTTCGAAATCGTACTTCACGAAGTAGACCTGATTCTTGATGGATCCTCCATTGCGGAGGCCGCTCACCAACGTGGCGTAAGCATTGGTGCGTTCCGTACTGCCCCCTTCTTGATCATCTACGGATCCGAAGCGGTCGATGATGCCATTCGTAACAGCACGTTGTGGAACTTGGCCACTGGCACTCCATTGGGCACCGAAGGTGCTTCCGCTCAAGGTCAGGTGCGTGCGCTCGGCCAACTGACCGGTGTACTTGCCGAAGAGGTTGTAGCGACCGAACCCTTGCGGGCTTTTGAAGTAGGCGTCGGTGTAGGCATATTCGCCGGCGATGTAAGCATTTTCCGTGCGTTGGGTCAACAGGTGTTTCTTCCCAAGGAGATCGAATTGTCCAACGGCACGCATCGTGTTGAACATGCCGCCTTCGAGTTTCACCTCGCTCTTGTCCAAGCTGTTCTTCGTGAGGAATTCCACCGTGCCGCTTGTAGCGAAGTCACCGAAGCGAGCATCGTACGGGCCTTTGTGTACCAGAAGTTTGTCCACTGTTTCAGGTATCGTGAAGTGGAGGTCGGCATAGCCTTGGCCGTGTGCGTGGCTTACCATGTTCACCGGCAAGCCATCTACGCTCACTTGCAGGTCGGTGCCATGGTCCACGTCGAATCCGCGGAAGAAGATCTGTTCGGCTTTTCCTCCTCCTGCATGCTGTGCAATGAAGAGTCCTGGAACGAGTTGAAGCAGATCCTGCGATGAGTTCACGGGACGGGTCAGGCGATCCATGCCGTTGATCACTTCGGTATTGGTGCCTTGACCTTGCGGCCGCACATTTACTTCGCGGAGGTCGATTCCCTTGACCTCCATGTTGAAGTCCTTTGTCAAGTTGCGATCCAGCTTCAAGGTTGTCTCAACTGTTCCGAAACCAAGTGATGAAACCCGAATGGTATAGTTGCCCTGAGGAATTTTCTTGATCAAGTATTGACCACTCAAGTTCGTGGTCGAGCCAAGGCCTGTGCCAACAAGTTGCACGACCGCACCAACGACCGGATCTTGGCTCGATGGGTCGATCAGAACGCCATTCAGTTCAACGGACTGCGCGATCGAAACGACCAAAGACAGCGAGAATACGATCAGGAAGAAGGAGCGTAGAGTTGGGCTCATGGTGGCGAAGGTGGGAGCGTAGCAAAGTTGAAGATCAGATAACGGCTCTGCCTTCTGCTGCAAGAGCATGTTGCAAATACGGATCCTGAGAAAAGGCGGCTTTCACCAACTTCTTCCCATTCACCTTGTCGCCTTTTGCGATGCGGATCAGTCCACCGATCAAGAGCAGATCAGCGCTTTTCGAGCCGGTCGCTTTCGCCATATCCAGGTGGGTCTGCGCCGCACCGAAGTCACCCTTTGCATAGAGAATGGCCGCCATTGCTGCGTTCACGTCGATGTTGTTCTCCCGGTGCTCGAATTCATGTTCGGCGTTGGCCAAGGCAACAGGAAGGTCCTTGTGGAATTCCAGTTCGAAACGAGCCATCTCAAGACCCACCTCGTGACTGTGGCCGTGAGATGCATGATCAGCGCCTTCCGAGTGGTCGTGGGCTCCGGATAGACCGACGAGGATGTCTTCCGTGATGGCCCGCTCCTGGGCGTATTCCGCTTGCTTGTTCTGTGCTGCATACACGCGGGCCAGGTCAGCGTGGAAATGTGCATCGGGCATGCGCTTGATCGCATCCTTCAGGAAAGTCTCCGCTCTCGCGAAGTCCTTCTGCTTTCCAGCAACCCGACCGGCAGCCGCGAGTGCGAAGGGATAGTCACCACGCTCAGCCAAAGCCTGCATGTAGTGTTCATTCGCTTTTGCCAGATCACCGTTGCGCTCGTGGATGCCGCCCAGCTGTACGCGGCACCAACTTGTTTCCTCTGCGCCCGGATAGCCCGCCTTTACGGCCATATCCATGGCTTGGATAGCACCGGGGATGTCGCCGTGTATTTCTCGGAGATAGCTCACGCGGCTGTAGCTGCGCAGGTCCGGACGCATGCCGACCATCTTATCGCTCATGACAACGGCCTTGGCGTAGTCTCCAAGTTCCACGTTGGCATCAACAAGCACGCCGTAGTTGAAGGCGCGGTTCGGGTCCAGTGCGATGGCTTCCTCTCCTAGGGATCTGGCCTCTTCGAATTGGTGTTCGCTCAGTTTTATCACCGCCTTCAGGGTCAACGCTTCGCTGCGGATCTCCCGCTTCTTTTCACTCGATGTTTGCTCAAGGACCTTGTCCAGGATGCTTGTTGCTGCGTCGTAGTTGGGTCCATAGTTCCCCGTGATGCGGGCTTCGGTGATGAAGACCTCACTCAGTTTGATCCAGCTTTTCAGATCGTCCGGCTGTTTGCTCAGGCGATCCTTCAAGTTGGCATAGGTCTTATGCAATTGGGCGGTCTCGGATGCGACACCGACATTACTTGTGCGCTCGATCAAAGCGGGCACCGGCGAAGTGCTATTTGCATTGCTCGTCATTTCAGCACCGTTGCTTTGGGTGCAAGCAATGAGCAGAACGTTCGCGGCGATCAGGAAGAGGGTGGATGTGTGTTTCATGGTGAGGTGTTGTTTTCCGCTGGTCCCGGAACATGCACCTTACGGGGCGCACGTTCCGGGTCAACGTTGGTTCTGGCTTATTGCTTCGTCAGTTTGGTGGCACCAAGGAGTTTGCCTTCGGTGTTCACCAGCTTGGCCAGGTAGGTTCCCGACGCAAGGCTCGCGGCATTCCATGTGATCCGGCCAGCGCCGTTCGACAGGTTGCCATTGAATGGAGTGGCGATCAGCCTACCTGTTACCGAGTAGATCTCCAAGCGCACATTCCCTTCGGTCTTCAGATCGAATTGGAAGGTGGTTTGTTCGCGCACCGGGTTCGGGAAGGCCGCGAGTTGTGCGGTCGCCCCGTTCAGCTCGTAGATACCCACTGTGCCATCGCTCGGATCGAGGATCTCCGGTTGTGTGTAGGCGATCTCCAGTCCGCTGCAGTCACCGGTTCCACTATGTGGCATGGCCGCATATGGGAAGCTGGTCTGGAAGGGCTTGTCGTTCGCATCCACGCCTGTGGAGTACGTGAGCACGCCCAGCAAGCCTGGTGTCACAGGGTCCGGATCACCAGCCGTGTAGTCATCGTACCACAGGCCGATCGCTGCGAGCGCAACGCCGCCAACAGCTTGCAGTTCGATGCGGGTCACGTCATCCTCCAAACGACGTCCGTTCGGGAAGCCATCCATATTCGGGATGAATTCCAACGATGCGGTCGCGTTGTACATCGGATCGGTAAGTCCAGAAACCGCTGCTGCAACGATGCCCAAAGGACTGAACGCCGGATCATCACGCTGTGTGACCGGTACGGCCATGTTCAAGCGCAGCATGTCACCTCCATTCGGAAGGAAGTTGTTGATGAACGGCTTCCCGTTCGCCAAGGGGTTGCCCATCTTACCCGTTGCCAGGTGATACGGCGCGAGGTTCGGAACACCGGTATGGAAGATCGGCCACAGGTCCACGCTGCGTGGGCTGTTGTCCGCTGGAAGCAGAAGTGTACCGAAGATGGCGTCATCCAAAGCGGTTCCGGCAACAGCCGGTGTGTTCTTCAAGGACCAAAGACCACTTTGGCCATTGCCGAAATCAAAGGCTTGCAGACTGTTGCGTTGGATGCGGAGTGGTGCGAATGCGGGAACTGCCCCACCGAACAGGTCATCATCCATGTACAACGCCAGTTCGGGATTGTAGAAGTAATCGCCGAAGGTGCTGAGGTTCGCGAGGTCCTCGTACGGGGTCAAGCGATTCCAAAGGTCCTTGCTGCCGATGGGGATCACTGCTTCGTTGGTCAACGGCATGCCCAAACGCGAGACCTGTACCCAAGCGCCAGCGGTGCTTTGACTGCCATCGGTGTTCAACGTGCGCATGGTCTGGCGACTCGCACTTGCCCACACACCGATCACGAAATCGGGATCGAGGATCGTGGTTGCCGCACTGACCGCAAGACCATCCTTCTGCAATGTGCTGATCGGGATCTTCAACACGATCGCGCTCACGTTCATGCAGGACAATCCATCCTTCGGCGTGCCGCTCTGACGGGGCAGGTCACCCAGGTCGAATACACCAGCTAGGTCCACATAGAACGGATCATCGGTCGGCCCGCAGAAGACCATCTCACCAGTGCCCACGGTATGGAACGCGTTCGCCATCAATGCGGCGTAGGTCGTGTTCAACCCGGCGCCGCCCTCGATGCTGCGCTGACCGATGTTGTTCGGCGGTACGATACCGTCGACCTTCACTATGGTGAATGTTGCACCACCATCGATGCTACGCTCCATGACGTAGGTGGTCTTCTGGTTCTGCAAGCCCAAACGCACGTTGAAGAAAGTGCTTGGGTCCTCGTTCACCTTGCTGAAGGTGAAGCGGTAGATGATGTCATCACCCGGCGTGTTCACATCGTTGTCGATGTGTATCTCGTAGCGGATGTTCTCTCCGAAGGAGTAGTAGTTCGGTCCGCCATGGGGAAGCTGCATCGGCACGTAGTTGGCGATGATGATGATCGAGTTCGGATCATCGGGGCTGCGGAAGGCGTATACATCGGTATTGTCGGCGAGGGGGTCGCTGGAGATCAGCGGTGCCTCGCGGTGGCTGCTGGCCATGACGATGCTCGTGGAGAGCAGCAGCGTGGCGGCAGCTAGAAGGTTCGTTGTTGGTTTCATCGGTTTCTTTTGTTGGGGTCGATCGGATCGAGCCGTATGGATCAGATGTCCGTTCCTCTCCAAGGAGAAGCGACATATGGGAATGTGGTCTTGAATGCCGCGTCGTTGCCCTCAACGCCGGTGCTGTATTGCAACACGTTCACCAGTTGGTTGGTCACTGGGCTTTGGTTCGCATTGCTTGCGTTGTAATCATCGTACCACAGTCCGATAGCAGCCAGGGCGACACCACCCACCGCTTGCAGTTCGATACGTGTTACATCATCCTCAAGTCGGCGACCATTCGGGAATCCATCCATGTTGGGGATGAATTGCAATGTGGCATCGGAGGCATACATGGGGTCCGTTAGTCCGGCAACCGCAGCAGCAACGATCCCTTCTGAACTGAATGCTGGATCCGTGCGCGATGTGACAGGTACGGCCATGTTCAAGCGCAACATGTCACCGCCGTTCGGAAGGAAGTTGTTGATGAAGGGCTTACCGCTAGCGAGCGGGTTGCCCATCTTACCTGTTGCGAGTTGGTACGGGGCGAGGTTCGGAACGCCGGTATGGAAGATCGGCCAGAGATCCACACTGCGTGGGCTGTTGTCAGCAGGAAGTAGCAAGGTGCCGAAGATGGCATCGTCCAATGCGGTTCCGGCTACGGAGGGAGTGTTCTTCAAGGACCAGAGACCGCTCTGCCCGTTCCCGAAATCGAATCCCTGTAAGCTCGCGCGTTGGATGCGAAGGCCTGCGAATGCCGGAACGGCCCCACCGAACTGGTCATCATCCATATACAACGCCAATTCAGGATTGTAGAAATAGTTGCCGAACGTGGCGATGTTGGCAAGGTCCTGGTAAGGGGTCAAAGCGTTCCACAGGTCCTTGCTCCCGATCGGTACCACGGCTTCATTCGTCAACGGCATGCCCAGACGGGATACCTGCACCCAATCTCCACTGTCCGTGTAACCGTTGGCATCGAGTGTACGCATGGCAGGCCGGCTTGCACTGGCCCACACACCGATCACGAAGTCGGGGTCCAGGATGTTCGCAGCCATATCCACGCCGAGCCCATCCTTCTGGAGCATCGAGATCGGGATCTTGATACAGATGCTGTGCACATTGGTGCGTGCAAGTCCATCACGCACGATACCTCCGCTGTTCTGGCGCGGTGAATCTCCTAGGTCGAAGATGCCACCCAGATCAACGAAGAATGGATCATCGGAAGGGCCACAGAACACGGTCTCGCCCGTGCTGGCGGTCATGATCGCTGCAGTGATCAGTTCTTCGTAGCTCCCAGCGCCGAGGCCGGCAGCACCTTCAATGCTGCGCGCGCCGATGTTCGGTGGAGGAACGATGCCATTGCTGAGCACCGTATTCCACGTTGCACCACCATCCGTGCTCTTCTCCATCGTGTACATGGTCAGCAGGTTCTGCTGACCCAGGCGTATATTGAAGAAAGTCGTGGGGTCCTGGTTGGTCTTGGTGAAGGTGAAGCGGTATGTCACATCATCACCCATGGTCGCGGTGTTGTTGTCGATGTGTATCTCGTACCGGATGCCTTCGCCGAAACTGGCGTAGTTCGGCCCGCCGAATGCCAATTGCGCGGGTATGTAGTTCGCGATGATCGTGATCGTGTTCGGATCATCGGGACTGCGGAAGCAGTACAGATCGGTATTGTCCGCCAACGGATCGTTGGCGATCAGTGGTGCTTCGCGGTGGCTGCTCCCCCAGGCGGTCGTTGCCAGTAGAGTGCCCATTGCGAACCACGCACCGAGGAGTCGGGTACGGTAATTCATTGGTCTGGGAATTTTTAGATGCCGGTGAGTTCCGTCATCGAACAAGACCACTTACGGTGTGTTCTAACGATCGGATCACTCAACAGGAAGAATACTTGAGCATGCACGGAATTCGCCCATGCCCAGTGCCTTGGACGAAACACGCCGCGTTATCTTTCCCCCCGACAGAACATGGCTGCAAGTGATGCACATCTCATCGAAGCCATCGGACGTGGTGATCAAGCTGCGCTCGGAAAGCTCTACGATGCCTATGGCGCTGCGCTGAACGGGGTTGTGCTCCGTGTTGTTGGCGTAGAGGAAATGGCCCAAGAGGTGTTGCAGGATGTCTTCGTGAAGATCTGGCGCAACGCGACTTCCTATGATCCGGCGAAGGGCAGACCCTTTACGTGGATGCTCAACATCGCGCGGAATACGGCCATCGACGCTGTCCGCCGACCTTCCGTGAAGAATGCATCCTTGATCCGATCGCTCGACAGTACCGTATATGGCGCTGGACACGACGAATTGCGGGAGGGAATGGATGTAGCTGGGGTGAGCGATATCGTGGCCGGCTTGAAACCCGAACACAAGGAATTGATAGACCTTGCCTACTATAAAGGATACTCGCAACAGGAGATCGCTGACAACACAGGGTTGGCCTTGGGCACTGTGAAGTCCCGCACCAGAGCGGCACTTCTGGAACTGCGAACGCAATTGAAGGACTACCGATGACCGCCGCCGAACTGATCAACTCCGGATTGCTGGAAGCCTATGTGCTTGGCCAGGCGTCTCCTGATGAGGCAGCCTTGGTGGAGCGCATGCGTGCTACCGAGCCATCGGTCGGGCAGGAGATCGATGCCATCGAAGCCGCGTTGGAGTCACAAGCGCTGCGTGGGGCGGTCACTCCATCTCCCGCAGTGAAGAGCGCCATTCTGGATCGCATTGCCAAGGAGGCGGTGAACGACACGCCCATCCTCAAGTTGCCGCAAGGCGAGGAGGGAAGGCGGTCAAGTGGCATCAATTGGTTGGCTGCTGCGAGCGTGGCTGCGCTGGTGCTCAGTGCTGCAATGAATTTCCTTCAGTACCGCGAACTGCATGAAGTGCGCGGTGAACTGGCCCGATTGGAGAACGACCGAAGTGTGCTTGCCGAGGAGCTCCAAGTGCAACGCACTGCCGTGGAGCGAGCGGATCAACAGCTCGCCGTGGTCCTCGATCCCCGCGCCGAAGTAGTGCGCTTGAACGGCATGGGAGCTGCTGAAGGCAAGAGTGCACGTATCTATTGGGACAAGGCTGAGTTGGCGGTCCATTTCGACCCCCAAGCCATGCCAGCGCCGCCGGAAGGGATGCAGTATCAGCTGTGGGCCTTGGTGGATGGTCAACCGGTGGATGCAGGGATGATCACCCTGGAAACAGGTGTCCCCGGTTTGCAGCGCATGAAGGATATCCCCGAAGCACAAGCCTTCGCTGTAACCGTCGAAAAGGCGGGTGGCAGTCCGACACCGAACTTATCGGCCTTGGTGTTGATGGGGCAGGTCTAGAGGACCGGTAGCGCTTTCGGACGTCGTTCCGTTTTCTTTTCCGCGGATCCGAGCACGGTGCAGCTCGTAGCTTATTACTGCGGTCGGATGACCCTTCGATCGGTCCTTCCTCAGAATTTCTTGTCGGAACGTGATCCGATCGGATGCCCCGTCACGTATGTGTTCCCGAAGGCCCATTCAAGGACCGAATTCTTACCACAATAACGAAACGAACGAGAATGAGAACGCTGATGAAACAACTGATCGCCGTGGCTGCGATCGCAATGCTTGGTACTTCCATGCAAGCGCAGGACAAGATGAGCGGAGGCAAGGAGAGCACCGTCATGGTCGGAGGTGAAGCCATGTACCCGATGAAGAACATCGTGGAGAACGCAGTGAACTCCAAGGACCATACGACACTGGTTGCAGCCGTGAAGGCAGCAGGACTGGTGGAGACGCTTCAGGGAAAAGGGCCATTCACCGTGCTCGCCCCTACGAACAATGCATTCGCTGCGCTACCTGCTGGCACCGTTGATGGTCTGCTGAAGCCGGAAGCGAAACCTGCATTGACCTCCGTGTTGACCTATCATGTGCTGGCCGGTTCGTACGACATGAAAGCGTTGAAGGCTGCAATTCAGAAGGCAGGCGGAAAGGTCAAGATGAAGACCGTTGAAGGCAAGGAACTCACGTTCATGATGAACGGGCCGAACAACATCCAGGTGATGGACACCAAAGGCGGTGTGGCCAACATCAGTACGTATGACGTGATGCAGAGCAATGGCGTGATCCATGTGATCGATCGCGTGCTGTTGCCATAGTGACATGGTGCTATGGGCTGGTGGGCCCATGGTTGGTGGGAGGCCGTTCTCGAACTGCAGTAGCGGGGAGGGGACGGCCTCAGCCTTTGTGATCTAGGCCCACACCGGGCTGCCCTCACTGCAATTCTTGCACATTTCGATGCTGCTGCGCGAATGCAGCAACGACTGCCTGAAATCGTTGTAGGCTCCGCTGTGCCACAGTTCGTTGAACGAGTGGGTGCGCAGGTCCCCCAGCACATGGTGGGCGTCCTTGTCGAAGCAACACGGCACCACTCGACCGTCCCATGTGATCACGCAACTGTGCCACATCTTCCAGCAACTGTCCTCCAACTTGTTCTTCACCTCCCAGATCCCATTCGCCGTGCGACGATAGCGCGCATACTTGTCCTGCTTGGGGATCAAAGGGTGATCGTCCTTCGGTTCATAGATCTGGGCGGTCTTCAGCCACAGTTCATCCACGCCAAGTTCCTTTGCAAGCTGCCGCGCTTCCGGGATCTGGTGTTCGTTCGGTTTCACAACGAGGAATTGGAACACCACGTGCGGCGTGCGGCTCTTCAATCGGCGCTTCCATTCCACGATACGCTTGGTGCCTTCGATCACCTTCGCCAATTCACCTTCCCGCCGATAGGAAGCATATGTTTCCTGCGTGGTGCCATCCAACGAGATGATCAGCCGTGACAAGCCACTGCGCACCGTTGCCTCTGCCTTGGTATCGTCCAGGAAATGGGCGTTCGTGCTCGTCGCCGTGTAGAGGTTCTTCTCGTGCGCATAACGCACCATATCAAGGAACCCGGGGTTGATGTACGGCTCTCCTTGGAAGTAGAAGGTGAGCGCCCACAGGTCGGGCGCCAGTTCGTCGATCACCCTGGTGAAAAGGTCCTGCTTCAGGTTGCCGGTGGGGCGGGTGAAACTCCGAAGGCCGCTCGGGCACTCCGGACAACGCAGATTGCACGCTGTAGTGGGCTCGAAACTGATGCTGAAGGGAAGGCCACCGATACGCGGCTTCTTGGTCCACTTGGCCTGCTGGAAGCTGGTCCAAAGCCCAGTAGCGTTCCGAAGCCGTTGAGGCGTTGCTTTGGTGGCCCACTCGTAGGCGTCGCGACTGCGGGCAAGCATGGCTGCAAGGTACGGGAGTGCAGCGTGGTTCGCACGCAGTAAGGTGCGCGATCCGCTACGTCGTGGGACTTCCCCTGTTACTTTCGGCTGCCTGCTACCGTCCTATGGTGTATCCGCTCCTCGAATGGTCCATCACGCTCTAAGGCTTCTCTTGCTGTTTTTGCCTATCAGTGCTGGCGCGCAATGGACCGTTCAAGGGCGCGTGATCGACGAGCACTCGAAGGAGCCGCTCGCCTTTGTTCACGTGCTGCCCATGGATGCACGCGAGGGTGTCACCACGGACATCGATGGTCGTTTCACGCTACAATTACCCGCACAACCGACCCGATTGCGCTTCAGCTACGTCGGGTATGCACTGATGGAAATGACCGTTGCCGGTCCTGGTCCATTATTGGTCCCGATGCGACAGGCGGTGGTCGAGCTTTCTTCCGTGGAGATCCTTCCAACCGAGAATCCTGCGCACCGGATCATCAACCGAACGCGTGCAGGTCGTAGGGCGAACGATGGTCTTCGGGAAAGGAGCTATCGGTATACGAGCTACAGCAAGACCATCTTCACCGCCGAAGTGGATAGTGCCTTGCGCACGGATAGCGCCAAGATCGCGGCCATGAGCGACGACTCGCGAGAGACGATCAAGATCCTCGATGAGCAATACCTCTTCCTCATGGAGAGCGCCACCAAGAAGAGCTTCATTCCACCGTCAGCGGAGAAGGAGGAGGTGCTCGCCATGCGCGTCAGTGGCCTCAAGGATCCGTCGTTCATCGCGCTTGCGGCGCAGACCAAGACCTTCAGCATCTACGATGCACAGATCGGCATCTCCGAGAAGTTCTACTTAGGCCCCCTTGCTCCGGGGAGCAGCAACAAGTATTTGTTCCTGTTGGAAGACACCTTGTATCAAGGGCACGACAGTGTGTTCGTGATCAGTTACCGCCCGCGCAGCCGCACGAATTTCACTGGCTTGAAAGGCTTGCTCTACATCAACACGAACGGTTACGCCGTGCAGAACGTGACCGCCGAAGCAGCCGAACGGGAAGAGGGCTTCAGTATCCGATTCCAACAGTTGCACGAGAAGGTGCAAGGCAAGGCCTGGTTCCCGACGCAGCTCAACGCGTTCATCTATTTGGACAATGTCAGCATCGGCGTGGGGAAGCCCTATGGGGTGAGCCGTACGTATCTGAAGGATATCGAACTGGATGTGGCGATCGAACGCAAAGAGGTGCGTGGCCCGGAGCTGGTCATGGACCGGATGAGCACCCGCCAACCGGATGAATTCTGGAACGCATTACGGGTGGATACCTTGGATGAGAAGTCGCTCCGGACCTATCACGTGATCGATAGCATTGGCGCCGAGGTGAACTTGGATGCCAAGATGAAATGGCTCTCTGCGCTCACGACCGGCAAGCTTCCGGTCGGCCCGGTGGATGTTCTGTTGGATAAGCTGTTGCGGTACAATGGCTACGAAGGACTTCGCCTGGGCCTGGGGCTTGCGACGAACGACAAGGTCACACGGTATGCATCCCTTGGGGCGTATTTCGGATATGGCTTCAAGGACGATGCGTGGAAGTATGGCGGCTTCCTCTCGGTGAAGCCCTGGTATGGTCGTGACATCGCCTTGAAGGTGTTCCACGAGGTGGATGTGGTGGAGAGCGGGGGTGTGCAATTCGAGGGACCGAAGCGATTGATCACTTCGGAAAGCACGCGGTTGTTCTACCTGAATCGGATGGACCAGAACGAGCGAACGGGTGCACAATTGGCCTTCCGCGTGAGCGGTGCGTTGAAGCTGTGGATGGGCGTGGAACGCGAACTGCGCGTCAATCGCCAAGGGTACAACTACGTGGAGAAACCCTTTGATGGGGTCACTTTGCTGAACAACACCTTCCGCACAGGCGGCATCACGTTGGGGGCGCGCTTCGCTTTCCGTGAACGGCTTGCCCGGTTGCCGGATCGCGAGATGGCGCTGGGAACGAAATGGCCCGTGCTTTCGGTGAGCGCCTTCCGTTCTTTCGCAGGCTTCTTGGATGGCGATGTGGAAACGTGGCGACTCAGTGCTTCGCTGGACAAGATCTTCCACCTGCGGCTGGTCGGTGACCTGAGCCTGCGTTTAATGGGCGGCTTGGCGGACCCGAATTCACCCTACACCTACTTCTACAACCTCCGGGGGACCAACGGCAATGCGCTGCGTGAGGATGGTAATGCCGTGCTGCTTTCTGCGGACAATACCTTCCAGACGATGGTGTCCAACGAGTTCTTGGCCGATCGCTTCGTGGCCTTCCACCTCAAGCACAGCTTCGGTACGTTACTGGTGAAAGGCAAACACTTCAAACCACGTCCTGGTTTCGTCTACAACATGGCCCTAGGCGCAATGGACCACCCGGAATACCATCAAGGTTTGGACTTCAAACCAATGGGAGCGCCGTTCTTGGAAGGAGGTGTGGTGGTGGACGGTCTCTTCGCAGGCATTGGCATCGGAGCATACTACAGACATGGCGGGCAGGCCTATGGCACGGTGTCGGAGGACTTGGTATTCAAGTTGACGAGCACCTTCACGTTCTGATCGGCCGAAGGTCCCACGCTCTTTTCGCACCTTTGTCCGTTCTCGGGTCCGCCTCACAGGCCCGTGGTTCTCCGAATAGGCATGTGGACTTGGCTGGCCAGTCGTGTACTTCGCAACCGAAGAGGGATCCTTGTGGTCCTCGCGCTCATCACAGGCCTTATGGCTTGGGAGATGACGAAGGTGAAGGTGAGCTACAAGTTCGGTGGGCTGCTTCCCAAGACGGACAGCGCCTACGTCAACTACGAGGAATTGCAATCCAAGTTCTCCGAGGATGGCAACGTGATCGTGCTGGGCGTGAAGGATCCCCGTTTGTTCGAACTGGCCAACTTCCAAGAATGGTATCGTCTCGGCAACGAATTGAAGGGTTTCACCGGTGTGGATTCCGTGTTCTCCGAAGCACACCTGTTCGATCTGGTACGCGACGATAGCTTGAAGCGTTTCACCTTGGAACCCTTGCTTCGGAAGACCCCGACAACGCAGGGACAGGTTGACAGTTTGGTCGCTCGCGTTCACGCACTGCCGTTCTACAAGGGGTTGTTGTACAATGAGCGGTCAGGCGCGAGTTTGATGATGGTGTTCGTGAATGCTGATCGGTTCAACAGTGAGGATCGCGGCGATATGGTGTATCGGATCCAGGAGCGCGTGGATCAATTCGCTGAAGGCCGCTTCAAGGTGTACCACAGTGGTCTGCCTTTCATTCGCACGGTCGTCACCGAACGTACACGGACGGAACTGCGCATGTTCGTGGGGCTGATGGTGCTAACCGTCGCGTTCCTGATCTTCTTGTTCTTCCGTTCGTGGCGCGTGATGTTCGTTTGCCTGACCGTAGTAGCGGTGGCTGTGGTGTGGGCGCTTGGTTCCATCGGTCTGCTCGGCTACAAGCTCACTTCGGTGATGGCTGTGATACCTCCCTTGATCATCGTCATCGGGATCCCCAATTGCATCTTCTTGATCAACAAGTACCACAACGAATTCGCAGCGCACGGCAACAGCGTGAAAGCCCTGACCCGAGTGATCCAACGCGTTGGCAATGCCTCGTTCATCACAAATGCCACGACCGCGGTGGGCTTTGCTACGTTCATGCTCACCTATAGCGATGTGCTCAAGCAATTCGGTGTCATCGCTTCGTTGAACATCATGGCGGTGTTCGCCCTCAGTATCTTGTTGGTGCCGATCCTCTTCAGTTTCCAGAATGACCCGCAGCCCAAGCACCTCGCGCATTTGGATCGTAAGTGGGTTGACAAGGCGACGGCCGGTCTGGTCCACATCGTTCAGTACCGAAGGCCTGTGGTCTATGCATGCACGTTGCTGTTGGTCGTGGTCGGTCTGATCGGCGCTTCGCGGCTGAAGAACGAAAGTCATGTGGTGGATGACCTGCCTGCGGACGATCCCGTGATGCAGGATCTGCAGTTCTTCGAGACCGAATTCAACGGGGTGATGCCGTTGGAAGTGATGATCGACACGCACAAGAAAGGCCAAGCATTGAAGGATGCTACCTTGAAGCGGATCGACAAGTTGCAGCGGAAGATGGATGCACATCCGGAACTTTCGCGATCACTTTCCATTGCGGATGCAGTGAAGTACACCCGTCAGGCGTTCTACGGCGGCGACTCTTCGCGCTATGGTCTGCTCACCAGTACGGACAAGACCTTCATTGCGCCTTATGTTGAAGCCGCGCAAGGATCCGGTGGTTTGGCGAAGGCCTTCATGGACGACGATAGACAGAGCACCCGCATCACCACGCAGGTCGCCGATATGGGTACAGCCAAGATGGATGTGTTCATGGAGACGCTGCGTGCGGAGGTGGATTCGATCTTCGACCCGGCCAAGTACAAAGTGATCCTCAGCGGCACCAGTGTGGTGTTCTTGGAGGGTAGCAAGTACATGGTGCAGAACCTGATGATCTCGTTGGTGATGGCCTTGGTCCTCATCGCCGGGCTCATGGCGTTGCTGTTCAACTCGGCGCGGATGGTCCTCGTCTCTTTGGTGCCGAACATCATTCCGCTCATCGCTACGGCCGGCCTCATGGGCTACTTGGATATCCCCATCAAGCCGAGCACGTTGTTGGTGTTCAGTATTGCACTCGGTATCGCCGTGGACGATGCGATCCACTACTTGTCGAAGTATCGCTATGAATTGAAGACGAGCAATCACAACATCAAGTTCTCGGTGCTTGCCGCGATCCAGGAAGCGGGGGTGAGCATGATCTACACTTCGGTCGTGCTGTTCTGCGGATTCAGTCTCTTCGTCTTCTCCGATTTCGGTGGAACACAGGCCCTTGGATTGCTCGTTTCGTTCACACTGCTCGTCGCCATGTTCACCAACCTGCTCATCCTGCCCTCATTGCTCCTGAGCTTCGAGAAAGTGATGACCACGCGTGCCTTTGATGAGCCCTTGCTCGACATCATGGACGAGGAAGAGGACATCGACCTGGACGAACTGAGAGTGGAGAAGACCAAAGAAGCCGAGGCGTAATGAAAGGTATCATCCTCGCCGGTGGGTCCGGCACACGATTGCACCCGTTGACGCTTGCGGTGAGCAAGCAGTTGATGCCGGTGTACGATAAGCCGATGATCTACTACCCGCTGAGCACGCTCATGGCGGCAGGCATTCGGGAGGTCCTCATCATCAGCACGCCCCACGATCTTCCGAACTTCAAGAAGCTGCTTGGTGATGGCGCTTCCTTGGGTTGCACGTTCTCTTACGCCGAGCAGAAGGTGCCGAATGGCCTCGCACAAGCTTTCGTGATCGGTCGCGAGCATATCGGAACGGATAGCGCTGCGTTGATCCTGGGTGATAACATCTTCTATGGAAGCGGGCTCGGGAGGAAACTGAGCGAGAACATCCATCCCGAAGGGGGGCTCGTTTTCGCCTACCATGTGAGTGATCCGGAACGCTACGGCGTGGTGGAGTTCGATGCGGATAACCGCGCCCTCAGCATCGAGGAGAAGCCTGCGGAACCGAAGAGCAATTACGCCGTTCCTGGACTTTATTTCTACGACAACAGCGTCGTGGAGATCGCGCGTGACCTGAAGCCGAGTGCGCGTGGGGAGTACGAGATCACCGATGTGAACAAGGAGTACCTGCGTCAAGGCCGCTTGAAGGTGGAGATCCTGGATCGAGGTACGGCATGGTTGGATACGGGCACCTTCGCTTCGTTGATGCAGGCCGGGCAGTTCGTTCAGGTGATCGAAGAACGCCAAGGGCTTCGCATCGGATGCATCGAGGAGGTGGCCTACAAGAAAGGCTTCATCGATGCCGAGCAGTTGGCCGCTCTGGCCCAGCCCCTGCTCAAGAGCGGTTATGGCGAGTACCTGATGAAGCTACTGCGGAAGTGATGGTGCGTGAACGCGGGTTGATCGACGGACATCTGGAGAATTGGATCGCGGGGTTGCCGAAAGGACCGCTCTTCGAACCGATGGCCTATTTGCTCGGCCTTCCTGCCAAACGGGTACGTCCCGTGCTTGCGCTCATGGGCTGCGAACTATTCGGCGGGAAGGCCGAGGACGTGCTCGATGAGGCGATCGGCATTGAGCTGTTCCACAACTTCACCTTGATGCACGACGACATCATGGATGCTTCGCCGCTTCGTCGTGGGCAGCCGACCGTGCATGCCAAATGGAATGTCAACACGGCCATCCTCAGTGGGGATGCCATGCTGGTGAAGGCCTACCAACTCATGGGGGCCGATCCGCATGTGCTTGCCACCTTCAATCGTTATGCTTTGGAGGTTTGTGAAGGCCAACAACACGACATGGATTTCGAGCATCGGAACTCTGTCACACTGGTGGAGTACAAAGAGATGATCCGGTTGAAGACCGCCGTGCTTCTATCCTGTGCTTTGCGCGTTGGTGCATGTAAGGCCCGTGCATCCGTGGAGGATCAAGACTGGATCGGCGCTTTCGGTGAGAACCTGGGACTGGCATTCCAATTACGCGATGATGTGCTGGATGCATTCGGGAACAGTGCGGTCACCGGGAAGCAACAAGGCGGTGATCTTCGGAACGGGAAGAAGACCTGGTTGATGATCCGTGCGTTGGAGCGATCCAACGAGGTCGGGGATGGTCGATTGGTAACTGAACTCAACAAAGTGGTCGATCAACGCGATGTGGATGCGATGATCCAACTACTTCGCGAGCTGGGCGTGGAGCAGGAGGCAGAAACGGAAGTTGCGCGGCTTGAAGCTGCAGCCTTCGCCGCATTGGATGCCGTTGAGGTCGCTGAAAACCGGAAGAAGCCGCTTCGTGAATTGGCACAGGCGCTGCAAGAGCGCAAATCCTAGCGACACGTTTCGCAATAGGTCTTCGTCAGGTACGGGTCGTCCAACAATTGGAAAGTGATCCCACCGTTAGAGAATGCATCGAACAGTGCGCAGAAACGTGGCCTGTTCTTGTTCGCTGCATTGAGCATGGTGCTGCGGTAAGTGCTTTTCTTGGTCTTCTCCGGGTCGAAGATGGTGAGGTTGAGGTAGTAGAACAGCAGGTCCTCGTCCACATCGATGTCCGCCAGGTGCGGCTCCACGACATCCAAGGCGAAAGCGTAGTTCGCATAGCTCGCGAAATACTGCGCCAGGCTGAGGTGATCCCGATCCTTCATCGGCACCGATCTGTAATTGCGTCGTATGTACGCGATACGTTCGTCCTTCTTGGCGTAGTCTCCTTTCATCATGTCCAATTCGGCCATGATGATGTTGTGGTTGATGAGCATGCGGGTGACGAGCGGTGTTTCGACCCCATAGCCCCGCAGCGCTTCGATATTGCGTTTCAGATCCAGTGGGTCGATCGTTTGACCGCCGATCGTGAGCAGGTGGAATTGAAGAACGCACAGGTTGTATTTGATGTGCCCATCGTTCGGAAGCAATCGGTCGAGTTCCTGTAAGGCCAGATAGCACTGGTAGGCATCGGCCGGATCCTCGAAGTACTTGAATGCTTGTCGACTGTTCAGCAATCCGGCGAAGTCGCGCTGGGCTGGAATGTCCAACCGATCCAGAAAGGTGGATGGTAGCTCGTCGTCCAGGATCCTGGCATACACGGTGTTCTGCAACTGTTGCGCGTATTCCACGTTCTTGTTCGCAATGGCTTCTTCGAAGGCCTTGATGATCTGTTCCTCTTTCATGCCCTCCATTCCATCCTTGCGCTGTAGTTCCAACACGATCAACGCTTTTCGATGCGCTGATAAAGTGGGCTCCAGCGCATCTGCGGTCTTCTTGTCGGCCAGCCGTCGTTTGATCTCAGCCTTGTCCAAGTACGCGAATTCTGCATACGGGGTGAGGGTCACGTCGCTCAGGAACTCGACCCAGTTCTCGCTTGCCTTCACATCCGTGGTGATGCTCGGCGATTGAAAACTCTGCAAGGCATTGACGATGCTCTGTGCTCGCTTCTGTTGCAGCTCGATGTTCCGCGCTTCAGGGCCTTCAACGCTGCTGTACGCATTGATGGCGATACGTTTGATCGTGAAGTCCGTCAGGCGCAGTGAATCATAGAGCGGTTGAAGATCGCTGGGGGAATATTCGGACTTGTTCTTCTCGAAAGGGATGGTGAAATGCATCTGTTTTCGGCGGACGAGTCCCGCTACCCGGTCGTTGTGCAACGTATCGGCGTTGGACGCATAGGTCAGCGTATCCATATACATACCCATGTTCAACAGGTCCCAGCGATACGCCTGTAGGTTATAGAAGTAGTTGTAGTGGCAGATGTTCCGGTCCTGCAGGATGACAAGGTTCAGCTCGTACTCCTTGCCGGAAATGGCTGTCGGCAAGGTCCCGACCTGCATCACCGCCTGTCCTGTGGGCGTTGCGACCTTGGTCCGTTTGAGATCGGACTGGTAAACGGGTTTCAACAACGTTCCTTTCGGAAAGCCATCCAAGCTCTTGGAGCGTTCCTCGCAAGTGTATTGGTCACGGGTCACAACGTCCACGGCGAAGCCATCATAGCTCTTGCGGATCAATTGATCGAAGAAGCGTTGATCCGTGATCACGAACCAGACCACGTTATCGGCATCCGCATAGAGCGCGAATTGGACTTCTTTGGGCTTGTTGCGTAGCGCGGAAACACAGGTTCCGCATTTGTTCGCGAATTGCGGTCCAGGATCCTTGATGTCCCATGTCCCTTGTGCAGAAGGAAAAAGGCTCAACAGGATGAATAGGGTCAAGGGGAGTGCGCGGGATAGGCTCATGGTCGTGGTTCCATGGACAAGATAGCAGTCGACTTTGGAACCACCCCTAGCCCAAAAGATCCTCGAGAGCAGGCTTCAGTTCCCCATAGCGGAACTGGAAACCGGTCGCTAGCAAACGCGCATTCGATGCTTTGCTGCCGTAGAGTATCGGGTGAGCAAGTTCACCGAGAACGGCCTTGATCAAGGCACCTGGGATGCGCGGCATAAAGAAAGGTCGATGCAGAACACGTGCGACCGTTCGCATGAATTCGACGTTCGTGACATCTGCACCTGCATTCACGTTGTATGCTCCGGTCATTCCGGTCGAATGCAACGCGTGCTGGTAGGTCGCGACCAGATCATCGATGTGTACCCAGGGCATCCATTGGTGACCCGTTCCAAGTGCGGCGCCCAAGCCGAGCTTCACAGGCATGGCGAGTTTGGGTAAAGCGCCTCCTTGCCTTGCCAGCACAATGGGGGTGCGCAATTTGACGACCCGCGTGTACAGCATCCATTCATCTACCGCCGCCTCCCACTCGGTACTGATGTGCGCAATGGTATCCGAACCCGGAGCATCGGTCTCAACGAACACGTGATCCGTCGTTCGAGCACCGTAATAGTTGATCCCGGCGCTGCTGATGAATGCGGTGATCGCATGACCTTTTTCCTGGACAAGTCGCCGGAGAAGTCGCGCGGATCCGGTACGGCTGTCGATCAATTCTTGGACGCGCGCCTTCGTCCATCGACGATCAGCGATCCCTGCGCCGGCCAAGTGAACGATGTGGGTCATGCCTTCCAAACAGGCAGGGTCGATCGTACCCTTTCTCATATCCCACAAGAAGGTCGGTACGGGAGATCCTGGATCGGCGTTGCGGCTCAAGTGATGCACGCGATGGCCTTCAGCTCGAAGCGCAGCACTCAGCACGGTGCCAATGAGTCCGGATGCGCCGGTGATGAGAATGCCTGCCATGAGTTCGCACCCTGTGAATGATCGGGTATTGCAAGAACACCCGGAACATTCCCGTGTTCACCCGCCTCAGGTATCGGGCGAGCTATCGGACCAACAACCTAAGTACCTGTTGCCGACCGGTGTTCCGCTCCGTTGCATGTACCAAGTACATCCCTGTGGCGGCACCTTGAAGTGTAATTGCGGTCGGCGAAGGGTTGGTGAGCACCCGTTGGCGCATGATCAACCGGCCGTCGATGGACAACACGCGGAGGTCAACATCCAGGGACACTTCGGATCCGATCCAAAAGCGTTGACCCAGCTGCGCATCGTTGTACAACCGAAGTTCGTACCCTACAACTTCAGCAATGCCGATGTTGATGCAGTTCGGGTCGTTCGCCGGGGCGATATCGACCGCCACCACGGCGCTGCTCGAACAGCCGGACACGCTCTCAACGGTGTAGGTGTAATCGCCCGGTTCGGCCGTGGAAGGGTCCAACAGGTTGGATGTCGGTGATGCATTGGGGTCGAGCCAAGTACCGTTCGGCGAAGGCTCCCCACCGAGCGCTCCCAAAAGATCCACTTCACTTTCATTCGCGCAGACCACGATCGCGGAATCGGTGCCCGCAAGACCACCAGCGCCCACTTTCACCAAGTAGCTGTATTGTTGTATGCCGACCACCGGGCACGCATCGTCCGCAGCGGTGATGGTGAATTGATAATTGCCGGGAGCAACTCCCGTGCTGTTCCAGCACAACTCCGCAGCCACCGGGTTGTTTCCCGTCACATCGAGCGTTGCTCCGGGTAGGGCATCGGCAACATTGCTCGTGATCGTCAGGTTCTGGCCCGCGTCGGCGTCGGCGAAGGCCAACGAAGCGCAGAACGAACCTTCCCCGCACACCTGCAGTGACCGGTCGTCATCGATCGTTGCGGTGCCAGTCGTAGCAGTGAAGGTACCGCTGTCCGCCGAGGGCACGTCATTGTCGCATACCGATGCCACAAAGAGCAGGTCGTGCATCACAGTGCCGATGAGGGCGCCTGAGGCGTCGTATTCACGCACCTTCACCACGGTAATGATCGTGCCAGCCAAAGTCGGGGTGAAGGTGATGGCCCCGGAAATGCTGTCGATCGCCATCCCAGTGAACGGCTGTGCCCCCGAGAATCCTCCGGTGTACAGCACGGCAGTGGGCTCAGGCGCGGCGTAGCGTGCATCGATCAGGTCATAACGCAAGGTATGTCCGTCCGGCTCAGTTGCGCTACCATCATAACTCACTGGCTGACCAATGCAGACCAAGGGGATCGAATTGCGCACGAATTCGGGTTGTGCGAAACAAGGGCCATCGAGGTTGTTCAATGTGGCTTCGATGTACATGCCCGGTGTTCCCAACAAGTTGAGCGAAGGGTTGCGACAACATACTGACCAACTGATGCGCCATCCCGTGCAAGGGCTTAGGTAGACCGAGGTGCGAAAGGTGGAAAGGTCGTAGCCGATCAAACTGCCACCGTTGCAGGTGCTGTTCGCCAACTCATCCGCGCACAAAGGCGAGACATCCTCGACGCTCACCGGCTCCGGAAGTGTTTGTGAGAAGGTAACGCCGCAGTCGTTGGTGAAATACAGCGTCTGCGGCAACAAGGCTGCTCCACTGCAGTTCCTGAAAAGTTGCAGCGTGACATCGTGGAAGTTGTTCCCGGTACAACGGGTGGTGATGGTTCCGCCAGCAAAGTGATCCGCACGAAGCGTGAAGGCTGATGCAAGAACGGAAAGGAAGAGCGCGTAGCGTTTCATCATGGTTTGATGGATAGGTCCGTGAAGATAGAGATCGGAATGACACGGCCCGGTCACTCGGAAATGACCGGGCCGAAGCCAAAGGTGATCAATGGAAATGGGGGTAAGAATGGACCTCTACTCCCCGAAAGGACGCGCCAAGGTCAGCGGGCGCGCTCGATGGTCTTCAGGTCCTCGTCGATGAAACCTTCCTTTTTACCGAAGATGGCCGCATCGTCCCGCAAATACATCAGTTCACCCGTGCCAGCATTGAAGACCCGCTTGAAGCAATGCTTGTTCTTGTTCTCGCCGGTAATGATCACATCGCTGATCGTCAACCCACGATCCTGCTTCTCCACAGCGCTTGGCAGCTGGCTCAGTGCCATTACCTGACAGGGTGCGGTGTAGCTCTCCTTCAACTTGGCGGCATCCGGAATGCTACGGTCCAAATGCTCTTGCGCCATCCAAAGTTCGGTGTCACGGATCATGCGGTTCCTTGCCCCGTATGTACGGTCCGTAGTGGCCTTGTCCGTGATCTTGCCGCCTTCGACCAGGGTGAGATAGTTCTGCATATGCTTCAGGTAGATGGTCAGCATGCTGTTCATTCCACCCTCATTGATCGCTTTCGGGTCGATCTGGATGAATGCCAATTCGCGCTCTACCGGTATCGAGGTGAAGGCATTGTCGGTCTGTTCCAGAACCTCGCCCTTCTTCGCTTTCCAGCCCTGCACCAGTGTCAGGAAGGTGCCTGTGTATTTCACGGGATCGGTCTTGCGGATCTTCAGCAAATAGGTGTTCTCCGGGGCCATCGGCTGTGCCGCCAGTTCCGCCACCGTAACGAACTCAACGCCCGGGGTCCATTTCCAATGCGTCTTCACCGCCTCGATCATCGTCCGGTTGTACGGTGAATCGCCAGCATCGAGGACGACGATGGTCTTGGTGCCTTTCGCCGCTTTCACTGCGCTTGAGCTGAAGCTTCCATATTGAGCAACTACGGAAATGGAAAGCAAGGTGGCGATGCCGGTCAGGAGGATCGAACGCATAGGTCGTTTCTGGTTTTGGAATGGCTGCTTGGCCGTGTGTTGCGCAGCGGTGGCGAAAATAGTGCCACAGGGCATGCACCTTTGTGCAACTTCTCCACAGCATGGACAACTCCTTGTCAGCATCCGGTGCCGACGGCCTACAACGCTACTTGGATCGGGCCGAGGTGCTTCAGGCCGTTGTCGAACAATTGCGGAAGGATCTTTCCATTTCGGAGGAAGAGCTTCCCCGGCCTGAACTGAACGATCGGACATTCGACCTCTTGAGCGCCATGGTCCTTCCCGTACTTCTGGACCTCGACGCCCGTGGCGCCCATGCGCTGCAAGTGGCCATGTATCGGGTCGATATCCCGGAAGCGCACCTCCAACGGACCATGGGCCGCGGCGGATTGGCTGCACTATCCAATGAAGTCGTCCTCCGTGCCCTGCAGAAGGTTCTCACCCGGATGCGCTACGCCGGTCGGTATTGATCAGTGGTATTCAGCCCCGAACTGTGGAGATCCAACACCCGTAGAACGGCCCTGCGTTCACCAAGAACTACCTTTGCCCAGGATCCGCCGGACCCCTTACATGGACAAGTATTCCTACCTCAGCAACGTCAACAGCGCTTGGCTTGACGACCTCTATCAACAATACACGAAGGATCCCTCCAGTGTGGAGACCGGATGGGCCCGTTTCTTCGAGGGCTTCGACTTCGCGAAGTCGTTGAATGGCGCAGACCCCACCGTTACTGCCAAGGCGCCCTCAGCACCAGGTGGGAACGAGCGCTTCGAGAAGGAGTTCCGGGTGATCCAGTTGATCAATGGTTACCGTGAGCGGGGTCATCTGTTCACCCGTACCAATCCAGTGCGCGAACGCAGGACGTACACGCCCGATCTGGATCTCACCAACTTCAACCTCGCCCCAAGTGATCTGGATACCGTGTTCAGCGCGGGGAACGAGGTGGGTATCGGACCTGCGAAGCTGCGCGATATCGTGGCCATGCTCGAACAGACATATTGCCAGAGTGTAGGTGCGGAGTTCATGTACATACGCATGCCCGAGAAGCGCAAGTGGTTGCAGGATCGCATGGAGGGGGTGCGCAATCAGCCGAATTTCACCATCGAACAGAAAAAGGATATCCTGGAGAAGTTGAACGAAGCAGTGGTCTTCGAACGCTTCTTGGGAAAGAAATTCATCGGTCAGAAACGGTTCAGCATCGAAGGGGCCGAGGTCCTGATCCCCGCGCTCGACGCGGTGATCGAGCATGGCGCTGAACATGGGATCACGGAGTACGTCATCGGCATGGCGCACCGTGGTCGTCTCAATGTGCTGGCGAATACCATGCGCAAGAGCTACGACACCATCTTCAGCGAATTCGAAGGCAAGGACTACGAAGATGCCTTGGTGGAGGGTGATGTGAAGTACCACATGGGCTATAGCAGCCTGATCAAGACCAATACCGACAAGGAGGTCCGACTGACCTTGGCGCCGAATCCTAGCCATTTAGAAGCTGTTGGACCCGTGATGGAGGGGATCTCCCGCGCTATCATCGAGCACGACGACAAGTTCCAGAAAGGCATTACGGCATCCATCCTCATCCACGGTGATGCTGCTGTTGCCGGACAAGGTGTCGTGTATGAAGTGGTGCAAATGGCCGGCCTGAAGGCCTATGAGGTCGGTGGCACCATCCATATCGTGGTGAACAACCAAGTGGGCTTCACGACCAATTACATCGACGCTCGCACGAGCACGTACTGTACCGATGTCGCGAAGACCACGCAGTGTCCGGTCTTCCATGTGAATGGCGACGACGCGGAAGCCGTGTCCTACACCATGCAGCTGGCCATGGATTACCGGCAGAAGTACGGCCAGGATGTTTGGGTCGATATCCTCTGCTACCGCAAGCACGGTCACAACGAAGGTGACGAACCGAAATTCACGCAACCCGTCTTGTACAAGGCGATCTCTGCGCATCCCGATCCACGCGAGATCTACACCGAGAAGCTGATCGCCAGCGGGGTGGAAGGTGCGCGTGAAATGGCGGAGGAGATGGAGCGTTCCTTCAGTGCGATGTTGGATGATCGCCTGGGAGAAGCCAAGCAGATCCGCGTAGGCCGCATCACCAATTTCATGAGCGAGCGTTGGACCGGATTCAAACGTGCCTCGGAAACGGATTTCCTGAAGTCTCCGGAGACCGGGGTGCAGAAGGACGTGTTGAAGATGATAGGCGAGAAGTTGACGCTGATCCCCGAAGGAAAGCGCTTCTTCAGCAAACTGGAGAAGATCCTCAATGATCGGAAGGAGATGATGGCCAAGGAAAGCCTCGATTGGGGCATGGCCGAGCTGCTCGCCTACGGGTCCTTGCTGGTGGAAGGTCATCCGGTGCGCTTCACTGGCCAGGACGTGGAACGCGGCACCTTCAGTCACCGCCACGCCGTCGTGCGCATGGAGGATAGTGAGGAGGAGTTCATCCACCTGAAGCACATCCAAGACGGGCAGGCCCTTCTGCAGATCTACAACTCGCTGTTGAGCGAGTATGCGGTGCTTGGTTTCGAATACGGCTATGCGCTCACGAACCCGGAAGTACTGACGATCTGGGAAGCGCAGTTCGGCGATTTCGTGAACGGCGCACAGATCATCCTCGATCAGTACCTGTGTTGCGCAGAAGAGAAGTGGAATACTCAGAACGGCATCGTGCTTTTGTTGCCACACGGTTACGAAGGTCAAGGTGCCGAGCACAGCAGTGGCCGCATGGAACGCTTCCTGCAGTGCTGCGCAGATGGCAACATGGTCGTCGTGAACTGCACCACACCGGCGAACTTCTTCCATGCGCTGCGCCGTCAGCTAGCTTGGGATTTCCGCAAGCCCTTGGTGGTGTTCACTCCGAAAAGCCTGTTGCGTCATGCGCGTTGCGTAAGCCCCTTGGACGATCTCACGAAAGGTGGATTCCAAGAAGTGATCGACGATGCAAGTGCCGACGCCAAGAAGGTGAAGACAGTGATCTTCACACAGGGCAAGATCCACTACGACCTGCGCGATCATCAGGAGAAGAACGGGATCACGGATACCGCCCTCGTGCGGGTCGAACAATTGCATCCGCTCCCTGCGGAACAGATGCGTGCGGTGATCAAGAAGTACAGCAAGGCCGAACGTTTCCTATGGGTCCAGGAAGAGCCGTTGAACATGGGCGCTTGGTCCTACATCGCCATGCACTTCAACGAGGTGAAGTGGGAGGTCATCGCTCGGCCGGCAAGCGGTGCACCCGCCACCGGCAGCAGCAAGCGCAGTGCGAATCAACAGATCGCGATCATCGAACAGTCGTTCGCCAAGTCCGCAACAACAGTGAAGGTCAAAGCGTGACCATTCGAGAAACGTATACGTCAGCAATCCACATCACTTTTCAGTAGATGGCAACAGTCGACATCAAGGTCCCTTCTCCCGGTGAAAGCATCAGCGAGGTGCGCATTGCGCAGTGGCTCGTGAAGGATGGGGATGTGGTCAACAAGGATCAAGTGCTCGCCGAGATCGACAGCGACAAGGCAACGCTCGAACTCAGTGCTGAAGTAGAAGGAAAAGTGAAGCTGCTCGTGCAAGCGGACACCACCGTGAACGTTGGTGATGTGGTCGTGAAGATCGACACGAGCTTCAAAGCGGAGAAGAAGAGCAAGGAGCCCGCGAAGGAAACAAAGCCCGAGGCGGCGGCCGCCAAACCAGCTGCTGTTCCGGAAGCTGCTTCCACGTCGGCTGCTAGCGCTACACCGGTTGCCAAGGCGGTCATGGCCGATAAAGGCATCTCTGCAGATCAAGTGAAGGGCAGTGGACCCAACGGTCGCATCACGAAGAGTGATGTCAGCGCGTACGTGGCCGGTGGTATCAAGGCGGATGCCGTGGTGATGAACGGCTGGGGCGGCAAGCGCGATCAGAACCGCCAGAAAATGACCACGCTCCGCAAGAAAGTGGCGGAACGCTTGGTGGCTGTGAAGAACCAGACGGCCATGCTCACCACTTTCAATGAAGTGGACATGAGCGCGGTGATGGCGGTGCGCGAGAAGTATAAGGACAAGTTCAAGGAGACGCACGGCGTGGGACTCGGTTTCATGAGCTTCTTCACCAAGGCCGTTACCGAAGCACTGCGTCTCTTCCCATCCGTGAACGGTCAGATCGACGGCGAGGACATGATCCTGCACGACTATGCCGATATCGGTATCGCCGTGAGCTCACCTAAAGGCTTGATGGTTCCTGTGCTGCGGAATGCCGAACGCATGAGCCTCGCCGAGATCGAATCCGGTATCAAGACGCTTGCAGTGAAAGCCCGCGATGGCAAATTGAGCATCGACGAAATGACCGGCGGCACCTTCACCATCACGAATGGTGGTGTGTTCGGCAGCATGCTCAGCACGCCCATCATCAATCCGCCGCAGAGCGCGATCCTAGGCATGCACAACATCGTGGATCGCCCCGTCGCCGTGAACGGTCAAGTGGTGATCCGCCCGATCATGTACGTCGCGCTCAGTTACGATCACCGCATCATCGACGGCAAGGAGAGCGTGAGCTTCTTGATGGCCGTGAAACAGATGATCGAGGATCCGAGCAAATTGGTCTTCGGGAACAAGGAGCCGGGAGAGGTGCTGTTGGGGTTGTAGCCGAGCCACCCTTTGCGATCTTCAGTTCATTGGGATCGGGTACAAAGGCCCCATCAGACGCTTTGCCCAGCCGACCATCATTCATTGGTCGATGAACCTGCAACAACACTACAATTTGGGATCGTTCTAAAGAGCAGGCTCCTACTCGTTGAAAGGCTTGTAGGGAGGGCCTTTGCTGATATTTTTGGATCGACTTTGATCTACCATCCGTTGCGATCCAACGGGTGCCTTTTGGCATTCGGCTAATTGTCATGGCATTGTCAGTGGGATCTTTCGACCTTCGAGGCTGACGAAATGGACATCTCGCGAACAACGCCAATGCCTCTTCAGGGACCGCATCATTTTCCGACCGGTTCTATGGAATTCGTCGAACCCCGATAAAGACCATGACACGCACTGTCCACACCATCTTCATCGGAAGCATGGTGGCAGCGACCCTTGTGGTGACGACCTACCTCGCCTACACAGGCTATTCCTACTACGACCTCCCGCTGGAAGAGCGGTTCTACCACCCGAGGCATGCGTGGTTCAAGCCCAGTGGCGCTTTCGGTCACGGGCTTGGCATCCTGGGCACCTTGATGATCCTTTTCGGCGTGGTGCTCTACATCGCACGCAAGCGCTACAACTTCATGGCCAAGCAGTTGCGCTTGAAGTACCTGCTGGAATTCCACATTTTCCTGTGCACGCTGGGTCCCATTTTGATCCTGTTCCACACCGCCTTCAAATTCGGCGGGCTGGTCTCTGTGGCGTTCTGGAGCATGGTGGCCGTGGTGGCCAGCGGCGTGATCGGGCGCTTCATCTACATCCAGATCCCGCGTACGATCGAGGGTAGAGAGCTCAGTTTGAACGAAGTAAAGGGCCTTCGAACAGAATTGGTGATCCTGCTCAAGGAGCGGGCCCATCTCGATGATACCATGATCGCCTTGATCACAGGCTCCCAAGCGGAAGGAGATGGGGTACTAGGCCGTTCATTCTTTGAACGTTATTCAGCTGAACGTGCTGTGCTGGGAAGGATCAAGTCCTACGCTAAGGAAAAGGGGTTGGGAAAGGAGGATAGGGGCTGGATCCTGCGAACGGTGAAGGATGAATTCGCTCTTGCGCACAGGATCGATCGACTGCTGCTCATGCAGAAGCTATTCAAGTACTGGCACGTGGCCCACTTGCCCTTCGCCTTGATCATGCTCATCGTCCTCGTCATCCATGTCGCGGTCACACTCTCATTCGGTTATCGCTGGATCTTCTAATGGAGGTGCTCATTGAACAAATAGCGATCTATGGTTCTGTGGTCCTGCTTTGCGGGTTGGTGATCTTCTTCTACATGCGCAGCCTCAGCAAGAAGTCCGCGATCGTGGAGAAGAAGGTCGCGAAGGCCAAGGAGGAAGGCATGTTCGAGCCGGTGTCGCTGCATCCGTACATCGACCTGAACACCTGCATTGGCAGCGCAGCGTGCGTGGCCGACTGCCCGGAAAAGGACATCCTCGGCATCGTGGACGGCAAGGCAACCGTGATCCTTGCGAGCAACTGTGTGGGGCATGGCGCGTGTTTCCATGCATGTCCAGTGCAGGCCATCTCCCTGCGCATCGGCACCGAGACCCGCGGCATCGATCTGCCGCATGTGGACCAGACATTCGAGACCAACATCAAGGGCATCTTTATCGCCGGTGAACTCGGCGGCATGGGTTTGATCAGGAACGGCGTGGAGCAGGGCAAACAGGCCATGCAGAACATCGCGAGCGCGAAGAAACCCAAGGCTGATGGTGTGCTCGATGTGGTGATCATCGGTGCTGGGCCGGCTGGTATCTCCGCCACCTTGGAAGCGAAGAAGCAGGGATTGGCCAGCGCCACGTTGGAGCAGGATTCGCTCGGCGGCACCGTGTACACGTTCCCGCGGTCGAAGCTCGTAATGACCTCACCGATGGACCTCCCACTTTATGGAAAGGTGAAGTTGTTCGACACATCGAAGGATGAACTGCTCCAACTCTGGCGAAAAGTGATCAGTGAGCACAAGATCGAGATCACTGAGAATACGAAGGTGGATGCGATCGTGCCGCAGAAGGACGGCACATTCAAACTGTCCACCAGCGTCGGCAAGGACTACATCTGCAACAACGTGTTGCTGGCCATCGGCCGAAGGGGAACGCCGCGGAAATTGGGTATCCCCGGCGAGGAGTCGACCAAAGTGGCCTATCGGCTATTGGAGCCTGAGAATATCTCGGGCAAGAAGATCATCGTGGTCGGCGGTGGAGATGCCGGAGTTGAGTCCGCCATGCTGTTGATGAACGACAACGAGGTCCTCTTGGTCAATCGCAACGAGAATTTCGCGGGCATCAAACCGAAGAACCGCGAAGCGGTCACCGCCGCGATCGATGCCGGAAAGATGAAGGCTGTCTACAAGGCGAATCTCGTGTCCATTGCACCGGACTCCGTGCTGTGCAAAGTGGGTGAGGACACGCAGCAACTGCCGAACGACCTCGTGTACATTTTCGCTGGCGGCGAACTCCCGACGGGCTTCCTGCAGAAGGCGGGCATCGAGATCACCAAGCGGTTCGGTCACATTGTGAAGAAGCATAAATGAACCGACTGAAGACATACCTGCTTGCTGTGCTGTCGCTGACGGCCTTGGCGGGGTATGCGCAGTTATCGCCCGGTGATCTTACCACGGCCCATGCGTCGTTGGAAGGCATGAGCAATTGCACACAGTGCCATGACCTTGGGAACAAAGTGACCAATGCCAAGTGCCTGGAATGCCACAAGGAGATCAAGGCCTTGATCACGAAGAAGCAGGGTTATCACGCGAGCAAGGACGTCAAGGCGAAGGATTGCTTCACGTGCCACAGCGAGCACCACGGTCGGAAATTCGAAATGGTGCGCTTTGATGAAAAGACCTTCGATCATGCGCTGACAGGATACAAGTTGGAAGGCGGACACAAGCCGTTGGATTGTCGCAAGTGCCACATTCCGGATAACATCAAGGACCGCGAGATCAAGAAGCGGAACCTGACCTTCTTGGGTCTGGATGAAGCCTGTCTATCGTGCCATGCTGATTTCCACCAAGGCACCATGTCCGGAGAATGTGTGAAGTGCCACAACATGGATGCTTTCCGGCCTGCAAGCAAATTCAAGCACGACGAAACGGACTTCAAGCTGAAGGGCAAGCACGTGAGCGTCGACTGCGCCGAATGCCACAAGACGATCACCCGACAGGGCAAGGATTTCCAGCAGTTCGCAGATGTGCCCCACGCGGATTGCAAGGCGTGTCACGATGACCCGCACGCCTCGCATTTCGTCAATGCATGTGCGCAGTGCCATACCGAGGAAGGTTTCAAGATCTTCGCTGGGAAGGATCGGTTCGATCACAACACGACGAAGTTCAAGTTGAACGGAAAGCACAAGACGACCGATTGCTTCGCATGCCACAAGAAGACCAGCGATCCATTGCTCGTATTCCAGGACCGTGCTGGTTTGACCGTGAACCAGTGCGCTACCTGTCACGAGGATCCGCATGATGGGAAATTCGGGAACGATTGTGCGAAATGCCACCAGGAGACCAGCTTCCGTTCGCTGAGGTCCATGGACTTCTTCGATCACTCCATCACTGACTTTCCACTGCAAGGAAAACACGTGGACGTGGATTGCAAGAAGTGCCATAAGGGGTCATTCACCGACCCCATGGAGTTCAGGGCATGCAACAGTTGCCACGAGGATTATCACAAGGGTGAATTCGCCAAGAACAATGTGTCGCCCGATTGTGCCGAGTGCCATTCGGTGTTGGACGGATTCGATGTGAGCATGTTCTCGTTGGAACAGCATCGGTCGACCAAATTCCCGCTGGAAGGAGCGCATATCGCTACGCCATGCACGGCCTGCCACATGAAGGACGAGAAGAACTGGTCCTTCCGCGAACTAGGAAGCGCTTGTTTCGATTGCCACGACAATGTCCACGGAGAGGATTTCGCAGAGAAGGGGGTCACCGATTGCAAGCGGTGCCATGTTGCCGAGAATTGGTTCCCGTCGAAGTTCGATCACGACCTGACCGATTTCCCGCTTGTCGGGGAGCACGTGAAAGTGGATTGCAAGGAATGTCATACGAAGGACCCGAACGCTGAAATGCTATCGTTCAAGGTCGAGAAGTTCGAATGCGCCGACTGTCACAAATAGTCGTTCTGGTCCTTATGACCGGCGTGCGGGTATCCGCACAGTCGCCGCATGGTGATGCCTTGGTCATGGATTGCGCAAAGTGCCATAGTCCTGCCGGGTGGACGAATCCGACCTTGATCTGGAACGAGCAGAAGACAAGCGTTCTGAAGCACAAAGGACGTTCACGGGGCAGCGTATCCTCTGTGAATGCACAGGCTGCGTCGATCGTTTTCTCGCACGACTCGACGACATTTCCATTGCAAGGGGCACATGATCAGGTCGATTGCAAGTCGTGCCACACTTCGTTGGTCTTCGATTCGGCACCAACGGATTGTGCCTCCTGCCATACGGATGTGCATGCACGGTCGGTGGGGAATGATTGTGCTCGGTGCCATACTTCGATCAGCTGGATCGTCAATGACATTCCGGAGATCCACGAACAGAATGGATTTGCCCTAGTGGGCGCGCACGGGAACCTGAGTTGTATCGAATGCCATGCATCGGGGAATACGCTTCAGTTCGATCGGGTAGGCAATGATTGCATCAGTTGCCACCAGAAGGATTACCAGACCGCTCAAGCACCGAACCACGTCGTGAACGGCTTCTCTACGGACTGCGTCGAGTGTCATGATCCGATGGGGAATGATTGGCATACGAGCCAGGTCGATCACGATTTCTTCCCGCTCACCATGGGTCATGCGATCAATGATTGCAACCGATGCCACACCACAGGTTCGTTCGCTGATGCCTCGCCGGAGTGTGTGACCTGCCATCAGGTCGACTTCAATAGCACCTCGAACCCGAACCACCAGGCCGCTGGATTTTCGACCGACTGTGCCACGTGCCATACGACCAACCCCGGATGGAGCCCGGCGAACTATGATCACGACGTATGGCCTTTGGTCGGTTCGCACGTTCCGGTGAGTTGCGATCAGTGCCACAATGGGAACTACACGAACACGCCGAACACCTGCGAGGCTTGTCACATCACGGACTACAACGCGACGACCGCCCCGAACCATGCGGTTTCCGGCTTCCCGACCGATTGTGCCGCTTGCCATGATGAGACCGCATGGACGAATGCCACCTTCGACCACAACAACACGAGCTTCCCGCTCACGGGCCAACACGTGAGCGTGGACTGCATGCAGTGTCACAGCAATGGCTTTGCGGGCACTCCGACCACATGTGAGTCGTGCCACCAAACGGACTTCAACAACACGGTGGAACCGAACCACACACAGGCGAACTTCAGCAACGATTGCACGCAGTGCCACACGACGGATGGTTGGACGCCGAGCAGCTTCGATCACACGAGCGCGACCGGCTTCCCGCTGAACGGCTCGCACGCCAACGTGAACTGCAACCAGTGCCACGCGAACGGCTACGCGAACACGCCGAACACCTGTGAGGGCTGCCACCTGAGCGACTACAACAGCACCACGGACCCGAACCACGGCCAAGCGGGGTTCCCAACGGACTGCGCGCTCTGCCACGATGAAGGATCCTGGACCACGGCCACCTTCGACCACAACAACACGGGCTTCCCGCTGACGGGTCAACACGTATCGGTCGATTGCATGCAATGCCACAGCAACGGCTTCGCTGGAACGCCGACCACATGCGAAGCGTGCCACCAAACGGACTTCAACAACACGGTGGAACCCAACCACACGC
>CADEDY010000013.1:0-82845 GCA_902826215.1 uncultured Bacteroidota bacterium
GGGCCTCACCGCTTGTGTGGCGGACTGCAACGGCGACTTCGGCGGAACAGCCTTCTTGGACAACTGCGCAACCTGCGTTGGTGGCAACACGGGCTTGACCGCTTGTGTGCAGGATTGTAATGGTGTATTCGGAGGCACAGCCTTCTTGGACAACTGCGCAACCTGCGTAGGCGGCAACACCGGCCTGACGGCATGTGTGGCTGACTGTAACGGTGTATTCGGTGGAACAGCCTTCCTCGACAACTGCGCAACCTGCGTTGGTGGAAACACCGGCCTGACCGCCTGTGTTGCGGACTGCAACGGCGACTTCGGTGGAACGGCTCAACCGGGAACGCCATGCGACGACAACAACTCAAACACAACAGGTGATGCCTGGGACTCGAACTGCACATGCATCGGGTCCATCGTGAACTGCACCAGTGAAGCAGGTCCATCCCAGGTCTCATGCGACACCTCGGTTACCCTGGCAGCCTTGGGTGTGGGTGTCTGGAGTGGTCCATCTCCGATCCAATTCTCCGATATCAGCTCCCCGAACGCAACGATAACATGCATGGTTCCGGGCAGCTATGAACTGACATGGACCGTTAGCATCCCCGGATGCGTATCAACGGATCAGGTCGTCGTGAACTTTCTGGAAACACCGGACGCCTCTTTCAACTTCGCTGAAACGGTGTTCTGCGTGGATGGCGAACCAATGCTCCCGACCACTTCCAGTTCCGGCGGTGAATTCAGCGCGCCGGTCGGCCTGAACATCAACAACGAAACAGGGCAGATCGCTCCAAGTGGAAGTGCACTTGGCACGTATCTCATCACGCATTCTTTCAATGGAAGCTGCCCTACCAGCGCTTCCCAAACCGTGGTCATTTCCGAAACAATGGACCCGAGTTGGTCCCAGCCAGCGGCCATGTGCGCCAATGAGGCACCCATTCAACTATCCTCGTTGGTTTCTGGAGACCAAGGTGGCATCTGGTCCGGAACAGGTGTTTCGGGAACCACATTCGACCCCGCTCTTGTTTCGGGATCAACTGAACTGACCTACACCGTCGGTTCAGGGACATGTACCCGCAGTCTTACAGCTAGTTTGCAAGTCATGGACCTTCCCGTTGCTGATGCTGGTCCGGATACGGCCGTTTGCGGGTTGTCCTATTCGATGGAGGGCGTTCTCGTAGTTGGAACCGGTCTATGGACTTCCTTATCGCCGATCGTTGTGGAGCCAGATGCGTCGTTGCCGAATGCCCTGATAAGCACGACCGTACCGGGCACCTTCGAACTCGTGTGGACAGTCACACACGAGGGTTGTACCGCTCGCGATTCGACCGTCATCACCTTAAGTGATCCCGGCAATAGCCTCACCGTAGATGCAGGACCTGACCAGGACCTGGAGGTGGATCCGAGCACGACCCTGAACGCCATTACAAGTGAGGGTGCAAGCATTCAATGGAGCCTGATACAAGGGTCAGGGAATATCGAACAACCCAACTCGGGATCGACCACCGTCGACGGACTCGATATCGGCACCAACATCTTCATAGCTACCGTCTCCATCGGCCAATGCATCGGCGCATCAGATACCGTGATGGTTCGCGTCAAGGACTTCTTCATCCCACAAGGCTTCTCACCCAATGGTGATGGTGACAATGACCGATTCGAGATCACGGGGATCAGCGCGTACCCGAACAGCGAACTCGTGATCTTCAATCGCTGGGGCCAGCAGGTGTACGTCTCCCCGGATTACACCAACGATTGGCATGGCCAGTCCAACAATGGTCGCTTGCTTGAGAATGACACCTACTTCTACGTCCTGAACCTATCTGACGGAACCGCGTACAACGGTTTCGTGGTGATCAAACGATGAGGAAAACCGGACATATCCTCCTTGTCGTTGCCATGCTCTTTGTGCAACACCTGATGGGTCAACACTCCCCATTGACAAGCCAATATCTGTTCAACGGGTTGTTGATCAACCCTGCGTATGCGGGAAGTCGTGATGCACTCGCTGCGAACCTGACCAGTCGACATCAATGGGTCGGGTTAGAAGGAGCACCTGTAACCCAATTCCTGAGCGCTCATGCCCCCATCGCTCGCAGAAAGATCGGATTGGGCATGATCATCTACAATGACCGTATCGGAGTGAGCCAAGAAACCGGTGTCTTCTCCAACTACGCGTACCGCGTTCGCTTCAAAAAAGGCAAGCTCTCCTTCGGGATCGGTGCAGGCTTCACCATGTTGCGCAGTCAACTGACCACATTGAACTTGCAACAGAGCACGGACATCTCCTTCTCAGCGAATACACTGAACGCACTCCGACCAAACTTCAGCACTGGGGCATACTATTACACCAAGGATTGGTTCGTTGGACTGTCTTCACCATTCCTCATCATCAATCGATACACACCGTCGAATGATGGATGGTCTATCTCCCAAAGCAAAGGCGACCTTCAGCCCATGCTGACCGGCGGATACGTGTTCAAGCTGTCACACGACGTTAAACTGAAACCCACCACCCTGATCCGCTATCGATTGAACAGTGGTATTCAAGCTGACTTGAGCACTAACCTCATCCTGAAGGAAAAGCTCTGGATCGGTGCATCGTACAGAACGGGTGATGCGTTCGTAGCTTCATTGGAAGTATTGCCGAGCCCTCAGTGGAGGATCGGATATGCCTACGATATGGGGCTTTCCCGACTTCGCGCATCGCACATGGGTTCGCATGAAGTGATGTTACAATATGAGTTCGGATACCGGATCCGCGTAAAGGACCCACGCTTCTTCTGATGCTAAGAAACGCGATCATAGCACTCTTTCTAGGCCTCGCCTCCTCTACTTTGGGGCAGCTGATCCATGAGGTGACCCCGATCAACCTGGGCGACCAAGCGGAGGATTACGCCCCCGTTCTGCTCGACTCCGGGTTCGTGATGTGTTCGATCCGTGAAACGGATGCCACCATCGCGTTCAAGAATGCCGACACTGGAAAACCACTTGCCGATCTCTATTGGGTTCCGCTCAAGAATGACATGCCTGGAACTCCAGTGCTATTGAGCGCGAACTTGGCAACGCCGGTGAACGAAGGGCCTGCGACATTCACGGAAAATGGTCGAACGATCTGCTTCACACGCAACGTCGTACTTCCAAAGAAACTTTCGAACCTCAAGGCTTCGAATTCTCAATTGGGCCTTTTCTTCTCAACGTTGGAGAATGATGTGTGGTCCTTACCCCAGCCATTCGAACACAATTCCACCAAATTCTCGATGATGCATCCGGCATTCAGCTCGGACGGCAACATCTTGATCTTCGCCAGTGACATGCCCGGCGGCGAAGGTGGTGTTGACCTCTACCGTAGTGAACGAACAGCGAGCGGCTGGAGCCAACCAACCAATCTCGGACCATCGATCAACAGCCCATCGAACGAGGCATTCCCAACCTTCGGTCCGAACGAATTGCTCTACTTCTCCAGCGACCGGTCAGGTGGAATGGGAAAACTGGACATCTATGTTTCTGAATCGACCAAGGGCGATTGGACCTCCCCTACCGCTTTGCCGACACCGATCAACTCAACCGGGAATGATCTTGGGCTGACGGCTCGTGGCGATGGCTACTCGGGATACTTCAGCACGAACAGAACAGGCGTCGACCGCATCTTCTTTTGGAAGAAGACCGTGCCGAAGTTCCGCGAATGCACACCACAAGAGCCCAACAACTATTGCTACAGCTTCAAGGCCAAACCCCATGCCGCAACCTCATCACTCCCACTCGACCACGTTTGGGAATTGGGTGATGGTGAACGGGTTGTCGGTGGTCGAGTTGATCATTGCTACACCGAACCAGGGACGTATACCGTTAGGTCCCTGCTCGTTGACCGCAAGACCGGTGCGGTGTTCTACGAACTGAAGAAGCAGGAACTGATCATCGCGGACAACAGACAGGCATGGGTGAGTGCGCCCGATACCGTCCGCACGGGCCGGACGCTTGCACTTGACGCATTGCGCAGCCACGTACCCGATATGGCCATTGCTGAATACCATTGGGACCTCGGTAACGGAACCACGATGATGGGTGACCGCATCCACTATACCTACAAAGTACCAGGCGTGTATGAAGTGAAGCTCGACGTGATCTCCCGCCCGAATGAGACCGGGTTGATCACCAATCAATGCAACAGCCGGAAAGTGATCGTGATGGATCGTTTCCGCGACCAAGAAGACTTGACGGTCGTTGCGACGTATCAAGACGCCATGGGCCTTACCCACAGCTTCGAGTATCAAGAACTTCCATTCGACGCGAGTGGGCTTGAAGCAGATGGTTTCGCAGATGCCACTTTCTCCGTGGAACTCTTCGCCTCCAAGGAACGGGTGAGCTTGGACGATCCGAAGTTCACTGAGGTGCGCAAGCTCTACCGTGTGGTGGAGCATTTCGACCCGGAGCGCGGAGTGTATACCTACTCAGTCGGCGAGACAAGTGATATGGACGAGTTGTACAAGATCTTCAAGAAGGTGAAGGAATTGCAGTTCCTTGATGCAGAAGTGCACCAATTGCAGGAGGAGAAACTTATCGATCTGAGCAGGCTCGACTTCACCTCCATCGAAGAATTGAACCACTCCAAGGTGAGCACCAATGCGATCCACTTCGCATACAACAGTGCTGAGCTGGAAACCGGCACCAATGAGGTCTTGGAGCAGCTCATCGGTCTGCTTCGCCAGCACCCCGAATTGAAGCTGATCATCGAAGCACACACGGACGATGTCGGCAGTCGTTCGTACAACTTCGACCTCTCCCAACAGCGTGCGCAAACCGTTCGTGCCTACTTGGAAGCTCACGATATCTCAGCGGATCGCTTACTGCCGATCGGTCATGGAAAGAACCAACCCATCGCGTCGAACAAGACGGAAGAAGGTCGGAGCCAGAACCGTCGCGTGGAGTTCCGAATGACGGTGAACGACGACCAACAGGCGTTCGAGAAGACGCGTTGACCCTCACGCATCGGGCAAAGTGGTTGTCGAGGAAGCTCAGTTAGCTTACCTAACTGACATGGTCGGATCTTCAAGCGACAGCGCGAGATCACCCAGTCGATACCTTAGCGTTCGTGCAACGCGCTCTCCTCCGGTCATTTCTTATACTTGCCATCGGCAGTTGCGGATCGCTCGTGCATGCTCAACAGCCACTCTCCTTCATTCAGAACCGTGGGCAATGGCCTCAGCCTGTGACCTTCCGGGCTGAAGCATCCGGCGCAACGATCTGGCTCGAAGAAGGAGCCGTTCTGATCGACCGCTTCGATCTTTCAGCGATGCGTTCCATCGCCCATGCGCACACAGCCACGACAAGAACCAGCCCTTCCCGGTCCGTCGGCCACCACGCATTCCGCTTACGTTTCATCGAGGCCAATAAGCATCCGGTCAATGAACCCCTCGGAGTGCGACCAGGTGCTTTCAGCTATTTCATAGGAGATGACCCCAAGTACTGGGCGAGCAACGCACATGCCTTCAACGCGGTGTTGCAGAAAGACATCTATGGTGGTATCGACCTGCGCTTACGCGTCACAGGTAACAACTTGAAGTACGACCTCTTGATCGCACCACATGCGGACCCGGAACTGATCCGATTCACCTATGATGGAACCGATGGCCTGGACCTTCAACCGGACCGACTGAGCCTCCAAACCTCGCTTGGCATGATAAACGAGCACATACCGCTTGCTTATCAAGAGATCGATGGAAGGCGTGTGAGTATCCCGTGCACCTATCGCGCAGTCGGAGAACACATCGGATTCCATTTGGGCGAATATGACCGGAACCTGCCCTTGGTGATCGACCCAACGCTCAACTTCAGCACCTACTCCGGATCCACGGCCAACAACTTCGGATACACAGCGACATTTGACCGGGATGGCTTCCTGTACAGTGGTAGCACGGCATTCGGACAAGGCTATCCCATAACGTTGGGTGCATATCAAGTGACGCACGCTGGCGGTGATGGACTCTTCAGCGGAACGGACATCGCGCTGACCAAGTACGATACGACGGGGACGTTCCTCATCTGGAGCACCTATCTCGGCGGAAGTAGCGATGAATTGCCGCACAGCTTGGTGGTGAATGAGAACGACGAGCTCTTCGTTTATGGCACCACGAGCTCACCCAATTTCCCGACAACGGCCAACGCGATCGACGCAACATTCAATGGTGGACCTGCAGTGGATCTCACCAATGGCCTAGGCGCAGATATGCCGAATGGAGTGGATATGATCGTTGCGAGACTTGGTCAGGACGGATCGCAGTTACTCGCGAGCACGTACTTGGGTGGATCCAATACCGATGGGCTCAATACTGCGGCTGGTCTCAAATTCAATTACGCGGACGAGGTGCGCGGGGAGGTCCTTCTGGATGCGAATGACAACGTGTACGTCGCTAGCTGCACGGCTTCACCGAACATGCCGGTATCCTCGAACGCGCTGCAATCGACCTTCGGAGGAGGAGGACAGGACGGAGTTCTCTTCAAACTTGATGCATCGCTCACGACGATCATTTGGGGCACCTACTTCGGTGGTTCCGCAGCAGATGCCGTCTACAACATCGAGTTGAACGATGCCGGTGATATCTACCTCGCCGGCGGGACGCGCAGCACTGACTTGAGCATCACATCAAATGCACTCCAAACCACGTTCCAAGGTGGAAACGCCGATGGATTCATTGCATTGATAGATGCCAATGGGAACACGCTCAACGCGGCGACCTATTTCGGCACTTCCGGCTACGACCAATGCTACTTCACTGATCTGGATCAAGAGGGGAATGTGTACCTCTTCGGCCAAACAAATGCACCCGGGACCGCTCTGATCCAGAACGCGTCATACAATATCCCGAACTCGGGTCAATTCATCACAAAGCTGGACGCCGGATTGACCACCACACTCATCAGCACCCGGTTCGGGCAAGGTGACGGACAGCCGGATATCTCCCCCACTGCGTTCCTGGTCGACTACTGCGACAAGATCTACGTAAGTGGCTGGGGCAGCGCCATCCAAGGCGGAACCTTGAGCACGACCGGAATGGCGGTTACCCCTGACGGGTACCAACTCACCACCGATGGCAACGACTTCTACCTCGCCGTCTTCGATATCGACCTGAGCGCGTTGTACTATGGGACCTATTTCGGCGGGAACATCAGCGCAGAGCATGTGGATGGCGGAACGAGTCGCTTCGACCGACGAGGGCGCGTTTACCAGAGCGTATGTGCCGGTTGTGGTGGCCATTCCGATTTCCCGATACAACCGGTACCGGGTGCCTGGAGCCCGACGAACAACAGCGGCTTCTGTAACAATGGTGTTTTCAAGTTCGACTTCGACTTCCCGATCGTGGTCGCTGAATTCAACTCATCGATCGATTGCCTGCCCGACCCTGTGAATTTCAGCAACACCAGCTTTGGAGCGAGCTCGTACAGTTGGAACTTCGGCGATGGCACCACGAGTTCTGCGACTTCTCCGAGTCACGTATTTCCCGGCCCCGGTGTGTATACGGTCACACTGATCGCTACCAATGCCATCACGTGCAACCACAGTGATACGACAGCTCGGCAAGTGGTCGTGCTCGGCGCTGGTGAATACGCTCTTCCTGACACGAGCATCTGTGCGGGCGGAAGTGTCCAGATCGGCGTGCTGCCTATTTCGAGTGCTGGAGTGACCTATCAATGGACCCCAATAGCTGGACTGAGCAACCCAAGCGTAGCAAACCCGATCGCTACACCGCTGCAAACAATTACGTACACTTTGACGATAAGCAATGGGGCCTGCTCAAGCACCGCTGAACAACTCGTTTCCCTGGCCGAAGGAACGATCGATGCAGGCCCGGACCAGGTCCTTTGCGGCCCAGCGTCGTCAGGGATCTTGACCGCCACTGGCTTCGGATCGGTGGAACGTTTCCAATGGTCGACATCGCGCTTATTCAGCGATACGCTCAACGCCCCGCTCACTGATAGCACAGCTCAGATCACCCCTGCATCCAGTGCTTGGTATTACGTCCGTCAGTTGGACAATGCCTGCCCTGTCATGGACAGCGTTCTCATGCAGGTCTCCCTGTCCGCTCCGAGCTTGCTTGCAACGAACCTCATTTGCTCGAACGACACCGCCCGACTTGAACTTCTGGGGATCGATCTGGGATCGACCATCATCTGGCAACCCGATGAAGACATCCTGATCGGCCAAGGAACTACCGAGGCTCTGGTAACTCCAACGGAGACCATGACCTACGGCGTTGAAGTGACTTCGCCTTTGGGATGCACATGGTCCGGCACGACGACCGTGACCGTTTCACCATTGGATGGGAACACCGTACTGGCTGCTGCAACGCCGACCGTTGTGCTTGCCGGAGAGTCGGTTCAATTGCAAGCGTTCCCCATGAATGCACCCTCGTATTCGTGGTCACCTGCGAATCTGCTAGATGACCCACTGATCGACGCCCCTGTTGCGACGGTACAGACCAGCACCACATTCACCGTCACGGTATCGGACGGGATCTGCACCAAGGACGCGCAGGTTCCTGTTGAAGTGCATGACCTCCTCTGTGCGGACCCTGACATCTTCGTACCGAATACGTTCACGCCGAATGGCGATGGGAACAATGATGTGCTCTTCGTTCGCGGTCGGTTAATCGCAACGCTGGACTTCAAGCTCTTCGATCGTTGGGGTGAGTTGATCTTCGAAACCACGGATCCGAATATTGGATGGGACGGGACCTTCGAAGGTCGAGCGGTGGATCCTGCTGTATTCGTGTACCACCTTACCGCCTACTGTATCGATGGGCAGCGTTATTTCACGAAAGGGAACGTGACCGTTGGGCGATGAGTTTGCCGATCAAGACCGAGCGATCGAAGCGTGCGCACGTTTCCCAGTTCTTGGGAATGATCCACGTCGCGTTAATGGTTACGTCCTCGCTTCCATTGTTCGCGCAGGACATCCACTTCTCCCAATTCTTCAATGCGCCGCAGGCCTTGGGACCGGGCACCATCGGTGGCTTCGATGGGGACTACCGTTTCAATGGGATCTACCGGCAACAATGGCGTGCGGTCTCCATTCCCTACCGCACGTTCGCTTTCGGTGCAGATGCTGCGAATGCGGCTGGCATCAAAGGGCTCGGGTTGGGCGCTTGGCTCTACAACGATCGCGCAGGTGACAGCCGATTGAACCAATTTCATTTCAGTTTCGGGTCCAGCTGGACCCAGCACTTCGGGGCGGAAAAGGAACACGCACTTACCGGTGGCGCGCAATTCGGTATCACCTCCATCACCCTGGATCCTTCGGCGCTCACCTTCGACAGTCAATACAACGGTTTCTACTTCGACCCGGACCTCGGAACCGGTGAACAATTCGCGCGAAGCAGCATGGTGCATCCGGACCTGCACCTGGGTGGGGTGTATCGATATCACCCTGAAGCGCGAACCGAGCTGCAGCTGGGCGTGGGCTTGTTCAACTTGACACACCCGGCGATCGGTTTCCTCGGCGGGCCTGGAGTTCCACTGGACCAGCGCACCACCGTGCATGCCAAGGCACAGTTCCCGATAGCAACCAAACTGGACCTCTTGCCCATGTTCCAGTACATGACGCAAGGGACATTCAATGAATTGGACCTTGGTGCGAATCTGCGCTACATCCTGTTGGATCGTTATGGACTCAACCGAGCGCTGCAATTCGGAGCCCATTATCGCGCTGCGGATGCCGGCTACCTATACGCTGGGGTGGAATACGATGACTGGACATTCGGATTGAGCTACGACATCAACACCAGCGACCTCGTGCCGGCAAGTCGCAATCGGGGCGCGATCGAATTCACGGCCATCCGGATCCTGCGCAAGCATCCGGCGATCCCGGTCCGCTTCAAAGCTTGTCCAACACAGATCTGATGTCGCGTTCGATGTTCCGTTCGTTGGTTCTGGTGGTGGTTCTCGGTAACTACGGAATATCGGTGTTCGCGCAGACCACGCAACAATGGATCATGTGGGGCGATGCTTCAATGGCGCGTGGCGAATTCTACGGCGCCTCGCGTTTCTACGCCGGTGCGATGGAACTGGAACCCGGAAGGATGAGTCTGCAATGGAAACAAGCCGAAGCTTGCCGCCTGAGCAACCAGTACGACAAAGCTGTTGACCTGTATGAAGTGGTGTACCACAAGGATGCCGGACGTACCTACCCCGAGGCGCTGCGCTGGTTGGGTGAGATGCAACTTTGCGATGGTCGGTACGAGGATGCCGAGCGTACCTGGAACAAAGTTCTTCAGAAGGAGCAGGACAAGGGATCCGTGGTTTCGCAACGAGCGATGAACGCATTGAAAGGTTGCGCGATGGCCGCTGAGCCGGACACGGCGAACACCACCCTCACACTTGCGCATTTGCCACAGCCCATCAACACGTATGACAGTGAATTCGGCGCACGCATCGGACCTGATTCAGCATTGTACTTCACAAGCCTGCGAGGTGAGTTGAACACGGACGAGGAGGTCCAGGACACGTTGACCTACCATGCCCGCATCTATCGTTCGCCCTCTTCGAAAGAACCGTGGATCCCAGCCGTACCCATGGAAGATGATCGGTACATGACGAACACCGCCAATGCGACATGGACGCCGAACGGTCACTGGATCCTATATACCCAGTGTGATAGTGCGAATGACTGTCGGATCTTCTTCAGTCCGTTCAACAGCACGGACCTGTTAGGCACGCCGATGGCAGGTCTGGGCGAGGAACTGAGCACCCAACCCATGGTGGTGCGATATGGCGGCAAGGACTGGCTCTACTTCGTTAGTGACCGCGCCGGCGGCCTCGGCGGAACGGACATCTGGCGCGCAGAGATCATTGAAGCACAGGCGATCGACCCTGTACCGCTTCCGCCGCCAGTGAATTCGCCAGGGAATGAATCCGGACCGTGGTTCGATACCAGCAACGGAACACTTTGGTTCGCTTCCGATCACCTTCCAGGCTTCGGTGGCTTCGACATCTTCCGATCCACACTCACAGGAACCAATTTTGTTGAACCTGTGAACGCCGGCAGACCGATCAACTCACCCGCGAACGACCTCTATCCGGTTTTCACTGCTGCCAATGGTGATGGTTGGTTGACCAGCAACCGGAAAGGCTCGTTCGCAGCAAAAGGTGAAACGTGTTGCAACGACCTGTATCGATCCCAACTTCCGAGATCCCTCACACCCGAAGAACCCTCCTTATCAACCGTTGACTCGGCTTCTGCTTCCACCGGGATCAACGCTTCGGTGCTTCGCCTTCGTTCGGAACGACCGCTTCTCTTATACTTCCACAACGATGAGCCCGAGCCTCGGTCCAGGGCGATCCGGACCGACCAGACCTATGCCAGAACATTTTCCGATTATCGGGATCTCTTTCCGAAGTACGTGAGCGAGAATGCTGACCCTTCGGACGTCCAAGCATTCTTCCGCGATGATGTGGAAGGTGGCCGAGCGCGTTTGGACACCATGGTGAGCGACCTGATCATTGCCCTTCAAGCAGGAATGTGCATCACCTTGGATGTGCGTGGCCATGCCAGTCCCCTCGCACAAAATGAGTACAACATCAACCTTTCTCGACGGCGCATCGCAAGCTTGCGCAATCACCTGGCGCGAACGATGAACGGAGCACTGGGCGTGTACCTCGACAGCACAGCCAGCAACGGTGCCATCCTTCGATTGCGCGAACTGCCGTTTGGCGAGGATCGAGCAGCCAAGGGTGTCAGCGATGAACTCACGGACCTGAAGCTCTCGGTATACAGTGTGGAAGCTGCGCGCGAACGACGGATCGAAGTAGAACGGATACACCTGGAAGAATCAACAACTTCAGTCGAAGACTGTCCTCAAAAGTTCTCGATCGGGACCGTGAACCGCGATGTTCCACAACACTTTGAAGTACCATTTCGCAACACCGGAACAACACCCCTTCTCTTGGTCAAAGGGAATGCCGGATGCGAGTGCATACTGGTGGATCATCTACCGCCTGTGATCCCTGCTGGAGGAACCGGTGTCGTGAAGATCTCCTACTCCGGTCGATCACGGCCAGGCCCTCTTCAACGAACCATCACATTCACCACGAATGGCACACCTTCGCAACTCGAACTCCAGATCGAAGGAACCGTTCTGCCCTGAACCCGATGACCATGGAACTATTGTTGCTTTCGAATTCCACCCTTCCCGGTGAACCTTTCTTTCAATGGCCCAAGCCGCATGTCAGCACATTCTTACAGGGGAAGAAACGCGTTGCTTTCGTTCCCTTCGCAGCCGTCGACGATCAACAGAACTCTTATGTCGAGCGCATGTCGTTGGTATTCGGTGAGTGGAATTGTGAAACCGTTGGGCTTCATAGCGAAAGCGATCCGCTGAAGGCACTGGCAACGTGTGAGGCGGTTGCTATTGGCGGCGGCAACTCATTCCTGCTCATCCGATCACTCTACCGCACGGGCCTCATCAAAGCCATTGCTTCGCGCGTGAGGGAAGGTCTTCCTTATTTGGGCTGGAGCGCTGGGAGCAATGTGGCCTGCCCGACGATCATGACCACCAACGACATGCCCATTGTGGAGCCACCCTCGCTCCGTGCCATGCACCTGATCCCTTTTCAGATCAACCCGCACTACACCGAGGCCACCATACCGGGACACGGTGGCGAAAGTCGCGACCAGCGGATCGCCGAATACCTGGCACTCAATCCTCGGAGTACCGTTGCTGGCCTGCGCGAGGGTTCCGCTTTGCGCATAGCCTCGGGAAACATGGAACTGCTTGGGAACAACATGAAGGTCTTCCGCCAAGGGAAGGACCCGGTGCTTGTTGAACCGGGTACGGTTGATCGACAGGTCATTGCAGCGCATTGACCGAGGCTCCGATCGAATAGCTTTCCGCCATTCATGAAGAAAGTCCGAAAACGGTCGCAGAAAGCCGGCTTACCGCCGGGTACGCTCATTCGCGTGGGTGATGAGGGGGAAACACGCACGACCATGCGTTCTTTCGAATACGACGCTGAACGCGTGGAGGAACGACAGTTCGCGACCATCGCGGAGTATTCACCGGGCATGGTCGGCTGCGAGAACCATTGGCTGGATATCGATGGGTTGAACAGCGAACGCATGCTCACCAGCATCGGTCAACACTTCGACCTGCACCCCCTCCTGCTCGAGGACATCCTCAACACCGACCATCGACCCAAAGTGGAGGAATACCACGATACGCTCTTCGTGGTCGCTAAGATGCTGGCCATGGACCCGGAGACCGGTGGTGTGCAGAGCGAGCAGATCTGTTTCGTGCTGCGCAAAGGCTTGGTGATCTCGTTCCAAGAACGGCCCGGTGACGTGTTGGATCCGATCCGCGAACGATTGCGCAAGGACCTGGGCCGTGTGCGCCGCGCCGGAGCGGACTATCTGCTCTATGCCTTGCTCGATGTGATAGTGGACAACTACTTCCTCATCGTGGAGGACCTTGGCAAACGCATCGAGGAGTTGGAACGCAAGGTCATGGTGCGACCCGGGAACGAGGACCTGTTGACCATACAGGAACTGCGCTCCTTGTTGATCGGTGTGAACCGATATGTCACCCCGACACGCGAACTGGCGGGCCGGTTGAACAGCATCGAGAGCCCCTTGATCGACAAGAGCACCCGGCGCTACGTCAACGACCTGCAGGATCACACGGTCTACATCGCGGAAACGATAGGCACCTTCCGGGAAATGCTCACCAGCTTGGAGAACACCTACCATGCTGGCCAGAACATGCGGATGACACAGGTGATGAAACTCCTGACCGTGATCAGCACCATCTTCATTCCGCTCACATTCGTCGTCGGGGTGTACGGAATGAACTTCGACAATATGCCCGAACTGCGCATGCGTTACGGCTACTTCACCATCATGGGCGTCATGTTCGTGATCGCCGTGGGCATGCTCCTCTGGTTCCGCAAGAAGCGTTGGCTTTGACCTGTCGCGTTCCATTATCGGGTGCCGCCCACCAGAAAATTCCTCCTCACGTCGTGGCGCGTTGTCTTGTCCTTTTACTTTGTACACCGTGACGAACCGCAAACGCACCATCGGTATCTGTGACCAAACATGGTCCGCCTTGCTCGTAGCGGTAAGCGCTGCACCTTTCTTCTCCGCCTTTCGCTGATGAGAGCGCGTGCACTTCGCCACCGGGACATACCTGATCCCATTCGCGACCTCGAACGCACGCTTTCTACCCGAACCCCGGTTCCTCTCGACGGCGTATCGATCCTCGGTCCGTCAATTCCGTCCATTCCGCGACACTTTCGCGTTACTGCATAACCACGTATGAAGACCCGCTACGTCGATCTGATCGAACAGACCTTCGATTTCCCGAAGGACGAGTTCAAACTGGACGATGACCAATTGGTATGGAACGACCTGCCGCTCGTGCAACTGTTGGAGAAACACGGGACACCATTGCGCATCACCTATCTCCCCAAGATCGGCGAGAAGATCGAAATGGCACGGAACAGTTTCAAGAAGGCCTTCGAGACGCACAAGTACGGTGGCACATACGAGTACTTCTATTGCACCAAGAGCAATCACTTCCATTACGTGATCGACAAGGTGCTGGACAAAGGCGTGAACCTGGAGACCAGCAGCGCGTACGACCTGGAGATGATCGAGCTTCTCATCGAGCGCGGCCGCATCACCAAGGATGCAACTATCCTGTGTAACGGTTTCAAGGACGAACGCTACATCCGGGGGATCGGGAAACTGGCCAACCGTGGATTCAACGTCGTGCCGATCATCGATAACATGGCCGAGATCTACCAGTTGGATGAAGTGATCGAGGGCCACTGCGACATCGGGATCCGCATTGCGGCAGAAGAGGCGCCGAAGTTCGAGTTCTACACCAGTCGACTGGGGATCGGGTACAAGGACATCATCCCGTTCTATATGCGCAACATCAGCAAGCAGAAGAAATTCCGCTTGAAGCTGATGCACTTCTTCATCAATACGGGGATCACGGATACGGCCTATTACTGGAACGAGTTGAGCAAGTGCGTGAACGTGTACTGCGATCTCTGGAAGCTGTGCCGCACCCTGGATACACTGGACATCGGTGGAGGATTACCGATCAAGAACAGCCTCAATTTCAGCTTCGACACGGACTACATGATCGGCGAGATCATCGGTCGCATCAAGGATGTGTGCGAGGAGAACAAGGTGCAGGAACCGAACATCTTCAGCGAATTCGGCAGCTTCACTGTGAGTGATAGCGGTGCGACATTCTTCAGCATCGTCTACCAGAAGAAGCAGAACGAAAAGGAGCGTTGGAACATGATCGATGGCTCGTTCATGACCACATTGCCCGATACGTGGGCGATCAGCAAACGCTTCATCATGCTTCCGGTGAACAACTGGAACGATGAATACGAGCGTGTCTTCCTCGGTGGGATGACCTGCGACAGCGACGACTACTACAATAGCGAGCAGCACATCAACGCCATCTACTTGCCCAAGTACAACGAAGAGCGCAAGCAGTACATCGGTTACTTCAACACTGGGGCCTACCAAGATACTTTGGGTGGTTTCGGAGGGATCCAGCATTGCTTGATCCCTAAACCGAAGCACGTGTTGATCGACCGTTTGCCTGACGGCTCCCTCACCGACCGCATATTCGCCGAGCAACAGAGTGCGGAGCGGATGCTGCAGTTGTTGGGCTACCTTCCCATGGAGGAGCCGGTGCGAAAATGATCATGCAGCCGCGCTGACAGCTCTGCTTGTGGATCGGCAATGACACATCGCCATCCGTTCACTTGTAGTTCGTTACTTGCACCGTCGATCGACCTCTCCCCTGACACTTCATTCCATTCCCGCCTTCTATATTTCGCCCCACGAGAACAGACATGAGCAACTCCCGTCCGATATCGGCCTTCATGGAAACGCATTACCTGCACTTCAATGCAGCTGCGCTCGTGGATGCCGCCAAAGGCTACAAGGCCCACTTGGCCAAGAACCGCAAGATGATGGTGACCCTCGCGGGCGCCATGAGCACCGCCGAGTTGGGCAAGAGCCTCGCCGAGATGATCCGCCAAGGGAAGGTGGACATCATCAGCTGCACCGGTGCGAACTTGGAAGAGGATGTGATGAATCTGGTGGCGCACGATCACTACGAACGCGTGCCGAATTACCGCGACCTCACCCCGCAGCAGGAGCGGGACCTCCTGGACCGTGGCATGAACCGCGTTACGGATACCTGTATCCCTGAGCACGAGGCGTTCCGTCGTTTGGAGAAGCACGTCGTGGAGTTGTGGACCGCCGATGACAAGAGCGGCAACCGCAGATTCCCGCACCAGTACTTCTACGAGATGATCAACTCCGGAGTACTGAAGCAGTACTACCAGATCGACCCCAAGGACAGTTGGATGGTGGCTGCCGCGGAACGGAACCTGCCCATCATTTGTCCCGGTTGGGAGGACAGCACCTTGGGCAACATCTTCGCAGGCCACTGCATGGTGGGCGATTGCAAACCGGGCATGATGAAGAGCGGCATCGAATACATGATGTTCCTCGCGGATTGGTACACGAACAATGCCGGCACGGAAGGCATAGGCTTCTTCCAGATCGGTGGCGGCATCGCTGGGGATTTCCCGATCTGCGTGGTGCCCATGCTGCAGCAGGATCTGGAACGCGAAACCCCGTTCTGGAGCTACTTCTGCCAGATCAGTGATAGCACTACCAGTTACGGCAGCTACAGCGGTGCCGTGCCCAATGAAAAGATCACTTGGGGAAAACTCGACATCGACACCCCGAAGTACATCATCGAAAGTGATGCTACTATTGTAGCGCCCCTCATCTTCGCGTACATTCTCGATATGTGACCACAATGCCATCGCCGGGCTTCGGCGCTTCGAACCATGCAACGTCTGATCCGTTCGTTCAACACCCTTACCGATCAACTGAAGGAGACGCTCCAAGAGCAGTATCCGGATGGGATCGATGCCACGCACATCAAGACCATCCCCACAGCCAAAGGGGATATGCTCCGTGTGATCGAGCTGAAGACAGCCGATGCGCTCTACCTGATCAAGATCAATCCGGAAAGCCGCGAAGAGATCGAGCAGTTCCTGGACCAGGACGATAACGCTGCTGGCGGCGATGACATCGAAGATGGCGCCGAGATCGAAGGGGCCGACGATGTGGAAGGAGATGACGACTCCGATGACGCGGATGATGATGACGGTGGTGAAGAGGATGCCGGTGGTGTAGATGAGGACGGCGACGACGATGAAGATTGATGTGTTCAATACATGAGCCGATGAACGCCTCCGGAAACCCCGGGGGCGTTCTTACTTTCGAGGCAGCCTACATGGGCGCACCCACAGCATGAACGGCACATTCCACCTGGCTTTCGCCACCACCGATCTGAAACGGATCAAAGCGTTCTATGGCAAATTCCTCGGCTGCAAGGAAGGGCGCAGCGCGTCCACGTGGGTGGACTACGATTTCTTCGGCCACCAACTCACGATCCAAGAGGTGCCCAAGCTGATCAAGACGGCACGGATCTACAACCCCAAGAGCAGGGTGCCCAGCGACCACTGGGGCATCGTGCTTCCTATGAGCGATTGGAAGAAGCTACGCGACAAACTGAAGAAAGTGGGCTACACGTTCTTCATCGAACCGCAGGTGGTGATGAAGGGCGAAGTGGGCGAGCAACATAGCATGTTCATCGAAGACCCGGATGGACACGCCATCGAGTTCAAGGCCTTCGAGGACATGGATGACCTGTTCAAGAAGGGATGACGGCGAGGCAGGCGATCATGTTATTTCTGGTCGGCGCTGCTTTCGGCATCCTAGGCGCTTTGTTCAAGATCCAGCATTGGCCGTACGCAGGTGAGTTCTTGATCACTTCGAGCGCTCTGGAAGCCATCGCCGTTATAGTCCTTGTGTTCAAAGTCGGGCGCTACCCAGGCTTCAAAGACTTTCTGGATCAGTGAACGGTCCGCCGGATCAGGGCAGCTTGATCCGTTCTGTGCTTTGGCCGTGGCACCGATTGCACGCACCATCGCTGATGGCTTCCGTCATGAATGCGGTATCGCCGGATGCACTGATCACCGCTGGAAAGAGCCCACTTCCGAAAGTGATGTTCTCGGACGTATAGACGTTACCATTCGCATCCGTTTGCAACTGGTACCTCACCCCTCCAGCTCCCTGCGCAGCTCCGAATAGCCGCACTTGCACACCAGCTACCGGCTGCTGACCTTGGCTGTTGTACACCGTGCCTCCGATGTTCCAACAAACCCCGCCTGGCCCATCCGGATGGTGACAGGATCGGCAATTCTGCCCGGCGTTATGGCTTGATCGGCTCGCAGAACTGGATCCTCCATCCTCGCACTTTCCATGCTTGCATGCTGCAATGCACAGTGTCATTGCCATACATAGGATCGCAGGTTGCTTTTGAAGCATGGATACAAAGGACGGTGCAAAATGGACCTTTAGCACTAACGTTGGTCATTTGCACCTTGCGATGATCGTTGAGATCACCGTCGATGCGCCGCCTATGGATCAATAATCACGATGAGCCGTCAACGCACCGATGGCATCGTACTGGTCAGCCGTGGCGAGCAGACCTCCCGCATAGGTCAACCGGCCCATCGGCTGATCGGCGGTGTTGCGGAATTCCCATATCCCTTGGCGCTGTCCGTTCTGGAAGCCGGCCTGTGCCAGCAATGCGCCTGTATCGCTGTATTGCTTCCACACACCCTCACGCCGTCCATTGCGGAAGCAACCGATCTCCTTCACCTGTCCGTTCTCGTAGTAGGTGATGAAATGTTCGCGATCTCCTTCGCTGTAGCGGGTGGACTTCAAGGCGCCGCTCTCCCAGTGCTCTTGTCCCAATAGCTCTTGTGCCGAGACCACGTTCAGTGTCAGGGCTGCGGAAAGTGCAAATAGGAGGCGCATGTCGGTCGTATTTCGAACTTGAATACGCCGAAGGTAAGTCTATTTTCACCTTGAGTTAACATGGATCTAACATTGGCTTTTCCACATACCCATGGTCGATCAGGTACGGACCGGCGGATACGGACGCCTCCGGAACAGGCCGTACACGGAACCCTTCCGATCAGAATGTGAGCCTACCCTGCTGTTCCATGGCCAATCGCAGTTGTCCTACTTCCTTGCGAAGGTCCACTACACTTCGGGCCAACTCATCGCGGCTCAGGTTCGGTTCGGGCAGCTCGGCACTGATGAAGTGGACGAACTTCCAGATCTCCAGCACGTTGGCGATCTGTACTTCGTACGGTGTATAGAGCGGATTGGTGCTGCACAACAACAGCGTGCCCTTCTCCTTCACTTGACTGTACACCACTTTGAAAACGATGCCATCATCCTTGGTGACCACGATGTAGGGCTGGCCATCGCGGATGGTCTGCCAGTTCTGCATGTACTCCCCGGTCACCCACGAGCCCTCTGCAACCGGCGGCATACTGTCGCCACTGATCTGGAAGGTGCGGTACTTGCGGTCGCGCGCCAAGAACGGCATCTGGAAGGTGGGCAGAATGCTGATGTACTCGGGATCGGCGTAGCCCAACGCGTAGCCGGCCTTGGCCTTCTCGGGCACCAGTTCCACGTTCTCACGATCGTCCTTGTCCACGGTGGTGGCCAACACGCGCAGACGACGTCCGCTCAGGTCGATGTCGCCGCCTCGTTCCAACACACCGAGTTGGCTTTCGGAGAGCGCCGTGAGGTCATCACGTAGCAGCTTGTCGGTACTGACCTTGAAGTACTCGCTCATGCGCACGAGCAGTTCGAAGGATGGCTCTGCGGTACCGTTCTCGTAGCCGCTGTAGCTGGAACGTTTCACCTCAAGTGCGATGGCGGTCTCTTCCTGCGAGCGACCGCGACGGGTACGGAGGAGCTTGATGTTGGCTCCGAAGACTGGGTTTGCCATGGTTTGTTGTCTTATGACGGTTGAAGGACTGTCCTATGCCGAATGCGGGTCCGTGGCCAAGGCCAGTAGCTGTTCGAGATCCTGAAGAAGGGTTTGGAACGCAGCGCTATCACCCCCTGCTCGTTCCGCCATATGATCCAGTCGGAGGAGGATGTCCTGGTTCATAGCGAGCACATCGCGCATGCGTAGAAAGAGGCCCACCAGACGAAGGCTTACCGCTATGGCCTGTTCACTGCGCAACACCATGGCAAGCGTGAGTATGCCCCGTTCGTTGAAAGCGAAAATCGGCTGCTTGATGCGTTGGTCCATGGTAGTATGGCGTGACCGTATCGCTTGCGCTTCCTCGGCGGTCAACGTGAACATGCAGCCTTCGGGGAACCGTTTCGTGCTCCTGCGCACGTGCGCTTTGATGTACTTCAACTGCACTCCGTAGAATACTGCCAGATCGCTATCCAGCATCACCTTCTGACCCCGGATCAGGTGGACGTTCTGCGCAAGCCGTCGATCGGCCAACGCGGAGATGTGGTAATGGCCCGGAGGCTCCTTGACGATGATCCGCGTGAGAGGCTGGTAGCGCTCCACATAGGACACCAATGCCTGCTGCGATGCCGTGGACGTGGGTGTGATGATCGTGGTGGTCATGTTCGGTCGGGTTTGAAGCCGATGGGCTTGCGGGCTTGTTCCGTTGGTGAGACCAGTTCCGTGAGGTGATCGAAGATGGCTTGGATCTCCTCGTCGTGACCGGTGATGCGGCCTTCCAATTGCTCCAGCTTCTGCAGGATCTCTTTGTGCGAAAGCAACACCTCACGCATACGGGCGAAGACGCGAATAATATGGAGGTTGACAAGGATGGCCTGCTCGCTTCCCAAGACACTGGAAAGCATCGCCACGCCTAGCTCGGTGAATGCCATGGGTACGTATCGGGTACCACCCCAACTTGAGGTGCCAGATCGGCTCCTCAAGTTTTCGTTCTCTCCTTTCTTTAAGGTGCCAAATTGGCTCCTTAAAAACTCGTTCTCCTCTTCGGTCAGTTCGAACATGAAATCCTCTGGGAAGCGCCCGAGGTTGCGCCGCACCTGCCGCTTAAGCTGTTTGGTCTCCACGCCGTAGAGTTCGGCGAGGTCGCGATCCAGCATCACCTTCTGCCCACGGACGTGATGGATCCGGCTGGTGACGAACGTATCCGGCGGTGCTACGGCCGTGTAGTTCGGGGGCGGCTCCATTGCCAAGGTTTCCATCACAACGCTGATCGTTTTGTTGACGAAGCAAATGTAATGACTAATTTACTGACCCGAACATGACGGATATATTGTCAACAGGAAAATATTGGTACCTCACCCCGACCCTCTCCCAAGGAGAGGGAGAAATGCCTCTACTGCCAAGGGTTGTAGGCTATTGGCATGCTGCGTCACAACGGGATCTCCGCCAGGGATGGGTGTGGCAGCTTGCCGCTGGACGGGCCTGCGGACGGGTGCAGCGAGGAGGCGACCAACGGAAGCCCCCACAGCGCCCCGACCGCTGGACCGGACAAGGCAACTACAGCGGACAGCCCGTTAAGGCGGCCAAAGCAACACACCGAACATTACCCATTGCACCCGTAGCGTCGACCCACTGGGTCGACCTGTTAGCGTGGGGATCACGGTATGTCGACCCAGTGGGTCGACGCAACAGGAGCGTTGAAGAATGACCAACGGGGAACGCACCATCCTGCATCTCGACCTGAACACCTTCTTCGTGAGCGTAGAGCGCCTGCGCGAACCGAAGCTGATCGGAAAGCCCGTGCTGATCGGCAGCGACAGCGACCGCGGTGTGGTGGCCAGTTGCAGCTACGAGGCCCGCACCTTCGGGGTGCGCAGTGCCATGCCCATGAAGATGGCCAAGCAGTTGTGCCCGGAGGCGATCATCCTGCGCGGCGATAGTGGTGCGTATTTGAAGAAGAGCGATGAGGTGACGGAGCTGATCCGCGAAACGGTGCCGATGTTCGAGAAGAGCAGCGTGGACGAGTTCTATGTGGACCTGAGCGGCACCGATAAGTTCCACGGTAGTCGGAAGCTGGCGGTGGAACTGCGGCAAAAGATCATCAAGGACAGCGGGCTGCCCAACAGCTTCGGGCTGAGCATCAACAAGACGGTGAGCAAAGTGGCGACCGGTGAGGCCAAGAACGGTGCGGGCGAGTGGTACGTGGAACGCGGCACCGAGAAGCCCTTCCTCGCTCCCATGCCGATCGAACGGATCCCCGGCGTGGGCGGCAAGACGGCACACCTGCTGCGCAGCATGGGCGTGGCGAAGATCCTCACCCTGCAAGAGCTGAAGATGGACCTGCTCCAACGCCTGTTGGGCGAGCACGGCCCGGTGCTGTGGCGCAAGGCGAACGGCATCGATGACAGCCCGGTGATCGCGTGGCACGAACGCAAGAGCATCAGCACGGAGCGCACCTTCAGCCGCGACACGATCGATGTGGTGAAGCTGCGCGGACTACTGACCGCCATGGCCGAGAGCCTCACCTTTCAACTGCGCAAGGGCAGCAAGCTCACCAGCTGCATCGCCGTGAAGATCCGCTATGCCGACATGAACACGCACACCAAACAACTGCGCATCGGCTACACGGCCTGCGACCACATCATACTACCGGCCATCCACGAACTGTTCCGCACGCTGTATGATCGTCGGCAGCGGATCCGCTTGGTGGGCGTGCGCTACAGTCACCTCGTGGGCGGCGGGCACCAGATGGACGCCTTCACCGATACCCAAGAAGCCATGGACCTGTACCAGGCGATGGACCGCATTCGCAAGCGCTACGGCGACCGCACCGTGATGCGTGCCAGCGGCATGGGCGCTACGAGCATCGGGCGGATGGACAACCCTTTTGATGGGCAGGCGCCGGTGTTGTTGGCGAATAGGCGGACGTGAGGCCTATGGTGACCAAATTGATCATTGATATGCTTCTGTCCATTGCACAAAATGCTATATTCAATCGTTTTTCCAACCTAGCATTCAACCTTATCAGCAATGAGCGCGATACGACACGTCAACAGCCTGTTCTTCATAGCTGTATTGATCATGGGTCGATCCACACATGCACAAATTGCACAACAGAATAATGCCTGTCACCTGATCAAAAGTGATACGCACCACAGCGATCCGATCCCTTTCGATCGGATCGGAGCCATAGCCAACCCAAACAGTAATTCCATCGGCATCACGGCTACTTCGGATGGGGTGTATTTGCGCACTGGCTTCCAAAAACTTTGCGGCGAGGTAACGCATGATGGCTTCACCTTGACTTCCACTGATGAAGTTGGCGGCAGTGTTCGCCTAGGTGCTCAAGCTCTTGGGCGCAATGGATCCATGAACATCCTTCCAGCATTCGGTAGCGTTTCAGTCAACAAAGAGCAAGCCTGCTTCACTCGACCGGGCTTGACCGAGGAATACAGCGTAAGTGCCGACGGCATTCGGCAAGACTTTGTGCTCAATCAGCGTCCAACGGGGAATGGCGACCTGCTCCTACATCTCGCCCTCCATGGTGCCAAAGCAAGAGTTACAGCACAAGGGGCTTCGCTGACACTGAACGGATCTGGTCGAGAATTGGCGTACACAAGACTCTACGTGACCGATGCAACCGGCAAAGAACTGAAGGCCTCCATGGAGGTGAATTCGGATGATCAACTCATCGTGCATGTCGCCGACGCCAACGCCATCTATCCAGTACGCGTAGACCCCACCTTCACCGATGCAGACTGGTCCGCTTTGGGCGCGGGAACCAACGGTACTGTCTTTGCGCTAGCGGTTATCGGTACTGATCTCTATGTCGGAGGCAATTTTAGCCTAGCTGGTGGAGAACCGGCCAGCCGAATCGCCAAATGGGATGGGAGCAGTTGGTCGGCACTTGGTACGGGTGTCAACGGCGATGTATACGCTCTTACTGCGATCGGAACGGAACTCTACGTCGGCGGAAATTTCACAACAGCGGGTGACTTGGCGGCCAATTTCATCGCCAAATGGGACGGCAACAATTGGGTGCCATTGGGCCTTGGCTTGAGCGGCTTTTCCCGTGCATTTGCGGTGATCGGGACGGATCTCTATGTAGGAGGAGGATTCTCATCCGCAGGCGGGACTACAGCCCATGCTGTCGCCAAATGGGATGGCAGTAATTGGGCACCATTGGGCACCGGATTGAGCAGTACCGGATTGAACAGCAATGAGGTCAGTTCGTTGGCGGTGATAGGTACAGACCTTTACGCCGGAGGATGGTTCACTCGAGCGGGCAACTTACAGGTCGATCACATCGCCAAATGGGACGGCAGCAATTGGTCGGCCTTGGGTGTCGGAATGACCGACGGCGTTGAATCGTTGGCGGTCATGGGCACGGACCTTTATGTCGGAGGATGGTTCAGCTATCATATCGCCAAATGGGATGGTAGCGATTGGTCAACGCCGGGTATAGGGATGAACTACAATGTTGGTGCTCTGGCTTGTATCGGCACGGACCTTTATGCAGGGGGCTCATTCACCATGGCGGGCGGGATAGCTGCCAACCGTATCGCCAGATGGAACGGAGACACATGGTCTGCATTGGGTACAGGAATGAACAGTCATGTCATGGCCCTGGCCTCTATCGGCATGGACCTCTGCGCAGCAGGATACTTCGACACCGTTGGCACAACAGCTTCGGCCCATGTCGCTATAGCAAACTTGGGGACCGTAGGTATTGATGACATCGGCCAACCAGAACTCACCAGGTTGGTAAAGGCTAGCGTTATGCCCAATCCGAATCTAGGCAAGTTCCAACTCTTACTGGAGACCACAACTTCTAGGAACGTACGAGTGGATGTACTGAATGCTCAAGGCAAAGTGGTATGGAAACAGCAAATGCGCGATGTCTACGGGACAATTGCTAAGGAGATCGACTTACGGGACTGCAGTAAAGGGTTGTATCAAGTACGGATTATTTGTGCCGATCAAATGAGCGGGTACACTGTTGTGCTTCAATGATTTGATCGCGACCGCGCGATATGCAAGATCGGAGTATGCATTTTCAGCACCCGGACATTTGAATTGGCCCATGGCATTCTAGGAAGCCATATCTCACACAACAATCGACATGGTTGAGCACCAGTATCGTTGGCGAAAAGGAGACGTGAATCCCTACTCCACCACTACCCGAACCACTTCACCCCTGACCGACCGCAACACATACAGCCCAACTTCGACACCGGAAATATCGACTGCATTCACCCCCGGCCGCAGCATCAACGATCGCATCCGTTGTCCAGCGCAATTGATCAGTTCCGCAGGGGTGTTTCGCGTACCGGGGAATTCAACGTTCAGGACGCCAGCAGCAGGGTTCGGCCATACGCTTATGGTTGCCCCTTGTTGTTCGGCAAGTCCCACGTTCAGCACCACGACAACTGGCTCGGTGGTCCAAGCACATCCACCTGCATCGATGTATTCCAACTGATAGGTCCCGTTGCTCTCGGCGATGTGATATGGAGATCCTGCCGATGCCGGAAGCCCACCGAACAACCACAGCCACTCCTCCCCGCCTTCCACCCAAAGCGAATCGCCTTCCACCTGAATGACCAAAACCGGATCAACCGCTGCGGATACCTGCACCGTGTCAATGATGGCGTTCCCTTCGGCATCGGTCACCTCCACGATGTACTCTCCCTCACAAACATCCGTGATGAACGCGCTGGTTTCTCCAGTGCTCCACACGAAAGTGAAGGGTTCAGCACCACTGGCGAAGGCGTATGCCGTGCCGTTGCAAATGATAGGACAACTGGAGGTCCCATACGTGCTCACATCGAAGGTGGTGTCGGTGGCGGAGATCATCATGGCATCGCCGTTGGCAACATCATCGATGGTGGTATTGCCGTACGTGACGATGCCCCAGTAATAACCACCGAAGTACAATTGGTGAGGCTCCTCCGCCTGCCGGTGGATGCAAAGAGGCACATCGCGTTGGTTGCCGCCGGCCTTCTTCGCCCATACCACATCGCCCTCACTATCCATCTTCAGGATCGCGATGTCCTCACCGCCGGAACTGGAAAGTGATGTGCCGAAGAAATCGACCGTGGCAAGGAACTGTACCGCTACGTATGCATTGCCTTGGCCATCGGCAGCGGCGCTCCAACTCAGGTCGCGTTGCGTGGACCCGGTGCTCTTTCCCCATTGGTAGTTCCCGTCCGCATCGAACTTCAGGATCATGAAGTCATCGTTGCTGCTCACGGAAACAAGCGTGTCATCCGGTAGGTACATACTTCCCCAAAGCCTACCGACCATGAACACATTGCCCAGCGTATCTGCTGAGATGCCCATGCCTTCGTGGTCCCCGGAACCGTAGCTGTTCGCCCACAATGCGTTGCCGTCGAGGTCGCATGCCATTACGAATGCCTTGCCCGAGTTCGAGGTGTTGGAGATCGACAACCCGTCGAACTCGCCAACTGCGAAACTGAACTGCCCTGTAACGAACAAGCGATCATTCGCTACGCTGATGGACCGCGCCGACTTGCTCTGGCCCAGTCCCGTGCTGATCTTGGCCCAATTCAAGGTTCCGGTGCTATCGTAGCTGGCCACGAATATTTGGCGTTGGTTGTTGTTCGTGATCTGAAGGGGATCGAAGCGCACGGTGGAACCGCCAACGAATCCTGTGATGAACACATCTCCTTCCGGCGAAACGGCGATACCACGCGCCTCATCGTTGGAACTGCTTCCGGCACGGCGCGCCCACAGGCATGTGCCATCCACATCATACCGGGCCAGGAAAATATCATCACCGACGTAAGACCCCAGTGTGATATCGTCGCTGAAGTCCGCAGTTCCATTGTAACTCCCGGTGATGTAGATCCGGTCCTCCGCATCGATCGCGATGTTATATGCCAAAGCATCATCGAAGGTGACCAGCACACTGCGCACCCACAAGCAATTGCCCGCTGGATCATACTTCGCCAACACCCCAGCGGTGTTGCTGCCCGTAGTGATGGTGCCGCAACCGAACTCGGAAGTCCCCCTCACACTCCCAGCCCAATACGCATTGCCCTGGCTGTCCGTGGCGATGCCATAGCACTGATCGACATTGCTGCCGTCGCCAGCGCTAACAGCCCAGTTCCATACTTGGGCTTCAAGGTGACCGAAGAGGAACAGACCGAAAAGGAGGACAAAGGATCGCATGGTCCAAAGATCGTACTCGCAACTTCGACCGAGTAACAAAGAGACTTGCGGGCCGTCCTACCACAGACCCCGAAGTTCCACCGCTCGTGTATTCCGCCCGAGCGCCAACGGACTTTGGTGCATCTTCGTCGCCATCAACCCACTTCCGCATGGACCTCATCATTTCCGGCCTCAGCAAGACCTACGGCAACGGCGTGAAAGCGCTGGATAACGTCAGCCTCACCATTCCTACCGGTATGTTCGGCTTGTTGGGTCCGAACGGTGCTGGAAAGAGCACGCTGATGCGGATCCTTGCCACGCTGCAAGAAGCGGATGCAGGAAGTGCCATGTTGGGAGACCTCGATGTGCTCAACAACAAGGAAGCCGTCCGTAAAGTGCTCGGCTATCTGCCGCAGGAATTCGGGGTGTATCCCCGCGTGAGTGCTTATCAGATGCTGGACCACATCGCCTTGCTAAAGGGGGTGACAAAAGGTGGTGAGCGCAAGGAACTGGTGGAAGCCCTGTTGCAGAAGGTGAACCTGTGGGAGCATCGCAAGCGCCGGATCGCTGGCTTCAGCGGAGGTATGAAACAACGCTTCGGGATCGCGCAATCACTGATCGGCGAACCGAAGCTGATCATCGTGGATGAGCCCACGGCTGGCTTGGATCCCGGGGAACGCAACCGCTTCTACAACCTGCTCACCGAGATCGGCGAGAACGTGGTGGTGATCCTCAGCACGCACATCGTACAGGATGTGCAGGAGCTGTGCAGCAAGATGGCGATCATCAACAAGGGCAAATTGCTCTTCGCCGGTTCGCCAAATGATGCGCTGCGTGAGATCGATGGACGCGTGTGGGAGAAGACGATCACGAAATCCGAACTGGAGCAATACACCAAAGCACATCAGCTCATCAGCAACAAGCTCGTCGCTGGCAAGCCCGTGATCCATGTGCTGGGTGACCACGCACCCGCTGAAGGCTTCTTGAAGACCGCCCCCACCTTGGAGGATGTGTTCTTCACGCACATCTCATCCGACATGACAACTCCTGTACACGCATGATCGGTCGTCTCTTCCTCTTCGAAGTGCGCTATTGGCTGCGTCAGCCGATGGTGTACATCTTCTTCGCGTTGCTCGGGTTGATGTGTGGCGCGGCGGTTGCCGTGGACAACATTCAGATCGGTGGCAGCATCGGCAGCGTCTACCGCAACGCCCCCGAAGTGATCTACAACTTCAGTGGCGCCATGTCCTTCTTGGGACTTTTGATGGTGACCGCTTTCGTGAACGGCACTGCGATCCGCGACTTCGCGAGCAATACTCAACAGATCGCCTTCAGCACACCGATCAAGAAGCACCAATACCTGATCGGCAAGTTCTTGGGCAGCACGTTCATTGCCTTGATCCCGATGCTCGGCATCAACATCGGCATCATCGTGGGCAGCTGGTGGCCTACGATCGATCCGGTGCGGTTGGGACCCACGCTCCTGTCCGCGCACGTTTCGGCATTCACAATGATCATCCTGCCGAACGTGCTGTTCACGTCCGCTGTGATCTTCGCGGTGGCGATCCTTTTGCGCAGTTCGATCGCTTCGTTCATCAGTGGCATCGTGCTCCTTGTCGGTTACCTCATCGCGCAAAGTTTGATGTCCGGCTTAGAGAACGAAGTGACCGGAGCGATGCTTGACCCCTTCGGATTGAACGCCCTGGACCAAGTGACGAAATACTGGACCGTGAGCGAGAAGAATGCCCTGATGCTTCCTACATCCGGGGTGCTGCTATGGAATCGTCTACTGTGGATCGCCGTGTCCATCGGCATCTTCATTTTCGGCTACCTGCGGTTCAGTTTCCACGACCGTAAACAGAAAGCAAAAATGATCTTGGAAGAACGTGCGCAAGCCGTTCAACCCGCAGTCGCATTGCCCGTGGTCTCTAGGACCTACACCGCAGGTGATCGTTGGAAACAACTGCGCGACCAGATCGGCATGGACCTCAAACGCATCGTGACCGGTGGCGTGTTCATCATCACCATGTTGCTCGGCTTGGCACAAATGATCACGTCGCTGTCCTTCGTGACCAGCATGTACGATAACGTGACCTACCCTGTCACCTACAACGTGGCAGACCTGCTCTCCGGGTCGTTGTTCATCTTCATCATCATCATCGTCACCTACTATGCTGGCGACTTGATCTGGAAGGACCGCGAGGCCCGCATCAACGACATCAAGGATGCCCTACCCACGCCAAGCTGGCTGCCGCTCGTCGGCAACTTCGCAACGATGATGGTGTTGCTGCTCGTGGTCCAGTTGATCGCGATGCTGGCCGGGATCATCACCCAAGCGCTCAATGGGTACGCCCACTTCGAAGTGGATGTGTACCTACTGTATCTGATCGTTCCACAATTGCTTCTGTTCGGGTTCTACACCATGCTGGCGTTGTGCATCCACACGCTGGTTCCGAACAAGTACATGGGCTACTTTGCGTTCATCCTGATGATCGTGCTCAACCTCTTCCTGTGGAGCGGGGTCGACGTCGAAAGCAACTTGGTGAAGCTGAATGGCACCACCGGCATCCGATATTCCGATATGGCACGTTTCGGACCGTTCATCAAAGGGTGGATCTTCTTCCGCGTGTACTGGTGGATGTTCGGTGCGATCTTGCTCTTCATTGCCTTCCTTTTCGCCGTGCGCGGGAGGGAGAGTGGAGCCGGATGGCGCTTACGCATGGCCGGTGCCAAGCTGAAGAAGAATTGGGCGATCGCGCTTCCGCTGTTGGCAGGTTGGCTGTTGCTGGGTGGTTGGGGCTATTACAACACCAAGGTGCTGAATACCTACAATACCAGCGATCAGCAAGAGGAATTGCAAGTGCGCTACGAGAAGGACTACAAGCGCTTCGACGGCATTCCGCAGCCACACTACACCGATCTGGACTTCACCATCGATCTGGTGCCGGAAGAACGCAGCCTCACGTTCAACGTAGCGATCACCACGGTGAACAAGTCCGCTGTGGCCATCGATAGCCTTCACCTGAACTTGCCGGATAAGCACGTGATCATTGAGATCCCCGGTGCGGAATTGGTGAAGAATGACGAGGACCTCGACTACCGCATCTACAAACTGGACCCGCCGCTGGCACCGGGGACGGAATTGAAGTTCATCGCGAAAGGGGCGTACAAGCCAGAGGGCTTTGAGAACTCGGTCTCCTTCGTGCAACTGGTGAACAACGGCACCTTCTTCAACAACATGAACCTGATCCCGGTGATCGGGTACACCACACAGAACGAACTCAGCGACCGCAACGATCGTCGCAAACATGGGCTTCCGACAAAGGAACAAATGCAGCCCTTGAACGCTGATCCAGCCAAACGCATGCACACCTATCTGATGCATAACAGCGATTGGGTGAACGTGCATACGACGATCAGCACAGCGCCGGACCAGATCGCAGTTGCGCCTGGTTCGCTGAAGAAGGAATGGAAGGAGAATGGCAGGAACTACTTCCAGTACGAACTCGATCACAAGAGCATGAACTTCTACTCGTTCCTGAGCGCACGGTATGAAGTGGCACGCGAGAAATGGACCTCACCTGCCGGTGGCGATCCGATCGACGTGGAAGTGTATTACCACAAGGCACACGAAGCGAACGTGCCGCGCATGCTCAACAGCATGAAGAAGGCCTTGACCTATTACACGGAGAATTTCGGTCCGTACATGCACAAGCAGGTGCGCATCCTGGAGTTCCCGCGCTACTTCAGTTTCGCGCAAGCCTTCCCCGGCACCATGCCGTACAGCGAGAGCATCGGCTTCATCACGGACCTTTCCGCGGAGGAGGACATCGACATGGTGTTCTACGTGGTCGCACACGAAATGGGCCACCAATACTGGGCGCACCAAGTGATCGGTGCCGACATGCAGGGCGCTACGCTACTCAGTGAAAGCATGTCCCAATACAGTTCGTTGATGGTGATGGAAAAGGAATACGGACGCGACAAGATGCGCCAGTTCCTGAAGCTCGAAAGCGATAAGTACCAACGTGCGCGCGGCGGCGAGACGGAACGCGAACAGCCGATCCTGCAGGTGGAGAACCAAGGCTACATCCACTACAACAAAGGCAGCGTGGTGCTCTATGGCATGCGCGAGTTCATCGGAGAGGATACCTTGAACAAGGCCTTCCGGGCCCTTGTGGATTCCTTCGCCTACGGCGCACCACCCTACCCCACTTCGCTGGACATGTACCGCGAGTTGGAGAAGGTGACCCCGGACAGCTTGACCTACCTGCTGGAGGATCACTTCAAGTACATCACCCTCTACAACAACCGCATGCTTACCGCCAAAGCGCAAAAGGCCCAGGATGGCATGTACGATGTGACCATGACTTTCACTTGCGAGAAGAACCACGCCGACAGCCTCGGCAACGAGACGAAGGTGTCCATGAACGACTGGATCGATATCGGTCTCCTGGCCGAGGAGAAGAGCGATAAGGAGGAAGGTGAGATCCTGGTGCAGCAACGCATGCGGTTGAAGGATGGCGAGAACACGGTCACACTGCGCAGCAGGGAATTGCCGGTGAAGGCCATGATCGACCCGATGCACTTGTTCTTCGATCGGGTGCCGGATGATAATGGGAAGGATGTGGAGGTTGAGTGACAGGGAGTAAGTGCGACGCATGCATCGCCCTTACTCCCCATACCGCGGATCCGGCTTCCACGGTAGCTTCTCCACGTATTGCGTGCGCAACGAGTAGTGCCCGAACTCCTCTTCCACGTAGCCCTTCAGAATGTACACGCCGCGTCCACGGAACGGGTACTGCGCCGCCACCGATGGGAACTGCGTACTGTCCCAAAAGTCGCCGGCCGGATCGATGAAGGAACCGAAGCTCATGTACGATCCGCTGTTCGTGGTGGTGGTCTTCACGTGGATCATGTAGCCGAGCATGGTCACGCGTTGGCCTTTGTGGGCGGGCATCTCCTTGGCGGCGATCACTGATAGTCGACCCAGTGGGTCGACGGTACAGGTACCCGGGGTGACGTTATCAGGTGACAGCTTACCCATCAAACGACCATCGCGCCCCACCATCGGGAAGCGGTTGCCGACAGCGGGCACCTGATCCACCAACGTGAATGGATCACGCAGTGGGAAGCCGAGCAACTCCAACTCATCGTAGGCATCGGCCAGCGGGTAGTGCTTCAGTTCGGGCAACTTCGGTTCTTCGACTTTTGTGACGAAGAGGTCACCGTCGGTGGATGCGTTCGATGGTCCCCGGTGCATCAGGGTGAGGTCCCAGAGCAGGCCCGGCTTGCTTTTACCGGTGAAGCGCAAGGCCCCCACGCGGATGAGGATGCGCGCCTGCTCCACGTGCAAAGGCACACGACGGATCAGGTCCTGTAGATCATGATAAAGTCCGTTGCGACGGCGCTCGTTGAGGACCAATTGCACCACTTCGCTGTTGAGGCTTTTGATGTTTCCGAGGCCCAATACGATATATGCCTTTGGCTTCTGGCTACTGGCCACTGGCTGCTCTGTGCATTGGCTAGAGGCCAGCAGCCAAGGGCCAGGAGCGTGCAACGAACACAACTCCTCGCTGCGATTGATGCACGGTGCCTCGACCACCGCTCCTGCGCGTTTCGCCTCGTGCAGGTAGAACTCCGTGCGGTAGAATCCGCCGAAATTGTTCGCCACGGCCACCATGAATTCCAGCGGGTAGTGTGCTTTCAAGTAAAGGCTCTGGTAGCTCTCCACGGCATAGCTCGCGCTGTGACCTTTCGCGAAACTGAAGCTGGCGAAGCTTTCGATCTGCCGCCATACTTCTTCCGGCTGGCCCGCCGGATAGCCCTTCGTGCTGCAGTTGGCGAAGAACTGCTTCTTCACCAGTTTGAATTCCGGACGATCGCGGTAACGGATGTTCATGCCCCGGCGCACCTGGTCCGCTTCTTCCAGATCGAGTCCTGCGTACTGGCTCACCACGCGCAGCACATCCTCCTGGTACACCATCACGCCGTAGGTCTCGGGCATGATGTCGTACAGTTCCTTCGGCGCCTGCTTGCGACGCTCCAGGTCGTTGTGGCGCAACAGGTATTCGCGCATCATGCCGCTCTCCGCCACTCCCGGACGAATGATACTGCTCGCCGCGACCAACCCGAGGTAATCGTCCACCTTCAACTTCTTCAGCAGCATGCGCATGGCCGGGCTCTCCACATAGAAACAGCCGATGGTGTTGCCTTTGCGGATCAATTCCTTGATGGCCGGGTCTTCTTTGAAAAGGGCGATGTCGTGGATGTCCACCGCCGGCGGGCGTAATTCAGAATTCAGAATTTTGAATGTAGAATTCAGAACCGAATGCGCACTACTAGCGAGCGCAGCGTTACTTTCTCGTTCCGGTTCTGCAACGATGCTACTACGGTCGGTGCCAGTTGCACAATGCTTGGTGGGGACCGTTCTACATTCTTCATTCTGCATTCTACATTCTACATTCCCTTTTGGGCCATTCACCATCTCCACCGCATCGCGTATGTGCCCCAGCCCGCGCTGGCTGAGCAGATCGAACTTGTGCAGGCCGAGATCCTCCGCTTCCAGCATGCTGAACTGCGTGACCGGAAAGCCTTTCGGCGGACGGTGCAACGCGGTGTAGTGCGTCACCGGCTTGTCCGTGATGACGATGCCGCCCGCGTGGATGCCGAAATGGTGCGGCATGCCGATGAGCAACTTGCCGTAACGGATCACCGCTTGCGCCACCTTGTCCAGGTCCGCGCTGGTGGCATGCGAACTGGGGCGACCGCGCGCGTAGTAGCCGTGGCTGCCTTCGCTCAGCGCATCGATCTCTTCCGGCGGTAAGCCGACCGCCTTGCCCAACTCTCGGATGGCACCGCGCCATTGAAAGGTGGTGTACGTGGCGATCTGCGCCGCGTGGATGTTGCCGACACCTTCGCCGTTGTACTTGTCGAAGACATACCGGTACACTTCGTCGCGGTCCTTCCAACTGAAGTCGATGTCGAAGTCGGGTGGTTTCTTGCGCGCCGTGCTGATGAAGCGCTCGAAGTAGAGGTCCAACTCGATCGGGTCCACATCGGTGATGCCCAAGCAGTACGCCACCAAGCTGTTGGCACCACTCCCCCGCCCCACGTGGAAGTAGCCCTTGCTGCGCGCGAAACGAACGATGTCCTGGTTGATCAGGAAGTAGCTGATGAAGTTCATGCGTTCGATCACATCCAACTCGTGGTGCATGCGCGCGATCACCTTGGGCGCCGCGTTCGGGTAACGGTAACGCAGGCCCACCAAGGTGTCGCTGTGCAGCCGCTCGCGGTCCAATGCTTCGCTCGTGCCGAAGACCTTGCGTGTCTTGTCCGAACTATCGAAGGTGATGCTGCATTGCTCCAACAAACGCTCGGTGTGCTGCACCAGCTGAGGGAAGTCTTGATACATGCGGTGCACGTCCTCTTCACTGCGGAAGACCTCCTCCGGTGCGGCGAGTTCCTCCGGCGGCACCATGCTCACCACCGTGTTCTTGGCCATGGTGCGCAACAAGCGGTGCGTGTTGTGGTCACGCTTGTGGCGGAAGGTGACGGGCAACAAGGCCACGAGATCCTGCGTGCGTTTCGACCACGGACTGAAGGGCAAGCGCGTGAGGTCGCGCGGGGCGATGCCGATGCGTTCGTTCGGACGCAGCATCGCCGGTGCACTTCCGAACGGATAGATGAAGAAGGTATCCGCGAGCTCGGGTGCGCGATCGGGCAAGGCCTCGTCATCCAACAAAAGCGGGCTCAGCAATTCGTTCAGCTGCTGAAAGCCGTCGTTGTTCTTCGCGATGCCGATGTACAACAGCTGCGAGCCGCGACGGAACTCAATGCCCGCGACCGGCCGCACCTCGAACCGATGTGCATCGCGCACGAAGTCCGGAATGCCCGAGGTGCAGTTGATGTCGGTGAGCGCGATGGTGCGCACGCCCAGCCGTTGCGCTTCTTCCAAGAGCGCTTCGGGTTTCATCACTCCGTACTGGAAACTGAACCAGCTGTGTGCGTTGAGTACCATCGAACGGGGATCGACGGGTATGTCGTCGATCTTCCGCCCAATAAGCTAACGATCAGAACCGCTTCATTCCAAACCCGCCCACCAACGTTCGCTGGTCGATCGGTCGGCATCCACCACGGTGCGCCCGATGCGCGGGGTCAGCAGCGGCACACCGAGTACTTCGGCTCTCTTCGTGAGCCGTTCGATGGGCTCCTTCCACGAGTGCATGCCCAAGCTGAACTTGGCCCAGTGGATCGGCATCAGCACACGGGCCTGCACATCCACGGCGGCCTGCGCGGTCTCCTCGGGCATCATATGGATGTCAGGCCAACGGCGGTCGTAGGCGCCGCATTCCAAGAGCGCAAGATCGAACGGACCGAAGCGTTCGCCCACTTCCTTGAAGGTGGGTGAGTAGCCACTGTCGGCACCGAAGTAGATCTTCTTGCCGTTCGCCTCCATCGCCCATGCACCCCACAAGGTGCTGAAGCGGTTCGTCATGCCACGGCCCGAGAAATGCCGCGAAGGCACCAAGGTCAAATGCACGCCTTTGTGCTCCGTGCCCTCCCACCACACCTTCTCGGTGATCGCTGCCGCCGGGATGCCCCATTGCTCCAAGTGCGCACCCACACCCATGGGCGCAATGAAGGGCTTGTCCTTCAGTTGCACGATGGTCTCGTGGTCCAAGTGGTCGTAGTGGTCGTGCGAGAGCAGCACCACATCCACCATCGGAAGCATCGCCACGGTCATGTGCTGCTCGTAGTTGAAACGTTCAGGCCCTGCGAAAGAGAAAGTGGACGCGCGCTTGCCGAAGACCGGATCCACCAGAAAGGTGATGCCGCCTATCTTGATCAACAACGAGGAGTGCCCGAACCAGCACGTGGCGAAGGAGGTGCTCGGCACGGTGTCCCACGCGGCACGGTCGAAGGGAACGGTCGGTAGGGTCTGCTTCGGTTCGCGCCCTTCTGCGCCCTTCATGAATTCCCATAGTACACCGGCCATCGTGCTCATCGGCATGTCCATGTTGGTGGCGACGGCGTTGTGCAACTTGCCCTTGTCGTAGTTCGGTAACGCTTGAATGCGCTGAAGACGATCGCCGCTCGGGTTGGAACCGATGCGCGGTGCTAGAGCGAAGTAGAGAACGAGCACTGCGAACACGGTGAATACGAGGATCAGGGACCAAACAAAGAACATGTTCGTGATGAAAAGGGACTGCAAAGGTGGTCAACTCACTTGGACAGCAATGACCGGCAACAACAATGTCCACTCGACATGTATCAAAGCGCATCGATAGTAGTGCAACGATACCGGGCCGTTGTACCTTTTCAGACATTTTCAAACAAAATCGATGCAACGGCTATCCCGCTTTTATGCGCTAATGGCAACCACAGGGCTTCTTGTCGGAGCCTCTGCAGCCGATGTTGCACTGATCCCCTTTGGATCGACATGGAAGTACCTCGACAACGGCAGCAACCAAGGCACGGCCTGGCGTACTAACGCCTTCAACGATGCTGGCTGGAACAGTGGTCCCGCAGAGCTGGGCTATGGCGACGGAGACGAAGCCACCGTGTTGAGCTATGGTCCCAATGCCTCCTCAAAGTACTTGACCACGTACTTCCGCAAGTCCATTGCTGTGCCCAGCGTCAATGCCTATGCAGGATTCTCCATGCGGATCAAGCGGGACGATGGCGTTGTGGTGTACCTGAATGGCACCGAAGTGTTGCGCCAGAACATCGGGCAAGGCAGCATCGCATACAACACACTCGCCTATCAGGCCGTAGCCACATCCGAGGAATTCCAACTTCTGCAACTCATCCTCACCCCCTCCCAGTTCATCAACGGAAACAACACCATCGCTGTAGAGATCCACCAGAATGCGGTGAATAGTTCCGACATCAGCTTCGACCTTGAACTCATCGGCCTCGACGCACAAGCATCCTTGCACCGTGGCCCTTACCTGCACGTTGCCACGCCAACCGGCGTTACCGTAGTATGGGCAACGGATGTTCCCACGGATAGTCGCGTTCGTTTCGGTCCCGCGCCGAGCGATCTCTCCACACAGGTCGATGTGGCTCCAAGCAACTTGCACCACGAAGTGGCCATAACTGGACTTAAGCCCGCAACCCGTTACTACTATGCCATCGGCAGCAGTACCCAAGACCTTACCATCGGGGATACGCTCACTTTCTTCGATACGCACCCCGTCCCAGGGGAAGAAGCGCCGCAACGGATCTGGGTGGTTGGCGACGCCGGCACCGGATTCGCTTCTCAGGCCAGCGTGCGCAACTCCTTCATCAACTTCATCGCCGGCTCCGCGAAGGCCGATGCTTGGCTCATGCTCGGGGACAATGCATACGCGCACGGTCGAGAGAGTGAATACCAGCTTGGTATCTTCCACGATATGTATGAGGATATCCTTCGAAACACTCCCCTTTGGCCAGCACCGGGGAACCACGATTACGGCAGTGGTGCGAACGGGAACGGGAATACCGGTCCATACTACGATCTGTTCGCATTGCCGAAGCAGGCACAAGCAGGTGGCGTGCCCTCCAACACAGAAGCCTATTATTCCTTCGATCTCGGTAACATCCACCTCATCGCGCTCGACAGCTACGGCGTGTCGCGCGCCGTGAACGGAGCCATGGCCAACTGGCTGCTTGCGGACCTCGCTTACGCGGAAGTGAATTCGAAATGGATCATCGCCTACTGGCACCACCCGCCATACACGAAGGGCTCGCACAACTCGGACGATGCCGCCGACAGTGGTGGACTCATGCGTGATATGCGGGAGAACATCCTTCCCATCCTTGAAGCACACGGTGTGGATCTCGTCCTCAGTGGACACAGCCATTCCTACGAGCGTTCATTTCTCATAGACGGGCACTATGGCCTTTCGCCCTCTTTCAACAGCGGCACCATGGGGCTGGACATGACCAGTGGACGTGCCAACGGAACAGGCGCTTACACCAAGCCTGCGGTCCCTTCCGCGCACAGTGGAACAGTATATACAGTGTGTGGTGTAAGTGGAAAAAAGGATGCCACCGGAACTTTGGATCACCCAGCTATGTACTTGAGCACATACGACCACTATGGATCCATGGTATTGGATGTGCAGGGTGATCAATTGCACGCTCTGTTCTTGAACGATGCCGGAACGGTGGTGGACCAATTCGACCTGACGAAACCGGCAAGCACTGTCAAATTAGTGATCAAGGTGTTGTTGCAAGGACCGTATGCAACCGATACCGGACTCATGCGGGACGACCTGCGAACCGCTGGCCTCATCCCGCTCCTGCAGCCCTTCAACGGCCTCTTCCCTCTCTTTGGCGGTGGCGGGGAGTCCATCGAACCGTCCGTTCTATTGACCAATGGGAGTGCAGCCATCGTGGATTGGATCCTAGTTGAATTGCGCTCAAGGACCGATCCGAGCAACGTAGTGGCAACACGAGCGGCGCTTGTGCGACGCGACGGTCTTGTCGTGGATGTGGATGGCACCTCGCCCGTGGCATTCGGCGTTCCCGTCGGCCCGTACCATGTCGCGGTCCGACATCGGAATCATCTCGGTGTCATGACCGCCACGCCCACGCTTATCAACCGTGCGACACCACTGTTGGATCTCACCTCCCCTGCCACTCCAACTTGGGGCACAAACGCACAGTACAACAACAACGGAACCCAACTTCTGTGGGGCGGTGACGTGCTTCGCGATGGTGCGGTCATTTACACAGGAACGGACAACGACCGCGATCCGATCCTCAGCGCCATCGGTGGGGTGGTGCCCACCCAAACAGTAACAGGTTACCGCACTACGGATGTCGACCTGAATGGCGTGACCTTGTACACCGGTGAAGCCAATGATCGTGATCGCCTACTCTTCACGATCGGGGGGACGGTCCCGACCAACATCCGCTTCGAACAGATCCCATGAAACGCGAGAAAGCCGCACGGACGCCTAACGGTCCATGCGGCCTCCAACGCAGGGCGCACCACTAACGCCCAACGGACGATCAATTCCGATACTTCACCGCGCCTTGCTCCAGCAGGTGTTCGATGTCGTTGTTAACGCTGAGGATGAGCAACGAGGTGGCCGTGCAGAACACCGGGCTGGTGATGCAATGGTGACCGTTCCAGCTGCCATCCTGGTTCTGGATGTCCACGAGCTTGCCGGTGGTCTGGCCGTACCAGTTCTTCCAGCTGTTGTCCTTCGCGATCACCAACGATTCGCCTGTCTGCAGGAAGCTGAGGAACTCCTCGCCGCCGTTGTTGCCGAAGCCACTGGTCACGCGTTCATCCTGCGCCTGTTGCTTGGCCGCTTCATACACTTGGTAGGCGGTGTTCAATTTCTCGGCCTTGTCCTTCGAAACACCTGCTTTCTCCAAGGTCGCCACGTTCATCGGCGCGTTCTCCGCGACCTTCCCTTCCTTCTTCGCTTGCACCACGATCTCGTTGAGTTCGCGTGCTTCCACCGCGCTGTTGCGCGTGCTACCGCTGACCGCGTAGAGTGTAACACCGGCAGCGCGCTCTGTAGCAACACTGCCCGAGCTCACATCGAAGTTGGCCTTCTGGTAGTTGCGTGCCAGATCCAGTGCTTCATCGTCCACTTCGGCACCTTGGTTCTTCGCGCTCTCAAGCGCGCTGGCCGCGAAACTGCTCTGAAGCACACCCGCCCAGCCATCGCCTTGCACGCTGCCATCGGCCTGTTGCGAACGTTGGATCATGCTCACACAGGTGTTCAGTGCGCGCTTGCTTCGCAGGTACATGCCGTGTCCCTCGCCGATCTTGGCCATCAGGTTGCTGAGGAATTGCGCCGTGAGTGCCACGTCGATGTTCGCGCCCAGCTTCGATTGGATCTGCGTGCCTTGCAGTTGCGTCACGTTCACCGCACCCTTGGGCGACTGCTCCACTTGTACCAAGAGGTACTCGGCGGCCTTCTTCAGTTGTTGGGCGTAGTTGCCCTTATCCAAAGTGCTGCCCATGCGCAACAAGGCCATGCCCACCATCGCTGTGGTGGCCGGGTCGGTGCTTACCGCATGCGGATCGATGATGTCCTGCCGGGCGTGGGTGCCCGATCCGAAGCCACCATCGTTGGCCTGTGCCTTCACCAACCAATCGAGGCCGCGCTGCTCGGCGCGTACCACATTCTGCGGTGTCACCAACGCGAAGGAGGGGTCAAGGCCTTCACCTTCGTACACGGTCTTGAAGACGCAGCCCTTCGGTTCGGGCTTCGCATCTGCGATCATCAAGTCAGGGTCCGCAGCGGGCACATGGCAAAGTGGTGCTTCGGCCGTGTTGTCGGCCTGGCGGAAGGATACCAGCACGATGATCGCGCTGGTCGCAACGAGTAAAGCGGCGGGGATGTACAAGGTCCTTTTCATGGTCGTGGATCTAAGGGTTTCTAGTAGGTGATGCGGATCGGATCCGAATTACACAATGCGGTACACGCCATTGGGGAACAGGTTCGATCGTACCGGTGGAATGAGCAACGGGCTCGTCCATTCGGTGAGCGCACGCGTGATCGATCGCGCCACACGGATCGTGGATGGAACTGCATGGGATTGCACAGTACGGGGTGATGCTTCCTCACCTCCAGAACGCGCCTTCGCAACCGTGTGAAAGGACCAGCCCTAGAAAGACAAGGGCTCCACGTCGAACGACCCAGTACCGTTCAACGTGGTACAGGGTATGCCTTGTATTCAACGAACCTCAAAAACAAACATCAATGTCAACCAAGACCGCACTTATCGCACTGGCTGCTGGAGCAGCACTCGGTGCCATCTCAGGTATCCTTCTCGCACCTGCATCAGGCAAGGACACCCGCAAGAAGATCATGAAGAAAGGAGAAGAACTCCGTGATCAGCTCGCGGATCTCGTGGACCAAGGCAAGGACCTCGTGGACGAAGCCAAAGGACAAGCGAAGAGCGCTGCAGCACAAGCCAGCAGTAAAGCGCAAGAAGCGGCCGATAAGGCCAAGAGCGCATACAGCAACGGCAAGACCGCCGCGCAGAACGCCTGATCGCTGTGATGGAGCCCAACGGGACCGAACAGGACATTCCGGTAATTGATCCCCGGAGCATCACCGATCTGGGTGAGTTCATGGATTCGTTCATGGGCACCACCAAAACCTTGATCAGGGCCGAGCGCGAACACATCACCTTCCTCGTCACCAAGCGCACTTCGGAAGCGGCGCGCAAGGTGACGGGGTCGTTGGCGGCCTTCGTGCTCTATGGCGTGGCCGTGCTTCTCGTCTCTTTCGGTGGAGCCATTTGGGTAGGCCGTGAATTGGACAATGTGGTGCTTGGCTTCGGCATCGTCGCTGTGGGCTATGTCATCGCCGGGGTCTTCTTCGGTATCTTCTGGAAAGGCTCCCTCGGTGAGCGTTTCGTCACCAACGTCATGAACAGTTTCCATGGACATTGAAACACCCTTCGCCAACTACGCCGAGCTGGAAACGCACGGTGTGAAACTGCGTCTTCGCAGCGAAAAGGCTGCCCTGCGCTTCGGTATCCACTGCCACGCACTGGCCCATAAGGAGGTGCGCGCCGTGCTTCTGAAGGATGCTGTCGAAGACGCGATCCACGGGATCAAACCCTTGCATGTGGCAGCCGATCTCGTCACCAGCGGTGGTGTTGCTTCCCAAGTGGTCATGGGACTCTTGACCCGCACAGGCGGCGTCGAACGGCGTATGCTCTCTTCCGTGGCGGCTCTTGTGCTGCCGAACCTCTTGTCCGAATTGCCTTGGAGCAACTGGCTGGGCAAGTTGAGCTCCGCCTTGCATACCAAGGAACCTGTTTCGAACGACAACGGTATGCATGTGATGCACGACAAGCACGCTTGAGCTTCGCTTGCTCCTCCTCTATTCCTCGCGCAGTACCTTGCAGGATGCGCTATCTACTTCTCGTGCTATCCGGCTTCGTGCTGGGGAACGCCTCGGCTCAACGGATCCTGCACTTCACCAAGACCTCCGGCTTCGACCACAACACACGTGTGGTCTCCTTTGCTATGCTCCTAAGCATCGCCGATGAACTCGGTGCGACCGTGGATGATGATGCTACGGGAGACACCTTCACCAGCTTGATCGATCTGCTCGCGTACGACGTCGTCGTGTTCTCCAACACCTCCGGTGCCGACCTCCTCGATCCGCAACAACGCGCCAACTTCGAACAGTACATCGCCAACGGTGGGCATCTGCTCGGGATGCACGCCGCCAGCGATACGTACCGCCACAGCACCGCCAACGGCAGCAGCACCGGCGTGTGGGACTACTACGCCGAACTGATCGGGGCCAGCGTTCAGGAGAACCCGAACCATGTGAATGGCACACCGTCGTACAGCATGCAGCACACCGGCGAGCACGCGTCCACCGCCAACCTGCCCGACCCGTGGGTGAAGAACGAGGAATACTACTACTGGGAAGGCGGCTACTACGGCCCCGACAATGCTGTTGTGCTCGAAGTGGAAGAGACGGTCGGACCCAACGGCCAAGTGAACAGCTACGACGCAGCGCGCCCTATGAGCTGGTACCGCGAATTACCCTCCAACAGCAAGGTGTTCTATACGGCACTCGGCCATGCCCAAAGCAACTTCACCAACGATGCCAACTTCCGCACGCACATCGCCGATGCCTTGGCGTGGATGCTCGACGTTACCACAGGCATGCGGGAGCCGGACGAGAATCGTGCGTTCGTCTTTCCGAACCCAGCGCATGAAACCCTGACCGTCCACTCCGCCCAGACTGGAGCGGGCTCCTTACTTGCCCTGACGGATGGTTCCGGGCGCACGATCCATCGCCAGCGTGTGGCTGCATTCCCCTTTGTCATGGATGTGCATGCGTTCCCGCCCGGACCTTACGTGATCTCCATCAACGGCCTGCCCCTAACACGTGTCATGATCATGCATTAGGAACCACACCGCTACATTCGCTTCGCTCCGACCAACCTTCCACACACTTTCGCCCTTCGGACCGATCGTTCGGTTCCAAGGCGAATGCCATCTTCAATTCGAACCATGACCCTCTTGATCAAAAGGACGCTCCTACTTCTTGTGCTGGCGACAACGCTGCATGCCTCGGCACAAACCACCATCACGGTCATGGAAGGTGTGATCTTCCACGATGGCTATGCAGGCCTGGTGCCCGATGTAGCTCCGCAGCCGGGCATCATCAAACTCCGGAACGACCTCTTCACGCGGAAGCTCTCGGCCGATGAACTGGCATCCATCGGCACCACCTTGCAGATGCGCGTGGTGATCGGAGCCTTGTGCGACAACTATGATCGGATCGGCAATGTGAACATGGCCTTGGTGCCACCCGGAGCGGAGACCTACGACCCCGCAACGGTGGAACATATCGAACTCGGGCGTTTCATCACACCGTTCATGAACAAGAACATCCAACCCGATTCGGTGCCTTACCTGTTCAACGTGGACAATGTGGCGCTGCTGCTGAAGGATAGCGAACTGACCAGCTCCTATGACATTTGGATCGAACTGGCGGTGTTCGGTGTGCCGTACGCCGCGAATACCCAAGTGTCGGGATGCGCGGGCCGTAACGATGTGTTCACCGGAAAGCTGACCTTCCAAACCAACGATCCCGTACCTGAAGATGACACCAACGTGCTGATCCCGCTCTTCTTCAACTCCACCATGAACAATTACCAAGTGGGCGCCACCGATACCCTCGGCCAGACCACCCGGAGCATCACCTTCAACGTGGCCGAAGACCTTACCGATGCAGCGTTCTTCCTGATCACCTCCAACCACGGCGCCAACACCGGTGGCGAGGAGTACAACCGTCGATTCCACTACGCCTATTACGACGGCAACTTAGCACTCACCTACAAGCCCGGGCGCCTTACCTGCGAGCCCTTCCGCCAGTACAACACGCAAGGGAACGGGATCTACGGGGCATCGCCACGAACCCCGGCGCAGTGGCAATCCTTCAGCAACTGGTGCCCCGGCGATGTGATCGACATACGCCGCATCGACCTCGGACCCGTCACCGCCGGCGAACACACCTTCCTGCTCCGCGTGCCCACGGCGGTCTTCGCGAACGGTGAAGGCTACTTCCCGCTCTCGCTCTATTTCCAAGGCAAGACCTCCGGCTCCATTTCCGGTGTCGGCATCGGCGAATTGGACCAAGCGGAAGTGCCCTTCGCCATCTACCCCAACCCGACCAACGGTTCGTTCACCGTGGAGCTTCCCACTGAGAACGCCCACATCACCGTGACGAACGTCCTTGGCGAAGTGGTGCTGCAAACACGCGCCACCAGCAAGTGGACGCAACTTCAACTCGATCGCAGCGGACTGTACATGGTGCGCTTGAGCAATGGATCAGGGACTTCTTCACAGCGCTTGGTCGTTGATCGATAGGCACTTTTCGGATGTCCACTAGTTGGAATGGACCCATTATAAAAGCCCCGCGATGAAGCGGGACTTTTATGTGATATGATCCACTTTGACCGATCGGTTCGAGAACTTCATGCCCCGGGTTCTTCCATGTGAAGATGCCGTAGGAACTTGATGGCCAAGAGGTCTGCTTGTCGCCCCACAGCTCACAAGCTCGCCTTGCGCCCACCGATCAGGCGGAAGGCGAGGAGGACGACGGCCACCACCAAGAGGATGTGGATGAGGCTGCCGACCATGCTGGCGAAGCCGATGAAGCCGACGAGCCATCCGATGATGAGCAGTGCGATGATGATATTGAGGATGCTATTCATGATAGATGGTTTTGAGACCTACCATGCATGTCGCGTGCCTTCGTTTCGCTCAAGCAGGATCAAGCATGAAACCAGGCGATCCATGGGGCCGAACTGACGCAGGTGATCTTCAAATGGGAATTACTTTTCCCAATGAGCAGCGAGCTTGAATGTCGATGGTAAAAGCTTGCTGTTCCGACGCCATGGACCAACGCCCATGGACAGGCATGGGGTCGAGATGCGCTGTGACAAAGCCCTGTGAACAAATGCATAGGCCGAAGTACTGTCGATCGACCGCAGTTGGATCCTATCAAAGACCAGTACCACAACAACGCAGTGCGCAGGCATTGGGACCAACTAGCACGCACTATCGGACGAAAAGATCCTGGGATGTTCCGCTGGCCGCGGCGGTGTAGTTCTTGCTTGTTCCCTCGACCATAGAACCCATGGAACTCAACCTCGCTCTGGTCCAAATGCGGATCGCTCCTTCGGACCCCATCCTGAACATGCGACGCATGGAGGAATTCATCAGGAAGGCTAAAGCGAAAGGTGCGGACCTGGTGATACTCCCGTAGGATGTCATCTGCGGGCCGCTGAACGGTCAAACAGCGTTCGTGCAACACGCATTGGCGTACTTGGCGCGGATGCAAGTCCTTGCTCACCAGTACAAGGTGGATCTCGTCCCCGGACCCTGGACCGTGGCCGAGGCAGTCCTGCTCTACAACCAAGCAGTATACCTTGCATCCGATGGATCCGTGATCGGCAGCTACCGCAAGATCAACCTGTGGGAAACGGAGAAAGGGGCGATCACCCCGGGACCTGCCGTGTCCGTATTCCCCTCGCGCTTCGGCAAGGTCGGTCTCATCATCTGTTGGGACCTCGCCTTCCCGGCCATGTTCGCTCCGATGGTGGCCCAAGGCGTGGAACTCATCGTATCGCCCACCTATTGGTCCTTCCCCCCCCCCCGCGCAACCAGCGTGGAGGATGTACGTGAGGACGAGTTCCTCCTGATCGATTCGTTGTGCACGGCGCGTGCATTCGAGAACAACGTGCTGCTCGCCTATTGAAACGCTGCAGGCTCCATCGAAGTGAATGGTTCCACCAGCCTGCTTTCAGGACGTTCGAAGGTCACCAATCCCTTGGACAAAGTGGTAGTGAAGAGTCTTGGGAACAAGGAAGAATCGTTGGTTACGAAAGTGGAACTGACCCGCCAAATGCTCCAGTAGAACTGAGCGATGGCCGAGGGTAACGCCTTCAAAAACCATGACCCGTCCATGGTGACAGCACCCAACGCACGAACGCCGGCCCCAAAAAGGACCGGCGTTCTCTTTCCGTTCGAATGGATCAGATGCTATAGGCCTCGATGGACTTGCCCGCCTTCTTGCGGTCGTTCTCATCGAGCAGGATCTTGCGGATGCGCAGGCTCTTGGGGGTCACCTCCAGGTATTCGTCGGCGGCGATGTACTCCATGCATTCTTCGAGCGAGAACTTCACCGCTGGGGCGATGCTCTCCTTGCTGTCGCTGCCGCTGGCGCGCATATTGGTAAGCTGCTTGCCCTTGAGGACGTTCACCACGAGGTCGTCGGTCTTCGGGTTCTCGCCGATCACTTGGCCGCCGTACACGTCTTCGCCTGGATCCACGAAGAACTTACCGCGGTCCTGCAGCTTGTTGATGCTGAAGGCGATGGCGGTGCCGGTGCCTTGGCTGATGATGCTGGCCGCGCGACGCACGCCGAGCTCGCCCTTATAAGGCTCGTAGCCCTTGAAGCGGTGGGCGATGATCGCCTCCCCTTCGGTAGCGGTGAGCAACGGGTTGCGCAGGCCGATGATGCCGCGCGCAGGGATGTTGAATTCGATGTGGACACGGTCGCCCTTCAGTTCCACGCTGGTGAGTTCGCCCTTGCGACGGCTCACGAGGTCGATGACCTTGCTGCTGAATTCCTCGGGCACTTGCACGGTGAGCATCTCGATCGGTTCGCAACGCTCGCCGTCGATCTCCTTGTAGATCACCTGCGGCTGGCCGAGCTGGAACTCGTAGCCTTCGCGGCGCATGGTCTCCACGAGGATGCCGATGTGCAGGATGCCTCGCCCGTACACGAGCAGCTTATCGGGGCTGTTGGTCTCCTCCACGCGCATAGCGAGGTTCTTCTCGATCTCCTTGAACAAGCGGTCGCGCAGGTGGCGGCTGGTCACATACTCGCCTTCTTTGCCGAAGAACGGCGAGGTGTTGATGGTGAAGAGCATGCTCATGGTGGGCTCGTCCACCTTGAAACCGGGCAGGCCTTCCGGGTTCTCGAAGTCGGCCACGGTGTCTCCGATGTCGAAGCCTTCCAGACCCATGATCGCGCAGAGCTCGCCGCTGTACAATTCGCGGTCCTTCACCTTCTCCTTGCCGAGGCCTTCGAAGACCATCAGTTCGGCCACCTTGCCCTTGGTGATCCGGCCATCGTTCTTCACGAGGCTCACGTTCTGGCCGGACTTGATGGAACCGCGACGCACGCGGCCCACGGCGATCCGGCCTTGGAAGCTGCTGTAGTCGAGGCTGGTGATGCGCATCTGCAGGCTGCCTTCCTCCTTCTTCGGCGCTGGGATGTGCTTCAGGATGGTATCGAGCAGATAGCTCACGTCCTCGGTCGGGGTCTTCCAATCGGGTCCCATCCAACCTTGCTTGCTGCTGCCGTACACCACGGGGAAGTCGAGCTGGTCTTCGTTGGCCTCGAGGGTGAACATGAGGTCGAACACCTGCTCGTGCACTTCTTCGGGTGTGCAGTTCGGCTTGTCCACTTTGTTGATCACCACGATCGGCTTCAGACCCAAGGCGATGGCCTTGCCCAGCACGAACCGGGTCTGCGGCATGGCGCCCTCGAAAGCATCCACCAGCAGGATCACGCCGTCGGCCATGTTGAGCACGCGCTCCACTTCGCCGCCGAAGTCACTGTGGCCGGGGGTGTCGATCACGTTGATCTTCACATCCTTGTAGCGCACGCTCACGTTCTTGGAGAGGATGGTGATGCCACGCTCGCGCTCCAGGTCGTTGTTGTCCAGCAGCAGGTCGGCCGTGGCTTGGTTCTCGCGGAACAGCTGGCACTGGTGGAGGATCTTGTCCACCAAGGTGGTCTTACCGTGGTCGACGTGGGCGATGATGGCGATGTTGCGTAGCTCGGTCATTTGCGCTATGGGGTCCTGAAAAGGCCCGCAAAGGTAGGCTTTCTATACCGATCTGGATACGTGCACTATCTTCGCGGCCCCATTGGCCCATTTCCGTGGGAAATGGCCCCGTAGTTCAACTGGATAGAATGGCAGATTCCGGTTCTGTTGGTTAGAGGTTCGAATCCTCTCGGGGTCACTTGAGCGGCGCGAAAGCGCCGCTTTTGCTTTGGTACAGGTGGGCCTGTGCACGCTCACAAAGGTGTGGTCCTTGATCACTTCCGCACCCTGAGGTACACCACCAGATCATCCCACGTGGGCAAGGCTGCCACGATGATCAGCACCAAGGCCAGTGGAAGGCTGAAGATGTAGCCGAAGAACTTGAAGCCTAAGGCACCGCTGACACCGCCAACGAAGAAGGACACGAAGAGGATCATCAAGGTGCGCAACCGCTCGAGGTCGGCTCCTACTCTAGGTAGTCCGCTCCGAGAGGGTGCATTCCAATAGGCCATGCGACCAAGTTGGATCCCAAGGTCAGTGATGATGCCGGTGACGTGCGTGGTGCGGATGACGGCGTTGGACAACTTGGTGATCACCGCGTTCTGCAGCCCCATCATGAAGCTGAGCAACATCACCAGTCCGGTAATGACCCAATCGCCGTGGTGACCCTCCCGCGCACCCACCACGCCGAACACCAGCAACAAGGTGGCTTCGAGCAACAGTGGCAACGCATACTCGCTGTGCATGTGCCGGCGTCGCGAGAAGTTGATGAGGATGGCCGAGCATGCCGCACCGACGAGGAAGGAGAGCACCGCCCCCGCTCCGGTGATGAGGAAGCGGATCTCGCCAACGGCGATGTCGTCCGCCATGGACGATACGATGCCGGTCATATGCGATGTGTACTGCTTCACGGCCAAGAAACCACCTGCGTTGATGGCACCTGCGACGAAGGCCAGCACATAACCGAGTTGACGATCCGCTTCCACCGTGCGTTTCCGTCCAGTGAGCTTGCGGGAGATCCGTCTGAGCATGGTGCGTGTCGATCACAAGGAGACGAGGACGTCGGGTACGGACATCGGTCAAGATCGGGATCAGCCTCAAAGGTCGCATAGTACTCGGCACTTGGCAAAGGAGCAGATCAGCAATGGCAGATAACTTGGTCGCCAGCAACGTGCTGCATTCTCCGACCAAGGAGGCATTCCATGACCACATGAGCATTCAACCTCCAATGCGCATCGACAAATTCCTCTGGTGCATCCGCCTCTTCAAAACGCGCAGCCTCGCTACCGATGCCGTAAAGCGCGAGCAGGTCCGGATCAACGAGCGCACGGTGAAGGCCTCTGCGGAAGTGAAGCCCGGTGATGTGATCGCCCTGCGCGAACCACCGATCTGGCGCAGCTGGGCGATCGTGGCCCTACCGGTCTCTCGTGTTGGTGCCAAGTTGGTGCCGGAGCTGATCACCGAACGCACGGCCTTCGAGGACCTTGAGAAGTTGGAACTCGCACGACTGGCGAAAGCCCAACACCGCATCCCCGGCGAAGGCCGACCCACGAAGCGCGACCGACGCGATATGGAACGATTCACCCACGAGTGAACGGCTCATCCCACGCTTAACACTTGTTCGCATACGTTAACGCTGCATCCCGAAAAGTGTGGGATAGTTTCGGACCACTAAACCGAACCACCATGTTCAAGACCATCCTCCTCATGCCCCTGGCCGCGGTGTTCCAGGGAGGTGTCGCCCAAGAACCGGTCGCACCACAAGAACCCGATCAGCGCAAAGTGCGCATCGAGATCGTGACCACCGAGAACGGCGAGACCAAGCGCGTCACCAAGGAGTTCGATGCCTCCAACGAACAAGAGGTTCAGGATGCCCTGAAGGAACTCGGGGTGCTGGACAACATCAACTTCAATGGCGATGGCGAGAACGTGACCATCGACATCCGGCGATCGGGAGGCGATGCGAACGATGACATATTCCTGCACATGGCGCCCATGCCTCCGATGGCGCCCATGGAACCGATGGCACCGATGACACCAATCGCGCGCGGCCTTGCTGCATGCGAACCCACAGCCTATCTTGGGGTGAGCACACGTTCAGTGGATGCCGCGCAAGCCAAGGAGTTGAAGCTGCCGGTGAAGGCCGGTGTGCTCGTGGAGCAGGTGATCGAAGGATCGGCCGCCGAGAAAGCCGGTTTGAAAGAAGGCGATGTGATCACCGAACTGGATGGCAAGGCTGTGACGGCATCGCAGGAACTCACCGAGCTGATCCGCGCACAGGATGTGGGCGACAAGGTGAAGTTGACCTGGTACCACGAGGGCAAGAAGAAGAGCGCCAATGTGGAACTCGGCGAGCGCAGCGCACGCTCCTATTCCTTCGCGTACGGTCCCGAGCACGGCAGCGCCGAGCAGGACTGGGAGAGCTACCTCGGCGATGGCGAATGGACCATGGCCTCGCGTGCCTTCCTCGGAGTGACGCCCGGCAATGACGATGGACCCGGTGCGGAGATCGGTTCTGTGGAAGAAGGCACCGCGGCCGCCAAGATGGGCTTGCAGGAAGGAGACCGCATCACCCGCATCGATGACGAGACGATCGAGGATTTCGCTGATCTCTCCGCAACCATCAAGTCGAAGCAACCCGGTGATGAAGTGGCGATCACCTTGCAACGCGACGGCGAGCAACTGATCATCGCCGGTGAACTCGGGGAGCGCAGCGTGAACCGCTCCTTCAACTTCGACATGAACGGCGATGAGAGCGATGAGGTGCGCGAGCGCTTGCTTCAATTCAAAGGGCTGGCGCCTGAGGATCGGGAAGAACTGCGCCGTGATATGGACGAGCTGCGCAGGGAAATGAGCGACCTGCGCCGCGAGCTCGGCACCGAGCTGCGCACCGAGACCCGCATCACCATCGAGTCGATGCCCCTGAGTGCCGACGAGAAAGCACTGCTGAAGAGCAAGGGCGTGGAGCACTTGGATGCGACCTTGAAGGTGGGCGACATGCGCGTGTTCCCCAACCCGAGCAACGGTTTCTTCCGCATCCAGTTCGATGTACCGAACAGCGGCGACCTCTTCGTGAATGTGCACGATGCCAGTGGCGAGAAGGTCTACGAGGAACGCATCACCGGTTTCAAAGGACGCTACGAACGCACCCTCGACCTCACCGACAAGGCCACCGGCACCTACTACTTGGTGATCGACCAGAACGGCAAGAGCACGGCGCAGAAGTTGGTGAAGCAGTAGATCACCGAACACGGATCGTTTTGTTGTGAAAGGAGTGTCGTGGGTGCGAGAGCATCACCGGCACTCCTTACTCTTTTGCACCTTTACGGCACCATGAAGATCCTCATCAACCTCATCATCTCCGCGATCGCGGTGCTCCTCACCGACCTCTTGCTCCCGGGCGTCAGCCTCGGTGATCTCGGCGAAACGAATGGTCTGATCACCGCCCTGCTCACCGCTGCCGTGCTAGGTCTGTTGAATGCGGTGCTCAAGCCCATCCTCATCTTCTTCACCTTACCGGTGACCGTGGTGACCTTGGGCCTCTTCCTATTGGTGATCAACGCCGTGATCGTGCTTATCGCTGCTCTGCTCGTTCCGGGCTTCACGGTGGACAGCTTCTGGTGGGCACTCGGCTTCAGCTTGGTGCTCTCGATCGTGCAGGGGATCCTGAATGCCTTCGACGGTGGTAAGCAGCGCGAGGCGCGGTGAGGTAGGCTCAACCGGCAGGTGGCAGATGCCGGAGGCAAATGCCTAGTGCCCTTGCTCTTGCCTCCTGCTCTTGCTCTTGCTCCTACTCTGCACCTACCCCCTGCTCAGTTATCCCCATCCAGCAATCTGCCCAATCCTCCGAGGATACTTCCCTCTTCTTTGCCTTTGCCGCCGGCGCGCGGCGCAGCAGCGATGATGTTATCCGCCAAGCGACTGAACGGTAGGCTCTGGATCCAGACGTGACCCGGTCCGCGCAGGTGTGCGAGGAAGAGGCCTTCGCCGCCGAAGATCGTGTTCTTGATGCCGCCGATGAGCTTGATGTCGTAATCGATGGTCTGCGTCATGGCCACGAGGCAGCCGGTATCCACGCGGAGCGTTTCGCCCGGGGCGAGTTCCTTTTGCACCGTGGTGCCTCCGGCATGGATGTATACCTGGCCATCGCCTTCGAGCTTCTGCATGATGAAGCCTTCGCCGCCGAAGAGACCAACGCCCAGGCGCTTCTGGAAGGCGATGCCGATGCTGACACCCTTCGCAGCGCAGAGAAAGCTATCCTTCTGGCAGATGAGTTTGCCCTGATAGTCCAGCAGATCCAACGGCATGATCTTGCCGGGATACGATGCCGCGAACCACACCGTGCGGCGCGCCGATGAGACGTTGGTGTAGGTGGTCATGAACAGGCTCTCCCCGGTAAGCACCCGCTTGCCCGCGCCCAACAGCTTGTCCATGAAGCCTTGCTCCCTTCCATCGCCGCTGCCGAAAATGGTCTTCATCTCGATGCCATCGTCCATCATCATCATCGTGCCCGCCTCGGCGATAACGGTCTCCTGCGGGTCCAGCGTGATCTCCACGCATTGCATATCGTCACCGACGATGCAGTGATCCAGTTCGTGTGCTTGACGGCTCATGGCAACAAGGATTCGGTTGCTCAAAGAAATGTCCACCAGCGGTTTCCACTTTCTGGATCCGGATGAACGCCACACGGACGACTGGCAGCGGTCCGATGAACGGATGAGCGGAGCCGACTTGCCGCAGGAACGTAACTTGCTCCTCCAAATCCAGTGACCGTACGCATGTCCCTCACCGCCACACAGAAAGGAACGCCTACAAGCCGCACACCCGACCAGGAAACCCTCCTCAAGACGTGGGAACTGATGTGCACGGCCAAGGCGATGACCGAGTTGTACGAGGCGAACGCCAAGCTTACCGCGAAGTATGTGCATGCCACCAGCCGCGGTCATGAGGCCATTCAACTCGCGCTCGGCCTGCAATTGAAGCCCCAGGATTTCGTTGCGCCCTATTACCGCGATGACAGCATCCTGCTCGGTATCGGCATGGAGCCCTATGAACTGATGTTGCAGTTGCTAGCGAAGCGGGACGACCCCTTCAGCGGAGGGCGCACCTACTACGGGCACCCGAGCTTGAAGCGCGAGGGCATGCCACGCATACCGCACCAGAGCAGCGCCACAGGCATGCAGGCGATCCCTACAACGGGCATCGCACTCGGCCTGTGGTACAAGGAACAAGCAGGCATTGCGCACGACTACAACGGGGCCATCGGGGATGAAGCTCCGATCGTGGTCTGTTCCTTGGGCGATGCATCGATCACCGAGGGAGAAGTGGCGGAAGCGTTCCAGATGGCGGTACTGAAGAAGTTGCCGATCATCTACCTGGTGCAGGACAACGAATGGGACATCAGCGCAAGTGCCGATGAGATCCGTGTAGGCGATGCAAGCGATTATGCGAAAGGCTTCAAAGGTTTGGAGGTTCGTCAAGTGGATGGCGCGGACCTCCTCGCCAGCTACGCGGTATTGCAAGAGGTGATCGCTACCGTGCGCAAGGAGCGCCGGCCTTTCTTGGTGCATGCCAAGGTGCCCTTGCTCAACCACCACACGAGCGGTGTGCGCATGGAATTCTACCGCAGCGCCGAGAACCTCGCCGAACACAAGAAGCGCGATCCGTTCCCGCGATTCCTGCAACAGTTGTTGGATCAACGGATCCAACTCGATGGACTGAAGCAGTTGGAGCAGAAGGCCATCGCCCGCGTGAAAGCGGACTTCGATCGCGCATGCGCCGCCGAGGACCCAACGCCCGAGGATCTGACGACGCACATGTTCGCACCAACACCTATCACGGAGGAAAAAGGTGAGCGTTCCCCTTCGGACCGTGAACCCACGGTGATGGTGGACAGTGCGCTCTTCGCCATCCGCGAGTTGATGCAAGAGGATCCGCGCTGCCTTCTCTATGGGCAGGATGTGGGTGCACGTCTCGGCGGTGTGTTCCGCGAGGCCGCAACATTGGCACGTGACTTCGGTGGTCACCGCGTATTCAATACCCCGATACAAGAAGCCTTCATCATCGGGAGCACTGTTGGTATGAGCGCCGCAGGTTTGAAGCCCATCGTGGAGGTGCAGTTCGCCGATTACATCTGGCCGGGCTTGAACCAGCTCTTCACTGAAGTGGCGCGCTCATGCTACCTCACGGTGGGCAAATTCCCGGTGGGTTGCATACTGCGTGTGCCCATCGGCGCATACGGTAGCGGTGGTCCCTACCACAGCAGCAGTGTGGAAAGCGTGCTCTGCAACATCAAGGGCATCAAGATCGCCTACCCCAGTACCGGAGCGGATCTGAAAGGACTGATCAAGGCTGCGTACCACGATCCCAATCCGGTGGTGATGCTGGAGCACAAAGGTCTCTACTGGAGCAAATTGAAAGGCACCGAGGATGCCAAGACCATCGAACCTTCCGCGGATTATGTGATCCCGTTCGGCAGGGCGCGTATCGTGCAAGAAGCCGATCCTGCTTCGGTTGACAACGGACAAGCAGCCGTGGTGGTGACCTATGGCATGGGTGTCTACTGGGCCAAGGCGGCTGCGAAGAACTACCCCGGTCGCATCACCATCATCGACCTGCGCACCTTGGTCCCGTTGGATGAAGAGACGGTGATGAACGCAGCCCGATCCCATGGCCGTTGTTTGGTGGTTACGGAAGAGCAACTCACGAATTCCTTCGCACAAGCCCTTGCCGCGCGCATCAGTGATGCCTGTTTCGAGAAGCTTGATGCACCCGTGCGTAGCATCGGCGCTGTGGACATGCCTGCCATTCCACTGAACAGCACCCTGGAAGCCACCATGATCCCGAGTGCGGAAAAGGTGACCACAGCGATCGACGAACTCCTTGCATACTGACCGTGACCGAACGACACCTCAAGGTCCAACGCACCGCGCGCTATCACCAACTCGGTGATCCCGCCACGGCGCGTGCCATCTGGATAGTGGTGCATGGCTACGGTCAACTGGCCCGCTTCTTCTTGAACAGCTTCAACGAGCTGGCGAACGATCGATTGATCGTTGCACCTGAAGGTCTTTCCCGGTTCTACACGGATGCCGCCCATCAGCGCGTAGGTGCCACCTGGATGACGCGCGAGGATCGGGAAGAGGAGATCGCCGACCACGTCGCCTACCTTGATGCGTTGCACGGGCTGTTGATGCTGGAGGTCGGGAACAAACCGTTGCATGTGCTTGGTTTCTCGCAAGGCGTCGCCACCGTATCCCGCTGGATCGCAATGGGTAAAGCACGACCTGCACGGATCGTTCTGTGGGGTGGTAGCCTCCCGCCGGAATTGACCGCAGCGCAACTGCAACTGGCCTTCTCCGAGTGCGCAGTGGATCTCGTCCATGGCAAACAGGATGAACTGGTACCGGAAGCTGCCTTCCGCAACAACGAAGAGCGGTTGCGCCTTGCCGGGATCACCAGCCGCAGCTTGGTATTTCCCGGTGGACACACACTGGATCCCGTGATCCTCGGTCGTTGCTTCAACAGTGCGGGCGCTTAGGAAAACCATCTGAAGAGATAAAGTGACCTCGATACGGATCCGATCCTTCTAGATTCGCTTCAAACCAAAGCCCATGAAACACGCTTACGCTGGAATTCTAGCCCTCGCATTGCCTCTCGGACTGGCCGCCCAGACCAATAATTACCCGAACGGATCCACGGTGTCCGACTTCACTGTCACCGATACCCATGGTGTGGTCCATAACCTGAACACGTATGCAGCCGAAGGCAAATACGTGCTGCTCGACTTCTTCTTCTACGGTTGTCCACCGTGCCAAGCGAACGCCCCGTACTACAGCCAATTGTACCAGACCTATGGCTGCAACGGCGGCGATCTGATCTGCATCGAGATCAACAACGGCGACGACACCGATGCGGAGAGCGAAGCATTCTCCGAGGACTTCGCGCCGAATTTCGCTCACCCACCGGTGGTCGGTGGCCCGAACGGAGATCCGCTTACCGCCGTCTTTGGCGTGAGTGCCTTCCCCACCTTCGCCTTGATCTCGCCGGAGAAGATCATGATCAACCACGACATCTATCCGATCTCGAACATGAACACCTTCGTCAACGCGTTCCCACAAGGCAGTGGCATTCAACCCATGGCCTGCGCGGTCGGCATCGGCGAGAACACCGCTCGTTTCAGCACGTCGGTCTACCCTAGCCCGACCACAGGCCAGCTCTACATGAACCTCGGACTCGAGCAAGCTTCCGAAGTGCAGGTGAGCGTGATCGACGGTCTCGGTCAAGTGGTGTACAGTAGCAACTTGGGGCGCATTGCCGCAGGTGGCTTGGTACGCACCTTGGACCTGAGCGCTTTAGCCGATGGCGCATACCTCCTGCGCATCACCACACCGAAATTCGGTGCGAGCACCCAACGGATCATCCTCGCGCGTTGAACGAAGATCCCACCCCTGAAAAGCAAGAAGCCCTCCGGATCGGAGGGCTTCTTGCTTTTCAGGCACCGTGTCATTCTTAGAACGTCACCGGAGGATGGTTGTCCTTCCAGGCTAGAATATCATCGAGGGTGCGAACAGAGACAGAATGGTAGTTGGGCCTTGCATTCCGATAAATGGTCTGTGCCATGAGTCGTCCTTTCTCGGAATCCAACATGGCCGTGTACAGTGGCACAAGAAACTTGCGGCGACCGACGGTATTGAGGAATTCATCCATGCGTGCGAAAGCAGGATCATGATCGCTGCGGATGCATTGCTCGAACCAAGCGGCAAGCACCTCGGCATTGCCGCTCTTGGTGAAACCGAATGCCGCATCGAGCTCGTTCATCTGTTGTTCGGAAAGATCCGCGGGCAGGTGGCGCAGGAAATGCATCCACTCGAACGTGCTCCAGGCCTTGGTATCCAGTTGCATGGCAGGCTTGCCGGCGACCCATTGCTCGATCTGGCCTTCCACCTTGGTGAACCGATCGCTCTCTGGAATGGGCGCATCGGCAGGCAGTCCTTTGCCATCCACCCAGGCATCTACATCCAAGGTCACGTGGTTCGGCTCCAAAAGATGATCGTTCAAGTGAGCCAAGAACCGGTCGGTGGTCATGCTCTGGAATGCGAACCGATCGAAGTAATCGCGCAGAAAAGCATCGAACTTGTCCCTGCCCACTTTCGATTCCAGCAGACGAAGGAAGGCAGCGCCCTTCTCGTAGGCGACCTCGGTCATTCCATCGTCCGGATCCCGACCGGAGAGGTCAAGGCGGAGCTTGGAGTCCTCCGGATGCTTGCCTTTTGCGATATCGTCCAAGGTCGCCAGCAGGTCTTGACGCCCCAATTGCTGCAACATGCCAGCGTACTCCTCGCCATATAACGCCTCGGAGATCCTGCTTTCGAAATAGACCGTGAAGCCCTCGTTCAACCAGAAGTCGTTCCAGGTCGCGTTGGTCACCAGGTTGCCGCTCCAGCTGTGTGCCAGTTCGTGTGCCACGAGAGCGGTAAGGGAGCGATCCCCTGCGATGATGGTGGGTGTCGCAAAGGTCAAGCAGGGATTCTCCATGCCGCCGAACGGGAAGCTCGGTGGAAGTACGATGAGGTCATACCGCCCCCAGCGATACGGGCCGTAGAGCGCCTCGGCCGCTTTCAGCATGTTCCCGGTGTCCTCGAACTCCCAAGCGGCGCGCTTCAGCATGCCGCGTTCTGCATACACTCCGGTGCGATCATCGATGGGTGCGAAGTCCAGGTCACCCACGGCAAGCGCGATCAAGTAGGCCGGTATCGGATGCTCCATGTGGAAGCTGTAGTTGCCATCGGCACTGCGTTCTTGCGGATTGATGGCGCTCATCACAGCCATCAATTCGGTGGGTACGTTCACCTTCGCATCGTAAGTAAAACGGATCCCCGGGCTATCCTGGATCGGGATCCATGTGCGCGATAGAATGGCTTCTCCTTGGGTGAACAGGAAGGGATGGATCTTGTCCGCCGTTTGCTCTGGCCCCAACCATTGCAAAGCCTTTGCATTCGGACCGGTCCGATACTGAACCGTGATCCGATCGGTGCCCTTCGGGAGTTCAATGGTCAATGCGCGACCGATACGCGTGCTGTCACCCATATTGAACTTCAATTCCTGTGTCGAGCCGTCGGTCACCTTCTCCACTTCGAGATCGTCGGTGTCGAGAATGATCCGATCACCGTGCGGAACTGCGATGTCGTAGCTCGCAGTACCGGATATCCGCTTGGCGTTCATGTCCACCTTGATATCGAGATCCAGATGGGTGATCACCGCATCGGATGGGCGGGCGTGGCTGTGTGTATCCATGACGATCGAAGAACGTTCGGGTCCATCAACTTGCTCCTCAGACCCATCTGACGGTTCAGTTCCGCAGGACATCAAGGACGAAATGAGAATGGCGAACGCTGGCGTAAGAGGCTTGAACATTTCAATTCGGGAGAGCGGTGCGCAAATGTAGGCCGCATGAAAAGACGAGACCTGCTCGGGATCCTGGATAATGCAGTGCCCGACCGTGCCACTCAACGAGCGATCGCTAACGATCTTCGAAGGATTCTTCCAATTCCGGTGTTCTTCCCTTTGTTACATTTGCCGCCCCTAGGGTTGAACGCAGACCCGGTTGAACAACAAGTTCATCGAATTGCGGGACAAGGAATTTCGGGGTGTAGCGCAGCCCGGTAGCGCACTTGCATGGGGTGCAAGGGGTCGCTGGTTCGAGTCCAGTCACCCCGACTGGTAAATGAAGCCGTCTCCAACTGGGACGGCTTCTTCAGTTTCCGTCCTTGGATCGCCTGCGCTACTTGCCGGCGAACGTGCAAATGATCGCGAAGAGCAGAATTCCTGCGTAAATGGCGATGGTCATGAGACCTGGGCTGTACTTGCGTAGAATGGTTTGCATGGCTGGTAAGAGTTGCAACAAAGATCCAGCGCGAACGCTACGACAACTTCACGCGAATGCGAATTCCAGTGACATTCGATCAACATGCGAATGTGGAAGGCACGCACATGGGACGAACGGCTGAACCAATTGGACGAACGGCGTGTTCCACCCATTCTTGACCGATAGTTTTGCCGCCCGAACACCATCGATGCTGCGCCCACTCCTCTTTCTCTTCGCCTTCTTCTCGTTTGCCTTGCTAAACGGACAGGGAAATCTCACCGTGAGCGGTTACGTGAAGGATGCCGCTACCGGCGAGACGTTGATCGGTGCCAACGTGTATGTGAAGGAGACCATGAAGGGCACGGCCACCAACACCTTCGGCTACTTCGCACTGAACCTGTCACCCGGTCCGCACACTGTTGTGATGAGCTTCATCGGATATGAGGATGATGAGCGCGTGATCGACCTGACGAAGGATATGGTGATCACCTTCGAGGCCCGCACCAAGGCGATCGTGGCCAAGGAGTTCGAAGTGCTGGGAAAAAAGGCAGCCAACACCGAAAGCACTCAGATGGGTGTGATGGACATTGATGTGCAGAAATTGAGCACGCTCCCTGCACTGCTCGGCGAGGTGGATATCCTGAAGACGCTCCAGTTCCTGCCCGGTGTGGCCAGCAACGGCGAAGGGAACAGTGGTTTCTACGTGCGCGGCGGCGGCCCGGACCAGAACTTGATCCTCTTGGACAACGCAACCGTTTACAACGCGAGCCACCTCTTCGGCTTCTTCAGCGTTTTCAACGCCGATGCGGTGAAGAACATCGAATTGATCAAAGGAGGTATGCCTGCGCTTTATGGTGGTCGCGCGAGCAGCGTGCTGGACATCACCATGAAGGACGGCAACAACAAAGGACTGCACGGTCAAGGTGGCATTGGTCTCATCAGCAGTCGACTTACGCTGGAAGGACCGATCATCAAGGATAAGGGCTCCTTCATCCTGAGCGCGCGCCGCACTTACATCGACGTGCTCACCAAACCCTTTCTCAACCCGGAAGGTGCTTTCGCGGGCAGCGGCTACTATTTCTATGACGTCAATGCCAAAGCCAACTACCGCCTCAGCGACAAAGACCGTTTCTTCCTGAGCGGCTACTTCGGTCGCGATGTATTTACCCTGTCGGGAAGTGAACCCGGCAGCCCGGACTTCCGCATTCCTTGGGGCAATGCCACCTTGAGCGCGCGTTGGAATCACGTCTTCGGCCCCAAGCTGTTCCTAAACACCACGGCCATCTACAGTGATTATCAGTTCAGCTTCAAGGGCGGCCAGGACGATTTCAAATTCGGCTTGAGCAGCGGTATCAAGGACTATGGCCTCAAGGTGGACTTCAGCCAGTACCCGCACATCCGCCACGAGTTGAAGTACGGGCTTCAATACACCTACCACATCTACACACCAAGTACCGTGGACGTGGAGAGTGGCGACACCGAGTTCGCGATCGACACACCGTCGAAACTGAATGCGCACGAAGGTGCACTCTACTTCCAGGATGACTACAGCGTGACGGATCGGTTGCGTGTGAACCTTGGCGTGCGCCTCTCCTACTTCGCTCATGTGGGTTCGTTCAAAGAATACCTGCTGGATGAGAATGGCAATTCCATTGGAACGAAGGACATCCCTGCAGGTAAGAAGATCAAGGATTACGCTGGTTTGGAACCACGCATCTCCGCACGCTACACCCTTGGACCGAACAGCAGCGTGAAGGCCAGCTTCAACCGGAACATGCAGTACGTGCACCTCGCTAGTTTCAGTTCTGTCGGCCTCCCCACCGATGTATGGATACCGAGCGGCACCAATGTGAAACCCCAGATCGGCCTGCAATATGCCGTAGGCTACTTCCGCGACTTCTTCGACCGCAAATACGAGGGTAGCGTCGAAGTGTACTACAAGGACATGCTCAACCAGATCGAGTATGCCGAGGGCACACAGCCACAGGATGGTGGTAACACGAACTACGATGCCAACCTCGTCTTCGGCAAGGGCTGGAGCTACGGTGCGGAATTCTTCCTGAAACGTCGCTTGGGCAAGTTCACCGGATGGGTGGGTTATACATGGAGCAAGACCATGCGCCAATTCCCCGATGTGAACCAAGGCCGGGAATTCCCGAGCCGCTGGGACCGTCGCCACGACCTTAGCTTGGTGGGCGGCTATGATCTCAACGACCGTTGGACCTTCGGTGCCACTTTCGTGTACAGCACCGGCCAAGCCACCACCCTGCCTGTGCAACGGTACTGGATCGAAGGACGCGTCGTCAGCCAGTTCAGTGAGCGCAACGGCTTCCGCATGGCGCCGTACCATCGCTTGGACTTCGCTGCAACCTTGAAGAACAAACCGACCAAGCAGGTCACGAACAAGGGCACGGGCGAGACCACCACCGTGGAGCGCAAGTACCGCAGCAGTTGGACCTTCGCTGTGTACAACGCCTACAACCGGGCCAACCCGTACTTCTATTACTTCACCACGGAAGGCACGGCCGGCGGGGGCGATCTGCGGCCCGTGGCCAAGCAAGTATCGTTGTTCAGCATTCTACCTTCCGTTACATGGAACTTCCACTTCTGATGGTACGTCGAACTTCCCTTTTCGTCCTCTTCGCCACTGTGCTGCTCACAGCCTGCGAGAAGGAGATCACCGTGGACCTGCCGGATGTCCCTGAACGCTTGGTGGTGGAGGGCTCCATCGAACCAGGACTGCCTCCCTTCGTGATCCTTACGCGCACCCAAGGCTATTTCGAGTCGGCCGACTACAGCTCGCTTTCCAGCATCTACGTGCGCAACGCTGTCGTTACGGTGGACAATGGCAGCGGTCCCATCCCGCTCGACCTGCTTTGCACCGATGCGCTCACAGACGAACAGCGTGCGCTCTTTGCCGAGATCACCGGACTGGACCCCGAACTGCTGAGCAACGTGGATATTTGCGTGTATACCACGGCCAATACTGCACTCTTCGGCGAAGTGGGCCGGACGTACGGTCTCCGCATCGAAGCGGAAGGCAAGGTGCTCACCAGTGTTACCACGATACCCAACCCGGTGCCTTTGGATTCCGTTTGGTTCAAACTCGCCTTGCAGCGGCCGGATGACGACTCCTTGGGATTCGCATGGGCACGCATCAGCGACCCGGATACCATGGGAAACTACTACCGTTGGATGGCCCGCCGCATCAGCCACGACGCAGATGGCAATGTCGAAGACCCCACTTTCATTTCACCACTAGGCACCACCTTCGCCGACAAGTATGTGAACGGACTCACTTTTGACTTCAATGTGATACGAGGTCGGCAGTTCTACAGCGATGCACCGGAGGACAACAACGAAGAAGCAGGCTTCTTCAAGGTCGGTGATACCATCGCTGTGAAGTTCGTGAGCATCGGGTTCAACGAGCATGAGTTCTACACCAGCTACGATGAGAATGTCGGCAGCGGTGGCGACCTCTTCGGCACACCCGTGAATGCGCGCTCCAACATCGAAGGTGGCCTCGGTATCTGGGCCGGCTGGGGGGTGTATGCCGATACGATCGTTTGCCAGTAGGGTCCTTTGGCTTTCAGGCCTGTTTCGGATCGTGAAGCGTTGATCTCCATGTCGGGGTCATCCGATCACGGGTACGCACTAGGCATGCCCTATTGGAAATGATTTCTGACGAACGTCAGGCCATGAGGTTCTGAGCGACCAGTCGCGCACGGTACCTTTGCGACCTTCAAAAACATGAGCACTACACCTGAACACGTCAAGTGCCTGATCATCGGATCAGGTCCTGCTGGATATTCTGCTGCCATCTACGCCGCACGCGCGGACATGAAACCCTTGATGATCGAAGGCCCATTGCCCGGTGGCCAGTTGACGCAGACCACCGAAGTGGACAACTATCCCGGTTATCCGAAAGGTCGCACCGGTCCCGACATGATGAACGACCTGCGCGAGCAGGCCTTGCGATTCGAGACGGACGTGCGCCACGGCTGGGTCACCAAGGTTGATCTCAGTGGCCCTGTTCATAAGGTGTGGGTGGATGAGAAGACCGAGATCCATGCCGATACCGTGATCATCAGTACGGGTGCCAGCGCGAAATGGCTGGGGCTTCCCAACGAGATCCGCCTGCGCGATATCGGTGGTGGTGTGACCGCTTGCGCCGTATGTGATGGCTTCTTCTACAAAGGACAGAATGTGGTGCTCGTTGGAGCCGGTGATTCCGCCTGCGAAGAGGCCACCTACCTCGCGAAGCTTTGCCCCAAAGTGTACATGCTCGTGCGCAAGGATGAGTTCCGCGCCAGCAAGGCCATGGTGCACCGTGTGCAGAACACGCCCAACATCGAAGTGCTTTTCAACACAGAGGTCAAGGATGTGCTCGGCGCGAACACCGTGGAAGCCGTGCTCACCGTGAACAATAAGACCAGCGAAGAGCGCAAGCTGGATGTCACCGGCCTCTTCATCGCCATCGGCCACACGCCTGCCACCGAGATCTTCAAAGGACAGTTGGATATGGATGATGCCGGCTACTTGAAGCACGATGCGGATCGCACAAGCACCAAGATCCCAGGTGTATTCGTTGCTGGCGATGCCGCAGACAAGGTGTACCGCCAAGCCGTCACCAGTGCGGGTAGCGGTTGCATGGCTGCTTTGGATGCGGAACGGTGGCTGGCCGCGCAGGGGAAGCATTGATGTGACCTCGGCTGGTCAAAGCGCCCGTTCATCCTTGCTTGATCGAGCTCCTTGCCTTATCAATTGCTTGGACAAGTGATCGTCATCGCTATTGTCAGGAGCGGCCTGTTATGAATGGAACGGCTGGTTCGGATCGCCGCAACAACCTATGATTGCGCATTGGCTGTAGGGCTCGCGCCATGGTCTCTCCACGTATCATGCAACTGATGATCGACAGTTACTTGTCAGAAGCTGATCGTAACTTGTACCATCACCTTGCCCGGACCATTGAGCCCAATGCAACGCCACTTCAAGAAGTTACTGATCGGCAAGGGGCGCACCGAGGATGTGCCGCGAAGGAGCGTGATAGAACGACGTTGGGAGAACATCACCGCGATCTGGAACAATGAGTTCGACGAGGACTCGGGGCTGGAGAAAGTGGTGCGGTTGGCACTCGCTGCCTCACAATTCCTCTTTCCGGGCATGTACATCCGGCAGCTGTTCTGGCGCCGCGGTCCACAATCCCAGGACCTCGCCACGGAAGTATTCGTTCTATTGAAGACGACCTTCCCTGCTGTCGCACTTCATCAAGGGTGGGAGCATCAACCGATCGTCCTCTTCCTCGTGGTTTGGTTCATGTTGGAAACGGTCATCTACATCCCAACGCTCATCTTCGCTTCAGACACCTTCTCCAGCCCACGCTCCTATCGACGTTCGCAGATCCTCATCCTCCTCAACTATGTGGAAGTGGTCTTCACCTTCGGGGTGATCTACGCCAGCGGGAACTACCTGAACAAGGCATTCACCCATTGGGCCGATCCGATCTATTTCAGCTTCGTCACCAACAGCACCATCGGTTTCGGTGAGTACTTTCCTGTCACCCCGATGGGCAAGGCGATCGTGTGCTTGCAGTCGCTCTTCTATTTGAGCTATATCGTGCTCTTCATCAACTTCTTCACGGTGGGTCGGCAGCGCGGATACTTCTCAGGACGTGGAACCGAATGAAATGCACCAACCCAGCTATTCATCCTGTTCGTTCATCCAGCAACTCCCATTGAGCGCATGATCGATCACTGGGTTCGCCTCACACACTACCTCCAACCACCACCCAACGCCCGGTACATGTTCACCATGGCATTCATGCGCTCCCTCTGGGTTTCCACCAATTCGAAGCGTGAATCCAAGGCATCGCGCTGTGTCAACAATACTTCCATGTAGTCGGCCCGAGCCGATCGGAAAAGGCTGTTGGAGATCGTGATCGACTCCGTGAGTGCATCCACTCGCTGAGCTTTGAGTTCATAGCTCGCCTTCATATTGCGGATCATCGCCAACTGATTCGCAACTTCAACGTAGGCGTTCAGCAAGGTGCGCTCGTAGTTGTAGACCGCCTGCAACTGTTTCGCACTGGCCGTGTAGTACATCGCCTTGATCGCGTTCCGGTTGATCAAAGGAGCCATCAGATCACCGGTGATGGAGTAGAGCAAGGATGCCGGCGTCTTCGTCAGGTACGAGGGATCAAAGGCTTGAACTCCAAGACCGGCACTGACTCCCAAGGAAGGATAGAATCGGGCCTTGGCCACCTTCACGTCCAGTTTCGCCGCCGTAAGCTCCAGTTCAGCCTGTTTCACATCGGTACGATTCTCGAGCAATTGCACGGGCAATCCCGTGTACAGCGTATCCGGCACCAATGTGTTGAAGCCTTGGGCGCGACGTTGGATCGGTTGTGGATAACGCCCTACCAGAAAATTCAGACGATTCTCCGTTTCGGTGATCCGTTGTTGGATCTCGAACTGCAGGCTCCGGGTATGGAACACTTCGGCTTCGAACCGGCGCACCGCCAACTCCGTAACACGCGCAGCGGCTTTCTGCACACGCACCACTTCAAGCGCATTCCTCTGTATCTCGATGTTCTGTTGAACGATCAGGAGTTGATTGTCCAGAGCCAACAGCTCGTAGTACGAGTCGGCGATCTCCGCGATCAAATTGGTCACCAGGAAATTCTTCCCTTCCACGCTGGCGATGTACCGCATGAAAGCGCTCTTCTTCGCATTGCGCAATTTCTTCCAGATATCGATCTCCCAAGTGGCATGCACGCCGAGCAGATAGTCCGGAAGTGGATCAGGGAACTTCGTGTCATCGGCGATCTGCAGGTTCTCCTCCACAGCACCGTTGCGTGTAGATCGGCCGACCTTCTCTGTGGCAGCACCAGCCTGCAGACCGACAAAGGGCAAGTACTCCCCTTTTCTAGCGCGGACTTCAGCACGGGCCACTTCGATCTCCTGCATCACGATGTTCAGCTCCTGGTTGTTGGTCAACGCTGTATCGATGAGCGCATTGAGATCAGGATCGGTGAAGAAGGTCTTCCATTTGACCTTCGCCGTGTTCGTAGTGTCCGAAGTGGGTTGCTGATAGGCAGGCGGCACGGCTTTGCTCTCCTCACACATCTGCAGTTTCGGCGCGCAGGACGTGAAGGTCAGCGCACCTAGGAGAAACCCGATGGACAGGTGCGTGTTCATGCGGCTATTGGTTCGGTTCCTCATTGGTCCTTCTTCCATTTCAGAAGTTCCTTGACGCGGTCGTTCAACTTCCGCATGGCCTCCCGTGTGTTCCCACCTTCTTCATCTTTGCGCACGAATTCCTCGGAAATGGGTTCGTCCTGTTCATCCTGAATGAGCTTGCGGCCCACGATCATGGTGGCGAATACATAGTACAAACCTGGTATCACCAATACGCCGATCAACGTTCCGATGAGCATACCCCCCATTGCGGAAGAACCGATGGTGCGGTTTCCTATGGCACCAGCTCCTGAAGCGATCACCAACGGTATCAAACCAGCGATGAAAGCAAATGAGGTCATCAGGATCGGACGGAAACGGGCCTTCGCTCCTTCGATGGCCGCCTCCAGAACCGTGGCACCAGCGCGCTGTCGCTGGACCGCGAATTCAACGATCAACACGGCGTTCTTTCCGAGCAATCCTATGAGCATGATCAATCCGATCTGTGCGTAGACATCATTCGCCAAGCCCATCATTTTCAGCATGAGGAAGGAACCGAAGACACCAACGGGCAGAGAAAGAATGACGACCAACGGAAGGACGAAACTTTCGTACTGCGCAGCGAGCACGAGGTAAACGAAGATGAGCACCACAGCGAAGATGTAAATGGCCTCGTTCCCTCGTTCGGCTTCATCGAAGGACAATCCTTCCCATGCGATGTCGTACCCCCGAGGCAGCGTTTCCTTGGCCACCTCCTGAATTGCTTTGATGGCATCACCACTGGTGAAACCTTCTGCGGGCAGACCACGGATAGCCGCAGAGTTGTACATATTGTATCGGGTGATCTCGTTCGGCCCTAAGCGCTTGACGAACTTCATGAAAGAGGAGTACGGAACCATTTCTCCGGCCTCGTTCTTGACGAACAAACCTTCCAGGTCCGAAGGGTATCGCCTGTACTCCGGTGCAGCTTGAGCATACACTTTGAAGAACCTGCCGAAACGGATGAACCCCTGTTCGTATGTGCTACCGATGAGGATGTTCAGATTCTCCACGGCCTTGCCGATGGACACGCCCTTCTGCATGGCCACGTTGTTATCGATGATCATTTCGTACTGCGGATAGTTCGCCGCATAGAACGTGAAAAGACCAGTGAGTTCCTTGCGTTCGCGCAAGGCATTCATGAAATCGTTGTTGATCTTCTCGAACACATGGTAATCGGTGTTCGTGGTCTTGTCGATCATGCGCAAGGAGAAACCACCAGAGGAACCGAAACCCGGAACAGCGGGTGGTTCGAAATACTCGATGACCGCGCCCATGTTCTTGGTCTTCTCTTCCAACTCCTCCATCACTTCGTTCACATCCTTGTGACGGTCATGCCAAGGCTTCAGATCGATGAGGCAGGTACCCGCATTGGAGCCACGTCCCTCGGTCATGATCTCGTATCCGGCCAAGGAAGAAACGGACTCAACCTCCGGGATCTCCTTGCAGATACGTTGCAGTTCACGCGCCACCTCATTGGTGGTCTCCAACGTAGAGCCTGGTGGCGTCTGGATGATGGCATAGATGGTGCCTTGATCCTCGCTGGGAATGAAGCCCGCTGGCAAGACCTTATCAGTGATATAGATCCCGGCACAGAAGGCGATCAACGCACCGAAAGTGACAGTCCTCCTCGCCACGGTCCTGTTCAGGATCCGTACATAGCGACCGGTCACGCGCTCGAAACCACGGTTGAAGGAGTCGATGAAGCGGTCCATGATCGACTTCTTCTTGACACCACTGCTATGTGGCTTCAGTATCATGGCGCACAATACAGGGGTGAGCGTGAGCGCCACGATGGCCGAAAGAATGATCGAACCCGCCATGGTGATGGAGAACTGGCGGTAGAAAACCCCGACAGGCCCGGTCATGAAGGAGATCGGGATGAACACGGATACCATCACCAAGGTGATCGCGATGATGGCACCGCCGATCTCACCCATCACCTCCTTCACCGCAGCGTAGGGCGTAAGGTGATGATTCTCCTGCATCTTGGCGTGCACCGCTTCCACCACCACGATCGCGTCGTCCACCACGATACCGATCGCGAGCACAAGCGCGAACAAGGTGATCAGGTTGATCGACAGATCGAACATCTGCATGATGAAGAAAGCTCCGATCAAGGAGACGGGTACCGCGATGATCGGGATCAGCGTGGAGCGCCAGTCGCCCAAGAAGAAGAATACGACGAGAGCCACGAGGATGAAGGCGTCACGAAGGGTGTGCAACACCTGCTCAATGGAGGCATCCAAGAACGTTGATACATCGTAACTCACCTTGTACTCGACCCCAGGTGGCATGAACTCCTGCAATTCCTCAAGCTTCATCTTCACTTGAGCGATCACCTCACTGGCGTTACTGCCAAGGGTTTGCTTCAATACGATGGAGGCCGATGGCTTTCCGTCAAGGTTCGAGTAGATATCGAAGAATTCACTGCCCAATTCAACATCCGCGATATCACGCAGCCTGATCAACTCGCCTTCTTCATTCGCGCGGATGATGATGTTCTTGTACTGCTCCGGCTCATTGAACTGACCTTGATAGACCAGAACGTATTCCAAAGATTGCGCATTGATGCCAGAGCTCTGTCCTAATCGCCCAGGACGGGCAATGAGGCTTTGTTCCTCCATGGCCTTCATCACCTCCTCTGCAGAAACACTGTACGCCCGCATGCGATCGGGTTTCATCCAAATGCGCATGGCGTATTTGCGACTACCGAGGATCTGCGCCTGCGCTACGCCCGTTATCCGCTGGATCTCAGGGATCATCTGCGTATAGGCATAATTGTACAGGAACAGTTCATCCGCATCCTCCGCGTTCCCGTAGAGGTTAACGTACATGAGCATGCTCGGCTGAACAGGCGTGATGATCACACCCTCTCGTTGCACGAGCAGCGGAAGGTTCGGCATCACCTGATCCACACGCGTCTTCACGCGAACGACCGCTTCATTCGGATCGGTACCAGGTTCGAAGATGATCCTGATCGTGCCTTCGCCGGCGCTGGTGGCATCGGATGCGATATATCGCATGCCTTGTACACCATTGATCGCTGTTTCCAATTGGATGATGGTAGACCTCGTGAGTACGTCGGCGCTGGAGCCGGGGTAAGCGATGAAAATGTTCACCGTGGTCGGCGCGATCTCCGGGAACTGGGAGGTGGGCAACTGCTCGATGGAGAGCAGACCGGTGAATACAATGAGGACCGATATGACAATGGCCAATACCGGGCGATGGATGAAATTCCTGAACATGGCTCAGTTCTGTTCTCCTCCGATCACTCGGCGTACAAGGACAAATGCGTGACGACCGAATCGGCAGGGACCATGTGGAATTCGATATGTTCCTTGTCCTTCACTTTGCGCAATCCTTCCAACAGGATCCGCTCATTGTCCTCAAGCCCCTCGCTGATCACGAACAAGTGCTGGAGTTCCTGTGCAATGGTGATGGGTCGACTCCTTACAACACTGTCATCGCCGATCACGAACACGTATCGATGATCGAGCACTTCGAAGGTGGCCTTCTGCGGAATGACCAGAACATCCTTCAGAGGTGTGTCCATGAGTATGTTGCCCGTTTCTCCGTGGCGAAGGAGCGCGTGCGGGTTCGAGAATGTGGCTCGGAAGGCGATGTTACCGGTGGTGTTGTTGAAATCGGATTCAATGGCCGTGATCTCACCCGGAGTCTCGAACTCTTCACCATTGGCCATCTTCAGCCGCACTTTCTTTCCTTGCTCTGCCTCGGAATTCCGCTGGTAGGCCAGGTATTCTGATTCAGGCACATTGAAGTACACCCACATACTGCTGTTGTCCGAGAGTTCCGTTAGTAGTTCACCTTCATCCAGAAGGCTACCCTTTCGAACATGGAAGCGACCCACGATGCCATCGAATGGTGCCCGCACCTCAGTGAACCCCAGATGTGCCTGAGCCATGGCCAGCTCTGCTTTGGCCTTGCTCAATCGAGCTCCAGCCAACGCCAACTCGTTCGGCGAAACCACATTACTGTCCGCCAAGGCCTTGGTGTTCTTGTACTCGATCGCAGCGAATTCCACCTCGGCTTCGGCCCGGTGTACCTCCGCTTGATACAATATCGGGCGTATCTGGAACATCATCTGCCCCTCCTGCACACGCTGTCCCTCATCCACGTAGATACCATCCAGATAACCTCTTTCCAGAGCTCGCATTTCAATGTGCTGCACTGAATGGATCTGGCAAACGTAGTCCCGCGAGACCAACGTATCCGTACGCAATGGGCTGGTCGCCAAGAAGCGCTCCCCATGTTCTTCCTTCTCATGCTCGGAGCCACAACCCGCTTGGGCCAGCAGGACACTCAGTCCCAACACTATCTGGATCGCTTTCATGACCGATCGTTTATCCTTAATGGATCGAAATTGCCGTTGACTTTCACGCATGTACCTCACTGGACGCTGCCTTGCTCGACGGCATGGCAATGGAATGAAGAGAAAAAGGAACAGGGCAACCCAAGGTCGCCCGAGAAGGGGATCGGGATCAGACCCGGAATACCCCGAGCACGACGCGCAAAGGCGGTGCTGTGTGGAAGTGCCGACCTCGCCCAACTAACGCAGAAAGGTCGTTGACGGAATACACCAAAGGCCGCAAGGCCGAGTGACCGACATGCGTCGAATTGGAACGGTCCCTTTCGGTATCCTCTTCCGGATCGATGTGCTCCCGCAGTTCTTCCTCGCTCTCGAAGAACAGGTCCGGAGCGATCCACATTTCCTCACCGGGAACGTGTACGAATGAAGGAACGACCAGATCGTAGCTGCGCTGGGCTTCGGAGCCGACAAGATCCACCTGCAACGAAAGGTCGATTGCGGAGAGGATGGCCGATGCTTCAGGACCAGGAACTGCCGAATGCCCGGAGCCTCCTAAAAGGAGCAACCACAAGGGCAACATGCATTTCATGAACGCAGGGATCATCGGTCGGCAAAACTACGCGGGATGTGGTCCGCAGGTGAGCGCTGTTGTGTCAATTTATTGTTAATCAGCTCTGCTGCCCTTGGAACGTGGATCATCGCATCATGGTTCCACCTTCCAGTCCGTCATCACCAGTTCGAATCGGATCAGCTCGGGTTTACTGAAAGGAATATCCCACTCACCATTGTAATCCACATGCAACGGCACAAGAGTTCCATTCACCACCGTGTTCTGTACTTTGATGGAGATGTCGAAATACAAAAGAATGGAGCCGTGCTGGATGTGGTACTCACGCGCGAGCACTTGACCGCTCTCTTGGTCGAACCACGTGCTCATTTCCTGGATCACTGTTCTATTGGCATGCCCCGGCTTGGTATCGGAACTGAACACCCAACACGGTCGTCCATCCCGCGTATCGGACCAGATCCGGTGATCGTAGTGCGGAGCCATGTCATCGCTGTACAAAGCGAGCTTATCGCCGATGAAGGGGACACTTGCGATCTCCTGTCCGGGATTGAACATGAACTTCTTCAACTCGCTCTTGTACTTATCGAAACGCGAGCTCCGGTCGATCTCCTGCTCGCGCGCCTTGATGGTGTTGCTGGCGAAGTAGCGTCCCTTCGGAAAGAAGACGTCGTCGTACATCTCCACAGTGAGATAGCGGAATTCACCGTTGTTCTTGCGCAGTTTGCCCTGCTCTACAACACTATCCAGCACCAATTCAGCGAATGAACCATCCCGCACCAATTGCCCACTGCGATACATGAAAGCGGTTGCCTTCTCGTGCTTGTTGCGCACATGGAGGCTACTCTGAAGGGCATGCGGGTAATACCGGGTGTTCAGGAACGACTGTTGAAAGGTGGTGTCGTCCATGACATGCCTCACGAAGCGCTCCACACTGAATCCACTGGCTTGAGCAGAGACCACGAACTCATCCAAGGTGATGTGCTTCAGCAGGGTGTCCGGCTGCGCCAGCAAAGGAACGACCAAGGACATAGCGCCCCCTATCAATGCCGCTCTTATTCGGTTGGTCCAAGGAGCGATCCTCATTCAGCTCGATCGTCCGACGGACCGTTAGTGCTGACGTGTGGGCCCCAAGCTCGAATACAGTTCGTACTTCCGCTTCATATAGACCAGGAAATCATACTGGCTCAAGCCCTTGATCACATCATCGGGAACACTACAGAACTCGATGAAGTCGTCGAAGGCATCAGGGCTCAGATTGATGATGTCGTATTGCACGTACTTGTGGAGCAGTTCCTGCAACAACGCTCGCTTTCGGTCTTCGTTCTCCAATTCGGCCACCAGGCGCTTGCTGCGTTCGCGACGGCTGAACTCCTGATAGAGGTAGGTAATGGGACTTTGCAAGGCATCCACGTTGGTGATCCGGTGATCCGATTCCTTGTAGCCCAGTTTCGCTATCTCTGCTTGGATCTCCTTCAAGGTGCGTTCGGGTAGCACTTCCACCTCGGCAAGCTGGATCCGCAATGGCACCAACCGCAGCGTGACGTCATAGATGGATCGCACAACACTATCCGCCATGCACAACAACTTGGTCTGGTGCCCGATGGAACCCACCATGAGCGTATCGGTCCGAAGGGCTTGTACCGTGAACGTGCCATCCGAATTACCGAATGTCCCGGATCGCGTGCGCTTGTTCACGATCATCAGGTCATAGTACGTCCGTTGGTCGGTGGTCATGAGGACCTTACCATGAATGGTCACCAGTTCCTGACCATATAGCCATGGACCAGAACCTAGAACGAGGAGCAGGATGATGAAAAGGCGCAGCACGGTGCAAAGTTATCCGGTGTGGGTAGCAAACCACATACCGCTATGGCGCTGGCTCAAGTCCATATGATCCCGGGTGGTCCCTCATATCGTCAAGGACAGTGGTCGCGATGAAGCGCTGACCCTTTTCATCTGGGTGGATGTTGTCACGCAAAGCCTTCGACGAAGCGTTGTGATCAAGGTCCTTCAAGAGATGGATGCCTTCCTGTTCCGCGAAAGCCATGATCTCCTGCCCCTGCTTGTTGTACTGCCCGGCCTTGATCTCCGATCGCTCGGCATGCAGGTAGATGACCAACGGCACCCCAAGTGCCTGCGCATGCTCTTTCAACCTTGGAAAACCTTCGTTGAAACCATCACCACCCTTGTCGATCCCCAGTTCCTCGGTGGTGTCCTGCTTGGGTTTGATGATGCGAGGTAGAAGGTATCGATCCACCAATTCCACCAAGGCCAAGGGGTACTGATGATCCGGAAAATGCTTGCGCACGCCGACCACCTTCTTGAAGCTCATGTTGTCATGCGCATCGTGCGAACTGGCAAAAAGCACAATGGCCCTTGGCTTGGGCAATGCGGTGTTCTTCAAAAAGGCAGCACAATTATCCGGCCCCCAGGATCCCGCGGAGATATTGAGGAACTGCACTTTTCGACCAAACGTCCGGCTCAATGTTCTGGAGAGGATAGTGGTGGCCAGTGAATCCTGATCGGTCAGCACGCCACCATTGATCACCGAATCACCACATCCCAATAGCAATACCGCAGTGGTATCCGGTTCTTCGGAACGCATGGAGTATGAATTGTAGACGATGTGTTGCCTGAAGCGACATCGGTCCTGATCAGGTTGTGCGATGTATTCGTAATGCGGGTCGGCGCGCATCAGCACCGTGTCACAGAATCCCAGATAGGTGCGCAGGAAGACCTCGGCAACTACCAACGTGATCACCAGAAACACAAGTAAACGCCGCCAGCGGGTTCTCCGCTTCGGTGGTTCGCTCTTGCTCATCGGCGCTGAAATTAGAGTGCTTCAAGCCAACAGCCTTGTACAAATGGCGAAGGGCCCCTTCAACACCGTGCGGTGCGAAGGGGCCCTTCATTCAAAGTCCTGTGCATCTATAAGCCGGGTCCTGTATCCACCTTGCGGTGAACCTCCACCATCTATCTGGTCCCGCCGTCACCAACGGGATCCATCGACCTACCCTCCGGTTCCCGAAATGCATCGGGAGGACGGGCTTTCCTCGTTCCGGCGATACGGAACACCCGGTATACATGGTCTTTCAGCGCGTGAGGTTTACCAAGCTGCCCTGTCACCAGAAGCACTGGTGCGCTCTTACCGCACCTTTTCATCCTTACCCCGACAAGTCGTGGCGGTTTCCCTTTCTGCGGCACTTTCTGTAGACCACCCGTTCCCAAGTGGCCCCCTTCCCGTTAGGAAGCACGCTGCCCTACGCTGCCCGGACTTTCCTCCCTGCACCCTTCGATGCAGGACGGTGGAGCGATGCACAAGATGTCAACGAACGTTCAATGACGAAGGATCTCCACCTCCGTTGCTCCCACCCCATAACGCGACATGTCGCCATCGTGGAACCGGACGTTCTCGTAGTACTGTAACACCTTCCTCACCTCTTCGCGCAACACCCCTTCCCCTACACCGTGGATCACGATCAGTTTGCGCTTGCCATCGCGGATAGCGGCTTCCAGCGATCGTTCGAAGTAGGCCAGTTGGTAGCGCAACTTCTCTCCTTGACTGAGCCGCGACTCGTCCTCCACCAGTTCATGCAGGTGCAGATCGACCTCGGCTACCCCTCCATCATCCGCCTTCTTCGGTGTCTTGCCGGGTCGAATGCTCGACTTCCTCCGCCTCTTCTCCTCCATCACATCGTTGGCGGCCACCATACCTGCTTGGTGATCGGATATCCGGTAGGCTTGCTCTGCAACTTGGCGATCGAACAACACGACCTCCTTGGTCAACTTCACCAGTTCGAAGCCATCATCGGTTCGCACGCGCAACCGCCCAGGACCGAGCAGATCCAGCACAACACCACCGCCCACCTCATCGAGGAAGGCGATGCGGTCGCCTTTGCTGAAGGTCCTACCTACCATGTCGCGAAGGTACGCGGACGACATGCATCGCGGTTGATCCGACAGCTATCTTCGGCCGAAGCGAAGACACGAACGAACATGGAAGAACGGGGCCCTTGGAAGACCTTGAGCGTGGAGGAACGATACAGTACCCCGTGGATCGCGGTGAGCCATCACGAAGTGCTGGACCCGAGTGGTCAAGCGGGCATCTATGGCGTTATCCATTTTAAGAACCTCGCGGTGGGTATCGTCCCGTTGGATGACGACATGAACACTTGGATCGTTGGTCAGTACCGCTACCCTATCGGTACATATAGCTGGGAGATCCCCGAAGGTGGTGGTCGTCGGAACAAGCCACCGTTGGAAAGTGCCAAGCGCGAACTCCGTGAAGAAGTGGGTATCGAAGCCGAACGATGGACTCCGATCCTCGAGATGGACCTGAGCAATTCCGCCAGTGACGAGGAGGCGATCCTTTACGTAGCGCAAGGTCTGACCTTCTTCGAACCCGAACCCGATCACAACGAGGAATTGGCGATGCGCAAGCTGCCGTTCGAAGAATTGTACGGCATGGTGCAACGAGGTGAAGTGCGCGACAGTCTCACCGCAGCGGCGGTGATGAAGGTGAAGCTGATGATGCTCGACGGGAGCTTACCCACTTAGAAGTACAAACCGTGCGCCAACACGCGGCCGTTCGATCGGAACTCCAGCGCCGGTAAAGGCACTTTGATACCGTTCAGAACGAAGAGCACGGTGCGCCAGACCGGTGACCGGGTCTTGATCCGGGTCAGATCCACGTCCGGGCTCAGGTAATACTGCCGGTATCGATCCGTAGGACCCAGCGAACCCGGCTCTTGCGGGAAAGCGGTGATCATTCCCTCGGCACCATAGCCGAATGCCATGTTTAGCCATGGGGGCAAATTCCCCTGCTTGTTGAAACTCCGGAGATTCGAACTCAGCCAGATCGTTTGTCCGTTGTAGTCCTTCAGGATCCGTTCACTCAGGCCTTCGCCCAAAAGATCCGGTCGCTGCTGTGCGAATGGCGTCAGGTGCGCCGACAGTTTCACCGTGATCCGCTGTTCATCCCACAAGGCTTGCTGCCCCATGAACAAGCCCGCACCCATCGTGTTCGCTGCCATATCTGACCAGGAGAACCCCCAGCCAGCTGATGTGCCGTCCAAGATCTCTACACCGGTCAGGAACAAGAATCCCAAGCCACCACCGATCAAAGTGGACTCATTCTGGCTCGTTCCGCAACGGCTCCAAGATGCGTGGCCCCAGCGGCCCAAGGTGTATGCACTGAACAAATGACCCGCCTTGTCCATTTGCAACCACTCGCCCGAATCATCGAACGAATGGAACGGCCCACGGTCATACTGCGTATACCACGCCTTGTCCAGTAAAATGAAGGTACCCGTCATACCCGCACCAGCGACCACCGAAGTGCGCAACCGACAGCCACGTATATCCCTTGCTTCCAAGGTGGTTACGAGTGAATCCGACCGCCTCTCGACAAAGACTTCGGGCTCCTGTGCGACGGCTACGGATAACGGAAAAAGCGCCACCAAAGTCCTACAGAGACAACCAGTTGCGCTATTCAACGTCATATGGGCCAAAAGTAGCTAAGAGCCGAACGGTCGAAGAGGTCACATGCGACAGATGGCTAACTTTACAGGCTAAGTTCCACAGCACCAAGGACAAACGAGAGCGATTTGAGCAGGACCCCGATATACTTGTTCGCCGTGCTACTGAGCATGGCACGATGCCTCGCCTCTGGGCCGGATCCGGGATCCAACCTGCCCAAGTTCGTCGTGGATGACTGTTCGGAGGCCTGCAGCGCATGGCTGCCCCACTTGGATATGTCAGCAGCTGTCGTTCCAAATGGTTTCATTGTCCGAGGCCCAGCGATGGCGCCGGAATGGGAAACACAATTGACACTACGCGGATCGGGACGGAAAGGATCTGTCGTAAAGCCTTGGACCCCAATAGCTCGGAGCTCGGAGGACCAGCGTATCCTCTGGCACGGTGGGTCCATGACGGTGGAATACCTGCTATCAGAGGAAGGGCTTCGTCAGAATTTCATCATCGACGAACGTCCCGCAGGATCAGGTGCATTGGAACTCCACTTCCAACTGAACACGCCACTGTGCCCCGAGTTGGAAGGAAGCACTGGCATAGCGTTCAGTAGCATTGATGGCCGGTTGCAACACGCCTACCGCGACCTGCATGTCTGGGATGCTTGTGGCAACGTTCTCGAGGCACGATTCCTTCTGATGAATGGTTCGAACGATCTTTCCATTGTTGTGATGGACGAGGACGCGATCTACCCGATCACGGTGGACCCTGTTGCCACAACGGCCAACCGAGTATTGAATGCTCCGGTTGGTGGTTACTTCGGTTGGAGTTCGGCCAATGCCGGTGATGTGAACGGGGATGGGTACAGCGATGTGATCGTGGGTGCATGGGGAGCAACATCAGGAGAAACAGGGGAAGGTTTGGCCTTCGTCTACTACGGAAGCCCGACCGGGATCCCTTCCGCACCTTCCATTACCCTCCAAGCAGATCAAGCCGGAGCCAATTTCGGTTATTCTGTGGATGGCGCGGGCGATGTGAATGGTGATGGATACAGCGATGTGATCGTGGGTGCAAGTGCGTGGGAGAGTTCCGCCGCTGAGGATAAAGAAGGAGCCGCATTCATCTACCACGGTTCTGCAGCTGGATTGAGCACGGTGCCTGCGGTGATCCTACAGCCCAATGGGGTGAACAAGTACATGGGATATTGTGTCGCCGGATTAGGAGACATCAATGGCGACGGATATAGCGACGTGGCCGCCGGAGGACACTTGGCGAACTATCCAAGTGTGAGCGGGAACGAAGGTGTGGGCTGGATCTTCCTGGGATCTGCCACCGGGGTCAATCCCGTTTATCGACATCGGCTGGAACGGGATCAAACGGCGGCTCAATTCGCAGGAACGATAGGACCTGCAGGTGACGTTAACGGCGACGGATATAATGACGTGATCATAGGTGCACACCGCTTTGAACTGAATGCCTCCCCCTGCCCTCCACCGACTGCACCTGTGAACTGTGACGATGGTGCCATTTTCATCTATCATGGAAGTGCAAATGCTCTCGGTGCCGGCGCGAATCCAGCGCCGAACACGATCTTCAACACCAATGGATACAGCGTGCGAACCGGATGGGCCGTTTCCACTGCTGGGGATGTGAATGGGGATGGATACAGCGATATCATCATCGGCGATTGGCGTGACAGCGTGGGTGTTGAGCAATATGAAGGTTCTGCTTTCATTTACCACGGCTCTGCTACTGGCATCAACACCATACCCGCGACCATCTTGCAGACCGATCAGGAATTCTCCTTTTTCGGCCGGAACGTCTCAACAGCGGGAGATGTGAATGGCGACGGCTATGCGGATGTGATCGTTGGCGCTACACAATGGTCGAACGGGCAAAACCTCGAAGGCGGGGCATTCGTTTATCTCGGCTCAAGTACAGGGATCAATTCTTCTGTGTACCGCCGGTACGAATCCAATGTCATCAACGCTCAAATGGGAGAATCGGTGAGCACGGCCGGTGATGTGAACGGTGATGGATACAGCGACATGATCGTTGGTATCAGCAGTCCCACCTTTGGTACTGCACAGATATTCCATGGCGGCACGTCCAACGTCAGCCCCACGCCCAGCTTCTCTCGGGCATCAGGTATGGCAGGTGCTACGCTCGGGGCAGCCGTTGGCAATGCGGGGGATGTGAACGGGGATGGCTATACCGATGCCATCTTCGGAGCGCCGGGGGGCAGTATCGGCCAGGCCGGCGAAGGACTCGCCTATGTTCATTACGGAAGCGCCAACGGATTGTCTGCTGCTCCCTCCCTCACCTTTCAAGCGAACATCGCGAATGCCGAATATGGGGCAAGTGTGGCGAGCGCGGGTGACGTGAATGGGGACGGCTACGCCGATGTGGTGATCGGCGCTCCCAATTCCGGCGGAACCGGTCAGGCCTATGTCTACCACGGTGGTGCGGCCGGTTTGTCCATTGTCCCAGCCCTCCTCCTCACCGGTACCGCAGGATCCCGGTTCGGAGCATCCGTATTCACCGCAGGCGACGTGAACGCGGATGGCTATGCTGACCTTCTTGTTGGTGCTCCCGGAAGTGATCTGGTGCAATTGTGTCTCGGATCTGCCACGGGATTGAACCCCACACCTCATCAAACCTTCACTGGCACCATTCCCGGTAGTGGGTTCGGCAGTTCGGTGTGTACCGCCGGTGACGTGAATGGTGATGGCTATTCCGATATCGTGATCGGGGCTCCGGAGTTCAGCAATGGCCAATTGCTAGAAGGAGCAGCGTACGTTTTTCTGGGGGATGAGACCCAAGTGACGAACACACCTCAATTGACCATCGAATTGAACAACGCGGACCGACGGATCGGAGCGAGTGTTGCCGGTGTCGGTGATATGGACGGCGATGGCTTCTCTGAGATCCTCTTGGGTGCGCCTTTGGGCGATAGCGGCCAAACGAACGAAGGCCTCGCTTTTATGTTCCGTGGAAGTCCAGCAGGTTCAACATTCACTGGATTGGTGATCCTTCAAAGCAATCAGGACAATGCCCTGTTCGGAACCTCCGTAGCAGAGGCCGGTGATGTGAATGGCGATGGCTACGCGGATGGCGTTATCGGAGCCCCCTTCTATACCAACGGCCAAGCCAACGAAGGTCAGGTCTGGGTCGTTCTGGGAGCCCCTGTGGTAACGGGCACCTTCACAGCTGTAGAGTTGAATGCTGCCGGCATGCATCTTGGAAAAGCAGTTGCTGGCGGTGGCGACACCAATGGCGACGGCTACTCGGATATTATCACTGGCGCTCCGGAAGCTTCGCCGACCCTTGCGAATGAAGGATCCGTCCACCTGTTCCGAGGCAATAACGCGGAGGGGTACAACCGACTGAGCCGACAGTATTTGGCTGATCTCGTAAGTCCTTTGTCCACCAACAGTGACGACTATACGTCGACCCTCTTCGGCATCGGACATCTGGCTCGCAGTCCCATTCAGCGGACAACAGCCAAGCTGCGTTGGGAAGTGGTGCATGAAGGACAACCCTTCTCCGGCATACCGATCACGAACAGCGTTGCAGCAGATGCCAATAGCGCGGTGTGGACCGACCTTGGTCTGGCGGGCGTGGAGATCAAACAACTGATCCTGAAGACACCTCCGTTCATCCGGCACAAGTGGCGCGCTCGCGTGGAATACCCCATGCACAAGATGATCGATGGTCAGCGTTTCAGCCGCTGGTTCTATGGATACGCCTCGGCGGTCGGTGATATCGGCATCCTGCCCATCGAGTTGCTCACCTTCGACGGCATGGCGCTTACCGATGGCAACCTGCTGGAATGGTCCACGGCAACCGAACGGAACAGTTCCCACTTCCTCGTGGAACGCAGTACGGATGGCATCATGTTCGAGCCGATCGGTTCGGTTCCTGCAGCCGGCGAAAGCACCCAACTTCATCACTATGAGTTGCTGGACCCGGAGGCCCCGAGCGGCGTTGCCTACTATCGTTTGCTCATGATCGATCGCGACGGTGCAGAAGGGATCTCGCCGACGATCGCCATATCCCGAGAGGCGGCCAACGTTCTGGTCTATCCGGTGCCTGTGGACGACGCCTTACACTGGAACCTGCCCAATGCGGAAGTGGTTCGGGTGGTGATCAAGGACGCATTGGGCCGCATCGTCCTGGACCGTCATATCTCCGACCAAGTGATCCGCGGGAACGCCATTCGCGAACTCGCCACAGGAACTTACGCCATCATGCTGTTCGATGCGAACAACGCTGTGGTCGGTCGGTCGCGTTTCTTGAAGAAGTGATGCGCGCTCAGGCGCCGATCGCCTTCTGACAATCCGCTAGGATCTTCCTGGCGTTCGCCAACGTGTCCGATTCCGCATAGCAGCGTAGGACGGGCTCTGTTCCACTTGCACGGATCATCATCCATTGATCGTTGTCGAAGTGGAACTTGTACCCGTCGATCGTCTCTACGCTTCGCACCTCCAGGTCACCGATCTTCTTGTAGGAGCCGTTCTCACAGTTCTTGAGCACTTCCTGTTTCAACGCTTCGCTGATGTGCAGGTCGTTGCGTTCGTACTTGAAGGGCCCAACGATGGCGTAGACCTCTTCGATCAGGTCGTCCAAGCTCTTGCCGCTCTTCGCCATGAATTCCCAAATGGTCAAGCCCATCCAGATACCGTCGCGCTCCGGAATATGGCCCTTGATCGCGATACCACCGCTCTCTTCACCACCCAGCAGCACATCCTCCTTGATCATGATCCCGCAGATCCACTTGAAGCCGATCTTGGTGACCTGATACTCCAAGCCATAGTGTTCACAGAGCTTCTTGACCTTGGGGGTCGTACTCACCGCTACCACCACTTTACCGGTGAACTTCTTGTAGTTCACCAAATAGTGGATCAACAACAGAATGATGTGGTGCGAATCGATGAATTCGCCCTTGCCGTTGTACAAGCCGATCCGGTCCGCGTCGCCATCCGTCGCCAATCCGCAATCGATGCCACCCTTCATGATCAGGTTCGAGAACTCCTGCAGGTTCTTGTCGATCGGCTCCGGCGCCTGCCCTTTGAACGACGGATCGTACTCGCAATGCAACATGGTGGCCTTCGGTAAGATCCGCTTGAGAACGTTCTGCCCAGCCCCCCACATCGCATCATAGCCCCATTGCTGACCACACTCGCGAATGGACTTCATGTCGAAGTTCGCTTCCACGTGATCCACATACATGGTCTCCAGATCAATGTCCAGCAATAAGCCATCTGATTTCGCCTTCTTCAGGTCGATGGACGCGAGGTCCAATCCGTGCTCCGCAGGGATCATGTCCTCCACTTCCTGCACATGCTCGGGGATCAGCGGACCACCGTAGATGCCCTTCAACTTGTAGCCATTGTAGCTCGGTGGATTATGGCTGGCCGTGAGGATGACACCCATCGCGCTCTTGCGGTTGAACGCTCCCAGAGAGACCATGGGTGTGCTCACGAAACCCTTGGCCAAATGCACGGTGATGCCATGGTGAACGAAGACCTTCGCGGCCGTTTCGGCGAACAACTCTCCAGCGAACCGACAATCATGCCCCAGCACGATGCTGGGCTTGTCCGGGAACTCGCGCTTCACCCATTGGGCCACGGCCACGCTCACACGCGCCACGTTGTCCACCGTGAATTCCTGCGCGATGATGGCGCGCCAACCGTCCGTTCCGAATTTGATCTTGGTCATGGTGCCTTGATGATGTCCTGTTCTAAGAAGGCGCGAAATTAGGATCCTCTCTAACACCGCGCCAGATGCCTTCCTTGCGGATCGAACAACGGCCAGTTGAACCAGAGGTTTCAAAGCTCACCAACTCCAAAACGGCATGAACTATCTTCACTTCTCCAACGGCACATACATTCTCATAGACCCAAGAATAGGGAAGAATAGTGGCCTTCACAGTTTAAATGGGTTTCAATTCGCCCTCATCAAACACGATCCGAATCCATGAGGTCAGGCCTTCTAAAAGCGCTTGTTGTCGCAAGTTGCATCGTGCCACAGGCCTTGAAAGCCGCTTTCAACAGCGAGCCGATGTTGAGTGATTGGCACCTGACCCAAAGCCTCGTGGCCAACAGCCCGCTGGATGGCGAAGCTTTGAAGTGGACGTACGAATGCGGCTTGGACCCCTTCTTCACCAACTTGGTGGATGGCGCGCAAACCGGCGAGGTGAACCTGTTGACTGTATTGGAAGCCGAAATGGCCCAATACAGTCAGAAGAAAGCGGAAGCACTGTACGGCTTGGGGCAAGAGGCTTGGCTGAAAGCAACGGAAACGGGTGAAGCACTCGATTCGCTCTTGGTGTGGACGGCGCGTTACGCGCCGGAACACGCCAAACTCACCGAGGCGGGTATCGTGAGCGCCAAAGGCGAATTCAGCGCGTTGGAGATCTTGGCTGCCAACGAGGAACTGAGCTCCGACGAACCGGAGAAATTCTCAGTGCTGAAGCTTTGGGCACAGACGGAGCAAACAAATGGTTGGCA
>CADEDY010000013.1:82855-93015 GCA_902826215.1 uncultured Bacteroidota bacterium
CCGGATGTTAGCACATTAGCGTACCTCCACAGCTTGGGCCAACAGTCGGATGTTATTGGTAGTGCCCAGGCGAACTCATGGTTGCATGCTCTAGGGGAAGACCTAGCACCGGAAGTGATCATATTGCCAAGTACAGCTAAACGCGCTGGACCGGAGCAATCAGCCATAAGGAGTAGAAGCACAACTGCTCCGCTGGAACTGCTGGAGGCATATCCGAACCCAACATCAGGCACACAATGGGTTAGTTACAGTTTGCCAGACTTTGGTGAAAAGTCAATGATCCGGATATGTGATGCACTTGGCCGAGAACTCTTGGTGAGATCGGTCGGCAACAAGAATGGGATCTTGGAACTGAACACGGCATCATGGAGCAACGGAGTGTACACCGCGAGGGTGTATGTGGATGAACACGATGTCGGTCAGTTGAAGTTACTCGTACAGCGCTGATGCGCCTACTGATCGCAGTTCTGTTCGTTTTGAACGTTTGGTCGGTCTTTGGCCAAACATTCAATAGGCGCTATGATCTATTCGAACTTGCCGATCCGCAAGTGGCATGGAGTATTGAACATAGTTCAGATGCATACCTTCTGATCCAAACTGTGATCGAAACAGATTCTTTGGGTCCAGATGACTATTTCACCCACCCGTCTGTTGGTATTACTAGAATTGATGGAATAACAGGGGTGAAACAGTTGGATGGTTCTTTCCATCCGGCTTGGCATGGTGCTGGGGCCGGCTGGGCCAATGGCACAGACAGCATGCCGGGAGGTGGTGTGGTCGTAGGCGGGGTTAAACAAGACACCCTTCAAAACCTATCCGCTTTGCTGATGGTCTTCGATGCCCAAGGCGATACCGTGTTCACGCGCGACATCAGCCCGCCGGGTTCCCAGTGGAACGGTGCAAGTGTAAAGCATACGTTGGATGGCGGTTTCATAGTGGTGGGCCAAACCGATGCCACCGGCTACTTGGATGGCTTTGCCATAAAAACAGACCCCCTCGGTAATGTGGAATGGCAACGAACCTATGGCCGTATCGAGCCATTGATCGATGCGCTCATATTTGTAGTGGAACTATCCGAAGGGGATTACATACTTGGCGGAATAAGCTACCCGACAAATAGCTCCAGTGAACAATGGTTGATGAGAATTGACCCAATGGGTGAACCACTTTGGGAGGTACTCTGGCCACCAACGTCGTTTTCGGCAGGTCCGCATATTTCGTTGTTGACGAGTGGTAATATTCTACTGGCGAGCAACATGCCTTATGCAACCGAACATATGCAAGACCGTTTCTACATGGCCGTTGTGGACCCAGTGGATGGTTCGATCATTTGGGAACGCGAATATGCTGAAAGAGCTCGGTTCCAAACATTTTTTGCCGCTAAAGAAACCCCTAACGGCGACTTCATCGCCTGCGGCGTTTCCCAAGTGCCCATCGGCTACCATGGCGTGTTGTTCCGCACCTCTTCCGAAGGCGATAGCCTATGGATGCGCAAGTACGTGTACCAGGACGATGTGATCCTGGACGGTGCAGGACAGTTCTACGATGTACTGCCCACGCCCGATGGCGGGTTCATCGCCACCGGCCCGGTGTATGGCCGGTTGGATGCCCCCAACCCGCCCGGCTACAGCCAAGATGCGTGGGTGGTGAAGGTGGATGGAGATGGTTGCATTGTGCCGGGTTGTGATGGCGTAGGCATTACCGAACAAGCCACCAATTTGCTGGATGCGATAACCGTGTTCCCGAACCCGGTGCAACAAGGCGGCAGTGTAACGGTGCAGTTGGATCTACCCCCGTATTTGCAAGGCAAGAAGTTGGAGCTAACGGTGGTTGCAAGTGACGGGCGAGTTGTTGCCAAGGAGTGGTTCCACGGCACCACCAACAACTATCAACTAACAACCAATAACTACACCCCCGACCTCTACTACCTTCACGTCAGCGCGGGTAGCAAATGGCTTACAGGCGGTAAATTGGTGGTGGAATGAAGCAGTAGATCCTTCAACGCCGTATCCCCCGCTCGTTCAAGGCCCGCTGATAACGCCGGGCATACACCAAGTGCTGGTCGTAGCTCTTGGAGAAATCGGAGTAGCCGCTCAGATCCGCACGAGCACAGAAATAGAGGAAGTCATGCTTCTCGGCCTGCAGAACGGCATCGATGGAACGCGCTTCGGGCATGTTGATCGGCCCCGGTGGGAGGCCGATGTGCGTGTACGTGTTGTACGGTGAAACCACCTCCTTGTCCCGATCCAACACACGTGAAATACTGTCCAGACCGAGGGCGAATTTCAATGTGGGGTCTGCCTGCAAGGGCATGCCGATACGCAGGCGATTCAGATAGACCCCGGCGATCCGTGGTGCATCGGCCCGCTGCACGGTCTCCGCTTGAACAATGGAAGCCAGTGTGGATACCTCCTCTAGAGAAAGACCCAGCGCAGATGCTTGGGCCTTGCGCTCTTGGGTCCAAAAGGCATCGCGCTCCTTCTTCATCCGTTCGATGAAGCGGTCTGGTGCGGTGGTCCACCAAAACTCATACGTATCCGGTATGAACAGGCCGATGAACGTCCGATCATCCAACCCGGTGGCATCCTGTACCGCAGGGTCCATGAAAGCTTGCAGAAAAGCCACTGAATCGGGTTCAAGCTTGTGCGAAAGCCGTCCGGCAAGGTCACGCAAGTTCTTCACGTTGTTGAAGGTCACCTTCACCGGTTCCTGTTCGCCGGAGCGGAGCTTGTTCACCAACGCATTCATGCTGATCCCGTTGGGGATGCGGTAACGGCCGGGCTTCACCCGATCCACGTACTTCTTCTGCTCGCTGAGCCATTGGAACGCAGCTCTGTCTTCGATGGCACCAAGGTGTTCCAAGCTATCGAGCACTTGGTCGAAACCCGCACCAAGCGGAACGTAGAGCACCACACTTTCGGCCCCTAGCGAAGCCGCAGGACCCGTGACCTTCTTCCAAACCCAATACCCCATCAGCCCGCATAGGAGCAACAGAACCAATCCTGCTCCACCGGCGATGCGCTTCTTCCGGGCCATGGTTCAATGATGTGTCACACCCCTAAAGACCTTGCGCACCGGGCCGATCAGCGTAACTTGACTTGGTAGGCCATTCCCAGCGATACCGCTTGCCTCGACGCGCAATCGTCCTCCTCTCGTGCGAACGGATACTTGACCCTCCGCCGAATGACCGCGGTGGATCGCATCCAAGGCAGCCGCCGTCACACCCGTTCCGCAGCTCAAGGTCTCTGCCTCAACACCCCTTTCGTAGGTGCGCATCTCCACTACAGATGCATCCGCATTCCAATGCACGAAGTTCACGTTCACGCCTTCCGCAGCGAACCGTTCGTTGTAGCGGTATCGATGCGCTTCCGAAATGATGTCCAATGCCTCCGGATCTGTCACCCACACCAACAGATGCGGCGATCCCGTATGGATATGATCCACATGGTCGGTAAGTTGCTCGAAGTCGGATGGTGCTCGCATGAGGATACCCACTTCCCAAGACCCGCGGGCCTCCGCACGGTGCTCACCATCGATCGCCGTGAATCGCGCAGCGCTGTGCGCACCGTCGACCGAACCTGGATCGTCGCCCATCAACGAGCGCCAGAAGGCAAAGGCACATCGACTTCCGTTGCCGCAGAAACTCTGGCTCGCGTCGGGGTTGAAGAATTCCATGTGGTAGTCGAGATCCGCACTGCGCGGCGGTTGGATGAGGATCAACCCATCACTACCGATGCCGAAATGGCGATCACAGAGACGACGGATCAGGTCGAAGTTCCGTACAGGAAAAGCGAGCGACCGATCATCCACAAGGATGAAGTCATTGCCCGTTCCTTCCCACTTCTCGAAGTGCAGTTCCATGCCGGGTCAAATATCGCGCTCCAGGCCGGGATCTTCGGATCAACAGATTTTAACGTGACAAGCTGATACATCCGGCCTGTCAAAACGTTCCATGAAAGCAGCAGGCATGAACTTTGACCTGACGAACAACATCAACCAAATGAACACCATGAAACGTGCTTTCGGATATTTCGCCATGGGTGTTGCCGGTGCGTTGATCGCATTGGCCGTGCATGATCACACCAACAGCTCGAAGACCAGCCTACTGTCATCCTCGACCACCACTTCCCCACCGGTTCGATTCGTGAACCTACCGACTGCGAACGGGGGTACCATGGTTGCCATGGATTTCACCCACGCCTCGGAAACAACGGTGAACGCTGTGGTACATGTGACCACCGAAACCGCCGTGAACGTTCGCGATCCATTCGCTGATTTCTTCTGGGGGTATCGCGCGCCCCAACAGCAGCAATTGCGACAAGGCGCTGGCAGTGGCGTGATCGTGAGCGGCGATGGCTATATCGTCACCAACAACCACGTGGTGGAAGGCGCCGACCGCATCCAAGTACACTTGAACGACAACCGCATGTTCGAAGGCAAAGTGATCGGTCGCGATCCCAGTACCGACCTCGCCTTGTTGAAGATCGATGCCACCGAACTTGCCACAGTGCCCTATGGCAATAGCGATGACGTGCGTGTTGGGGAATGGGTACTCGCCGTTGGCAACCCCATGAACCTGACCAGTACAGTGACCGCCGGTATCGTGAGTGCGAAAGCAAGGAACATCAATCTGCTCCAATACGACGCATCGCGCGACATCTTCCCTCTTGAGTCCTTCATTCAAACGGATGCGGCCGTGAACCCGGGTAATAGCGGCGGGGCCTTGGTGAATGTGAACGGCCAGTTGGTCGGGATCAATACCGCGATCGCGAGCAATACCGGTGCGTACACTGGATACTCCTTCGCCATTCCGGTGAACATCGTGCAGAAGGTGGCCAACGACCTGCTCGAATTCGGCAGCGTGCAACGGGCGTACATCGGTGTCAGCATCCGCGATGTCGATCAGAAACTTGCTGAGGAGATCGGTTTGGGCCGGATACGCGGGGTATATGTGAACGGGATCACGGATGGTGGTGCGGCACAAAAAGCCGGCATGCTTGCTGGCGACGTGATCGTGAAAGTGGGTAGCATCGAAGTGAACAACGTGCCACAGCTGCAAGAACAGGTGGGCAAGTTCCGGCCTGGCAATCAAGTTCCCGTGACCGTTATGCGGAAAGGGGATGAACAAGTGTTCGATATCACTCTTCGCGGAAAAGAAGGGACAACCGTCGCAGCTGTGGATACGAAACGGGATTCTGGCTCCGCTCTGGGTGCCGAGTTCAGCCCCGTTTCCGCAGAGGACCTGAAGGCCTTGAAAATTGAACAGGGTGTGAAGGTGACCACCATCAACGGCGGGAAGTTCCGCAGTACCGGTATCCGCGAGGGTTTCATCATCACCAAGGTGGATCAGGAACCCATCAAGGATCCGGAGCAGTTGGAACGCATTCTAGCCAGCAAGCGCGGCGGTGTCCTGGTTGAGGGCATTTATCCGAACGGGACCCGAGCTTATTACGGCCTCGGACTTTGAACGGCTTGACGTCCAACAGCTTGGAACCTCTTTGGCCCCTCATGGGTACTTCGGCTTGTCCGGTACGCATGGGGGGTCGTACCTTCGCAGCCTGAATAGCTATCTCCGGATGGATTTCAGCCCGGTCACAATTTCGAAACTCACCCTTAGCACACACAGCGTATGGCATCCAGGATGCGTCAGCTCAAGATCACCAAGTCGATCACCAACCGGGAAAGCCAGTCCTTGGATAAGTACCTGCAGGAGATCGGCAAGGAAGGCCTCATCACCGCCGACATGGAGGTGGAGTTGGCCCGGCGCATCAAAGAGGGCGATGGCGTTGCATTGGAGAAACTGGTGAAAGCCAACCTGCGCTTCGTGGTCTCCGTGGCCAAGCAGTACCAGAACCAAGGCTTGAGCCTGCCCGACTTGATCAACGAGGGAAACCTTGGTTTGATCAAGGCTGCCCAGCGCTTCGATGAGACCCGTGGTTTCAAGTTCATCTCCTACGCCGTTTGGTGGATCCGTCAGAGCATCCTCCAAGCATTGGCCGAACAGAGCCGTATCGTTCGTCTTCCTTTGAACCAGGTCGGTAGTCTCAACAAGATCAACAAGGCCTTTGCCAAGTTGGAACAGGAGTACGAGCGTCCTCCAAGTGCGGATGAACTGGCGGTGTTCCTGGATCTTCCTGCCGAGAAAGTGAGCGACACCATGAAGGTGAGCGGTCGCCACATCAGCATGGATGCTCCCTTCGTTGAAGGGGAGAGCAATAGCCTCTTGGATGTGTTGCCGAACAACGACAGCGCGCCCGCAGATCGGTTGTTGCTGAATGAATCCTTGGCGAAAGAGATCGAACGTGCCTTGAGCACCCTCACCGAGCGCGAGCGCGACGTAGTGAAGCTCTTCTTCGGCATCGGTATCAACCACGGTCTCACCTTGGAAGAGATCGGGGCGAAGTTCGATCTGACCCGTGAGCGGGTGCGCCAGATCAAGGAGAAGGCCATTCGTCGTCTACGCCACACCAGTCGCAGCAAGTTGCTGAAAGCGTATCTCGGTTGAGCTTCTTTCCGTAGAACGTCCTCAATTCCCACCAAACCCCTGCTATGGAAACCGTTGCAGCCAATGCTGGTTATGAGACCGGCTTACAGAATTATGTGGACCGCGAGCGCGCGGCCGTCGATCTGATCAACTCGGTCGGTCAGTTGATGTATGGAAAAGGTGTTGAACTGGTATTCTTTCGGAATCACCTACTTGACATCGGTATTTCTGAAGTGATCAAGCTTTTCAACTACGCCGAACAGGTGGTGAAGAAGCCGATCGAGGTGCAGGTCACCGCTGATGTGGCGCGAGGACTTCTGGATCTTGATCTGGCACCAAGCAAGATCGATATCGGTCGTCTGACACACGAATTCGTCTTGTCGAAGTCCACTTCGGTACAAGGCTTCTTGAACGATCACTTGAGTGGATTCATTGGTCAGGACAAGCACACCTTCAAGCCACAGGACGTTGTGTTGTATGGCTTCGGCCGGATCGGACGCATTGCCGCCCGCGAATTGGTGAAACAAGCTGGAAAAGGCCAACAACTCCGTTTGCGCGCCATCGTTACACGCACACTGACCGACGCTGAGATCGTGAAACGGGCTGCTCTTCTTCGGAACGACAGTGTTCACGGTGCATTCAAGGGCACTGTGATCGAAGATGTACCCAATAAGTGCATCTGGATCAACGGCCAAATGGTGCAACTCATCGCCGCGAGCAACCCTGAGGATATCGACTATACCCAATACGGCATCCAGAATGCCCTGATCATCGACAATACAGGGGCATTCACCAAACGTGCTGATCTGGAGCGGCACTTGAAGTCCAAGGGCGCAAGCCGAGTGCTTCTTACTGCGCCTGGCAAGGAGATCCCGAACATCGTCTATGGCATCAACCACAAGGATGTTGATATCGAGAATGAGCGGATATTCAGCGCCGCAAGCTGCACCACCAATGCGATCTGTCCGGTACTGAAGGTCGTAGAGGATAACCTTGGTATCGAGAAAGGCCACATCGAAACCGTGCATGCCTACACGAACGACCAGAATCTCCTGGACAACTACCACAAGGGACCTCGTCGGGGCCGTAGTGCCGCAATCAACATGGTGATCACCAGCACTGGAGCAGGAACTGCGGTATCGAAGGCGATCCCGAGCCTGAAGGACAAGCTGACCGCCAACGCCGTACGTGTGCCTACCCCGAACGGATCACTGGCGATCATGAATCTTACGCTCAAGAAACCCATCGGGGATCTGGCCGCGATGAATGACATGATCCGCAATGCGGCTCTCATTGGCGAATTGGTGAACCAGATCCACTATCAGGTGGATCCGGAACTGGTGAGCAGTGACATCATCGGAGACACATGCTGCAGCGTGTTCGACAGCAATGCGACCATCGTGTCGCCAGATGGCAAGAGCGTTGTTCTCTACGCCTGGTACGACAACGAATTCGGCTATACCAAGCAGGTCATTCGCTTAGCTAAGCATGTAACCAAGGTTCGTCGCTTGGTATACTATTGAGATCCACCCTTCGATCCAAGAAAGCCTCCGCCCTCAGCGGAGGCTTTCTCACTCTTGCCCCTTTCGCTGATCCAGAACGGACCTAGTGTCAACTGAAGCGTAAAAGAAAGGTTGTTTGCGAAGGGGACCACGTGTAACACGCTTATTGCTCTGTATCTCCACGGCTGGCCGCAGCCAAATACACCAAAGCCGAAACCCCGACTAGGTCGAGGTTCCGGTGGCCCAGTGGGAAAAAGGTCGTTTGCTCCGAACGAACACCCACCGGGGATCTCAAGTATCGCTTTCAGTCTCCGGTCATCCGGATCCGAGCTTGCGGGCTCGTGCAGCTTGGATGACGTAAAGCTCTGGCATGGCTGTGCGGATCGCAATACCCACTAGTGGGTATTGCATGCCCACCGGATAAGCATCTGGTACGAACAAAGAAAGCCGCCCTTTCGGGCGGCTTTCTTCAAAACGTTGGACGATCAGCGTTGGATCACGATCCGCTCGGTCGTCATCGAAGTACCTGCCGTAACACGCATGAGGTATACCCCACTGCTCATGTCCCCGGTCAGGTCGATCACCGAATTGAGGTTTCCATCCTGTGCAACGATCTGGCGGCTCAGCACTTGCTTACCGTAGATGTCGTAGAACTCGACACCCACCTGCTCAACGGCAACATCCAAGTTGGAGAGGTTGATGAAGAGTTGATCGCCACGGTTCGGGTTCGGCCAAGCGGTCAACTCGAATGAACCGCTCATCGAACCGATCTCTGATCCTTGTTGAACAAGGCCATTGGAAGTTGGGTTCGTGATCGTCACCAGGCAAACACTTCCCCATGGGCACCAGGTCGCACCTTGATCCGTGCTCAAGCGCACGCGCACATTGTACGTAACGCCATCGACCAGTGGGTCCTCGGTCCAGTTCAGAACCACTTGATTCGAAACGCTTGTCACCACTTTGGTGAAGTTCCCTTCCGCCGGCAAGCTGAACTCGAATTGATAGCGATTCGCTCCCGGACGTGACCAAGCATACAACTTGGCGTTGCTTCCGAAGACCTTGTTCACACCGCAGGAGAACTCAGGAATACCTGGGGTATTCACCAATTCCGTAGGCGGACATTGCGCCAATGCAGGATCGATCTTGAAGCGGCAGGCCGGACCGAATGGGAAGAGAAGCGCACCAACCCGTCCACGAACTCGGATGTTCAACATCACGTTCGCTGGAATGTGAGGGGTAAGTGCCGTATTCGCCCAGCCATTGATCCGCATGTGGTTTGCACGCAGCGCATTCGCAGGGGAGTATCCATCGCTCACATTGTGCGAACGGAGTCGGCGATAACTGTATGTTCCGTCCGGGTCGTAGACCCAGAAGACATAACCACTTGTACTTGACTGAACACTATTTGCACCACCAACGATCCAAGCAGCACTCACAACAGGGTTCTCTGAGGCTACGACGTACTGATTGTTCGTCCAGAAGGTCCGATCACAATGCGAGAAGATCAAGCGGTCATCTCCTACTGGCAGGCAGAAGCCACGTCCTATGGTGCTCACGGAACCGAAAACACCATCTCCTTCGTTATCGATGATACGACGACCACTGGTGCCGCCTTCCTTCAAGACATAACCTCCTGTGCTCATACCGTCACCAGCGGAATCGAATACCCGCAGTTCGTAGCAACCATCCGCAAGACAGCATTGCTCACCCAGCGTGGAGTTGTTCACTCCAGGGTATGGTCCACCACTGCAGAGTGCTGTACCACCTCCTTCCGGAATGATATCCCAAGTGGTTTGTGCTCCGTTATCATCTGTTGTGATGATCAAATTGACGAATTGATCGCAGCCTACCGGTGTTCCGACACATGAGCAGTTAGTGGACCACGTGTCATTGTCCGTGAGGCTGTTGCCATCATCACAAGGAGAACCCGGAACGTCGGTCCCTCCGAATACACCGTTGCAGTCCGCAACGCAGGCGGTCAGGCCGGTGTTGCCACCCACGCAGGTTGCGCAGTTGTCGAGGAAGGCTGTTCCACCGAAGTCGCCGTTGCAGTCCGCCACACAAGCGGTGAGGCCGGTGTTGCCGCCTACGCAGGTTGCGCAGTTGTCCAAGAAGGCCGTTCCACCGAAGTCGCCGTTGCAGTCAGCTACACAAGCGGTCAGGCCGGTGTTGCC
>CADEDY010000014.1 GCA_902826215.1 uncultured Bacteroidota bacterium
ACCGGATGAAAGGATGCGCCCTCATCGTTGGTGTTCATTCAAACTTCCTGATCATCAAGGCATTTCCAGCACGATCACAGCAGCGCCTTCGCGGGATGAACGGCTCATTCGTCGATGAGATCGGCACTTTGGTCTTGACAAAGGGCGGCCTTATCACACATCTTGCGGAACTCTACGGAATGACCGGCACCCTTCAAACCCCTTGATCGACCATGTGGCCAGTCCAAACGCTTACCCTGTTGCTCTGCCTTACCGACGAAGAACAATTGTTCGCGCAATGCGTACCAGTGGTCCAGGAGCCGGTCCGCATCGAGCAGATCGCAACTCCCGTAACTGCGGATGACGAAGAGAGCAGCATCGACTTTCCTGTAGCCTGATCCTACCGACCCAGGACTCTGGTCCTGTGTTCCGAAGACCCCGGTGCCTACGCCTAGGTGCTGGGGTCGCCTTTTTTGGATGAACTCGTGCTGGATATATTGATCATCCTAGATTCGTAGCCCTTTTATCGGGTACCCACATGATCAAACTATTTGCACTTACCACCGCTCTGGCCCTTACCGTCGGCGGCTTTGCCCAATCCAGAACGGAGCGTGCCTCTGTGGAATGGGGGGCTGAAATGAACGACAGCAAAGATGGCGCCTTCGATCAGGTCGTAGGCTTCACCGATGAGCATGTGTACATGACCGTTGTGCAGAAGAAGGAGATCTTCCTCCGGAAGATGGACGCGCGGCACCACATCGTCTACCAGAAGCTGGTGCCCATGGAGATCAACAAGGATGATCACAGCATGAAGGAGATCATGGTCATCGGCGACCGGATCCTCGTGTTCTCCACTTTTTACGATAAGAAGGAAAAGCAGAACTCTTTGTACCTGCGTGTTTTCAACGAAGCGGATATGAGCCCTGTTGGTCGCATTCAGCGCTTGGCCGCAATGAGTGCCGAACGTCGCAGCAGTGCAGGGTATTTCACCGTACGCACGTCCCCGAACGAAGAGGTCATCCTCATCAATCAGCTCGTTCCATTCGAAAAGGAAGGTCGGGAGCGGTTCAAGCTGAACGTGTACGACAAGGAGATGACACCGATGTGGGAGCGAAGTGTTGATCTGCCCTATTTGGACAGCGAGTTCTCCGTGGTGGAAACACGGGTCACCAACGATGGTTCGGTGATCATGATCGGTAACAAGTACGCTGAAAAGCGGGAGGCGAAAGAACTCCGCAAGGACGGTAAGGCAACATATGAATACCACTTGCTCACCTACCAGAATGATGGCGGCGAGCCCGATGATCATCCCATCCGTGTCGCGGACAAGTTCCTACAGGACCTTACGCTCAATATCGGGGAAGAAGGGGACATACTCTGTGGTGGGTTCTATGGCAACAAGGGCACATTCGCTATCAGTGGCACCTTCTTCTTGAGCTTGGATCGGGAGACGAAGCAGATCAATCACTCCAGCTTCAAGGAGTTCGATCGCGATTTCATCACGCAGTACATGACCGAAAAAGAAGAGGCCAAGGCGACCAAACGAGCGGACAAGAAAGGTGAGGAGTTGGAACTATACAGCTATGAGCTGCGGGAGATCGTCCGGAGAGAAGATGGCGGGGCTGTGATGGTCGGTGAGCAATATCGCTTCTATGTGACCACCACGACCACCAGCAATCCGAACGGCGGAACCACTACGACCACGACCTACCATTACATCTATAATGACATCATCGTGGTGAACGTGGATCCCATGGGGGAGATCGAGTGGGCAGCGAAAGTGCCCAAGCGCCAACATAGCACCAACGATGGAGGACGTTATTCGTCCTACGCGATGGTGGTGAAGGACGACAACATCTACCTCGTGTTCAACGACAATGGGAAGAACCTTTTCCTGAACCCCGGTGACAAGGTCGAGCCTTTCCGGTACGGGAAGGAAATGTTGATCACACTTGCTACGATCAATGGAGAAGGGAAGGTGAGCCGCGAGGCACTGCTGTCACAGGAGAAGCGGGAGGCCATGACGCGACCCAAGTCGGGTGTCCAGATCGGCGACGACCGGTTATTCATCTATGCCAACTGGCGGAAGGAGCACCGCTTCGGAACCGTCACCTTCAATTAGGAAGTGAGTTTCCTGGGCACCGCCGGGATTCGTTCATGGAACGATCTCCGGCGGTGCTTCATTTTTGTACCATGCTGAAGCATCAATTACTCGTGTCGGTGTGCCTTTTGGCATCCTCTCTTGCTGTTGCGCAATGGCGGTTCGAAAGTGATTCCACACCCACTTGGGAACAAGCTATTGCGCGCTTCGCGGAATTCGATCGCACGCGCAGCGGTGTGAAGCTGATGGAGATCGGTGCCGATGACGACGGTTCGCCCATTCACCTATTCGTGATCTCGGATGGAAGCGGGTTCACACCGGACAGCATTCGCGCAGCGGGCAAGAGCATCCTGTGGATCACGAACGCTATTCACCCGGGTGAACCGGACGGTGTGGATGCCAGCTTGCTCTTGACCCAAGCCTTGTTGGATAGCGACCAGTACATGGGGGTGTTGGCGAACACGGCGGTCTGCATCGTTCCGGTGTACAACGTCAGTGGAGCGCGACAGCGCAGCAGCACCAGCCGTGCCAATCAGAATGGCCCAGCGGAATACGGTTTCCGTGGTAATGCGCGTAACCTGGATCTCAACCGGGATTTCATCAAAGCGGATTCGCGCAACGCGCGGTCGTTGATCGGTGCATTGGCCAAGTGGGACCCCGATGTCTATTTCGAAACGCACGTGACCAACGGTGCGGATCACCAGTATGTGATGGAACTGCTCACCATGCAGAAGGACAAGGCTGATCCTGCTCTGCGCGGCTATTTGGATACGTTCATGGTCCCTCGCTTGCAAGAATGGATGGCCAGTCGGGAACAACTGATGGGACCCTATTTCGAGACCTTGCGCCGAACACCGGAAGAGGGATTGATCGGTTTCATGGATGGCCCTCGTTATAGCACAGGTTACAATGCACTCTTGGGTCGGGTAGGGGTGATCAGCGAAACGCACATGTTGAAGCCCTACGCTGATCGGGTCAACGCGACCTTCCAACTGCTGCTTGCCACCCTCGCCGCGATGAACGAGCATCCGAAGGAACTGCGCGAAGCGGTCGCCAATGCACGGCTGCACGCCGCTTCAGAAACGACCTATGCAACCAATTGGGTGATCGACACCACGTTCAAGGAGCCGTTGAAGTGGTTGGGATACGCCTGCGATCATCGGCCCAGCGCGGTAAGCGGCGAACCGTGTCTCTTCTACGATCATACCAAGCCAACATCAGCGGAGGTCCCGTGGATGGATCACGGCGTTCCAACATTGACCATCACCAAGCCCAAGGCCTATCTCATTCCGCAGGCTTGGCGCGAAGTGATCGATCGGCTTGCGTTGGATGGTGTGGAGATGGAACGCCTCACAACAGCGCGGTCCATCTCGGTCGAAACGCAACGGATAACCGATTACACCACGGTGAACGAACCCTACGAAGGGCACTATCTGCATCGCGGTATATCCACCACCACAGAACAGGAGGCCGTCATTGGTCAGCCCGGTGACGTGCTCGTTCCCATGGGTCGCTACACCGACGGGCTGGTGATCGAGATCCTGGAGCCTCGCTGCGCGGACAGCTATTTCGCCTGGGGTTTCTTCGACAGCATGCTCCAGCAAAAGGAGTGGTTCAGCGATTACGTGTTCGAGGATATCGCAGCGGATCTGTTGAAGAAGGATCCGGCAATGAAAGCGGAACTTGCAGCCGAATGTGCAAAGGATCCAGCCTTCGCAAAGGATGCATGGGCACAACTGTACTTCGTGTACAAACGTTCGCCGTATTTCGAACGGGGCTATCGGCGATATCCGGTGCTACGGGTAATGCAATAGCACTTCGTGCAGATCACTTTGGTCCACGCTGGGAGCGGCCAGACTGGTGGACATCTCCAGGATCTGGGCCGAAAGGATGTGTTCGGAAGGGCCGCTTCTTCGACCATACCGGTGCAAAAAGGTCCCTGCCGTACGCGTTCACTTCTTTGGCAGGGGGCGGTCGGTTGGCGGTTTGCGCAGTGCACGTCCACCATCCGTGCTGCGACGGAGGGCCGCGTTCGGTTCTTGTCTCAGTTCGAGACGATAGAGGTCGCTCCGTCGATCACGCAGGTTCCTCACGCTGCCATACGCGTTCAGTTCCTTCAAGAGATCGCGGTCCACGTCCACGATCAGGGTCATTTCGGAATTCGGTGTTGCTTCGCTCTTGATCCCGTTCGTGGGAAAGGCGAAGTCACTGGGCGTGAAGACAGCACTTTGCGCGAATTGGATATCCATGTTCTCCACGTTCGGCAGGTTGCCAACGCTCCCCGCAATGGCCACGTAGCATTCGTTCTCGATCGCACGGGCCTGCGCGCAGCGCCGCACGCGCATGTAGCCGTTCTGGGTATCGGTGAGGAAGGGCACGAAGAGGATCTGCATGCCCTGCAGCGCGAGCAATCGGCCCAACTCCGGGAACTCCACGTCGTAGCAGATCAACACACCGATCTTGCCGCAATCGGTGTTCATCACTTTCAGCTCATTGCCGCCCAACATGCCCCAGTATTGGGTCTCGTTCGGTGTGATGTGGATCTTCTCGAACTTCTCCCATGATCCGTCGCGGCGACATAAGTACCCCACGTTCTTCAAATGCTCGCCGTCCACCCATGGCATGCTACCCGTGATGATGTTCACGTTGTAGGAAATGGCGAATTGCACGAATTTGTCGCGCAAGGGCTCGGTGTATTGAGCGAGTGCTCGCATCGCACTGGCCTCGTCCAAGTGATTGAATTCCGCCAGCAAAGGCGCGTTGAACAACTCGGGGAAGAGGCAGAAATCGGCTTTGTAGCTGCTGATGGCATCCACGAAGAATTCAACCTGCTCGTACAAGGCATCGATGTTCTTCATCGTCCGCATCTGCCATTGCACCAGACCAAGTCGCACAACGTCGTTCGCGCGGCCGGCGATCTTCGGCCGTTGATCATAATAGATGTTGTTCCATTCGATCAGCGTGGCATATTCCAACGAACTGGTGTCGCCCGCCAAGTAGCCTGTCATCACCTTCAGCACGTGGAAATCGTTGCTCAATTGGAAGGAAAGTGTCGGGTCGTGCAGTTCCTTCAACTTCACCTTTTCGATGTACTCCCTTGGTTTGAGCTTGTCAGCGTACTTGGAGTAATTGGGTATGCGACCACCGGCTACAATGCTCTTGAAGTTCCGTTGCTCGCACAATTCCTTGCGCGCTTCGTAAAGCCGCCGCGCCAATCGCATGCCCCGGTGTTCAGGATCCACGAAGACGTCGATCCCATAAAGAACGTCGCCTTCCGGGTCGTGGGTGCTGAACGTGTAGTTGCCGGTTATCTGCTTGTAGGTGTGATCATCGCCGTAGAGGTCATAGTCGACCAGGATCGATAAGGCGACGGCAACCACTTTCCCGTTCACCGTAACACATAGCTGTCCTTCGGGGAAGAGGCCGATCAACGTGCTTATGTGACGCTCGCTCCAGATGGCGTTATCCATGTCCGGATAGGCCTTCACCATGGATTCATGCAGGGCCTTGAAATCATCCAACTTCAGGTGGCGCAAGCGGATCCGCATGTTCTTTTCCATGCTTACAAGGTACGGGCTCGTGCCAAAGGGCACGTAAGAACTGTTGAAAGTCAAGAGATCGCCAAGCAATCGTCGGTACCTTCGACCAAAGTTGAACAGACCACATCATCATGGATCATACCTCACTCAAGCGCAGCGTTCTGAAAGCTGCCCGCTCGCATTTGGAGAACACCTTGGCCGACCTCATGGGGCGCATTCAGGACCTGCGATCGGTCACCATTGGTGATGCGAATGCCGAAAGTGCCAGCCAAACGGAAAGCACGAAGGGATCCGATGTGGAGTTGATGAACCTCTTAGGCGAACAGCAAGTGACCGTCCAACGGGACTTGGAGACCTTGTCCACCATTGATCCTGCTGTGCGCTTGGATGTGGTCCGGTTCGGTGCCGTGGTGCATACCGATCAGTACAATTTCCTCATCGCGGTCAGCATGGACGATTTCGATGCGGGTGGCAAGGAGTACCTCGGCGTGACCACGAAAGCGCCCGTGATGCAAGAACTGAGCGGACGCAAAGTGGGAGAGAAGGCCACGGTGAACGGGGTCACCTATACGATCCTGGATATCTGTTGAACCCTTCGTAGCCTTTCCTTTGTGGAACCGCTCATCATCGATTGTGAGCGGCACGAACAGTATGGAACTCTATGACATCAGTATCGGGGCGCGTGTGAAGCACCCCACCATGGGCGTTGGCGTGGTCTATGAAATGGATCCCCGCACCGTCCACGTCTTCTTCCGTGAGCACGGCGAACAGGCCATCAGTCGCAGTTTCGAGGGCCTCGTGACCATTGCTCCCGGGGTGGAGATCGGTCAAGAACCGTTGGACCTGGACACGGTGCGTGATGCGTTGCGCGAAGTGCTGGAAGAGCTACAGATGCCACAACGCCCCGTGGAAATGGCACGTAAGTTCGAAGGCGGTACTCTCGAAATGCGCCCCAAGGATCCATCGCTCAAGAGCAAGGACCTGCCCATCGATGACTTCTTCCACAAGATCGTGATGATCCGCGACCGCTTCCGCGTGCTGGAACAGAAGATCAACGCACACCCTGCCCTGAACGAAGCCGACAAGGTGGATCTTCAACAGTACATCACCCGCTGCTACGGCAGCCTCACCACGTTCAATATCCTCTTCGAGGACAAGGAGGACCATTTTGTGGGGCAACGCGGCGACACCGCGTCGTAGAGGCGGATGACCATCCGCCCGCACTGCCGCATAGCGACAGAAGCCCCACGAGTTTTCCACCATTCCTTGCATCCGTCTTCCTCTGCCATTACATTCGTACCAGCAACGTTCTTTGCATCACCTGTAGAAGCATCCATCACCCACAAGGGTGTCAACGCGAAGCCCACACAGGCCATCTGTTCATCGGAACCAACAATTTCCATCAGGGATCGCACCCTCGGTGGTCTACGGCGGGCCTCAGCCACACTTCGGTGTGGATCCCTTCAGGGACGTGAGGATTACGGAAGCCATCATCGCGATCCCGCCCATGTGATACCATGGGTTCCTTGAACGTGGCCCTGTGTGGGCTTTTCTTTTTCTGCACGCGTAGTTCCTGATCGGCTCCTTCACTCGCCCCGGCTTTCCGTTCCTTTGCGGCCATGTCTGCGACCCTTCCCGTCATGGAGGCCTTCTATACCGTGCAGGGCGAAGGGCTCTTCACCGGACAGTCGGCCTATTTCATCCGCTTGGGCGGATGTGATGTGGGTTGCACTTGGTGCGATGTGAAGGACAGTTGGGATGCGGATGCTCACCCGAAGTTCTCTGTGGAGGCGATCGTCGCCGAAGCGGCCAAGTTTCCTGCGCGCATCGCCGTGATCACCGGGGGGGAGCCGTTGATGCACGACCTCGGGCCGCTGACCGCCGCACTTCGCGAGGCCGGCTTTCGCGCGCATATCGAAACCAGTGGGACGCATTCGATCACCGGAGATTGGCACCATATCTGCTTCAGTCCGAAGAAGTTCAAAGCACCTCTGCCCGAGGTCTATCCAGTGGCCCACGAATTGAAAGTGATCGTCTTCAACAACCACGACCTGAAATGGGCGGAGGACCATGTTGCCGCTCTCGGTCCGCAATGCGCGTTGTTCCTTCAGCCCGAATGGAGCAAGCGCGAGGCCATGATGCCCCTGATCGTGGAGCATGTGAAGACGCATCCACGCTGGCGTATCTCGTTACAGACCCACAAGTACCTGAACATTCCGTGATGAGCTTTGGTGTGAACGTAGTTGGTAGCTGTCCGTTGTTCGTCGTCAGGGCGATCCGATCCTTTTCGGCCAGGCTGGCTCTTCTTGCCACCTGCGCTTGCGTCCTGCAACCTGCATTTTCACAACCCGGAGGGTATTCCACCACCGACAAAGGAGCGATCAAGCGTTACGAGAGCGGCACCGAATGCATGCGTATGCGCAAGTGGGAGTGCGCCGAGAGCGAATTCACCAAGGCGGCCGATGCGGACCCTCGCTTCGTTGAACCCCGGATCATGTTGGCGGAGATCGCCGAACAGCAAGGCAAGGACGATGTGGCCATGGCGCGGTACCGCGAGGTGATGGCTGTAGCACCGACCTTCTTCCCCGTGGGCCAGTTGCATTTGGCCGATCTCGAATTCAAGGCCGGGCAATATGCCGAAGCGGAGAAGAATTACAAGGGCTATCTGGCACAGGAAGAGGATCCACTGCGCAAAGCGCGTGCACGGCTGGGCTTGGAGAATTGCGCCTTCGCAGCCCGTGCGATCAAGCAGCCCGTCCCTTTCGAGCCGAAGAACCTGGGCCCCAACATCAACACCGCCGACCCCGAGTACTTCCCATGCATCACGGCCGACGACGGTACCCTGATCTACACACGCCGGGTGAAGGCACCGGAGATCCAACCGTGGGGGATGCAAGAGGATTTCTACGTGAGCCGACGCGATCTGGAAGGCAACTGGAAACCATCCATTCCGCTGCCCGTGGTGAACACGCGTGCGTTCAATGAGGGCGCCGGAACCTTGAGTCCCGATGGGCGTTTCCTGATCTTCACGAAGTGTGCCTTGGAAGATGGATCCTACGGTGGTGCGTTGACCGGTGAAGGGAGCTGCGACCTCTTCATCAGCCGCCGTGTGGGGGATCGGTGGGGCGTGCCGCACAACTTGGGAACACCCGTGAACTCGAGCCATTGGGAAACACAGCCCAGCATGGCCAGTGATGGACGCACGATCTATTACATCCGGGGGTCAGTGGCGCGCGATGGCATCAAGAGCATGGATATCTGGACCACCACCATGCAGGACGACGGCAGCTGGTCGCGACCGACCAAACTCGGCGATAACATCAACACCCCGCAGCAGGAGGAAAGCGTGCAGATCCATCCGGACGGACACACACTGTACTTCAGTAGCAATGGACACCCGGGCTTCGGCGGACTCGACATCTTCATGAGCCGGAAACAATCCGATGGGTCCTGGGGACCTGCTTTGAACCTCGGCTATCCGATCAACACCGGTGCGGACGAGAACAGCATCCTCGTGAACGCTCAGGGCGATGTGGCCTACTTCGCCAGTGACCGACCCGGTGGGATGGGAGATCTGGACCTCTACGGCTTCGAATTGTATCCCGAGGCTCGCCCATTACCCGTGACGTACATCCGCGGCCGGGTGCATGACAAACTCACCGATGCACCGGTGGAAGCCGATGTGCAACTGTTCGACCTTGCGACCAGCGAATTGGCGACCGGTGCCTACAGCGATCCGAAGACAGGGGAGTTCTTGGTGTGCTTGCCTAGCGGTCGCAGCTACGCGTTGAATGCAAGTGCGGAAGGGTATCTCTTCTTCTCCCAGAACTACGACGTGGCATCGGGCACCGGCAAAGAGCCGATCACGTTGGATGTGCCATTGAGCGCGCTTACGGCAGGAAGCACCATCGCCTTGCGCAACATCTTCTTCAACACGGCGAGTTACGACCTCTTGCCCGCTTCGAACACCGAGTTGGATAAGCTCGTGACCTTGTTGAAGACCAACCCCACCTTGCGGATCGAACTCGGTGGTCACACGGATAACGTGGGTGCTGATGCCGCCAACTTGACCCTGAGCGATCAACGGGCCCAGGCTGTGCGCAACTATGTGATCGGCAAGGGCATCGATGGCGATCGGATCACGGCCAAAGGCTACGGGGAAACGATGCCCGTAGCGACCAACGACACCGAGGAGGGTAGGGCGCAGAACAGACGGACGGAGGTGAAGGTGCTGTGATCACCGCAGGGTGAATTTCACGGGCTGGTTGTATTGCACCCGGACGTTCTTTCCCCGTTGTTCGCCTGGAACCCATTCGGGCATTTCCTTTAGTATGCGGATACATTCGTCCTCAATGTCGCGGCACAAACCGTTCAGCGCAACGATCCCCGAAACGGTTCCGTCCTTTTCCACGGTGAAGGTGAACAAGGCCATGCCGGATACGCCAAGGTTCATGGGCTCCTTCGGATAGTGCAGGGTACGGGCTAGGTGCGACCGGATCGTTGTGTCGGTGCAGAAAGCGCGCGCATCGGCCCTCACAATTTCGTCGCAAACGCGCGAACAAGGCATACGTTCAACGATGACCGGATCGTCATCGCCCCCACCGATCAATGAATCAGCCCGATAGATGCGCTGCGTCGAATCACCGGTGACCGCATCATACCCGATCCACTCGCCATCGAGTTTGCCTGCCTTGTACCAACGTCTGGCCCTGACTCGCCCAAGACTATCTGTACTTAGCCAAAGGCCTGTTCGCTTACCGTGAACGAATTGTCCAGAGTCCTTAGCTGCATTCCGTTCTTCCAACACCCACGGGCCGTCTTCGATCCCGTTCTTATAGCTGCCTGTACCACGTAACTCGGTCCAAACTCCGAAGCGTTGGTTGTCCACGTGGTTCCCTTCCGCATACTTCCTTCCATCATCGTACCAGTAGGTGGCAGGTCCGGACTTCCTGGTGAGTTGCTCGTCGGCATACGTGATCAAGGCGGTCATGCGTCCGGTTTCGGGGTAGAACGTCCGAAGTCGCCAGAGGCCATCATCGGTAGCCGTGACCACGTAATGGAACCAAGTGCGCTCCACGTGTTCGTCCGGCATCAGCTCAAAATTGAACTTGTCCTTGTATCGCTTCCCGTTGGAGGAATACGACTGCGCCGATACAGCAAAGGTTGCGAAGAGAAGTGGTAGAGCAAGACAACGCATGCGGCAAGATAGCCTCACGGTCAGGATCCGGACAACTCCGTTGCGCGTCCACATGCCGCAGTGATCGCGCGGTCCAGTGTACCTCCCAGGTCCTCATTGCTAAGCACACAGAACGCTGCCTCCGTGGTACCGCCCTTGCTCATTACTGCTTTGATAAGCTCCGCCGGTGTTCGTTCAGCATGTTCCATCAAGTGATAGCTGCCCAGCATGGTCTGCTTCACCAAGGCGTTGGCCACGTGCGGCGCCAGTCCTAGGCCGATGCCAGCGTCGATCATGCTCTGCACGATGTGGAAGAAGTACGCCGGACCGCTTCCGCTCAACGCGGTCACGGCATCCAAGTGGGCTTCGTCCGCGAGATGGATCGCGCGCCCCGTGCTGTTGAGCAGTTGTTCCACCATCACGGTCTGCAGCATGGTCAATTCCGTGCCGGTGGTATAGGCCGTGATCCCCAGTCCGATCTGGGCAGGTGAATTCGGCATGGCGCGCACCACGGTCTTGTGTTCCAAGGCTTGCTGCAGCCGCGGTATGGTGATGCCCGCCATGATCGAGAGCAGCACCTGCGAAGGGCGCAGCACCTTGGCCAGGTCTTCGGCCACAGCGGCGAAGTCCTGTGGCTTCACCGCAAGGATCACCAGGTCGCTGGTACCGATGCTCTCGTTCAGGGCATTGCTCACCTGTCCCAGCACCTCCAGTTGCGAACGTCGACCTTCGCCGCGGATCACCAGTTCCAGGTCTTCTGCTTGCACCAGACCATATTTGCGGAAACTGCGCGCGTAGGCTTGCCCCATGTTGCCGCAGCCGATGATGGAGATCTTCATGCCAACGAACTTACTTCAGTGGAACGTGCTTCAGACGAGAAAGAGCGATCAACTACCAACCCTCATTCGTGGAATGGCCTTGCTCAGAATGCTTGCAGAAGGTCGATGATGTTCGCAGCGACCAAGGCAAGGCCGAAGAAGCCGATCAGGATGAGGATGAAATACCAACTCGTGCCTCCGCGAGATGCGATCCGAGCAAGCAGCACTTCAGGTAGGTGAACTGCTTTGCCATCGATCTCACCGCTGATCTTCTGTTCAGCATACCATAGGTAGACCTGATTCGCGAAGGTGCCTTGGATCGAAGCCATCCCTAGCGAGAGGACGATTCCGATCCAGCGTTGTGTTCCGTAACCCGCGTCAAATAACATGTAGAGACCTTCTTCAATGGTGCTCTCCATCAGGATCAGCATCAACGTGCAAAAGGCAACGAGGTACATCTTTCGATAGAGCATCCAGGTCAAGCCCAAGAAGAAGCCCTCGAAGAGGAATTCCGGGCGCTCCCCACTTCGTATGCGCTCTACCTGTCGCATGAAATACGACGCGTTCGGCCCGAAGAAGGCGATCCACTGTTCATCGGTGATGCGCTGCCATTTATTCGGCTCCGATCCGATCTCCTGATTCATGATGGTGATACGAGCTTCAAGCCAACAATGCTCGCGATCAACAAGCACAGGAAGAGCAGCCGCATCGGTTCCGCAGGTTCTTTGAAAATAATGATCCCGACGAGCACCGTGCCCGCAGCGCCGATCCCTGTCCACACCGCGTAGGCTGTGCCGATGGGTAGGGTTTGTGTGACCCGGTAGAGCAGGTACATGCTGATCGCCAAACAAGCGAAGAAGCCGACCATCCACCATCCGGCGATGGATCCGGAACTCTCTTTGGCCTTACCCAAGCACGTCGCAAAGCCCACTTCGAAAAGACCTGCGATCACCAAGAGGAACCAATTCATGCGATGAAAGTAGGGGGGATCATGGATCCGCGACGACCGCTATGATCACCCCAAGTTTCCCGTCGACTTGGACCATGCCTTCTTCGGGTATGAAGGCTCTGCTGATGGAGCCATCGAGGTAGAGCGCATCGGTGCACCCCTGTTCGAGGAACCACTGCGCGAAATCGTAGAAATTGATCGGTACACGGGAAATGGCGAAGAGCACCTTTCCATCGGGCAACAGGCCGACCCCATTCCGGATGTTCAGGTTCTTGGATCCCGGCGTTAGCACGCTGTTGATCACGCTATCCACGATCAGCATCGGTCCGGATTGTGTAGCGAACCGGACATCGAGCATGTGATCCATCCGACCGGTGGGAAGCAAGAACGCTGTGCCATCGGAGTAGATGCCGAAGACCCCGTTCGGTTGCAGGTAGAAATTGCCATAGCCGCTCGGGCGTCGGTCGATGCGCTGGAGGATCCGGCCTTGTTCGATGTACAAGCCTACGGGTGCTTGCTCCTTGGTGAACATGCCGCCGTTCATGGCGAACCGGAGTGCCCGGTGTCCGCTCTCCGCCACCTCCTTCAAGGATCCGATGTTCCCGATCACTCCACCGCTGTCAGTCTTCCAGTGCATGCTGATGCTTTCCACAGCGGGATCGACAAGTTGTGATGCGATCGACCTTTCGCTTTGCGCGAGTCCGCATACCGCTGTGAGCAGTGTGGAAAGCGCAACGAACAAGGAACGGATACGCATCATCCGGTTCAGAAGGCTACGGCAACCCCCACCACGGCCCCAGCGCCGCGCGCGGATCCACTGACGAAAGCTGGAACCTGCGGGGTGGACAAGGTCAGCAGCACCTGTTCGCCGAAGCGGTGTTTGGCAGCAAGACCAACGCGCAGGGATCCAAGCCCACCGTAGCTGATCGAAGTGGCCAGCAGTGTTCGTGATCCGAAACGCCGACTGATCAAAGTGGTCGCAAGCGGAATGTAACCCGGCAGGTACCGTTGATCGACGGAGAGGCCAAGGTTCCACCGCTCATTCAAGGAGATCGCAGCCTCGGCGGCGATGCGGAAAGGCAAGGCACGTGTGAAGGCCCCGGTCCGGTAGCGCAGCCCGAAGGTGTCCAGCAGTTGATCCTCCCCGATCAGGACATCGTCCAATGCGAAGATGTTCTCGACGGCCAGGCCGGTGAATTCGATCAGGGTGTCCTTTTGGATACGGACCGAATTGCCGTTCCAACGAACGAAACCCAGGTCATCAACAACGAAGGCCAACTCCGCGGTCTGCCCGGCGACCTTGAACTGCGTGTTCCACCGGCCGGAGATCGCGAGACCCGCACCGTTCGTTCGATCAAAACCACTGTCTGCGGTGTCGCTGGCGAAGTAGTTGCCCAGCAAAGCGGTCCGCAGCACACGACCGTCCTCGCCAGTGTACAGGCTTGCCCACTTGATGTCAGCCTCGGCGTAGGACTGGCCTCTGACCAGATCAAGGCGGACGTACGAACCGCTCCGCGCATGTTGTACCCCGAAACCTGCCGTCTGATAGCGGATCTGTGTGTAGGCAGAAGGAGCGAGGATGGCCTTCTCTCCTTCGTAGGAAGCATTCCCGAAGAAGGCCAGCGCGTACTGGTCCTTGGTGAACCGCAAGCCACTTATGTCGTTGTACGATACACCCGCTATTGGACGCCATCCTGGTGCTTTCTTCCAACAGGCCGCACCCACCCAGTCCACACGTCCATTGATCACGTATCCGGCTGCATTGCGCTTTTCTGAAAGCGCATCCAACGAGTGCTGACGCAGTTCGCGCTCCAAGTAGCCGCCTTGGTAGATGGCCAACGGGAGTTCGTTGTAGACCTTGTTGGTATTGAAGTCGAACACACCGGTCGCACGGATGGTATTTCCCCAGCCCGGGTTGAGGTCAACGGTGGCATCGCGCGGCAGCAGCACCGGTTGCGCCGCTGCCAGACAAGCGATCAAGAAGGTGGCGAGACCGGCGAGCGTCCTACTCATTCCCGTTCACGAAGTAGCGCGCGCCGATGGTGAACTGGAGATCCAAAGCATAACGCTCCAGCAACTGCACATGATTCGTCTGATTCGCCGTGTTGAACACCACTCGGATCCGGAATCGACCTTCGCCATAGAGCTGGTCCACCTGCGTTCCGTCCAGGTCGGCGCGTAGTTCCGAGGTGGTGGAAGTCTGTACGGTGTTGTTGGCACCCAACAGGCCCGAAGTGATCGCACCCTGCACGGGAACACTGCTCAACAGGTTGCCATCGCGATCGATGATGTCGAGGACCACGTTCGCATCGAATGGGAAGCCGTTGGTGGCGAACAACCGCATGGATCCCTCGCTGATGGTCTGGTTGTCCTGATCACCCGGCAGATCCGGTTTCACGATGTTCTCCAGGACCAGGTTCGTAGTGATGACGTTCAACGGGACTTCCAATTCCAGGTCTGCTTTCACTTTGCTTTCGTAATAGAGGAAGTCGTTGCCATTGCTGATGTTCCCGAGCGGATTCAACTCGATGTCGACGTCGTAGCGAAGCTGATCCGGCAGGTTCTCCAAGAACACATCCACATTGCTATTGTCGTTGTTGAGCGTGTTCACATAGTACGATGGCGAGAAACCGTTGCCAAGGTCCAAGGCACGGTTCAAGTTGATCGGTCCTTGCAGGATCGATGCCGTTAGATCGACGTTGGCACCCGTTCGTGTGTTGATCGCTTGGAATTCATTCAATCGCACCCGCAGATCCATGCCGATGCCATTCTCCACCTTCAATCGCACCTGCACTTGGTCCACATCCAGGATCCCGGAAACGAAGTTGTTGAAGAGATCGAATGGTTGCGTCTGCGGATCACTTGGAATGATACGGTTGCCGAAGTACCCCTTAGCGTACGAAGGAACAATGCTTCGATAGCTCGCCTCGATGATCACACTGTCCTGATTCGTGACCGTCGCGCCCGATCCGTTCGGATCCAATTCGGCGGCCACGGAAGTAGCCAAAGTGTTCACATCGTTGAAGTTCGGTCCACGCAGGTCGAGGAAGGTTCCAGCCAGATCGCGCGTGAGGAGTGAGATGCTCGGTTGGCTCGCCGTGCCAGCTGCCACCGAGGTTTCCAAGGAGTTGCTACCATCGCCGAACAGCGCACCTGGTATGGTGAAGCTTCCGTTCACCCGGCTCGCGATCTTGTTCCGCATCATCAGGTCCAACGTACCGGAACGCACTTTCAACTGGCTCAAGGCCAGGTCCTGCAGGCTGAACCGAAGCAGGTTGTTCTCGCTGATCACCGGGAATCCGGCCGGCAACGTGAAGGTGTCGCTCCCCGGCAAGGGGAACGCATATGGGTAACGGAACAAGGTATCCGGAATGCGTAGGACGGTGTCCAGGTCCAGGGTGAACAGCGTTTCGCTGTAAACGAGTGTAATGGCACCGTTCCCGGCCACCGATTGCAGGCTGTCCGCAACGATATCGGAGATGGTGAAGCGGGTGGTGAACAAGGTCGCCAGCACGTCGATATCCCAACGAGCAGGCCCTGCATCCTTCTTACAACCCCAGAATGTTGAAAGAATTAGAAGCCCTGCAAAGGCAACCCGACGGGTAGGGCGCTCGTATTCCATTCAAAGGGGCAATTTAACCGTACCACGCTTCATCAGAAGCCAGTAGGTTGACCAGTTACCGTAATTTCGTCCATACGTTCCGCCTGCTCGTGCTGCTAAGACGACATATTCTGCTTCCTGCGCTGCTTGCAGCCGTCGTCATGTTCTTGACCTCCTGGTTGTGGCACGGTCTGGCTCTGCGCGATCTGGAGGACCTGAAGATCCCCTTGACCTTGTACTTCAGCCTTGCTGGTCTTGTCTATATCCTTCTTGGATTCGGATTGACCTTCGCTGTGCACACTTCCATCCAGAATGAATGGATCTCCTTGAAAAGGGGCTTCCCCTTCACCTCCTCTTTGCTGGGGATGGCCTTGGGCTTCGTGGTCTACTTGGTGATCTTCGTACTGGGGATGTCCTTCACCAAAGGAGGAATGGTCCATGTCGTTGCCGATGTGCTCTGGCAGATGGTCGAACAAGGTCTGGGCGGCCTTTCCGTTAGCCTTGGTATCATCTACGATATGCACCGCAGATACCTGGAGGCGGAGCGCGCTAGTTGACACGCTCCCTTATTCCGCCTTGTATTTCCCACTCCATAGTCGATCCATCAAGGCAGCGAACTCGCGTTCCTTCGGATTGTCGCCAGGCTGATAGAACGCGGTTCCGCTCAGCGCTTCCGGCAGGAATTCCTGATCCACGAAGTTGCCTTCACCGTCATGGCTGTATTGGTAGTTCTTACCATGGCCGAGTTCCTTCATCAATTTGGTGGGAGCATTACGTAAGGCCAAGGGAACAGGAAGGTCGCCGGTGGCCTGCACCTTGGCCTGTGCCGCTCCGATGGCCATGTAACTGGCGTTGCTTTTCGGTGAGCACGCTAGATAGATCGCGCATTGGCTCAGGATGATCCGGCTCTCCGGCCAACCGATCATCTGTGCGGCCTGCATCGTCGTGGTCGCCATCAACAAGGCATTCGGGTTGGCGTTGCCGATGTCTTCACTAGCCAGGATCACCATGCGTCGCGCGATGAACAACGGGTCCTCGCCACCTTCCACCATGCGCGCCAACCAATAGACGGCCGCGTTCGGATCACTGCCACGCATGCTCTTGATGAAGGCACTGATGATGTCGTAGTGCTGCTCGCCCTGCTTGTCATACCGGGCAGCGGTGTTCTGGACCACGTCCTTCACCAATGCGTTATCGATCACAGCCGGGCCAGTGCCTCCTTCTCGCTTAGCGGAAAGCACACATAACTCGAAGGTGTTCAGTAGTCGCCTGGCGTCTCCACCACTGGCGCGAAGCAAGGCATCGGTCTCCTTCAATTCGATGGGGATCTCCTTCAAAACGCTGTCCATGGTTCGTGCACGATCCAGCAGTGCCAGCAATTGCTCCTCGGCCAAGGACTCCAGCACATAGACCTGACAGCGGGAGAGGAGGGCGGAGATCACCTCGAAGCTCGGGTTCTCCGTGGTCGCTCCGATCAAGGTGATGGTACCTTTCTCCACCGCGCCGAGCAGGCTGTCCTGTTGCGCCTTGCTGAAGCGATGGATCTCGTCGATGAAGAGCACGGCACTTCGGGCGAACAACCCGCTGCCACCGGCTTGCTCGATCACCTCGCGCACATCCTTTACACCACTGTTGATGGCACTCAACGCGTGGAACGGCCGTTTGAGGTCCTGGGCGATGAGGCGCGCCAAGGTGGTCTTGCCGACACCGGGCGGGCCCCAGAGGATCATGCTCGGAAGGATGCCACCCGCCAAAGCCTTGCGCAATACCCCGTGCTCCCCGACCAAGTGCGCTTGCCCGACCACCTCGTCCAAGGTCCGGGGGCGCAATCGTTCTGCAAGGGGTTCAGAAGTGGTCATGGCTCTCTTGAGGGGCGAAAAGTACCATGCCATCCATCTTTCGAACGTTTCGCTCTTATAGATGTCAGTAGATGTGTTTAGATTGGATACATACCTTCACAGGTGCTGGAATGGTCGAGGCGAGAACCACTGCTGTTCAAAACTTTATTCGACAGGAAATTTGGCGATCACGATCCGAGATGTTTAATTGTGCGTCAGATATGTGACAGAAATCTCGTCAAGACGAATTCTGGAGCACGGATCGCAGAGAAACTGAACGACCGCTACCAAACAAACCAACATACGAGCACATGGCCACGGAGATCAACAAGGATAAGCTGAAGGCACTTCAGCTGACCATGGATAAGATGGAGAAGACCTTCGGAAAAGGCGCCGTCATGAAATTGGGAGATGATGCCATCGAGCAGGTGGAAGTGATCCCTTCTGGATCCATCGGCTTGGATCTGGCGTTGGGCGTTGGAGGGTACCCGAAAGGCCGCATCATCGAGATCTACGGACCGGAGTCTTCCGGTAAGACCACCTTGGCCATCCATGCCATTGCCGAAGCGCAGAAGAAGGGCGGGATCGCCGCCATGATCGACGCGGAACATGCCTTCGATCGCGTTTACGCCGAGAGCTTGGGTGTGGACACCGAGAATCTGTTGATCAGTCAGCCCGATAACGGGGAACAAGCCTTGGAGATCGCGGACAATCTCATTCGCTCCGGTGCCATCGACATCATTGTGATCGATAGCGTTGCGGCTTTGACGCCACGCGCCGAGATCGAAGGCGAAATGGGAGATAGCGCTGTAGGCATGCAGGCCCGTTTGATGAGCAAGGCGCTACGCAAGCTCACCGGAACGATCAGCAAGACCGGTTGCTGCTGCATCTTCATCAACCAATTGCGCGAGAAGATCGGCGTGATGTTCGGTAACCCGGAGACTACCACGGGGGGTAACGCGCTGAAGTTCTACGCCACGATCCGGTTGGACATCCGCCGCGCGACCCAGATCAAGGACGGGGAGAATGCTGTTGGTAACCGCACCCGTGTGAAAGTGGTGAAGAACAAGGTGGCACCACCCTTCCAGAAGACCGAGTTCGATATCATGTACGGAAAGGGCATCAGCAAGACCGGCGAGATCATCGATATGGGTGTGGAACTGGGGATCATCAAGAAGAGCGGATCCTGGTTCAGCTACGAAGACAACAAATTGGGACAGGGCCGTGATATGGTGCGGCAACTGTTGGATGATAACCTCGAGCTGTGTGAGCAGTTGGAGCAGAAGATCAAGGAAGCCATGGCAAAGACCACGTCACCGGTCACTGCCTGATCCTTGCGGTACGCACGTCGCTAGGCACCGATACTCAAGTCATGGCGAAATGATCCGGGTTGAAAGCCCGACGTGCGACTACTTTTGAAGGCCCCGGCGAGGAGTGTCGCCGGGGTCTTCTATTTGGTTCACCATGTTGCATTGCACGTTCGTACGGTATTCGTTGGCTCTTTTGGTCCTGCTCTGTCTCGGATGTGGCGGAGGAGTTACGTCGGATCAGGACGCGCTTCCTGGAGTGCAGCCGACGACCATTGCCGGCGTGGATAGCCTGATCCTCCGCGATCCGCAGAACCCGGAACTATACGTACTTCGGGGCCGAATGCACGAAGCCATGGACAGTATGGGCTTGGCCGTGAACGATCACAAACGGGCGATCCAACTGGACAGTACGAGCACCCGCTGGCGCCTCGCTTTGGGCGATCTCTATTACCGCCATGTGGACCTGCCGAAAGCGGAAGTGCAATTCCAACATGCCATGCGATTGGCACCCGACAGCAACGAGGCACGTTTGAAACTTTCCGAATTGCGTCTGGTGAAAGGTGAGTTCGTGGAGGCCATGCAATTGGCCAACGACGCCCTGCGTATCGATGATCAGAATGCCAGGGCGTACTTCCTCAAAGGATGGATACATCGTCAAGCGGGTGATACTGCACTGGCGATCAGTAGTTACCGCACAGCAGTGGAGCGGGATCCGGACCTCTACGAAGCGTACGTCGCGCTGGGCTTGATCCATGCCGACAAGCAGGATCCACTGGCCATGCAGTATTACAACGCGGCCATCGAGCTGCGCCCACGCAGTGTCGAGGCTTGGTACGACAAGGGCATGTTCGCACAGGAAACCGGGCAGGATAGCATTGCACTGGAATGCTATGCGCGGATCAAGGAGATCGATCCAAAGAACCCGACGGCTTGGTACAACACGGGTTTCGTGTTATTGGAACATTTGGACCGGATACCGGAGGCCAGGGCAGAGTTCAACCAGGCGATCGCCGTGCTACCGACCTATGCCTTCGCGTATTACAATCGCGGTCTGACCTATGAATTGGAGAACGAGTTGGACAGTGCATTGGTCGATTACAAGAAGGCTCTTGCGCTGCGACCGGATATGGATCTGGCCGCTGAAGGACTGAGCCGTTTGCAAGCAAAAGGACTGCGCGTGCGCTGAGCGATCAACGACGTTTGCGCATCGGACCTGTCGGCGACCAAACGATGGAGCCGCGCTGCATCACTACGAAGCGGCGGATCATCATGTTCGTTCCCGTGTGAACGCGAAGCGTCCAAGTGCCGGGACGGAGATCACCTATTGAGAAGGTGTCCAGTTCCTTCGCGCTGTAGGTCTGTTTTACATTCCCACGTGCGTTCAGGATGTCCACGCGCTGAGCATCAGTGGGGATCAGTGCCTCCATTTTTCCGGCTACGGCACCGGAAACAAAGGCGATACGCTCCGAATCCGCGGTACGCTCGATCGGTTTTTCGGGCACGTAGGCCACTAGACCGTCTGCTTGTCCCATGCTCCAGAAGGGCTGCAACAAGGCGATGACCGCTGGGATGAGGTAGGAGGTGATGGCATGCATGCCTCGTTGTACGGGATCGTGTTCATAGAAGTTCGGTGCGAATTGTCACGAAGCGGTGGTGATTCCAAAGAAGCTGAACAACCTTGCACAATGAGAATTTCGACCCTCCTCCTCGTAGCTGCGCTCGGCTTGTCTTGTAACAACGTGGCGCAAGGCCAGAAACAAGGTGCTTCAGGAACCCAGGATCCGGCAAAGACCGATCTGGAAGCTGCAGAGTTCAAGGCACGCATGGCCGCAGGAAATGGGAAGCTCGTGGATGTGCGAACACCCGCCGAGTTCACGAGCGGTCACATTGAGGGTGCGGTGAACATTGACTGGAGCGCGAGCGACTACGAAACGTCTTTCGCCAAATTGGATCCCAAGGAACCTGTTCTGGTATACTGTGCCATGGGTGGCCGCAGCGATCAGGCCAAGGAATACTTGGTGGGTAAAGGTTTCACCGTGATCCAACTGGTCGATGGGATCAGCGGCTGGAAGAAAGCCGGGCTTCCCGTGGTGAAGAATTGATCGCGATACTTCCTACGAGAAAGGCCCTGTGAGTCATCACAGGGCCTTTCTTGTTCATTGATCCGGACTTCTACTTGTCGTCGTTCCCGATATTGAAGCCTAACGTGAGGCCATAACTGATGTACTTGGAGTTGATCTCGGACAGGGCGGGATCGTCCTTGAACACGCGGCTCAGGCCAATGCTTGCTGTGGGCGAGAGGGTGAACAGGCCCATATCGAAACCGATACCTGCATCGATGTTGAAGGAGCCGCTGTTGAAGTCACCCTTGTTCCATGTCAGATCCCCATCTCGGTCGTCCACACTCATCAGCACATCGTAGCTGGGACCTAACATCACGCGGATGTCGAACTGGTAGGAGTCGATGATCCGATAGCCCAGTTGTGTCCGGAGTTTCAGGTTGGTGCGTACCAAATTGTCCTCTACCTCAATGGTGCCAGCGGCACCTCCCGGAGCGGCAGCGGAAGCAGTAACAGCGGTCACACTTCGACCGAGAAATACACCCGGCTGCACGAATAGGCGGTCGCCGATGCGCGCATCAGCACCCAATTGCCAGCCCACCTGAGCCTTATAATTGATACCGTCAGGGGCTTGGGTCAAACTTTGGAAAGTGAGTCCCGCCTGCGGGTTCACTTGGAATTGTGCCTTGGCGCCGAGTGTCCCCAGCACGCTAAGGAGGATGATGGTCTTTTTCATGGCTTTCATTGTTGGATCCTGTACTTCCAATGCCGTGCCAAGATCGGAATTCCTTCATACTACTGGTTCGTATGGGCGGGTGAATACCTTCATTCAGAGGATTTCCGACCACCCCACGTTGCATGCTGTACGACCCACTCAAAGTCTTATCGGTCGAATGATCGTGGGTGGTCGAACTCGAACCCGTATCCTTGACGTAAGCCCATGGTCCGTATGAAACACATGAAGTACTTCCTGATCCCGCTGCTTTTCCCCACTGTTGCGCTCGCCCAAGAATGCGAGAGCGGCCGCTATGCGACGGAACAATTCACGGATATCGGGGTCACCTACGCGATCCCTTTCGGTTCGAATTCGAACCTCGCGGGAGGAGAGCAGACCTTGTACATGGATGTGTTCGAGCCGCTGGGTGATCCATTGGAGCAACGGCCGGTTGTTCTGGTCGCCTTCGGCGGATCCTTCGTGGCCGGTTCGCGTGCCGACGTGGCACCCATTTGCCAGGCATTCGCCCGCCGAGGGTTCGTGGCCATCGCGCCGGATTACCGCATCGGTTTCTTTCTGCCGAATACGAACTCTACGTCGCAAGCGGTTCTTCGCGGTGCGCACGACATGAAAGCGTGTGTGCGCTACCTGCGCCGGTCGGTGGAGGAGATGGAGAACCCGTACCGGATCGATACGGAACGTATCCTCATCGGCGGGATCTCCGCAGGTGCCATCAGCGCCTTGCATGCTGGATTTCTGGATCTTTCTGAAGAGTGGCCCACTGCGCTCAGCGCACAATACGATGCGTTGGGCGGTATCGAAGGGAACAGTGGAAACAGTGGCTATTCCAGCGCAGTGAAGGCCATTTTCAGCTTCAGCGGTGCACTGGGTGATACGCTTTGGATCGGCGATGGCGATCTGCCTGTATGCAGTGTGCATGAAGTTGGTGATGCGGTGGTGCCTTACTATACCGAGGAAGTCGCAGTCTTCTCCATTCCAACTGGACTTGTGGCGAGCGGAAGCCATGATATCCATGCTCGCCTCGATCACCAAGGAGTTCCGAATTGCCTGCTCACCTATCCCGGCACGGGTCATGTCGGCTATCTGGACTACGAGCCCTTGAATTCAGTGGCATTCGTACTGGATTTCTGTGCTGCGCAGGTTTGTGACCAGGAACTGGGTTGTGGGAACGTTACCGCGTCGGTCTCTGATCAAATGAACCTGGACACGTTCAGCGTTTTCCCGAACCCAACGGAAGGTTCGATGATGATCCGTGTCACAAAGCAGACGTGGATCACCGTTTCCGACCCTACAGGACGTGTGCTCCTTCGCGAACGGACCGCAACCGGTGTGGCGAACATGGATCTCTCCACCTTTGCAGCAGGCACCTACCTTATTCATGACGATGATGGAGCAGGACAGTTCATCATCAAGGTCGATCCTCGATGATCTCCCATTGCCAGCGGCGCTTTTGCATCGACTGAATCCATGAAGGTTGCTGTCATTGGCGGCGGAGCTGCGGGATTCTTCGCGGCGATCAGTGTTTCGCGGCATCACCCCGGTGCTTCTGTTACGATCTTCGAGAAGACCGACAAGTTGCTCAGCAAGGTCCGTATCAGTGGCGGCGGTCGCTGCAATGTCACCCACGCGATGATGGAGCCGCGGAAGTTGGCCAAGTACTATCCGCGCGGCGAGCGTTTTCTCAAGAAAGCCTTCGAACTGTTCGCTGTGAAGGATACCATTGCTTGGTTCGCGGCTGAAGGCGTTCCGTTGAAGCGGGAAGAAGATGGGCGCATGTTCCCGGTCACCGACGACTCACGGACGATCATCGATGCGCTGATGGCGGCTGCTGGTCGAGCAGGTATTCGGATCGACATGCGTTCCGCTGTAACAGCGATCGAGCCGGTGCAGGTGGGCGATGAGAAGGGATTCGTGCTCCGCCTTGGAAACAACACGATCGAAGTTGACCGTGTGATCGTGACCACTGGCGGCCACCAACAACCCACCGGATATTCGTGGTTGGCGAAGCTCGGGCATACCATTGTGGAGCCGAATCCATCGCTCTTCACCTTCAACATCCCGAACGATCCGATCCGGGACTTGATGGGTGTGGTGGTCGAAGCGCGCGTTCGGATCCCCGGAACGGAACTCGAACCGAGCACCGGTCCCGTGCTGATCACCCATTGGGGCTTGAGCGGTCCGGCGATCCTGCGATTAAGTGCATGGGGCGCTCGCGTTCTGCATTCAACCAACTACCGGTTCAAAGTCCAGGTGAATTGGTTGGCCGGTAGAAGTGAGACCGAGGTCAGAGCGCTCTTCAATGAGCACGCATCCACCATGGACCGCAAACAAGCACAGAACGCGGATCCTTTCCACTTACCCAAGCGGTTCTGGGCCCATCAACTGACCAAAGCTGGAATTCCGCTGGACCAGCCGTGGGGGCAGGTCCTCAAGAAGGAGCGGAACCGGTTGATCGACCTCTTTACCAATGATCGCTTCGATGTCGAAGGAAAGACCACCTTCAAGGAAGAGTTCGTCACGGCCGGTGGCGTTGAACTGACCGAAGTGGATCCTATGACCATGGAAAGCCGCATCCATCCCGGGCTCTATATTGCTGGCGAAGTGCTCGATATCGATGGGATCACCGGTGGCTTCAACTTCCAAGCGGCCTGGACCACAGGCCATATAGCCGGTCAGCTGGGAACACAGGCATCCACGGACCTTAGTGGTGCAGAAAGAACGTGAAGTCAGCGCACGAAGCGCTGGACCTGACGGCTTCCGGCTTCGTCCAATACCACCACGTACGCTCCATTAGTAAGTTGAAGTGGCACGGATACCGAACTTCCGCTGAAGGTCTTGGTCGCGAGCAATGCACCGCGCGCGTCGAACAGTTGCAACGATGCCGAGCCAATAGTGGTCCTGTCGATCTCGATCCCATCGGCCAGAGTGCGAACGATGAAGGATGCTGACACGTGTTCCGGAACCGATGCGGTGGGTCCCCAGATCCGCTCCACCCATTCCGGATGATCGATGTACGGATTGCGGTTCCCTTGGTAGTTCGTGAAGATGATGTTGTTCCGAGCAACCTCCTTGTCGCTTACGGGATCCTGTGCGTGCCAATCCAAGAGCATCGTTTCTGCCCAAGGGAGGAATTCGCCGTCCATTAGCATGGGACTTGGCCAAGTGCCAGTGATGCCGTAATAGCGCGTAAGCAGGTAGAAGTATCCGCGCGCCAGATCGCCTTTATAAGCACCGATGGGTTCGAATACGGTTCCCGAGCAACCGGGGTAGTTGCACGGGCCGAGCTTGCTGCCGTTCTGGCTCGTCCAGGTCGGCGATCCAACTTCGCCGTACGGCCAATTTGCTCGCCGTTGATTCACCCACGCATCCGTAGGGTATAGGTGGAAAAGATCGGTGTCCATGGGAGGAGCACCATTGAACCAGCTCTGCGGAAAGGTATGCTCCCGATTGAAGCAATCCCCTTCACCGGAATAGTTCCCGCATTGATCCGTTACGAAGGTGAATTCGTACGGTGGTGTTCCGTCAGGCACGTCCGAATAAATGTCCCATACCGTGTTGTTCGGTTTGCGGTCCGTTTGTCCGTATGCCGACCAAAGTGAGCTGTTGGCAAGTACCTGATGACCGTCGATGATGTCGTGCAGTGCAATTCGGAGCGCTTCGCTGGTAAGTCCTTGAGCGGGGTCGTAATAACCCGGTGGCGGCTGCCCTTGGACCATGAATGGCAGGAGGAACAAGAAGGACAGCAGTTTCCGCATGGTGCAAAGGTATCGGGTAGGGAGTCGGGCCCAGAAAAGAAAAGGGAGGCCGAAGCCTCCCTTTCCATTCAATTCGGTTGTGTTCACTTCACCTTGTTCACGATCGCGGTGAAAGCCGCTGCATCAGCAAAGGCGATCTCCGCCAAGGCCTTGCGATCGAGCTCCACGTTCGCGATCTTCAGCTTGTTCATGAGCACGCTGTAGCTGATGCCATTGAGACGGGCAGCTGCGTTGATACGCTGGATCCACAGGCCGCGGAACTCGCGTTTCTTCAACTTCCGACCGATGTAGGCATGCTGGAGTCCTTTCTCTACCGTGTTCTTCGCGACGGTGTACACGTTCTTTCGGCGACCGAAGTTGCCTTTCGCCATATCCAGTACCTTTTTCCTTTTGGCACGGCTGGCTACTTTGTTCTTACTGCGTGGCATGTTCCACTTGGGTTTTTGGGCGTGAGCGCCTCGACGGATCGGGGTCTTAGTTGCTGCACGTCCTGGTTAACGCTACCTATTGTTCCCGGTGCGGTTGGGGTCTTGTATGATCTATCCTTGGAGCAGATCCAAGATGGCCTTCTTATCGCGCTTGTGCACCAAGGAACGCTTGGTGAGGGCGCGCTTGCGCTTGGTCTCCTTCTTGGTGAGGATGTGGTTCTTGAACGCACTCTTGCGTTTGATCTCTCCGGTGCCGGTCAGCTTGAATCGCTTCTTCGCTCCGGACTTGGTCTTCATCTTGGGCATGGCCTGTCGTATTGGTCTTATGGGAGGGCGCTTTGTAGCCCTTACTTCTTTTTCTTGGGGATCAGGAACATGATCATGCGCTTGCCTTCCAGCTTGGGCATGCTTTCCACCAATCCGATGTCTTCCAGGTCCTGCGCGAACTTCAACAACAGGATCTCGCCACGTTCCTTGAAGACGATGCTCCGGCCCCGGAAGAATACGAAGGCCTTCACCTTGTGACCTTCCTCGAGGAACTTGCGTGCGTGCTTCAGCTTGAAATTGACATCATGTTCGTCCGTATTGGGACCGAACCGGATCTCCTTCATTTCCACGGTCGCGGCTTTCGCCTTGATCTCCTTCTGCTTCTTTTTGAGGTCGTACAGGAACTTCTTGTACTCCGTTATGCGGCAGACCGGTGGAATGGCGGACGCGCTGATCTCCACCAAGTCGAGCCCCAGATCCTCCGCCATGCGCAGGGCCTGAGTGAACGGATAGACACCCTGCTCGATGTTCTCACCCACAACGCGCACCTCGTTCACGCCGACAATGCGGTTGTTGATGCGGTGCGGATCTTCTTTGATCACACGACCACGATAGGGACGACGTCCACCTCCTCCGCCTGGACGAGGGGGGCCACTGGGACGAAAAGGTGCTCCTGCCACTTATTGGTTGTTGGTTCGACCTGAAAACGAATTTTCCCGGCTACGAGGGCGCGAATATCGGTATTCTTTCGCTATCCGCAGCGTTCAAGTCCTACTTGAGGGGAAAGAGCACGCCTAAAGGCTGATGCCTGGGGTATCTCATTCCATGCCATTGAACCAATTGATCCACCTCTCGTGCCAGAAAGCCTATGGTAAAGTTCCCGATTTGATGTTCGTGGGGATAACTCCTCCGATGTTCTGGAGGATCAGGTCGCGGTCGTTTCCATCACCCGTATACAGGACGGTCCCATCCATATTCAGGTCCTCCTGGAAGTACCCGGAGACAGAGTTCGTGGGTACAACGCCTCCGATCCGCCCAAGTATCGGGTCACGGTCATTGCTGCCCGCCGTGTAGATCAAGTTGTTATCCCTGTTCACATCGCCGGCCCAAAGCATACTCACACCACCAATGGTCTCTTGAGCAGCCGTTCCGTAGGTGGTCAAGGAGACACTTCGGAAATCCACGGTCAGCGGGGTGGAGGAGAGGGCGACGGTCGCATTGGTCATGGCACCCAAGTGGTTCCGGTGCCGGACGGCCACGCGGTAGTTCCCTGCTGGCATGTTGAAGGTCACCGGTGAAGTTCCGTTCAGATCAACAACATCCCCATCCCGTTGCAAAAGAGCCGATCGGGTCGCCACCACACCATAGGAAGGAGCTCCGGACCGCAATTCGATCACCACCCAATCCACGATAGCGTTGCTACCCGTGGTCGAGAGCACATTCGCACCCAGCACTTCCCCGCCGCCCCCAACGTGGGTGTATCCTAGGCCGGTATAGGGTTCGGTTGCTGGGATCCATCCGCCTGAACGAAGAGCATCACTCATCAGCGGACCTGTTCCGTAAGGGCCTTCCATCATCATTTGAACATTGACGGATATCGCCGATTGCACACAGAACGCGTTCACGGAACTTGTGGTGAATGTGCCGCCAGAGACCAACGTTGCACCGCCCACATCGGTCAGCGTGAAGGATCCATTTCCATAGGCGCAACACATACCGTCGCCAAAAGAGTCGTTCACGACCAATTCGTAGCAGCCGTCCGCTAAGCAAACCGTGATCGGCGTTTGTGGGTATGCACCATTGCTGGCTGCTTGGGTGAATGGCCCGCCACTGGCAATGGTGACTCCGCCACTGCGGATCAGCCAGGTGGTCTCTTCGCCATACCGGTCCAGCGTGAGGTTAAAGGTCACCGGGTTAGTTCCACGATAGCTATTGGCCGTCGCTGTGTTGTTGGCCGGTATTTGGTCCACGCCACCATTGGGGTTGGTGACAGTGACCGTAAGAGCGTTCGCCCCGGTATTCAAGGCCACGGTTCCCAGCGGAATAGTGACCGTGGCATTGCTGGCCAAGGAACCTGTCCATGGGATGGAACCCGAACCTCCACCAGCAACGGACCACGATACGGTGAAACTGGTCAAGGTCGTTGTGCCTCCGTTCCTGATCACGGCAGAAGGGGTGATGGAACTTGAGCAAACGGTCGCTGTCGCCCCAGTGATACCGGTGACCCGTGCATCCAAGGCCACGCTCGGTGCGTTCGGGTCATACCCGTTGATGGTGTTCCCACAGGAACCCAGCCACGTTGTCAAGAGCGGATAACTCACGTCGAATCGTCCGTAATAGTCATTTACGTTGTTGGAGCACGTCGCATCTCCACCATACAATTGGCCGATCAAGCGGTTGTTCTGATCCCAGAGTCCACTACCGCTGCTCCCGGGCTCTGTTGTTCCATCGTCCCAAGCGAGGATATGCCAACATGCAGCGCTCCCGTACGTGCCTTGGGTAGGAGCATTGTAGTCGAAACTGATCTTCTTGATGTCACCTGCAGGGTGGTGGATCGCCGTTTGGCTCGTGGGGAATGTGCCGCTCTTGTCCCAACCCGTGTAGTACACGTTGTAGCTCGCTGGAGGCGTGCTATTCAATTGAAGCAAGGCCACATCACTACCTCCGCTATGGGCGAGAAGGCTTGCACCACTTACGGTCTGGTTCGTTGGGCCATTCAAATTCTGGGCACAAGAGGAACTCTCCCAATTGAAACGGAAGACCCATGTACTCACGTTCAGGTTTCCCGGTAGGCAGTGGTTCGCGGTCAAGAAGTAGGGTGTGCCATCCTGGGCGCAATTGTTCAGGAGCGTTCCAGTACAGATACCGCTGCCGCTGACCGTGATCATCGCCACAGCCCGGATCTGGTCGCGCCAGTTGTCCCCTTCAGGGCAGATCACGTTGTTGTTGCACGATCCCGAAGAACCCAAGGCCCGGGCGTAATTGAAAATGTCGCGGTAACCATGCGTGATCTGTCCAATACGAAGACTTCCTATGGGACCGGTCGCGGGTACCTCGTACTCCACGGTGATGCGCGAGCCTTTGACCGATTGCACACCAAGCACGTGCTCCCCGGCATCATTGGCAGTGGTGAATGAACCGATGTGGCCACCCCATTGGTCCGTAACGAACACCTTTCCCCCAGGAATGGGTTGGAAGTCATGGAACTCGAAATTCACACTGAGCGCGCCCGGACATTCGATCCCTAAGCGCCAAAGCCGTGTTCCATCCGGAAGGGTGACCCAGGATCCTGAGTTGTTCAGGTCGAAGTTCACCGCGTGGTTCTTCCCGAAGCGCCATGGAATGGACTTGTCCAGATCGTTCACCGCGTCCTGGGCGGCGAGCACGGCGAGATCAACGTCGGGCATCCGCACACCTGCGGGAGGAGCCAGTGAGCGACCGATGCTTGCTGGTGAACCGCCCTGTTCCACTTGGGCATGTAGGCTTGAAAGGGCTGTTAGAGCGGTGACAAGAACGAGCGAACGAAGGGGCGAATTCTGGAGCATTGGGCTACAATGAGTTCGTGAGGGCGGGAGAACCCAGTGAAATTGGCTGCGAAGGTGTGTGATCCGGTCGCCTAGGTCAAGGCATTTGTTCCGAGATCGTATTGGTCGGAACCACACCCCCGATGTTCAGAAGGATGATATCGCGATCGTTATCCTCGCCGGTGTACTTCACCTCTCCAGTGAGGTTCACGTCTTCCAAGTAATAGCCTGTGGCGATTCCTGTGGGAATAACGCCGCCGATGATCGAGAGGATAGGATCGCGGTCGTTGTTCTCGCCGGTGTACAGGATGGTCCGGTCGACCTGCGTGTTGCCCGCCCACATGGCCATGGCACCGCCGATGTTCTTGCGGGCATTGGTGCCCCATGTGGACGTTGTGCTTGTGCGGAAGTCGATCGTGGTGCTGTTGGATCCTAGGCCTTGGGCCGTGCTCGTCATCACGCCGAAATGGTTCCGATGGCGCACCGCCACATGGTAGTTGCCCGGGGGCATTTGCATGAGTACGGGGCCCGTGCCGTCCATGGCCACGATATCGCCGTCACGTTGCAGGAGCGCGCACCGCGTAGCAACCAGAGCGTAGGGTGCGGTTGCAGCGTGCAATTCCACAAGCACCCAATCCACAACGGCATCGTTTCCGGTGATGCTCAGAATGCCGTTGGTCACTTGCTCGCCACCGCCACCGATCTGCGTGAACCCCAATGCGGTGTAGGGTTCGAGGTTCGGGATCCGTGAAGCCGCACGAAGGTCATCGCGCATAAGGCCAGTAGCTTGAACATAAGCTCCGTCCAACCAAACCTTAGGGCTTAATGCTACCGTGTTCGGCACACTCAAGCAACCTCCGGTGATCCGGGTGATCACATTGTTGGCGTCCTTGTTCACAATATCATCGATGAACGAAATGCACACACTTGGGCCGGTCAGCGACAGGTAATTGATCCGTACCAACGGAACGGCGGCCGTATTCCGGATCAACGAAGTGTCCACGTACGACAGACCGATCACTTTGGAACCGCCCAATGCGGTCGAGATCGAGATGTCGTTCACCAAGTTCGGAGCGAGGTTGGTGGCGGACTGTATTGTTAGGCCACCCAAGTTGAACTCGTACCCAAGGACCAAGCAGCTCGGGTTCTTGATGTACACATCCACGGTCTTGTTCACCGGATCAAGGTTGGCCAAGCTCAAGCTCACCGTGTCCGGCGTGCTCACATACCCGCGTGGGAACTCGCACCAAGGATGGTAGTCGATCCCGGAAGTCGCGTTGTGGATGTCGCGTTGGGTGTAGCAGTTCACCATAAGTGCCGCGTCGGTCACGGTGATCGCATTGTCGCCGTTCAAGTCGTTGCAGGGCGAGGGGGCAATATCGTTACCGATGATAGAGGACACATAGGTCATCGCATCGGGGGGGCCTTGCAAGAAGTCATTGTTCAGGTCTCCTCGCTTCACAGGACCGTCGCAAACACCCGTACAATCAAATCGTGCATCGCCGTATGCCTGGCCTAGGCAATCCACGTAGGGCGCACAGTCCGCGACAATGGAGAAGGAAGGCACGTTGTTCACGTCCCGAGTAAGGTTGATGCAGATCTGCGCGAAATTATTGCTGTAATCCCGCTCCGGACGGCCTAGCGCATCGGGTCTCTGCTGCCAATTGGTACGGAGTACGAGGGTATATGTGCCGGCGGGGACCTCGGTGATATCGATCCAATTACAGGTGGTACCCGATCCGTAGATATCGTAGCAACCCTTGGAAATACCCATGTTACTACACCCGAATTGGCCAGTGAATCCGGGATTGCAGCCCACGTCGATCACGCAGAAGCCGTTCTTGAAACCGACCGGGATAGCATTGCCCGCTTGGTCGAACAGGATGTAATCCGCATAGCCTTGGTAGTGATTGTGGCCGTGACAGTTCTGGTTGCTGAACATCTGTGGCTGTGTGCTCGGACTTCCGATGTAATAGTCCGTGGTGCCGATGTTCTCGATACGGGTGGTAAAGCGGAGGACTTGACGAGATCCCATGCCCCGGGTGCAACCCTCGATCGGTGCGCAAGCATCGGTGATGGTCACCGTTGCAAGTGAAATACTGCTCGCCAATGCAGAGGCACTCATGGTGAGGTCCGGTCCATCAGGGCAGGTGGGGTCCCCGAAGGCGATACAGCAGTTATTACAAGGCACCGTTGCCAAGGGTTCGAAATTGCAGGACTGATTGTTCATGCAGCCCACTACAGGACCATTGTAAACGATCGAGAAGGTGACGGATCCACCGCAGTCCCCTGCGTTGTCGCCAACTCGTAGGTGATGCACTACGCCTGCTGGCATGTTCGCATTCACAACGGCTTGCATTCCACAGCCGCCCTCGTTGTCGTCACCGAATGTTGCCCCTTCGATGCCATTGCTCAGCACCAATTGGTTACAGTTCATGTCATACAGCCATAGACGCGTATCGCAGGTGTTCGTTCCGCAGGTGGTGATCGTGTATGCCCCGGTCTGAGGAGGGGTGAAGTCGTACCACGCTTCAACCGAAGGGGTCGAAACCGTGGCAAGGGTCACCGGAAAGGTGGAGCCTACAGGTGCCAAGGTCAACGGTAGTGGCGATGCACAGTTGAAGCCTGGAGGACAGTTGAAAACGACTTCGTCGAAACTACCGTAATTCCCGCCTTCTTGCACCACTGCACCATTCAAGGACACCCGATAAAGTCCATTGCCATATCCGCAACAAATGCCATCTCCAAAACTATCGTTGATGCGGAAGACCAAGCAGGTGCTGCTTGGAACACAGATGCTGGTACCCTGCGTGGTACCACTTGCCAAGGTCACGTTGGTCGAACCGTTCTTCAACGTCCATGAGATCTCGCTCGGGTAACGGTCCGCGACCACATCCACCCGAACACGGCTTTGACCGGCACCGCACGAATAATCACAGGTGCCGTTGTTCACATTCACGTTCGAGTTGTAGTTGCTCGCTGTGATCTCGTTGCATCCGAAAACCGGGTTCAAGTTGCCCACGAAGATGTCGTCGATGGCGATGTCGCTCAATGGTCCGCTGCCTGTTACTGCACGGAAACGCAGACGGACATTCCCTTGTCCGATGTAGGGTGAAAGGTTCACCCACCCTTGCCGCCAATACAATCCCTTGTCGCCGCTGGTGGTCCAAGCATTCAAAATAATGCTGCCGTTGACGTTCAGATCCAGAGCCAAGGTGCCTTGCTGTGTTCCGCGCATGTGGTACCAGAAAGTCACGTACGGTGTGGTCAAGCTTCCGATGCTGTAACAAGGCGACTGAACAATAGCCGTCTTGTTCGGGGAGTTACCGCCCACAGCACTGACGTACAGGTACTTTCCGGATGTGTTGCCTGCCGTATGGTCGCCAGTGGGCCCGGTGTTGGCAGTTGGAGTGCCATCATCGTCCACGAGCCATTGCAGGTCATCGCCGGTCTCATTGGTCCAGTTGTTGGCCATCGTGCCAGCCGTACCAACGGTGAAAGAGGTGAACGGTTCGTTCGACGGGAAGGTCGAAACGCATTGAGCGTTGACCGAACCGGCGAGAACGAGGGCAATGGCAGTAGACGTATAGAGCTTCATCATGGGAGCGGAGCAATATCAATAGAAGTGCGCAATATAGCGGAAGCGGGCCGGTCGAGGGATCCCGATCAGCACGGTACGAGGGATCCTGAACGAACTTGTCAGCCACCGTTATCTTCACCGCCTGAACCAGAAAACCATGGCCTACGGACTGTTGAAAGGAAAGCGCGGCATCATCTCAGGTGCCTTGAACGAGCAGAGCATTGCGTGGAAGATCGCCGAACTCGCACATGCCGAAGGGGCCTCCTTCGTGCTCACCAACGCACCCGTGGCCATGCGCATGGGCGAGATCAACAAGCTGGCCACAGCGACCGGTGCCGAGGTGGTCCCCGCAGACGCCACCAACGATGCCGATCTGGAGAAGCTCTTCACCGAAGGGCAACGGATCCTGGGCGGTAGGATGGATTTCGTCCTGCACAGCATCGGAATGAGCCCCAATGTGCGGAAAGGTCGCAAATACGATGACCTCAACTACGAGTGGTACAAGCAGACGCTGGACATCAGTGCCATGAGCTTTCATCGCATGTTGCAAGCAGCCTACAAGCAGCATGCTCTGGCTGATGGAGCCAGCGTGCTGGCTCTGTCCTACATCGCGGCGCAACGGGTATTCCCGGATTACGGCGACATGGCGGATGCAAAAGCCTTGCTCGAATCCATCGCCCGCGGTTGGGGCTACCGTTTAGGGAAACTGAAGAATGTGCGGGTGAACACCGTAAGTCAGAGTCCGACGATGACCACCGCTGGTGCCGGTATCAAAGGTTTCGATGGTTTCTTCGGTTTCGCGGATGAGATGAGCCCCTTGGGCAACGCTCCTGCTGAGGATTGTGCCAACTACTGCATCAGCCTTTTCAGCGACCTCACGAAGTATGTCACCATGCAGAACCTGTTCCACGATGGAGGCTTCAGCACGACCGGTGTGACACCGGAGGTGATGGCGCACTTCATGAAGGGCGAATGACCCGTGCCATGGTTCGAACCGATAGTGGAATGGGCTTTCGAAGCATTCGCTGAAGCTGCCGCTTCCAGGTTCGTTCGACGGATCTTGTTGCCGATCCTTCGTTTTCCGGGGGTGGTGCTGAGTTGGTGTTTTCAGTGGGGAACTCCGTTCAGCGCGATCTGGAATGCTCGGGATACGGCCCTCCGGATCGGGTTCAGCGTGCTATTCTATATCATGCTAGGGTTCGTCCTGGCTCGGGTCTGAAAGTACGAAAGGTGGGTTCATCTGTTCGGCCCTAATTTCGCTACCCCTCTCCACCATGTCAACATCCCTTCGTCTCACCATTTCGTGCCTGCTCGTGCTATGGGGCATTGCTTCCCAAGCTCAAGGCGGTAAGGCATTTTTGAAAGAGGGCGATGCTTTCCGGAAGGATGGACTCCTGGAGAAGGCCTTGGAGAAGTATGACCTAGCGATTTCGGTTGACCCTAAGTTCATCAAGGCCTACCAAGCCAGGGCAGAAGTGAACGACCTCCTTGGAAGGAAGGCAGCCGTGGCGCAGGACCGGCGGCACATTTCAGAACTCGATCCATCTGAGCCGCTTTTCGCGACAGAAGCCGCCAAGGCCTACTTGGAGATCGACAGCCCGGCGGTGGCCCGCGCCCTGTGCGACAAAGCATTGCTCGTAGATAAGAAGAACTTGGAAGCCTTTCTTACCCGGACGCGTGCCTGTTTGACCCTACATGATCTGGATTGCGCGTCCAGTTCTTCCGATGAAGCCGTCGACCTGAAGGGTACCACCGATACCTATTACTTGCACGGCTTGGTGAGAACTGCTTTACGCGACTACAAGACCGCTGAGGTGGACCTTGACCGGGTACTGGAATGGAATCACTTGTATGAGCCGGCCTACGTCGCTCAAGCGGAAGTTCAGCTTGCCTTGTACGAACAATACTCCGGCTCTACCATGCAGATGCGCACGTTGGAGAAGGCCATTGACAAGTGCAGCACCGCGCTGCAATTGAATCCGCAAAGCACCGATGCTTTGTTCTGGCGCAGCAAGGCCTATGCATGCCAGAAGGAGTATGCCAAGGCCATCGATGACATCAGTCGTTGCCTGGCCTTGGGTCGAACGGACAATGCCGTGTATCATCAGCGAGCGTTGTACTACAGTGGGTTCGGGCAGTACCAGAACGCCGTGAACGACCTGAACAAGATCCTGCTCGAGGACCCCAAGATGGTGGAGAACCTGCTCCTGCGCTCCCAGTGCCATGAATCGAACTTGGACATGGAGGCAGCATTGAAGGACCTTGAGGCAGCGCAGAAGGCGATGGAAGGGGACCCTGCCTTCGGGCTTGAGGATCGCAAGCGGATCGAAGCCTCGCGCGCTCGGATCGCTCAGCAGGTCTTCGAGATGAATCGAGAAAGCAGTCCACCACGTTTGACCGTGATCGAGCCCTACAGCAAGGACAGCGTAGCTCAGGTTTCCGCGTCTTTGTCGCACCTGAAGGTTTCCGGACACATTCTGGACAAGAGCCTGATCAAGGCGATCACCGTGAACGGCTCCAATGCCGAATACGAGAAGGAAGAGAAGGACCCGCAGTTCTTCACCTCAATTCCTTGGGGGCCAGTGGACAAGGAGATCGTCGTCCAAGCGGTGGACATCTACGACAACTTCACTTCAGTGGTGCTTCGGGTAGAACGCACCGAGGGTATTCCACCTGTCGTGAGGCTTACCTCGCCCGTTCCGGAGCCTGGTGAAGTCATTACGGTCAGCGCTGGAAAGGAGAGCGTGTTCATAGAGGGCAACGTGTCGGACGGATCGCTTATCCGACTCATCGCGGTGAATGGCATCAACGCCAGCTACGCGCCGGATCAATTGAACCCGGACTTCAGCATCAAGGTCGATATCAAGGACAAGGACCGATTCGTCGTTCGAGCAGAGGATCAGTTCGGGAACGGCACGGATAAGATCTATACGCTGGTGCGGAAGGCAGAACCCGTGGCCGTTGTGAAGCCGCCTGTCGAGACCAATATGACCAAGCCGATCACGACCACAGAACCGGTTGCAACCACGCGCAGCGGCAGCACGTGGGTGGTGCACATCGAGAATACGAACTACCGGAACTTCCCCGCGATCCAATCGTCCGCATCCGATGCCACCAAGATGCAGAAGGCCTTCGCTAACTATTCGATCGCCAAGACGATCTCCAAGAAGAACCTCACGAAGGAACAACTGGAGCGTTTCTTCAACATCGAGCTGCGCGATCTGGTCCGGACCAACAAGGTGGGCACGATCCTCGTGTGGTATTCCGGCCATGGAAAATCCGCCGGTGGCAAGGCCTACTGGGTTCCCGTGGATGCCCGCAAGGAGGATATCTACAGCTACTTCAACTACGGCTCCTTGAAAGCCCAGATGCAGAACTACAGCGAGAGCGTGGACAAGACCGTGGTGGTCTCTGACGCGGCCGGTAGCGATGCTTCGTTCTACGAACTCACCCGATAGTCCTTATGCCTTGGATACACTATAAGAACGCGGCTCGGAAATGCGTGGTCGTGAGCCTCGCCTTGTTCCTTGGTCTTGCGGCGCATGCCCAACGATACTTCTTTGAGAACGTTTCTGTGCAACAAGGCCTTGCTGCTTCCAAGGTATACGCTGTTGTACAGGATGGATTCGGGCTTGTTTGGGTCGGAACAGAAGCTGGCTTGGTACAGTATGATGGAAACACCGTGCGGAACTTCGGTACAGCCGACGGAGTCGCTCGCAACGGCGCTCGTTCCTTGCTCGTGGACAAGGATGGACACCTGTGGGCAGGACACTTGGACGGGGGCTTGACCTATTACGACGGGAGCGCCTTCCATTCACTGACCGTTGCCGATGGAATGACCAGTGCGATCACAGGGATCGCGCAAATGGCGGATGGTTCGATCTGGCTGGCCACGGCAGGCCATGGGGCGTTCCACTTCGATGGTGCCCCAGGGGATGGAAATCGTATCGAAGCCAAACAGTTCACAAAGGACGCGGATCTTCAACCCGTGCTTTTGAATGCAGTGCGCTTGACGGACGATCGCATTTGTTTCATCGAGGATCAAGGTGCGATCCGTGTTCTGGATCCATCGACAAAACACTTCATCGATCTCGATCTTCCCGGGTGGCACGGCCTGTTCGAATCATCGTCCTTGTTCCAAGACAGCAAGGGCAGTATGTGGATCGGTACTCGTGGTGGCGGTGCGTTCAGATTCGAGCAAGGGGCCTCGAAGCCTGTTCAATATTCACCTGCGAATGGATTGCCGAGCGGAACGGTCATGTGTTTCGGTGAGGATAGCGAAGGCCAAGTATGGGTAGGTACTTTCGATGGTGGGCTTGCATTGATCCAGAAGAACGGTATCCGCACCTTCAACAAGAACAACGGGTTGCATGCGAGTTTCATTCGCTGCATCGAACGGGATCGTGAAGGCAATTTGCTCATCGGCACCAACGACAACGGTGTGGACATTTTCAAGGGCGATCGATTCGTGAGCTTCGGCGAACAAGATGGTCTTTCCGATCCGCAGGTATGGGCGGTTATGGAGGATGATGCAGGCAACACGTGGTTCGGTACGAACAGCGGGATCATGATCCTGAACGAAGGGCGAAATGGCTCACGGATACGAACGGTCCGGACCCAAGATGCTCAGAACGGTACGGGCCTTTCGTCCAATGCGATCCGATCGTTCGAAGAGGATGACAAGGGCTATGTCTGGATCGGAACAGATAAAGGGCTACACCGCTATGACCCGCGCACCGAAAGAGTTACACCGGAGGTAGAGGTGACCGGCTTACTGGCATTCAATTCTGTGACTGCTTTGGAAGTGGGGCAGCCCGGCGAACTTTGGGTGGGGGGACAGAATGGGTTGATCCGTTTCGTGCCGGGTTCTGGTTCGGTCCCGATCCGATACACCGAAGCCGATGGATTGGCAAGTGATAATATCGTCGCCATTTTCCGTGACTCCCACGGTACGATCTGGGTAGGTAGTACCGTAAAGGGCATCACGCGTATCGACAATGGCCAGGCAAAGCCGGTGGATCTTGGGCGTGCATTTACCGCGACGGCATTCGTCGAGGATCAGGAGGGCCGCATCTGGGTGGGAACCGAAGGACAAGGGCTGATCGTTCTCAAGGATAACAAGCAAGTGCAACTTTTCACAACCACCGAAGGGTTGTTGGACAACCGGATCAAGGCACTGGGGATGGACGAGCATGGCCACGTTTGGATCGGTACCAACAAGGGCTTGAACAAGTGGCGGCCGAAGAAAGGTGGCTTCATCGCTTTTACCGAACGTGCTGGGTTCACGGGTATAGAAGTGAAGCCCAACGCAGTATGGACCACCAAAGCGGGTGATCTCTGGTTCGGAACGGCGAACGGTGCAACGCGTGTAGGCAGTGAGAAAGGGGCGGAGAAGGCCATTGCACCACTCGTCGCCATTCGCGGTTGGAAGGTGAACTTGGAGGACCGCACTACGAAGGAAGTACGCTTGGATCATAGCGAACGGAGCATCCGCATCGCTTATGGTAGTGTTTCATTGAGCGATCCTGCAGCCGTACGGTATCTCTACAAGCTGGATGGTCTGGATGAGGATTGGCAACCCATCACCAGTGAAACTGATGCCTATTACCCAGCGCTTCCGCCGGGCAATTACACCTTCCAAGTGAAGGCCATGGATCGCTCCGGATTGTGGAGTGATCCACCTGCGGAGCTTGACTTCACGATCCTGCCTCCGTGGTATCGTTCATGGTGGTTCTATACGGCCTTGGCCGTTGCACTGGGTATCATCCTCTTCAGCTACATCAAGGTTCGCGAACGCCAGTTGAAACTTCGGAACCAAGTGCTGGAACGAAAGGTGGAGGAGCGCACCGCCGAGGTCGTCGCGCAGAGTAAGGAGATCGAGGGCCAGAAGGGGCAGATCGAAGGCCTGCTGTTGAACATCCTGCCGAAGGAGATCAGCGAGGAACTCAAGGACAAAGGCAAGGCCACCGCGCGTAGACACGAGGCCGTCACCGTGATGTTCACGGATATGAAAGGCTTCACCAAGGTGGCCGAGAAAATGACCCCGGAGCAGTTGGTGAATGAATTGGACGAGTGTTTCATCCAATTCGATGGCATCATCGGGAAATACGGCATCGAGAAGATCAAGACCATCGGCGATAGCTACATGTGCGCCAGTGGTGTGCCTTCACCGGAGAAGTACCACGCCGTGAAGTCGGTCCTTGCCGCATTGGAGGTGCGGAACTTGATGGATCATTGGCATCGGGAGCGCACTGCGAAAGGAGAACAAGCCTGGGCGTTGCGCATCGGGCTGCACAGCGGTCCTGTCGTCGCTGGTGTGGTGGGCAAACGCAAGTTCGCTTACGACATCTGGGGCGACGCGGTGAACACTGCCAGCCGTATGGAGAGCAGTGGTGAACCAGGCGAAGTCAACGTCAGTGGGGTCACCTTCGAACTCGTGAAGGATTGGTTCGTGTGTGAGCACCGTGGTGCGATCGAAGCGAAGAACAAAGGCCGCATCGACATGTACTTCATCCGGCGCATCAAACCGGAGTTCAGTAAGGACGCTGCAGGAATGGAACCGAACGACGCGCTATTGGCGCGGTTGGGTATCACGCTATTCGCTGAGGAGCTCGCGTAGTTCCGCGATCATCAAGGCGGTCGCACCCCACACGGTTTCGCCGTCCACATCGAAGTAGGGGATCTCCACACTTCCACCCATCACTTGGATGTATTGCTGCTTGCGCTTCAGGATATCCGCGCGCAACAATGTCGAGAGCGGGACTTCGATCAAGCGCGCTACTTCAGTTGGATCAGGGATCCACGGACCGATCCGCTCTGCGTAGCCGACGAACGGTGTAACGAGCATTCGGCTGGGTGGAATATACACAGGGCTTAATGCCCCGAGCACATCCACTTTGCTGGTCTCAGCTCCTGTTTCTTCTTGGAATTCACGCAAGGCAGTGTGGAGCAGGGAAGGATCCTCCACTTCGCGCTTTCCACCGGGAAAGGACACCTGCGCACTATGCACGCCATCGTACGTTGGACGTAGCATCAGCAAGGCATGGAGCACTTCGGCCTTCGGGTAGATCAAGGCCAATACGGCGCTCTCCCGTGGTGGCGGATCCTGTGCTCTCGCGCGTTCAATGTCGAGTCGCTTGTAGCCTGAGAGTTCGAGGAAACGATCATGACCGGGTAGTGCATGCTTCAATCCCGTGCGAAGCCGCTCTTTGATCGCGGAATTCATGACTTCGCTTCGGTCAGCTCCTGCAGGAGGGTACGCGCTTCCTCTTTGTAGGTGTGTGCCGGCCCATCAACGATGGCTTGCGCTCCCTTCCGTGCGCGATCCAATTGATCGCTGCACACCCAGCACACCACCCTATACCATTCGATCTGGTCGTCGTACTGCAGGATATTGCTGCGCTGCAAGTGGTCCAATTGCAATTCGGCTTCGTACGGTTCGCCCAAAGCCAGGTAGGAGCAAGCGAGGTAGATGTACGGCGTGAGGTCAGCGCGTTGCACTTTCAGGAAAGGGACGAATCCATCCCGTGCTCCAGCATAATCGCCTTTCGCATACAAGGCCATGGCATCCAAGTACGTCGCATTCAAATTCGTCCGTGTTCGTTGACTGATCAGGTCCGGATAGGGTTCGAAGGTCCGTTCACACAAGGTCCGATCTTCCGAACCACCCGTGCATCCAACACCAAGCACCAGGATCAAGCACCACTTCCACATGCTTGCAAATGTACCGGCTACAAGGGTGTCCAGTCCCTACCGCTCCGCACGCCATCCACGCCTTTGCCCCAAAGCAACAAGCCCGCTCGGCCCGTGACGTGGTCCTGTGGTACGAAACCCCAATACCGCGAATCCGCGCTGTGGTGGCGGCTATCACCAAGTACGAAGTAGTAGTCGTCCTCGACCACGTAGTTCGTCAAAGGCTCGCCATCGATCGTCAGTGCATTCTTGTCCACGCCCAACGTATGGCCTTCGTACATGCTGATCAACCGGTCATAGAGCGGAATGTTGTCCACGTTGATCCGGAGGGTATCGCCCTTGGCAGGTACTCGGACCGGTCCGAAATCGTCACCATTCCATGGATATCTTGGACTGTACGGGAAAATGTGCCGAAGCGGTGCAGTGGCCAACCTCATCGGATCGGCATGGAGCACATAGGGCAGACGTTCGATCTCTTCCGCGAGTTCTGGATTCAATGGCAACTCTACGGTTGAACGGCCTGCTTGCCTGAAATAGGAGGGAAGGCACAATCGGTTCAAGAGGCTATCGGCCATTCCCGGAGATCGTAGCTGCACCACATAGGCGTGCGTGGCTTGCGTTGGATCCGGAACGGATCTTCCGTTCACGAAGAGCTCGCCGTGCTTCAATTCAACTCGATCACCTGGCCCACCTGCGATGCGTTTCACGAGCAATGGCCGCTGCATCATGGGCAAAGCGTCCTTCAATGGATCGCGGAAGACGACCAGATCGCCCCGTGAAAGTCCGGTCCAAACCGGCCAACGTTCCACAAGAACCAGGTCGCCAGGACGCAGCGTTGCGAACATGCTGGTGCTTTCCACGATCACCCAGCGCACCACGAACACATGCAACACCGCCAACAGTATCAGGGCAAGCACGAAGGCTTTGAGCCATTCGTTCAAGGCTCTCCAACGTGCTTCGAGGACGGTGAACATCGGTTCTGGATCGCGTCAATGCAAGCGCATTGAACGATGCGATCATTTCACCAAGGTGAACAATCGCTTCCAACGGATACCGGTGTACGGATCCTTCGTGAACCAGACCAGGACGGCCTTACCGACCACGTGGTCACGAGGCACATAGCCCCAGAAGCGCGCGTCCTGTGAGCGATGGCGGTTGTCGCCCATCAGCCAATAGTAGTCCTGCTGGAAGGTGTAGCTGTCAGCCGGTGCGCCGTTGATCATGATCACGCCGTCCTTCACCTGCAGGTCGTTGTGCTCGTACACACGGATCACGCGCTCGTACAAGGGAAGCACGTGCAGGTCGAGCTTCACTGCAGCACCTTTCTTCGGAATGTAGATGGGGCCGAAGTTGTCCTCGCTCCAATCGTATTCCGGGTTGTTCGGGAAGTAGGGGAGTTTCGCATAATCCACGGAGTACCCGCGCGGATGGACCTGTTTCGTCATGCTCACCACATTGTCGAAGGTCTTCAGCTTCTCTGCGGCAGGAGTGGTCAAGGGAATGGCAACGCCGCCGTTCTCGCCTTGTCCGATATCATCCGGGCTCACATCGAAGAGTTCCTTCATGCGCTTCTCGTTGAATTTTGAGCGCAGCACGAACTCGTAGGCATACTGTCCTTCGGGCGGTAAGGGCTGCGGTTCGCCGTTCACGTATACCAGACCATCCCGCACCTCCAACGAATCGCCGGCAACGGCCACACAGCGCTTGATGTAGTTCTCCTTCTTGTCGAGCGGGCGAACGAGGATGCCACCTGTCGGCACCTGTCGCACCTGCCCATCCACCATGTTCAACATGCGGAAATTCGGGTCATGGATCTTCGCCCGGCCGTAGTTGCGCACCAATTGGTAGTAGCTCTGATTCTGGAAATTCGCCACAACGGTATCGCCTTCCGGGAAGTTGAAGACCACCGCATCCCCGCGCTCGGGATCGCCGAAGCCAGGCAAGCGACGGTAGGGTTGGCTGAACCAGGTCAGGAACGACGGTGTGCTCGCCGTGAACGGCATGGTGTGGTGCGTGAACGGGAAGGTGATCGGCGTCATCGGCAAGCGCGGACCGTAGCTCAGTTTGCTCACGAAGAGATAGTCGCCGACCAACAGGCTCTTCTCCATGGAAGGCGTTGGAATGGTGAAGGCCTCGAAGGTGAACGTGCGGAACACGGTGGCCACGATCACGGCGAAGAGGATGGCGTCTCCCCATTGGCCCAACAAGCCGCGTTTGCGATCGGCCACAGGAACCGGTCCAACGTATTCGGCCTTGCTGAAGACGATCTGCGGGATCCGCCACCACGGCAATAGCACCATGAGCAAATGGCTCTTCGTGTCCCGGTCGTTGAGCACGATGGAGATGTTCACGTTCATGAGGATGAACATCAAGAGGTTCACACCCGGCACGAGGAAAAGGAAGATCCACCACCAGGGCTTGCCACTGATCTTCAGCCAGACCAGGATGTTGTAGCCGGGAACGAAGCCCGCCCACGCAGGCTGCCCTGCTTTTTGGAACAGTTTCCACAAGCTGGCGAACAGCACGGCGATGTAAGCGAAGAGAAAGAGGTAGGGGATCATGGGAGCGGGTCAAGATGTGGAACACCGGTCAGCGAAGGTGCGAACTACAGCGCTAGTGGGGGTATCGAGGATCGTGAAATGCTGTGAAGGCGGGTACTGGCGGTTGTAGGTTGCGGATGAGCGGCGCCTCATTGGGATGTGTCGAGGACATCATCCATGGTGAAAGCTCCTTTCCGACCATGCAACCACTCCGCCGCGATCACGGCTCCTTGCGCAAAGCCGGTGCGATCGAAGGCTTCGTGACTGATGACGATCCGGTCGTTGCCACTTGTCCAACTGACTGCATGCTTTCCGGGGACTTCACCGATACGCTCACTCCGGATGGGCACTGGGGCGGTGGCAGGTGGCAAGGCCAGGTGGCGATCTGCATCCTGCTCTTGCAATTCGAACCCCGAATACCGTGCTGTTTTCAGGTCAATGTCACGGGCCAGGGTGATCGCCGTACCGCTCGGTGCATCGAGCTTATGGACGTGGTGGATCTCATCAATGTGCACGTTGTAACTGGGCTGTCGGTCCATCAGCCCAGCGAGCATGCGGTTCACGCGGAAGAAGAGGTTGACACCGATGCTGAAATTGCTGGCCCAGAGCAAGCTTCCCTGCTTTTCGCGAACCAAGGTGTGGATCACATTGAGTTGATCATACCAGCCCGTGGTGCCAACGACCAAAGGAACACCATGTTCGAGGCACAGTTCCATATTCGCCAACGCGGTCTCCGGTCGGCTGAATTCAATGGCGACATCGGCACCGGTCGGCGCCGCGCCGGCATTCGAAGTGCCAACCCTCAGGACCACGTCGTGCCCACGCGCAATGGCTGCCTGTTCGATGGCCTTACCCATCTTGCCGTAACCGTAAAGTGCGATCCGCATGTTCTTCGTCATCACGTTCGAAGGATGGCGAAGGTAACCGTGCCGCTGGCTAGCGAAGGGTCAAACCCAAGGTGAGGCCGGGCGCTCCCAAGCTGGTCAACTCCAGTGAGGGAGCGACGACCAGCGACAGGTCACGCCCCACATCGAACCGCACGAAATGCGCGTCCACACTGGCATCCACGATGTTGAGGACGTACACGGCGCCGATCGCGATGTAGCTGAGATCGCGCCATTTGCGGTAGGTGTTCGTTACGTCCAAGAGTTGTGAGGCACTGATCCGCCCATTGAATTCATCGATGGTCGTCGGGTCCCCATCGACAACAGCGATGTAGGCATCCTTGTAGCGACGATACTCGCGGGTATTCCGTTGGATGAATCCATAGCTCACCCCCAAGCCGGCCCAAACGATCGGCGCTTTCCAGTACTTGCGGTTGTAGATCTGGCCTGCTCCGGGCAGCACAGCAGAAAGGAGGGTGGCCTTCCGAGGAGAATGCCGGCCACGCCAATCGAGGGTGTCGATGTCCGCGTCATCCTTCGCTCGTATCTCGCCCTCGATCATTAGGGGGGCGGCGACGGCTGCGGAATCCACTACCGGCGTCCGATAAGGGGGCTCGGTTTGCGCACAAGCGCCACCGATCATAACTGAACAAAGAAGGATCGTGCAGACCCGCATCAGGCCCAAAGGTCGCAACTACCGGACCAAGGCGCTCACCCTTGGATCACGTTCAGGATCCGGCGCAGTTCGTCCTCGCTCTTGAAGGCGATCTCGATCTTGCCTTTTCCATCGGGCGTCTGCTTCACCGATACACGGCTGCCAATATGCTGCGCCAGCAGTTTGCTCAGATCCTTCATCGGTCGAGCAGTGCTTTTGCTGCTGCTCTTCGGCGCCGAAGTGCGCGTGAGTTCTTCCACTTGACGCACGCTCAACTGGCTGCTGATGATCGTCTGGTACAGTTCCACCTGACGGGCGGCATCTCCGACCGCGATCAACGCGCGCGCATGGCCCATGCCGATGACCCGCTGCCGAAGGCCTAGCTGGATCTCAGGCGGCAGTCGCAGTAAGCGCAGGTAGTTCGTCACTGTCGTGCGGTCCTTGCCCACCTTCTCACTCAGTTGCTCTTGGGTCAGCTTCACTTCATCCACCAAGCGCTGGAAGCTTATAGCGACTTCGATGGCGTCCAGCTCTTCGCGCTGGATGTTCTCGACCAGCGCCATCTCCAACATGGCCTCGTCATTGGCTACGCGGATGTATGCTGGTAGTTCGGTAAGACCGGCCAGTTGTGAAGCCCGGAAGCGACGCTCACCACTGATCAGCTGGTAACGATCGTAGCCCACCTTGCGCAAGGTCACGGGCTGGATCACACCGAGCTCCTTGATGCTCTGCGATAATTCGGCCAAGGCCTCTTCGCTGAAATGCGTGCGTGGCTGAAAGGGATTGGGCTCGATATGAGCGACCGGCACCGTGCCGATGGGACTACTTGCTCGCGGTGTTCCGGGTTCGCCGGTCGGACGTGCGCTCGTGGTGATCTCGGTGCTCGGATCGTCCAACAGGGCGCTCAAGCCGCGACCCAGGCCTTTCTTCTTGGTCATTGTTCGGTTTCTACGGCAACGGTACGCTCGTGCTCAGGAATGCGGGTGAGGCTGTTCTTCTGCAGGATCTCACGGGCCAGGTTCAAATAATTCACAGCGCCTTTGCTGGTGGCATCGTGCATGATGATCGTCTGTCCATGGCTCGGCGCTTCGCCCAAGGCCACGTTGCGGTGTATCACCGTGTCGAATACGAATTGCTGGAAGTGGGTCTTCACTTCTTCCACCACTTGATTGGCCAAGCGCAGGCGGCTGTCGTACATGGTCAACAACATGCCTTCTATCACCAATGCGGGATTCAGGCGCTGTTGAACGATCTTGATGGTATTGAGCAACTTGCCAAGACCTTCCAATGCGAAATACTCGCACTGTACGGGCACGATCACGCTGTCGCTGGCGGTGAGGCTGTTCACGGTCACTAGACCGAGGGAGGGGGAGCAGTCCACGATGATGAAGTCGTACTGATCGCGTACTTGATCCAATACGTTCTTCAGTTGTTGCTCGCGATCCCGCATGTCGATCATCTCGATCTCGGCGCCCACCAGGTCGATGTGGCCCGGCAAAAGGTCCATGTTCGGGTTGTCCGTGCTCAGGATCACATCGCTCGGCGGTGTGTTGTTGATGATGCACTCGTAGATGCTGGCCTTCACGTTGCGCGGGTCATAGCCCACACCGCTGGTAGCATTGGCCTGTGGGTCGGCATCCACCAATAGGGTGCGGCGCTCGAGCACACCCAAGCTGGCTGCAAGATTGATCGCGGTGGTGGTCTTGCCCACGCCGCCTTTCTGGTTCACGATGGAGATGATCTTGGCCATGCTCTTCGGGGTTTGAGGTTCGTCGTTGGCCTATTACTAAGCGTTGGGTCAACGGTTGACGGCCACAAAGAACAGGGCAGATGCAGCCAAAACCGTGTTGGTAACTCATCGAGTTTTGAACAGGGAAGTGTGGTAGGCGTGACGTATGCACCTTAGGCGTTTCGAGAACCATGGAACAAGCTCACTACTATTGCCTACTGAAATCCCTGCCGATGCGTGCACTCGTTCTATGGCTCTTCATACTTCCGCTTCTGGTCAACGGCCAGAACATCATTGACAACCGCACTGCGAACGTCCTGCCCTTATGGAAGAAAGGGGATCGCTTCACCTATCAAGTGAAGAAGACGGAACAGAAGATCAAGAACGCGGTGGTGAGCGAGTCGGGCGAGGTACACTACAAGGTCACGTACACTGTTCTGGATACGGTAGGTGGCCAATTCCTAATGGAGCAGCGTCTGAGCGATTTCCAACTGGTCGCGAGCAAGAAAGAGGCGGAAATGAGCCAAGAAGAGCGGGTGATCGCCGACCGGATGCTCTCCATGTTCGAGGATGTTCCAATGAACTACAGCTGCACGCTCGATGGAACCGAATTGACACTCGTGAACGTCGATGAGGTGTTGCAAATGACCCGTTCGGCATTGGAGACCTTGTCCTCATCATTTCCGGATGAAGAGAACAAAGTAGCCTTCAACAGTGTGATCGACGCGATCCTGACACCTGAGGCCATGAGCACCAGTGCATTGGAGAATGCGGAGAACCTGCATACCCTTTTCGGCGGAGGCTACGTGGTAGGTGACCGGTTGAAGCAGGAGGTGGAACTGCCCAATCTACTGGGTGGAGACCCATTGCCCGGAAAGTTGGAATTGGTGATGAATACGCTGGATCAGCGAACGGGTCTAGGGACCTTCATGATGACCCTGCAGGTGGATGGTGCTAAGTTGGCTGCCATCGCGACGGACATGGTGAAGAAGATGGCCGATGCACTGGAGGTACAAGGTGAAATGAGCCCAGCGGATAAGCGGGAACTGGATGAGGTCTTCCGTTCCATGCGCATCAACGATACCGTGAAGACCACCGTGGATCTGAATGTGGCCATAGTTACGGTTCTCAGCTACAAACGGGAGGTGACCATGAAAGGTCATCGCAACGTGGAATCAACTGAGTACAAGTTGATCCGTTGACGCAGTAGCGTGCGACCTCTTTAGGATCCGATCGACCGCAGAAAGGGTAAGCCTATTCCATACCTATCGGAACCGGTCGCAGCTGCACCGCGATCCTTTCCTCCAGCATGGCAGCGAAGGCATCGGTGGTCATGGTGCCCAGATCCCCTTGGCCGTGTTCACGCACGGCAACGGTTCCATCGGCGGCTTCCTTTTCACCGATCACGAGCATGAACGGGGTCTTCGCCAATTCGGCATCGCGGATCTTCCGTCCCACCTTCTCGTTGCGCTCGTCCACCGTGGCTCGCACGCCCAAGGCCTTCAGCTTCTCTGCAAGGCGCAAGCAGGCATCCACGTACTTGTCGCTCACGGGAAGGATCGCGGCCTGTTCCGGGGTCAACCACAACGGGAAACGACCGGCGGTGTGTTCGATGATGACCGCGATGAAACGCTCCAACGAACCGAACGGCGCGCGATGGATCATCACCGGACGGTGCTTAGCGTTGTCGCTTCCGACGTATTCCAATTCGAATCGCTCGGGGAGGTTATAGTCCACTTGGATGGTGCCCAATTGCCACTTCCGGCCCAAGGCATCCTTCACCATGAAGTCGAGTTTCGGGCCGTAGAACGCAGCCTCGCCATACTCCACAACGGTCTTCAAACCACTGGCTGCAGCCGCATCGATGATGGCCTGTTCTGCCTTCTCCCAGTTCTCGTCACTGCCGATGTACTTGCTGCGGTCCTCCTCGTCGCGCAAGCTAACCTGGGCTTCGAAGCTCTCGAAGTTCAAAGCGCGCAGCACGAGCAGGACGAGGTCGATCACTTTCATGAATTCTTCCTTCACCTGGTCGGGCCGGCAGAAGAGGTGGGCATCGTCCTGTGTAAACCCGCGAACGCGCGCCAAACCGTGCAATTCGCCGCTCTGCTCGTAGCGATAGACCGTGCCGAACTCCGCCAAGCGCAGCGGAAGGTCCTTGTAACTGCGTGGCCGACTTGCGAAGATCTCGCAGTGGTGCGGGCAGTTCATCGGCTTCAGCATGAAGAGTTCGCCCTCCTGTGGCGTACTGATCGGCTGGAAGCTGTCCTTCCCGTATTTCTCCCAGTGGCCGCTGGTCTCATAGAGTGCTTTGCTGCCGATATGCGGCGTAGCGACCTGCACGTAGCCCGCCTCCTCTTGGGCGTTCTTCATGAAATTGATGAGACGCTCGCGCAATGAGGCACCTTTCGGTAACCAAAGTGGAAGACCTGCACCTACACGCTCGCTGAAGGTGAAGAGGTCCAATTCCTTGCCGAGCTTGCGGTGGTCGCGCTTCTTGGCCTCCTCCAAGAGCACGAGGTATTCCTCGAGTTCTTTCTGCTTCGGAAAGGTGATGCCGTACAAACGTGTGAGCTGCTTCCTCTTTTCATCGCCGCGCCAGTATGCGCCGGCAACGCTCATCACCTTGGCGGCCTTGATGGATCCGGTGTCCGGAATGTGCGGTCCACGGCACAGGTCGGTGAAGTTCCCTTGGCTGTAAAAGGTGATCTCGCCGTCGTTCAAGCCATCGAGCAGTTCGAGCTTGTATTCATCGCCCTTCTCGGTGAAGTACTTGATCGCATCGGCCTTACTGATCTCCTTCCGGTCGAAGGTGAGTTTCTTGCTCGCGAGTTCCTTCATCTTGGCCTCGATGGCCGCGAAGTCGCCCTCGCCGATCGTGCGTTCGCCCAGATCGATATCGTAGTAGAAGCCATTCTCGATGGGCGGACCGATACCGAACTTGGTGCCGGGGTAGAGCGCTTCGATCGCTTCAGCCATCAAGTGGGCACTGCTGTGCCACATCGTCGCCTTTCCTTCGGGATCGTTCCACGTCAGCAGCGCCAGCGTGCAATTTCCGGGGAGAGGCCGGTTCGCATCCCGCAGCTCGCCATTCACTTTGGCGGAAAGGACATTGCGGGCCAAGCCTTCGCTGATGCTTTTGGCCACGTCCATGGCGGTAGCACCTTTGTCATAAGAGCGGACGGAACCGTCCGGCAGGGACACATCGATCTTCATCATGGGGCGCAGCCACCCTACGAGCGGCGGTCAGCGGGGCCACAAAAGTAGCGTTCCACCGATACTGGTGGCCGAAAAGCAGCAAGGCCTCCAGCGATGGAGGCCCTACCACTACCCGAGGGGTCGTTCGGGTTACGGCAAAACGAACTAGCGGTCGCAATGGAGGAGCATCAGCTCTTCCACAGATCGGTCTCCCAGATCATGCGCTTGCTGGAGAGCATAACAACCTTCCTGGCGGCGATCCTGCCGGAAAAGCACAATGGCCAATTGGGCATAGGCCTGATCCAATGTGGGGTCGATCTCAATGGCTTTTTCCAGGTCAGCGATGGCACGATCATCATCGCGAAGTGCACTGCGCACGATACCGCGATCACACCACGCCATGGCGTTGTAGCCAGCGATGTTCACCAAGCGGTCATAGTGGCGCAAGGCGGTGGGTAGGTCGTTCTCTTCCATGGCCATACGACCCAATTCGAACAAGGCGTGCTCTGCAGCCGGACCATTGGCATTGAGGCCAACGACCTTGTGCAGATCGCTCTTCGCTTCGGCCTTGGCATTGGTCGCGGTGAAGACCTCGGCTCGGCGCAGCAAGGCGTGGACATCAGCTGGCTCCATGGCGATCAAGTGGTCCAGATCGCTCAGGGCCCCGGTGTGGTCACCCTGAACGAGACGCGAAACGGCTCGGTAGTACCAGGCCTTGGCGTTCCCTGGCTCCTCAAGGACCACCTTGTTGAATGCCGATTCGGCGGCTTCCGGGTTCTCCTTCTTCAAGGCTGTAAGGCCAGCGATCATGTCGCCATCAGCTGTTTGGGCCAAGGTGGCCGTGGAAAAGAGCAAGCTGAGAAGGGGTAGTGCGATCTTCATGCGGGGCTTTGGAACGGGATCGCGCCGTGAAAGTTCCCATCGATCGGTTGAAAATTCTCGACCTGCTTCAACAGTTGGTCGGTTGGCGCACGGATACTTTCGCCCCATGCTGCTCAATAGCGACCCCGTCAACGAAGATGTCGGCTACCTCTTTCTCCGCATCGGCGCAGGTGGCACCATGTTTTGGCAGCATGGCTGGCCGAAATTGATGCATTTCTCGGAGCGTATGGATGATTTTGCCGACCCCTTTGGCCTCGGTTCGGCTTTCTCCTTGATCCTGATCCTGTTCGCAGAGGTCCTCTGCGCTGCCTGTGTCACTCTAGGTATATGGACCAGAGCGGCTTGCGTGCCATTGATCATCGCCATGGCGGTGATCGTCTTCATGGTGAAAGGCGATGCTGGTTTCGCCGAGAAGGAGCTGGCTGCGGTCTACTTGGTCATGTTCGCCACCATCCTGTTCACAGGAAGCGGTCGCTTCGCCATCAATCGGATCTCGTTCAATTGAACCCGGTCGGGGTCAACCCAACTTCGCGATATCGCTGAGCCAAGCTTCAAGCAAAGGCCGTTCATCTTCGCCCACCAAGCCCATGGTGATGAACTCGTTGTAGCAAGCACGCATGTTGGCGCCGATGTGCTCCGCGCCAGGCTTCAAGGGTAGGGCTTGCAGACGGTCGCAGATCGCTTTGTTGTTCTGGTAGCCGATGACCTCGTCTGCAAAGTCCTTCATCAGGTTGTGCGCATTGCGTTCCTGCCAGACGGTCGCATTGTGGAAGAGCACGTCCCAGCCATTCTCCCAACAGATCCGGACCGCCACATAGCTCCGCCAGATGTCCGTCATTCGGAAGCTGCAATAGGAGGGGAGGTACAACAACGTGAAGGCCTCACGGAACCACGACGTGTTCTGTGAATTGAAAGGGCACCAAGCGCCTTTTCCCAACGAAACCGGGGTTTCGCGCTGATCGAAGTTCAGTGGAAGCTTACCGGTGAGGCGATAGATGGCGTCCACATCGGGATTCTCATCCGCAAGCCCTTGCTGGATCGGGCAATTGCGCTTCGTCGGAGCTGGTGTTGCGGGTTGCTGGTCCTGCAGGTTCTCCAACGGAAAACCGCGGGGCCAGATCGGCTCTTCGCTGAATGAGCGGTAGAGGTTGACCCAACCCGTGCCTTCGAAGCTCGCTGCATGGTGTTCTCGTGTGCGGGCCTCCCAGAACGGCTCACGAGGGAAGTTGTCGTCGTCGGATTCGAGGATCACTTCCGCACCGCGTTGGATGGCCTCGAGGTAACCTAGGTTCTTGCGGCCGTAGTGCCTTTCTGGAAGCAAATTCGCCAACTCGAAGGGCATGGTCCTCTGCCGTGGAAGACCCCAGAAATCGCAGCCTTCCAGCTCGAAATCGGCGGGCGATGGGCGATCCCCGATCAGGATGAAATCGATGCCACGTGCCGAGCAACCTTCGGCAAAGGACTGCAACACCCCATTGGGCGCGGAGATGGATGTGATGACAAGGGCAGTGCGCGCGGAACTCATAGGCGTACGGATCGGAAAAGCAATCGTTTCTTGAAATAGTGCAGCAGCACATCGATGGAATTGCGGATCGCCTTCTCGGAAACCCGGGGACTGGGCGCCTTGTAGTGGATCGGGATCTCCGCGAATCGGGTGAAGCGCAGCAGGTAGCGCAATTCCGTTTGGTAGAAGTGGGCCTTCGATAACAAAGGATACGCAAGGAATTTACCCACGATATTGCGGTGAAAGCCTTGGTAACCGGAGGTCATGTCATACATCCGCGTTCCGAGCATCACGTTGCTCAGGATGGTTCCCACCTTGGAGAGCACCAAGCGCTTGAAACTTGATTCCGTGATGGAGCCACCGTTGATGAAGCGGCTCCCGAATGCACATTCGTTGCCCTCATTCAATACCCTCAAGAACATGGGAAGCGCACGCGGATCGTGTGAAAGTCCCGCGTCCATTTCGATGATAAGCTCGTGGCCTTTGTCATAGGCCTCGCGGTAGCCGCGGAGGTAGGCATCCACCACATTCCGGTTCTCAGGGGCCCAAACGGCCTTGAAGCGTGGGTCGCGCTTTTCCAAGCCTTGACAGAGTTCCAGCGTTCGATCCTTGGAAACACCATCGACGATCAGGTAAACGGTGCCCGATTCTACACGGTCCAGCACTTGCGTGAGTGCTCTGGTGAACAATTCGAATTCCTGCTCTTCGTTGGCCAGCGGGATCACAAGCGCCCAATCGTTGTCGTAATACATCTAGCGCCGGAAGGTGTAGAGTTCGTAGTGGTCCTGCGTTTCGCTCGCAGTTTGTTCAGTAAAGCCCTGTTCTTTCATCCTAGTGAGAAAAGGGTCGACGGAAGGCCGTCCTTTCACATCCAAGTGAAGGAAGGTGATCGTCGTGGCGTCGTCGACCTTCGGTTCCACTTTGCTCAATATCACGAATGGAAGATCCGCAGGCAGATGATGCATGATCCGTGGCAGGCCGGAGCGCTTGCGGTCGTCGGTGATCAGGAGGTCGCTGCCGGCCATTCGCGCGTACCATGCCTCAGGCAGCACATTCTGCACATACTCCGAACCAGCGATCGAAGCGGGGAAAGCGATGCATAGTTGAGCCATGTGCGCCATCAGGATCCAACCTTGCCCCCGACGAGGGATCACCCGCATCGCCAGATCGACGATAACGACGGCCAGAAGCGGCCAAAAGTAGGCCAAATACTGCTCGCCGACAGCGTGTGGTGGGCTCACCCCCATGAGGTACAAGGCCAATGTGAAGGCTCCTGCCCACAGCATGGTCATGGTGTAGAACATGATCGGTCGATCCCAAGGGATCCGTTGGAAGGAACCACGCCGGAACAGGATCCAGAGGCCTGCCGTTCCGAATGCTGTGCAGACAAGCAAGTAAACATAGCGCAGCAGATGACCATTGGCGAAGAAGGCGAGTGCGGCGTAGAAGAACGTGCGGACGCGATCGAGAAAGCTTACGGCATCGGCGGGGTCCTTCACTTTGTTCTTGTATACATCGATGAAATCGAAGATCTCCGGGAACAGGGCAAGGAACAACGCAACGGAAGCGAGCAACGACAATGCGTAGCGAAGGGTAGGGGCTCTGAAACCGTTCCGGAACAGCATGAAAAGCGCGCCCGGAAGCAGTAGGAAGGTGAAATAGTAGTGCGTCAGCATCCCTGCCGCATTCACCAGCGTGAACAGGACCCGATGCCAAGGTCGCACCGTGCCATTCAGCAACCGATCCGAGAGCAGGTAAGAAGCCATGGCGAACAACGCCATGAATTGGTAATGGCGCGCTTCCAGATCGATCTGCACGACGGCCGGGGAGAGGTACCAGAGCGCCAAAGCGACCCATACCGCAGGTGAATTTCCCCAGAGACGGCGGGCCACCATCAGCATCAACGCACCAACACCGACTCCAGCGAACACGTTGAGCAGCGCACCACCCGAGATACCTGCTCCGAAAAGGACGTGTACAGCGTGGAGCGCCCAGAAGTAGAGCGGCGGGTGTATATCGAAGTGCGCCAGATCGTGCGATACGGTGCCGAACATCATGTGCGAAGGCCGAGCGTAGTAGGCTTGGATATCGCCTGCCACCCGGCGCCGATCCACCATGCCATCGATGTTCTCCTGATAGGCTCCCTCCGTCGCAGCCGCACAGAGGTAGCTGACGCTCTCGTCGTGCGAAAGTCCCTTTTTCAGCACGAGAACTCCGTGAAGCCGCATGCCGAAACCCCATGCAAGCAACCCGATGAGTACGACTCGCGCCATGCGCTCCAGGTGTTCTTTGCGGCCGAGGTCCATTTTCAAGGGATGGCAAGTTTATCACTCCTCGACTTGGCGCGCCCCTAACTCCGCGTGTTCCGTTCCTTTGACGCGCTTAACAGAATACGCATGGCATCAGCGGAGAGCTTCGAGACCCTCATGAAGGACGGGTATTTGTTCAAAGGGGACAGCATCACCCTTGGTGGTCCGATGTTCGAGGGGGAGATCCCTTCGGGCGCCTTGGTAAAAGTGCCGCTGCGGACGATGAATCGCCATGGCTTGATCTGTGGCGCCACCGGTAGCGGTAAGACCAAGACACTGCAAGTGATCGCCGAGCAGCTTTCCCTTTCCGGGGTTCCCGTGCTGCTCATGGATGTGAAGGGCGACCTCAGTGGTCTGGCCCAGCCCGGCGTTACGAACGACAAGATCACGGCTCGTCATGCCCGTTTGGGACTGCCGTACGAGCCACAGGGCCTTCCTGTGGAATTGCTCACCCTGAGCAACGAACCAGGCGCGCGGTTGCGGGCCACGGTCAGCGAGTTCGGCCCGGTGCTTTTAAGCAGGATACTGGATCTCAACGACACGCAGCAAAGTGTGCTCGCACTGGTCTTCAAGTACTGCGACGACAACGGTTTGGCGCTGCTCGACCTGAAGGATCTGCGTCGCGTGCTTCAGTTCACCACCGATGAAGGGAAGGAGGATATCCGCAAGCAATACGGTCAGGTGAGCAGTTCCACGGTGAACATCATCCTGCGCAAGCTCATTGAGATCGAGCAACAAGGGGCAGAGGCGTTCTTCGGTGAGCGGTCCTTCGAAGTGGAGGATCTTCTTGCCACACGCGACGGGAAAGGCGTGATCCATATCGTTCGCCTCACCGATATCCAGGACAAACCCAAGCTTTTCAGCACCTTCATGCTCTGTCTCCTAGCCGAGATCTACCAGAAATTCCCCGAGGTCGGCGATCCGGAGAAGCCCAAGCTGGTGCTCTTCATCGACGAAGCCCACCTCATCTTCAACACGGCCACCAAGGCGTTGCTGGACCAATTGGAAACGATCATCAAACTGATCCGGTCCAAAGGCGTCGGTATCTATTTCTGTACACAGGACCCCAGCGACGTGCCGGAAAGCGTTCTCGGTCAGCTCGGCTTGAAGGTGCAACACGCCTTGCGGGCATTCACCGCCAAGGATCGCACGACCATCAAAAAGACCGCCCAGAACTACCCGCTTACGGACCATTACGACACCGAAGCGCTGATCACATCGCTCGGGATCGGTGAAGCACTTGTTACGGCGCTGAGTGAAAAGGGGACCCCAACCCCGCTGGCGCATACGCTCCTTCGCGCGCCCATCTCACGCATGGATGTCCTGACCTCGGGAGAGACGGCAGGGTTGGTCCGCCAAAGCCGGATCGCGGAACATTACAACGAGGTGATCGATCGCGAGAGTGCCTTTGAGATCCTGGAAGAGCGGATGAAGAAGCACGCTGTACAGGAAGAACCGAAGACGCCTGCTAAGCCCGCTAAGCCTGGCAAGAAGGAGCCCTCCATGATCGAGGACATCAGCAAGAACACCATGGTGCGTCAGGTCGGCCGCACGGTCTTTCGTGAGTTGGCCCGTGGCCTATTGGGCGTTCTGGGTGTGAAGTCCCGTCGATGAAGAGTCCTGCGCAAGTGGTCTTTCTGCTGTTGTTGTCCACCTCGTTCGGTTGCGGTGCTGCGCTTTCTACGGATGAACTGAAGAAGGATCCGACCGCCGCCGAGAGCGATACCAAGGGGTTTCCGCTCACCGGTCGGCACGTGGTCTGTTACAACGTGGAGAACCTGTTCGATACCAAGGATGACCCCGCAACGAATGATCAGGACTTCCTTCCTGGTTCGGCCATGCAATGGACCGAAGAAAGACTCGCTCTGAAGCTGGACCACCTCGCTGAAGCGATCGGCCTCGCAGGCGATGGATATCCTGCCTTGATCGGTTTGGTGGAGGTGGAGAACAAGCAAGTGGTCGAACGGCTTGTCAATGAAACGGCATTGAGAGGAGCCCGATACACCATTGTTCACCAGGATTCGCCGGATGAACGTGGGATCGATGTCGCGCTGTGTTTCGATCCATCCGCATTGCGCTTGGTGAACTCGGAATTCTTGGAGGTATCGCTAGATGAAGATCGCACGAGGGATATCCTACATGCCGAGTTGAATGGCGGAGAACTCACGTTCCACGTTTTCGTGAACCACTGGCCCAGTCGACGTGGTGGACCGGCGCAAAGCGAACCGAAACGGATGGCAGCGGCCAAGGTCCTGCGCGATGCCATCGAAAAGGTCCGGACAGGCACTACAACACATGTGCTTGTGATGGGCGATTTCAATGACACGCCGAACGATCAAAGCATTCAAGAGGGTCTTGGAGCCGGTTGTTCCGTGAAAGGAGAACGCTTGGTCGACCTCATGTGCATGGAACAACCAGCCGGCCATGGAAGCTATCTGTACCGTGGGGCCTGGGACTATCTCGATCAATTCATCGTTGATCCGAGTCTCCTACCGCAGGTCAAGAAGGCATCCGCCCTATGGAACGAGAACTTGCTGTTCCGGCATCCGAAATACGGCCTTTCACCGGATAAGACGTACAGCGGCGGGCACTACAAGGGTGGCTACAGCGACCACTTACCGATCGTGCTGGAGTTCAATTGAACGCACTTCGGGCAGCCAAAAGGAGAACGCCCCGGATTCGTTCCGAGGCGTTCCAGTGTGGAATGGGCCGGTTCACTCGGTCACGGCATCCGACTTACGGATCTCCTCGTCGAGGATCTCATCGATCTTCTTGCGGGTGATGTCGTCGATCTTATCATCCGTCCGGGCTTGCTTCTTCATGAACCGGAACATGGCGTTCTTCTTGATCTCGTAGGCCACGTAAACCGTGTAGTCCTTCGTGGTCTCGTTGTAACGCACTTCCTCGTCGATCTTCCGCATGTCGGCCATCTCGGTGTTCATCACCTCCCGCACCAGCGTTTGGAACTTGTCCGCCACATCCGCCGCATTCCCGTTCTCGGTTTGACCCAAGTACTGGTCGGTTACCGCACGGATATTGGTCTTCACCTGTGCTGCGAGCTGGTTCTTCGCGTCCAGATCCGCCTTGCTACGCGCGATGTTCTGGGCTTGGCTCACACCCATGCCCGTTCCACGGAACCAAGCGGCATTGCTCTCGTACTTGCTACCGGAGAAGGGCTGCTTCACTTTCTCCCCAGCGGGGTTGTTCTTCTTGTTGCACGCGCTGAGGCCGCCGATCAGGGCCATGCAGAGGGTGAGGGGAATGGCGACAGTGCGTAGGGCGTTCATGGTGGTTCGGTTCTGTTTCGACCACAAAGAAAAGACCGTGCCAGCGGTTCATCACGATCAAGGCCGTTCATGTCGTAATTGTCCGAATTCGTTCGCATCTTTCGGTCAAATCCACCTGACATGCGTGTACTAAAGACCATCCTCATCATACTTGGAGCAATAGTGGTTCTAACCGCTGTTCTCATCGCAATGGCTCCGGACGAATATCGTTGTGAGCGCTCCGTTGTCATCGATGCTCCGCCCAGCACGGTGTATCCACATATTTCGTCATTGGCGGCCATGGACAAATGGTCCCCATGGAACGAGTACGATCCCAACATGAAAAAGAGCATGGAGGGAACCGATGGAACGGTCGGGGCAAAGTCCATGTGGGAAGGGAATGAGGACGTTGGCAAAGGGGAGCAGACCATTACAGCGCTTAAACCGGACCAAGGGGTCGAGTTGGACCTCAAATTCCTTGAGCCTTGGCAGTCGCAAAGCAAGGTGGCCGTGGATCTGGTGCCAGAAGGTGAAGGAACCAAAGCAACGTGGTCGATGTCCGGTGAGAATGACATGATGGGCAAGTTCTTCGGCCTGTTCATGGACATGGATGCCATGATCGGCAAGGACTTCGAGAAGGGCCTGGCGATGCTGAAGGACGAAACGGAAAAGGCAGCTGCTGCGGATAGGGCTGAATTGGCCGCCAAGACCTCCGGCGGTTATATCGTTGAAACGATCGAACACCCGGAAACGGTGTACGTGGGAAAGCGCAACAAGAAGGTGAAGTGGGATGGGATCGGTTCCTATTACGCAACGACCTTGCCTGCCGTAGGCGCTGCAATTGGTGCCGCGAAGCTCCAAATGGCGGGAGCACCGAGCGGGATCTACTGGGAGTGGAACGAAAAGGACCAGACGGCTGATATTTTGGCAGGGATGCCGGTGAAAGGTGACGCAGACATTAAGGTCCCCGGATTCGAAACCCATGTGGTTCCGGCTTCGAAAATGTTGATGATCGCCTACTACGGGGACTATGCTGCCAGTGGCAAGGCCCACGAAGCCATGGATGCCTTCATTAAGGACAAGGGAATGGATCACTATGGGAACGTGATCGAGGAATACGTCACGGACCCGATGAGCGAACCCGATACCACCAAGTGGCTGACGAATATCTACTACATGGTGAAGTAGGTTGTTTCCTGAGGAAGCCCTGCACCGATCAAAAGACCGGAGCAGGGCTTCTTCGCTTCCGATCGTTCGCAGTTCGTTTGCATATCCTCCAAAAGGGCCAAGCTTCTGTCCAGACCTTTGCGCTGATGGAACTAGCCTTGGCCAGATACCGACTGCTTTTCAAGCATCCTTTCGGCACTGCGCACGGGACAAGGGATGGTACGGATTGTGTCTTCGTGCGACTTTCGGAGGGTGCTGTGCATGGTTACGGAGAAGCGACACTTCCGCCGTACTTACCGTATGATCAATCTGCTGTCTATCAGGAATTAAGCACCGTGGATCTCAATGCATTTATCCGATCTTTTGAAAGGTCGCCTTCTTTTCAGGCACTCTCTCCGCCTTCCCGAGCAGCACTCACGACAGCGCACTATGACTTGATATCCAAACGTTTGGATACTTCTATTTCAAGTTCGCTAGGAATCGCTGAACCGAGGCATCTGGATGGTCGAAGCATGGTCACGTTGGGATTGTGCCCGATTCCTGATATCTCGTTGAAATTGAGCGAATTGCCGATTTCATCTTTACTAAAGGTCAAATTAGGGTCAGACCATGATCGTGCGACCTTAGGACGTATTGCAGAATTGGATGCGAGGCCGATATTCCTGGATGCCAACCAAGGCTGGGATCATGTTGATCAGGCTCTTGAAGCCATCGCGGTTCTTGGTCCGGATCGGATCGTCGGGATGGAACAGCCGTTCGGCAAGGAACAATGGGACCTGCACAAGGATCTAGGCGCTCGAACAAAGATCCCGATCTATGCGGATGAAAGCATCCAGGGTCTGAATGATCTGGAGCATGCGCAAGGCGTGTTCAGCGGAGTGAATCTGAAGCTGATGAAGTGTGGAGGATTGGATGTTGCCAAAGCGATGGTCGAGCGGGCCAAGTTGCTTGGTTTGCAGGTCATGTTGGGCTCAATGAGCGAAAGTTCGTTGGGCTGTGCCGCGATGTATCAACTAAGCGGCATTGCAGATCTTTTGGATCTGGATGGACCGTGGCTGATCAGCAATGATCCATTCGAAGGATTGGTAATGGAGGCTGGTGAGTTGCACGTTAGAAGTAGTACGGGAACTGGTGTGGAACCGGCGTTTCCTACATTGTTGAACTGGACCACTATTGGCGCATAATTTATATTATGTAAAGTTGAATTCGGCTGGAAAAGAACTGAATGGACTCTCCGATCCACCTGCAAGCCATAAAACGAACAGGCCGGGAGATCATCCCGGCCTGCCCTATGGATATTGTATCCGATCAATTCCCGAGCAACGCTTTCATCGCAGCGTACTTGTCCTGGTCGCCGGTCTTCGCGTACAGCTTCATAAGCTGTTGAATGGTCTGCACATCTTCAGCCTTCAGCTCGTGCGCTTTCTCGAAGTATGGCACCGCCTTCACGTAGATATCGTCGGCGACCTTCTTGCACTTGGTGTACTCCGTGTCGCTCTTGATCTTGTTGCACTTCTCGTATTCGTAGGCCGCGCGGTTGTTGTACAGCACGCCGATGTTGAAGTAACTATCGAAGAACTTCGGATCCAACTCCAAGCTCCTCTTGTAGGCTTCCTCGGCTTTCGTATACCAATTGGTCATATCTGCTTCATCCTTCGCGTCCGTGGCTTTCTTATCGTACAAGCTCGCAAGCACAGACCACAGCACGGCGTTGTTCGGGTCCTTCTGGATGCCCAGTTTCACGCTTTCTTCCGCTTCGGCACTCCGATCAGCGGCCAACAAGTAGCTCATCTCGTCCAGGATCAGATCCTTTTCATCGGGGAACCGGGTCCTTCCTTCTTTGATCGCATTGATGGCTCCATCCAAATTATCCCCTTTGCGCTCCAAGCTGGCGATGTACCGGTAGATCTCCGGTTTGTTGTATCCGGCAGCGATAGCGTCCCGGTAGCGGGCGATCGCCCCAGCAGCATCGCCCTTCTGCTCGTACGCGAGGGCTGAGTTGAACACGGCATTGGTATCGACCTGACCAAACGCCTTGGCGATCCTTTCTGAACGGGCGTAGTTGGCGATGGCGGCGTCGAAGCTCTTGGCCGTGAAGGCTTCGTTACCAGCATTCAAGGATGCGATCTGCAAAGCCCCCAAGGAACGGGTGTTCTCGATCTTGTAGTTGCCTTTAGCGTCCAATTCATTGGCTTTCAGATAACTCTCCACGGACTTATCAAGAGCATCAGGGAATTGGGTCTTCAGCGCAGCGTCCTCACCCATGGCGATCAATCGGTAGATCTCTCCCCGATAACGCCAGGTCTTCTCCGAGGCTCCGGTCTTGGCATCAAGGATCGCAGGTTCAATGAACTCCACGGCCTTCGCATACTGGCCATCCTTCATGTAGTTGTATGCATTCACCACGTTGGCATTCTGAGCGCTCAGGCTCATGCTCAATGCCAGCGTCCCTATCAATACTGCGATCTTCATGTGTTCGGTTTACGTCTTGATCTATGCGTTATCAACTTCGGTGCCATTGTCCTCAGCCGGGGCATCGCCAGAAGGTTGTTCGCCGTTCTCACCTTCCCCTTCGGCTGGAGTTTCGTCTTCCTTGAGGTCACTGTCGATCTTCGCCACCGCGGCGATCTGGTCGTTCTTGCGCAACTCGATCAAGCGCACCCCTTGTGTAGCGCGTCCCAGAACTCGCATTTCATCAAGTCCCATGCGGATCGTCATACCGCTTCGGTTGATGATCATGAGCTGGTCCGCATCCGTGACGGCTTTGATGGCCACCAGTTCACCGGTCTTATCCGTGACCTGCATCGTCTTCACCCCTTTGCCACCGCGGCTTACCATGCGATACACGTAGTCGCCGGCTTCGTCCAGCATGGCGGTGCGTTTTCCGTAACCCTTTTCACTGACCACCAGAACCTGCTGGGTTTGCAGATCGGCCTTGTCCATGGTGATCATTCCGATGACCTCGTTCGCCTCACCATCGCCCAGGTTCATGCCGCGAACACCGCTGGCGTTACGGCCCATTGGGCGTACATCGCCTTCTTCGAAATGCACGGCGCGTCCTTCCTTGCTGGCCAACAGAATATGATGGTTACCATTGGTCAAGCGGGCTTCAAGCAATTCGTCACCCTCACGAATCCCTACGGCGATGATGCCGTTGGCACGGGGACGGCTGTACGCTTCAAGGGTGGTCTTCTTGATAATACCTTTCTTGGTGCATAGCACAACGAAATGGTTGCTCAGGTGCTCTTCGCTCTTCAGATCGGTCACGTTCAGGTAGGCTACGACCTTGTCGTCCCCTTCCAGCTGCACGAGGTTCTGGATCGCACGACCCTTGCTTTGGCGGTTGCCCTCGGGGATGTCGAATACACGCATCCAGTACACGCGCCCCTTCTGGGTGAAGATGAGCAGGTAATTGTGGTTGGTGGCCACGAACAAATGCTCCAAGAAGTCCTCGTCCCGTGTGGTGCTGCCACGACTGCCGATGCCACCACGGCCCTGCGTGCGGAATTCGGTCAAGGCCGTGCGCTTGATGTAGCCCAAGTGACTGATGGTGACCACCACCGCTTCATCAGCGATCAGGTCCTCCATGCTCATATCACCGCTCGCGGCCACGATCTCGGTGCGGCGCTTATCGCCGTATTTCTCCTTGATCTCGGCGGTTTCGTCCTTCACGATCTGCAGGCGGATACCCTCGTCCCCGAGGATGGCCTTCAAGCGATCGATCAGCTTCATCAATTCGGCGTATTCCTCCTTGATCTTGTCCCGCTCGAGGCCGGTGAGCCGCTGCAGACGCATGTCGAGGATCGCCCGCGCTTGGATCTCGCTGAGCGTGAACTGGGACATCAGCCCTTCGCGAGCGATATCCGGGGTAGCGCTGGCACGGATCAATGCGATCACCGCATCCAGATGGTCCAAAGCGATGAGCAAGCCTTCTAGAATGTGCGCCCGCTCTTCGGCCTTGCGCAGGTCGAATTTGCTGCGTCGCACGATCACATCGAGACGGTGTGTCACGAAATGCTGGATCATGGCCTTCAGGCCCAGCATCACTGGCCTTCCTCCGACCAGTGCAATACTGTTGACACTGAAGCTGGTCTGCAACGAACTGTATTTGAACAGCTGATTGAGCACCACGGTACCCATCGCCTCACGCTTGACGTCATATACCACGCGGATCCCCGTGCGATCGCTGTAATCATTGACGTCACTGATCCCTTCGATCTTCTTGTCGTTCACGAGATCAGCAACACCCTTCACCAATTGAACGGCCTTGTTCGTTTGGAACGGGATCTCCGTGCAGACGACTGACTCGCGACCGGTCTTGATATCCTCTTCGATATGGCACTTGGCGCGGAGAACGACCTTGCCACGTCCTGTTTCATAAGCTTCCCGGATGCCATCGACCCCGTAGATCACTCCACCTGTCGGGAAGTCAGGTCCTTTGATGTGCTGCATCAAGCCTGCCACATCGATGTCCCTGTCGTCGATGTAAGCGGCGATACCATCACAAACCTCGCTGAGGTTATGCGGTGGCATGTTCGTGGCCATACCCACAGCGATGCCTGAGGCCCCGTTCACCAATAGGTTCGGGATCTTCGTGGGCATCACACTAGGCTCCTCCAACGTGTCGTCGAAGTTGGGGCGCATGTCCACCGTCTCCTTGTCAAGATCCGCGAGCACCTCTTCGGCTATCTTCTTGAATCGAGCTTCGGTATAACGCATGGCAGCCGGGCTGTCGCCATCGATGCTGCCGAAGTTCCCTTGACCGTCCACCAAGGGATAGCGCAAACTCCATTCCTGCGCCATGCGGACCATGGCGTCGTACACACTGCTATCACCGTGCGGGTGGTATTTACCCAACACTTCACCCACGATACGGGCGCTTTTCTTGTGTGCGCGGTTGCTCAAGACCCCCAGATCCTGCATGCCGAAAAGCACGCGGCGGTGCACGGGTTTCAATCCGTCCCGCACATCGGGCAGGGCCCGGCTAACGATCACCGACATCGAATAATCGATGTAGGCGGTCTTCATTTCATTCTCGATGTTGATCTGTATGATCTTCTCTCCTTCTGCCATGATCTGTCAATTCGTCACGCTGGCCCGGTCCTTGTGAACAGGCCCCCGGATTTGGGAGCCCGAAGGTACTCCGATCGCCCCCTACGTTTCCTCGGATTTATCCACAAACCGACACTCTCCTGTGGATAAATGCACTTCCTCGGAACAAGGCCACCGATGGTGCGTTCAATAGCTTGCCCCCATTGGCCGGACAAGTAACTTAGCAAGGTCCCTGAACGACCTCGCCCAAGCTCGAAACAACAGCAGAAACCCAACGAATGGACGCTAAATTCTCACCCCGGGTCCGCGACGTCATCACGTTCAGCCGTGAAGAGGCCTTGCGACTGGGTCACAATTACATCGGTATCGAGCACATCCTGCTCGGCCTCATTCGCGAAGGCGAAGGCAATGCGATCCGCATCCTTCAGCGGCTGGAGGTGGACATCGACGAGCTCCGCAAAGTGGTGGAAGGTTCCATGGAGCCCGCCAGTGCCATGCGACCGCCTGATAAGGACAAGATCACGCTGATCAAGCAGGCGGAGAAGATGCTCAAGATCACCTTCCTCGAGGCGAAGCTCTTCAAGAGCCCGAACATCGATACGGAGCACCTTCTACTGAGCATGCTGAAGGACGAGGACAACCTCGCCACCCGCACCTTGCACAAGTTCCATGTGGACTACGACAGCGTGAAGCATGAAGTGGACACGATCCTGGCCGATGGCGGCGATGGGCCGGATACCTTCGTGAACAAGCCCAAAGCACAAGGACCGCAAAGCACCGATGACGACGACGACGATAGCGGAAGCTTCAGCGGTGGTGGTGGAGGTGCTCAACGAAAGCAGGGTGACAGCAAGAGCAAGACACCTGTGCTGGACAATTTCGGCCGCGACCTGACCAAGTTGGCGGAGGATGGAAAGCTGGACCCTATCGTTGGGCGTGAGAAGGAGATCGAACGCGTTAGTCAGATCCTTTCCCGCCGCAAGAAGAACAATCCGGTATTGATCGGGGAACCCGGCGTGGGTAAGAGTGCGATAGCGGAAGGTCTCGCCCTGCGCATCATCCAACGCAAAGTGAGCCGTGTGCTATTCGGAAAGCGCATCGTGGCGCTGGATATCGCCTCCTTGGTGGCAGGTACCAAATACCGCGGCCAGTTCGAGGAACGCATGAAGGCGGTGATGAACGAGTTGGAGAACAGTCCGGATGTGATCCTCTTCATCGATGAGATCCACACCATCGTTGGTGCGGGTGGCGCAAGCGGATCACTTGATGCTAGCAACATGTTCAAACCAGCATTGGCACGTGGCGAGATCCAATGCATCGGGGCAACTACCCTCGATGAGTATCGCCAATACATCGAGAAGGATGGTGCGTTGGAGCGTCGCTTCCAAAAGGTGCTGGTGGAGCCGACCAGCGTGGATGAGACCATTCAGATCCTCAACAACATCAAGGAGAAGTACGAGGATCACCACAACGTGAACTTCACACCTGACGCGATCGAGGCTTGTGTGAAGCTTACCAATCGCTACATCACCGACAGGCACCTACCCGATAAGGCGATCGACGCCATGGATGAGAGCGGAAGCCGGGTGCACATCAGCAACATCGTGGTGCCCAAGGCCATTCTTGATGTAGAGCAGAAGATCGAGGACATCAAGGAAGAGAAGAACAAGGTGGTTCGCAGCCAGCGTTACGAGGAGGCTGCGAAGCTGCGCGATCGTGAGCGCCAGTTGTTGGAGGAACTCGAAAGTGCCAAAAAGGCATGGGAGGAGGAAAGCAAGAGCAACCGCACCACGGTCACGGAGGAGAATGTTGCCGAGGTGGTGGCCATGATGAGCGGAATTCCGGTCACACGCATCGCCGAGAAGGAAAGCGGCAAGCTGCGTCGGATGAAGGAAGAGATGCAGGGCAAGGTGATCGGCCAGGATGACGCGGTCGTGAAAGTGGTCAAGGCCATCCAGCGGAATCGCGCCGGATTGAAGGATCCGAATCGCCCTATCGGCAGTTTCATTTTCCTAGGGCCTACCGGTGTTGGTAAGACCCAGTTGGCCAAGGAACTCGCCCGATACCTCTTCGATACGGAGGATGCGTTGATCCGCATTGACATGAGCGAGTACATGGAGAAGTTCTCCGTGAGCCGCTTGATCGGTGCTCCTCCCGGATATGTTGGTTACGAGGAAGGCGGTCAATTGACCGAGAAAGTTCGTCGCCGCCCCTACTCCATCATCTTGCTGGATGAGATCGAGAAGGCGCATCCTGACGTCTTCAACTTGCTGCTGCAGGCGCTGGACGACGGAAAGATGACCGATAGCCTAGGCCGCCACATCGACTTCAAGAACGCCATCATCATCATGACCTCGAACATCGGGGCTCGCGATCTGAGCGACTTCGGAAAAGGTGTTGGCTTCGGTACCGCAGCGAAAGCTCAAGGTCAGGAGGACAGCAATCGTGGGGTGATCGAAAAGGCTTTGAAGAAGGCCTTTGCACCGGAATTCCTGAACCGGATCGATGACATCATCATCTTCAACAGCCTGACTCGGGGCGACATCCACAAGATCATCGACATCGAACTGGGCCACCTGTACAAGCGTGTTGCAGAACTGGGCTACGACCTCAAGCTAACCGACGAAGCGAAGGATTTCCTTGCCGAGAAAGGCTACGATGAGAAGTTCGGAGCGCGCCCGTTGAAGCGTGCGATCCAGAAGTTCATCGAAGATCCAATGGCCGAGGAGATCATCAACCAAGGTGTGGAAGAGGGTGACAAGATCTCCGTTGGTATGAACAAGGAGAAGAGCGACCTCGCGATCAAAGTGACCAAGGGAAAGAAGAAGGTCGGCAAGGGCGATACCGATACCAAAGAACTTCCCCCTGCTGAAGAGGCTTGATCGAGTGAAGCATTGAACGCGAAAGGCCTGAGCGATCACTCAGGCCTTTTTCGTTACCAACCAGGCCCTTCGCGTGCCGCTTTTCGGAAACGGGTACTGAACCCCATGCCGATCACCAAGTACTGGTAGTTGCGCTTTTCCTGAAGCTCCGGACGGCCCGGAAAGCTTTCCAGACCAAGGTTCGAGGCTCCGAAAACGCCTCCATCGTGCTCGTATCCCAAGGTCAACCCGAACGCCAGGTTGTCCGTTGCGTTGATGTAGTAGCCCGTACCGATCCCCCAGTGGAACAGGCCTTTCTGTTGCGATGAACCACACGTAGGGCAATCGAAGGTGTAGTTGGAGACACCGAAACGAGCATTCAATTCATAAAAGGTCCTTGGACCCGTGTACTGTTCGTATTGGACCTTCCCATAGAACGCACTACGCCGGATCTCACCGGAAGTAACCGTCGGAGCCAAGGCCCTTTCGTTGATGCCGAACCAGGTCATACGGCCTCCAATACCAATGCCCAGCCCTTTCTTCAGCGGGAATTGGATCACCCCATCCAACTGTCCGACGCTCTCGGTGACGGCTTCAAAAAGTGGATTCCCCAGTGGAACAGGAAGATTGAGGTTGCCCTTGAACGTGGCGGAGACATCGGGCAAGCGGGTCTTCTTTTGCTGACCATGAACAAGACCAGCAGATGCGATCGATAGGAACACGAAAAGGCTTCGAACGAATATCATGTCCGTTGAAGACGGAATTGACGGACGGTCCGTTGCGTACGCGAGTTCACTTCCAGGAAATAAATGCCATCGGGCAATTCTGGCAGGCGCTGTTCCAAGGTGTGTTCACCTGCTGTCAGCGATACGGCGGGCCAACTGCTTAGCGGTGCATGACCTGCATTCAATAGGCCCATATCAACGGTGTGTTCGCGTGGCACAAGCAATTGAACGTGGAGCCGGGCTGGATGGTATGCCACTTCGAGCGCAAGCAGCTCCACATGTGAAATGGCAGGCATATCATTCGCCAGCACCGTGCGGCGGAACTTTCGCCACAGGACCACGACCAGCAACACGCTGAGCGTGATCAGCAGAGCCGTCCGCAGCGTGATCAGATCCTCGGTGCCGATCATAGCGTGATCACACCGGTGATCTCGGAAGCTTTGTCGTAACGGGCCACGACCTCGTCGGCGCTCATCATCACTTCTTTGACGGTGATGCTCAAGTATTTCCCGCCCGCACTGTATTTCCGCAGGATCTCACTTTCTGCGGGGAACAGAGCGAGAACTGCATCCAACCGTTCCGTTTCCGGCTCGAAGATGAACTTGTACATGTATACCGCTGGCCATGCATGAACCTTATCGAGATTCTGGCGCAAACGTTCCTTGGCTTCTTCGCTCAACATGGATCTACCTTGCAAAGGTAACCCCGCCCGATCGAACCTTTCCTTTGCAGGCGTGTACAGCATCTTCGAACACCCCACCATGTCCATCCGTTGGTCATCGATCATTCCACTTCTTTTCGCCGGGCATTGCATGGCCCAGGCCGAGGTGCCTTCGAGCACACGTCAGGTCGATCAGCAGTCCTTGTTGCAGAAGGACGGCTATCAAGGTGGTTGGAACGCTCCACCAGCGGCGCAGTTGGAACTGAAGGAGTCCGAGGCCTTGGACGAGGAGAAGATCATGGTCGACGCACCCATGCAATTGAATGTGCTTCGTTCCGAACGCAACGCTTCGTTGGCGCGCAACCAAGGGACCATTCCCGCCTCGGACCAAACACGCATCCAGGGTTTGGCAGATGACCTGAACCGCAAGGCCCCGGCCAGTTTCGAAGCACACTTGGCCAATTTCTACGCAGCGTTCCCGGCGCCAGCTGCTTTCCAGGAAATGGAGTTGGCTTTGGCCAAAGGCCGGGACCGCGCGGAGCTTGTGGCGCCGCGACTATTGAATGCCGTGCGCATGGACAATACCGCAGAATTGACCATTCGTGCCAAGGACATGAAGGACCGCGGCGCAATCGCACCTGCGCTCTACAAGGTGGCTTGGGATATGCTGGCTTCCACCGAACCGGGTGCTGTTTTGTTCACTGCTGGAGATATGGACCTGTTCCCAGCGTTGGTCGAGCAATTCGTCCAGGGCTCTCGAAAGGACGTTCTCTTGGTGGATACCCGCCTCTTGGTGGATCCTGCCTACCGCATGCGCATTTGGGAGCGGGCCAAAGCGAAGGGGCAGCCCGGTAGCGCGGCACGTTTCATACAGGATCTGGCCAGTGCGACCGATCGCCCTGTCCACCTCTCCCTTGCACTAGGTGAAAAGGAGTTGGCCCAAATGAAGGACATGCTCTACAATACGGGCCTAACGATGCGCTACAGTCCTGTGCCATTCGACAATATGGTGCTATTGGAAGGCCGTTGGTCCACCTTCAAGAAATCGATGGATGCTGGACCGCTTTCGCGCAACTACTTGGTTCCTGGTTCAGCACTCTTGCTCCACTACCGAGCGATCGGCGATGAACCCCGCGCTGCTCGTTTGGAATTCGAGCTGCGCGAAATGGCCAAACGACTGGGAGCCACCAATGCCTTGTTCAAAGCTGGGATACTCGCCCATTGAGCCATGGCATTGTTCGGAACGGAATATGGTAAGCTCGGTGATGAACGCCTGATGGAACTTGTCGTGCGCGGTGATGAAAAGGCATTCGCCACCATCTATGATCGCTATCACAGAAGGGTGCTCAATTACTTCCACCGAATGCTGTGGAGCGATCGCGAGAAAGCGCAGGATTTCCTGCAGGACCTTTTCACCAAGCTGGCCACCCGCCCGCAGAGCTACGATGTTTCGCGACCATTCCAGACCTGGTTGTTCAGTGTGGCGAACAACATGTGCAAGAACGCGTACCGCCACGAAGCTGTGGTTCGTGAAGCTGCCGTGCACCTGCGCAATGGAGTGGACCGGGTCGAGGCAACCGATGGCGTGGAAGTGGATCGAGAGCACTTCCGCGATCGGCTCGACGAAGAATTGGACAAGTTGGACCCGGATCACAAGGCCACCTTCGTGATGCGCTTCCATGAGGATATGCCCATCAAGGAGATCGCTTCTGCCTTCGGGTGCAGCGAGGGCACGGTGAAATCCCGCATCTTCTACACCCTTAAGAAACTGGCCGAGCGCATGAAAGAGTTCGACCCCAATGCCCTGATACCCCATGGAACTGCGAGAGCGATACGATCCTGAGGACATTGAAAGCTTGTTGAGCGAACGGGCCTTCGATGAGCTGCTCGCCGACGAACGCGCCTTCGTACTGCGTCACGTTAGCGGACGAGAGGAGTACGAGCAGATGCGTGCCTTGCTTCACTATGTGCGGCCCGATGAACACGACCGCGCGAGCATCGACGCCGATGAGGCCGTGAAGCGGAACGTGATGGAGGTATTCCGCAAGCAGCAACAACCTCAATGGCGCATTTGGTTGAATAGTGTTGCGGCTTGGCTGGCTCCGCAGGAAGCTTCGGCGTTCTGGCGACCCGCGTTGGCCTTTGGAACACTTGCCTTGTTGATCGTGGCTGGTGTGGTGGCGGTGCGTCAATTCGAAGGTGCTCACAGCTCCGAAATGGCCGAAGTGAGAACGGTTCCTGCCAAGCCGGAGGAGGCAGCGCCTACGCCTGCTCGAACAGAAGCGAGCGCTGCTGAAGAGAAGCCTGTTGAAGTACCACCCGGAGCACCATCATCTCGTATTGTAGGTGAAGTTCACGCGGCGGAAGTGGAGCAGACCAAAACCGTTCAATTGGACGTATTGTCGGGATCTGATCTCCAGGATGACGCCTTCCTGAATGAAGACGTGGCTGACAACAGGGCCGAGGTGGCTCGTGAGGAGAACTCGGAGAAGTTCCTTTCCGCGGAGAAGACGCCTGATATGCAATTCAGCTCGACGAGTGACGCTGCGGCGGCGACTCCTCAGGTCACGTACAGTCATGTCGTGACAGCAGATGAACCGGTTCGCAACCAAAGCTTGGCCAATGAGCAAGGTGTCGTTGTGGCAGCGTCCGCAGGACGCAAGCGAAGTACGGTGGCGAAGGACAAGGAAACGCTTGATGCCAATGGCCAAAGTCGAAGTCTGGCACAGGACCCTGCCCTGCTCAGCTTGGTTGCTGCTGGCTGGTAAAGCCCTATTGAATAGTGAAGGCTTCGGTAACGCTGAAATCCTTGGATTCGACGGTCACCGTGGCAGCTCCTTTCGGGAACATGCCTTTGTCCAAGCGACGCACCAATTCCTCGGTGAGGGCTTTGCCTTCTTCCACATACATCGTCTTACCGCTGGCGTCCTTGACGACCAACTGCACCTTCCCGATGCGGCGATCGGCTTGTATGTTGATCTGGATCAGACCCGAACCACGCTGACAATCCACGGAAACCGTGGTAGAGTTGCCTTCGCCGGGCTTGGGACCCATCGCTTGGCTCGCGTTCAGAACTCCCATCAGCGCCACGGAGGCGAGGACTTTTGTCATGTTCACGGAGTACAGCATAGTTCAAATATAGCTTTCCTGGTGGATCAGGTCCATTTCCGGTCCGAACCGGCATCGATCAACTCCTCCTTGGAGTTGGTGTGCATGGCGTAGTTGAAGCCGTCGTAGACGCTCCAAGCCCCGTAAGCCCCGTCCTTTCGAATGGCCAAAAATCCCACTTGCAGGCCTTCGTTCTTTGGATTCTGGCGGAGGATCCGTCGAACGGCCTCTTTGCACGCTTCGGTTGGATCCCAGCCCGCTCGCATCAATTCGACCACCGTATGGCTGCCTGCGGTCCGTATGACCAATTCGCCAACACCCGTGGCGCATGCCGCTCCAGCCTCACCATCCACGAATAGGCCGGCGCCTATGATGGGACTATCCCCCACTCGACCGTGGATCTTGTACGCCATGCCACTGGTCGTGCACGATCCTGCCAACTGACCCTGAGCATCCATGGCGATCATGCCGATGGTATCGTGGTTCTCGATGTTGGCAACCGGTTTGTAGGCTGCCGTGTCCAGCCATTGGAGCCATTCGGCACGAACTTCCGGGATCTCCAATTCGCGCTGGCTGAAGCCGTTCTCTTCGGCCCAGCGTTCAGCCCCCTCGCCAACCAGAAGCACATGTGGGGTTTTCTCCATCACTGCCCGCGCAATGCTGATGGGATGTTCGAATTTCTGCACGAATGCAACGGCCCCTGCCCGACCGTTGTGGTCCTGAATGCAAGCGTCCAGAGTCACCTTTCCATCCCGGTCCGGCCTACCGCCCAAGCCCACGCTGCGATTGGTGAAATCGCTCTCTACTACCGCAACACCTTGTTCCACGGCATCAAGTACGCTGCCCCCGCCGTTCAAAACGGCCCAGGCCTTTGAGTTGGCAGGCATACCATGCGACCATGTGCTCAGGATCACCGGCCCTTCTGCCCGCGAAGAAGTCTGCACCATGGCCTTTTCAGACCCACCCTGATTCGCACAACCGGTGGCCAACGCAGCCGAGCCTGCCATACCCAATTTGATGAAACGACGGCGGTCTTGTTGCATTTGCTGGCAATGTAACGCCCATCTTTGGCCTGATCGATATGGAAGCAACTGGTCGGAATACGTGGGCACCTGTCGCCGTGGTCACTTCGCTGTTCTTCATGTGGGGCTTCATCACCGTGCTTGTCGATTCGCTCATTCCCAGATTGCGTGAGATCTTCGAACTGAGCTATTTCGAAGCTGGGCTCGTGCAATTCGCCTTCTTCATTGCCTACCTCCTCGTATCGATCCCATCGGGCTGGTTGCTTTCCAGGATCGGCTATAAGAGCGGTATGCTTGTCGGCCTCGCCACCATGGGGGCAGGTTGTTTGTTATTCTGGCCCGCTGCAGGCTTGCGTCTTTTTCCATTGTTCCTGTTTGGCTATTTCATCCTGGCCGCGGGGATGACCGTGCTTCAAGTGGCTGCGAACCCGTACATGGCCGTGCTGGGGGAAGAACGTGGCGCGAGCAGCCGATTGAACCTGGCCCAGGCGTTCAACAGTGTCGGAACCACCATAGCCCCGATCATCGGTGCGCAATACATCCTCAGTGATCACATTCGGTCGAGTGCGGATCTCGCCACCATGGATCTCGCCTCGAAGGAGACCTATTATGTCCAAGAAGCCGCGGCGGTCCAAGGTCCTTTCGTTGTCCTAGCCGGCGCATTGCTGTTCCTGGCTCTGATCGTTGGCATGGTCCGATTACCGCGCATTCTGGACCCCCACCGCACTGGAACGTATAGCGCGGCATTGCGCAAGCCTGGACTTCTTCGGGGAGCGATCGGGATCTTTCTCTACGTGGGTGCCGAAGTGGCCATCGGATCCTACTTGGTCAATTACTTCCTTTCCATGGATCTGGCGGAGGTCATTCGCGGGGATGGAACCCTTTCGATGATCGCGGCTACACTGCTAGGCGGGGATCTTGACGCTGTGGATGCGAAGGGTGTCGTAGGATCCTTTGTGACCTTGTACTGGGGCGGTGCCATGCTCGGTCGGTTCGCTGGTTCGCTGTTGACCCAATTGTTCAAACCTGCTTTGGTCCTTCTGATCTTCGCTTCGACCGCGATCGTTATGGTGCTCATTTCCATGAATACCACGGGTACCATCGCCATGTGGAGCATTTTATCCGTCGGGTTGTTCAACTCCGTCATGTTCCCGACGATCTTCACCCAGTCCATTGAAGGGCTTGGTCCGCTGAAACCGCAAGCATCCGGCATACTGTGTACCGCGATCTTCGGGGGAGCCGTTATCCCTCCTTTACTAGGCTTTTTGGCCGATGGCTTCGGGTTCAAGATCGCCTTCCTCCTCGTGGTGCTCTGCTACGGATATATCACCTATTTCGCATGGACCGAGCGACGAACAGCGGCTTGATCCTCGGTATCGACGTCGGCGGTACCACCACCAAGTTGGGCTTGGTCAAGGATGGGCAGGTGATCACCCGTGAAAGACTGCCAACCTTGGGTCATGCGGATGAACATGCCTTTGCCGATGCCCTTGCGGATCGTGCCGGACAAATGCTCAAAACGGGTGACACATTGGAGGCCATCGGTATCGGAGCGCCCAATGCGAATCAATTCACCGGCATCATCGAAATGGCGCCGAACCTTCCTTGGAAACAGAATGTCCCGCTTGCTCGCATGATGGAGCAGCGTCTTGGTATCCGTTCTGTTCTGGGGAACGATGCCAATGCTGCGGCCTTGGGTGAATGGCGTTATGGCGCGGGCAAGGGCTTTGATGATCTTTTGGTCGTTACGCTGGGCACGGGAGTGGGTAGCGGGATCATCGTGCAAGGACAACTCCTGCTCGGGAGTGCCGGGAATGCCGGCGAATTGGGCCATACGACGCTCGTGATGGATGGTCGACCCTGCACCTGCGGGCGTTCGGGATGCCTGGAGACCTATGTGAGCATCCGCGGGATCCGGCAGACGTACACGGAACTTTGCGGGGACTCGGATGTCTTGCGGGAAGAAGGCGTCAAGGTGATCGCAGCTGCGGCTGCCAGCGGTGACAAGGAAGCGCAGTTCGCCTTCCAATGGACGGCCCAATGGCTTGCCGTAGGACTGGCGAACGCCGTGGCTATGACCGGCCCCGGACGCATCGTGCTCTTCGGTGGTATTGCCCAGAGCGGTGACCTCTTGATGGCGCCGCTGCAGGCTGCGTTCCGGAAGGGGCTACTGAACATCTACCAAGGCCGCGTGGACCTGGTGCTTTCCGAATTGCCAGCCGATGACGCCGCGCTATTGGGGGCGGCGGCACTAACGACATTATGACCGGATGTCGGTGTCCCCTAGATTCGGGGCATGGGTACGATGTTTCATTCGCCACTGATCGGCGGTAAACCCGACGGGTCGACGCTACGGGCAGCTGCAACGGTCTTCTTGGTTCTTACAGGTTCAATCTGCGTGGCACAACGATCGGTGTCTCCTGCCCGCGACCTCGTGAACCCATTCGTAGGTACCGGTGGTCATGGCCACACATTCCCGGGTGCTTGTGTTCCCAACGGGTTGGTGCAACTAAGCCCGGATACCCGGCCCGAGGGCTACATGGATTGGGACGGCTGCGGGGGCTATCACTACAGCGACAGCCTTATCCATGGGTTCAGTCATACCCATCTCAGCGGCACCGGTGTTGCCGACCTGTGCGACGTTCTGGTCATGCCCATGAGCGGCACGGCATCCTTGGATCCCATGGTCTATCGTTCGGCCTTCCAGCATAAGAACGAAGAGGCCAACGCGGGCTACTACCGTGTTTGGTTGGATGATGAAAATACTCTGGCCGAGTTGACCGCCACAGCGCATGTGGGATTTCACCGTTACACTTTGCCTCCTGAGAAGGATCAGTTCCTCGTTGTGGACCTGGCACATCGGGACCAGCTCATCTCTTCGACCATTCGGCGCGAAGGAATGGAGATCGTTGGTGAGCGTCGGAGCAGCAGTTGGGCCAAGGATCAACGGCTGTTCTTCTGCATGCGGATCGGTCGTACGGAGGGACCTGTGGCATTCGGTCTGGAGCTGTCGGCTGATAGCACGAAGGCCATCATTGCAGTGAAGCGTGATGATCCATCTGCCATGCTCGTTAAAGTCGGCATCAGTGCTGTCAGCATCGAAGGCGCGCGCGCCAACCTCGAAGCTGAAGTTCCCGGCTGGGATTTCGATGCGGTCCTTCAGCAAGCCGAAGCGGCATGGAACGGGAAGCTGAACAAGATCCAGGTGCAAGGCGGAACAATGGAGCAGCAACGCGTCTTCTACACCGCCCTGTATCACTGTTATGTGGCCCCTTACATCTTCAATGATGTGGATGGCAACTACCGGGGAATGGACGGTGAAGTGTATCACGCCGACCACAACGTGTATACGGTCTTCAGTCTGTGGGACACCTACAGGGCACTGCATCCGTTGATGACGATCCTGGAACCGGAAATGACGAGCGACTGGATAAAGACCTTCCTCCTCCACTACAAGGATGGTGGACGGTTGCCGGTGTGGGAACTATGGGGCAGCGAGACCGATTGCATGATCGGTTACCATAGTGTGAGCGTGATCGCCGATGCGTACATCAAGGGGATCCGCGACTTCGATGCGGACCTGGCCTTGGAAGCCATGGTGGCCAGTGCCATGCGCGACGATCCCGGACTGAATGCCTATCGTGCTAAGGGCTACATCAGCAGTGAGGATGCTCCAGAAAGCGTGAGCAAGACCTTAGAGTATGCGTACGATGATTGGTGCATTGCGCAGATGGCCATGGCCATGAAGGAGGCGGTTGGTGCGGGGACGGTGCGTGCCGCGTATCTGGACAGCATCGCTCAGGAATTCACTGTTCGGTCCTACAATTTCCAGAACCTATTCGACCCGCGTGTAGGCTTTTTCCAAGCCCGGTTGAACGGTGGGTTCAAGGAGCCTTTCGACCCGTTCGAGGTGAACTTCAACTTCACCGAAGCGAATGCGTGGCAGTACTCATTGGCCGTGCAGCAGGGCAAGCAATACCTCACCGATCTATTCTCCCAAGGCAAGCGATCAAATTTGAACGACCATTTGGATGCCTTGTTCAACGCAAAGAGCGCCACCACCGGCCGAGAGCAATCGGATATCACTGGTTTGATCGGGCAGTACGCGCACGGCAACGAGCCGAGCCACCACATGGCTTATTTGTACAACGCTGTGGGTCGCCCAGAACAGATGGCCGAATTGGTGCACCGGATCACGACGGAGTTGTACAGCGATGCGCCGGACGGGTTATGCGGCAATGAGGATTGTGGCCAAATGAGCGCTTGGTATGTGCTCAGCGCCATGGGCTTCTACCCTATTTCCCCGGGTATTCCTTGGTATGACATGGGTTCGCCATTGTTCGATGCGGTCAGGATCGATCTGGGCGGTGGTAAGGCCTTTCTGTTGGAAGCCCCTAGGGAAAGTCCGGACCAGTTCGTGGTTCAAACCCGAACCGATGAAGACCTGATGCTCTCGCACGAGGCCATCCTGGCTGGCGGTACGCTTGCTTTGGAAATGACCCATGCAACGGATCACCCATTCGCTCCGAAGAGTACTGTGCTGGTGGGTCCAGCGATCCGGCCAGCTGCCGTGCCTTTCATTCAAGCTGGTTCGCGCACTTTTTCGGATTCTTTGCGGATCACGATCGCCTGTTTGAATGATAACGGCTTCTCTTACCGCTTGAACGATGGCGAAGAGGTGACCGTGGCTCAAGGTGGAGCAAGCTTCCTGATCCACGAGAACACGACCGTTCGGGCAAGAAATGGTCCTGCAACCGCAATTGCCCATTTCACCAAGTTCACCCCCGGGATGGTACTTGATCTGGAGACTTCATACGCCAACCAATACGCGGCCGGTGGAGATCAGGCCTTGATCGACGGGCTGCGCGGAGGTTCGGACTTCCGTACCGGAGAGTGGCAAGGTTTCGAAGGCGCTGATGTTCTCGCAACCGTGGACCTTGGTACCGTTAAGAAGTTGAAGCGAGTTGGCATCAGTGTGTTCCAGGACGAAGGTGCTTGGATCTGGTATCCTGAATATGTGGATGTGGCCTGGAGCATGAACGGTCAACAATGGAGTAGCACTGTGCTTGTACCTGACGTGGACCGCAAGGCCAAGGGAAGCATGAAGATGGAACTCTGGACGGCCGCGATGAGCAAGCGGGCGCGTTACATCAAGATCATGGCCAAGAACGCCGGACCTTGCCCGGAATGGCATCCGGGCAAGGGTGGCCGAACCTGGATCTTCGCGGACGAGATCCTGATCGAAACCGAGTGACCGGACGGACATGAAACAAAGAACCCGGCGCGAGGCCGGGTTCTTTGTTCGAGTATGATGTGTTGATCAACGGACCAACTGAACGCGCTGGGTCTTCACCCATTGCGGTGTGGTCAGTTGCACCATGTAGTTGCCGCTTTGCAGTCCGCGCATATCAACGGTCTGCTTCGTGCCGCCGTTCATGAGCAACGGCTGGTCCATCACAACGCGCCCGCTCATGTCCAACATGCGCAGTTGCATCGCACCGGTGACCTGTGATCCGAGTTCGATCCGGATCAGGCCTTCGGTCGGGTTCGGATAGACGCTGAATGCGTTGCTCGTGATCTCCTCAACACCAACAGCGCCGCAGGCCACATCCCACTGCAGAGGAACGGTCACTTGACCATCTTCACAGGAACCCGTTCCGTTCGACTTGATGCGCAAGGTGATGATGTTGTCGACGTTCGAGGAGTTGTACGCGAAACCGGTGAGGTTCCCACCATTGTTCCCGCTGTAGCTGGCCACTCCTGTGCCATCCGCGTTGTTATAGATGAAGATGCTGTCACCCGCTAGCATCTGGCCGGCCAAGAAGCGCACGGTGATAGGCACGTTCTGCGCCGCTTGGTAGGTGTACCAACGGTCTTCGTTGTTCTCGTAGCAGTATTCGTAGTTGTCGAATCCGCAAGTGACGGAGATACACTCCACTCCATCGTAGGTCAATGTGTCGCTGTTCGCACGGCACTGCTCGTACTGGCTGTTGTTCACCCGGAATACGCTGGCCGTATCAACAGGGTACGGACCGAAGGTGTGAACGCCAACACCAAGTCCGGTCTGGACATCACCGTTGATCACGTTGGTCACCGTCAGGTCATCTTGACCGCCTTGCTCCGTAACGATCACTTCAGTGGAGTAGGAACGATGCAAGCAGTCAGGAACCACGTTGAAGACCACTGTTGGATCCACACAATCGAGGCAGTACACGTTCCACTCCCATGGATCGTAGGTGCCGGTTCCGCATTGCACAGATCCATCCGAGGTCATCTCCATGTACAGGTTGTTGCCTGTGGCGGCCACGTCAACTCCATAGTACGTGCCTCCAGTGCTCAAAACCGCGCTGCCTTCAGGTCCCAACTCGTAGGGCACGAAATCCGTTCCTGTATGCTCGAACAGCAGCGGTGAAGTGTTATCCGGACCATCGTAGATGCGGATCCTATCGTATACGCTGCGTTCGATCGTGCCACGAACGAAAGTCAGACGCAGGGTCGTTGTTGACGATGCGCTCACCAGTTCATACGCCCAAGCCCTTGCGTCGCTAGCTGTGTAGCAATAGGTCTCCACCAACGTAGGACCAGGGCAATCGTAAAATGCTGGGCAAAGTGGGTTCACCAGGTCTCCGCTGTATACGTTACAAAGGGAATTGGCGTCGTTCACGATGGTCACTTCCAATTCGGTCCCCGTCGGGAATGGACCGATCTGATAGGTACCCACCGCCGTCACGACCAAGGTATCGGTGTTGAAGGTGTTCGCGATCTGCGCGTCAGGATCAGAACCGAGTTCTGAGATGGCGACATCGATGAAGTACTGCTCGTTCGTGCAGTCCTGCACGATCGTGAACGTCGTTGCAGCAGGAACGCAATCCAAGCAAGCTACCCGCCATGCGAGGGCTTCCGGTTCGAATCCATCTACGCAAGAGGTGAACTCGTCGCTCACGATCCGGATGGTGACCCGATGCTCGGGGTTCGTGGTATTCACGAAGAGGTCCGTCACGTTAAGTCCGGCACCGCTGTAGAGAACCGGTGCATTGATATCCCCTCCGTCATAGATGATCAAACTGTCACCGAAGAACAGCAGACCGGCATCGAAGAAGACGCCGAGCGGGTAAGTGCCCGTTCCTTGGTAGTAGTAGCGCAGATCGACCGAGTTGTTGTAGCAGGCGGTTTCAGAAACCTCCGTGCCGCAATCGATCAGCAGTGGGCAAGCACCTGTATCGGTGATGTTACCGAGCGGGATGTTGCAGAGGCTGTTGCTCTCGTGCTCAACCACCACGTTCACCGTGTCATTCAGGGCGAAAGGTCCGAGTTCCGCCGTGCCGACGCCTACGTTCACCACGGTCTGTGGCTCACCGCCGTTCACGATGTACACGATGTTCACGATCGCACCATCTCCGGTTCCTCCGATCTCGATCGGAATGCTGAACTGGTTGTTCGGGCAATCATCCACTACGGTGTAGCTCACTTCGGGCAGGTCGCAATCCAAGCAGACCACCTCCCATTCCCAAGAGTCATACGTTTCCGTTGGGAATTCACCACCGCATTGCACGGATGGGTCGCTGGACATCTCCATGAACAAGCTTCCCGTAGTAGAGAAGATATCGATGCTGTAGTAGCGTGGGAAATTGTTATTGATCGCGCTACCAATTGGCCCTAGGTTGTAGTTGTTGAACTCCAGGTGTTCGAACATCAAGGTGCCTGTAGCATCCGTGCCGTCGAAGATCCGAAGGTCCTCGTAATTGTGGCTTTCGATGGTGCCTCGGAGGAAGCGCAGACGGAGCGTTCCTGTTCCTACGGAGGTGTACAACCAGCTGCGGTCATCACTCGGTTGATAGCAATAGGTGATGTTCTCAGGCTGAGCGCCGCAGGTGATCAAGTTCGGGCAAAGACCTGGATCAACGAATGCACCGAGGTCGAGGCTGCAGAAATCGTTGTCCGCGTTCTGGAGCACCACGGTCACTGAATCGCCGTTCGGGAAAGGTCCGAGTTCGGTCATCCCCACACCAACGTTCACAACGGTCTGTGGAGCAGAGCCTGCAACCGTGTAAATGATCGTAGCCGTGGCAGCATCACCGATACTGGTCACATCCACATTCACGGTATAGGTCTCAGTTGGGCAATCAACCGCCACCGTGGCAGTACCTATCGGCAATTCACAATCGCTGCATGATACCTCCCAGACCAGGACGTCGACTTCGAATCCACCGTCTCCGCAACTGGTGAAGTCGTCTGAGTTCAGTTCCATGAAAAGGCTTCCGCTGGAGGCGAAAAGGACAAGATCGCTCAGGTTCTCGGTGTCGTTGTTATCGTGCGTGAAGAGCACGGTTCCGGTGTTGTCCGTACCGTCATAGATCACGAATTCATCCGTGAACGCAACGGCACCCTGGTAGAACTGGATACGAAGGGTTCCGGTAGAACTGGAGACGTACTGCCAAGACAGATCCTCGTTGTTGTCGTAGCAGTATTCGCCTTGCACTGGTGTGCCGGACGCACAATCGACCGGGATCGGGCAAGCCGTGAATGGGAACAATGGACCCAAGTTGACATTGCACAAGGGGTCGCTGGAGTGCTGTACGGTCACCGAAGGTTGTGAGCCGTTGGCATATGGTCCGATCTCATATTCGGCAGGCTCGATGCCTTCGTACACTTCTTGACCTCCATCCAGATCGATGATGATGTTGACCGTCCCGCCATCACCTGCATCAACGACGTTCAGCAGGATCGAGAACGTACCCAACTCACAATCTTCAGTGAAGGAGTAGCTCACCGTTGGTGGCGTACAATCCAGGATCAATTGAACAGTAGTAATGACGCAATTGTTGAGCGTACTGCACTGATCATCCACGTTCCAATGGGCGAAAAGATCACCGGCATCAACCGCTGTGGCTGTTACTGCACCGCTACCCTGCCCCACTACGGGACCATCGAAAGTGCCTTGACGAACGGTGATGTAACCACCGCTGGACAACGTGAATTCGTAGGGGCCATTGGGCACAATGTTCGTCACCTGCGAGTACTCCTGTTCGAAACTGCAGGTCGAGATCTCGGTCACCCCCCCAAAAGGATCGGGAATGACCGCATCGGCTGGGTAGATGGTCGGATTCAAACAATTCCCTTGGGCTTTCAAGTCGGCCAAGGGCATCAGTGCTGAGGCCAATAAGGCAGCCCCCAGCAAGTGTCCAATTCGTGTCATACGTGTCGTATTTGGAGTTTCGGTTCGCTGGCGAAGGTAGCGATCACCTTCAGGGCACGGTCGCCCTTGGAGCGACTTAAGGTGAAACCGTTGGAAGCCCAGTCCATAGAACTGCCCCTATTCGCTGTGGGTCAAGGTGTTGCTGTGAATAAACGCTTCACCACCTTGTAGGCTGGTTTCGGGTTTCCCTCGAAATCGATGATGCTCCAACTGGGGCCGGGCCAGCAATCGTTCAACTGCCAGAGGAGCGTGCCCATGCAATGTGGCTGAGCAGCCATGTGCGCCTCGATCGCCATACCATATGCCTTGGCTTGGGCGCGTTGGCTGCCGTCGATGAAACCTCCGAGGGTGGTCGGCTTCTCCTCTCCTAGTTCCCGCTCAATGGCATCCCAGATCGGTTTGTCGGTCTTGTAGCTGCGTTGCATACGGTTCAAAGCCGGGCTGCCGAGGTAGAGTTCCTCCGGGTCGAGGTAATGTGAGAGCAAGACACTGTCCGGATAGCTCTGGAAGCCCCATTCGCTTAAGAAGCGGCCCACGTTGTTCTCGAAGGAAGAGAAGGTGCTGTCGCCGTGCCAAACGCCCCAGTAATGGAGGTCGCCTTCGGTGAGGCCTTTGGCGTTGCCCCAGTTGCTCACGGGGGAACTGGGCAGATAGCCGGTGTTGCCCATTTCTTCGATCCACCCTTTGAGCCGCCGGTTGAAAAAGTAATCGTTTACCGCAGCCACTTTCATGGAATCCGGTCCATGGAGGCCGTACCTCTGCTGCCAGCCCCAGTTCTTCCAAGCCACATCCAATTCGTTATTGCCGCAGAAGAGCGCCAAGCTAGGGTGCACGGCGATCCGCTCGTATTGCTCCACCACTTCTTGGCCGATGTTCTCTTCGAAGATGCGCTCATCGAATGGGCCGAGGTTGCTCACCATTACATCCTGCCAAAGTAGGATGCCTGCTGTATCGCAGGCGTGCAGGAATTCTTCCGGCGGATACACCCCGCCCGCCCAGAGACGCACCATGTTCATGCCCGCTTCCTTCATCTGCTCCACGAGCGTTAACCACTGGGGAATGGAGGATGGCCCGGGAAGTAGGCTCGGCGGCACCATGTTGCAGCCTTTCATGAATTCGGGCTCCCCGTTCACGGTGAAGCCGAAGGAACTGCCGACTGCTTTGGGCGATCGCACCAGTTCGATGTCACTGAAGCCCACCGTTCGCGAACTGGTGCTCAAGAGGACGCCGCCGCGATAGAGCTTCACTTCCAAGAGGAATGTCTTCGGGTTGTTCGGATACCACAGGTCTGCGCTGTCGAGTGGGAAGTACACCAAGCTCGCCCGCTGTCGGGGCAGGCGCATCTTCAGTTGTCGCTGCTCGCCCAAGCGCACATGAAGAGCCGTCACCGAATCGCTTTCGCCGAGAGTCTCAATCGCGCAACTGGCCATGAAGCCGTCCCTGGTGAGCACCTCGAAGGCGCCGATCCGCGCGATCCGATCCCCACTCCACCCCCTCAACTCCACTCCCTGCCAGATCCCGCTCGTCACCAACCGCGGGCAGAAATCCCAACCGAACTGGTAGGCCGCCTTGCGGATGTATGGACTCACGCCACTGGAATCGTTATCGTGGGGCAGTTGGATGCCATACGCATCGCGCAGTTTGGCCCCTTCCTTGATCGGGCTGCGGAAGATCACTTTCAGCTCGTTCTCCCCCTTCTTCAAGAGGTGCTTCACCTCCCATTCCCAGGTCCGGAACATGTTGTCCGCTTTGCCGATGAGTGAATCGTTCAAGTAGACTTCAGCGAAAGTGTCCAGCCCTTTGAAGACGAGATCAAGGTGACCATGCTTCAGCAGGGAGTCCGTCGCGACAATGGTGCGTTTGTAGATCCAATCCTCGTTCTCGATCCACTGCACGCTATCGATGTTACTGCCCTTGTAGAAGTCGGGGATCAGGCCGTGGTGCAGGAGATCCGTCTGCACAACGCCGGGTACTTCGGCAGAATACCACTGGTCCTTCCCTAATTGGCAGAAGGTCCAACCGTCGTGAAGGGGGATGTGGGATTCTTGAGCACTCACGGTCCCACAGCTCATCATCAACCATAACGGAACTCGCCATTGGCCGCTGGTCTTTGGCTGCTGGCTGCGCACCACTATGCGGCATGGTCGGCGCACTTGGCCAGGTTCGCCTGCTCGCGAGGGGAAGCCAAGAGCGCAGACCGTTGTGGACCACATACCAGCCAGCTGCCAGCGGACCATGGCCAAGAGCGCTTTCGCATTCATCGCAACCCCGCTTTCACCAAGGCATTCAGGACCGCTTCGATCTTGGCTTCATCTGGTCGGGTGCCGAACCAAGCCAGCTGATCCGAAGAACTAAGCGCTGGGCCAGAGCCACGTCTTTCGGTCGGAAGTTGTGCGGCAAAGTGCACCTCTTGCGCCCCTGTACGCCCCACGATCTCCACCACATTGCTTGCATTCACACCACCGGCCACGGCGATCGTACATGCCTCACCGGCCCGGTCGACCAAGCTTCTCAGGCGATCCACGCTATCGATGGCCAGGCCGGCACCGCCTGAGGTGAGTATCCGGTCGATCCCAAGCGCCATACAATCATCCAACACACGCAAGGGATCCATCGCGTGATCGATCGCGCGATGGAAGGTGATCTCGCTTTCGGGCGCTTTTTGCTTCACTTCGGATATCAGAGCACTGTGCAATTGACCCGATGCACTCAGCGCGCCGGTTACCAAGCCCAATGCACCACCGCCGAAGATCTCGGCATCGGTGATCAGCACCATGCTCTCGACCGTGGAATAGTGGAACCCTGTCGGCGTTGGCCGGATGAGGACCCGGACCGGGATCCGCACGGCCTGCCGAACGGCATCCACGAGGCCCGAACTCGGGGTGATGCCACCGCAAGTCAGCCAGCTACACACTTCCAAACCATCTACACCATAGGCGCTTGCGACAGTAGCTTCCTCTACCGACGATACACAGATCTCCACGGCAACTGACATTCCCCAAACATAGTACGCGTGGGGTGCAACATCGCGAGGTTCGCTCCGTAGAACGTGATCGATGCACCCCAAGCCACTCTCCCCGCTCAAGTGTGTCCCGCTCGCGATCATCTTCGTGTGCTGGACCGCCCCCTGCTTTTCCACCGCTGTTGTGGATAGTGTTCAGGCCATTTTGAACGGAGCGGTCAGTTCCCACCAGCGGTCACAGGCTTTACTCACCATTGCCTACCGCACCATGGATGCGGACCCGCTTGCGGCACACGGTCATGCGACCAAGGCACTTGAATTCGCTGAGCTTACCGGGGATGATCGGTCGGAACATCAAGCATTGGTTTGTGTCGGAGAGGCCGAAGAGCGGATGGGCGCTTTCCCTGAATTCATGCGGACCACACTGCGCGCGATCCGTTTGGCTCAAGCCATGGGCGATGCGTCCATACTCGCCAATGATCTTCACGATCTCGCATGCGCCTATGCCATGAACGGTATGCCGGAGAAAGCGGTCGAAGAAGCCCGCAATTCATTGGCTATGCTCTTGCCAACGCAGAATACTTCGGCCATAGCTGAAGCTGAACGTTTCCTACTCGAACAACTCCTACTGGCTGGTCGGCATGCCGAACTACAAGTGGCAGCGGATCGGTTCATAAAGAAAGCCAAGGAAGATAGTAACGACCTGCAGGAAGCCCGGATCTATCATGTCCTAGGGCGGTCATTGCTGGCCCAAAGCAAGTTCCTTGATGGCCATACCTATTTGATGCGGTCGTCTGAAGCGATCACTGCATCCGGCAGCAACGCCGAACAGTTCACATTGGCAGCGGATCTGGCTGAAGCCTTCATCGGACAAGGCCGCACACATGACGCAGGATCCGCTTTCGATCGAGCGAGTGCTTTGCTCGCACAGGCCGATCATTGGACCAATCGTCAACGCCTGCTGGACCTGCGGTATCGCTTGGCTGTTTCGGAGCGCCATTGGGAGGAAGCCCTTATGCTGCATCGAACCATGACCTCCCGTTCAGATAGCATGCAACATGCCCGAGCAGAAATGCAGCTTGGCCGCTTGCAGGTCACTTATCAGTTGGAGAAGAAAGAGAAGGTCAATGCGGAGCTACGGTCGGAGAATGCCACCAACGCTGCTCTGCTAGAAGGCTTCCGAATGAACAATCGGGTGATGTTGGCATCGCTGATCGGTCTCGGGCTTTTGGTCGGTGCCTTGTTCTTCACCACACGCTACAGTTTGCGCTCGGCGCGCCGAATGAAGTTGAAGAATGCGGTGATCAAAAGGCAGCACGATGAGATCCATACCAAGAACCTGGAGATGCAACGTCAGCACATGAGGCTCACCGAGACCTTGGAGAGCGAGGAACAAAAGGAAATGGTGATCAAGGAGATCCACCACCGGGTGAAGAACAACCTTCAAGTGGTAGACAGCTTATTACGGATCGAAGGCATCGGCAATGATGACCCGAATGTGGACCGCGTGCTGAAGGATGCGCAAGGCAGGATCCGATCCATGGCCTTGGTGCATGAGCACATCTATCGTACGGCGAGCCAGCCAAGTGGGGCCTTGGGTGCTCATTTGGAGAAACTCACACGCAGCATCTTGGTCGCTCATGGAGCGCACGACCGCGTCTCTGTATCAGTGAGTACACCGGATCTGCAATTGCCCACCGAAACGTTGATGCCGCTCACCTTGGTAGTGAATGAACTCTTCACGAATTCCTTGAAGTACGCCTTCGCGAACAGCGACCACGGAAGGATCTCCATCGTGGTCAGGCCCACAGGGAACGCGTTCGAATTGCTTTTCAGCGATGATGGGGCCACCGGGTGGAACGGTGGTCCGGACCGTGAACGGGACACATTCGGCTTGGAACTTGTTCGCATGCTGGCCGCGCAGTTGAATGGCGAATTGCGATTCCTCAAGGGCCAAGGCACCGCGATCGCCATGACGTTCGCCCTCGATCCAGTGCCGTTGCGGGCCGCTTCCTAGGTCCAGCCTTGTCTGGCCTATCTTCGCGCCCCGAATCACTACCGTGCAAGAATCGACCGAAAAGACCACCCCCGTGGCGAACTTCCAAAGCCTTGGCCTCAGCGACGATCTGTTGCAAGGATTGGATTCAATGAACATCCGGGTGCCCACCCCGATCCAACAGCAGGCGATCCCCGCTGTGCTCGACGGACGGGACCTCATTGCTTGTGCACAGACCGGCACCGGTAAAACAGCGGCCTTCTTGCTCCCACTGATCGATGTGATCACCAGCTATCGACCCAAGGTGGATGGCTCCATTCGGGCGTTGATCGTCGTTCCAACGCGGGAGTTGGCCTTGCAGATCGATCAGCAGATGCAGGCCATAGCCTACTTCACGCCGATCACGTCCATCCCACTTTATGGCGGTAGTGATGGTAACACCTTCGATGCCCAGAAGCAGGCGCTGACCAGTGGCGTCGAAGTGGTGATCGCTACACCCGGTAAGTTATTGAGCCATCTCAACCTCGGCTATGTGCCCCTTCAAGGCCTCGAATTCCTCGTGATGGATGAGGCGGACCGAATGATGGACATGGGCTTCGTGGACGATATCCGGAAGATCATCACCTTCCTGCCCAAGGAACGGCAGTCGCTGATGTTCAGCGCTACGATGCCGTCCACGATCCGAGAACTGACCAAGCAGATCCTGCACGACCCGTTCGAGATCACCATTGCCTTGAGCAAACCGGCAGCCGGTGTGGACCAGCAGGCCTACGTGATCTTCGATATGCAGAAGGCGGGCATCCTCGAACACATCCTGAACACCAACGAGGCCACGAGCATCGTGATCTTCGCTGGTCGCAAGATCGAAGTGAAGAACCTCGCCCGGCACTTGCAGAAGCGCGGGTTCAACGCCGCCGGCATGCACAGTGATCTGGAGCAGACCGAACGCGAGTCGGTGATGCTCGATTTCCGGAACCGGAAGTTGCGTGTGCTGGTGGCCACCGATGTGGTGAGCCGTGGCATCGACATCGACGATATCGACCTGGTGATCAATTACGATGTGCCGCGTGATCCAGAGGATTATGTGCACCGCGTTGGTCGTACGGCTCGTGCAGCCAAGAAAGGCGCTGCCGTCACCTTCGTGAACGAGAAGCAGATGCGCGAATTCGGCCGTATCGAAGCACTGATCGGCTATGAAGTGAAGAAGATGCCGTTGCCCGATGGAATGCCCCGTGGACCGATGTACGACCCCAAGGCTCGTGTTGCGGGTGGCTCCAACGGAAACGGCCACCGCAAAGGCGGTGGCCGTGGTCGAAGCGGCGGTGGTCGCCACTAGTTCGTCGGTCTATTTCGCGCGGAACTTATCCTTGTTGTCTGCCAACACCTTCATGGCATCCCATGCTTTGGCGGCTTTTCCAACGCGCTCGATGGTCACACTTTCCATCACGTCGTTACCGGCAATGGCGTTCACCACGTCCTGCCCTTCTGTAACGTAACCGAATACGGCATGCTTTCCATCCAACCATGAGGTCTCCTTGTGGGTGATGAAGAATTGGCTGCCGTTGGTGGCGGGGCCTGAATTGGCCATGCTCAAGGCACCTGGGCGGTTGTGCTTCAGATCCGGATGGATCTCATCGGCGAAAGCGTATCCAGGGCCACCCATACCGGTGCCGGTAGGGTCACCACCTTGGATCATGAAGTCGGGGATCACCCGGTGGAACTTCAGACCGTCGAAGTAGGGAGTGCCCTCGGGTTTCGCGGTGTTCTTCACTTTCCCTTCGGCCAAGCCCACGAAATTGGCCACGGTCATCGGGGCTTTCTCGTACTCGAGTTTGATGGTGATCAAGCCCTTGTTCGTCTTGATCTTGGCATAGATGCCGTCGCTATTGTTCTCCACGGGTTTTTGTGCGGTTGGTTGTTCAGTTGGTTCGGTCGATTTGGCTACAATGCCATTTTCTTCCGGAGCGGAAGTGCAGGCAGCGAGCGAAAGGCTTAGCAATGCTGGTAGTGTGAATGAGAAGAGCATGGTCATTACGTGTTTTTCTTGGGGTGGCGAAGTTAGTGGCAGGTGTTCAGGTGCCGAACTATTGAAGCATGGCATCCTCCAAGGCTTCCAGTTTGGCCTCGGAAAAGGTGCCCTGCTCCCGATGAACGATGTTGCCTTCTGCGTCCAGCACGAAGAAGTACGGGATGTCCTTGTCCGTTAGGTCCAGGGCTGCTTTCAGCGGGTCGATCTCCTCCTTGGAGAAAAGTACGTGTTCCACGATCGCCGGCTCGGCACTCTTGCGGAATTTCTTCATGCTCGGCTCGTAGGCCGCCTTGTTCACACCCACGAAGAGCGGGATGAAATAGACCTCGGCATCATAGGCCGATGCGAAAAGGCCGTGCTTGGCCACGAAGCGCAGGTAGGCGGGCTCGTACCATTCCTCCAAGGTCGATGAGGCTTTCTGGCTGTATGCTATACCTACGACCTTCCAAGGATTGCCTGTGCCTTTTGGTAGGGTTATCGTGGTGCCAGAGGCCGTTTCACCCATCAAGCTTGGGAAAGGCTTTTGAGCGAGGAGCAGCAAGGGAAGTACGCTTAACGCGAGAAGTGAAAGGGTGCGCATGGATCGGTTCGCTATGGAGCAAGGACCGTACCACATCAGCGGATCCCGTCCTCCGGATTCTTGCCCTTGTGGGGGCGGAACCAATCCTTCATTCGTGCGATGTCCGCTTCCGGGTCGTTGGTGAGTGGGAAAGGTGCGGAGATCACGGCCAATTTCTTGGGATAATCGAAGGTGCAGAGAATGATGGGAACCTTCGCGCCCATGGCGATGCGATGGAAGCCGGTCTTCCAGTTGGGTTGATACTTTCGCGTCCCTTCCGGCGTGATGCCGATGCGCCTGATCTCGCCGCTATCGAACATCGCGACCACCGCATCGACCATGTTCGTGTGCTTGCTGCGATCCACAGGGTAACCACCCAAGGCGCGGAAGATCCAACCGAAAGGCGGCTTGAACAGCGAACTCTTGGCCAAGTACTTCGCATCGCTCATGTCGGCAAGGCTGCGGACCGCCAGGCCCACGAAGAAATCCCAGTTGCTGGTGTGTGGAGCCACTACGACGATGTAGCGGGCCATCGGTCCGGGGCGTTCGTCCTGGATCTGCCAACCGGCCAACTTGTAGAAGAGAAAAGCGTAGATGCTTCGCATTTGTGGATGAGGTCCGCCGGTTGCATCTTTAGCCCCGATCACAGCAGGATGCGAGTAGCACACGGCGGCGGCAAGATAGCAGGCGGAACCGACCAAGTAACGGTGGCTGGAACCCCGGCCTTGCCTCTTGCGTATGACGGCGCCATGGAAGGGCTTCGCTTTGCCGTATTGGACGTTGAGACCACCAGCGGCGACCCGACCAACGGACGCGTGATGGAGGTGGCTGTTCTTGCCCTCGATGGCACGAACGAGCGCCTGCGTTGGGACACCTTGGTGGATCCGCGGGAGCGGGTTCCCCATTTCATCCGGAAGCTCACGGGTATTGATAACGACATGCTCACGGCTGCACCCTTCTTCAAAGATGTGGTGCGTACCCTTCAAACGTTGACCGAAGGCCGCGTAGTGGTTGCCCACAATGTGCGTTTCGATATGACCGCCCTTGCCCACGAGTTCGCGCGCACGGGATTGGTCTTCGATCGCCCCACCCTTTGCACCGAGCGCCTTACCCGTCAGTTGGCGCCCCACCTACCCCACTACAACTTGGGAAGCATCTGCCGGTATTTCGGGATTCCTTTCGCGGCTGCTCATCGGGCCATGAACGATGCAGAGGCCACCGCCGCGCTGTTCAGCAAACTGCTCGCGGAACACGGCGAACAACGGATCACCGATATGGTGACCAGCTGGCCACACGCTTTGCGCGCGTGATCTAGAACAGGCTGTTGGTTGCCCAGAGCACCCAGATGACCAAGGCGCAGGCGGTGCCGATCAGCCCCAGTTTGAAGCCCCACTTCGCTCGGGAACTGCTGCTCGCGGTGTAACGGAGCAGGTGACGGGCACTTCGTCCCGAACCCCAATAGCCGAATGCGATAGCTAGCACACCCAGCACCAAGGCCAACGAGACCAAATGTCGCGCGAAGGCCAATGGGATGCTCAACCCACCGAAGATCAGTGCGACCGTGCTGAGCGGAAGGTTCTTCTCCTCTTGCTTCATCGCGTTGTGTGTTCGAGGAGCGCGGTATGTACCGCAAGTACCTGCGGGATCACCAAGTGGCGATCGTCGTTCTCGATGAGGTGATCGGCAAGTGCGTTCCGCTCGTCGTCCGATAGCTGGTTGGACATGCGGGCTTGAACCGCCTCCGCCTCTACCCCGTCACGCTCCATCACCCTACGTATCCGGAGTTCCTCAGGGGCGGTGACCACAAGGATGCGATCAAAGGCTTTGTGATTACCGGTTTCGGCCAGGATAGCGGCTTCCATGACCACATACGGGGCAGTTTGCTCGGAGGCCCAGGTGTTGAACGAAGCTCTTACCGCCGGATGGATGATCCCGTTCAGGTCGGCCAGTGCCTGCTTGTCGTTGAAAACGATGGCGCCCAACGCGGCACGATCGATGAGACCATCGCGAAAGACCGTGGGCCCGAAACGATCGCGAACGGCTGCTCCCACCGCCGTGTCCTCCTTCAAAAGACGACGTCCTTCGGCATCGGCCTCGAACACGGGAACGTTAAGCACGCGGAAGACATTCGCAACGGTGCTCTTGCCGCTGCCTATCCCACCGGTGAGGCCGATCCGTAGCATCTCTTCGTGGGGTCCTGTAT